>NZ_CP063418.1:0-1349177 GCF_013184985.2 Actinomyces faecalis
AACCGACCACGTTCAGGCCCAGGCACGGTCATCTGGCCACAACCGCAGGCACTGGTGTGGACAACTCTGTGACCAGCCATCATGATGGGCTATCCGGTGGTGTTCCGCCCCGCCAAGGGGTCCCGCACGCCGCCGTGTCCTGTTCGAGCGCACAGTCGAGGAGTACGTCGTGCCTGACGTCGCCACCACCCGGTGGGAGTCCGCCCTGAACCTCCTCGCCTCTCGGCAGGAGCTGGGACGGGGCCAGATCGCTCTGCTTCGCATGACCCGCGTCATCGACGTCGACGACGTCCTCGTCCTCGTCGTCGGCTTCGCCCTGCCTCGCGACATCATCGACAAGAACCACGCCGTGATCGCCCGGGCGCTGACCGAGGTCTGGGGGCACCCAGTCACCTTCGAGGTCACGATCGACCCGTCCCAGGAGTCCTCCAGCCACTCCTCCGACCGCTGGCCCCCTGCAGACGACGGCGGACAGCCCACACCTGGCACCCAGTCCTCTGAGCCGGCAGACCACAGTGACGACGAGCCGACCGAGCCCGGGGCACCAGTCCCCTCCCCCACGTCCCCGGCTCCCTCCATCGCCCCGCAGGTCCCCTCGCCTGTTCCTGACCCGGCTCAGTCCCTGGCCGATGACGAGGACCCGACCCCGACGTCGTCCCCCTTCGGTCCGGGCTACGTCCCCCCGCGCCACCCCACCGCGACCCTGCCAGCGGCCGAGGTGGCCCGTGACGACTGCCGGCTCAATCCCCGCTACACCTTCGCCACCTACGTCCAGGGCAAGTCCAACCGCCTGGCCCGGACGGCCGCGGCCGCCGTGGCTGAGGCTCCCAGCCGCGCCTACAACCCCCTGTTCATCTACGGCGGCTCCGGGCTGGGCAAGACCCACCTGCTGCACGCCATCGGCCACTACGCCCGCACGCTCTACCCGGGCATCACCGTCAAGTACGTCAACTCCGAGGAGTTCGTCTCCGACTTCATCGCCTCGGTCGCAGACGGCCAGATGCGCAACTTCAAGGACCGCTACCGCAACGTCGACATCCTCCTGGTCGACGACGTCCAGTTCTTTGAGGGCAAGGAGCAGACGCTGGAGGAGTTCTTCCACACCTTCAACGCCCTACGCATCGCGGAGAAGCAGATCGTGCTCACCTCCGACCAGCCGGCCCTGGAACTCAAAGGCTTCAACAACCGCCTGATCTCCCGCTTCCAGGAGGGGCTGGTCGCTGACGTGCAGCCGCCGGACCTGGAGACGCGCCAGGCGATCCTCACCCTCAAGGCGCGTGCGGACGGCATCTCCGTGACCGAGGACGTCCTGGAGTACATCGCCAGCCGCGTCACCACGAACATCCGTGAACTCGAGGGTGCGCTGGTACGCGTGACAGCCTTCGCCTCCCTCAACAAGCAGCCCATCGACCGTACCCTGGCCGAGGTGGCGCTCAAGGACGTCATCACCGACCCCACCGGTGAGGAGATCACCTCCGGTCTCATCATGGGTCAGGTTGCTGACTACTTCGACATGACGATTGACGACCTGTGCGGTGAGAGCCGGCGCAAGAACTTCGTCCACCCCCGCCATATCGCGATGTACCTGTGCCGCGAGCTCACCGAGCTCTCGCTGCCCAACATCGGCCGGGAGTTCGGTGGACGCGACCACACCACCGTCATGAGCGCCCACCGCAAGATCACCACCCAGATGGGTGAGCGCCGCGAGACCTTCAACGAGGTCAACGAGCTGACCAGCCGTATCAAGCAGGCGGCGCTGGCACCACGTCGCTGACCTGCCCCAAGCAGCACTCCGTACCTACGGCGTCATGTCGCACCCAGCACGTGCGACACGACGCCGTTTCCGCGTCTCCGTCACTGGAGGACCGGGAGGCGACCAGCCCCCCGCCCTCGTCACCGCCCTGTGGACACGCTGGTGGACAGATGCGGAACGCTCGTGGACACATAACAATTGTCGTGTGGAGGAGCTCAGACCCTCCTGGGGACGAAATTCCTGTCGTCCTAGGACCCTCCACCGTCACTCCTTGTGGTCCACCGAACTACACATCTGTGGTTCCACACCCGCAAGGACCGGGATAACAGGGAAAGATGTGGTTCTCCCCAGAATCCACATCTCCTAACAACCCTACGAACCAAGAATTCATGTCATCCATCCCCGACCTGCCAACACGGTCCACGCCTGACTCACCCACGCCCCGTCCTGTGGACTCGACGCGCCCGGTACCCATGCGTCTAGACTCCAACCAGATCGTCCTGCCCGTTGTCAGGCCCAGCAGCCTGCGAACCAGTCAGGACCGCATGAACGCAGACAGGAGTGCACTGTGAAGCTCAGGGTTGACCGCGACGTCCTCGCCGAGGCCGTGACCTGGACCGCCCGCTCGGTGCCGGCTCGTCCTCCGGTACCGGTCCTGGCGGGTGTGCGTCTGGAGGCCTCCAGCGCCTCACTGGTCCTGGCCTCCTTCGACTACGAGGTCTCCGCCCACTGCGAGATTCCTGCTGAGGTTGAGGAGGAGGGTGTCGTCCTGGTCTCCGGGCGCCTGCTGGCGGACATCGCCAAGGCCCTGCCCTCCAAGCCGGTCGACCTCGAGGTCGAGGGCACCAAGGTGACGGTCAGCTGTGGCTCCTCGCGCTTCGCACTGGCCGCTATGGCGGCGGAGGACTACCCGTCCCTGCCCGCTATGCCCTCCACCGCCGGCACCGTGGACGCCCACGACCTCGCCCAGGCCGTCGCCCAGGTCTCGATCGCCGCCTCGCGCGACGAGACCCTGCCGCTGCTCACCAGCGTCCAGATGGAGGTCGACGGCGACTCCCTGACCCTCATGGCCACCGACCGCTACCGCCTGGCGGTACGTGAGATGACCTGGGCCAGCCAGGACAAGAGCCTTGCCACCCACGCGCTGCTCAAGGCCCGCACGCTCTCCGACGTCGCCAAGTCCCTCACGTCCACTGGTGACGTGACCGTCGCCCTGACCGAGGCAGGCTCGGCCACCTCGGGACTCATTGGCTTCGAGGCGGGCGGGCGCCGTACCACGAGCCTGCTGACCGACGGCGACTACCCGCCGGTCCTGCGACTCTTCCCTGAGGAGACCTCGATTCACGCCACGGTCGGACGCGAGGAGCTCATGTCCGCAGTTCGTCGCGTCAGCCTCGTGGCAGACCGATCCACGCCGATCCACATGTCCTTCACGCAGGGCAACCTCGCTCTGGACGCGGGCACCGGGGAGGACGCCCAGGCCTCAGAGCAGCTTCAGGCTCATCTGGAGGGTGAGGACATCTCGACCGCCTTCAACCCCGGCTACCTCCTGGACGGACTGGGTGCGATCAACCAGCCCTACGTGACGCTGGACTTCACCCACCCGTCCAAGCCCGCGGTGCTCACCGGTGTGGAGTCGATCGGTGGTGAGAAGGACCCGTCCTTCCGCTACCTCATCATGCCTATCCGCTTCGGAGCGTGAACAGGCGTCCTAGCGCGGGCGCGGGCGAGCCGGCGGTGATCGTGCGTGTACGTCTCTGACCTGTCCCTGGACGACTTTCGCTCCTACGACACCCTCGTCCTGTCCCTGGAAACCGGTGTCACGGCCTTCATCGGCTCCAACGGGCAGGGAAAGACGAACCTGGTCGAGGCCGTCGGGTACCTGTCCAACCTCACGAGTCACCGCGTGGGCGCAGACTCCGCGCTGGTACGCCGGGCCCTGCCAGGCAGTCCCCAGCCTGCCGGGGCGGTCCTGCGTGCCAAGGTCGTCCACGGTGAGCGCCCGACGGTGGTGGAGATCGAGCTCATCTCCGGCAAGGCCAACCGTGCACGGCTGGGTCGCAGCCCTGTACGGCCTCGCGAGCTTCTTGGTGTCCTGCGTACCGTCATCTTCGCCCCTGAGGACCTGAGCCTGGTGCGTGAGGAGCCCGGGGTCCGCCGCCGCTTCCTTGACGACCTCGCGGTGACGTTGCGACCCACGCTCGCCGGAGTGCGCGCCGAGCACGACAAGATCCTCGCCCAGCGCGCCAGCCTGCTGAAGTCGGCGCGGGCCGCCCGCCGGTCGACCGCCTCCATGCTCTCCACCCTCGAGGTCTGGGACGCCCAGCTCGCTGCGGCTGCCGCCACTCTCATCGCCGCCAGGGTCGATGTCGTGCGTCGCCTGCGCCCTTGGCTCGCCTCGGCGTACGAGGCGGTGAGCCAGGCCCAGTCCCCGGTGCACGTGGCCTACCGCTCCAGCCTGCTGGCTCATGAGGGAGCGCCTGATCCTGACCCGCGCACGATGAACGACCTGCAGGACGCCTCCTGGCCTGCCGGGGAGGAGGAGCTGCTCGACCAGGCAGCCACCGCCCAGCGTCTGGAGACCGCAATGGGTCAGCTCCACGCCCGTGAGATCGACCGCGGTGCCAACCTTGTGGGTGCTCACCGTGACGAGCTCTCCCTCTTCCTGGCCGGGCTGCCCGCCAAGGGCTTCGCCTCCCACGGAGAGCAGTGGTCGCTGGCGCTCGCCCTGCGGCTGGCCTCCTACGAGATGCTGCGCCACGACGTCGACGCCTACGGTGGCGACGGCGAGCCTGTCCTCATCCTCGACGACGTCTTCGCCTCCCTGGACGAGGGACGGCGCCGCGCCCTGGCGCAGATGGTGGCCGGGGCGCAGCAGGTGCTGGTGACCGCAGCCGTGCCTCAGGACGTCCCCGATGAGCTGGACGGCGTCCGCATGAGCGTCGAGGCCTCGAGGATCACCCGTGGATAGCCAGGCAGGTCAACCGCGCGGTGGTGACGGCGGCACGCCCAGGGGCAGGAGCGAGGCGGCCCGAAGGGACGTGCCCCTGCCGCAGGACGGGGCCGACGTCGACGCCCTCGCCCTGGCACAGCTTGCCCGGCTGCAGGAGCAGGCCTGGACCGGTGGCGTCGCACGCAGCTCGTTGCGACGCAACGCTGTGGGTGAGGACGGTGTCGCTGCCTGGGACGCTCCACGCGCCAGACGATCGGCTCGGGAGGACGAGGACCCGGAGACGGACCGTGGTCCGGGCCTGCCTCCGGGACGCGACCGACCTGGCCCGACCCGCTTCGACCCGCGTACCGGCAAGCGTGAACTGGCCCGCGCCGTCGTCGAGCGAGGCTGGGCCGGTAAGCTGGCGATGGCACAGGTGGTCGTGGCGTGGGAACGAATCGTCGGTCCCCAGATCGCTGAGCACGCTGAGGTGGTGGCCTTTGAGGAGGGGCGGCTGGACGTCCGCAGCTCCTCCAGCGCCTGGGCCCAGCAGCTGCGGCTCATGATGCCCTCGATCAGTGCGGCCGTGGCCCACGAGCTCGAACGGCTCTACCCGGGCAGACGCGTTCCCGCCGTCGAGATCCGGGTCCTGGGACCGGGGTCGCCCACCTGGAGGCACGGTCGCTTCGGCGGGGCGCGCGGCGGGCGTGGACCGCGAGACACCTACGGGTGAGCGCCGGCGTCGTCGACTGTCTCAGCGTGACCCCTCCCACGTGCCGTGGACGGGACCAGGAATGAGGGGTGACGGCCTGACAGGCTAGAATGGGCTCGGAATAGCCCAAGGTGCGTCGCGAACCTTGCGCAGGTACCCACCTACACGCCGCGGACCGCATCCGTATCACGGCGTTCTGAGAGGTCCTGTCTGCCATCGACGCACAGAACGAGGAGCAGCTGACACGTGTCTGACCAGGACCAGCCTGTGACCACCCCTGAGCCCGGGGCCGAGGCCCGTAGCGGCCACCCTAGCGGCGAGTACGGCGCCAGCGACATCACGGTCCTGGAGGGCCTGGAGGCGGTGCGCAAGCGCCCGGGCATGTACATCGGCTCCACCGGTGAGCGAGGCCTGCACCACCTGGTCTACGAGGTGGTCGACAACTCCGTGGACGAGGCCCTGGCTGGCTTCTGCGACCACATCGAGGTCACCATCCAGGCCGACGGCGGTCTCAAGGTCGTCGACAACGGCCGCGGTATCCCGGTGGACGAGCACCCCACCGAGCACAGGCCCACCGTCGAGGTGGTCATGACCGTCCTGCACGCCGGCGGCAAGTTCGGAGGCGGAGGCTACGCGGTCTCCGGCGGCCTGCACGGTGTGGGTATCTCCGTGGTCAATGCCCTGTCCACCCGTGTGGACACCGAGGTGCGTCGCCAGGGTCACGTGTGGCGCATGAGCTTCGGCGACGGCGGTCACCCCAAGACCCCTCTGGTCATGGGTGAGGAGACCGAGGCCACCGGTACCACCCAGATCTTCTACCCCGACCCGGAGATCTTCGAGACGGTCCAGTTCGACTACGAGACCCTGCGCCGTCGGTTCCAGCAGATGGCCTTCCTCAACAAGGGCCTGCGCATCACGCTGACCGACGAGCGTGAGGGCGTCAACGACGACGGTGACGAGATCACCGGGGACGAGGCCGGGACCGCCGACGACCCGGTCAAGGGCAAGCGCGAGGTCTCCTACTGCTACGCCAACGGCCTGCACGACTACGTCGCCTTCCTCAACAAGTCGAAGAAGGTCGACCTCATCCACCCCGAGATCATCGACTTCGAGGCCGAGAAGGCGCTGGACGAGACCCACGGCATCAGCCTGGAGATCGCCATGCAGTGGACGAGCGCCTACTCCGAGTCCGTCCACACCTACGCCAACACCATCAACACCACCGAGGGCGGTACCCACGAGGAGGGCTTCCGCACGGCCCTGACCACGCTCATCAACAAGTACGGGCGTGAGAAGGGTCTGATCAAGGACCGCGACGACAACCTCACCGGTGACGACATCCGCGAGGGCCTGACCGCGGTCATCTCGGTCAAGCTCTCCGAGCCCCAGTTCGAGGGGCAGACCAAGACCAAGCTGGGCAACACCGAGGCCCGCACCTTCGTCCAGCAGACCGTCTACGACCGCCTGGGTGACTGGCTCGACTCCCACCCGGCTGACGCCAAGGCGGTCATCACCAAGGCCAGCCAGGCGGCGGCCGCGCGCGTGGCGGCCCGCAAGGCCCGCGAGGCTACCCGCCGCAAGGGTGTGCTGGAGTCAGCCTCGATGCCCGGCAAGCTGCGTGACTGCTCCTCGCGCAACGCCGCCGAGTGCGAGATCTTCATCGTCGAGGGAGACTCCGCCGGCGGCTCCGCCGTGGGGGGACGCGATCCCGAGCACCAGGCGATCATGCCGATCCGAGGCAAGATCCTCAACGTGGAGAAGGCGCGC
Organism: Actinomyces faecalis; assembly: GCF_013184985.2. Lineage (NCBI taxonomy): Bacteria > Bacillati > Actinomycetota > Actinomycetes > Actinomycetales > Actinomycetaceae > Actinomyces > Actinomyces faecalis. The sequence goes on from NZ_CP063418.1 coordinate 7,165, forward strand.
CTGGACCGGGCGCTGTCCAGCGACACGATCCGCTCCCTCATCACCGCCTTCGGCACCGGGATCGGTGAGGACTTCGACATCTCCAGGCTGCGCTACGGCAAGATCGTCATCATGGCCGACGCCGACGTCGACGGCCAGCACATCGCGACCCTGCTGCTCACGCTGCTCTTCCGCTACATGCGTCCCCTCATCGAGCAGGGACACACCTACATCGCCATGCCCCCGCTGTACCGCCTCAAGTGGTCCAACGCGGAGCACGAGTTCGCCTACTCCGACGCCGAGCGCGACCAGCTGCTCAGGGCCGGGGCCGAGGCCGGCCGCCGACTGCCCAAGGAGGGCGGTATCCAGCGGTACAAGGGTCTGGGTGAGATGAACGACCACGAGCTGTGGGAGACCACGATGGACCCCGCTGCCCGCATCCTCAAGCAGGTCACCCTCGACGAGGCCGCGGACGCGGACGAGACCTTCTCCATCCTCATGGGCGACGACGTCGAGCAGCGTCGCTCCTTCATCCAGCGCAACGCCGCTGACGTGAGGTTCCTCGACATCTAGCCCCGCAGCCAGGTGACCGGCCCGGTCACCGTGAGCCGCGCCGTCGAGAGACCAGACCTGACCTGACCAGCAAAGGAAACCCGTGAGCGACGAGACCACCCCGATCAGCGAGCAGACCCACGACCGCATCCAGCCGGTCGACCTCCAGATGGAGATGCAGCGCTCCTACCTCGACTACGCGATGAGCGTCATCGTGGGTCGTGCGCTGCCGGACGTGCGGGACGGCCTCAAGCCCGTCCACCGCCGCGTCCTGTACGCGATGTACGACGGCGGCTACCGCCCCACGTCCTCCTTCTCCAAGTCCTCCCGCGTGGTTGGCGAGGTCATGGGTAACTACCACCCCCACGGCGACGCCGCCATCTACGACGCCCTGGCGCGCCTGGTGCAGTGGTGGTCGCTGCGCTACCCGCTGGTGGCCGGCCAGGGGAACTTCGGCACCCCCGGCAACCTGGGGCCGGCCGCGCCCCGGTACACCGAGTGCAAGATGGCGCCGCTGGCCATGGAGATGGTCCGTGACATCGACGAGGAGAGCGTCGACTTCCAGGACAACTACGACGGGAAGAACCAGGAGCCGACGATCCTGCCGGCTCGCTTCCCCAACCTCCTGGTCAACGGCTCCGAGGGCATCGCGGTGGGTATGGCTACCCGCATCCCGCCGCACAACCTGCGTGAGGTCGCGCGCGGGGTCCAGTGGCTCCTGGAGCACCCTGACGCCTCGCGCGAGGAGCTGCTGGAGGCGCTCATCGAGCGTATCCCCGGTCCTGACTTCCCCACCGGGGCCACGATCCTGGGCCGGCGCGGTATCGAGGACGCCTACCGCACCGGTCGCGGTTCGATCACCCAGCGCGCCGTGGTCAACGTCGAGGAGATCCAGGGACGCCAGTGCCTGGTGGTCACCGAGCTGCCCTACCAGGTCAACCCGGACAACCTCGCGGACAAGATCGCCCAGCTCGTGCGCGACGGGCAGGTCGGCGGCATCGCGGACATCCGCGACGAGACCTCCGGACGTACCGGCCAGCGCCTGGTCATCGTGCTCAAGCGCGACGCCGTGGCCAAGGTGGTCCTCAACAACCTGTACAAGCGCACCCAACTCCAGGACAACTTCCCGGCCAACATGCTGGCCCTGGTCGACGGCGTCCCGCGCACGCTCAGCCTGGACGGTTTCGTGCGCCACTGGGTGGACCACCAGATCGACGTCATCGTGCGCCGCTCGCGCTTCCGCCTGCGCAAGGCGCAGGAGCGTCTGCACATCCTCGAAGGCTACCTCAAGGCCCTGGACGCGCTGGACGCGGTGATCGCCCTCATCCGCCGCTCCCAGACCGCTGACGAGGCCCGTGGGGGCCTGATGGGGCTGCTAGGCGTGGACGAGGTGCAGGCCGACGCGATCCTCGCCCTCCAGCTGCGACGCCTGGCTGCCCTGGAGCGCCTGAAGATCCAGCAGGAGGCTGACGAGCTCCAGGCCAAGGTCGCGGACCTGAAGGACATCATCGCCTCCCCCGAGCGTCAGCGCGGCATCGTCTCCGACGAGCTGGCTGAGATCGTCGAGAAGTACGGCGACGAGCGGCGTACCCGCATCGTGCCCTTCGACGGCGAGATGAGCATGGAGGACCTCATCCCCGAGGAGGAGGTCGTCGTCACGATCACCCGCTCGGGCTACGCCAAGCGCACACGTACCGACGCCTACCGCTCCCAGCACCGCGGGGGCAAGGGAGTCAAGGGAGCGGCGCTGCGCGAGGACGACGTCGTCAACCACTTCTTCGTCACGACCACCCACCACTGGCTGCTCTTCTTCACCAACCTGGGCCGGGTCTACCGCGCCAAGGCCTATGAGCTCCCTGAGGGCGGGCGTGACGCCAAGGGCCAGCACGTGGCCAACCTGCTCGCCTTCCAGCCCGGCGAGGAGATCGCCCAGGTCATGGAGCTCAAGGACTACGAGCAGGCCGACTTCCTCGTGCTGGCCACCAAGCGTGGCCTGGTGAAGAAGACGCGCCTGAGTGAGTACGACTCCAACCGCTCGGGCGGTGTCATCGCGATCAACCTGCGTGAGGACGCGGAGGGCAACCCCGACGAGCTCGTCTCGGCACGGCTGCTGTCTGAGGGGCAGGACCTCCTCCTGGTCTCCCGCCACGGCCAGTCCGCCCGCTTCCACGCCTCCGACGACGTCCTGCGTCCCACCGGCCGCGCCACCAGCGGCGTGACCGGCATGCGGTTCCGCGACGGCGACTGGCTGCTGGCGATGGACGTCGTCGACCCGCAGTGGACTGACGCTGACCTCTTCGTGGTCACCGAGGGCGGATACGCCAAGCGGACCAACGTGGCTGAGTACCCGACCAAGGGCCGTGGAGGCCTGGGTGTCAAGGTCGCCAACCTCGTGGAGGAGCGTGGTGACCTGGTCGGCGCGCTGGTGACAGCACCTACCGACGAGGTGCTGTGCATCATGGCGTCGGGCAAGGTCGTGCGCTCCCGCGTGGACGAGGTCTCGGTGACCGGACGCAGCACCCAGGGCGTCACCTTCGCCAAGCCCGACGACGGCGACCGCATCATCGCCGTCGCCCGCAACACCGAGCGCGAGATCGACGGCGACGACGAGCCTGCCTCTCCTGCGGAGCAGGCGGGCGACACGGTAGCGTTGGACGACAACGACAACAGTGAGGACCAGGCATGAGCAAGCCGGAAACCCGCCACCCCGCCGGTGAGTCCGGCAAGGCAGACAGCGCCAGCACCACCCAGGTGCCGAGCTCATCGAGCAGGCCCACGCTGGCAGGTCCGCGTCGGGTGCACCTGGCGCTGACGCGGGTCAGTCCCTTCTCGGTCATGAAGGTCGCCTTTCTGCTGAGCGTGGCAGCCGGCATCATGCTCGTCGTGGCGGCCGCCTTCGTGTGGTTCATGCTTGACGCGATGCACGTGTTCTCCACGATCCAGGACCTGGTGGGCAAGGTCATGGAGTCGGAGTCGAACTCCTTCACCGCGCTGCTGGAGTACATGAAGTTCTCCCGTGCCGTGTCGATGGCGACGATCATCGCCGTTATCAACATCATCCTCACCACGGCGCTGGCGACGGTCGGTGCCTTCCTCTACAACGTGACGGCCGCACTGGTTGGTGGGGTTCATCTCACACTGGCGGACGAGTGACTGGATTTGGTCGCCTGAGACCGGGTGGGTTAATCTCTTCCGGTCGCAAGGGCCTATAGCTCAGTTGGTTAGAGCGCATCCCTGATAAGGATGAGGTCGCTGGTTCGAGTCCAGCTAGGCCCACCACCCGCGGTGGAACGATGAGGAGGGTTCATGAGGATCCGACCCTTCGTGCTAACCGCGGTTTTCTTGTCCTTGGTCGGGGCCGGCTACGCCGCCTGGCTCAGGTACGAGTCCGAGCGGATGAGCCGGATGCCGTGGACTGAGGTCACGGACTGAGGGCCACGGAGGAGACCTCGCCGCTCACAACTACATCGGGGCCATGGCGCAATTGGTAGCGCACCTGCTTTGCAAGCAGGGGGTTACGGGTTCGAGTCCCGTTGGCTCCACCATCACGATCCCCCGGACCTGCTGAGGTTCCGGGGGATCGTCGCTTTGGGTCCTCAACAGTCGTCCTCAGGCCTGGACAGCCCCGTGATCGCCCCCATTCTCATCGCTCTAGGCCCTTAACAGTCGATCCCTATGCTCCCCGCAGCGGAATCGACTGTTAAGGGGCTGAAGCGACGGGATGCTGGGGGAATGCGGCTCTGGTGCGAGTCGAGCGCGACTGTTAAGGGCCTGAAGCGACGGGAGAGCTCGTCAGCTTGTCATCCACACTGTGCACCGCCAGTGGCCTGGCGCCGTCCCCAGCTGTGTCCTAAAGGACTCTTGTCATTCATGCGGCGTCATCACTCACAATTGTCCCCAGGTGTGGAAAGGTCTGTGGAGAACTACATGAATGTTATTCCACAGGTTTACCCACAGGTGTGGAGGAATGACAGCGCTGTGCTTCGCGCGATCTGTGGACAACCTGGTGGACGCGCGACAGCAGCGAAGAAAAAGGCTTGGGCACCACGTGGTGCCCAAGCCCTTCGACGCCAGTGCCGGGTTACACGAGAAGGTACTTAGCCGCCACCAGCGCTGCCAGCACCAGGCCGATGCCTACGCTCCCCCACACCGCCACGGGACCGCGGCGCTCACGCGGTGCCCAGGCGAACAGGGACGCAACCACCAGGCCGGTCAGCAGGCCACCCAGGTGCCCCTGCCAGGAGATCCCGGCCCCTAGCACCGAGATGACGAGGTTGACTGCCAGCAGACCGAGGATGGCGGAGGTGTCCCGGCCGAAGCGACGCTGGATGATGAACACGGCCGCGAAGAGGCCGAAGACCGCGCCTGAGGCACCTACCGTGAGCGTGATCCAGGACCGGGAGACGGGAGAGGCCAGCAGGTAGATCGCCGTCGAGCCTCCCAGGGCGGACAGCGCGTAGAGCACGGCGAAGCGCCAGCGCCCGAGCAGCGGCTCCAGGGAGGTGCCGCACACCCACAGCGCCCACATGTTGAAGGCCAGGTGCATGAGGGAGCCGTGGAGGAAGGCGGTGGTCAGGAAGCGCCAGGGCTGGTCCAGCGCCACCACGGGAGCGAAGCCGAGGTCAGCAGTCAGCGAGGGACGGAGCATCTGCACCACGTACACCGCTACGCAGGCCACGATGAGCCCGGTCGTGATCCGCGCGTCCTGGACCGCGACGCCTCCCAGGAGCGTGCGCGTGGGCCGACGGCGCTGCTGGGCCTGGCGTACACAGTCCACGCAGTGCACGCCGACGGCGCTGGGTACCTGGCACTCGGGGCAGGCTGGGCGCCCGCAGCGCTGGCAGCGCACGTAGGAGACGCGGTCGGGGTGGCGCGGGCACACCGGCTGGGCGTCGGAGGCTGCGGCAGGGCTGTCCTGGCTCATGGAGGACTCCTTTGGTCGGATGCGTACGACGCCGTCGGACCGGGCGGTCCGACGGCGTCGGCAAGGGGTCAGTGGGCACGCACGGCGTGACTCACGCGGTCGGTGTCACTTCTGGACGGTCACCGAGGTGATGATGACGTCCTCCAAAGGACGGTCACGGGGGTCGGTGGCCACGGCGGAGATGGCGTCCACGACCTTGCGCGAGTCCTCGTCCGCGACGGCGCCGAAGATCGTGTGCTTGCCCTGGAGCCACTCGGTCGGCCCGGTGGTGATGAAGAACTGGGACCCGTTGGTGCCCCTGCCGAAGCGGCGCCCGGCGTTGGCCATGGCCAGCACGTAGGGGGAGGCGAAGGTCAGCGAGGAGTCGATCTCGTCGTCGAAGACGTAGCCGGGGCCGCCGGTACCGGTGCCCAGCGGGTCACCACCCTGGATCATGAAGCCGGGGATCACGCGGTGGAAGATGACGTTGTCGTACAGAGGAGCGTTGGTCTCCTCCCCCGTCTGGGGGTCCGTCCAGGTCTTCTCGCCAGTGGCCAGGCCGACGAAGTTCGAGACGGTCTCGGGAGCCTGCTCCGGGAAGAGCTCGAGGCGGATGTCGCCAAGGTTGGTGTGCAGTGTCGCTTCCATGGGCCTCATCGTCGCACGCGCTCGCTCCTGGAAGGAGTGGCAGCCCACGCACGACAGGCGGTGTTCACCCCAGGCAAAACAGGGTGGCCGTTCTCAGGCGCCGGTCAGCCTGGAGTGGGACCATAGGCTTCAGTCATCGTCACTCGCATGACCGACGTCTCTCTCAGCTAGGAGAAGCCATGGCATTCAAGAAGAAGATCGAGAAGAACCTTGACACTGACCAGCTGCGCGAGGAGGCTGCCGCATTCGCGGAGAACGTCGCCGAGCAGGCTGAGCGTGCCGCCGAGTGGGTTGCCCCGCACGTGGTCAAGGCGCGTAAGGACCTGGCTCGCGTGGCTGCCGGCGCCCAGGAGCGCCTGGAGCCGGCATACACCGAGGCCCGCAGCCGGGTCGTCGAGGACTACCTGCCGCGTGCCCAGCGCGCCGCCTCCGCCGCTCAGGCTGCCGCCCAGACGCCCGGTACCGTGACCGAGCGCGCCCAGCGTGCCGCCGAGGCTGCTCGCCTGGCCGCCGTCGAGGCGCCCAAGCCGCGCAAGTCCCGCCGCGTCCTCAAGTGCCTGGGCTGGACCACGCTGGCTGCCGGTGCCGCTGCCGCAGCCTACGTCGTATGGCGCCGTAGCCAGCCGGTGGAGGACCCGTGGGCCGAGGAGTACTGGGCCGACTCCACCGAGGACTTCGACGTCGCTGAGGCGGTCGAGGACGTCAAGGACGAGGCCGCCGAGGTTGCTGAGGCCGCCAAGGACAAGGCTGAAGAGCTCAAGGACAAGGCGGTCGACGCCGCCAAGGACCTGAAGGACTCTGTCGAGGACTGACGACGGCGCGGCTCGTCCGCCGCGACACTGACGCCTTCGGGCCGGCAGGCCAGTGCGTGCCGGCCCGAAGGCGTTCTTCGCACACGGGCAGGCGAGGACCACACTCATCGCATCCCGGGCCCGTCGCGTCCCTGTCATACCGGTGACCGGGCAGCGAGCACGGTGAAGGCGGAAACGGCGGTCAGAACGAGCCGTGTCCGCCTAGGCTTCAGTCATGACCCACGCACTTCCTGCCGCCATGATCCCCTTGACTCACGCCGTGGCCGAGGGCTCGGAGGTCCTCATGCCTCAGCTAGGCCTGGGTACCTACAAGATCAGTGACGAGGACGTCCAGGCGGTGGTCGAGCAGGGTCTGGAGATTGGCTACCGGCACCTGGACACCGCACAGATGTACGGCAACGAGGCCGGTGTGGGACGTGCGATCGCCGCGATCGGGCTGCCGCGCGAGGACGTCTTCGTCACCTCCAAGCTGGACAACCCCCATCACGCGCCCGAGGATGTCGCCCGCACCTTCGACGAGACGATGGAGCGCCTGGGGCTTGAGGTCCTGGACCTCTTCCTCGTGCACTGGCCCCTGGCCAGGACTCCGGGCCTTTCCCTGGAGCGGACCTGGGAGGCGATGATCGCGCTGCGAGAGAGCGGGCGAGTGCGCGCCATCGGTGTCTCGAACTACCAGCACGACCACCTCGAGACCATCATCCAGGCCACCGGCGTGGTCCCGGCGGTCAACCAGATCGAGATCCACCCCTACCTCCAGCAGCGCCGGATGCGTGAGGTGCACGAGGAGCTGGGGATCGTGACCCAGTCCTGGTCCCCGCTGGCACGCGGCCTCATGGTCACTGACCCGGTGGTCCAGCAGGTGGCCGACGAGCTCGGGGTGAGCCCGGCACAGGTCGTGGTGCGATGGCACCTGCAGCACGGGCTGGTCGTCATCCCGAAGTCAGTGCACCCCGAGCGGATGCGTGCCAACGCCGAGGTCTTCGACCTCGTCCTGAGCCAGGAGCAGATAGCGGCGCTGGACGCCCTGGAGCGTGGTCACCGCACGGGATCGCACCCGGACACGATGCAGCTCACGCACGGCTGAGGCGGTGCCCCGCACGATCCCGGTGCTACCGCCCGGGCTGCCGTGGCAGGCCGGGCGGGCCGACGGCGAAGGCGCCCTGCGCCCTCACGCTCACTTCCAGTGCAGCAGACCCAGGAAGCCGGCCAGGATGACGAGGAAGCCGATGTAGAGGTTGCCGTTGACCAGCCAGTCGCTGGCGTGGTGCGCGGTGAAGTAGGGGATCGGGTACTGGCCCTTGAAGAGGTAGGTCACCACGACCCACAGCAGGCCGACGCACATGAGGGTCACCATCGTCGGGGCGTACCAGCGCGGTGAGCCGGTCTCCTTGACCTTGGTGGGGACGCGGGAGACGCGGTTGGCGGCGGCGCGCGAGGCCTCCAGGCGCTCACGCTCAGCAGCCGCAGCCTTCGCGGGGTTACCGGAGCGAGCCGGGTCCTTCTTCTTCTCCTCGCCCACCAGGGCCTCCTTGCAGACAGCGCGGCCGGTTTCCGGTCGCTCGTTTGGCGCGGTCCGTGCACAGCCTAGGTCATCGCGGCTTCAGGGACGGAACGGGCCAGAGTCACGCCGTCGGCTCACAGCCAGCAGGCAGTCAGGTGGCGGCCAGCAAGCCGTGTCACAGCTGCCAGGGGACGCCGGAATGAGTCCGAGACAACTCGAGGGGAGCCGTTCTGGCGACCTGAGAGCCCTAGACTGGCGGGCGGAACGCCTACTCAGGAGGTCAGATGTCGTCTCGTGGTCGCCACCAGCGGGCCCCCAAGAGTGGGCCGCTCGACGTCGCTGTCCGAAGCATCGGCGAGCTCCTCATCACCGCAGGGCTCGTCATCGCCCTCTTCCTCGTGTGGCAGCTGTGGTGGACCGGCATCGACGCGACCAAGATCGCCAACGAGCACAAGGTGGCGTTCCATGAGGTCCAGGTCGAGTCGCCGCGCGTGGAGGGAACCAAGCACACTGACGCACCTCCTGTGGCTGAGGCTGTGGGCTACGGACAGACCATTGGCATGCTGGTGGTCCCCAGGTGGTACGGCATCACCAACAACAACATGCCGATCCAGGAGGGGACGGGCGCGGACGTCCTCGACCAGGCGGCAGCCGGCCACTACACCGAGACCCAGCAGGTCGGCGAGGTCGGCAACTTCGCCATCGCCGGCCACCGTCGTACCAACGGCAACTCCTTCCGGCGTGTCGACCTGCTGGAGGAGGGCGACGAGATCATCGTCGCCACCAAGGACACCTGGTACGTCTACACGGTCACCTCGCACGACATCGTCCTGCCTGAGGCCGTCGAGGTGATCGCCCCGGTCCCCGGCGACCCCAGTGCGGCACCGACGGAGCGCTACATCACGCTCACAACCTGTCACTCCCTGACCACCGGTGAGTGGGGCAACGACCACCGGTGGATCGTGCACGCGAAGTTCTCCTACTGGATGCCACGTTCCGAGGGCCGCCCCGCCTCGGTGCTCAACGACCCGGAGGTCAACTGATGTACGGATGGATCTGGCGACACCTTCCCGGCCCGGGCTGGCTCAAGCTCTTCGAGGCGCTCGTCATCGTCGCCGCGGTCGTGCTGCTGCTCTTCCAGGTGGTCTTCCCCTGGGCCAACGAGACCTGGCACCTGTCCGGCAACGCGACCGTCTGACAGGCGTCCTCACTTCCGCGCCTCGCGAGAGAGCGAAGCGACACGCGCTCAGGTGCACTGAGGCCCCCGGCTCATGGCAGCCGGGGGCCTCAGTCATGGGTGCGCTGTCGTCGGGCTCCTCAGACCCAGGACCCCTCGACGGCGGGGTCGGGGATCATGAGCCTGAGCGGCCGGCGGAACGGGACTCCGGGGAGGTGCTCACGGTGATGGCGGTCTCCTTACCCAGCACGGAGCCGGGGCCGGGGCTGACGTTGGTGACGACACCGTCGCTGGGACCCTGGACCGTGACCTTGGTGAAGCCGGCGGAATGAAGGGCGGCCATCGCCTCGGAACCCGTCATCCCCAGGATGTCAGCGGGCACGGTGGCGGTGGTCGAAGCGCCGGAGGAGATGACGAGAGCCACCTCGCCGCCGCGTTGCACGCTGACCCCGGCTCCCGGGTCGGTGCGGATGACCTGCCCGGCGGCGTAGTCCGTGGACTCCTCCTGGGTCACGTTGCCGACGGCGAGGCCAGCCTCCTGGAGCGCCGCGCGCGCCTCCTCCTGGGTCATCCCTGGCAGGCCCTCAGGTACCGCTGTCTGCCCGGTGGAGAGCACGAGGTCGATCGTGTCTCCGCGCGAGACGGAGGTACCGGCCACCGGGTCGGTACGGATCACGTTGTCCTTGTCCACCGTGCCTGAGTCCTCGGTGGTCACGTTGCCGACCTTGAGGCCGGCCTCCTCCAGGGACTTCTTGGCCTCGTCCTGGGTCCTGCCGGACACGTTCGGCACGTCAACCATGGCTGAGCCCGAGGAGAAGTGGACGGTCACCTGGGCGCCCAGGACGGCGGAGGTCCCGGCCCCGGGCTCAGAGGAGACGGCCAGGCCCTCCTCGACGTTGTCCGAGGCGACGTCGTCGCCGCGCCGGTAGACCAGGCCCGCGTCCTCAATAGCACGCTTGGCCTCGGCCTCGGTCATGTTCTTCACGTCCGGCACCGGCGCGCTCGTGGCGGTCGCGGTGGCCTCGGGGTCGGGCTCGGAGCCGGAGAAGTAGCCGGAGGCTACCAGCCCGATCACGGTGCCCAGGCCCACGAGCATGAGCAGGATGAGGATCCAGACCCACCACGGCCGGCGCGTGCGTGGCTCGTCGTCGTCCTCCTCGCCAGGCAGGGGCAGTGGGGCGGGGGCAGGGCTGACGGTGGTAGCGGGTCCAGGAACCTGGTCCAGCACGGTGGTGGGCTGGCGGTCCCAGGAGTCCGTGGTCGGGGCGCTCACGGGCAGGCCGCGGGCGGCCGCCAGCAGGTCGGCGCGCACGTGGGCGGCGTCCTGGTAGCGGTCGTCACGGTTCTTGGCCAGCGCCTTGAGCACCACCCGGTCCAGGGACTCGGGGATGTCAGCCGCGATGGACGACGGCGGACGCGGGACCTCGCGCACGTGCTGGTAGGCGATGGCCACGGCGGAGTCGCCGGTGAAGGGGGGCACTCCTGTCAGCAGCTCGTAGAGCAGGCAGCCGGTGGAGTACAGGTCGCTGCGGGCGTCGACGAGCTCGCCACGTGCCTGCTCGGGGGACAGGTACTGCGCGGTCCCCACCACGGCGTGGGCCTGGGTGACGGTCGCCGCGGAGTCCTCGATGGCCCGGGCGATGCCGAAGTCCATGACCTTCACCGCGCCGGTGGAGGTGAGCATGATGTTGCCGGGCTTGATGTCCCGGTGGACGATCCCGGCACGGTGGGAGTACTCCAGGGCGTCGAGCACTCCGGTGACGATCTCCACCGCCTCGGAGATCGGCACGGCCTCGCCCTCACCGAGCAGCTCGCGCACAGTGTGCCCCTCGACGTACTCCATGACGATGTAGGGCACGGAGTGGAGCGAGCCGTCAGGTGCCGTCAGCTCCTCCTCACCGGAGTCGTAGACCGCCACGATGGCCGGGTGGTTGAGGGCAGCGGCCGACTGGGCCTCGCGGCGAAAACGGGCCTGGAAGGTGGAGTCGCCAGCGATGTCGGAGCGCAGGAGCTTGATCGCGATGATGCGGGACAGGCGCTTGTCGTACCCGAGGTGGACCTCGGCCATGCCGCCGCGGCCGATCAGCTCGCGGATCTCGTAACGGCCCGCGAGGACCTGAGGAAAGTGGCCGGTCACAGTGTCTCCTTCGGTGACGTGACGGATGAGCCAGCGCCGGACCCTGGTGCGCTGTGAGCTGCGGCCAGGGTACCGATCGTGACAATGAGGGTAAGGGCGGCAACGAGCCCGAGCACGATGAGCCAGGACAGTGACGTGGGCAGCCCGAGCAGGCCACGGCCGCTGGAGTGGCGCGGTGCGACGTCGTCGGTGGCTGGGGAGGAAGCGCCTGCGCGTGCGGCGACGGCGCTGCGGGTGCGCCAGGCTGCGGGAATCTGACGGGTGGGTACCCGAGTGCCTCCTGTGGCCTCTCGGCGGTGTCTCGTACCGGGACGAGGCCGGGAGGACGGAACGGAGGTGTCGTGCCTGGCAGGGGTGGCTTGGCGGCCGGTGGCGACCCACGACAGCTGCCCGCGCGGGTCCCAGGACTCCTTGGGCAGGTGGATGACGATGCGGTCCAGGCGGCGGGCGACCTCGCGGGCGGAGCGAGGTCGGCTCCCCGGGTCCTTGGCCAGCAGCTCCATGACGATCTCGCGGACCTCAGGGTTGACGCCGTCGGGCAGTGGCGGGACCGGCTCGTTGACGTGGGCGAAGGCGATGTCCACCTGGGTGGCGCCGGTGAAGGGTCGGTGACCTACCAGCGCCTCGTAGGCGATGACTCCCAGGGCGTACAGGTCGCCGGCGGGGGTGGCCATATGTCCCATGGCCTGCTCAGGGGAGAGGTACTGGGCGGTGCCCATGACCATGCCCGTAGCGGTGAGAGGACGCTGGTGGACGCCGGTGGAGATACCGAAGTCGGTGAGCTTGGCCAGGCCCTCACGGTTGATGAGGATGTTGGAGGGCTTGACGTCGCGGTGGACGACGCCGGCGTCGTGGACCACCTGGAGGGCGCGAGCCACCTGAGCCAGGATCGGCAGGATCTCTCCCGCCTGCATGGTGCCCTGCTCGGACAGGAGGTCGGACAGGGCGCGGCCCTGGACCAGCTCCATGATGATCCAGCCTGAGCCGTCACGTTCGCCTGAGTCCAGGACGACGGCGAGGTTGGGGTGGCGCAGTCCGCGGGAGTTGGCGGCCTCGGCGCGCAGGCGGGACAGGAAGATCTCGTCCCCGGTCAGCTCCGGGCGCAGGATCTTGGCGGCCACCGCGCGCCCCGAGCGCAGGTCGGTCGCCTGCCAGACCTCACCCATGCCACCCAGGGCGATGCGCTCGATGAGCTCGTAGCGTCCCTGGAGCTCCATCCCGACGTGTGGTCTCACTGGTCCACCGCCGCGTCGATGACGGAGGCCGCGATCGGGCCTGCGACCGAGCCACCGGTGCCGGACCCCGCGGTCTGCTCCCCGCCGTCCAGGACGACGGCGAAGGCGATCGAGGGGCGGGAGATGTCCGTGCCTGCGAAGCCGATGAACCAGGTGACCGGGCCACCAGTCTCGGAGCCGGTCTCGGCGGTGCCGGTCTTGCCGGCCACGCTGACACCCGCCACCTGGGCGGAGGTGCCGGTGCCCTCGGAGACCACCTGCTGCATGAGGGTGGACAGCTGGGAGGCGGTCTCGGCACTGACCGGAGTGCGCAGGGAGGTCGGGGTGGTGGTGGACACGACGTTGAGGTCGGAGTCCAGGGTCTGGGAGACGAGGTAGGGCCTCATCTGCACGCCGTCGTTGGCGATGGTGGCAGCCACCATGGCCATCATGAGCGGGGTCGCTCGCACGGAGGCCTGGCCGATGCCGGCCATGGCCGTCTGGGCCGGGGAGGAGTTGGCCGGGTAGGTCGAGGTCGTCACGGCCAGCGGGATGGACAGGGGGGAGTCGAAGCCCCAGGCGCGTGCCTCCTGGCCCAGGGCGTCGTCACCCGCGTCCATCGCCAGCTGGGCGAAGGGCGTGTTGCACGAGTGGGCGAAGGCGTAGGCCAGGGTGACCGTGCCGTTGCCGCAGGACTCTCCGGCGTAGTTGGACAGGGCGTGGCTGGTCTGGGGCAGGGTGAGGGTGTCCGGGGCCGCGACCTCGGTGTCCGGGGTGACGGCACCGGCGCGCAGGGCGGCGGCGACGGTGAGGACCTTGAAGGTTGAGCCCGGTGGGTACAGGTCCCCGGCGATGGCCCGGTTGGTCAGCGGCTTGGCCTCGTCCGCAGTCAGGGTGTCCCAGGCCTGCTGGGCGGTGGCGCCGTCGTGGGAGGCGATGAGGTTGGGGTCGTAGGAGGGGGAGGAGACCAGGGCCTTGATCGCCCCGGTAGCCGGGTCCATGGCGACGACGGCGCCGCGCCGTCCGCCCAGCGCGTCCCAGGCCGCCTGCTGGACCTGAGGGTCGATGGTCAGCTCCAGGGCGCCGCCCTGCTGGGTGCCGCCGGTGATGAGGGACTTGATGCGTGAGGACAGCAGCGAGGGGTCCTGGCCGTTGAGCACGGAGTTCTCCGCCCGCTCCAGCCCGGTCATCGAGGCGAAGTAGGTGGAGAAGTAGCCGGTCAGCGGCGCGTAGAGGGGACCGTTGGCGTAGGTACGCTGGTAGGCGTAGGCGTCGTCAGACGGCACGGAGTCGGCGATGGTCTCCTCGCCGACGATGATCGCGCCGCGGTCGGTCCCGAACTCGGCGTAGACGGTGCGGGAGTTGCGTGAGTCCGTGGTCAGCGTGCCCTGTGAGGAGGCGGACTCCCACAGCGCCGGCCGAGCCAGGCCCTGCACTGAGGTGAGTGAGGCAGCCAGAGCCAGGAACATGACGAGGACCAGGACCGTGACCTGGTGGATCTGACGGTTCACGGCCTGGCTCCCTTCACGATCGTGGTGGGCTGGTCGTCCCGCGAGGGATGGGAGGAGTCCTGGCCGGAGGCGGGACGCTCGGACGAGGTCGTCTCCTGTGTCTGCGCGTCAGGAACCGAGGAGGAGCCAGCGGAGGAGGCGCTGGCCTCGGCCTCCTCAGGATCCTCGGCGTCCAGAACGGCTCGGCGCAGGGAGCTGGGCAGCTCGGCGGTGTCGATGATGCGTGGCGCCGACGTCACGGGGCGGCGGGCGGCGTCGGACAGGCGTACCAGCAGGGCCAGGATGATCCAGTTGGCGATGAGGGAGGAGCCGCCGTAGGCGAGGAAAGGAGTGGTCAGGCCGGTCAGCGGGATCAGACGTGTGATCCCTCCGACCACGACGAAGACCTGCAGGGCGATCGTGAAGGACAGCCCCACGGCCAGCAGCTTGCCGAAACCGTCACGCAGGTGCATCGCGGTACGCAGGCCGCGCTGGACCAGGATGAGATAGAGCATGAGCAGGGCGAGGGTGCCGGTCAGCCCCAGCTCCTCACCCAGGGAGGCCACGATGAAGTCGGAGTTGGCGAAGGTGACGAGGTGGGGGTACCCCGAGCCCCAGCCGGTCCCGAGAAGGCCGCCCGAGGCCATGCCGAACAAGCCGGTCACCAGCTGCCAGGAGCCGCCGGGGGCGGCGTAGACCTCGGGGTTCATGGCATCGAGCCACGCGGAGAAGCGCTGCTGGACGTGGGTGAGGTGCGTGGCGGCGAACCAGGCGGCGGGCGCGAACAGCGCGGCACCGATGAGCAGCCAGCTGGGGCGGTCGGTGGCCACGAAGAGGGTCACCACGAACAGCCCGAACAGCAGTAGCGAGGAGCCGAGGTCACGCTGGAGGACGAGCACGGCGATGGAGGCGCCCCACACGATGAGGAGGGGCACCAGGTGGCGCGCCCGCGGGAGGCTCAGGCCCAGGACCCGTCGGCCGGCCAGCGCCAGGTTGTCCCGGTTGGCCACCAGGAAGGAGGCGAAGAAGATCGCCAGCAGCACCTTGGTCAGCTCTGCCGGCTGGAAGGACATGGGACCCACGTGGATCCAGATGCGGGCGCCGTTGATCTGCGCGCCCAGGCCCGGCACGAAGGGCAGGACGAGGAAGACGAGGCCGCCGGCCATGGCCCACCGGTCCCAGCGGCGCAGGAGCCTGTAGTCACGCATGAGCAGGACCAGGCAGAACAGGACGACTCCCAGTCCGGTCCACATGGCTTGCCTGACGGAGAAGCCGTGTGCCTCGCCCAGGCGCTCGTAGGACAGGTCCAGGCGCTGGATCATGGCCAGGCCGATGCCGTTGAGGGCGACGGCGATCGGCAGCAGCACCGGGTCCGCCCAGGGAGCGGTACGTCTGACCCACAGGTGGACGACGACGGTAGCCAGGACGACTGCACCGGCGACCGGCAGAAGCTGGGCGGGGGAGGAGCCGGTGCGGTTGAGGGCCGTCAGGGCGAAGCCACCCAGGCCCAGCGCCAGGGCCAGCACCAGCAGGCCAGCCTCGGCCCAGCGCCCTGAGCGGGTCATGGGCGAGATGGAGGCCGCAGGGGCGGGCGAGGTGTACGTAGCGGGCTCTGAGGAGGACATCGCTGAGCCCTACTGTCCCGTGGCGGCGTCAGTGGGAGCCGGGGTGACCTCGACGGGGTCTGAGCTGGCCATCGTGTCCGTGGCTGTGGGGGTCGCGGTGGCCTGCTCGGTGACACGTGCAGAGACCGTCTCGCGCACGTACGTGCGTGCCGCAACCAGGGAGGGTTGGGCGACGGTCTCCTCCAGGCGCTCCAGCATGCGTTCATCGAGGTCGGACAGGGCCGGCTTGTCGTAGGTCTGCACAAGATGGCTGAGGGAGACGGGCCCCAGGGACTGCGGGATGCCCTGGTAGATAGCGACCTTCCCGCCCGCGGTGGTGACGTAGTACTGCGTCTGGGTCCACATGTAGCCGGCGATGCCAGCCACGGCCAGGGCCACCAGGGTCGCGAGGCAGGCCATGGTGGTGCGCAGACGATGACGACGACGGACGCGGCGGTCGCGCTCGGCCTCGGCTGCCAGCGCCTCCTCCTCCGCGGTGTCAGGGGAGGGGGTTGAGGCCTCGCCGTCCGCCTCCAGGCCAGCCACGAGGGCGGCAGCCTTGGCTGCCGGAGTGGCCGGGACCGGGGCGGCGCTGACGCCGTCGGCGGCGAGGCGCTCGCGGTGGACGGAGGCGGAGCCGACCACCTGCGGCTCCATCTGCGGGGTGGGATCGTCCTCGACGACGTCGAAGACGACGGCGGTGATGTTGTCTGGTCCGCCAGCGCGTTCGGCCAGGTCAACGAGCTGGTCCGCAGCCAGGGCAGGGTCCTCCACGCCGGCCAGGACCTCGCCGATCGTGGCGGCGGTGACGGGGCCGGACAGGCCGTCGGAGCACAGCAGCCAGCGGTCGCCGGGAACAGCCTCGCGGATGGACTCGTCGAGCTGGACCTCACCGTCGGCGTCGCCCAGGACGCGCAGGAGGACTGAGCGCTGGGGGTGCTGGCGCGCCTGCTCGCGGGTCAGGCGCCCGGTCTCCACGAGGTACTCCACGAAGGTGTGGTCGGTGGTGACCTGGGTGAGCTCGCCCTCGCGCAGGAGGTAGGCGCGCGAGTCCCCCACGTGGACCATGGCCAGCTTGTTGCCGCTGCGCATGACAGCCACGCAGGTGGTGCCCAGGCCTGCCAGGTCCGGCTCGGCGGTGGAGCGGGTCACGAGGTCGGCGTGGGCCTCCTGGACGGCGCCGCGCAGGAGGCCGAGCAGCTCACCGGCCTGGTGAGAGTCGGCGTCCAGGGGGATGAGGTGGCTGATCGCCACCGCGGAGGCGATATCGCCGCCAGCGGGCCCACCCATGCCGTCACACATGGCCACCAGGTGTGGCCCGGCGTAGGCGGAGTCCTGGTTGGAGGCACGCACGAGCCCGACCGAGCTGCGTGCGGCGTAGCGCAGGGAGATGGTCATGGACGCAGCTCCAGGGTTGTCTGGCCGATCCTGACGGGCACACCCACCGCGAGCTCAGCGGTTCCGGTCATGCTCTGGCCGGCCAGGGTGGTGCCGTTGGTGGAGCCGAGGTCCTCCAGCCACCACGTGCCGTCCTTGGGGAAGATGCGGGCGTGGCGGGAGGAGGCGTAGGAGTCCTCCAGCACCAGGGTGCAGGAGGGGGAGCGTCCGATGGTGATGGAGGTGGGGGACAGCGGCACGGTCGAACCGGCCAGCGGGCCCTCGGTGATGACGAGGCGTGAGGCCTGGCGACGCCGTGAGCGCGCGGCTGGTGTCGACGTCGTCTTCTCGCCGGAGCGGCGCAGGCGCAGGGAGCGTGGAGAGCCTGGCGCGACGTCGCGGCGCAGGGTGCGCACGACGAGGAGGACGAGGACCCACAGCAGCGCCAGGAAGCCGAACCTGGCGAGGGTGAAGGCGAGCTCGCTCACTCGTTGACCCCGGAGGAGTGTGTGCCGTCCCAGAACATGATGCGGGTGCGGCCGACGGTGAGCGTGTTGCCGTCCAGCAGGGTGGCTGCGTCGATGCGGTGGCCCTCGACGTAGGTGCCGTTGGTCGAGCCCAGGTCCGTGGCGATGGCGTGGCCCTGGGTGAGGCGGATCTCCAGGTGGCGGCGCGAGACGCCGGAGTCGTCAACGACGATGTCCGCCTCCGAGCCGCGGCCGATGACGGTGACGGGGCCGGTGAGCAGGTAGCGCTGGCCGTCGATGTCCAGGATCGGGTTGGACGGCGAGGCGGTGGCGGCCGCGGCCGGAGCGGCAGCACCACGCCGGGTCGAGGAGTCGACCTCGATGGCCGGGGAGGACAGCGCGGCATCGGCCACGAAGGTGACCTGGACGGGGCCGACGAAGGAGTAGCCCTGCTCACTGGCGTGGGAGGTGGCGACCTCCTCCATCTGACGGACCATCTCGTCACGGCCCCAGGCGTCGACGCGGTCGACGTCCGAGGGGGAGAGGTGGACTCGGAAGACGTTGGGGACCACGGATCGGTCGCGCGCGAAGGAGGCGGCGCGCTTGTCCATGGTCTCGCGCAGCTTCGAGGCGATCTCGATGGGCTCGACGTCGCCCGAGAAGCGGGACATGGCACGCTCAGCGACGTTCTCCACGCCCTTCTCGAACCTGTCTAGGAACCCCACGTTCCGCACCTCCTGTCAGTGACCGGATGACGGCGACCGATCTGCGCCAATGTCTGGTCACAGTAATACCGCCGCTATCGTAACCGGTGTCGCTACGAGCCGGCGGGAGGGTGGCCTGCACGGCAAGCAGGTGACGGGTCTCACCGCACTGAGCGGGCTGCTGGATTGGACGCGAGGGCCTTGGGACCGCTATCGTCATCCTCGCTCCAAGCGCGAGTGGCGGAATTGGTAGACGCGCACGGTTCAGGTCCGTGTGAACTGACGTTCATGGGGGTTCGAGTCCCCCCGCGCACGATACGGATGAGGGCCCGGAACTGAGGTTCCGGGCCCTCATCGTGTTCCAGGCCTGCGACGGGGTGCTGCGAGGGTGGTGGCAGAAGTCTTCTCCCGCGGTGAGGCCACCGAGGCGAGAAGACCTGACTGGCATGAGGGAAGTCACGTCCGCTTCTGTAGGAAACCTACATGTTCGTTGTTGTGAGGGAATGAGTATTCTCGCTTATTAGCGTGGCTCGGATTCATAGTGGCTACGACTTCCCCTCCTTGACCTTAGGAAGGTCCACCGATGCGTCTACGACGTTCCGCCGTGGCCCTCGTCCTGTCGGCAGCACTGGCTGTCGCCGGACTGGTGCCAACAGCGACTGCAACGACATCCCCACCCGTTGATCCTGCCGCGACGAGCACCGCCGCGCCTGCGTCCCCCGATCCGTCCACGAACGCAGTCGATGAGCCTGCCGCTGACAGGTCGGCCGATACGGCTCGTGATGAGGCAGGGGCTGGCACCGATCGCGCGGCCACAGCAGTCGCCGATGACTCCACCGGGCGTGTCATCATGACAATCGGAACGCTCAACTCCGACAACTCCATCACGACCGACAAGACCGAGTTCTACACCTATGAGACGATCTCACAGGTTGTCGATCTAGATATCTCGGGCAAGGACTACACGCTGAACAATCCCTACCTGGTTGTTCGCCTGCCACAGACCGCCAAGCTCGAGAAGCTCGCCTTCGTCGACTCCACCGCTGCCAAGACCGACCGAGGCACTGAGGACGGTTACCAGTACGTCAAGTACAGCTTCCCGTCCCTGACCGGCGGCCAGCACTTCACCTTCCCGCTGACCTTCGACTTCGACGGCCGCTACGCCAGGAACGGTGACGTGGCAACGATTGAGGCTGTCCTCTACGACGGTGACGGCAGCGTCGTCCAGCAGGTCTCCCAGACCTATACAGCCAAGACAGTTGGTCTGAGCGGATACTCCTATGCCTCCACGTTCGCCAACACCGGCGCGTACATTGACTCCCTTAACGGCAAGCCGCTGACCGCAGGGCAGACAGCGGATGGCCACCACGGCACTGTCACCGTGGACGTCAGCAGCGAGAGCGTCACCACCTTGCCCTCCGAGCGAGTCTTGACCTACTACCTCTCGGCGAACGTGTCTGACAGCCCCTCCGGCAACTACGGCCTTGAGATTCCGGGCAATGTCAAGGCCGTGATGACTCTTCCGCAGGGAGTCACCGTGAAGGACCCGATTGCGACGGTGAAGACCGAGACCCTGCCGGATGGACGCCAGCGCGTGACCGTCATCGAGACGAATCCGAGCTTCACCTCGAGTGACTCCAGGTGGACTCGTGGCAGGACCTCGGAGTACATCGGCTTTTCTGACAGCAACCGCACCCTCCTTGCCTTTAATGGGGTGCCGCTGAACACGGACCTGCCGATCCTCATCGACTACTACCGTGACGCCGAGGCGGACGGATCGGGTGGCACCCTGATTGCCAGTCGCAACGAGACCGTTCTGTTCTCCCCGAGGGTCTTCAAGGGTGACGGGACGTTCGGTGTCGAGCGCAGCGGGAGGGCGACCTACTCCCACCCGTCCTCGGCGATCGCATCGAACAGGTATGCCCACACCCAGGGTAGGTACTACAGCGGAGCCTTCGAGGTCACCGACACCGGCCTGGGACTGCGCAGCCGCTTCTTCCAGACCAACAACGGAGCGGGCCTGGACAGCCCTTTTGAAGCAGGCGTGACTAACTCCATCAAGGAGCTGCAGACCTCCCTGACCAGCGACAAGCTCACCTACAACAGCGTCAAGGTGGACTCGAGCTTCTCCGTCACGACCGGTAAGTCCCCCTCGGGTGCAGACAAGGCGATTGTGGACAGGAACATCGCCGCAGCCAATGCAGCCTTCAATAATGGCAATACCACGCTCATCGGCATTCGGGCTGACGGCAGCGAGGTGCTCATCAAGGACAACGTCCAGCTCGGTGAGACCATCGCGATCCCGCAGGGTAATGAGCGCGAGTTTACGAAGATAGCCTTCCGCTTCGCCGAGCCCATCGTCTTTGACAACATCCAGCTCTATACCTGGGACTACCTCAGGCTCATCACCTCTGAGCAGGAGGCTCTGGACAATCAAGACTCCGCCACAGCGAGGCTCTATAACTCGAGTGCCACGATCACCGTGGCGTCTGGGACGAGTGCGACGACCTCGGACGTCGTCGAGGTGGCTCCGTTGGCGCCCCAGGCGCACCAGTTCCCGACCTCGATTTCAAAGAAGTCGATCCTGTCCGCTGCCGGTGGTGTGCCTGTGGACATGATCGTCGGACCATACTGGTCCACTCGGCAGAATTTCGGGCCGATTCCGGCCTACACCGGTACCAAGGTCATCACCTTGCTGCCCAACGGGGTGAGCTACGAGGGATTCTCGCGCTACAACAACCCGGCGAACGTCCCGCCCCCTGCGGTCACGACGGTCGACAACTACAAGGGCACTGGCCGGACGGCTGTCATCGCGGACTACGGTGACGTGCCGTTCAACGTCGATGCAGCGATCAGGCTCAACCTGCGGGTCTCTCAGTACACCGCCCGGGGAAATAATGACATCCCGGTCTATATGACCTGGACCAACAACGACGTCGTCAAACCCTTCCGTTACAGCTCCCCGACCAGCCCGGGTAGCTACGCCTACGCGGACGCCCTGGACCTGGACGGTGACGGGGACACCACTGAGCTGTTCCACAAGGTGCAGACGTCCTTCTCCTTCACCCCGGCTCTCGAGCTGACCCTGAGCAAAGCCGTGCGCTACGACGGCGACACGGGGGAGTACTCGATGGCGACCACCGCGGACATTGACTCCTCGGTGACCTACAAGATCAACATCTTCAACAACGCCATCACCCCAGTGAGGAAGATTGAGGTCATCGATGTCTTGCCTTACTCCGGCGATCACACCATCGTTGCGAACGAGGCTGGCAGTTACCCCAGTCGCAACTCGACCTACCCCAACGGGCTGCGGGCCAGCCTGGAGTCGGTCAACAGCAGCGAGGTCAACGCCCAGTTCACCTTCTTCTACCTGACCTCTCCCCAGGGAGCCGATCTCGCCTCCGTGCGCGACGGGTCCTGGGTGACCGCGGACAAGATCAGCGACTTCTCGACGGTCAAGGCCGTCAAGGCAGTGCTCAAGGAGAACCAGGAGATCGCAAGCAAGGGCGAGGTCAACATCCTCGTTCCGGCAACCGTTCCTAACGACCCGACCCTCATGGGTGTCTCGATGGCGAACCCGGACCAGGCGGTCAATACCACGGCCTACTCCCAGGACGGCCGGGTCTTCTCCGAGGCCAACGCCGTCAAGGTCCTGGTGGGAACCTATGAGATCACCGGCATCTACTTCACTGACAAGAACAACAACGGTGTGTACGACGCTGGTGTCGACGGCGTCAGGCCTGGCCAGGAGCTGACCCTCTTGGACAAGGACGGCCGTCCTGTCACCGGTCCGGACGGTAGGCCGATCACCATGACCACGGACAAGGACGGCCGCTACACCGTCACCGTCTATAAGCGCGGCACCTACACAGTCTCCGCCACGCGTGACAACACGGTGACCTTCCAGTCACAGACCGGCACCGGCGCAGAGGGCAACAACCTCGACCCGGCCACGATCTCGGACACTGGTACCTCCGCCCTGACCTCAGCGGTGACGGTCAACCCCGCCACCATCACCCAGCACCGCAACATCGCGGTCCGGGAGGTCCCGGGGTCTGTCACGATCAACAAGACAAAGGATGCTGAGGAAGGTTCCGGCCCGCTCGCCGGAGCGACCTTCAGGATCCGTACCACTGACGGCAAGCCGGTCATCAGTACCAACGGCACCGAGATCGCGGACGTCACTTCCGACACCAACGGCAAAGCCGTCTTCGACAAGGTGCCGCTAGGCACCTACACGGTTACCGAGGTTTCCGCACCCATCGGGTACGTCAAGGACCCCAGCGCGAAGACCGCGGTGCTCACCCCGGCTACCCCGGACATCACCCTCGACGTCGTCAACGGCGTCGCCAAGGTCAACGTTCCCGTCACCAAGGTCTGGTCCGACGACTCCGACCGGGACGGGCTGCGACCCCCCGCAGTCACCGTCCACCTCCTGGCGGATGGCGAGGACACTGGCCAGACTCTCACCCTGAGTGAGGCCAATAGCTGGAAGGGCACCTTTACTAACCTGGTCGAGTACCAGGGCGCTACACCGGTCGCCTACACGGTGAGCGAGGACGCCGTGACGGGCTACACCACGGCTGTGACCGGGACCCAGGCCACGGGCTACACCATCACCAACACCCACAAGATCGCCACACGTGCGATCGCGGTGAGCAAGGTGTGGTCGGATGGCGAGAACCAGGACGGCCTGCGCACCGACTCGGTGACGGTCAACCTCCTGGCTGACGGCCAGCCCACCGGTAAGAGCCTCGAGCTCAGCGCCTCCAATGGGTGGAGGGGCACCTTCTCCAACCTGCCAGTCAACCAGGCCGGCCAGGCTATCGCTTACACGGTGAGCGAGGACGCCGTCACGGGCTACACCACCACCGTGGCGGGCTCGATGACCAACGGGTTCACGGTGACCAACACCCACATCCCGCAGGTGCGCGATGTCAAGGTCACCAAGGCCTGGCAGGACGCAGACAACCAGGACGGTATCCGTCCCGGCTCCGTCGTCGTCTCCCTCCTGGCGGACGGCGAGGACACCGGCAAGCGGGTGACCCTCGATGAGGCCGGCCAGTGGACTGCCACCTTCAGCGGGCTGGCCAGGTTCAAGGCAGGCAAGGAGATCGTCTACACCGTCTCCGAGCAGGACGTGAGTGGCTATACCTCGTCCATCTCCGGGGACGCCACAGCGGGGTACACGATCACCAACTCGCACGCCCCGGCCACTATCGACCTCCCGGTCCTCAAGACCTGGGTCGATAACAACGATGCTAAGGGCTTACGCCCCTCTTCCGTCACGCTCCGCCTCCAGGCTGATGGAGCTGACGCGGGTAAGACCCTGACCCTGACATCCGCCGACTCCTGGCGCGGTTCCTTCACGGGGCTGCCCACGTACAAGCCGGGTGCCCAGGGCCAGCCGGTCAGCTACACCGTGACTGAGGAGGCCGTGACCAGCTACGCCACGACCTACGGAGGTACCCAGGACCGTGGCTACACCGTCACGAACACCATTGAGGGCAAGGTCTCGGTCACTGCCTCGAAGGTGTGGTCCGGGATCGACCCCGATGCCGCGCCCGCGGTGACCGTCAACCTCCTGGCCAATGGCACCACGGTCGACTCCGCCGTCCTGGACGGCAACGCCGCAGGCGGCTCCTGGACCCGTACGTTTACGGACCTGGACCGTTACTCCGGTGGCGTTGAGATCGAGTACACCATCGAGGAGGCCGGCGTCTCCAACGCCACCCTGACCGCGGGCGGCCATGACTACGCCGTCGCCGTCACCCAGGGTGAGACGGAGCACAGCTGGGTCATCACCAACACGATGGACAACCCGACCCTCACCGTGGACGGCACGACCGTGTGGGTCGACGCGGACAACCAGGACGGCAAGCGTCCTGACACCGTCACTGTTGAGCTCACCCGCAACGGCGAGCCCACCGGCACCACCGTGACCGTCACCACGGACTCCGACGGTGGCTTCTCCTTCCCTGACCTGCCCACCTACGACTCCAAGGGCAAGCCGATCACCTATGGGGTCACGCAGGTTGGGCAGATCGAGGAGTACTCCACCGAGGTCAGCGGGGACATGACCAAGGGCTTCACGGTGACCAACACCCATGAGGTGGCCAAGACCTCCGTCAAGGCCACGACAACCTGGGTGGACGCGGACAACCAGGACGGCATCCGTCCTGAGTCGGTCATTATCCGTCTGTTCGCCGACGGCGAGGACACGGGTCAGACCCTGACCCTGAGCCCCGATGAGGACGGCGTGTGGAGCGCGACCTTCGAGGGCCTTGACGTCTACAAGGTCGGTGCGGTGGGCCAGCTGGTCACCTACACCGTCGTCCAGGACGGGGTCGAGGAGTACGAGACCCAGACCACCGGGGACGCCGCGGACGGATTCCTCTTCACCAATATCCACGAGGTCGGCAAGCGGACCGTCACCGTGGGCAAGGTGTGGGACGACGCCGGGGACAAGGACGGCTTGCAGCCTGCGTCCGTGACCATCCACCTCCTGGCTGACGGTGTGGACACCGAGCAGTCGGTGGAGCTCAACGCGGATAACGGCTGGACCGCCTCATTCACCGACCTTGACGTCAACGAGCCTGGCAAGCAGGGACACAAGCTCACCTATACCGTGAGCGAGGTGGCCGTGACCGGCTACGTCACCCAGGAGGTCTCGGGCTCGATGGAGGACGGCTACACCGTCACCAACACCCTCATCCGTGGTGGCATCACGCTCACCAAAGTCAACCAGTCCGGCAGCCCGCTGGCTGGTGCGGTCTTTGAGCTGCGTGACGCCCAGGGCGAGGTCGTGGGTACCGTCACCTCCGACGCGGATGGCATGGTCACCTTCTCGGCTCTGGCCTACGGCACCTACACCGTCAGTGAGGCGCAGGCCCCGTCCGGCTACGAGAAGGCCGACTGGTCCCAGGAGGTCGTCATCGACACCGCAGGTCAGGTCATCGACCTGGGCACGGTGACGAATAAGGCCATCTCCGCTACGCGTTTGTCCAAGACCGGCACCAACACCCTCATCGGCCTGGTAGCCATGAGCATGCTGGCAGCCGGAGGACTGCTGGTGGTTCGCCGTCGCCGCGCCTGAGGCGAGGCACGAGTCGCGGTGAGGTCTTGAACCGGCCGCGTACCAAGCCGATCAGCCGACGCTGACCGTACTGACTAGCCGGGGCCCACGTGCAGTGCGTGGGCCCCGGCTAGTCGTGCTCCACACAGGCTCTGGTGGACCGGACCCAGGGCCGGGTCACCAGAGCAGCCCCCGCCTACTGTGTGCCCATGACTGACACGCCTCTGGCTCCCGCTCGCCCAGCACACGCCGTCAGAAACCTGGATCCGTGCGCGCCCGAGCCACACGACCCGCCCGCGTCCCCAGACCGGCGTCAGGGCCGGACCGGACGTCCGGTCCGGGTTCAGCGCCACGACCCCACCATGCGCCCCATGCTCGTGACCTGGGAGGCCACCCGGGCCTGCCAGCTGGCCTGCCGGCACTGCCGCGCTGAGTCCCGTCCGCTGCGTGACCCCCGCGAGCTCACCACGGACGAGGCCAAGACCCTCATGGATGAGGCAGCCTCCTTCGGCCAGCCAGCCGTCATCTTCATCATCACCGGAGGCGACTGCTTCGAGCGCCCCGACCTGGCCGAGCTCGCCGCCTACGGCACAGCCGCTGGTCTGCACGTGGCTGTGGCGCCCTCAGGCACCGACAAGCTCACGAAGGACTCCCTGGCCCACCTCCAGGACGAGGGCGTTAACGTCATCTCCCTGTCTCTCGACGGCGCCACCGCCGCCACGCACGACGCCTTCCGTGGGGTTGAGCGCACCTTCGACCGCACCATCGCTGGGTGGGAGGCGGCCCGCGAACTGGGGATGAAGGTCCAGATCAACTCCGTCGTCGCCCGGCACAACGTCCACGAGCTGCCGGATCTGGCCGCGCTCGTACGTGAGCACGGGGCTATGACCTGGTCCGGCTTCCTGCTGGTGCCCACCGGTCGCGGTGTGGACCTGGGGTCCCTTGACGCCCAGGAGATCGAGGACGTCCTCAACTGCTTCTACGACATGGGTGAGGCGGTTCCGGCCAAGACCACGGAGGGCCACCACTTCCGCCGCGTCTGCCTCCAGCGCTACGTCCTGGACCAGCGGGGCCTCAGCCATGACGAGGTCGTTGAAACCATGCACCTCGGTCCGCTCTACCACCGGCTGCGCGAGCGGATCGTTGAGCTCGGCCTGGACCACGGCGAGCGACGTCGTCGGCCGCCGATCACCGTTTCCTCCGGTAACGGCTTCATGTTCGTCTCTCACGTCGGCGAGGTCACGCCCTCGGGCTTCCTGGAGAAGAGCGCCGGCAATGTGCGCGACTCCTCCCTCACCGAGATCTACCGCAGCTCAGAGGTCTTCACCGGTGTGCGGGACACGAGTCTGCTGGAGGGCAAGTGCGGATACTGCGAGTACAACCGTGTGTGCGGGGGCTCGCGGGCACGGGCCTACAACACCACAGGCAACCTCCACGCCGAGGAGCCGCTGTGCGCCTACCAGCCCGGCACCTTTCCCTACGCTGAGGACGTCACCGCGTTCATGCGCTCCATGGACGGGCGGACCAGCCGCCAGCATCACCAGTGAGCCCCTTGCGATCGTGGTTTCACGTACTGGACCGGTACCTACAACATGCGTAGGTACCGGTCCAGTACGTGAAACCCCGGTTGAGACGCTGTGAGAGCTCAGCCCTGAAGGGACTGTGGGGTGATGACCGGCAGGACCGACCAGGGGAAGTTGATCCACTTATCGGTCTCGCGCCAGCAGTAGTCCGGCTCGAAGACCGAACGGGGCTTGCGGTAGATGACGGCCGAGCGGGCGTCGACCGGGACGCTCTCTCCGCCCAGGTCCAGCCCCTGGTGGCGCAGCAGCTCCATCACCATCTTGAGGGTCTTGCCGGAGTCAGCGACGTCGTCGACCACAAGGACCCGTTTGCCAGGCAGCTCGGAGGCGTCCATGAGTGGGGGCAGGATGACCGGCTCCTCCAGGGTCTGACCAATGTTGGTGTAGAACTCCACATTGATCGATCCCATGGCCTTGACGCCGATAGCGTAACCGATGGCGCCAGCAGGGATGAGGCCGCCACGGGCGATGGCGATGATGAGGTCCGGCATCCAGCCAGAGGCCACGATCTGGGCGGACAGCTCACGCTCGGCCTGGCCGAACAGCTCCCAGCTGAGCTCCTCGCGGTCGGGGGCAGCCTCGCTGGTGGCGCCGTCGTCAAAAGGGATGCGGGAGGCAGAGCTGTTCGCGTCAGTCACCCGACCAAGCCTACTGCGTCGAACGTGTGTGGTTGTGACCGAGTGAAGACCTCCAGTCCCTTCACTCGGTCGCAGCCACACACGTTCGGCCGGATAGTCTGGGTGTGTGCCCGACTTCCTGCTCCCCGTGGTCGACGTCCTGGCCGCCGCTCCCATCCTGACTGTCTTCCTCGTCATCGGGCTGGGCACGGCTGTGGGCCAGGTCCCCTTTGGCCCTATCCGCTTCGGGGCGGCCGGCGCCCTGTTCGTAGGCCTGGCCATCGGTGCGCTCGACCCCCGGCTCGGCGCGGACCTCAACCTTCTGCGCAGCCTGGGCCTCGGGCTGTTCTGCTACACCGTCGGCATCGGCGCGGGCAACACCTTCTTCCGCGACCTGCGGCGCCAGCTGCCGCTCATGGCACTGTGTGTCCTGGCGCTGGTGACCGCTGGGATCGTCGGCGCCGGCTACTCCCACGTCACCGGCATCAGCCCAGCCATGGACGCCGGCGCCTACGCCGGGGCACTGACCTCCCCCGTCCTGGACGCGGCTATCGAGGCTGCTGGGACGGGGGAACCCGCCGTCGGCTACGCCCTGGCCTACCCCGTGGGCGTGGCGATGGCCATCATCGTCGTCGCCCTGGTGGTCGGACGGCAGTGGCCGGGCCAGCGTGACCCACGCCCCGCCTCCGCCGACGGCCTCAAGGCCACGAGCGTGGAGCTGCTGCGACCGGTCAGGCTCACCGAGATGGAGGCTTTCCGCTCCGGGCGCATCCGCATCTCCTACCTTGAGCGCGAGGGCGCTACCCGCGTCGTGGTCCCGGGCGAGGAGCTGCTGGCTGGCGACCGCGTGGTCGTCGTCGGCCCCCCGGCCGCACTTGCGCAGGCGGTGGATGACCTGGGCTCGGGTATGGACCGGTGCCTGGCCAAGGACCGCACCGTCGTGGACTACCGCCGCCTGACCGTCTCCTCCACACGTGTGGCCGGGCGCACCATCGCCGAGCTTGACCTGCCCGGACGCTTCCAGGGCGTCATCACGCGCGTGCGCCGCGGTGACCTGGACCTGCTGGCCCGCGAGGACCTGGTCCTAGAGCTGGGTGACCGCGTGCTCGCCGTCGTCCCCTCTGACCGGCTGGAAGCCGCGGCTGACTACTTTGGCGACTCTGAGCGATCCATCTCCCAGATCGACGCCTTCAGCGTGGGGATCGGTATGGCGCTGGGAGTCCTGCTGGGACTAGTCAGCATCCCGCTGCCCGGTGGTATCACCCTGCGGCTGGGGGTGGCCGCCGGCCCGCTCGTGGTCGGCATGGTGCTCGGGCGTGTGGGGCGCACCGGCTCCTTCGTGTGGGGACTGCCCCACGCCGCCAACGCCACCATCCGCCAGCTCGGGCTGCTCTTCTTCCTCGCCGCCATCGGGCTGGCGTCCGGCCCTGACTTCGCCGCCTCCGCCTTCTCCCTCATCGGCCTGGCTGTGGGCGGGCTCGCAGCGCTCATCATCCTCGTCAACGCGGCGATTCTGCTGGTCGGCGCGCGCTGGGCGGGGGTGAGCGCCCCGCGCGCCGCCGGTGGGCTGGCGGGACTGGTCGGGCAGCCGGCGATCCTGGCCTTCGCCTTGTCTCGACGCGACGACGAGCGCATTGAAGCCGGCTACGCCACGCTCTTCGCGTTGGCGATCGTGGTCAAGATCGTCATGGTGCAGGTGCTCGTGGCGCTGTAGTCAGGTGCGTGTCACAATCCCGGGCGATTTCTGCGGGCCGGCCCGACGAACGGCGAGGTGCTCGCGGTCTTCCGGCGTTTGTGTCGAGTAAGAATCAGGTGGTGCATGGTGCCGGGGTGGATCGCCCGGGATCGTGACAGCGTCTCGCAGCGGGCAAGATGGTCCCCGTGACTTCTTCCTCCAGTGCTTCCCGGTGGCGTTCGTGGCTGTGGCGGGTGTGGCCCGGCGTGGTCCTTAGCGGTCTGGTCGCGCTCGCGGCCACCGCCGTCAATGACCGTGTGCCGTTGGTCTCCGCGATGCTCGTGGCGATCTTCGCGGGTGTACTGGCGCGCAACCTGCGCCTTGTCCCGGCCCTCGTTGAGCCGGGGCTCGCCCTGACCGGCAAGACCCTGCTGCGTCTTGGTGTGGTACTGCTGGGCCTGCGCCTGTCGCTGCGGGCGGTGGCGGCGCTGGGCTGGGGAGCGCTCGGGGTCATCGCGATCACGGTCATCACGGTCTTTGCCGTCACGGTGTGGACAGGTGCTCGGCTCGGCGTCGGCCACGCGACGACCGTGCTCACTGCCACCGGCACCGCGATCTGTGGCGCGGCGGCAGTGGCCGGCATGAGTGCGGTGGTGCGGGCTGACGGCCCAGCGGGTACGAGCCGAGCGGGTACGCGACCTGCGGGCGGCGAGAACGCCGAGAGCGAGACCGTGGACGAGGCGGCTACGACGGCGATCGCCTCGGTGACGCTGTTCGGGACCGTGGCGCTTCTGGCGCTTCCCCTGCTCGTGCGCTGGCTCGGGCTGGAGGCCACGTCCGCCGGGGTGTGGGTCGGAGCTAGCGTGCACGAGGTCGGTCAGGTCGTGGCGGCCGGTGGCCTCATCTCGCCCGAGGTCCTTGATGTGGCCGTGGTGGCCAAGCTTGGGCGCGTGGTGCTGCTGGCGCCGCTGATTGCCGTCGTCGGCGCGCTGGAGGGCCGTCGGCTGGTGCGGCTAGGGGAGCGGCCTGGGGACGACGACGGCGCAGTCGGCCTGCCCAGGGCCGCGCGCCCCCGCCCCCGCATGCCGCTCGTGCCCTGGTTTGTCGTTGGTTTTGTCTCAACTGTGCTCTTGCGCACCCTGACTGAGGGCAGTGTGCCAGTGGCATGGTTTGAGTGGGGCAGCGCGGTGGCCTCCTTCCTGCTGACCATGGCCATGTTCGCTATGGGTGCGGCGGTGGACCTGCGCAGACTGGCGCGCGGCGGCGGCAGGGCGCTGGCGCTTGGGGCGGTGTCCGCCGTCGTCTCTGCCCTGGTCTCTTTGCTGGGGGTGATGCTCCTTGTGCGGTAGGTGGGACGGTGCGCTGTGGGAAGCGAGCACGACCCGTCAGTGAGATAACTAAAGTTCATTGAACATTTGGAACTGCTCGCTTGAACTTATTACACAAGGCTTCTACCGTGGTGCGGGACACGGGTGCGCCGCCTGCCGGCGCGCACCTCAGACCGCACTACAGGAGGCACACCATGGCCGTTCTCACTATCGGCGACCAGTTCCCCAGCTACGAGCTCACTGCTGTCATCCCCGGCAACCTCAAGGACGTGGACGCTCACCAGCCTGAGGACTACTTCACCACCGTCTCCAGCGACGTCCCCGAGGGCACCTGGCGGGTGGTCTTCTTCTGGCCCAAGGACTTCACCTTCGTGTGCCCCACCGAGATCGCCGCCTTCGGTGACCTCTATGAGGAGTTCAAGGACCGCGACTGCGAGGTCGTGGGCGTGTCCGTGGACAACGAGTACACCCACTACGCCTGGCGCCGCAGCCACGACAAGCTCCAGGACCTGCCCTTCCCCATGGCCAGTGACCTCAACCGCGAGCTGGTCGAGGCCCTGGGCATCAAGCGCGCCACCGGCGAGGCTGACCGCGCCACCTTCATCATTGACCCGCACAACGTCATCCAGTCCGTCTCCGTGACGGCTGACTCCGTGGGCCGCAACACCGAGGAGGTCCTGCGTCAGCTCGACGCCCTCCAGTCCGACGAGCTGTGCGCCTGCAACTGGAAGGCCGGCGCCGCCACCATCGACGCCCTGCACGAGATGGAGGCCTGAGGATGACGATCGCGAACCTGCGCTCGGCCCTGCCCGAGTGGGCCAAGGACCTGTCCCTCAACCTCTCCAGCCTCGTGCGTTCCACGACGCTGACCGAGCAGCAGCAGTGGGGGACCTTCCTCGCTGCCGCCGCGGCTACCCGCAACGAGTCCGTGCTCGTGCAGGTAGCCGAGGAGGCCAAGGAGCACCTGAGTGAGGAGGCAGTCTCTGCTGCCCTGGGTGCCGCCTCCATCATGGTGATGAACAACGTGGCCTACCGCGCCCGCCACTTCCTGGGCGGCGACTACGCCAACGAGCGCATGGGCCTGCGCATGAACATCATCGGGTCATCCGGCGGGGTCGACAAGGTCGACTTCGAGCTGTGGAGCCTGGCGGTATCCACGATCAACGGCTGCGAGAAGTGCGTGACTGCCCACGACGCCACCGTACGTGGTGAGGGCCTGAGCACTGAGCAGGTGTGGGAGGCCGTGCGCATTGCGGCCACCATCCAGGGTGCCGCCCAGGCGATCGAGGTTGTCGAGACCCTCGGCTGAACTCGTCGGTTGGCTCCTGAGCTCGCTACCCCTTCCTGTTACTCACTACTTCGTGGCGCCCTTCGCTACCCGTGGTACGTACCAGCGGGACAGCGATCGACGTCGGTGGGTGTCGAGTAACGGGAAGGGGTAGCGGGCAAGGCGCTGGGCGGCGACGGAGAGCCGGGGGAGCGGGTGAGGGAGGGCGGTAGCAGTGGAGGAGAGGGAGCGTATGGCTCAGGCCTCCTGTTGGACCTCCTACTCCGCCTCCTGATGTTCGTGCCCAGCTTCTAGACGTTCCTGCTCTGCCACCTGCTCCAGGGCGGTCTGGCGTGAGAGCGGGACCTCCTTGTAGAACAGGCCGATGACCGCGGTGACAAGGAAGACCGGCACCATCAGGAGGAAGATCGGGCTCAGAGCGTCCGCGTAGGCGGTGGTGACTGCTGTGTGGAGCCCGCCGGGCAGCTGCGCTACCGCGGCCGGGGTCAGTGAGGAGGCCTCCCCGCTCTGGAACTGGGACAGGGCGGCCAGGACCTGTGGGTCTGAGCTGGTGGTGAGCTGGCTGATCTTGGTGGTGAGCTGGTTGGTGAGGTTGTCCGCGAAGGCCACGCCGATGAGCGAGGCACCCAGAGACACTGCGACTTCGCGGAAGAAGTTGTTGCCGGACGTGGCTGTACCCAGGTTGCGAGGGCTGACGTCGTTTTGCACGATGGTGACGAGTAGCTGGAAGAACAGGCCGATGCCAGTGCCCATGACGAGCGTGGATGCAGAGACCTGCCACACAGGAGTGTTCACCTGGAAGGTGCTCATCCACCACAGACCAGCCGCGGCGATGAGCGGACCGACGATCGGGTAGACGCGGTAGCGGCCAGTGCGGGTGACCGCAATGCCAGAACTGATGCCACCAACAAGCATGCCCAGGGTCATGGGGACCAGGAGGAGGCCCGAGATGGTGGCGGAGTAGCCGTAGCTCATCTGCAGATAGGTAGGCAGGTAGAGGCTGGCGCCCACCATCCCGCCCATGGCGAGCATGCCCTGGATGGTGGAGAGGATAAAGGTACGGTTCGTCAACACACTCATCGGCAGGATCGGCTCGCAGGCTCGTTTTTCCACGATTGGCAGTGCGATCCAGGCCATGGCCGCCACTAGGGCCATCGCGATCAAGGCAGGGCTGGTCCACTCCAGCTCATTACCGCCGAAGGTGGCCACGAGCACGAGGAGGACGGCGCCCAGGTTCATCAGGGCCAGGCCCGCCCAGTCGATCGTGGCCTGGAGCTTGCGGACAGGCAGTTTGAGCACGGCCCACACGGCGATCCAGGCGATGACGCCTAAGGGGAGATTGACCCAGAAGACCCAGTGCCAGGAAACCGAGTCGGTCAGCCAGCCACCCACGATTGGGCCGAGCACGGAGGCGATACCGAACATGGCGCCCATGGGGGCCATGTAGGTACCGCGTACACGTGGGGGAATGAGATCACCGGTGATGGCCTGTGAGGAGATCATGAGGCCACCGCCGCCCAGGCCCTGCAGGGCGCGCCAGGCAATGAGCTCGCCCATGGTACCCGCCGTGCCGCACAGCGCGGATCCCACGAGGAACAGGGCGATGGCGATGAGAAAGAGGTTCTTACGGCCTACTAGGTCGCCCAGCTTGCCGTAGACCGGCATCGCGACGGTGACTGCCAGGGTGTAGGCCGTGACAATCCAGGCCATGTGGCTGGCCCCGCCCAGGTCCCCGACGATGGTGGGCAGAGCGGTACCAACGATCGTCTGGTCCAGGGCGGACAGGAACATGACAACCAGCAGGGAGGAATAGACCGCCCAGAAGCGGCGGTCGGGACGGAACTCGGGCTCGGGCGCTAGCGCGTGGTGGTTGTCCGGTTGGGTTGAGGCCTGGATGACGGTATCGGTCACTCGTGCGTCCTTTCTGGGCAGGTGGCTGTCTCGTTGACGAGCAGCTCGTGAAGGCTGGTGGTGACCAGGGTGATGGCGTCAGCCAGCGAGGCAGGAGCGGCCTGACTGTGCCTGTGGCTCGCCTCGTGGCAGGCCTGGTCGGGGCAGTGAGCGTCGTCGTCAGGGTCGCCGGCCCACAGGGCGATGGCTGCCTTGATGACACTGGTGGCCAGGGCGGAGGCGCTCACCGTCCTTGGGTCGGTCAGGTCCAGTTCGAGGCGGCGCGCCAAGGCGGCACGGACCACGGACTGGTGCAGCCGGACCCGGTGCTGCAGCTCAGGAAGGAGCTCTGGATTGTCCCGGAGGATGGTCCTGAGCTGGCGGAAGCGTGTGCCGTGCACGTCGTAGGGGTCAGTGGCGGGGACGGCGGAGGCTAGAAGCACAGCCAGATCGTCAAGCAGGTGACCGCGTGCGGCGACGAATGCCTCGACTTCCTTCTGGCTCGGTGTCTGCGGCCCCAGGATGAACAGGTCTGCCTTGGAGCTGAAGTAGTTGAAGACGGTGCGCCTGGAGACGCCAGCGGCGGCGGCGACGTCGTCAATCGTCGTGGCTTCGTAGCCGCGCTCAGAAGCCAGGTGGAGGGCGGCCTCCTGGAGTGCGGCGCGGGTGCGGTGCGCTCGGGCCGCGCGCAGGCCCCCAGATGCCAGCCCTGCGGCGGGCGAGCCTGTGGGCATGTCTTCCGCGCGGTGAGGATCGGTGGTTCTGGGGTCTGTCACACCATGAAGTATGCACTTGGTGCAGATTTGCACCAAGTGCAAATAGATGTGGGCCTGAGCACGCTCGGAGCGTGCGGAGTGATCGGCGCGCAGTGCGCGGTGCCGGTGTCATCCTGTGCCGACCCGCTGCGGTGCTGCACAGTCTGTGTGCTGTGTGGCCCGCCGTGAGCCCGGTGCTGATCGCGCCGCGCCCGAGGGCCTACGCCGTTTTCAGGCCCGGCAGCGCGAGGATGGGGCCATGCTGGTTGCCTTCTCTGTCTCCCCGTCCATCTCTGACTCCCCGGATGGTTCCGTGTCTAAGGCGGTGTCCGCCGCTGTCCGTGTGGTGCGCGAGTCTGGTTTGCCCAATGAGACGACGTCGATGTTCACCACGATCGAGGGTGAGTGGGACGAGTGCATGGACGTGGTCAAACGAGCCTGTGAGGCCGTGGCTGAGGTGAGCCCGCGCGTCTCGCTGGTCCTCAAGGCTGATATCCGGCCCGGCTGGGATGGGCAGCTCGCGGCCAAGGTTGAGCGGATCGAGGCCCATCTGCGCGAGCAGGCCTGAGGCTCTCAATGGTGCCGGCGGGCACCCCCGAGACTCGCGCTGGGTCCTGGCAGGACCTAGCTTGGGTTAGCGCAGTGCAGCCAGCACGACGGCGGTCGAACGGGTCGCGGCCTCGTCGGCACCGATGTGGAAGTCCTGACCTGCTTCGGGGCCGCACAAGTCTGAGACTCCGCGGATCGAGACGAAGGGGATGCCGGCAGCGTGACACACCTGGGCCAGGGCGGTGGACTCCATATCCGTGCTGATAGCACGCGGGAATCGCTCGCGCATGTCCTTGACATTGGCGGCAGTGACAAAGGATCCGCCAGCCAGCATCTGAGCCACATGGATGCGGGCGCTGACAGAGGCGGGCGTGGCCTGGCCTAGGGCCTCCTGAGCCGCACCGGCACGCTCCACCAGGACTGGGTCGCCACGGAAGACCGTGGGTTGGCCCGGAGTCTGGCCGATGGCGTAGCCGAAGGCGGTGGCGTCCACGTCACCGTAGGCCAGGGTCTGGGAGACGCACACGTCCCCGACCTCAACCTCTCGCCCGAGGCCGCCGGTGGTTCCAGCGGAGACCACGACGTCGGGGGTGACCTGGCTCAGCACGGTGGCCAGTGCGCTCGCGGCTGAGACCAGTCCGATGCCACTGTGAACGAGGATGAGCTCGCGCGTGTGATCGGCGCCCTCCGCGCGAGCAGGAAGCTCCAGGGACCAGGCCTGGGCGGTGCCCAGGAGGCTGAGCGGCTCAGCCTTGTCCACCAGCGCCAGCGACTCGAGGAAAGGCTGGGCCTCCTCAGGCATGGCGGTGACAACGAGGGCGGCGACGCGGCGGGTGCTCATGAGGCGACCCTACTGGAGGGGCGTGTGATCGTGCCTGCGGCGTGAATACGCGCCACATACACACTCCTCCTCACGCCGTGAGTACGTCGTTGCGGTCAAGTGGCGCGATGACGCTGCTGAAATGCTCGATCTCAGGGGCGGGGAGAGGACTCGTCTGAAGCAGTGGTCGTCTCTGTGGACACTCCGCCCGGTGTGGCCTTGCGATGGTAGAGCAGGTAGGTGCCGATGCGCGAGCGCAGCGTCGGGCGCACCTCGTGCGGCCAGCGCTGGGCCACGTAGGCGACGGCGTCGTCGACCTCCAGCCGCTGGGTCGAGTTGCCGGCACGCACCCACAGCTCGCGGCCGTCCTTGCCCTTGGTACCTGCCAGGTAGACGGGGCGAGGTGAGGGTGGCACGCTGACGCGGCACACCTCACCCTCCCCGTGGGTGGCTGGAGCGAAGTCCAGCCGGGGCAGCGCCGCGGCGTTGGCGCCCAGCCGTGTACGCCACAGGTCGCGCAGGAAGAGCTCGAACCGGTCAGCGTCAGGCTGACGCAGGGTCTGGTAGTCAGGAGCGAGACCGATCAGCTGGCCCTCGTCGTCGACCCCGAGAAGCAGCGTGCCCCCGCGCGCGTTGAGGAATGCTGCCACGGTCTTGGCCACGACTGTCTCCATGGTCTCGTCGCGCTTGCCCGTGTGCATGTTGACACGGGCAGAGGACTTGAACTCCAGGCGGTCAGACTCCCCGCGCGCAGCGACCCGGGCAATGGGAGGAAGGGGCGGCTCGTGCTGGAGGCGGCTGAGGACCAGTGCCGTGACGGCGACGACCACCGCCGCTACCAGCGCCGCGGCGGCGACGATGCGAGGGGCCCACACGTGCTCCTCGCGAAAGAGCCAGGAACCCGTCGCCATCCCGGCCCACATGCCGATCAGTGCGGTCAGGGTCGCCGAGGACCTCGACAGGTGCACCCGCTGGGGCAGCACCCGGCGCATGAGCACTCCGACGAGGTAGGCGATGACGAGGGCCGCTGGCTGCACCAGGACCGTGAACAGCAGGTCCGGGCTTCGCGGCGCGATCGTCTCAGTGGGCGCAGCGGTCAGGAACGCGGAGGTTGGCGCAGAGGTCAGCAGCATGGTGCCTCGAGGCTAGCGTGCCAGGTCGAGGACGATGACCTCATGACTAGGGCGTGGACGTAAGCTCTTGCTGTCAGAGGGCTCTGTCAATGGTGACTGCTCCTACGGTCCTGAAGGAGGTAGGCAAGTGTGCGTCGGTCAGCTGAGGGATGCCGATGCCGTCATGACACCAGGGAATACCGCGTGCTCCCGTGCCTTCTTGGGCTAGGCCGTGTCTCGCAGGTCTTCTAGGCCGTACTCTGCAGAATCAGGCCAGGACCTGGTCCCACTCCTCGCGGGCGTCCAGGAAGGCGCGGACGGCATCCTGAGCGGCCTCCAGGCTGTGGTTGGCGCCCCAGCCGCACTGGACTTCGTTGGCGGCCGGGACCTCGGTGGCCTCAAGGATGTCGCGGAAGGTGGCCTCCAGCAGGGGTGCGAAGTCCTCGGGCTCGATGCCCAGTGTCAGGGCGTAGAAGCCGGTCTGGCAACCCATCGGCCCCCAGTCGATGAGGCGGTCGGTGTGGTTGCGCATGAGCTCGGCCGTCAGGTGCTCGATGGAGTGGATGGCCTTCATGTCCAGGTGGTCGACGTTGGGCTGGGTGAAGCGCACGTCGTACTTGACCAGCTCGTCCCCGCGCGGAAGACGCTTGCGGTCCGCCACGCGGATGAAGGGGGCAGCGACCTTGGTGTGGTCCAGGTTGAAGGACTCCACGTTCATGCGCGGGCCGTCGGTGTCCGTGTAGGACTCGGTGTGCGGGGCGGGGAGGGGGCCATGCTGCGTCATGGCGTCAGCCTAGGGTCCGTCCCTTCCGCCTCGCGAGCGTGCACCTATGCTGCCGTGTGTGCACCTGGGCGCTACTCACTGGGGTGCGCAGGTGCACACTCGCGGACTGGAGGAGAGCGCGTGGAGACGGAACAGCCCTTGGCGAGGATCGTCGTCGGCCCGGCGACGGCCCCTGCCCTTCTCCTTCTGCACGGCATCACCGGCTCGGCCGTCTCCCAGAGCGAGGCGATCAGCCACTGGACTCGCGCCGGATACCGCGTCATCGCGCTGGACGCCCGCGGTCACGGACTGTCCCCGTGCTGGAGCCCGGAGCAGCTGGCCCGTGCGGGCGAGGTCCTGGTCGACGACGTCGTCGCCACCCTGTCCGAGATCGAGGCCGAGCGCTCGGCTCGTCTAGCAGCAGGCCTGCCCGCGCCCGCCGCCAGGCCCGTCCTCATCGGGCACTCCATGGGTGGGGCGACGGCGATGGTCGTGGCCGCCCGCCACCCCGAGCTCGTGGCAGGCGTGGTGTTGTGCGACCCCGCTCGCTACGGCCAGCGCAGCTCGGGTGAGCTGCTGGCGCGAGGGGCGGCACGGCGTCGGGCCTTGGAGAGCGAGCTCGCTGACCTGCCGGCGGCCCTGAGCCGGTCCCTTGACTCGGACTCGGTGCCGGACACTGAGGCGGCTGCGGTCCTGTGGGCCTCCCAACACGTGGACCCTGCGCTGCTGGACACAGGCGTTGTCGCACCGCAGGTGCCCTGGCTGGCAGGGATGGCACAGCTGACGGTGCCTACTCTGCTTGTCACCGGTGACCGACCCGGCTCAGCGCGCGTGGGCGTGCAGGGCCTGGCAGAGGTGGAGGCCCTCGGGCACGCCAATGTGACGACGGCGCTCGTGCCCGGATCCGGACACGACGTGCGGCGGGACCAGCCAGAGGGGTTCTACGCCGTCGTCGATTCCTGGCTTGCTCGGGTTCTGCCTGCCTGAGACGCGGACCCCCGTCTCAATCGTGGTTTTGTGTACGGGACCGGTGGTTGCGCAGGTCCTGAACACCGGTCCCGTACACAAAACCACGATCGCAAACAGAAACCCCGGTGTTAGAGGGCCGGGGCAGGGCTGCGGCGAGGCTGTGCCAGGGGGGAGGGGTGGCTTAAAGCTGCGCTTAGACCGATGGCCTCGAGAGCCATGCCGGAAGTCCCACAGTCGGACGTGATCTATCGCATACGATCGTCATTGTCCCGGCAAAGAAGCCGGGACGCCCCAGTTTCCGCGCCCCCTGAACGGCGATACAGGAGGAGCTATGCCGAGGTCTTCCGCGCATCCCACCCGCACCAGTGCTGCCCGTCCCGCGGCCACGTCCCGGGCGGCCAGGAACAAGGGGGGTGGGCTGGCGACCAAGCAGCTCGTCGGCCTGGTCCTGGGCGTGATCGTCTTCGTCGTGCCCTTCCTCATCGATGTGCCTGACCTGGAACCACTGGGTGAGCGGATGCTCTCCATCTTCCTGCTGGCGATCGTCCTGTGGGTGACCGAGGCGATTCCACTCGTGGCTACCGCGGTCCTCGTCATCGCTCTTGAGGTCCTCCTGGTCTCTGACCAGGCACTCCTGAGCGTCCCCGAGGACGCCGCGAAGTACTCCTCCTTCCTCGGGGCGCTGGCCAATCCCGTCATCATCCTGTTCCTGGGCGGTTTCCTCATCGCCGACGGCGCTGAGAAGTACCACCTGGACAGGAACCTCGCCGCCGTGCTCATCAAGCCCTTCACCGGTTCGGCACGCAAGACCGTACTGGGTCTCATGGTCATCACGGCCCTGCTGAGTATGTTCATGTCCAACACGGCCACCACGGCGACCATGTTCGCCGTCGTCATCCCCGTCCTCGGCGCGCTACCCGCCGGCAGACCGCGCGCCGGCCTGGCCCTGTCCATCCCGGTGGCCGCCAACGTCGGTGGCATCGGCACGCCGGTGGGCACCCCGCCCAACGCCATTGCGCTAGGGGCGCTGGCGGAGCAGGGCTACCACATCTCATTCGGCTCCTGGATGGTCATGGCGATCCCGCTCATGCTCGTCATCCTCCTGGGTGCCTGGCTGCTCATCGTCATCATGTTCATCCCCGCCGAGATGGGGATTGAGCTGGAGATGCGGGCCAGCTGGCACACCGACCGCAAGGCCGTGACCTTCTACGTCATCGCCGCCTGCACGATCCTGCTGTGGATGACCGAGGCCCTGCACGGGATGAGCGCCAACGTGGTGGGCTTCCTGGCCGTGGTCGCCCTGCTGGTGACCACGGTGATGGGTGGGGAGGACCTGGGCAGGCTGTCCTGGCCGGTGCTGTGGCTCGTGGCCGGCGGTATCGCGCTGGGTGACGGCGTGGGCAAGACCGGCCTGGACACCTGGATCCTCGGCCTGTTCAACTGGAACGCCATGCCGGCCACGGTTGTTGTCATCGTCATGGGTGTGCTCGGTCTGGCGATGTCCAACGTCATCAGCCACTCCGCCGCCTCCAACCTCCTTATCCCCCTGGCCATGGGCCTGGCCACCGGGATCGACGGGCTGGACCCGGTCACTATCGCCGTCATCCTGGCGTTGGCCTGCTCGCTGGGGATGAGCCTGCCGATCTCTACGCCGCCCAACGCCATCGCCTACGCCACCGGCGAGGTGACGACGGCGGACATGGCCAAGGTGGGCATCATCGTCGGCGTCGTGGGTACGGCCCTGCTCGTCGCGGTGATGCCGGCCTTCTGGTCCGCCCTGGGACTGCTGTGAGGCTCGTATGACTCTCCATCCGCCTGACGCGCCCCCGGCCCCGCCCGAGGAGGGCAGCGAGGCCGAGAGGCTCGTCGTCGCCGTCGTCTCTCCCGCCTCGCTGGGCAGCCAGGCCGCCCACGAGGTGGAGGCGGCCGTGCGCGGGGTGGCTCAGGTGGTACGCGTGCGCTCGCTCGCCGAGCTGTTCGCCCGTGCCAACCCGGACCGCGCCGACTCGCTGGGCACCGTTGCCCTCATCATCGCCACGGACGAGGTCGGCAGCCTCGACGACGTCGCCGCCGCTGTCGACCACTACCCGGCCGTGGCCTCAGCCAGGCTCGTCCTGCTCACCGAGCGCAGCGAGCTGACGGACGTGGGCCGGGCCATCGACGAGGACCTCG
This sequence comes from Actinomyces faecalis, assembly GCF_013184985.2. Lineage (NCBI taxonomy): Bacteria > Bacillati > Actinomycetota > Actinomycetes > Actinomycetales > Actinomycetaceae > Actinomyces > Actinomyces faecalis. The sequence goes on from NZ_CP063418.1 coordinate 48,329, forward strand.
TCCAGGAGGTCGTCGCCGTGCCCTGGACGCCAGGCGCGATCGGCGGACGTGCGGCGGCACAGACGCAACGCTGGATGCGCGACCACCGTCCCGACGACCCCCGCCGCTGCCGCCTGGGGCCCGACGGCGACCAGGGAGCCTCCGTCAGGTCGCCCATGCTGGAGGCCCTGGGGCAGTCCACCGACCGCCTCACCATGGCCTTCATCGAGGCCTGCGAGCAGGTCCTGGGCCCGCGGCCCCGGCTGCACCTGGAGCCGGGGGTGCGCCTGACCCACCAGGGCCAGCCGGTCGACGGCGTCTACATCGTCATCTCCGGAGCCGTGGCCCTGACCCGGCACACCCGTGTCGGCGAGGTCACGCTGCACCACGCCACCACTGGTCGCATCGTGGGGCTGGTCTCGCTGGCCTCGCACGGACGTGCCTTCGTCACGGCGACCACCACCACCGACGTCGAGCTCATCCTGCTGTCCATCGAGCAGCTGGACCGGGCCCTGCGTGAGAACCCTGCGACAGAGCAGAACCTGGCCGCACTCATCATCTCCTCCCTGACCAAGCGCCTGTCTCGATCGGAGATCCTGCAGGTGGAGAAGATCGAGCTGGCCGCGGCCGTGGAGTCCGAGCGCGCCCAGACCGCGCAGGCGCTGGAGGCCCTGGAGCAGGCACGTCTGGAGCTGCTGGCCCAGGAGCGCTTCGCCACCCTCGGCGAGCTGGCCGCCGGAGTGGCCCATGAGCTCAACAACCCGGTAGCGGCGCTGGAGCGCGCCAGCGACCACCTCCAGGAGGACCTGACCACGCTGATGGCGACCCATCCTGACGGGGATCTCATCGCCCGCACCGTCGAGGCGGCGCGCACTCGCCCCGCCTCCTCCACCAGGGCCGAGCGCGCCGCGCGCAGGAGTCTGGAGGCAGTGGTCGCAGACCACGACCTGGCTCGCCAGCTGGTGGTCCTGGGGATGGGGGCGGACACCGACCCCGAGCAGGTCCGGGCGCTGGCCGCTCAGCCCGCGCGGCTGGAGACAGCGCTGACCGCGGCCTCGATCGGGAGGCAGGGACGCAACATGGCGCTGGCTACCGAACGGATCCGGGGCCTGGTCTCCTCGCTGTCGACCTACATGCGCCCCGAGGGGGAGATGGAGCAGGACGTCGACGTGTGCGAGGTTCTGGAGGACTCCCTGCGGCTGACGGCCCACCGACTGGGTGGTGTGGCGGTCGAGCGGGACTACGGCGAGCTCCCCACCGTCCCCGGACGGGCAGGTGAGCTGGCTCAGGTGTGGACGAACATCCTCTCCAACGCCGCCGACGCCCTGGCTGGTGCCGAGATGGAGGCGCGTGAGGCCGGCAGGAGCTTCGAGCCCCGCGTCCGAGTGGGAGCCCACCTGGAGCCCGGTGACGCCACACAGCCCGCCCGGGTGCGCGTCGACGTGGAGGACAACGGCCCGGGTATCGCCTCCGACGTCCTGCCCCGGATCTTTGAGCCGCGCTTCACCACCCGCCACGGGCAGGTGCGCTTCGGGATGGGGCTGGGGATGGGTCTGGCCAAGAGCGTCGTCGACGCCCACGGCGGCACCATCGCCGTGCGCTCGCGGCCCGGATCGACCTGCGTCAGCGTCACGCTCCCGGTGGCGGCGAGCACGTCAGCACCTCACTCACCACACAGTCAGGAGATGTCATGAAGCTGGTCATCCTCGTCGTCGAGGACGAGCCTGAGGTCCGCGACGCTGTCGTGGGCGACCTCGCCCCCTTCGCCCAGGTGGTTCGGATCGAGCCGGCTGAGGACGTCAGTGACGCCTGGGAGGTGGTCGCGGAGATCGAGGACGACGGCGACCTCCTCGCCCTGGTGCTCGCTGACCACCGGCTGCCCGGGCGATCGGGGGTCGACATGCTCGTGGAGATGACCTCAGACGAGCGCACCGCCGCCGCGCGCAAGGTCCTGGTCACGGGCCAGGCGGACCAGGAGGACACCATCCGCGCGGTCAACGAGGCAGGGCTCGACCACTACGTGGCCAAGCCCTGGCAGCCTGAGGACCTTCAGGCTGTCGTGCGTGAGCAGCTGACGGACCTGGTGCTGGAGGAGGGGCTGGACCCGTTGCCGCACCTGCCAGCCCTCGACGGCGCCCGCGCCATGGAAGCCCTGCGCTGGGAGGGCGGCGCTCGGGTGTAGACGGGGGAGGCCGGAGCCTACCGGCCGGTGACGGGCCCAGACGGCAGTGACGGGGACGATCTCCTCTCCTGCCTGGCGGTCCTGCGTGGGACGATGGGCGCCGTGGATCGTGTGTGGCTCGGAGCCGGGCTGGCGGTCCTGACGGCCCTGACGATGCTGGTTCAGCGCTGGGCGGGCCTCGGGCTCGGCTGGATCCGGGCTGTGGGTCGCTGCAGGGAAGAGGCAGCCGTGGGAGGATCCCGCTATGAGCGCTTCCCCAGCCGTTCCTCCACGTACCAGTCGCACCCAGGGCGAGACGATCGCGCTGACCGTCGCCCTCCTGGTGATCGGCGGAGCCGGCGTCTACTTCCTCCAGGGCCTGCTGGGCCCGGCCTTCTTCGCCCTCACGCTTGTGATCACGGTCAGGCCGCTGGTGGCCTGGGCCTCGCGACACCACGTGCCGCGTCCGGTCTCGGCCGTGGCCGCGATCATCATCGTCTACACCTTCGTCCTGGCGCTGTTCGCGGCGCTGGGCGTGGCGGTGGCCCAGCTGGTGGAGACCCTGCCCGGCTACTCCTCGAAGTTCCAGGCGATCTGGGAGGACACCGAGGGCCTGCTCACCACGCTGGGCGTGGACCAGTCCACGCTGTTCGACCAGGTCTCCTCCATGATCGACACCTCCCGGGTGGTCTCGCTGGCACAGGGGCTGCTGGGACAGCTGACCTCCTTCGGCAGCCTCCTCATGATCATGGCGCTGACGATCGTCTTCCTCATGTTCGACATGTCGCGTATCGAGGTGCGGGCTGAGGCGCTGCTGCGCCTCAAGCCGGAGATCTCGACGGCGCTGGCGGACTTCGCCCGCTCGGTGCGCTCCTACTGGCTGGTCTCCACGGTCTTCGGTCTCATCGTGGCCGTGCTCGACGTCGTCGCGCTGGGCGTGCTGGGGGTGCCGATGGCCGTGACCTGGGGCGTGCTGTCCTTCATCACGAACTACATCCCCAACATCGGCTTCTTTGTGGGTCTGATCCCGCCGGCTCTGCTGGCCCTGGTGGACTCCGGCCCGTGGACGGCGCTGTGGGTGATCGTGGCCTACGTGGTGCTCAACTTCGTCATCCAGACCCTCATCCAGCCCAAGTTCACTGGTGACGCCGTGGGGCTGAACACCACGACCACCTTCCTGTCCCTGATGTTCTGGTCCCAGGTCATCGGTGCGCTGGGCACCATCCTGGCGGTGCCGCTCACGCTGTTCGTCAAGGCGATGCTCATTGACTCCGACCCGCGGGCGCGGTGGGTGAGCATCTTCCTGTCTGCTGGGGACAATCCCGTGCCGGCGCCGGAGACGTTGGACCCCCAGGAGCTTGACGAGCTGGACCTGGACGGCGACGGCGTGGGCGAGGACGACCCGAAGCACGGCATGGAGGTCGTTGAGGGGGCGCAGGACGCCTAGAGGCCTCTGCGCTTGGCGCCGGCCGGGACGTCGGCTATAACGTGGCGCTGAAAGCCGTTCGGCAGCGCTAGCCGACCTCCCGTCTAGGTCGCCGACGTCCCCTGGTGGGGATACAGCCGTGGAAGGACCGATCCTGATGCCAGCCCGCACTGATGCCGCCCAGCTCCGCCTGATGGTACGTGTGGCCAGGATGTACCACGAGCTGGGGATGCGTCAGACGGATATCGCCTCCGAGCTCCACGTCTCTCAGCCGCGTGTCTCGCGTCTGCTCAAACGAGCGAGCGAGGAAGGCGTGGTGCGCACCGTCGTCACAGCGCCGGAGGGCACCTACACGGTGCTGGAGGAGGCCGTGGAGGACCGATACGGCCTGGCCGAGTGCATCGTCGTCGACTCCGGCAAGGGGGAGGCGGAGGTGGACGCCTCTCTGGCCTCAGCGGCCGCGACATACCTGGAGACCACCCTGACAGGCGGGGACGTGATCGGCCTGTCCTCCTGGAGCGCGACATGGCTGGCCGCGGTGGAACAGCTCGCGGCCTTCCGGGTTCCGGTTGCCTCCCAGGTGGTTCAGCTCTTTGGCGGTGTGGGACACCCCAAGGTACAGGTCAAAGCCACCCGACTGATCGACCTCCTAGCGCGTGCCACGGGGGCTGAGGCGGTCTTCTTCCCCTCCCCGGCGATCCTGGGCTCTGCCTCTGCCGCCGAGCAGCTGGCGGACGACCCAGCTGTCCAGCGGGTGATGGAGCTGCTGCCGCAGGTGACGATCGCGCTGGTAGGGATCGGCAGCCTGGAGCCCTCGCCGCTGCTGCGCGAGTCCGGCAACATGACGACGGCGACCGACACCGACGAGCTGGGTGCGGCGGGTGCGGTGGGGGACGTGTGCCTGCGGTTCTTCGACGCCGAGGGGCGTGAGGTCCACTCTGACTACGACCGTCGGCTCGTGGGTGCGGACGCCGACCAGATCCGAGCGATCCCGCGCCGTGTGGCCGCGGCGGGAGGAGAGCGTAAGCACGCCGCTATCCGGGGTGCTCTCCTGGGTGGCTGGGTCAACGTGCTGGTGACCGACGTTCACACGGCACGTAGCCTGCTGGAGGGGTGAGAAAGCTGGCCGGAGAGAGGGGGCGCCGTCGGGCAAGCATGACGGACGTGGGCCGCCGCGCCGGCGTGTCCGCACAGACGGTCTCGCGCTACTTCAACGACGGCTACGTCTCCGACCAGGCTCGGGCAAGGATCGAGGAGGCGGTGCGGGCTCTGGGGTACGTGCCTAACCGGCTGCCGGTCCAGTTGCGTCGTGATCGCACGGACTCTATCGGCGTGTGCCTGTTCGGGCCGCTCAACTACGGAAACTCCTCAATCATGACCGGGATCTACCGGGTGGCGCGGGAGCTGGGGCAGCGGGTGCTCATGGTGCACATGGAGCCTGACCCGCAGGGTAGTGCCGCGTTGTGGGACGAGGCGATGGCGGAGATTGACGCCGTGATCGCCAACCGGGTGGACGCGATAGTGATCGCCTCGCCGTACGAGGGGCTGATGCGCATGGTCGACCACGTAGGGAACCTTGTACCCGTGGTCGTGCTCAGTGAGTTCACGGACTCCGAACGTGATCCCGTCGGTTCCTACTCCTACGGCCTCTCCCTACGCCTGGTCCAGCATCTCATTGCTCTTGGACGTACGGAGATCCTCCACGTCGCAGGACCGGGTGATCGTATTCAGGCGAGGCTCCGCCGTCGGGCATATGAGGATGCTCTGGCTGAAGCGGGTCTGAAGCCTCTGCCGATCGTCGAGTGCGAGGAGTGGGACGCAGTCTCGGCGGCCAAGGCTGCTGAGCACGTGGAGGTGGACGACTTTACGGCGGTCTTCGCAGGAAATGACGATCTTGCCCTTGGCTTCATGAGCGTCATGCGCGCTCGCGGTGTGGTCGCTCCCCGTGACTACGTCATCGCAGGCTTTGACGATCGCCCTCAGGCCCGCTTCTTTGAGCCGCCGCTGACGACGGCACATATTGACTTCGACAAGATCGGCGAGACTGCCATCCGTACGGCTGTTGCCCGCGCTGCTGGTGAACCGGAGTCGACGAGGCAATGGTTCGTCCCGGGGGAGATCGTGCTGCGGGAGTCGACTGAAGGCTTCTGAGCCTTGTGGCCCACGTGAGGCTCGTGGTCGGGAGTATCCGGTCTATGAGCTGACGCTTGTGCGTCATCGGATCTGTACGTTATGCTTAACATGTTCTCATTCAGAGTGGAATGATTATTCGTACGGAGGTCTGAAGATGACCAGTGTGAAGACGTGGCGGTTGGGATCTGCCCCCTGGGCTGAGACTGAGAAGACGGTGCCTCGCGCACGCGTTATGATCGACAACGACTTCTCCGGCGATCCCGATGACTTCTACCAGCTGGTGCACCACCTGCTGAGCCCTACGGTCGAGATTCCGTTCATCGTCGCCTCTCACCTGCGTCCGGGTGACCCGATGGATCCCAGCGACCACACGGCCACCAACGCCGAGCGCCTGGCCAACGAGGTCTGTGAGGTCATGGGTCTGGAGCACGAAGGACTCGTGGTCCGTGGTTCGCAGACGGCGCTGGTTGACCGCGAGACGCCGGCTCCCTCGGACGCCGTCGACCGGATCATCGCTGAGGCGATGCGAGAGGACACGGACCTCCCTCTCTACTACGCCGCAGGCGGTGGACTGACTGACTTGGCCTCGGCCTACCTGATCGAGCCGCGCATCGCGCAGCGGCTGACTCTCGTGTGGATCGGTGGCGCCGAGCACCCGGGAACCGTTGACGCCCCACCGCAGATCGAGGACGCTCCGGAGTACAACCTGCGGATTGACGTCACCGCTGCACAGGTCCTCTTCGATGCTCCCGAGCTGGCGATCTGGCAGTTCACGCGGGACATCTACCGTCAGTGCCTGATCTCGGACGCGGAGATGCGTCTGCGGGTGCGTAGCGCCGGCGCGGTGGGGCGCCACCTCTACGACTCGATCGTGGACGTGCGTGAGCGTATGGCTGAGCACGGCTTGGTGGCGGCCGAGACCTACGCGATCGGTGACCAGCCGCTCGTCCTCGCCACCGCGCTGACATCTCAGTTCCAGGCGGACACCTCCTCGTCCTTCCACGAGGTCCGCCCCTGCCCCTCGATCGCGGACGACGGCTCCTACATCCACCGTCCCGACGGTCGGCCGATCCGGGTCTACCGCCAGGTTGACACCCGGCTCATGTTTGAGGACTTCTACGCCAAGCTCGCTGAGTTCGCTGCCTGGCAGCGTTCCTGAGTCCTCTGGTCGCCGGTGGCCGAGCACCGGTGGCTGCGGCGCTCCTCCTCGAGTGGGTGCCACCCCATTTCCCATGTCCACCTTCCTCAACCCACGGCAAGGAAGCCGTACCGACAACTCGAACGGAGACTCCGATGAAGATGACACGACGCCACGCTCTTGGCCTTGGCTCCGCAGCCCTCGCCGCCGGCATCCTGTCTGCCTGCGGCCGCCAGGGAGGAGGTGCCTCCAGCGGTGACACCAAGGCACTGACCGTGTGGGTCGGTGCGCTCCAGGACTCTCAGAAGAGTGACATGGACCGCCTTATCAAGGCCTTCCAGGACGCCAACGAGGGATACACGGTCTCCTACCAGACCCACTCCACCGACGACCTCAAGGAGGCGATGCGTCAGGTCTCGGGCACCAACGCAGGGCCGGATATCTACTGGTACTGGGAGGGTCCGGGTCTGGGCGGTGAGCTCGTCAACGCCAAGATGAGCCTGGACCTGACTGACTACTACAAGCAGTACGGCTGGGAGGACCGCTTCACCTCTGCGTCCCTGGCTGGTATCACCCAGTACGGCGGCCACCACGGTGTGCCATGGACTCTCCAGGCGCAGGCGCTGTACTACAACAAGACCCTCTTCTCCCAGGCTGGCATCACCTCGGAGCCCACCACCTACGAGGAGCTCGTGGAAGCCTGTGACAAGCTGGTGGCCGCCGGGATCACGCCGATCGAGTTCGGTGGCACCGTCAACTGGCACGTCATGCGCCTGCTGGACTCTCTCATCGAGAAGTACTGCGGTGCGGACGTCGCGACGACGCTGGTGACGGACAAGAAGGGCTGGGACACCGAGGCCGGCGTCACCGAGGCCTTCACCGAGCTCAAGCGGTGGGCGGACACCTACTTCAACCAGGGCTACATGTCTGTCTCCAACGACGACTCCAGCCTTCTGTTCTGGGGCGGCAAGGCCGCGATGGCTCTGGAGGGGACCTGGTACGACGCTCAGATCGTCGACAACGGCATGGACCCAGCCGAGGTGGGTATCTTCCCCTTCCCCACGGGTACCGAGCGCCTCTACGGCTTCGGCGAGGGTTTCTACGTCAACGCCAACACCTCGAAGGCAGACACCGCTGCCAAGTTCCTCGACTTCATCACCTCACCGGAGCAGATGAAGGCTAGTGGTGGAACGTGGGCGGCGATCAGTGTCAACAAGGACGTGCCGGTGGGTGACGCAAACCCGCTCGACGCCCTGTGGGAGCCGATCATGTCCGCCACGGACATGTACAACAACTTCGACCAGGCCCTGTCTCTCAACGAGACCACGGAGTACTGGCGCATCCAGAACGCTGTCCTCATCGGTGAGATGACGCCGGAGGAGGCCGGCCCGGCCATGCAGAAGTTCATTGACGCCAACGCCTGACAGTCGGCTGGGGGAGGAGGGCGCGGCCCTCCTCCCCCAGCGCTGTCCTACCTGAGTGAAAGGCCTGCTATGGCAACAGCTGATGTCAGCACACTGGCGCCACGCAAGGGGCGCGGTCGGTCCGAGCGCCGTGTCCTGCGGTCCTTGCCCTACCTGGCTCCCGCCGCTCTCCTGTACGGCATCTTTCTGGTCTACCCGATGCTGGACTCGGTGCGCCTGTCCTTCTTCTCCTGGTCCGGCTACGCCGCGGACCCCCAGGAGTTCGTGGGCCTGAGGAACTACCGGTACCTCCTGACCCAGGACACGGTCTTCTGGACAGCGCTGAAGAACTCCATGATCTGGGTGGTGCTGTCCGTCGCCATCCCCATGGTCCTGTCCCTGCTCATGGCGCTGGCCCTCAACCAGCGCATCTGGGGGCGCAACGTCTTCCGCTCGATCTTCTACATCCCGAGCGTCTTCGCCTCCATCACGGTGGCTGCTATCTGGCGGTGGATCTACAACCCGACCCTCGGTGTCATCAACCAGGTCCTCGACGCGGTCGGGCTCGGCTCCCTCACCCACGAGTGGCTGGGGGACCCCAAGACGGCGCTGTACTCGATCTTCATCGCCTCGATCTGGCAGGGTGTGGGATTCAACCTCGTTCTCTTCCTCGCCGGCCTGCAGGCGGTGCCTGCAGAACTTGTGGACGCGGCCAAGGTGGACGGCGCTGGACGCTGGCAGGTCTTCCGTCACGTCACCTGGCCTGCGCTGCGGCCGACGACGACGGTGGTCATCATCCTGACCATCATCAACTCTCTCAAGGTCTACGACCTCGTCGTCGGCATGACCGGAGGCGGGCCGGCCCAGTCCAGCCAGGTGCTGGCGCTGTGGTCCTACCAGCAGTCCTTCTCCAACCACAACTTCGGTGCAGGTGGCGCGGTGGCCACCGTGCTGCTCATTCTGTCTCTGTGCCTGGTGGTCCCCTACCTCGCATGGTCGATGAAGGGGGATGACTGAGATGACGGCTCTTGCCTCGGCCGCTCCGGCCACGAGCCACAGGACGCCGGTCAGGAACCGGCCGCAGCGGGACTGGGTGATCGTCGGGCTGTGGATCGCCCTGCTCGTCACGGCACTGTTCTGGCTCGTGCCCTTCTTGGTCATGGTGCTCACCTCCTTCAAGAGCCAGGCTGACCTTGCCAACGGCTCGACGCTGGGCCTGCCGGCCTCGTGGCTGTGGGAGAACTACGCCAGTGCCGCGCAGACCGGCGACCTGTGGATCACGGGGAGCAACTCGCTGCTCGTAGCCGTCATCAAGGTGCCGCTCGGCCTCTTCCTCGCGGCGCTGGCGGCCTATGCCCTGGCACGGATCCGCATGAAGAGGGCCAGGCTCGTCGTCGCCTTCTTCGCCGTCGGCTCGATGGTGCCTATCCAGGTCGCCCTGGGACCGATGTTCCAGCTGCTGCTCAAGGCGGGCATGCTGGACACCTACGTTGGTCTCATCATTCCCTACCTGGCCTTCGGCGTGCCCTACCAGATCTTCATGATGTACGGGTCGTTCCGGGCGATCCCGGACTCGGTGGAGGAGTCGGCCCGACTCGACGGTGCCTCGACCTTCCGCATCTTCTGGCAGATCTGTCTTCCGCTCGTCAAGCCGACGCTGGCGGCGCTCTTCGTCCTTGACTTCGTGGCGACATGGAACGAGTACGCGATGGCGTCCACGATCCTGCAGTCCAGCACGATGTCGACCATCCCGCTCGCGGTGCAGAGCTTCTCCTCCCAGCACGGCACGGACTACGGTCCGCTCAACGCCTTCATCATCATGACGGCGATCCCGGTGCTCATCGTCTACCTGCTCTTCCAGCGCTACTTCGTCTCCGGTGCCTTCACCGGTGCGGTGAAGGGCTGAGAAAGGACCTCATGATGACTGCCTCGCCCACCTCCTACGTCCTGGCTCTGGACGAGGGGACCACGAACGCCAAGGCCTTCGCGGTCGCTCCGGACGGGACGATCCTGTCCTCAGGCTCGGCCCCGGTGCCTGTGAGCTATCCCCAGCCCGGGTGGGTCGAGCAGGACGCCGAGGCCATCTGGGCGGCCCAGGCCCAGGCGATCCGTGACTGCCTGGCCGGAGTCAAGGGGGCGCCGTCGGGCATCACGATCTCCAACCAGCGGGAGTCGGTCGTGTGCTGGGACGCGCGTACGGGACAGGCGCTGGCGCCGGTGCTGGGCTGGCAGGACTCGAGGACCGCGGAGTTCTGTGACTGGCTGCGCTCGCCGGAGCGGGAGTTCGCCGTCGCCGCGACCACCGGCCTCAGCCTCGACCCGATGTTCTCCGCGCCCAAGATGCGTTACCTGCTCGATCGTGTCTCGGCGGCGGGGCAGGCGGACCGCGCCCGCATCGGCACGGTGGACTCCTGGCTCGTGGCGCGGCTGACCGGGCAGGACTCCTACGTCATCGAGGCCGGCAACGCCTCGCGTACGCTGCTGCTCGACCTGGCCACGCTGGGATGGTCGGAGCAGATGTGCGACCTCTTCGGCGTCGCCCGTGACGTGCTGCCGCGGGTGGTGGCCTCCAACGCGGACTTCGGCCGCACGCGCGGACTCGACCTCCTGCCCGACGGCGTGCCGGTCGTGGGCGTGCTCGGTGACTCCCACGCCGCGCTCTTCGGGCACGGCTGCCGTTCTCCCCAGGAGGGCAAGGCCACCTACGGCACGGGCTCGTCGGTCATGGTGCCCTCGGGTGCGGACCGCTCGGTGCGCCCCGGGGTCTCGACCACCCTGGCCTGGCTCACCGAGGAACCGATGTACGGCCACGAAGGCAATATCGTCGCCTCGGGCACGGCGATGGACTGGACGGCGCGCCTGCTGGGGATGGCCCCGGGACGCGAGCTCGACGACCTGGCTGCTACGGTTCCGGACAGCGGGGGAGTCACGCTGGTGCCGGCCTTCACGGGGCTTGGTGCGCCGTGGTGGGACCGCCAGGCCGTGGGCCTGGTCTCGGGAGTCACGGCGGGGACCGAGCGGGGTCACGTGGCGCGTGCCGCGCTGGAGGCGGTGGCGCACCAGATCGCGGACGTCCTGGAGGCCCTGGGGAGCGAGGACCTTGAGGTCCTGCACGCAGACGGCGGTGCGACGGCCTCGCGCCTGCTCATGCAGTGCCAGGCAGACCTGCTGGGTCGCAGCGTCGTCGTCTCCTCCAATGCCGAGGTCTCGGCTCTGGGGGCGGCGCTCATGGGATTCAGCCACCTGGGCTGGCCGCTGCCGGACCTGGAGTCCGACGGCGGGCATCGCTACGAGCCGGTGATGGAGCCTGCCGCTCGGGCGGCGGTTCGCTCGCAGTGGGCCAAGGCCCTGTCGCGCTCGCGGATGACCTCGGTCGGGTGAGCGTCGCGAGCCAGCTCTGAACCACGCGCCTAGCCGGGGCGCGAACCAGTCCGAGCCGTAGGCCTCGAGCCCTTGCGGACCGGCATCCCGGCGCATACCATCTGAGTGAATCAACGATCGGAGTTGAATAAACATGAGCAACGAACCAGTTTTCGGCGCAGGCCTGTGGAACTTCGCCACCTACGTGGACCGCTACGCCATCGACGGCTACGGTGAGCCGCGCTCCACCATCGAGCAGATCGAGCTGGCCGCCCAGGTCGGTGACATCTCCTACGTCGACCTCAACTTCCCCTGGACCGCCGGCCTGAGCACCCAGGACGTCAAGGCGGCGCTGGAGCGCACGGGCCTGAAGGCCATCGGCGTCACCCCGGACATCTACCTGCGCGAGCACCAGCTCGGCGCCTTCACCAACCCTGACCCGGCCAAGCGCGAGTCCGCCCGCGTCATCATGCAGGGCGCGGCCGACGCCGTGCGCGAGCTCGGTGCCCGCTACGTCAAGATCTGGCCCGGCCAGGACGGCTTCGACTACCCCTTCCAGGTCGACTACAAGGAGCTCAACCGCCTGGCGGTCGAGGGAATGCGGGAGCTGGCCAAGGCCAACCCCGACCTGAAGTTTGTCATTGAGTACAAGCCGCGCGAGCCTCGCACCCACATGTTCTGGTCCTCAGCGGCCAAGACGGTCCTGGGCATCCAGGAGATGGGTGTGGACAACGTCGGTGTCCTGCTCGACTTCGGTCACGCCCTCTTCGGTGGCGAGTCCCCGGCCGAGTCCGCCCAGTTGCTCATTGACCACGGTCTGCTGTGGGGCATGGACGTCAACGACAACTACCGCGGCTGGGACGACGACATGGTCGTGGGCACGGTCCACATCACCGAGGTCTTCGAGTTCTTCTACACGCTGAGGAAGAACGGCTGGGAGGGCGTGTGGCAGCTCGATCAGTTCCCCTTCCGTGAGGACGTCGTCGACAACGCCCGCACCTCCGTCCGCTTCCTCAAGGCCCTGCACAAGGCCCTCGACCGCCTCGACGAGGAGGCCCTGGCCGACGCCCAGCGCCGTCAGGACCCGCTGGCCGCCCAGCGTGTGGTCCAGGACGCCCTGCTGACCTGCATGGCCTGAGCCCTCGGTACCCAAGGAGCTGACATGACCGTCACGGTCGATCTCCCCGTCATCGGGCGCACGCGTCCTGGTGCCAGCCGCGAGGAGGTGGTGGCCCACCTCAAGGAGGCTGCGCGCCGCATCCGCATGAAGGACCTGGCTACCGTCATGCGGGCGGGTCAGGGACACATCGGTGGGGAGTTCTCCATCATCGACGTGCTGACCACCCTGTACCTGCACACCGCTAACGTCACCGTGGACAACCTTGATGACCCGGACCACGACCGTGTCATCCTGTCCAAGGGACACGCAGCCAATGCCCTGTACACCGTCTTCGCCGCTGCCGGCCTGCTGGAGCCGGCCGAGCTGGACACCTTCGTCCAACCGGACTCCCGGCTCAACGGGCACCCCGCGCGCACGAAGGTGCGTGGCGTGGAGGCCAATACCGGCCCGCTCGGGCACGGCCTGCCCGTCGCCGTCGGCGACGCCATCGCCGCCAAGATCGACGGCTCGCCCCGACGCGTCTTCGTCCTGACCGGCGACGGCGAGCTACAGGAGGGCTCGAACTGGGAGGCGCTCATGGCGGCCGCCCAGTTCAAGCTGGACAACCTCGTGGTCGTGGCGGACCGCAACCACCTTCAGCAGGGTGCCACGACGGAGGACACCAACGATCTCAGCCCGCTGGACGAGAAGGCGCGTGCCTTCGGTGCCCACGTGGTCGACGTCGACGCCCACGACTTCGACCAGCTCCTCGACGCCTTCGAGGCTGCCCCGGTCGAGCCCGGCAAGCCGACCTTCGTCATCGCCCACTCCCACAAGGGGCACCCGATCTCCTTCATGAGTGACAACGTGCCATGGCACCACAAGCTGCCCAGCCCTGAGCAGGCCGAGGCGGCATTAGCAGAGCTGGAGGCCCTTAAGTGAGCGAGAACCTGTACGACTGCCGCAACGCCTACGCTGAGACGCTGGCGGACATCGCCCGTCAGGACGGCCGGCTCGTCGTCGTCGTCAACGACTCGGTGGGCTCGTCCAACCTCGGCGGCTTTCGCGACGAGTTCCCCGCCCGCCTCATCAACGTCGGCATCGCCGAGCAGAACCAGGTGGGTGTGGCAGCGGGCCTGGAGAACGGCGGGAAGATCCCTGTGGTCTCCTGCGCCGGGTCCTTCCTCTCGGCACGTGCGACCGAGCAGGTCAAGATCGACGCCGGCTACTCCCACCGCCACATGCTGCTGTGCGCCCAGTCCCCGGGACTGGCCTACGGCGCGCTCGGCTCGACCCACCACAGCGCCGAGGACGTCACCATCATGAGGTCCTTCCCCGGCATGACCGTCATCGTCCCGGCCGATCCTGCCGAGACCGAGGGCGCGATCCGCTGGGCCTACTCCGAGCTGGACGGCCCCGCCTACATCCGCATCTCGCGGATGAAGGTGCCTGCGGTCCACGGTGAGGGCTACGCCTTCACTCCCAAGGCCACGGTGCTGCGCGAGGGTGAGGACCTGACGGTCATCGCCAACGGCGTGACCGTGCACCGGGCGCTGGAGGCGGTTGACCGCCTGGAGGCTGAGGGCGTGCACGCCCGGCTGCTGTCCATGCCCGTGGTCAAGCCCTTGGACGAGGAGGCTGTGCTGGCTGCTGCTCGTGAGACCGGGCGGATCATCACGGTCGAGGAGGGCACGGTCAACGGTGGGCTTGGTGGCGCCGTCGCCGAGCTGACCAGCGAGAAGTGCCCGGTGCCGGTCAAGAGGATCGGTGTGCCGGACCAGTGGGCCCCCACGGGCTCTGAGGCCTGGCTCATGGACCACTGGGGCATCAGTGCCGACGGTATCGTCTCCGCTGCCCTACATCGCTGAGATCGCGGAAACGGCGTCGTCACGGGCACCATGGTGCCCGTGACGACGCCGTTTCCGCGATCAGGTCCCCAGGACGCGATCTCAGCGTGCTCAGCTTTCCTGCCACTGGCTGAAGGCCTCGAAGGAGGCGAACATGTCCGCGAACAGCATGGTGTTGTCCACCTGCGTGTAGCGGCGCATGGGCCGGGTTCCCTCGGGGTAGCGGTACGTGCCGTCCTCGGCCAGCGACACCCGGGGGATGACGTCGTAGGACGAGGAGGCGGTGTCCGGCTCGAAGGTGGTCTGCAGGCTGGACAGAAGCACCAGCGGCTGGTCCCCGAGCACGTAGGTGGCCCCGGCGTGACCTGCGAAGGGCTGGATCATGCGCTGGACGTCCTCGAGCTGGGACAGCAGGAAGGCGCCCAGCCTGCCGGCCCGCTGGCAGCCGCGGCGGATGACGGACATCGGCACCAGGCTGGAGCGGTAGACGTCGCGCGGCATCTGCCACACGCGGGCGTTGGTGTCGTTGAAGACGTACATGGCGGCAGGCACGTCCAGCGCCATGTTGTACTCCAGCGTCGTCGCGCCGGCCGGCACGTAGGCCAGCCCCGCGTGCTCGGACCCGCCGATCCAGATGAGCGTGAGACGGTCGGCGATCGCCGGCTCCGCCTTGTAGGCGCGAGCGACGTCGCCTAAGGACCCGCCGGCCACGAGGTAGAGCGGCCGGTCGTCCTCGCGCATAGCCTCCTCGACGATGAAGCGCGAGGCGGCCGTCGGCCCGTCGTGATCGGCGAAGCCGTGGTCGTCGCCCTCGTAGAGGTCGACCCCGTCTACGCCCATGAGCTCAAGCAGGTGCTCGACCTTCTCGCGCCCGGCCTGGACCGAGTGGCCGGTACGGTTCCAGCCGTCGTCCTCACGCAGGCGGGAGACGACGACGCCGCGTACCTCCGTCCCCTCCACCAGCAGGTGGTGGGCGAGCTGGAAGAGGTCGTCCGGGTCCCCGGCGAAGTCGTTGTCGATGATGACCCGGGTGCGGCCCGGCACACCCGCGAGCGGGTGGTCCTGGCCGAGCCACGGCGTCGTGCCGTAGGTCCAGCGTGCTGTCATAGTCTGTCAGCCTTTCCCTCAGGTGCCTGGCGGCGCCGTCGTCACTTGATCTTGCGCACCGGGATGATGGCGAGGGCGGCGATGACCACGGAGACCACGCTCATGATGAACAGGGCGTCGTAGCCGGCGGTGATGGCCACGACCTGGCCTGCCACCACCGGGGCGAGCATCTGGCCGATGTTGGTGGCCACGTTGGCCACGCCGAGGTCACGGCCGGCAGCCTCGGGGTCGGGTAGGACGTCGATGAACAGGGCGGTGTCCACAGCCATGTACATGCCGTAGGCGGCAGCCATGCCGACGTAGAAGACGTAGAAGACCGGCAGGGTCGGGAAGAGCAGCGGTAGGGCCATGAGGGCCGCGATGACGATCGAGGAGCCGATGACGAAGGGCTTGCGGCGCCCCACCTTGTCCGACCAGCGACCGGCCACGAGCATCATGAGCAGCTGACCAGGCAGAGCGGCAGAGGACAGCGTGGCGAAGGTCGTGTTGGCCTGGGAGGCGGACAGGGCCGGCTGGAGGTGGGACTGGAGGATGTAGAGGACGAAGTTCGAGATAGCGGTGTAGCCGAAGAACATGAAGAAGCGAGCGATCCAGGTCCAGCGGAAGTCGTGGTCACGCAGCGGGATGGCGTAGCCCTTGAAGAAGGAGATCCAGTCAAGCTTCTCCACCTCCAGGTCCTTGGAGGAGCGGTCCTTGGCGAAGGTGACGAACAGGAGCGCACCGATGACCACACCCAGGGCGAAGACGAAGTAGGTGTCCAGGCCAAGGGTGTTGAACAGGGTGCCGGCGATAATGCTGCCGCCGGTGAAGCCGAGCATCATGCCGATGCCGGACAGGCCGGAGACCAGACCCACCTTGTCCTGGGGGACGCGGTCAGCCACGGTGGTGGACAGCGGGGCCTGCATGATGTTGAGGGAGACCTGACCCGCGGTCCAGAAGAGCGTGAGCATCGCGATGGTCGAGGAGTAGCGCAGGCCGACCATGAAGACCGCCCCGCCGATGGCGCCCATGACGATCCACATGGCGCGGCGGCCGAGCCGTGAGCGCCAGCGGTCAGAGATGACGCCGATGACGGGCTGGGCGAAGAGGGTGAACAGCGAGCCGATCGACATCATGAGGGAGATCGACTTGGCGCGGGCACCCTCGTACTGAGCCAGGAGGTCGAGCAGGTGCTGCTCCTCACCGGTTGCCGTCGCGTTCCCGGCGTCCACGGCCTGGCGCAGCTGGGTGAGCTGCTGGACGTCGTTGACGGACTGCATGGTGGTGCCGTCGAAGTAGTGCTGGAACTCGATGGTCTGGACCGAGTTCGGCAGGAGGATACCCGCCATCGCCGCGTAGCAGGCGAAGAGGAAGAGGGAGGAGATGATGAAGGAGATGACGTACTGGATGAAGGGGCGTCCACCCAGGTACTTGGCAGAGGTGCCAGGACGCGTCGGCTCTTCCAGCCGGGGATCCGTTGCGGCGGCGCTGGTCATGAGGCCTCCTTTGGCCGTGCGGACGGATTAACCGTCCGGTTATTTTCATTCGACGACGATTGAAGCAGCGTTGTGAGAGTTCGTCAATGACCGCTGGGTGACGGTATTCCAGGGTGTCCCGCAAGTCCTTCGATCTCGGCCCTGAACAGTCGATCCCTGCGGCCGCCGCAGCGAAACCGACTGTTCAGGGCCTCAAGCGATGATCCGCCGCCGCAGCACCTGCGTGAGCGGACGCGTGCTGCCGCACGGGCTGGCTCCAGGCTAGGAGGGGGTCTCAGGGACCTGGCTGGGTTGCACTATGTTGCCGGTCGGGGCAGGTGGGCGGCTGATGGCGCGAAGCCGGTGCCTCACGCCGTGGCTAGTGCGGCCCCCAGGGCCAGGCCGCCGGCCGCAGCCACCAGGCTGCTGCCTGCCATGGCTGTGGCGTGCACGATCCCCGCCCACGGCCGGCCGGCGAGCACGAGTCGCGCTGACTCGACGCAGGCGGTGGAGAAGGTGGAGTAGCCGCCGAGGAACCCGGTCCCCAGGGTCGCGATGAGGGCTGGCGCCAGCGATGGCGAGGCGCCTGTCAGGATGCCGAGCAGAAGGCACGCGCTGACGTTGACCACGACCGTCCCGAGCGGAACGGCCACGGTCAGCCGGCGGCCCGAGCCTGTGGCGGTGGCCGAGGCCGCGACAGCCGCTCGCCTTCGCTCTCGCTCACGTCGTGCCGCGACGGCGGCCCCTACGTGAGAGTCGACCTCGAAGCGCGTCACCGCGCCCACCCCGCCCGCCAGCGCCAGCAGGACCCAGGTTGCCGTGGTCACGACCGGCCTCCCGCTCGGCAGGACCTGCCGCGCACCTGCTGACCCGCTGCACGACCTCGTGCACCGAGCCCGGACAGCCACAGGCCGACGGCGGCCAGAGCGACCCCGGCCACCAGCGACCCGCCGAGGTAGACCATCGACCTGACGAGGTTGCCGCTGCCAGCCAGGTGCTCGACCTCCAGCAGGAAGGTGGAGTAGGTCGTGAGCCCGCCCATGAAGCCGGTCCCCAGCCCGAGGCGCAGTGTGCGTCGCCACCCGGCATCAGGGCGCAGGGCGAGACGGCCCAGGAGAAGACCGAGAGCGAGGGCGCCGACGAGGTTGACGAGCAGAGTCGCCGTCGGCAGGCCCCCAGCGGAGTGGGGCCAGGCGCGGGCCAGCCCGGCGCGAGCCAGCGTGCCCAGGGCCCCGCCGGCAAAGACGGCGGACAGGGTCCCGTACCTCCTAGCCCACGTGCTTGGCGACCTGGTAGCTGTCGCGGTCGAAGACGAGCTCATAGCGGGCTCCAGTCTGCTCCTCGGCCCACGCGGCCGCATCCTGTGGCGCGGTGGCACCCCAGCTGCCTGAGAGCGGGTCGATGACGACGTAGTCGGGAACCACGCCCTGCGCGGTACCTACCCAGTAGACGGTGTGCTCCGGCACGAGGTAGGGCAGCAGACCCAGGTCGCTCTCCACCGTGGCGCCAGAGGGGATCAGGTCCAGGACCTCGCGTGCGGAGGCTGCGCGCGCGCTCTCCTGACCCCAGCCCGGATCCGTCATCTGTGCCAGCGGGAGGCCCGGTGCGGCCCACAGGGTGGTGGCGGTCGAGATGACGACGGCGACCAGGGCCAGCCCCTGGAGCCACGCCGGGGTGCTGGGACGCCACAGAGAGAGGTCGGAGGCCGGGCCCCGTGGGCGAGTCTCCGGGCGGAGGCGGGCGACGTCGTCAGGTGACTGGGCGTGCTGCTGTAAGCGGATGAGCACCTCCAGCAGCGCTCCCAGGGCGATAGGCATGAGGACGGCGTTGTAGTGCCACTGCGACCACTCCCAGTAGGTGCTCTTGGTCGACAGGAAGCGCCAGGCCAGCGTGGGCAGCATGACCGCCGCCCAGGGTGAGGCCAGACCGATACCGCCTGCGGTCAGGGCCAGCAGGAGGAGGGTGACCAGCTTGACCGGGGGCCACAGGGCGCGTACCAGCGGGTTGGCGGCCGTGGGGCCCGAGAAGCCACCGCCGTCGGAGGTGTTGCCGCTCAGCCCGTACTCCCAGCCTCCCGAGGGGGAGAGCGCCGGAAGGACGAGCCCCACCGTCACCAGGAAGGCCACGACTCCGAAAGCCGCCAGACCCAGGCCCAGCTGCGTCGTCGTCGGTTCCAGGACCCGGCGGCCCAGCCGCAGCCGGGCACGGTCCGGGGCGCCAGCGGGGCCATCGTGACGGCCTCGCCAGACGACGGCCAGCCCGATCATGAGGACCGTGAGCCCCAGGTCCTCCTTGACGAGGACAAGAGGCGCGGACCATCCCGCCACTGCCCACCAGCGGCCCTCAGCAAAGGCGGCCGAGGCCCAGGCCAGCAGCGGTACTGCGAAGGCGATCTCGTGGAACTGGGCGGCGACCGCCGTCTGCAGGCCCCAGGACAGGACGTAGGACAGGCCGAGCACCGTGCCGCCGACCGCGCCGAGGTAGCGGGTGGCCAGGCGAGTCAGCGGCCAAGCGGACAGCGCCAGGAGCAGGTCCTGCACGATAAGCAGCGTCAGCGGGCTGGGGGCGAGCCGCCAGGCAGGGGCCAGCAGCACGAGGACCGGGTGGAAGTGGTCGCCCAGGAGGTTGAAGCCCTCGCCCTTGATCGGGACGATCGGGGCCTGGAGGCTGGCGTAGTCCTTGGCTAGCTGGGAGAAGATCGCCAGGTCCCAGCTGGGGACCTGGTAGGAGCGCCACTGGCCCACGGACAGGGCGATGAAGACGGCGGCGCCGACCACTGTCACGGCGGCTGCCGGCAGGATGCGGCCACGCTCAGGAAGACGGGCTGCACGCGTGAACATCGGTGCCGAGCCTATCGGGGGCTAAGATGCCCGGGACCCGCCCCTAGGAGAGACGATGGATGCGCAGCAGGAAGAGGCCCAGCTCCAGCGACGCCTGACGAACCGTCACGTCCAGCTCATCGCCATCGGCGGAGCGATCGGCACGGGCCTGTTCATGGGGTCGGGCAAGACGATCTCCCTGGCCGGGCCTGGCGTCCTCCTGGTGTACGCCGTCATCGGGGCCGTGCTGTTCCTCGTGATGCGGGCGCTGGGCGAGGTCATGCTCTCCAACCTGGAGTACCGATCCTTCGCGGACGTCGCTCATGATCTCATCGGGCCCTGGGCGGGCTACATGACCGGGTGGACCTACTACTTCTGCTGGCTGGTGACCGCAGTGGCCGAGGTCGTGGTCATCACCGGGTACGCACGCTTCTGGTGGCCCACCCTTCCGCTGTGGGTCCCGCCGGTCCTCGCCGTCGTCGTGCTGCTCGGGCTCAACCTGGCCACGGTCAAGGCCTTCGGCGAGATCGAGTTCTGGTTCTCCATCGTCAAGATCGTGGCGATCATCGCCCTGGTGGCCGTGGGCGCCTACATGGTGGTGATCGGTTTCCAGGCACCGAACGGCGCCCGGGCCGACCTGGCCAACCTGTGGAACGACGGCGGGCTGTTCCCCCACGGCTTCCACGGCTTCGCCGGGGCCTTCCAGATCGCTGTCTTCGCCTTCGTCGGCACTGAGCTCATCGGCACGGCCGCGGCCGAGGCCAAGGACCCCCACGTCACCCTGCCCAGGGCCATTAACGCCATCCCCCTGAGGATCGTCCTGTTCTACCTCGGTGCGCTCGCGGCCATCATGGCAGTGACCCCGTGGCGAGAGGTCTCACCCGATGACTCGCCCTTTGTCGCGATGTTCTCTCTGGCCGGCCTCGGCGTGGCTGCCAGCGTGGTCAATTTCGTGGTGCTGACGGCTGCGGCCTCCAGCGCGAACTCGGGCATCTACTCCACCTCCCGGATGCTCTACGGCCTGGCGATGGCTGACCAGGCGCCAGCGGTCTTCCGCAGGCTCACCGCACGCAGCGTGCCGGGTGCCTCGCTGCTGGTGACCTGTGGCGGGCTGCTGTGCGCGATCCCGCTGCTCTACCTGTCGGGCTCCATCATGGACGCCTTCACCCTGGTGACTACCGTGGCCAGCGTGCTGTTCATCCTCGTGTGGTGCGTCATCGTGGTCTCCTACCTGCGCTACCGCAGGATCTACCCCGACAGGCACGCGGCCAGCACCTTCACGGTGCCCGGGGGCCGGGTGGCGGCCTGGGCGAGCCTGGTCTTCTTCGTGTTCGTGACCTGGACGCTAACCCTGGCCCAGGACACGCGCATGGCCGTGGCGATCTCGCCGCTGTGGCTGGTGGCGCTGGGGGCAGCCTGGTGGCTGCGTGGACGACGGCTGGCGTCGCGGGAGGGCCAGAGCCCGAGGCAGTCCTTACCCGACCAAGCCAGGTATTGAGAACACGCGGATCTGGTACCGACCGCCTGCCGGTCGGATCTTCTTACCCTCCCAGCACGCCAACGGTTGGGGTCGCAGCCCGGGCTCCACAGGTTGGGCCGGCGACAAGGGAGGTGAGGTCCGTCCACAGGCGGACAACAGCCTGATGGACCGGTCTGTCAGCCTGGTCCCATGGGTTGGCACAGGCAGATCCTCGATGCGGTCTCACGTGTAGGTGCTGTCCGGCTCTCTGCTCTCGGGCTGGACACCTCGGGGCGACGTGCGCTGAGCAGCCTGGTGGCGCAGGGATACCTTGAGCGCAGCGGGAAGGTCGTCTGCTCCCCGGATGTGAGTGAACCTGTCAAGGCGGCTGTGCGTGTGGGAGGGCTTGTGACCTGCGGTGAGGCGATGAGCTTCTACGGCCTTCCCGACCTGGTTCACAATGACGTCCCCCATGTGGCGGTGCCTGCGAACCGTGGACGGACCTCCTTCGAGGGCGTGGTCGTCCACCGGGAGCAGGGCCTCGTGCCCGGGCAGGACCTGGTCGTGTCGCCGGCCCGGCTGGCAGCACGGCTTCTGCGGTGCGCTCCGGCGAAGGAGGCTATCGCCGTCGTCGACAGGATCCTTCACCAGGAGCTTGCCACTCGTGAGGAGATTGCCGTGCACCTGCGAGGGAACCGGTACTGCGCGAAGGCCCGGCGGCTCCTGGCTCGGTGCTCGGAGCGTTCGCGCTCGATCCTGGAGTCCTTCGCCAGGATCGAGCTGGAGGACGCAGGGATGCAGGCAGTGCCAGGTGTGGATGTGCCGGGCGTCGGCGAGATCGACCTGTTGGTTGAGGGGCGAGTTGACGTGGAGACGGACGGCTACGCCTTTCACTCCGAGAGGTCGGCATGGCGCAAGGACCGGTGGCGGGACCAGCAGCTGCTCGCCAGGGGACTGATCCCTCTGCGGCTGACCTATGACGACGTCATGACCGGGCAGACGGTGCCCATCGTGACGGCAGTGCTGGCGTCGTGGGAGGACAAGAGGCGCTAGCCCTCGGTAGAACGGGGAGAAGATCCGCGCTATCACGCGGATCTTCTCCCCGTCACTCCTGCTGGGAGGTCTTCTTGCCCTCCCGTCGCGCCGCTCAGGCTGCGAGCTCGTCCCTGGCCTGGACGAAGGCCTCCACGCACCGGCGGATGTCGTCGGTGGAGTGCGCGGCGGAGAGCTGGACCCGGATCCGGGCCCTGCCCTTGGGCACCACGGGGTAGGAGAAGGCGATGACGTACACGCCGAGCTCCAGCATCCTGTCAGCGATCTGCGCGGCGAGCCGGGCACCGTCCTCGCCCGGGAACATAACCGGCACGATCGCGTGGGACCCAGGTAGCAGCTCGAAGCCAGCCTGCGCCATCAGGGAGCGGAACAGCTCAGCGTTGCGTGCCAGCGCCGCCCGGGACTCGTCGGCGTGCCGGGCGATGCGCACGGCACGCAGGCTTCCGCCCACCACCGCAGGTGCCACGGTGTTGGAGAACAGGTACGGCCGGGCGCGCTGGCGCAGGATGTCGACAACGGCCTGCGGGCCGGCGATGTAGCCGCCGCTCGCCCCGCCCAGGGCCTTGCCCAGGGTCCCGGAGAGCACGTCGACCGTGACCCCGAGCAGCTCGGGCGTGCCAGCCCCCGTGGCACCGACGAAGCCGGTGGCGTGGGAGTCGTCCACCATGACCAGCGCGCCGAACTCCTCGGCGACCTCCACGATCTCGGGCAGCGGCGCGTAGCAGCCGTCCATGGAGAACACCCCGTCGGTCACGATCATGATCCGCTCCGACCCGGCCTCACGGGCCGCCTCCAGCTGGCGGCGCAGGTCGGTCACGTCCCCGTTGGCGTAGCGGTAGCGCGTGGCCTTGCACAGGCGCACACCGTCGATGATCGAGGCGTGGTTGAGGGCGTCGGAGACGATCGCGTCCCCAGCGCGCAGCAGCACGTCGAAGATCGCCCCGTTGGCGTCAAAGCAGCTGGAGAAGAGGATGGCGTCATCCGTACCCAGCCAGTCGGCCAGCTCCCGCTCCAGCTCACGGTGGGGGGACTGGGTGCCGCAGATGAAGCGCACCGAGCTCATCCCGAAGCCCCACTGCTCCAGGGCGTCCTGGGCCGCCTCGCGCACGCGCGAGTCGTCCGCCAACCCTAGGTAGTTGTTGGCGCAGAAGTTCAGCGCCGACCCGGACTCGGTCTCCACCTCGCTGCCCTGGGCGGAGGTGATGACGCGCTCGCGCTTGGTCAGGCCGGCCTCCTCGATGTCAGCCAGCTCCTGGATGATCTCGTCCTTGAAGGTGAACACGCTCAGCTCCTGTCAGTCTTCCCAGTTGATGATGACCTTGCCGCACTCGCCCGAGCGAGCGGCCTCGAAGGCCTCGCTCCACTGCTCAGGTGCGAAGCGGTGGGTGATGACGCCGCGGACATGGTCCCGCAGCTCGCGGGAGGACCCCAGCATGAAGCTCCCCTTGTACCAGGTGTCGTACATCTCGCGGCCGTAGACGCCCTGGATCGTGAGCATGTGGGTGATGACCTGGTTCCAGTCGACCTCGTAGCCGGCCTTGGGCAGGCCCAGCATCGCGATCTTCGCGCCGTGGTTGCACACCTGGATCATCTGACGAGTGGCTGCCGGAGCTCCCGACAGCTCCAGGCCGACGTCGAAGCCCTCGGTCATCCCCAGGCTCGCCATGACCTCACGCAGGTCCTGCGTCGCGGTGTTGACCGTCACGGCCCCCGTCTGGGCGGCCAGGGACAGGCGGTAGTCGGACAGGTCGGTGATGACGACGTTGCGTGCCCCGCAGTGGCGGGCGATCGCCGCGCACATGACGCCGATCGGCCCCGCGCCGGTGACCAGCACGTCCTCCCCGGCCAGCGGGAACTGCAGGGCGGTGTGGACGGCGTTGCCGAAGGGGTCGAACAACGCGCCCAGGTCCGGGTCGATCTCGTCAGCCTGAGGCCAGACGTTGCGCGCAGGCACCACGACGTAGTCAGCGAAGGCTCCGTCGCGGTTGACGCCGATGGAGTTGGTGCGGATGCACAGGTGACGGCGTCCCGCACGGCAGTTGCGGCACCGGCCGCAGGTGATGTGGCCCTCCACGCTGACGCGCTGGCCGATGGAGAGGTAGTCGGTGTCGTCGTCGGCTGTGGTGTCGTCCGTGGCGGTGCCGCGACCGATCTCGACGATCTCGCCGTAGAACTCGTGCCCGAGCGTCATGGGCGGGTTGAGCTGAGCCTCGGCGAACTCGTCCCACCCGGCCAGGTGAAGATCGGTGCCGCACAGTCCTGTACGCAGGACGCGGATCTTGACCTCACGGAACCCGGGACTGGGCTCCGGGACGTCCTGGAGCTCAAGCCCTGGCCCAGGGGCCGGCTTGCGTAGTGCGCGCATCGGGATCTCCTCATGCTGTGTGGGGCGCCTCGTCGCGCCGTGGTCTGGGCGGCGCGCGGGTAGCGTGCGCCCAGGTCCTAGGCTACTGAGGTCGAGGCCACTTCACCGACGTGAGAGGAAGCGATCATGGACGAGCTGCTGGCACAGGGACTTCAAGCCGTGCGTGCGGGGGCGCGTGTGGCGCTGGACCCGGGCGAGAGCCTGCGGATCGGCACCAAGCGCAACCGCAACGACGTCGTCACGCAGGTTGACCGCGAGGTCGAGGCGCTGGTCGCCGAGATGCTCGCCCCGACCGGCTACGCGTTCGTGGGCGAGGAGGCGCACGCCGCACGCTCCTGGGACGGTCGTGTGTGGGTGCTTGACCCCATCGACGGCACCCTCAACTACGTGGCCGTCCACCGTGGCTGGGCGATCTCCCTCGCCCTGGTCGAGGACGGGCGGCCGCTGCTGGGCATCGTGGCCGACCCGGTTGATGACAGGCTCTACGTCGCGCTCGCGGGCCGTGGTGCCTGGGAGGGTCGGCTCGGGGTGCGCGACGACGGCGCGGCCGGCTGCCCGTCCGTGGCTGGCAGCAAGGCTGGAGACGACGACGGCGTGGCTGGCCCAGGCGCTGGGGTGCCGGAGGTGGTGGCTCGTCTCGTTCCCGGAGCCCGGCCTCTGGTGGTCGAGGACGGCGAGCTGGCTGACGGCGTCGTCATCGCCCACCTCCACGCGCTGGCAGCGCTGCGTCACCTTCCGGAGATCATCGAGAGCTCGCGAGGACTGCGCGTCTACGGCGCTGCGGCGCTGGAGCTGGCGGAGGTCGCTGCCGGACGCGCTGGGTGCCTGGTGCACACACGGCTGCAGCCCTGGGACGTGGCTGCGGGCGTGCTGCTGTGCCAGGAGGCGGGCGCCGTCGTCACCCGCGTGGACGGTACGCACCTGGACGTGCGGGAGGCGGGGTCGGTGCTGGCAGGGCCGGCAAGCACGCACGCCACGATGGCGCGTCGGCTCGTGGAGGGCTGAGGACCGGAAGCGGTCCCTTGCCCGGCCACGGAGAGGGCGCTACAGGTCGCCCTTCTTCTGTAGACGCTGCAGGCTCAGCCAGCCCACCGGGATCGGGATCCAGAAGGTGACCAGACGGTAGACGATCGCCGTGGACAGGGCCACGCCGCTGGGTACGCCCGCGGCCACCAGGCCCGCTGTCAGTGCGATCTCGACCGGCCCGATACCACCGGGGGAGGGGACCACTGAGCCGACCGTGTTGGAGGCGAGGTAGGTGATAGCCAGGACCGAGAAGGGCAGCGTGTAGCCGAAGGCCCACAGGCTCGCCCCGAAGGCGAGGATGTAGCTGACGCTGAGCAGGAGGGTGCCCCCGATCCCCAGGGCCAGGCGCCCAGGGTTGGACATCACCCATACCAGGCGTGGCCACACCTGTCGGTAGGTCGGCTCGATCTTGGCCCACAGGAAGGTGCGGACCTGAGGGATGAACAGGGAGACGGCTACCAGGGCCACCAGCACCGCAGCGGCTAGCATGACCCAGCCGGAGGGCAGGGACAGGCCGGTGGACTGCCCTGTCGTGGCTGCCAGGACCACGAGCAGGACGACGGTGACGACGAACTGGACCACCTGGACCAGGGCCACTGTTGCCACGCCGATGGCGGTGGGCACCCCCTTGCGGGACAGGAAGCGCAGATTGATCGCCGCCCCACCCACGCCGGCCGGGGCCACGAGGGAGACCACGGAGGAGGCCAGGTGCACCTCGGTGGAGCGCCACACGCTCAGGCGCACCGGGGAGAAGGCCACCAGCGCCAGGCCCGCGCCCAGGTACGTGGCCAGCGAGAAGACCAGCGCCCCGATGATCCACCAGACATTGGCCTCGGCCACGGCCTGGCTGATCTGCTCGAAGTTCATCCGCGCCAGCAGCGTCCACAGCGCCACCAGGCCGATGACCGCCATGATGACGGTGCGCCAGGAGAAGCGGGTGACCTTGGCGGCCTCGGCGTGGGCGGTGGGGGTCAGCTCGACCAGCGCGTCTCGTAGCTCCTGGAGCAAGGTGCCGCGTCGGCCCATGACCTCGCGGGTCGAGGAGGGCAGGACCACCCGCTGCAGCATGGGGGCGATCGAGGCGAGCTGCTCGGTGGACAGCGTGCGTGAGGCGGACCTGATGGCGCGTTCCGCCCCGACGGTTGTGGCGACGAGGGCCAGTGTCTGGGCGAGGTCCACGCGGCGGGAGAGCTCGTTGGAGATCGTCTCACCGGAGTCCCAGTCCAGCAGCCAGACCTGGTTCTCGGCGTCGAGCACGACGCTGGAGGCGGCGATCTCGCGGTGGGCCAGGCCTGCGGCGTGACCCCGGCGGACCTGGTCCCACAGCTGCTCCAGCACGGAGTCGGACAGCGCGGAGGGATCGACCTCGTCGAAGGAGCGGGCGCCGACGACGTGCTCAGTCACCAGCAGCATCGACTCGCTCGCCTCGGCCAGGCCGAAGAGCGCGGGGGTACGCACTCCTGCGCGCGAGGCCTCCAGGGCCATGAGGGCGGCGTGCTCGGCGGCCGGTCGCACGGACATGTCGCGCGTGGGGGACAGGCCCTTGACGCGCAGGCGGTCCCAGACGGTGGAGAGGAACCCGGCGACCTGCCGGTCGGCGTCGAGCACGGTGACGTCACGGCGCACGCCGGAGGTGTCCCAGACCGCGTACAGGCGGTGGACAGCGGGACGGCCCTCGCTCAGGGCGGCAGAGCGGGCCTGTGCCATGACGGCGGCGAGGTCGACGTCGTCGGCCGGGGTGATCGTGTTGGCTCCGGGGGTCTCCTGGGCCTGGGAGGCAGGGGTGAGCTCCTCGAGGGCCTCCTCCTCAGCCTGCCCCTCCTCGGGAGAACCGGGAGCGGCCAGAGGAGTCTCTCGTACCTGCTCGGTGTAGCCCAGGGGGGCGTCGGTGGTGACGTTCCAGGCCGAGGCCTGCGGCGCTGAGTCCATACGCACCACGCGCACGGCGTCGACTCCGGCGCGGCGCAGCGCCCGCACGAGCGCGACCCCGTGGGCCCGTTGGTCCTCCACCCCGAAGGCGTAGCGCACGGCCAGGCCCACGACGCGTCCCAGGAGGACGGACAGCAGCGCGCCGGGCAGGGTCAGGGCACTGCGCAGCACGGCCAGGCCCACGACGACCCACACCGCGGCCCACCCGTAGCGCACCGCTGCGGTCGAGCGGCGCTCGCCGGCGCCGGTGAGCAGGCCAGCCAGGGCGGCGAAGGTCGCGGAGACGCCCAGCTGGGCCGAGCCTGACCCAGAGACCGTCAGCCCTGAGATCACGGAGCCCGGCCCCCAGGTCTCCAGCAGTGAGTAGGCCAGGAGCCCCAGGCCCCACCCTGCTACCGCGGCCAGGGCCGCCTGACCGGCGCTGCGCCACGAGCCTCGCAGGAGGCGCTCAAGGAGGACGGCCAGGGGGACGGCGAAGGTCACCAGTCCCTCCGCGGCCTGCAGGGGGAAGACGAGGACCTGACGGAGCACGACGGCCAGGGCGTTCTGGACGTCCTGGGTGACTCCGGTGGTCGTCTCGTGGGCGTAGGCCGCCAGGATGAGCATGCTCAGCGCTCCCAGGAGGCTGAGGCTGAGGTCCAGCAGGTCCTCGGCGCGGCGCAGGCGGGTAGGGGCTGAGTCGACGAGCAGCGTGCGGGAGCGGATGACCGGGGGCCGGGGCGGCGCGGGCTCGGTGGCAGGGGTGATGCCGATGCGGGGGATGCCGACCGGCGAGGTCGCCGGGGCGTCAGAGTCTGCGGGCTGCGTGGCTGGCCCGGGGACGGCGTCGGTCATAGGGGAAGTTTATGCGGAGGCTGTCTGGACGGGATCGGCCGAGAGGATGACGGCGGGCTCATCCGGACGCACTACGCGGCTGACGATTGTGGAGGGGATGATCGCCTGTGTCGTCGTACGGTCCTCGATGATGCGCAGGCACTGTGTGGCCAGCACAGTGGTTGACGGGTCGACCGTGTCGAAGGGGGGTATCGAGAACCGGCCCTCCTCGATGTTGTCGAAACCGATGAGACGGACGTCTGCCGGTACTGACAGGCCGTGGGTGGATAGCGCGTAGACGGCGCCGAAAGCCAGTGAGTCGGAGAAGCAGAACAGGCCGTCGAAGCGGCTCTGACGTGCCAGGATCTGAAGAACAGCACGGGACCCGGCTGCGCGTGTGAACACGTCCACGGTACCGACGAGCTGCTCGTCGAAGCTGATGCGTGCGGCGCGGAGGGCCTGGCGGTAGCCGGTGTACCGCTGGAGCGAGGTCTGGCGAGTCTGGTCCTCCTGGTAGCCGACCACGGCGATGGACCGGCAGCCCTGGTCGATGAGGTGCTGGGTGGCGGCCCGTGCGGCGGCCACGTTGTCGATGCCGACGTGGGAGGCGCCCGAGCCGTAGAGCTCGCCGCCGAACTCCCCGACTGTGACCACCGGGGTGGCGGACCGGCGCTCACGAATGTCCTGCGGCTGGAGAGCGAGTGGAGAGATGATGATGCCGTCGAGGTCAGGCAGGCCCAGGCCCTCGATCGCATCGATCTCTCGACTCCGGTCTCCTCGGGTCTGGGAGATGAGGGCGCGTTGGCCCCGACGCTCGGCCTCGTCGACGATCGCCGCGGCCATCTCCGCGAAGTAGGGTTCCTTGAGGTCGGGAACGGCGAGCGAGATTAGTCCGGAGGAGCCGGTGCGCAGCTGGCGGGCTGCGAGGTTGGGGCGGTAGCCGAGTTCCTCGATCGCCTGCAGGACCTTGGTGCGTACCTCGTCGCTGACCCATCCGCTGCCGTTGACGACGTTGGAGACGGTCTTGGCGCTGACGCCGACGGCGCGTCCGACGTCTGCCAGCGTCGTGCGTCGTCGGTGGGAAGGGGGTGCCATGCGGTGATCGGTCATCTGCGTCTTTCTCGGTGTGTTGGCGACATGCTACGCTGTACTTGCTTCCAACGTTCAACGTTGAATGTGAGCCGCGACGCATCCTTGTCACCGAGTGGGCCCGCCTTCGACGCACCTGCCCGCACGGCCTTGAGAGAGGAGCTGAGGTGAATCAGCTAGCACGAGGGATCCGCCCGTACCTGTACATCCTTCCGGTGGTACTGATCTCGGGTGTTCTCATCTACTACTTCATCGGCTTCACTGTTTACGCGAGCCTGACAGACTGGAACGGTCTGAAGCGCATGGACTTCGTCGGCTTGGACAACTACCGGAGACTGGTGCGCGACCCGGTGTTCTGGACGGCGCTGAAAAACAACATGGTCTTCATGGTCGTCGTCATCGCCGTTCAGGCGGCGCTCGGCCTGCTGGTCGCGGTGATCTGTGCGGACAGGCTGCCAGGATCCAGTTTTTTCAAAGCGGTATTCTTCCTGCCAATCTCCATGGCGCCCTCGATCGTGGCCACGGTGTTCAAGTACATGCTTGAGGCCAACTACGGCACGCTCAACGAGTCGTTACGGTCTCTGGGGCTGCTGGGCAAGGGCGAGGTCATCGAGTGGCTGGGGGCCGACCTCGGCGTGTGGTCGCTGGTGGCGATCAACGTGTTCCAGTGGATGGGTTTTTCGATGATGATCTACTTCGCCGGGATCATGTCCATTCCCCACGAGCTCTACGAGGCAGCCATGATCGATGGGGCTGGCTGGTGGCGTCGCCTGTTCTCTGTCACGATCCCCTCGCTCAGTGGCGTGACCAAGACCCTGATCATCCTGGGGATCGTCGGTAACCTCAAGACCTTCGACATCGTGTGGCTGACCACCCAGGGGGGACCGGGCAACGCCACCCACTTCCTGACCACGATGCTGTATCAGGAGCGTTCAAACCGCGAAGCCGGTTACGCCTCGGCAATCGGAACCGTTCTGCTGGTGCTGGCCTTTGTCCTCACCCTGGCGCAGACCGCGTGGAGCGCACGGAAGGACCGACGCTGACATGAAGGCAACTCATATCGCGTGGATCGCCAAGTATGCGACGCTGATCTTCCTGGTCTCTATCTGGCTCTATCCCATCGGTCTGGCGATCTGGAAGTCGACCGCCGTGGGTGGGTGGGGGAACTACAAGGAGGTCCTCACCCACGACCAGTTCAATTACTGGCAGGCGGTAGGTAACTCCTTCCTCATGGCTGGTGCCTCCACCATCCTGGTCATCGTGATCTCGTCCCTGGGCGGGTACGCCTTCTCCAAGATGCAGTTCCGGGGCCGCACGTTGATCTACAACATGCTCATGGCCTGCATGGCGGTGTCGATCGCCTCCGTGGTGACACCGTTGTTCGCCTCGGTCAACCGCCTCGGTCTTCGAGACACCCAGCTGGGCGTCATTATCCCGATGGTCGCCTTCAACACGCTGATGATGCTCATGATTATGAAGACCCACTTCGACTCCCTTCCTGACGAGCTCATTGAGGCGGCACTGATCGACGGGTGCGGCTCCTTCAAGATCTTCCGCTCCGTGCTGCTGCCTCTGTCGGGGTCTCCTATGGCGACCGTGGGCGTCCTGACCTTCGTCTACACCTGGAACGAGTACCTGCTGCCGCTGCTGCTGATGAAGAGCGAGAACATCTTCCCGGTCACGCGCGCAATCTCCCTGCTCCAGTTCGACAAGATGAGCCAGCATGACATCTCGGTGCTCTACGCCGGCCTCATCCTCATGACTCTGCCGACGCTTGTTGTCTACCTCTTCAGCCAGAAGTACCTGCAGGCTGGCATCACGGCAGGTGCAGTCAAGAGCTGAGCCTTCCATGCCTCTCACCATGACCATTCCTGGTGCCCTCATCGGCTGACTCGATCAACCCCAACCGTGTTCGAAGGAGATTACCCATGCCACTATCACGCAAGCAGTTCCTGACTGCCGCTGCCCTGTCCGTTCCCGCTGCGGTCGCTCTGGCTGCCTGCTCCGGGGACCAGCGGAAGGCGGAGGAGGACTCCTCGGAGAACGTGACGATCGCCGTCATGAGCTGGCTTCCGACCACCGTGCAGTGGGACGAGATCTACGCCGCCTTCCAGAAGGAGAACCCCGGCGTCACGATCGACTTCACCAACGGTGAGGACCAGGACCAGTTCGAGACCCTCCTGGGCAATGAGATCGTCGCCGGCACCATCCCTGAGGTCTATGGCATCCGGACGGGTGCGGTCTTCGAGGACTTCGCTCAGTACGCCATGCCGGTGGAGGAGTACGCCTCGGAGTGGATCGGCAAGGTCCGCGCCACCCCCAAGGAGGAGACGACTACCGCTGATGGTGTCCTGGCCGCAGTTCCAGTGCTCACTGCTGGCTCGGAGTACTACCTGTACAACAAGACTCTGATGGACGAGCTCGGGTTGTCGGTCCCTGCCACCTATGACCAGCTTGTCTCCGTGGCCAAGGCGGCGACGGAGGCGGGTTACTCGCCGTTCGCGATGGGAGGCTCTGACACCTGGCACGTGTCCGACTTCTTCGTGTGGATGTCCAACCAGTTCGGAGAGGGCGGTACGGTCTACAAGGCTGCTGCTGGTGAGGTTCCGTGGGACGACGACGCGCTTGTCGAGGCGGCGACTGCGTGGCAGAAGCTGTTTGGCGACGGCGTCTTCCAGCAGGCGTCTCTGACTACCACGACCTACCCCTCGGCGCGAGATGACTTCTTCCTCTCGCGCAAGGCCATTGCGATGCCGACGGGCTCGTGGCACGTGGGCATGACCCTCGTTGGTCCTGACAAGGAGCAGCCTGGAAGCGCTGCTGAGAACGATGAGATCGGCATGGCGGTCTTCCCGACGATCGGCCCGAAGGATGCTGGGGTCACCTCGGGGGTGGACTTCGCCCTGGCTGTGTCCGCCGAGGCTGAGGGAGCCAAGCTGGAGGCTGCGGCCAAGTTCGTTGAGTTCATGTCTACGGGCACGGGCCAGCAGATGTACGTCAACATGCTGCAGGGCTTCCCGGTGGCTGAGGGCGTCGAGGTGGAGGTCGCTGACGATGAGCCCGAGCTCGGCAAGGAGTCGGTCAAGCTCGTCACTGACACGCTGGCAGAGTCGGTCTACGCACGTAAGCTCCTCTCCCCGGGCAACGACTCCCTGGAGTCGGACCTGGGCGCGGTGCTCCAGGCGATCGCTGGCGGGGCTGACCCGAGGACCGAGCTGGCCAAGCTCAACAAGTAGCCTCGTCATCCTCGATGACGCGCAGGGGTATGAGCGCTACCGTCCCGCCCGGCGCAGCCGCAGGGAGTTGGTCACCACGATGACGCTGGAGGCGGCCATGGCGGCGCCGGCGATCATGGGGTTGAGCAGCCCGGCGGCCGCCAGCGGGATCGCGGCGACGTTGTAGGCGAAGGCCCAGAACAGGTTCTGCTTGATGATCGCGAGCGTGCGTCGCGAGACGCGGATCGCGTCCACGGCTGCCATCAGGTCCGCGCGCACGAGCGTGACGTCGGCGGCCTCGATGGCGACGTCCGTGCCCGTTCCCATCGCCAGGCCCAGTCCCTGGGTACCGGCCTGCGCCAGCGCAGCGGCGTCGTTGACGCCGTCGCCGACCATCGCCACGTTGTGCCCCTCGGCCTGCAGCTGAGCGACGACGTCGCGCTTGTCCCCGGGGAGGACCTCCGCGCGCACGTCCTCCTGCGGGATCCCGACCTGCGCGGCCACGTAGGCGGCCGCCCGGGCGTTGTCGCCGGTCAGCAGCACCGGGCGCACGCCGAGCTCGCGCAGCCGCGCGATCGCCTCGGCGGAGGAGGGACGCAGAGTGTCCCGCACAGCGAGGACCGCTACGACGGGCTGCACCTGCACGGCGCTGTGAGCGCCGTCAGCCACGGTCTCGATCGGCAGCGGCCTCGCGTGCAGGACGACGGCGGTGGCGCCGGAGTCCTGGAAGGAGGCGACGGCGTCGCTCACACGGGCGGGAAGCTCCAGCCCCTGCGCGGCGAGCCATACCGGCCGGCCGACGGCGACGGCGTAGGAGACGCCGTCCAGCGTGACGGTGCCGCTTACGCCGCGGCCGGAGTGGCTGGAGAAGCCAGTGACCGGGGGCAGGGAGCCCGTCTGCGCCGTCGCCGCCTCGACGATCGCCGTGGCCACCGGGTGCTCCGAGGCTGCCTCGACGGCGCCGGCCAGGGCCAGGGCCTGGGCCGGGGTGCCGGCCAGGGCAGCGAGGTCCGCGTCGGCGTCCAGGCTCATACGACCCTGCGTGACGGTGCCGGTCTTGTCCAGGACGATCGTGTCCAGGGAGCGCGTGGACTCCAGGACCTCCGGGCCCTTGATGACCACGCCCAGCTGGGCGGCGCGGCCCGAGCCCACGAGGATCGCCGTCGGTGTGGCCAGCCCCAGGGCGCAGGGGCAGGCGATGACGAGGACCGAGACCCCGGCCATGAAGGCCTGCTGCAGCGGGTGGCCGAGGGCGAGCCAGGTGAGCACCGTGCCCAGGGCCAGGGCGATGACCACCGGGACGAAGACGCTGGAGATCCTGTCTGCCAGCCGCTGGACCGGGGCCTTGCCGGCCTGGGCGGCGGTCACCATGGCGCCGATCCGGGCGAGGGTGGTGCCCTCCCCCACGCGGGTGGCGCGTACCAGCAGCACCCCGGAGGTGTTGACGGTGGCGCCGGTGACCTCGTCGCCCGCGCCGACCTCGACCGGCACGGACTCGCCGGTGAGCATCGAGGCGTCCACGGCCGAGCGGCCCTCGATGACGACGCCGTCGGTCGCGATCTTCTCGCCCGGCCGCACGGAGAACAGGTCACCGGCACGTAGGTCGTCGACGGCGATGGTGGCCTGGCTGCGTACGGCGCCCGGCCGCGGTGCGCCGGAGTCGTCCAGGACGTCGACGGCGTCCGTCGAGCCGGTCGGGGAGGTGAGGGTCACGCGGGTGACCTCCTTGGCGCCCAGCTCCAGCAGCGAGCGTAGCGCGTCTCCGGAACGGTACTTGGCGCGGGCCTCCGCCCAGCGGCCGAGCAGCAGGAAGGCGGTGACCCAGGCGGCGGACTCGAAGTACATGTGCGCCGTGTGCCCGGCTGAGCGGGGCAGCAGCTCCATCTCCATCCTCGTGCCCAGCTCGCCGGCCCCGCCCCAGACCAGGGCCCACAGGCTCCAGCCGGTAGCGGCGATGACACCGAGGGAGACGAGGGTGTCCATGGTGAACGCGCCGTGGCGAAGGGCCTGGAAGGCGGCCTTGTGGAAGGGCCAGGCGCCCCAGGTGGCCACGGGCAGCGCCATGGCGGCGACCGCCCACTGCCAGCCGGTGAGCTGGAGGGCGGGGGCCATGGACAAGGCCATGACAGGCACCGAGAGCACGAGGCTGACGACGAGCCGCTTCCTCAGGTCGGCGGCCCGAGCGACCTGGGAGGCGCCGATACGCGGCGCGGCGGATACCTGGGCATCCGGCCGTGCGGTAGCCGACGCCTGGGTCTCGTCGGCTACCGGGGCGACGGCGGGGCCTGGGTCTGCAGGCGCGGACGGGGCCGGGTCCTGGTCCTCAGCGGCTGGTACCCCTGCCCGGGGCGAGGCTGCGTCGTCGGTGCTGTCCGTGGCGGCACCTGCCTCCTGGCGGCCGGTGACCTGTGCTGTGTAGCCGGCGCGGGCGACGGCGGCGACCAGCTCGTCGTCGGAGACCTCCTTGGTCAGGGTGACGTGCGCGGACTCGGTGGCGAGGTTGACGGTTGCCTGGACTCCGTCGAGCTTGCTCAGCTTCTTCTCCACGCGCGCCACGCAGGAGGCGCAGGTCATCCCGCCGACGGCGAGGTCGACCGTCCCCAGTGGTGCGGTGGTGGTTCCGGTAAGCGGCGTGGGTGGCTGAGTCATATGGTGAGGTCCTGGTTGCAGGTGTGTCGGACTGGTGCCCGGCGGGCGCGCTGACGGCGGCGGACGGGTGTCCGCCGCCGTCAGGTACCGGGGAAGGAGACGAGGCTCCGGTTGCGCAGGTGGGGGCGTGGCGTCGCCAGTCCTGCTGACAGCGCCACGCCTCGCTCAGGCCTCGTCGCGCTCGATGGCGTCGACGGTGTAGGAGCCGGCCTCGTCAACGGCCTCCTTGAGGGCGTCGTCGTCCAGGACGACGTCGGAGACCACGGTGGCCACGGACTGGCCGCCCTTGTTGAGGATGACGGAGACGTTCTTGACGCCCTCCAGGGCCTCCAGCTCCTCGGTGACGTGGGCGACGCAGTGGCCGCAGGTCAGCCCGGAGAGCCTGAGGGTGGTGGTGCGGTCGATGCCGGTGGGGGTGAAGGTGGACATGGTGTGCTCCTTGGATACGTGCTTGCTGGGAGTGGTCGTGGGCGTCAGGACCGCACAAGGCGGGCGATGGCGTCTGAGGCCTCGCGGATCTTGGCCTGCCCCTCCTCGTCGGAGGACTGGGCGGCGTGGATGACGCAGTGGCTCATGTGGTCTTCCAGCAGCCCGAGGCTGACGGCCTGGAGGGCCTTGGTGGCGGCCGAGATCTGCGTGAGGACGTCGATGCAGTAGGTGTCCTCCTCCACCATGCGGGAGATGCCGCGGACCTGCCCCTCGATGCGGCGCAGGCGCTTGAGGTAGTCCTCCTTGGTGCCCGTGTATCCGGCCACGGCATGCCTCCCGGTGGGTGAGCCCTTGCTGGTAGAGGCGACGATACCCCTAGGGGGTAGGGGTGTCAAGTACCCCGAGGGGGTATCGGGGGAGCGAGGTGCTCGCTCGAGCATGGCGCGGGTGAGATGCTGAGGCTATGGCTGCCATGCGCGGGCCCGGTCCCGACCCCGCTCCTGCCCCTTCTCCGGCGTTGTCGGCGCGGGAGGGGGCCAGTTCGCTGTCCTGGGCACCGCTGGGCTGGGAGCCATCAGTGCCAAGCATGGACGATGCGCCCTTCGGTTCGGTCCTGGGGGACCCACTACCCGGTCCTTTCATGTTCGATGACTCGGGTCTGGAGCCAGGTGGTGCCGCCCAGG
Source organism: Actinomyces faecalis (assembly GCF_013184985.2). Classification (NCBI taxonomy): domain Bacteria; kingdom Bacillati; phylum Actinomycetota; class Actinomycetes; order Actinomycetales; family Actinomycetaceae; genus Actinomyces; species Actinomyces faecalis. The sequence goes on from NZ_CP063418.1 coordinate 84,965, forward strand.
CTGCGGGTGAGGTGCGGAACGCAAGCCCGGGGGCGACGTCGTCCTACGGCCTGATACCCGGCTCGCCGCGGGCTCACGGTGGTCGGCGTTCTGTGGCTCCGGGAGCAACGAGGGGGCGTGTCAGCTCCCGCGAGGTGGTTGTGGGGCCTGCCCCAACCAGTGGCCAGCCGGCGGCATCCGGGCAGGCGCAAGGTACTTCGCGGCGGGTGGAGGGGATGCGCCTGGGTACTCAGGGGGCTACGCGCGAGAATGCGCAGGAGGTTGCGCATCAGGCACCTCAGGAGGACGTGCGCACGGTTGCGCAAGAGCCTGAGCACGAGGCGGCCGAGAAGGAACGCACGACGAAGCGAACCGGTGCCAGCTTCTGGTACTGGATCGCGTTGATGGCAGGCATCGTCCTGTTGCGTGGCTGTATCTGACGCCTCCCGCGCCAGGCGTACACGCTCGGCGCGGGAGGGTGAGGACTAGTCGTCCAGATGGGCGACCAGCTGCTCAGCCAGCCCCGTGTAGGAGGCGGGAGTGAGGGCGAGAAGGCGGGCCTCGACGTCGGCCGGCATCCCCAGGCCCCCGATGAACTCGCGCATCGCCTCAGGTGTGACCTTCTTACCGCGCGTCAGCTCCTTAAGACGCTCGTAGGGGTCGGCCATCCCGGTGGCACCGGCCACGGAGGCGGCGCGCATGGCCTGCTGGACGGGCTCGCCCAGCACCTCCCAGGTGGCGTCGAGGTCCTCGTCCAGGCGGCTGCGGTCCACGTCCAGACCGGCCAGGCCGCGGCGGATGTTGTCCAGCGCAAGCAGGGAGTGGCCGAAGGCGACTCCGATGTTGCGCTGGGTGGTGGAGTCGGTGAGGTCGCGCTGAAGACGGGAGGTCACCAGGGTCGCCGCCAGGGTGTCCAGCAGCGAGCAGGAGATCTCCAGGTTCGCCTCGCCGTTCTCGAAGCGGATGGGGTTGACCTTGTGCGGCATCGTTGACGAGCCCGTCGAGCCCTGGGCGCTGAGCCTCTGGTGGAAGTAGCCCAGTGAGATGTAGGTCCACACGTCAGTGGCCAGGTTGTGGGTGATCCGGTTGAAGCGGGCGATATCGGAGTAGAGCTCGGCCTGCCAGTCGTGGGACTCGATCTGCGTGGTCAGGGGGTTCCAGGTCAGGCCCAGGTCCTCGACGAAGCTGCGTGAGACAGCCTCCCAGTGCGCGCCGGGCACGGAGACCACGTGCGCACCATAGGTGCCGGTAGCGCCGTTGATCTTGCCCAGGTACTCGGTGGCCTCGATGCGGCGGACCTGACGGGACAGGCGCCAGGCGAGGACGGCCATCTCCTTGCCGAGCGTGGTCGGTGTCGCGGCCTGGCCGTGGGTGCGCGAGAGCATGGCGGCGTCGGCGTTGTCGCGGGCCAGGGCAGTGAGGTCGGCGACCAGCCCGCGCGCGGCCGGCAGCCAGACGTTCTGAACGGCGTCGCGGATGGTAAGTGCGTAGGACAGGTTGTTGATGTCCTCAGAGGTGCAGAAGATGTGGACGATCTCGTGGACGGTGGGCAGGACGGTGTCCTCACCCAGCGTGGCGGGGGCGGCGTCCAGACGACGCTTGAGCAGGTACTCCACAGCCTTGACGTCGTGGCGGGTCACTGCCTCGATCTCTGCCAGCTCGGTGATCTCCTCGGCACCGAAGGAGGCGACGACGTTGCGCAGGTAGGCCTTCTCGGCCTCGGACAGGACCGGGGCGCCGGGAAGGACGTGGCCGTCAGTGAGGTGGATGAGCCACTCGACCTCCACCTGGAGACGTGCCCGGTTGAGCGCGGCCTCGGACAGGTAGTTGGTCAGGGGGGCAGTGACCGAGCGGTAGCGGCCGTCGAGCGGACCGAGGGCGATGGGTGGGGCGAGCGAGGACAGATCGACCATAGGGCTGATTGTGCCAGGCCTGGGCAGTGTCAGCCTGACAGCCGACGCGCGTAGGTGGTGTACCGACTTCCCTGACCTCCTTCGACCATGACGTACCTCTCCTGTGTGAGCGGAGCCAGTGCATAGGAGACCTGGCGCCTGGTCAGGCCGGTTGCCTGTGCGAGCTCAGAGAGGGAGCACGGTCCTCGTCCGAGAGCGGCCCCGACCGGAGCAGTGTTTCGGCCAAGGGAGCGGATGATCTCTGACACGTCCTGTCTTGCTGTGGCAGGTGCTGGCGGGAGCGCTGTTCGTGGCAAGAGAGCGGTGAAGCGGACACCCGTGTCCTGGAAACGGACAGGTTCGAGATCAGCCTGTGCCAGTGCCTTTCTCACTGCACGGATCCCGGTGCCCAGACCCTCGATGACCCTGCGCCCCTCCTGGTCCGAGACGTCCGCCGGATTACTGGTTCGGGCGCTGCCTTCGCCTCAGAGCATCGGGTCCCAGTGTGGCAGCAGAGTCACCTCACCGGTGAGTGCTGCGGTGATCTCCTGCGGCAGGCCGGCGACGGGGACAACTGCCTCGTAGACGTACTCGTCGAACCAGGAGTCGTTCATGGTCCAGAAGCCCTTCTCCCCGAGCTTGTCACCCCAGGAGTTCTCCACGCGCCAGCGGCGCGGGACGCCGTCGACCAGGTCAACGCCGGTCAGGCACATGGCGTGGGTAAGCATGGACTCGCGGCTGACCAGGCGCTCAGCCTTGGTCATGCTCAGGTCGACGCCGTACAGGCCCTCGTAGTCGTGCAGAGCGGCGTCCCAGGTCCCGGTCTCCTTGTCCCGCTGCTTGGCGACGTCGCAGGCGAACCACACCGGGGTGCCCGCCTGGATCGTGGTGATGCACGCAGCCTTGATCTCATCGATGGTGGCGGTGACGTGCTCCTGGGTGGCCTCGCCGATCATGAGGTCCGTGCGCTCGATACCGTAGCGGTGATGGAGCCTGGTCTGCGGGCGTGGGTCATGGGCCAGGACCACGAAGTCCATGACGCCAGCCGCGTAACGGGATCCGAACTCCTGCGGAGTCATCTCGCCGACGCGGTGGAAGACCTTGTCCTTGTCCCGGTACTGCCACACGAAGCGCTCGGGCGGGGTGCCCAGGTGGATCGACAGCACGCGGTGCACGTCAGCCATGACGGACTGGTGGATGGCCTCGGTGTCCTCTCCCGCCGCCACCGCCGCCCGCAGACGCAGGCCCCCGCGGCGCAGGACCGTGGCCAGGGAGCCGTTCATGGCGTCCGAGGAGGTGGCGGAAAAGGAGTCCGGCATGGCGTAGTGCGGCACCGCACCGTACTTGGCCACCAGGCGTGCCAGCTCAGGCCAGTAGCCGCCGTCCCCGATAGGAGCCTCGAAGGAGGCGGTGACCTCACGGTCCATAAGGTCCGCTCCGGCCCGGGCGTCGGTGACAGCGTGGGCGAGGAAGGTGTTGGCCTTCTCCAGCTTGTCGTGGAAGTAGACGAAGGACTGGCTGAACTCGAAGGACTCCAGGTTCAGCTCCTTGATCACCGCGGCGCGCAGCACGTTGAGCCCGGCGAAGGCCCAGCAGCGGCCGGAGTGCTTCTGGTCCGTGACCGAGGCGTCCGGGATGAGGTCCGAGACCGAGGAATCGATGGAGGTCAGGACCTCGCGGTCCAGGCTCAGCCTCTCCACGTCCGTGGTGGCGACGGCGTTGCCGACCACGCGGGCGGCACGGTCTGATCGGAAGGCGGCGTTGCGCGCGGCGACCCAGGCGGGGCTGACAGGTGTGCTCATGGAGCCAGGTTAGACCTGGCCTGTGACACGAGCCGGCGTCGTTGGTCAGTACTCCTCGCGGGGGCCGAGAAGGCCCACGATAACGGCTGAGGCGATCGAGACGATGACGGAGCCCAGGACCGCGGAACCGAAACCCGCCACGTGCAGACCCAGCGGTGTGCCGGAGCTGACGACGTCGGCGACCCAGTCCGTCACGTGGGAGGTCAGGACGAGCATGAGGCCGTTGACCACCAGGGCGAAGAGCCCGAAGGTGACAATGTAGAGGGGGAAGGCGACGAATCGCGCCACCGGCTTGACCACGGAGTTGACCAGCGCGAGAACCAGACCGACGACGAGGAAGTTGACCACGGCCGTGCCGGTAGAGGGCGAGCCGGGGACGCTCAGGCCCCCGACGACAGCCACCGCCAGCCACAGGCCGGCTGCGTTTCCCAGGGTGCGTGCGACGAGCTCCATAAGGACAGTGTCCCATCGGCGCCTTGGAGCTCCCTGGGGAGCGTGCCGGCGGCGTCGTTACGCTCCTGAAGGTGGCTTGGTGGCTGCGTCAGGCAGGTGTGAGACTGAGGCTATGAACGAGCTCGCGCCCGAGGACGGCTCTTCCCGGGCTCATCCGGCAGGTGGGGAGGTCGAGGTCCCGCAGTGGGTTAACGACCTGGTGCCGGTGGCTGAACGCGCACGTCCCGTCCTCCTGGGCGAGCTGGTCTACCTGGTGATGGCTCTCGTCCTGCTCGCCCTCATCTGGGACGCTGACCCGCTCAGGCTCGGTCTCCCGCAGGTCGTGCTCCTGGCGCTGGTGGGATATGCCTACGCGCTGCGTCGCGGCAGTGCCCGCCGTGAGCTGGGAGGAGAGAAGGACGAGACGTCGGCCCGGCTTCGAGCGGGCGCCTACACCACCATGCTCGTGCTCGTGGCGGACCTGGTGTGCAGCGCCCTGGGTCTGGCCGTGTGGGCCATGGGTGCGATCAGGGGCTCCGAGCACCCCCTCCTGGCCGGTGCGCTGGCGGCGGCTGTCGCGATGACGACGGCGGTTACCGGGGTCCTGGCCTGCGAGGCGCCGTCCGGGGCGCCGCGGTCGCTGGTGCCGGCTGCCCAGCTGGCCGGCCTGCTCGCCGTCGTCTGCCTGACGCTGGCGGTCCTGCGGTCCGCAGCCTTCAGCCCGTGGTGGTGGGTGGTGGCTCTGGCGGTCGTGGCTGACGTCCTCGGTCTCATGGCGGTGAGGTCCGGTCGGCGGCGGGACCGGGCGGACTCGCCCACCTGAGCACGCTGTCCCCGGGCTCCACAGGAACCCCTCGTGACACCCTGAGGACTGTCCGTCCACAGGCGTTGAGCAGGCAGGGGCGAGGCCGTCCTAGCGTCGAGGCATGGACCTTCTCTCGCTGTCGCTGGCCGAGGAGCGTGTCGCCAGCGCAACCGCCTTCGTCCCCTCCACGGTGCCGGCCACCTGGGCCGGGCCGGCGGCTACGGCCTGCCAGGCGAGGCTGGACGCGCTGCGACTCGTCCTGGCCGGCCTGCCGGCGCGCCTGGAGGAAGCGCGTGCGGCTGCGGCCGTCGTCGACGACCCGCTGCTCCAGTGCGTCGTGCCATGAGGTCGGTCCTGCAGGCCGGTCACCGGCACAGCGGGAGCGGTGGGGCCGTGCCTCCTCCTCCGCTGCCTGATGACACCGCCTCGCGTGAGCTGCGCTGGGCCTCTCCCTCAGGTGGGCAGGTCCGCGCCCTGGTCTTCGGCGGCGCCTTCACCGTGGACCTTGACGAGCTGGACGTCCTGGCCGAGGGGCTGACGCGCGGTGCCGACCTCCTGCGCGAGGCTCTGGCTCACCTGGGGACGGCTCTCGCCCAGGTCGAGGCCACAGGCCACCCGCTGTCCTTCTCGACGGTCCCCTGGGAGCCCGTCGACCCCTTCGTGGCCGAGCAGAGGCGTGCCCAGGCGGTCCAGGCCATCGAGTCGCTGCAATCGGGGCCCGGCTCGCTACGCGAGGCAGCCGACCTGGTCCAGGCGCTGAGCGAGGACGTCACGACCAGCGCCCAGACCTATGCCGACGCCGAGGCCGGTAGCACGCGTGACTGGACGTCCTCGATCCACGTGCTCGGCCAGGTCTCGCTCCTCCATGCGCTCGGCAGGGGCTCTGGCCTTGCAGCCGCGCTGCTCAGGCTCCTGGAGACCAGCCCGAGTCTGAGTGGGTCGGCCAGGGCGACCGTGGGCCGAGGGATCCAGGACCTCATCGATCAGCTGCCTGAGGGAGCCGTCAAGGACGGGTTGGCAGACCTCCTCATCGTCATGTCGGACGCGGAGCTGGCGCACTGGGTCCGCACCGACCTCCTGGCTGTCCTGGTCCTGGGTGGCCAGGCCGTCCGCGCTGCCACGAGCCAGGAGGCCGCGCGCCTGGAGACCTACTTGTCCCAGGCGGCCAGACGGCTGGATCCGGTCATCACCCCACGGCTTCCGCGATCGCTGCCGGTAGGGAGCCGTACCGTGCCGACGGCGAGCCTGACGCCTATGCAGCGGGTGACCGCCTACCTCGCGATCCTCTCCTCACAGGCCGGTGCTGAACGTTATGGCTCTCGCAGGGCGCTCAGGCTGACGCCGCACGGAGCAGATCCCTTCACCGTGCCGACGGCGCTGGCCGACCCTCTAGGACTGGCGACGGCGATCAGCCCTCTCGCGGTCTCCTGGCCACATGCGGGCCCCGGCCTGGCGGGCCGTGAGACGGCGGCTGACCGGGCTTCCGCGGGCGCGGCGGCCTCCGACGCCGTGGTACCGGGAAGGTGCCTGGCGCCTCTGGCGACGCCCAGCGACGTCATGCGCTACTCCGACGGGCTCAAGCAGATGGACTCCGACGAGACCACCGGAGTCATCTCGCTGGTGCGTACGGACCACGCTGACGGCACCCGTTCCTGGCTTGTCGTCGTCCCAGGAACGACCAGCTGGGGCATGGGAGGGCCTAACCCGCAGGACATGCTGACCAACCTGGAGGCAGTGGCCGGCATGCCCACGGACATGGAGAGCGTGGTCGTCAGCGCCATGCGGGCTGCTGGGGTCGGTCCGCAGGAGCCGGTGGCCCTCTACGGCCACTCCCAGGGAGCGATCACGGCTACCAACATCGCAGCGGACCCGGCGGTGGCCGAGCGCTTCACGGTGACGACGCTGCTGACGGTCGGTGGACCGGTGGCTGGTGCCGTGGTCCCGGAGACGGTGAGCACCTTGCACGTGGAGAACGGTGCCGACGCCGTTCCTGCCCTTGACGCGAGAGCCAACCCGGTGGGCCCCACACGCCTGACCGTGCGTATCGACACGACGGACTCCGGCCTAGAGGGATACCCTCACGGCTCGCTCGTCTACGCCGACGCGCTGGAGGGAATGCCGTCGGCCCCCGCGACTGACCGCTGGGTCGCTCAGCTACGCGGCATCACCGGAGCCGGGGAGGAGGGGGCAGTCACCAGTGAGCTGGTCTTCGACGTCGAGCGCCTGCCGGACCCTGAGGCGCCAGGCCGTCCGGAGGGCTGAGACAGCGGCAGGAGCCTGGGTGTTCGGGGCGGTTGGCTGGCTGCTCTCCACCCACCAGGTGACCGCTGCGGACCTGCCGGGCTCACGAGTGCGAGGATGCGTGCATGAGCGCCTCACAGCCTGCACGGCCCGGTACCTCCCCGGGTGCCGCGGCCACCCGTGTCCACGTTCGTCAGGCTGTTGCCACCCTTCCGGCCTACGTCCCGGGAGCGCGCCCAGGCAGCGAGCAGGTCGCCAAGCTCTCCTCCAACGAGCTGCCCTATCCCGTTCAGGACTCAGTGCTCCGGGCCCTGACCCAGGCGGTTGGTGCTGCCAACCGCTACCCCGAGATGACGGGGGACTCTCTCATGGCTGCGCTGGCGCGCCGTTACGACGTCGATCCCGCCCAGGTCGTGGTCGGCAACGGCTCGGTGGCGCTCATCCAGCACCTCCTGGACACCGTGTGCGACGAGGGGGACGACGTCGTCCTGCCGTGGCGCTCCTTCGAGGCCTACCCCATCTGTATCGCCGTGGCCGGGGCACGCGCGGTCAAGGTGCCGCTGACCCTGGACGGGCGTCATGACGTCCACGCCATGATCAAGGCAGTCACTGAGCGGACTCGCGTGGTCATGGCCTGCACTCCCAACAACCCCACCGGCCCGGCCCTCACGCGCGAGGAGCTGCGCACCCTGCTTGACGGCGTGCCCTCGGGCGTCCTGGTCCTCGTGGACGAGGCCTACCTCGACTTCGTCACCGACCCTGCGGTAGGCGACGCGATGGAGCTGTTGGGCGCTTGTCCGAACCTGGTGGTCTCGCGGACCTTCTCCAAGGCGCACGCGCTGGCTGGCATGCGCGTGGGCTACCTCGTGGCGCAGGCGGAGGTCGCGAGTGCGGTGCGCAGCGTGGCCACGCCCTTCGGTGTCAGCCTCCCGGCCCAGGCCGCGGCGATCGCCGCCCTGGAGCCGAAGGCGCTGGTCGAGACAGCCCGGCGCGCAGGCCTGGTGGCCGCTGAGCGTGACCGGGTGGTGGACGCGCTGCGGGAGCAGGGGTGGAACGTCCCTGATGCTCAGGGCAACTTCTTCTGGCTGGGCGTCGGGGAGGGGACGTCGCGGCTCGCCGAGCACTTCAAGGCGGCCGGCATCCTCGTACGTCCCTTCGCGGGCGAGGGCGTGCGGGTGAGCCTCGGGCTCCCTGAGGACAATGACCGGGTCCTGGCGGCGGCCCGCACCTGGGACGGTCCGCGCGGCTGAGCCCTCCCGCCCGAGCCGGGTCCTCGATCGGTAGCGGGATCAGGGGGTCAGCTGGCGACCGTGACCAGGAAGGCCAGGCAGAAGACCAGCTCGACGACCCCCATCGTCCCCGGCCGCAGACCCTTGTGCGTCCGCCGCACCAGGCTCCACTGCCAGCACACCATGGCAAAGGACCTCACGGCGAGCAGCACCCACAGCGCTGCGTGGGCCCACGGCAGGTACCCGGCGCCAGCGCCGATGAGCGTGAGCGCCGCGACCCCGGTGTGCCAGGCCACCGTGCCGGCCAGCAGGCGGTTGTTGAAGCGCTCGCGGATCATAGCCTTGATATACGGCACGGTGCCGCAGAAGTAGGCGGCCGTCAGCGCCGTGACCACCCACATCCAGCCCCAGCCCACAAGCTCGCCGTTGGGGCTGGAACCGGGCAGCGGTGACGATGTGGCGCCGGTCCCGAGGAAACCGCCCGCGCCGCCGACGGCCAGCGAGTACGTGACCGCAGCCATGACGCTGGCGGCCGCTGTCGTCGCCAGCCCGGACAGGAGTGAGCGCTCCCGTCCTGCCCACACCTCCCACAGCGCGATCGCGAACAGTGGTGCCAGGGGGACGGCAAACTGCAGCAGGTAGGGAGCGGTGGCCAGCGTGATGAGTCCGAGCAGCGCCGTCGCCCCGGTATAGGCCGTGAGAGGGAGGAGGATAAGCGCCCGCTTGCGGGGCGAGCGTGTGCGCAGCCACTGGGACCAGGCCCAGTAGGTGAGGTAGGCCCCCCACCAGGCCGGCAGGAACAGGAGGTTCTTCCAGCTCACGCCACCGACCACCCAGCCCACCAGGGGCGGGAGGACCAGCATGGACCAGGCGCCGTGCTGGTTGGGGATCCAGGCCCGGCGACCGGGCTGACGACGGATCCGCTCCTGACGCTCTTTGGCGGCCTCGACCCGTTCGCGCACGGGGGTGGGCTCAGCTGCCCCGCGAGGCCGGCCGGTGGCCAGCATGATGTCGTCCTCGGGGCCGGGGCGCGACTGGTGGGAGGGGATCGGTGAGGGACGTCGGTCTGCTGCCCCACTGCCCTCACTGGTCGCCGACGACGGAGAGGCGGCCTGGGTGGGACCCTGAGCCTCCGTCGGGTTGCCGACCAGGACCTCGTCCACCGCTCCCGCGCCAGCCTCGTTCGGTGCAGGGGCGGTGGCACCGTCGTACTCGTGAGGCTTGGAGGGACGCTGCTGAGTCATGGAATTACCCTAACCGGGCCTGCGTGAGCACTTGGTGAGCGGAGGTCGGCCGCACCGTCTTGCGTCGCTTTCGCCCCTGAACAGTCGATTACCGTGCTGGGCGCATGGGAATCGACTGTTCAGGGGCGAAAGCGACGGGACGCCAACCGCGCCTGGGCTCAGCTGACGTACCGGGCTCAGTCAGCTAGCGCCGCGGCGACAACCTTCTTGGCCTCCTCCTGGACCTGGGCTAGGTGCTCAGCGCCCTTGAAGGACTCGGCGTAGATCTTGTACACGTCCTCGGTGCCGGAGGGGCGCGCGGCGAACCAGGCGTTCTGCGTGGTCACCTTCAGCCCGCCGATGGGCGCGTTGTTGCCGGGTGCCCGCACCAGGCGGTCCACGATGGGCTCGCCAGCCAGCTCGGTGGCCGTGACGTCCTCAGGGGACAGGGCGGCCAGCTTCGCCTTCTCAGCCTTGGTGGCTGCGGCGTCGATACGGGCGTAGGCCGAGGCGCCGAAGCGTGACACCTGCTCCTCGTGCAGCTGCGAGGGCGTCTTGCCGGTGACGGCGATGATCTCGCTGGCCAGCAGCGCCAGGATGATGCCGTCCTTGTCCGTGGACCACACGGTGCCGTCCTTGCGCAGGAAGGAGGCGCCTGCGCTCTCCTCGCCACCGAAGCCGACCGAGCCGTCGATGAGGCCGGGAACGAAGTGCTTGAACCCCACCGGGACCTCGACCAGCGCCCGCCCCGTGGCTGCCACGACACGGTCGATGAGGCTGGAGGAGACCAGGGTCTTGCCCACGGCAGCAGCGGCAGGCCACTGGGGGCGGTGGGTGAAGAGGTACTCGATGGCCACGGCTAGGTAGTGGTTGGGGTTCATCAGGCCGTCGGGGGTGACGATGCCGTGGCGGTCGGAGTCCGCGTCGTTGCCGGTGGCGACGTCGTAGGGCGTCTTGCCGTCAGCGTCCGGCGTCATGACGGCGCGCAGGGAGGCCATGGCGTTGGGGGAGGAGCAGTCCATGCGGATCTTGCCGTCCCAGTCCAGGGTCATGAAGCTCCACGCAGGGTCCACGGTGGGGTTGACCACCGTCAGGTCCAGGCCGTAGCGCTCAGCGATAGCGCCCCAGTAGTCCACGGAGGCGCCGCCCAGCGGGTCTGCCCCGATCCGGACCCCGGCCTCACGGATCGCCTCGACGTCGATGACGTTCTCCAGGTCCGCGACGTAGGACTCCAGGTAGTCGTGCTTGATGACGTAGTTGGAGTCCAGCGCCTCGGCGATGGGGAGACGCGTGACACGGTCCCAGCCGTCAGCGAGCAGCTCGTTGGCCCGGGTCGCGATCCAGCTGGTCGCGTCAGAGTCGGCAGGTCCGCCGTGCGGGGGGTTGTACTTGAAGCCGCCGTCACGAGGCGGGTTGTGCGAGGGGGTGACGACGATGCCGTCGGCCAGGCCTGGACCGCTGGTGCGCACACCGGACTCGGTGCCGGCTCCGTTGGCCAGCAGGATGGAGTGGGAGACGGCCGGGGTCGGGGTGTAGGCGCCGCGGGCGTCGACGGCGGTGGTCACGCCCGCACCGGCGAGCACCTCGATCGCGGTGCGCCAGGCCGGCTCGGACAGGGCGTGGGTGTCGCGTCCGATGTAGAGCACACCGTCGGTCCCCTGGGCGCGGCGGTACTCTACGATTGCCGCCGTCGTGGCGATGATGTGGGCCTCGTTGAAGGCGGTGTCCAGGGAGGAGCCGCGGTGGCCGGAGGTGCCGAAGACGACGCGCTGCTCAGGGACAGCCGGGTCAGGGACGAGGTCGTAGTAGGCGTTGATGACCTCGTCGACGTCGATCAGGTCCTCGGGACGTGCAGGTTGTCCAGCTCGTGCGTGCATGGCTCCGAGTCTGTCACGCTGGCTCGTCGCTGTCCGCCGATCATCCCGAAAGGTGGACGACGCCGACTCAGCCCATGGAGGAAAACGCGCGGGCCTGCCGGACGGCAGGGACGATACTGGCGGTGGCACATCTGGTCAGGGTCTGGCGTGGAGCGATGGCGGGGCGTCGTACGGCACTCCAGCCAGGGCGCACATCTATCGTGGTGCTCTCACAGTAACGAGGCGGTGCGCTGGTGCCGCCCGCCAGGAAGGACTGCCCATGAGCGCAACCGCCATCTCCACGCCCAAGGCGCCGGCTGCCGTCGGCCCCTACTCCCAGGCGGTCTCGGCCGGAGAGGGCGCCGGCTCCACCGTCTACGTCTCCGGCCAGATCCCGCTGGATCCTGCCACCGGAACGCTTGTGGACGGGGACGTCCAGGCTCAGGCTGAGCGCGTGCTCACCAGCATCGGTGAGATCCTCTCGGCCGCAGGGCTGGGCTACGAGCACGTCGTCAAGACCACCGTGCTGCTGGCTGACATCAACGACTTTGTCCCGGTCAACGAGGTCTACGCCCGCTTCTTCACCGGACCGGTGCTGCCGGCACGCGCGGCCTTCCAGGTCGCAGCCTTGCCCAAGGGAGCTAGCGTCGAGATCGAGGCGATCGCCGTCCGCCCCTGACGGAGCCTGCGGCCCCGTCGCGTCGGCCTAGTCCGGTGCGGTGGGGCCGCTACCCTGACGCCATGTCGAAGAAGAAGCGCCAGGCGCGCAAGGCCGCCGACGCGGCGCCGAAGAAGCAGAAGATCGCCTACGTCGCCCGTCCCTTCGAGGGGCTGCCCGGCGAGGAGGACCTCGTCGCCATGATGCAGATCCTCCCGGCGGCAACCGCCACCGTGAGGCTCAATGAGGCCCACGGCGGCCGCACGGTCCAGCTGGTCACCCTCCTGCCCGAGCTGGCTCAGGCGCTCAAGCGTGCTGACGGTGAGGTCCTCGTCGCGCTGCAGACGACCCTCCACTCGGGCGACGCCAGCCGCGACGTGGCTGCCGCTCTCCTGGAGGCCCTGGACCTGGAGGAGGGGCACGGGCTGGCCGTCAACGGGCTGCCCGAGCCGGGTGAGCGTCTGCAGGATGTCCTGGACCTGGAGGTCGCCCCGCAGGTCAGCGTGCGCGAGACCTTTGACTTCTGGCTCGACGCCGAGGCCGCCAAGGACCCGCAGGCCCAGCGTCAGCTGGAGGAGGCCAAGGGTGAGATCGCCGAGGCCAAGGCGGTGCCGGGTGTGGAGCACGCCTACTGGTTCCGCATGGGTGGCAAGGAGTTCGTGCGCTGGGTGCGTGGGGAGGATGAGGACGACTTCTTCAACGCCTTCGCCCGCGTGCACGCCGCGCGTCAGTCTGACCTGGAGGAGGGAGCCCGCTTCATCGGTGCCTTCCGGGCCTGCGGCCTGGCCATCCCCGTGTGGGAGCTCGTGCCCGGGACCGAGGCTGAGGAGCTGACCGGTCCGATGCAGGCGATGGCCACGCGCCTGGAGGAGGCGCTGGCCGCCGAGGGGCCGCTGGACTCCGCGGCCCGCCGTGCCAAGGCCGGCATCATCTCCCGTCAGGTCAATCTCTGACCTCTGTACCTCTTCGGTGCGTGGCGCCGTCGCGTGCGCTGATCCTGTGCATGCGACGGCGTCGTCGTCTGCGCGACAGCATCGTCGCTGACCGGGGCGCGCCTTCGCCCTGGCGGCGTGCATCCCACCTGTAGGAGCGTGTTTACCTTGTGAAGGCGTGCCCTACGACGTCTCCACGCACGTTCTCATTCGCGGAGCACGCCGCCTGCAGGTGGAAGCACGCCGTCATGACATGGAGGTACGCCTCCAGACCAAGCCCGCACCCACCTCGCACGACCTGCCTCACACGTGATGAGGCGCAGGGGCCTCACCTGCCATGAGACGTGACAGGTGCCCACAGGTACGGTGGAGCCATGAAGGCACAGCGCGTCACGGACTCGATCTCCTACCACGGCGAGGGACCGGTGTGGTGGCCGGCCACGGGACGGCTGCGCTTTGTGGACATGCTGGCCGGCAGCGTCATCGAGCTGGACGAGGCCGCCGAGGGCGGCTACCGCCGTCTGGAGGTGCCCTCGAAGGTGGCCAGCGTCATCCGTCCGCGTACGGGCGGGGGTGCGATTGTGGCCACGGAGCGGGGTATCGCCGTCGGGCGCGCCGAGGACCTGAGCGACCTGACGCAGGCCGTTGAGCTGTACTCAGACCCGACTATCCGCACGAACGAGGGCAGCTGCGACCCGGACGGGCGCTTCTGGATCGGGACCATGTCCTACGAGCGCGTCGAAGGAGCCGCGGAGGTCTACCGCTGGGACGGCGCCAGCGAGCCGGTGCGCGCCTGGGGCGGGGCCACGATCGCCAACGGCCTGGGCTTCAGTCCGGACGGCTCGCGGGGCTACTGGATCGACACCCCCACCGGGCGGGTCACCGTTTGTGACTACGACGCCGCAGCCGGCCTGGTCGAGCCACGCACCTTCGTGGAGATCCCGCCTGAGCAGGGGCACCCGGACGGGCTGACCGTGGACTGTGAGGGCGGGGTGTGGGTGGCCATGCACCGCGGCGGCGCCGTGCGACGGTTCGATGAGGACGGTCGTCTCAGCGAGGTGGTCGAGGTGCCGGTGTCGAAGGTGACAGCCTGCGCCTTCGGCGGGGAGGACCTGGGGACGCTGTTCATCACGACCTCGCGCGAGAACCTGCCCGACGACGTCGAGCCGGCCTCCGGCAGCGTCTACGCCGTGGAGCCCGGGGTGCGAGGCCTGGAGCCGCTGGCGTTCAGGGGGTGACGAGGCGGGAGCCGTTCTCGTCACGGTCGGTCCGTGGCAGGGGGGTCTGGCTCAGAAGGGTGCCGACTCTGGCGGCGGCCTCGGCGACGTCGTCGTGCTCCCACACGTGGATGACGGTCCAGCCTAGTGCTGTCAGCTTGTCGTCAGTGTCGCGGTCGCGAGCCTGGTTCCTGGCGATCTTCCACTGCCACCACTCGGAGTTGCGTCCGGGGACCGTGCCGTGCTCCGGGCACCCGTGCCAGAAGCAGCCGTCCACCTGGACAGCGACCTTGCGGCGGGTGAAGGCGATGTCGACCTTGCGACGTGGAAGGCCGGGAACCTTGTACTGGACCCGGTAGCGGTACCCCGCCCGCCACAGCGCCTGTCTCAGCTCTACCTCAGGGGTGGTGTCGCGGCGGGCCAGTCCGGCGTAGCGAGCGGAGGTCCGCTGGTCCTGTGGTGCGAGCCGAGGCGGCTCAGGACTGTGGAGGGGGTCGGCCCCCTCCGGCTCAGGCGCTGTCACGAGCGTGCTGGGCCAGTGCGTCGGCCACGGCGGAGTCCGGGCTGGCCGGGGCGGCATCGACCGCCTCCAGGATCCGGCGTCCCGAGGCCGTGGTCGACAGGACATCACGGTCGCGCTCGCAGTGCAGCTTCAGGACGTTCCACACGGCCCCGACGTTGACGCCGTTGCCGAGCTGCTTGTAGGTCCTGGCGTCGGGCTGGCCGGCGAAGGAGAACTCCTTCGGCAGGCCCTGGAGCGTGGCGGCCTCGTGCGGTGTGAGGCGGCGTCGACGAGGACCGATGATGCTGGTCTGCGTGATGGCGACCAGCGCCGGGACGTAGGTGGGTGCCTTAGCGCGCAGGCCGGAGGGCCGGAAGTGCATGAGGCAGTCCCACAGTGAGCCGAGGTCCTGGGCCTGCCACTCCAGCTTACGGCGCGAGGGCGGGAAGGACCGGACGCCGGAGGTGGTCAGCCAGGCCCTGATCCAGGGCTCGTTCCTCGTGTACAGCTCGGCGTTCTTGCGCAGGAAGCCCATCTTCCAGGCAGGGACGTCGTCAAGGTCTCCCGAGTCGATCTGTGCCTCGAGGTCCTCAGTGGTCTGCCAGGCGTCCACCCAGATCGGGAAGCCGGGGAGCCTGGCGCCGGGATTGTGTCGGCGGAAGCGCTGGATCCAGTCGTCCCAGGCGTCGATCCACTCGACCTCGCTGGGGGTGAGGTCGTAGCCGGTGACGTCGTCGTCGAGATAGTCCTCGATGCTCCACTCCACCGCGTCGCCGTAGTGCTGCCGTGCACGGGTGACGGGCTGAGGGTCGGCGTCACCGATGCCCTCAGGGTTGTAGGTAGCGGTGATGAACACGCGCTCGCGGACCTGGGGACGCCCGCCGATCTCAGGAGAGAGCTGGTGAGGGGAGAGGATGGCGGGTTGGTCGGCTACCCGGTAGCCCTCCTCCCGCAGGGTTCGGACGATGACCTCCCACTCGTGCCTGTGCCGGGGGCCTGCGAGGTTGCGGACGTTCTCCAGCAGCAGCACGGTCGGGTGGTGGTGGCGGACGACCTGGAGGATGTTGAAGTACAGGGTGCCGCGCGTCTCCTCCATGCCGCGCTGTGCGCCGGACTTGGAGAAGGGCTGGCACGGGAAGCCTGCGGCGAGCAGGTCGTGAGCCGGGATCCTCTCGGAGACCCCGGCCTCGCCGGCGTCCTCAGTGATGTCCCCGAGGACGTCCATGCCCCAGTTCTGCTGGTAGACGCGCGCAGCGTCCTTGTCGATCTCGACGGCGTAGGCACAGCTGCCACCCATGCCTGACAGCGCGGCGTGGAAGCCGCCGATGCCGGCGAAGAGATCGGAGTAGGTGAAGGCTGAGGGCATGGCGACAGCTTAGCCATGAGTGGTGGCTAAAGGAAGCTGTTCACCTGCCGGCGCACTGAGCTCTCGGTCACGCAGGGCAGGCGCCTGGGAGGCGGCGACGTAGCCCTCCTCCTGAGCCCTCTCAAGGTTCAGGAGGAGCTTGGGTCTGCGTGCGGCCCCGCTCTGCTGACGACCCTGCCTGAAGCCCATGAGGACTCGCTGCCCGAGTGCCTCCTCGACTGCCTCGCTCCCCTCGAAGAGGTAGGCGTCCACGGTCACGGGGCGGAACGCCTTCTTCAGGGTCCGGGAGGTGGCGGAACGGGTCGTGGTGCTGCCGCGCATGGCGCGGTGCCAGGTGTCAAAGGACCCGTCCGCGTCCGTCTCAGCCTGTCCGGACAGGACGAGGAAGCCGAGGGACCCTGTCTCCTCGACGCAGGTCAGTATCGCCTCGCGGTCGTTGAGCGGGGCGCTGCCAGAGACGTCCTGCGGCCGCTTCATCCGGGGCTGGGCGTGGGCCTTGAGGTCCCAGACGAAGGAGCGTGCGTAGTCGAACTCCGTGGCTCCGATCCTTCGTGGGCCGCCGCCGTAGGCGTTGATCAGGGCTGGCAGGCCGATGAACTCGTAGTACCAGCCGATCCACTCGGTCTGGCGGGCCTTGGGGTAGCCAGCGGTGAGCATCTGTCCGACGCAGCTGCGTCCCTCCCAGAGGGAGGTGCATGAGTGGGCGAGGGCGGCGACGAGGAGCCGGGCCTCCTGAAGGAGCATGTCGTGCCGGCCTCTGCGGCCTCGCAGCGTGAGGGCCTCAGCCCCGGCGAGGACGGCGTTGAGCCCGTCAAGGGTCACGGTCTGTCCTGATGACCAGCACGAGTCGGTCCAGGGCATGCTGAGGTACCTGGCGATGGCGCCGGCCAGGTCGTCCTTCTTCAGGCTGGTGTCGATCGGAAGAGAGAGGCTGGTGACAAGGTCAGTGAAGACGGACTTGCGCTCCTTGCTGCCTGGACCGAGATCCTGGGGACGTCCGCCCGTCAGCGACGAGATCCTGCGGACGGCCTCCAGCTTGTCGCGCGCGGGGACGAACCAGTCAGGAAGATGCGGCGAGGCTGCCCGCAGCTCGTGCTCCGCCCGTCGTCGCAGCTCGGCCTCGGCTGCCGCCAGGAGCGCGTTGAGACCGGACAGCGTGATGGTCTGGCCGGACGAGGTGAAGGACGGGGCGACTGGTGCACCGAGCGCGGTGAGGATCTGCAGCGCAAGGACGTCCTTGGCGGCGGTGACGTCAACACCCAGGTCGAGGCGGGCGGCCACGGAGGTCAGGACGCTCTTGCGTTCCTTGCTGCCCGGGCCGAGCCCTTCGCCAGGGACGCCGGCGAGGGCGTAGAGGCGAGCGACTGCCTCGATCTTCGACTTGGCGGGGACGAAGGCACCGGGATGCATGGTCTCGATCGTACTGAGGTGGGACAAGGGGGACGGGCTGGCATCCCGCTGCCGAGGTCCACGAGCGTGACTTGGCCCGTGGGCCCGGGTTGTCTCCCCGGACCCACGGGCCCAAGCCTCGTGAGGGCTCCGCACCCGGCATCCCAACTCCGGGGGAGCGTCCTCCTTCGCCGGAGCGACTGCCTCGGGCTCCCTAAGACCCGTGGCCGTCTCGGAAGTGGATCGGTCATCAGGCTCCCCAACCCTCGCGACCCGTTCCGTCCGGCGGTGACTCGTATATAACTCGCTGACCCTGAAGGAATACGGGGTAGCTGGCTGGAAAGTCGCTAGGAACTGTGATGCGGCAGAGGTCGACGGCGGTGCATGCCTCGTGTAAGGGGCGTTGTGGACTTCCTTTCACGTCGCTTGAGGTCCTCAACAGTCGATCCCGGTGCCGGGAGCATGGGATGCGACTGTTCACGACCTTAAGCGACACCATCACACGCCACGACCCCAGGTCCTCAGACGGCAGGAACGAAGGCGACTGCAGAGCCGGTGAGGACGGGGCCCGAGGCGATGGGGAGCATGACGAAGCCCCCGGCTCCCGGGTTGTCTCTCCCGGGCCCGAGGGCCTTCGTCAACGAGCGGCTCGACCTGTCGGCGGGCTTCCCAAACCCCGCCCGGGAACCACTCCCTTACCGAAACGACGACCTCGGGCTCCCTAAGACCCTCGGCCGTCTCGGAAGTGGATCGGTCATCGGGTTCCCCAACCCTCGCGACCCGTTCCGTCCGGCGGCAACGACTATGTAACCCGCTCATCCTGAAGGGATACCCCATAAGAATCTGGGAAATACCTCAATGCCTCAGCAGGCACGCTGCGACGGGGCGGGGCGCTGACGACGTCGGTGCTTGTGTCTGCGGTCTTTGGCAGGATCGCCCCCATGGACGAGAACACCCTCAACGGCTCTGCCGCAGCGGCTGACTCTGCGCCGGAGGCCTACAGTGCCCCGGTCAACCCTTATGTCTTTGACGAGGCGGAGACCCGTCGTCGGTTGGACACCGGCGAGCTCTACACCGACTTCGGCCCGGCCGCGAGGCTCTGGAGGAGGAGCGTCACCGGGGCAAGGAGCTGGTCGAGCGCTATAACGCAACGTCGATCCGTGACCCTGAGGGTCGCGCTGCCACTGCCCGTGAGCTCTTTGCGTCCTTCGGGGACGGAGCCTGGCTGGAGACGCCGATCTACTGCGCCTACGGCTCCCACACCACGATCGGGGAGGGATGCTGGTTCAACACAGGCACCACCCTGATTGACGACGCCGCGATCCGTATCGGCAAGCGTGTCCTGTTCGGCCCCCATGTCACCGTGGCTACTGCCGGGCACGCGATCGACCCGGCGCTGCGCAGTACCGGCGCCCAGTTCTCTGCCGTCGTCACGATCGAGGACGATGTCTGGGTCGGGGCGAACGCCACCATCCTGCCTGGCGTGCACATCGGTTACGGGGCGGTGATTGCGGCCGGAGCGGTTGTCAGCGCTCACGTGCCGCCGATGACCGTGGTCGCCGGGGTGCCGGCTCGCGTCATCCGCAGGATCACCCCGGGGGAGGAGACGGCCTACAAGCCGCCGCGCAGCCTGTAGGGACCCGCTGCAGGTACTGGTGCGGCCGTGTCGGCAGGGAGGGAGGCGGAACCCGGCGTCGTTGACGGGCTCCGTTTCGTAAGGCTCTCGCACGTGACACCTCGATGTCTTCCGTCATGGCGCCTGCGGGAGCCTGTCATCTTTTTCTGTCGCCCCTTGCATGAGTAAGGCGGGACAGAAGTCCTCTGGTGATCGATAGGCAGAAGTGGTTCGTGGCGGAAGCGGTTTGCGTGACCTGTGCTGCATCGCTATTGACCATCACACACTCCTTCTCGCTTACGAGGCTCGGAGCGTTCCGGCTACGGTCACGTTCTGCGATCACACACCGACGTATGACGTGCGGTGAGTGTGACGCTTCCGCGCGGGCAAGCGCTGGTCGGTGTGTCACTGAAAGGTACCCCGCGTGTCCCACGCCTCCTCCCTCCCGGGCGTCTCTGTGCCTGACGCACAGGACGCCACCGCCCTCCGCGACCCTCGTGACGCTGACAAGGTCAGCCCGGCCCTCGCTGGCTCGATCTTCGCCACCGCTGTCCTGGCCTTCCTCGGCCTGTTCCTGGAGACCGTCGCCTCCGTCCTCTTCCCCGCCCTCATGGAGGCCTTCGACGTGGGGACCTCGGACGTGCAGTGGCTGACCAGTGGATACCTGCTGGTCGTCTCGATCATCATGCCGCTGTCGAGCTATCTCCAGCGTCGCTTCACGGCTCGCGCCCTGTTCTTCACCGCCGTGGCGGCCGTGGCCTGCGGCTCCGTCATCGCCCTGGCCGCCCCTACCTTCCAGGTGCTGCTGGCAGGGCGCCTGCTCCAGGGTGTGGGCACCGGCATCATCACCCCGCTGATGTTCACGATCATCCTCACCCAGGCGCCTCGAACCAAGCTCGGTGCCCTTATGGGGGTCGGTGGCCTGACCCTGGGCGTGGCACCCGCCGTCGGCCCGATCGTGGGCGGTGTCATCGGTGAGGTCGCCAGCTGGCGTGTCGTCTTCGCGATCACGCTGCCGCTCGTCCTCGCCTCCTTCGTCGTCGGGGCCCGCTCCATCCAGCAGGCGCGTCCCACCGAGAAGATCTCCCTGTCCTGGGGGCAGGTCGTCCTCCTTGCGCTCGCCTTCGTCGGACTCATCCTCGGGCTGGAGCGTGGTGGTGCCCTTCTGGCCGCCAGCGCCGACGGCGCAGCCGCCTCCGTCTCCCAGGTCGCCCTCGTGGCCGGTCTGCTCGCCATGGGCGTGCTGGCCGGGCTGGGCATGGCGGTGACCTCGCGTCGCTCGTCCAACCCGGTCCTGCACCTGTCCGTCCTGCGCTCACCGATCTACCGCAACGCCCTGGCGGCCTTCTGCCTCTTTCAGTTCGCCGCGCTCGGTCTGGGCTACCTCGTCCCGAACCTCTCCCAGCTGGCCCTGGGCACCGGGACCATGACCGCCGGACTGCTGGTGCTGCCCGGAGCGGTGGTCGGCGCGCTCCTGGCCCCAGTGGCCGGCAACCTCTATGACCGCTTCGGGCCTGCGGTCCCGATTCTCGTGGGCTCGGTCATCGCCCTGATCGGCACGCTCGCCCTCGCCCTCGTGGGTGCCAGGTTGACCACGATGATGATGGCGGCGTTCTACCTGGTCTTCATGCTCGGTTTCGGACTTGCCTACACCAACAGCCAGACCCTGGGAATGAGTGGTGTGGAGCGCTCCCTGACCGCGGACGGCACAGGCCTGATGAACACGGTGCAGCAGTTCTTCGGCGCCATGTCGATGACCGTGCTGTCCACCGTCCTCACTCTCCACCAGGCTGGCACTGCCCCGGGAACCTCCGCCTATGCCAGCGCCAGCGCACGCGGTGGCGCGGTCAGCTTCACGGTGGTCGCCGTCGTCGTCCTGATCGCCCTGGTGATGGAGTGGCGTGCCACGCTCGCCTCGCGACGCCGTGCCGAGACCGCTGCCGCGGCCGACGCCGAGCTTGGTATCAACGCCTCGGTCACTCGGCTCCTGGACGATCCGGAGGACGAGCGCACCCGCGCTCAGGTACGTGAGGTGGAGGCGGTGGCGGTCGAGGTCGCTGCTCCGGGCAGCGTCCTGGACTGACCTGTACCGCGGCCTCACGCCGTCCGGCAGCCGTAACACAGCCTCCCGCCGGCTCCGCGACCTCCAGCCGGAGGCACCTCGTCCCCCTCACCACGCCGTGGTTGCGTCGTGAGGGGGACGATGTCGTTACTCTTGTGCTGTGACTACGTCGATGCCTCAGCAGCCGCATCCGGACCAGAGCGCCGAGCAGAGGGTCGCCGTCGTCATCCCGGCCAAGGACGAGGCTGAGCGCATCGCCGCCACCGTCCGCGCCTGCCGGGCGATTCCGCGCGTTGACCTCGTGGTGGTCGTGGATGACGGCTCGACCGACTCCACGCAGGACCACGCACGGGCGGCCGGTGCGGTCACGGTGCGTCACTCCGTGACCCGCGGCAAGGCATCAGCCCTGGAGACCGGCGCCTCGATCGTGGGCATGCGTGACTACGTCGACGGTCCCTCTCGTCTCCTTCTCTTTATCGATGCGGACCTCGGGGACTCGGCGGCCTGCTGCGCCGACCTCGTGGCCCCCGTGATCGACGGCGTGGCCGACATGTCCATCGCGGTTCCGCCCAGGCAGGCGGGCGCAGGTGGGCGTGGCCGCGTGGTGCGGGCTGCCCGCACGGCGATCGCCGCCGCCACCGGCTGGGCTCCTGTTGCGCCGTTGTCCGGACAGCGTTGCCTGAGCCGCCGGGCCTACGAGGCGGCGGCCCCCCTGGCCGAGGGCTGGGGCGTCGAGGTGGGGCTGAGTATCGACGTGCTGGTGGCGGGCCTGACGGTGATCGAGGTCCCCTGCGACATCACCCACCGGGTCACCGGCAACGACCGGGCCGGCACGCTGCATCGCGCGGCCCAGTACAAGGACGTCCTACGCACGATCGCTGTCCGCAAGGTCCGCCGACGCCGGGTGCCCGGCAAGGCGCTGGACGAGGACTCGATCCGGTCTCAGTCCCCCTTCCACGCCTACCGGGCCTGGGACGGGAGGGGGGAGCCGGTCAGCGGGTCCCAGGGCGAGGACGGCGCCGACGGCGCCTCGCGGTCTCACTCAGAGGGCTAGGAGCACAGCGCACAGAGGTCCGGGGCCGCGACGTTCCAGAGGGGCGCGGCTGACCTTCAGCGCACGCGCGCCTGGAGCTCAGCCGTGACCAGGGCCAGCAGGAGCGGAGCCGCGCAGGCCAGGGACAGGCACGCCATCGAGAGCCCGGAGTCGTTGACGAGTACCTCTACCACGATGAGGGTGCCCAGGCCCTTGAGCGCTGGCGTCAACCATCGAGGGATCTCGCCAGCGGCCACCTCACCATCGGTGTCCGTCCGGGACTCGTGGGCCTCCAGCGTCTGCCGGCCGCTCTGCGGCTCGGGGAGGAGAAGGTTCGCGTAGCCGCTGGTGCCCTGGCGCCAGGCCACGACCTCCTGTCGCAGCCACCAGCCGGCTGCGCACGCGGCTACCACGCCGACGACCAGTGCGAGGACCGCTGCTCGGCTGGAGAGGAAGGGGGCCACGAGGGCCGTCAGCTTGCGCAGGATCGTCGTCGAGGCGGTGCCGTCCTGGAGCTGGTCGATGAAGTGGCCCATGTGCGTGTGCGACCCCAGCGAGCGGTCGACCAGCCCGAACAGGCCGGCGGCAGCCAGGGCGCCGACGCCGATCGACAACCACCGCTTCCAGCTGATCCTGCCGCCCACAAGGCTGGCGGTCAGGGCGGCGAGCGCCGCAGCCAGGGCGATCACTCCGCCCACGTCCGCCCCGGCCTGGGGCAGACCGTCCAGGGCCAGCGCCACGACCCCGGGCACCCCGACCCCCAGGTAGGCGGCGGTGCGTCGTAGACGGTGGGTCGGCTGGGCCTCGACGAAGGGGCTGACCCCCGCCGCCACGGCGATGACGAGGGCCGCGGCAGCCAGTGCGAAGGCCGTGTTCGACATCCCGTAGAAGCGTCCGGCGACGACGGCGTCCATGCCCAGCATCCCGTTGAACCCGAGCCTGACCCCGGTGGCGCCGTCGGAGAGGATGAGGACGGCTACCCCCGCTGTCAGGACGAAGGCCGTCAAGAACAGCGGGGTCGGTACGCGGCTGGAGGGCGGCAGGCGCAGGCCGTGGACACCGAGGGGGCCAGGGCCGTGGCCCGGCTCGCGCGGGACCCGGGGTGGGCGGGGGCGGGCGGCCAGGAGCCGGTCCCGTACCGAGATGACGATGCTGCCCAGACCGTGAAGGAAGGCCACGGCGACCATGGCGGTCAGTGTCATGGTCAGCAGTGCGGCCGGGACAGCCGCCCGTCCTGGCGTGTCACCGTCGGCCCCGAGGCGCCACCACGGCACCACCATGCCCAACCAGGCGCCCAGGGGCAGGGCGCCGACGACCGTGGCCGCGACCCCGACCCCGTGGAGGTGCCGGCGACCGGCAGGGCCGCGCAGGCTGCGTGCGGCCAGAACGACCAGCACGGCTGCCGCGGCGATGATCGTGACGGATGCTGGCAGCGTGGTCCTCTGAGAGGCCTTGGCACGCAGGGCGCCGTCGACGAGCTCACGCACGCTCGCTGGCGCCTCAGGGGCGGGGCGTGCGGTCGGTCCGAGGGGCTCCAGGCTCGTGGCCCCGTCAGGCAGGGTGAGGGCCTGCCCGGTCATGGAGGTGGGGGCGGAGGCTCCGAGGGCAGCCAGCAGGGTCGGGGCGAGGTCGGTGAGCTGGACGAGACCGGCCTGGTGGGTGGAGGGGCTGGTGACCAGCCCCGTGCTACGGCCCGGGTGGCCGTGGGAGCCGGAGGGCAGGAGCAGCGCCTGCGGCTCGCCGTCGGCAGAGGTGAGAGAGACGACGACGAGGCGCGCTGGCTGGTCGGAGGCTGCCAGGGCCCGCAGGTCCGAGGACAGGGTCTGGGCCGCAGCAGCTGCTCCGTGACGGGTGGCGTCGACGACCGTCAGGTCGGCCAGGCCCTTGAGCTCATCGAGGGAGTCGGCCGCGTGCGGGGCCTCTCTGGTGGGAGAGGTCAGGGCGAGGACCGCGCCGTCTCCGACTGCGGCTGTCGTGAGCCCGGCGGAGGCGAGGGAGTCAGCCAGGGCGCCGGGTACGGCACCGTAGCCAGCGGCCTGGGAGGAGCGGACGGCCTGGTGCCAGGTGGCAGGCCAGGTGCAGTCCGGTCCCGGCTCGACGGCGCGTGTTCGCGCACCGGCCCCCAGGGACAGCCAGGCGTCCGCCTCACAGGTTCCCGCGGTGCGCGTGACGAGGTTGGCGGGGGCGCCGGATGCCGCCAGGCGCATGAGGTCCTGGGAGGCCTCGTCCTCACCCCGGACGATGGTGGCCCAGCTCAGGTCCGTGGTGGCCAGTACGACCAGGGGGGTGCGCTGGCGCTCCTGGCCAGAGGCGGAACCTGCCATCGCCCCCACCATGCCGATGACGGTCAGGAGCACGATCGCGTAGACGACGCTACGGGTGAAGCGCTGTCGCGGAGACGGGTTCGGACTCACGTGAGACAGCATAGGAGGGCCTTCGTACGGCGCTGCCGGAGGGCAAGGGAAGCAGGAACCGCAGGTTCACTGCTACTAGTCCCCGCAACGGCGCGGAAAGACTGGGCCGCCTGGTGGTCCAGCCAGGTCCTTGTCCTCCCGGCGCGCCACGCTCGCCTCAGGCGTAGCGCCGGGCGACCTGCTCGGCCTGGACTCCGTAGCCGCCACCGAAGAGGAAGACGTGGATCATCAGCATGTGAAGCTGGTGGAGCCCCACACGCTCCCGCCACCCCGCCGCCAGCGGCGAGACCTCGTCATAGGCCGCCACGATCCGCTCCAGGTAGGGCTGGCCGAAGACCCCGAGAGCCGCCAGGTCCGTCTCGGCGTGCGCGCCGTGGGCCATGGGGTCGATGAGGACCCCGACGACGTCGACGCGGCCGTCTCCCGCTACCTCCGTGGCTGGCACCCACAGGACGTTACCCGTCCACAGGTCACCGTGCGTGCGGGCGACGGCGGTCCTTGCGCCGCGCTCGCGCGCCGCCTGGACCGTGAGCGCCGGCTGGTCGGAGTCAAGGTCGCCGTCGACCAGGCGAGAGCACACCCGCTCCAGCAGGGTGGCTCCGGAGCGAGTCAGTGAGCCGTTGTCCCGGCCTGGCTGGATGTAGGGAACGATCCGGTCCTCGGCGTAGAAGCGTCCCCACGACCGCGAGGGGGCGTCACCGGGTTCGGGGGCGTGCGGGCGCAGCCGGATGTCGGAGCGGCCCATCCTGGTGCGACCGTCCCACCCGGGAGGAGCGGCGCCGAAGGCGGGCGCACCGGCCGCGTGGGTGAGGGCCAGGCGTCGCCCGAACGCCTCCGCGGCGCGAGCGGTGACCCCGACGTCAGTCAGTCGCGGCTCCTCCAGCCAGCCCGGGCCCGTGCGTACCGGCACGACCGCTGCTCCGCCGTCGTCCATCGCCTCGGCCAGCCAGTGCAGTCCCTGAGCCTCCAGGGCTGTGGCGCCGGGGCTCTCGTCGTGCTTGCGGACCAGGGGGCCGGTCCAGGCCTGGGACGGTGACGGTGCCGAGGTGCTCACCCTGCAATCCTGGCACGGCCCGGGCTGCAACGGCCGATACCCTTCACGCTATGACGACCTCGACCACCGCCCCGACCTGGTCCTTCCTCGGTCCCACCGGAACCTTCTGCGAGATGGCCCTGCGCCAGGTGGCCCCGGGAGAGATCGCCCTGGACCCGTGCCAGGACGTGCCTACGGCGCTGGACCGCGTCCGTGACCGCACGGTCGAGGCTGCCGTGGTACCGATCGAGAACAGCGTCGAGGGTGGGGTCAACGCCACCCTGGACAACCTCGTGGCCGGGGCTCCCCTCGTGATCGCCGCCGAGGTCGCGGTACCCATCACCTTCGTGCTGGCCGGGCTGGAGGGGACGAGGCTGGAGGAGGTACGTGGCATCTCCACCCACCCCCACGCCTGGGCCCAGTGCCGTGGCTGGGTCCACACCCACCTGCCCGAGGCGGTGTACGTGGCCGGGACGTCGACCTCGGCGCCGGCCAAGGCCCTGGCGGCAGCCGGCCCTGAGCAGGCGGCCGCGCTCGGCTACCAGGCCGTGCTGTGCAACCCCCTGGCGGCCGAGCAGTACGGGCTGACGGTGCTGGCCGGGGGCGTGGCGGACAATCCTGGCGCGGTCACCCGCTTCGTCAAGGTCGCCCGGCCCGGACGCGTGGGGGAACCGACCGGCGCGGACAAGACCACCCTCCAGGTCCAGCTGCCCCACAACCGTTCCGGTGCGCTGCTGGACATGCTGGAGCAGTTCTCCGCCCGAGGCATCAACCTCTCGCGCATCGAGTCCCGCCCGGTGGGTGACGCGCTGGGGCGCTACCGCTTCTCGATCGACGTCGAGGGCCACATCCGTGAGGAGAGGGTGCAGGCCGCCCTGATCGGCCTGCACCGTACCTGTCCCCAGGTGCGCTTCCTGGGCTCCTACCCCCGTCTGGACGCCCGTCCCGTCGTGGTCCCGGCGGGCACGAGCGACAAGGACTTCGTGGTGGCTCGTTCCTGGGTCGCTGACGTGCTGGAGGGACGCACCCTCTGAGACCCGGCCGGCTCGCAGCCGGTGACGCTCAGCGGCGGATGAGGACGGCCCCGGCCTCCAGCCGCACCCGGACCTGACGGGTGGGCGGCAGGAGCTCGCCGTCCACCTCCACCATCGCCGGCTGGCTCAGGTGAACGACGACGTCGTTCCCGCGCCCTAGGACCACGCGCCCGAGCGCGCGACGCGGGTCGGAGTAGCGCGCGGCGAAGGGTGGCAGCACCTGGCGGGCCAGGGAGGTCCAGCCGGCCAGCCCGCCGACGGTGTCGATAGCGGCCACGTCCAGGACGCCGTCGTCCATCGCGGCTTGGGGCAGAAGCGTGATACCGGCAGGAAGGCGACCGCCGTTGCTGATGAGCAGGCAGCGGGCGGTCAGACGCTCCAGGTGGCGCGCGGAGCCGACCCCGTGATGGCGTCGGCTCTGAGAGGGACGGCGTCCGCCGTGAGAGGTGGTCTGATCATGAGGTGCGCTGGTCTCCTCCAGGCTCAGCAGCATGTCGAGGCGTGGCGACCACAGGTTCTTGAAGGCGGCTAGCACGTAGGCGCCCCACTTCAGGCGTGACTTGAGCGCGGGGCGGGTCGAGGCGACCAGGCCGGCGTCGAAGCCGATGCCCGTGACCACGAGGCAGGCGTGCTCGGAACCGAGCGTCGGGCGCGCCCAGCCGTGCGGCGGGGCGGGCTGGTCGTGGTCTGGCGCGGGGTCGGTGCTCACCCACGCCAGGTCGGTGGGCGCGGCCCCTCCGGAGACGGCTGCGGTCATGAGTGCCGGCAGGTTCCCGACCGGCAGGCCGAGGTTGCGGGCGGCGAGGTTGGCGGTGCCCAGGGGCATGATCCCGAGCTCGGTCGGCGTGCCTGCCAGCCCCGCGGCGACGGCGCGCACGGTGCCGTCGCCGCCGACGGCGACCACGAGCCTGGCTCCGGAGGCGACTGCCAGGCGTGCCTGCGTGGCCCCGGGCTCGCGGGGTGTGGTCTCCAGCCACAAGGGCTCGTGGTAGCCGGCCGCCTGCAGGGCCTGGTCGAGGGCGGTGCGCAGGCCTGGGGTGACGGCTGGTTTGGAGGGATTGACGACGACGCAGGCCAGCCCGGCGCGGGAGGGCGCCGGGCTGGTGGAGGCGGGAGGTAGCCCGCCGGGCTGCGTCATGGAGTGAGGCTACCGGGCCCCGCCGGGCGTGACCGGGGTCAGTGGCAGGCCGGCGTCACGGGCCAGGCCCGTGATGGTACGTGCGAGCTGGGTGAAGTCGGCGCCGCGAGAGGAGGAGGTGCGATAGACCAGGCCCATCCGGCGCACGGCGTTGACGTCGCCGAAGCGGGCCACGCCGTGCGGGACGCCTCCCAGCATCTGCAACGCGCCCTCGGGAAGGACGGTGACGCCGACGTTGTGGGAGACCATCTGGACCACGGTCAGCAGTGTCGTGGCGACGGCGATAGGCGGGTTGGAGCCGTAACGCTGGCACAGGGCCAGGGTCTGGTCGCGCAGGCAGTTGCCCTCGTCCAGCAGGAGCAGCTGCTGGTTGTCGAGCTCGACGGGGGAGACGTCGTGACGTCCGTCCCAGGAGTGGCTGGGCGGGACGAGGATGACGAGCGGCTCGTCATACATCGGGATGACGGAAGTGCGGTGGGTGTCGATATCGACGTCGATGGCGAGGACAGCGGCGTCAAGGCGGCCCTGACCCAGCAGGTCGAGCAGGTCTCCGGTGACCATCTCACGTAGCTCGGGCTGGAGCTGGGGGATCTCCTGAGGCAGGTCGTCGATGACGACGGGGGCCAGGTAGGGGGCGAGGGTCGGGATCATGCCCAGGCGCATCGCGCCGCTCAGGGCTGCACCCTGGGTGGTGACGGCCTCGCTGAAGGACTCGGCGGCGAGGACGGCCTCGCGGGCGTAGGGCAGGAGCGTCTCGCCCAGGGGGGTGACCAGGACCCTGCGTGTCGTGCGCTCGACCAGCTCGCCGCCCACGCGCCGCTCCAGCGCCGTGATGGCCTGGGAGAGGCTGGGCTGGCTGACGCCGAGCGTGACTGCAGCCTCACCGAAGTGCTGGTGGTCGCACAGGGCGACGAAGGCGCGCAGCTGCGAGAAGGAGGGGAGAGAAGTGGTCATGGCTGTCCTGGTGCTGAGGGTGACCGGGTCTGACGAGACCGAGGGGTTCTGCTTGTCGATCGCGATTAATAGATCGCTATTAATTATATGGCATCGATTGGCGCACGCCAAAGCCGCTCACTATCAGTGACGATGATCTCGTGCCGGCTCGGCGCCTGGCTCGTCTGCCGGTACGGGCGCCTCGGCGCCCTGAGAGGGCCGCTGGCTACACTCGGACTCATGATCGACCTGCGCGACCTCCGCGAGAACCCAGAGCGTTACCGTGACAGCCAGCGAGCACGAGGCGCCG
This sequence comes from Actinomyces faecalis, assembly GCF_013184985.2. Lineage (NCBI taxonomy): Bacteria > Bacillati > Actinomycetota > Actinomycetes > Actinomycetales > Actinomycetaceae > Actinomyces > Actinomyces faecalis. The sequence continues at coordinate 114,060 of NZ_CP063418.1, forward strand.
ACGTCGACCTTGTCGACCGCATCATCGTCGCTGACGAGGCCCGTCGTAGCACGCTCGCCACCTTCGAGTCGCTGCGGGCGGAGCAGAAGGTCGTCTCTCGGTCCGTCGGTCAGGCCTCCTCCCCCGAGGAGCGCGAGGCCGCTCTGGCTAGCGCTAAGGACCTTGCGGAGCGCGTGCGTGGCGCGCAGGCCCAGTCCGAGGAGGCCGCCTCCACCCTGGACGAGCTGGCCCACCAGTTCCAGAACGTCATCGAGGGCGCGCCCTGCGGGGGTGAGGAGGACTACGTGGTGCTGCGCCACGAGGGTCCGACCCCGCGCGACTTCACGGCCGAGGGCTTTGAGCCGGCTGACCACCTGGCCCTGGGCGAGGGCCTGGACGTCATTGACACCACGCGGGGTGCCAAGGTCTCCGGATCGCGCTTCTACTACCTCAAGGGTGCGGGCATGCGCCTGGAGCTGGCGCTGATGACCGCGGCGCTGGACAAGGCGACCGAGCACGGCTTCGTGCCGATGACGACGCCGACCCTCGTCTCCCCGCAGGTCATGGGCGGCACCGGCTTCCTCGGTCTGCACTCGGACGAGATCTACTACCTGCCTGCCGACGACCTCTACCTCACTGGGACCTCCGAGGTAGCGCTGGCCGGCTACCACACCGACGAGATCCTGGACCTGGAGGACGGTCCCAAGCGTTACCTGGGCTGGTCCACCTGCTACCGACGTGAGGCGGGAGCCGCAGGAAAGGACACTCGCGGCATCATCCGCGTCCACCAGTTCAACAAGGCGGAGATGTTCGCCTACGTGCGTCCCGAGGACGCCGCGGCCGAGCACGAGCGCCTGCTGGCCATGGAGGAGGAGATGCTCCACCTCGTCGGTCTGCCCTACCGCGTCATCGACACCGCGGCCGGGGACCTGGGGTCCTCTGCGGCCCGCAAGTTCGACTGCGAGGCCTGGCTACCCACACAGAACCGCTGGATGGAGGTCACCTCGACCTCGAACTGCACGACCTACCAGGCGCGCCGCCTGCAGATCCGTGAGCGCCGCGACGGCCGGACCTCACCGGTCGCGACCCTCAACGGGACGCTGGCCACCACTCGCTGGATCGTGGCGCTGCTGGAGAACAACCAGCAGGCTGACGGCACCGTCGTCGTGCCCGAGGGGCTGCGTCCCTACATGGGTGGCCTCGAGGTCATCACCCCGCGCTCCTAAGGGACGATGACCGCAGTGACGGATCATCGGCATCACGAGGAGGACAGCTCCGCCCTGCCGGTGGGGACCTCCCCGGTCTTCAGCGCCCCGGCCCAGCAGGAGCCCGACGGCGAGCAGCCGCTGGGTGGCTCGTGGGAGTACCTGCGTGGGCACGAACGTCCCGTCCCCCTGGGGCATGACGCCTACCACGCCCTGGTGCGTGAGCGCATGGAGGACCTGGACCGGCTAGACCCTGGTCGCGACCGCCTGGTTGCTGACCCCCGGCTCATCGTCGCGCTCGACGTGGACGGCACGATCCTGGACATGGACGGGCGCGTCTCGGAGAGGATGATGACCTCGATCGCCAGGATGCGGCACTACGGCGCCCAGGTGGTCATCTCCACAGGGCGCGGTATCCAGGCCGCGCTGCCCGTGGCGCGCCACGTGGGGCTGACGGACGGCTGGATGGTCTGCGCCAACGGTGCGCTGACTCTTCGCATGGACCCGACCGCACCGGGCGGCTACCGTGTGGTGGACTCGGTGACCTTTGACCCGACACCGGCGATCCGGACGCTGACCCAGGCCGTGCCGGACGGCATCATCGCCGTGGAGGACCTGGACGCCGGGTTCCGCACCACTCGGCTCTTCCCCGAGGGGGAGCTCATTGAGGAGCAGACCCTGGCGACGCTCGACGAGCTGTGCTCACGTCCCGTCACCCGTGTCATCCTGCGGGCGCCGGGGATGGGCGTGGAGGAGTTCAGCGCCCTGGTAGCCGGTTCCGGGCTGCACTCGGTGGAGTACGCCATCGGCTGGACCGCGTGGCTCGACGTCGCCCCGGAGGGCGTGACCAAGGCTTCTGCCCTCCAGACCCTGGCTGAGCGCCTGGGGACGGACTCGGACCACGCTCTGGCCGTAGGCGACGGCACCAACGACATCGAGATGCTCAGCTGGGCTGGCGCCGGAGTGGCGATGGGAAGCGCGCCGCAGGAGGTGGCCCAGGTCGCCGCCATGGGGACCGAGCCGGTGTGGCGTGACGGGTGCGCGGCGGTGCTGGACGCCGTCGTGGAGAGGAAGCGAGCAGCGTGCTGAGCAAGGTCCTGGGACGTCGTCTCCTGGCGGTTGCGACGACGTTTGCTCTCGGCTCGGCCTGTCTGGCGGCCTGCTCCTCCGAGCCGGAGACGCCGCGGGCTCAGGCGAGCGCGACCTCCTCCGTGTGCGCCGAGCTGACTGAGCTGACCAAGGAGTACGGATCCTTTCCCGCAGGGACCGCGGTCATGGTCGCTGTGCAGCGCTCCTGGGTAGGTGCCCAGGCCATGCAGGCCTCCTTGGAGCGGCTCTCACGGTGCACGGGTGTGGACGTGGAGGTGGTCGAGGTTGAGGACGTCGTCAGCGCTCTGGAGCAGGGAGACCTGCAGGCGGACCTGGCGCTCCTGCCTGAGGCCGGGGTCCTGCCCTCTGTGGTGGACCAGGGGCTGGTGCGGCAGGTGCCTCAGGCCGTGGGTGCCAACGTCGAGCTGGGTTGGGACCGGGTGTGGGCCGAGGCCGGAACCGTCGACGGCGTCCTGTACGCCGCACCGCTGACGGCCAGCCTGGACTCTCTGGTCTGGTACCCGCCCCAGACCTTCACCCGGCTGGGTTACGAGGTTCCGCAGACCTGGGAGCAGATGCTCTCTCTGACCACGCAGGTGGTGGACGACTTCCCGGACGGTGACGTGGCACCGTGGTGCCTGAGCCTGGAGGGATCCGAGGCGGAAGGCAGCCAGTTGACTGGATGGCTGGCCGACGCGCTGGTGCAGCTCAGCGGCCCTGTCGCCTATGACCAGTGGACCTCGGGAGAGGAGCCTGTGGACTCCGCTGACGCGGTGGCTGCCCTGGACGCGCTCGGCACGCTGCTGCTGACGGACGGGCACGTCGCCGGTGGGCGGCAGGCTGCGCTCACGACGACGCCGCAGCAGGCGGTTGAGCAGCTCGTGGACGGTCAGTGCCTCATGCTTCACGCGCCGTCCTCTCTTGAGGCCCTGTTGACGGACGGGGTCGTGGCAGACGGCGACCTGTCAGCCTTCCCTACTCCTTCCGGAGGCAGGGGCGAGGAGACAGCCTCGGTAGCCAGTGCTGACTTCCTGGTGATGGTGCGCTCCGGTCAGGGCGCTGACGCGGTGATGAGCTACCTGACGAGCGCACAGTGGGCGCAGGCCTATGCCGCGCTGAGAACGGGAGCCAGTGCCCACCACGGCGTGGACGCGGCTGCGACGGGGTCCGCCGTCGTACAGCGTGCTTCGCAGGTCCTGCAGTCGCGTCAGTCGCTGCTCCGTCTTGACAGCGGCGAGCTCCTCCCGGCTGAGCAGATGAAGGCGCTCCACCAGGCTCTCGCCGCGTGGGCAGCAGGAGACGCCGATGCCGCTACCGCCCTGGGCCGGGCGGAGACCGGTCTAGGCACCGAGCCCGAGGCCGACGGCGAGCAGTAGCGACTCTGCGAAGGTTCACGTGGTGCCGCAGCGGGCTGAGTGGGTGAAGGGGCCGGCTGATCGGAAAGTCAGCCGGCCCCTTCACTCACCGTCTGGTGGTGAGCGTCAGCGAGCGATCCTCAGGGTGATGATCTGGAACGGGCGCATCTGGAAGGTCGTGGACAGGCCGTCCTGCGTCGTGGTGGACAGCGTGACGTCGTCGACCTCGCGTTCGAGCAGGTCCGTGGCGACGACGCCCGTGGCCTCGAAGCCGGCTGTGACGGTGGCCCGGGTACGGGCCCCCAGGGACTCGTACAGACGCACGATGACGTCCCCTGAACGGTCCTCGGCGAGCTTGACGGCCTCGACGACGACGCCCTGCCCGGTGACGTCGACCAGCGGCTCGACGGCGTGGTCGCCCTCCACGGTGCGCACGGGCAGGTTGAAGGCGTAGCCCTCGGTGACCGCGTCGTCGATCGAGGCGCCCGGCCGCAGGGCCACGCGCATCACGTGGCGACCCTGGTCGGCCTCGGGGTCCGGGAAGAGGGGCGCGCGTACCAGGGACAGCCGCACCGTCGTCGAGGGGTTGCCCGCCTCGTCCAGGTCCCTGGTGACGTCGTGGCCGTAGGTCGAGTCATTGAGGACTGCGACGCCGTACCCCTGCTCGCCCACGTGGATCCAGCGGTGGGCGCAGATCTCGTAGCGTGCCGCGTCCCACGAGGTGTTCTGGTGGGTGGGTCGCTCGACGTGACCGAACTGCATCTCCGAGGTGGACACCGCTGCCATGACGTCAACGGGGAAGGCGAGCTTGAGCAGCTTCATTCGCTCGTGCCAGTCGACGTCGAAGCGCAGCTCGACCTGCTTGGAGCCCGGCCGTAGCCGGATCTCCTCGCGCAGCGTCGAGGCCTCCCCGACCGTGCGGGACAGGGTGATGACGGCGTCCGCCCCGTCCTGGGTCAGTGCCAGATCAGAGACGTTGGTGGCGTCCTCCACCGTGTTGCGGTACTCAGGGTCGATGTCCCAGGCGTCCCACTGGCGCGGGGCGTCGTGGTGGAGCTGGAGCAGGCCGCCGGTGGTACCGGGGGTGAGGACCTCGCGCCCGGCCTCCAGGTCGAGCACGGAGGTGAGCAGACCGCGGGAGTCGATGGTCACGCGCAGCCGACCGTTGTCCAGGACCGTGGACTGGCCCTCCTGGGTGGCGCTGACGCTCTCACCGGGAACCTCGGCCGGGGCCACGGCCAGCGAGGCGACGCCGTCAACCGCCGCGGGGGCGGCGTTGAGGAGCAGCGGCGTCGAGCCCTGGCCGACCAGCGTCGTGGCTGCCGTGGCGATGACCTCCTCCAGGTCGGAGGCGACCTGTCGGTACTCCTCCTCAACCCGGTCATAGACCCAGCCGATGCACGAGCCGGGCAGGATGTCGTGGAACTGGTTGCGCAGCACCGTGCGCCAGCAGTCCTTGAGGACCTCATAGGGGTACTCGGCACCCTCGCGAACGGCAGCGGTGGCAGCCCACAGCTCGGCCTCGCGCAGCAGGTGCTCGCTGCGACGGTTGCCCTGCTTGGTGCGCAGCTGGGAGGTGTAGGTACCCCGGTGGAACTCCAGGTACATCTCACCGCTCCACACCGGACGGTGGGTGAGCTCCTCCTCGGTGCGCTGGAAGAAGGCGTTGGGACTGGCGATCTCCACCGTGGGGGAGCCCTCGAGGTTCTCCAGCCGGTGGCCGGCGGCGAGCATTTCGCGGGTCGGGCCCCCGCCGCCGTCCCCCCAGCCGAAGGGGGCGATCGAGGAGCTCGCGACGCCCTTCTCGGCGAAGTTCTCCTCCGCGTGGCGCATCTCAGCGACGGACAGGCGCGAGTTGTAGGTGTCGACTGGTGGGAAGTGCGCCAGGACGCGGGATCCGTCGATGCCCTCCCAGTCGAAGGTGTGGTGGGGCATCTTGTCCGTGTCGTTCCAGGACAGCTTCTGTGACAGGAACCAGCGTGAGCCTGCGGCCCGGATGATCTGGGGCAGGGAGCCGGTGTAGCCGAAGGAGTCGGGCAGCCACACGTCCTGGGTCTCGACGCCGAACTCGTCGATGAAGAACTGCTTGCCCTCGATCATCTGGCGAGCCAGGGCCTCGGAGCCGGGCATGTTGGTGTCCGACTCCAGCCACATGCCGCCCACCGGGATGAAGCGCCCCTCGGCGATACGCTTCTTCATGCGTTCGTAGAGCTCGGGCTGGGTCTGCTTGACCCACAGGTACTGCTGGGCCGAGGAGCAGGCGAAGACGTAGTCCGGGTCCTGGTCCATGAGGTTGAGGACCGAGGAGAAGGTACGCACGCACTTGCGCTTGGTCTCGCGCACCGGCCACAGCCAGGCGGAGTCGATGTGGGCGTGTCCGGTCGCCATGACGTGGTGGGCCGAGGCGTTGGCCGGGGACGCCAGCACCCCCTCCAGCTCGGCGCGGGCAGCACCAGCGGTGGCAGCGATATGACGGGGGTCGAGGGCGTCGATCGCCTTTTCCAGAGCCACGTCGATCTTGGCGCGGCGCGTGGAGGTGGGCGGGAGCTCGTCCGCGAGCTCAAGCAGCACCGTCAGGTCCTGGGCCAGGTCCCACACCGTGAGGTCGCGCAGGGCGACGTCGACTCGGCGCAGGGTGTAGATCGGGTCGGTGCCCGAGGTCTCCATGCGCCCGAGCATGGTCGGGGCGTAGCCGTCTGAGGTGACGGTGGGGTTGGAGGCGGCCTCGATGTAGACGTCGATCTCGTCTGGCTCCTCGGTCCAGCGCACCGCCTGGTTGCGGGGGTGGATACCTTTGACCGCTGAGCCGTCGGTGTGGCGGACCAGTCCCTCGGCCTGGAAGCCGGGGCCGGCGTCGGAGAAGCCCAGGTCGATGACGAGCTCTACCTCGTGGTCGGGGCGTGTGCGCCAGCCCTCAGGGACGGTACCGGTGGCGTGGATCCAGGTGGTTCGCCACGGTAGTCCCCAGGTGTCCCCCACGGCGAAGGGCTGGTAGTCCTGGCTGACGGCCTCCTCGAAGGGGACCGGCTCGTCCGCGACGGACCAGGCCCTCAGGCTCAGCGGCACGGACTCGACGTAGATGGCGTTCTGGATGCGCTCGTCGAGCATACGGCGGGCGCGCTGCTCGGTCAGCAGCGGGTTGCGGTGCATGGTGAACCTTTCGTGTCAGCCCTTGACAGCGCCGGACATGGCGAAGCCGTTGCCGGAGCGCAGCTGAGTGATGACGTAGAGGAGGAGTACGGGCAGTGAGTAGATGATGGAGAAGGCGGCCAGCTTGCCGTAGGCGATGGAACCGTTGGTCCCGAAGAAGTTGTAGATGGCGACGGCTGCCGGCTGGTTCTCCGGGGAGAACAGGAGGATGAAGGGGACGAAGAAGTTCCCCCACGCGCCGGTGAACACGAAGATGAAGACGACGGCGATACCCGGCTTCATCAGGGGCACGACGATGCGCCACAGCGCCTTCATCGAGGACGCGCCGTCCACCCAGGAGGCCTCCTCCAGGGAGACGGGAACGGAGTCCATGAAGTTCTTCATCATCCAGATCGCCATGGGCAGGGACGTGGCCGCCATGAACGCGATCGTTCCCGGCAGGGAGTCCAGCAGCTTGAAGGAGACGAAGAGCGTGTAGACCGGCACCATCATGGCGGTGATGGGCAGACAGGTACCGAAGAGCACGGTGTACATGAAGCCCTTGTTGAACCTCAGGCAGTAGCGCGAAAGAGGGTAGGCGGCCAGGATCGCCACCACCACGGTCAGGGCCGCGGTGCCCAGGGAGATCACCGCAGAGTTCCACAGCGGCCGGAAGGTGTCGGTCGGGTTGAGGATCTCGGTGAAGTTCTCTGCGGTCCATACCTGGGGCAGTCGCACGCTGAGAGTGGCCTTGTCGTCCATGCTGGCCAGGACGATCCACGCCAGCGGCAGGAGGAAGATGATGCCGATCAGCACCATGGTCGTGGTGGCAGCGATCCTGGCCCCTCGCTTGCGCGGCGAGGCCAGGGACATGGAGGCACTCATGTCAGTCCACCTCCGGCTTGAGGACGCGCATGTAGACGATGGAGAAGAGGGCGCCCACCACGAGGGTGACGGTGGCGATGGCGGTGCCGTAGCCGACCTGGGAGAACTTGAAGGCCTCCTGGTAGGCCAGTACCGGCAGCGTCGCCGAGTCCGTGCCGGGGCCGCCGCCGGTCATGACCCAGATCAGGGTGAAGACGCCCAGGGTCTGAAGGGTGGTGAGCATGAGGTTGGTGGCGACCGTCCGGCGGATCATGGGCAGTGAGATGCGGAAGAAGGTCTGGACGGCGTTGGCGCCGTCGATCTGGGCGGACTCCTTGACCTCAGGCGGGACCTCAGCGAGGGCCGCGTCGTAGTTCATCATGGAGAACGCTGTGCCACGCCAGATGTTGGCCAGGATGACGGACAGCATCGGGAAGGTGAGAAGCCACTTCGGGCCGCTGAGCCCTACCGTGGCCAGGATCGAGTTGAGCGTGCCCTTGGAGGAGAAGAAGGCGTAGCAGGCGAAGGCGGCCACGATCTCCGGCATGACCCAGGCGCCCACGATCGTGGCGCCGACGACGGAGGCCACGGGCTTGGGGCAGTGGCGCATGAGCACGGCCACGAACATACCGAGCACGTTCTGCCCTACGAGCGCTGAGGCGAAGAGGAAGAGCGTGGTCAGCAGGACCGACTTGACGAAGTTGGGGTCTGTGAAGAGGGTGACGTAGTTGTCCAGCCCGACGAACTGGGGTGCTGCTGCCCGGTAGCCGCTGATGGTCCGGTTAGTCAGCGAGCCGTAGAGGGCGTAGAGGATCGGCCCGAGCATAAAGAACGCGAGCAGGATGAAGGCGGGGAGGAGCGGAAGCTCCCGGAGCAAGGTTCTGCCGGCATGGCGACGGCGGGGAGCCAGGGTGGTCCCCGCCGTCGGGCCGGCGGTTGCCGGCTGAGTCATCAGGCCTCCTGGGTCATGTCGTCGCCGACGATCTGGACCAGGCCCTCGTCATAGGCCTTGGTGGCCTCCTCCGGTGTGGAGGCCTGGGTAGCGACGTCCTCGCAGGCGATCTGGATGTTGCCCGAGATCTGCGAGTAGTCCGGCGTGGAGGGCCGGAAGTGGGTGAAGTCCACGCAGCCGGAGAAGAACTCGAAGGAGGGGTTGAAGGACAGGTAGGCCTCGTCCTCAGCCACGTCCTTGCGCACGGCGATCTGAGAGTTCTCCGTGTCGTACTTCAGCGAGTTCTCCTTGTTCAGCGCGATCGAGATGAAGTCGAAGGCAGCCTTGGCGTTCTTGGTCTTGGAGCCGATTGCCAGGGTCCATCCACCTGACATCGAGGTGAAGCCGTCGCCCTGGCCGTTCTGGGTCGGCATCTTGGCCAGCCCGATGGTCTCCTCCCACTCGGGCCAGGCGTTCTCCCCGGAGATCCAGCCGCCGGGCATCCAGGAGCCGTCGACGGCCATCGCCAGCTTGCCCTCCGGCAGCAGCTCGGTGGACACGCGGCTGCCGATGTTGACGTCCAGCGCCTGGTCCAGCTCGGGGCCGAGACCCTCGGAGTAGATGGTCTGTAGGAACTCCAGGGAGTCCTTGAAGCCCTGGGAGCCGGTGACCCACTTCTTGGCGTCCGTGTCGTAGAGGGTGTCGTCGGTGCCGTAGAGCAGCATCTCGAAGGACTGCATCGAGGTGCCCTCGCCCACCGCCTTGGCGACATACATGTTGAGGGGGATGACGTCCGGCTTCTTGGCCTTGATGGTGCGAGCCGCCTCAAGGATCTCCTCCCAGGTGGTTGGCTGCCAGTCCTGCGGCAGGCCGACCTCGGCGAAGATCTTCTTGTTGAAGTAGATGGCACGCGTGTCGGTGCCCATGGACACGCCGTAGAGCTTGTCGTCCTCTCCCTTGCCGGCCTCCTTGACGGAGTCCATGAACTGCTCCCAGTCGGCCCAGTCGGCCACGTACTCGTCGATGGGGAGCAGGTAGCCGGCAGCGGCGTCGGTGCGGATCTGGAAGGCGTCCTCGTACATGACGTCAGGCGCGGTGTCGTCCGAGCCGTTCATGAGGGCGAGCTTGGTGAAGTACTGGTCCTGCTCAGCCTCGATCGGCACCAGCTCGATGGTGACGTCGCTGTTGGCGGCCTCGAACTCCTCCTTGGCCTTGGTCATGAGGTCCTCGAGCTGGAAGAAGGCTGCGGTCTTCTGGTAGACGACGCGCAGCCTCGACTCGGAGCGGGAGGACGAGCCTGCGCCGCAGGCGGCGAGCGTGGCACCGAGCGCAGTGACGCCGGCTGCGGTGAGCAGGGTCCTGCGGCTCATCATGAGAGGACGGCGAGTAGTCATATCGGAGCTCCTTTGCGCCTGTGATGTCCGCCAGCGGCGGTACGTGACGCAATTAACTACAGCGCTTTGATAAAATCCTGTCAACCCTTTCACGTGACGTGAGGCAAACTGTCGGACACTCACGGTGGTCGTCGTGAGCCTCAGTGTGCCGGCGGCGGCTGGAGGCGCCGAGCTCCGGCGGAGTAGGTCTCAGCCAGGACCAGGCAGGCGGCTCCGGTCGCGGCGTCGCGTGCTCCCAGAGGGGAGGAGATGGCGTGGATCGGGCGGTGCTCACCGTAGAAGACCCGTTGGGACAAGGGCAGGTTGAGCAGGGGCTCCATCTGCTTCTGCATGACCGGCCAGCGTGGGCCGCCGATGACCAGGGTGTCGAGCTCGAGCAGCTCGGAGAGCACGGTCGTGACGCGGACGATGACGTCCGCGGCCTGGGATAGGACGTGCTGGGCAACGGCTTCGCCTTGCTCAGCGAGTTCGAGCAACCGGGCGAAGATCGCGCGCTTCCCTTCCGGGCTAGGGTCGAGGAGGTCTCCGGGTAGGTGAAGCCCGAGCGTGCGTGCATGCTCGATCATCTCCTTCTCGCCGAGGCTGACGCCAAGGCAGCCGCGCTGGCCGCAGGGGCAGGGCAATCCGCAGGAGCTGCCGGACAGGTGGCCAGCCTCGCCGGCGTTGCCGCTGCGGCCGCGCCACACCTGCCCGTCAAGGACGGCGGTGAGTGCGACTCCGGCCCCGATGTACAGGAACATGAAGCTGTCGGAACCGGTGCCCGGCGTGGTGGGCCGGCGCCACAGGTGGGCCTGGGCGGCAGCGTTGACGTCCTTGTCCAGCAAGGTCGGCGAGCGCGTGAGGTGGGCGAGCCGCGACCTGAGGGGGAAGTCCTGCCAGGAGGGCAGCAGGGGTGGGCGCGTCATGCGCCCGTCCTCGATGGGGCCGGGGGTCGCGATGCCGATTCCCAGCATCCGTTCCCGAGGCTGGTTGGTACGGGCGATCGCCTTCTCGGTCTGTGCGGCGATCTCGGTCAGGGACCGGGAGGGGTTGTCCGGAAAGGGAAGAGGCTGGTAGTGCTCGTACAGAAGGTTCCCGCGCAGGTCGACGGCGACGACCTCGAGTGCCGAGGGGTCGACGTGCACGCCGACGGCGAAGCGTCCGTGCGGGTTGAGCTGGATGGTCGTGCCAGGACGTCCGCGTCCCTCTGGGGCCACGGTCCCGGTCTCCAGGACGAGGTCGTGCTTGAGCAGGTACCGCACCACATTGGAGACCGTCTGTGGTGACAGGTGGGTGAGGCGCACGATATCGGCACGGGTGAGGCTCTCAGCGTGGCGGATCGTGTCCAGAACCAGTGAGCGATTGACCTCCGCCTGACGGGGAGGGCTGTGGGGTTCCCTGGTCATCTTCCTGGCTGCTCCTGGTTACGGGGAGCGATGCGGTGCATCCTCACACCTTGGTGTGGGTCCTATTGTGCCCTGTCTGTCTGAGGTCGAGATCATGCATGGCTGAGTTACTGTTCAGCATGAAGGCGTCGTGTCGGCGACCCCGCGAGCAATGCGAAGTCGAGGAGGACTCATGGGACTGGGATGGTTTGGCGCGCCGGAGCACAACCGCTGGCTGGCTGAGGAGACGCACGCGCTGCTGCGCTACGGGCGCGCTGCGTGCGTGCCGGCAGGATTCGGCTGGATCGGTTCTGACGGCACGCTCGACACGAGCCACCCGGTCGAGCTGTGGATCACTGGTCGCATGACCTTTGCCTTCTCACTCGGTGCCCTCATGGGCGTTCCCGGGTGCCGTCGCTACGCCGACCACGGTGTACGGGCCCTGTCCAAGGTCCTGCGGGACTACGAGCACGGCGGGTGGCACTCGGCCGTACGTCACGAGCTGGACGAGGACGGGCACGGCGTGCCCGTGGACGCGAACCAGCGTAAGGAGTGCTACCAGAACGCCTTCGTCATGCTCGCGGCGGCGACTGCGACCGCGGCTGACCGCCCGGGTGCCCAGGAGCTGCTGCGCGACGCGATGGCGATGCAGGACAAGCGCTGGTGGGACGAGGCCTACCACATGCCGATCGAGTCCTTCGCCGCTGACTTCACTGACCCCGAGCGCTACCGCGGCATCAACGCCGCGATGCACACCGTTGAGGCCTACCTGGCGGCTGCTGACGTGAGCGGCGACGTCAAGTGGCTCAACCGCGCCGTCCAGATCATCGACTTCGCCGTCAACCGTCAGGCGCGCGCTAACGACTGGCGACTGCCTGAGCACTATGACGCCTCGTGGCAGCCGGTGCTGGACTACAACAAGGAGCAGCCGGCTCACCCCTTCCGCCCCTACGGCGTGACGCCTGGCCACGGCCTGGAGTGGTCACGCCTGACTGTCCAGGCCCGCTCGGCACTAATCAACCGCTCGCTGCCGGTGCCCGAGTGGATGCTCGACGCCGCCGAGGAGCTCTTCGAGAGGGCTCGCGTGGACGGCTGGCGCGTGGACGGTGGCCCCGGGTTCGTCTACACCACGGACTTCACCGGTGAGCCGGTGGTGCACGAGCGCATGCACTGGGTCGTGTGCGAGGGCGTGAGCGCGGCTGCGGCGATCCGTCGGGCCCTGCTCGACGACGGGCGCGGTGAGATCGAGGTCGAGCACTACGAGCACTGCTACCGCTCCTGGATTGACTACGCCGAGCAGTACCTCATCGAGGCGCCGGGTGTGTGGACCCACGAGCTGGACCAGTCCAACCAGCCCTCGACCCGTACCTGGGAGGGCCATCCGGACATCTACCACGCGCTGCAGATGACGCTCATGTCCCGTCTGCCTGTGTGGCCGGCGATGGGTCAGGCTCTGGCTGAGGGACGCCTGGACGACCCGGCGACCACCATCCCGGTCAGTGCCCAGAGCGGCCGTCGTCGCGGGCTGTTCAGCAGGGGCTGACGAATGTCTACGGTGGCGGCCTGATTAGCAGGTCCGGCCGCCACCGTCGCCCGTCAGCGGTGGCGGCCTGCGCCGTCGTCCTAGTGCCTTGAGGGCTTCCTGCGTGCCTGTTCGTGGCGGCTGGATCGGCGATGGTAGTGTCGGCACCGGCCTGTCAGGGCCGATGGAGAGATGACAGAGCGGCCGAATGTGGCGGTCTTGAAAACCGCTGTACGCCTGGCGTACCGGGGGTTCGAATCCCCCTCTCTCCGCGAGAACCGAAGGGGTGGCGTCATCTCCGCGAGAGCCTGGGGCTGACGCCGCCCCTTCCGCCTGTCCGGAGGTTCCCGTTCTATTGATCGCCGTTCTCGGCGTGGTCGTCTGTCTCGCCATGCTGGCCGACGCCGTCGACACTGTCCTCGCCATCATCTCGCCCGAGGCGGCGGAGAAGGTGAGTGAGGAAGGGCTGTGCCTCGTGACGGCCCTCCGCCGGGCTGTGGCCTGGTGGGCTGGAGGAAGATCACGCCGGGTGAGGGCAAGGCGCTTTGCTGCTGCCTGACGATCTGGGGTAACCTCATGCTGCCTACCAGGCCTTGGAGATGTCGCATAGTGGCCTAGTGCGCCTTCCTGCTAAGAAGGTTGGGGATAAAACCCCTCGGGAGTTCGAATCTCCCCATCTCCGCCGAGGAATCCGCAGGATTCCAACGATCCGGCATTAATGTCGGACTCCGTTGCTACAGGGGAGGGGCAGCCGCTCCTCTGTAGCAAGGAGAACGCCGTGGCCATCACTCCTAAGCCCCGCCGCCTGAAGAGCGGGCAGGTCGTCTGGGACGTTCAGTTCAGGCCCGTTACCTTGTTGGTGGTCGCGGGCCTCATCCCGCGACCACCAACAAGGTAACGGGCAGCCACAGCAAGGTCCGCATCGGTACCACGCTGCTCATCGTCCCGCGACACAAGGAGATCAACGAGATGACTGCCCGGGCCGTCATCCGTAAGGCGGAGGAGAACCAGTGACCACCATCCAGGCCACCGCCACACGCTCCGGCTCCTGGTGGGCCGTCGAGGTCCCCGTCGCAGGAACCACCCAGTACACCCAGGGACGCACCCTCACTGAGGCCCTGGACATGGCGCGCGGCGTCGTCGCCATCATGGCCGAGGAAGAGGGCGACCCCGCCCTGGCCGACGCCACCGTCGAGCTGCAGGTGGCCGGGCCGCTGCGCGAGGTGGCCGACACCGCCCGCACCGCCCAGGACGTCGCCGAGGCGGCCCGCGTCAGAGCCCGAACCACCCAGGCTCGCGCCGTGACGGACCTGCTTGCCCAGGGGCTGACCATGCAGGACGTGGCCACCCTGATGGGCATCACCAAGGGGCGCGTCTCCCAGATCGCGAAGGCGGCCTGGCTCCTCCCGCCCCCTTGAGGAAACCGTGACCGAATGGCTGCAGTAGACCCCTTTTCGGGGTGCCGTTTGGCGTGATTCTGCGGTTTTACTGGCCTAGTGTGCCTTCCTGCTAAGAAGGTTGGGGATAAAACCCCTCGGGAGTTCGATTCCCCCCATCACCGCCGACAATCCTCGGAATCTCCCGGATTCCGAGGATTTTTGCATCCCGTTGCGGGATGGCGGGACTGGGTGGGGATCGGTTCCCGGTAGCGATGGTCGGGCTGTGTGGGGACGTGCTCGCTCCTGTCACGATTGACACCAATCTTCTCTGGCCTCTCGGCCGGCTTGGCTGACCTCGCTGGGGATCGTTGGAACGAAGGCGTTTCTCAGGACCGTGATGGCGCTCGGAGAACGCGGCGGAAAAATTGGTGTCAATCGTGACAGTCCCGTGCTGTGCCACACTCCGGGCTGGGTTGTGCCGATCCTCACGGGCTGAGGATTTGGCCTCGTGAGGGAGGCTGAGTATCGTTTCTGCCTGTCGGAAACGACATGCGCCAGTAGCTCAACGGATAGAGCATCTGACTACGGATCAGAAGGTTGGGGGTTCGAATCCCTTCTGGCGCACCAAAGCCCCGCCCTCGGCTACCACAGTCGGGCGCGGGGCTTTTTCCATTCCCGGCAGCGCCGGAGCCCACTCATCGCCCGCTGCAGGCTGGGTCAGCGCCCACGGCGTCGTGCCAAGCGCTAGAGCCACCGCGTCCAAGTCCTCTAGCTGCCACTGCTGTGCTCCCCTCCAACGGTGAGAGAGGGAGGAGTCGGCATGCCTAGTCGAAATATGTCCATCAGTGTCATATCCCTGAGAGGTGGGTGATTGACGGCGTGTATGTGGGTGGTGAAGGCGTGCTTGTATCGAGGGGGCGTACCTGAGGACGCTCTCAGGTACGCCTTCACAACACACGCACGCCGCGATGACATGGATACACGCCGCCAATGCAGACAGGCCGGTCCAGCCTGCTGGCTAGACTCCCCTGGTGAAGTTTCTTAACGGCCTCCGGCCGACCTTCGACCTGACCTACGACGACGTCTTCATGGTCCCCTCGCGCTCCAGCGTCGGATCACGTACCGGCGTGGACCTGACGACGGACGACGCCACGGGCACCACGATCCCGCTGGTCGTGGCCAACATGACCGCCGTCGCTGGCAAGCGCATGGCTGAGACCGTCGCCCGCCGTGGCGGACTGACGATCATCCCCCAGGACATCCCTGTTGACGTCGTCGTTGACACTGTTGCCCAGGTCAAGGCCGCCCACCTCGTCTACGACACCCCGGTCACCGTCAAGCCGCACCACACCTGCGGCTACGCACTGGGCCTCATCCCCAAGCGCTCTCACGGTGCGGCGGTCGTCGTCGACCCGGTCACCAACCGCCCTGTCGGCATGGTGGACCTCAACGACGTCTCCGGAGTGGACCGCTTCACGCAGGTTCGTGAGGTCATGGCCACCGAGCTGCTGACCCTGCCGGCAGGGATCGACTCACGTGAGGCCTTTGACCGTCTGCGCGTCGCCCGCCGCAAGCTGGCCCCGGTCGTCGGAGCCGACGGCGAGCTCGTCGGCCTCCTCACGCGCTCAGGTGCTGTGCGCTCGACCATCTACGCCCCTGCCGTCGATGACTCCGGGCGCCTGCGCGTCGGCGCGGCGATCGGCATGAACGGCGACCCGGCGGGCAAGGCGGCTGAGCTCGTCGCGGCAGGTGTGGACGTCATCGTCGTCGACACCGCCCACGGGCACCAGGACCGCATGATGGACGCCGTCGCCGCCGTCCGCTCGGCGCTGCCGACCGGTTTCCCGATCGCTGCCGGCAACGTCGTCTCAGCGGATGGCGTGCGTGACCTGGTTGAGGCCGGCGCCTCGATCGTCAAGGTCGGCGTGGGCCCGGGCGCCATGTGCACCACCCGTATGCAGACCGGCGTCGGCCGACCACAGTTCTCCGCCGTCCTGGAGTGCTCGCAGGCTGCCGCTGCCCTGGGTGCGCACGTGTGGGCCGACGGCGGGGTCCGCCACCCCCGCGACGTCGCCCTGGCCCTGGCCGCCGGTGCCTCCAACGTCATGATTGGCTCCTGGTTCGCAGGCACCTACGAGTCTCCCGGGGACATCCAGCACGACGCCGATGGCCGCGCCTACAAGGAGTCCTTCGGCATGGCCTCCAAGCGGGCCGTCACCACGCGTACCGAGGGGGAGGACCCCTTTGACCGCGCCCGCAAGGCCCTGTTTGAGGAGGGCATCTCCGCCGGCCGCATGTACCTTGATCCCCAGCGCCCGGGGGTGGAGGACCTCATCGACAACATCATCGCCGGCGTGCGGTCCTCCTTCACCTATGCGGGGGCCGGCTCGATCGCTGAGTTCCGTGAGCGGGCCGTCGTCGGGCTGCAGTCGGCCTCCGGCTACCGCGAGGGAGCGCCGGTTCCGGTCAGCTGGTGAGCTCGGCCCGTCAGGCCTTCGAGACCGCCGCTCCTCAGCCGCGTGCGCTGGCCTCGAAGGCCTGACGCAGGTCCTCCACCAGGTCCGAGGGGTCCTCGATCCCCACGCTCAGCCGCAGCAGGCGGTCTGTCAGGCCGTAGCGTGCGCGGGTGGCGGGAGGGACGTCGGCGTGGGTCTGCACGCTCGGACAGGTGACCAGCGACTCCACCCCGCCCAGCGACTCGGCGAAGGTGAAGACCTGGACCGCCCCCAGGAAGGCGGCGATGTCCACGTCCTCGGCGAGGTCGAAGGACACCATGCCTGAGTGCCCCGGGTAGAGCACACGGGTGACGTGCGGTGACTTCTCCAGGAAGGCCACGACCTCCTTGGCGTTGGCCTCGTGCCGTGCCATGCGCAGGGACAGGGTCTTCAGCCCGCGCAGCAGCAGGAAGGAGTCGAAGGGTCCTAGCGTGGCGCCTGTGGTGTTGAGCCGGTACTGCAGGCGCTCACCGAGCGCCGGGTCGGCCACGGAGACCACACCAGCCATGACGTCGTTGTGCCCGCCGAGGTACTTGGTGGCGGAGTAGATCGCCACGTCCGCGCCCTCGTCCAGCGGGCGCAGGACAGCAGGGGTGTAGAAGGTGTTGTCGACGGCGAGCAGGGCCCCGGCCTCGTGGGCGAGCCGGGCGGTAGCGGCGACGTCGTAGCACTCCATCATCGGGTTGGTGGGGGTCTCGATGAGGACCAGGGAGGCTGGGCGGCTCAGCGCCTCGGCCAGCTCCGCCTGCCCGTAGACGAAGTCGACCTCGTAGGCGCCGGCTTCTGCCAGGACCTGGAGGTAGCGGAAGGTCCCGCCGTACAGGTCCTCCAGCGCCACGACGCGTGACCCGAAGGGTGCCAGGGTCTCGACCGCCAGCTGGACGGCGGCCATGCCCGAGGAGGTGACGAAGCTGGCCGCTGCGCCGTCGAGCCGGGCCAGCGCGTCCTGGAGGACGTCGCGGGTGGGCGAGGCGGTCCGCGTGTAGTCGTAGCCCGTGGACTGGCGCAGTCCTGGGTGGCCGAAGGCGGTGGACAGGTGGATCGGGGTCGTGATGGCGCCGGTGGCCGGGTCGGTGCCGGTGCCGACGTGCGCGAGTACGGTGTCCAGGCCCCAGGCCGAGGTGTCCGGGCCCGTCGAGGTGGAGGGGTGGTGGTGGATGGGAACGGCGCGCGTGGCGGAGCGGTCGTCGTAGGCGGGGTTGGAGTCCTCAGGGCGGATGGTCATAGCACGTGCTCTCTTCGTGTCAGGTGGGTGGACGACGGCGGTGCCCGGCGGTGTCCGTGACAGTCGGGCGGGGTGGGGGTCAGGCGGCGCGGGCAGGGGCGAGCGCCTCGGCCCGGGCGCGGTGGGACTGACGGGCGAGCAGGGCGGTGACGCCGGCCTCCAGGCGGTCCAGGGCCTGGTCGAGCGTGGCCCGCGGGCAGGCGATGTTGATGCGGGTAAAGCCTTCGCCTCCTGCGCCGAAGATCGCCCCGTCGTCCAGCCACAGCCCCGCCTCCTCCAGCATGACCTCGTCGAGCTCGCTGGGCTCCAGGCCGGCGAGGTCCAGCAGCCCGTGGCAGTCCAGCCACAGCAGGTAGGTGCCCTCGCAGGGAGCGACGCTGACTCCCGGCACGGCTGCGAGACGCTCAGCCACGTGGTCGCGGGCCGCGGCGAGGTGGCCGCGCAGCTCGTCGAGCCAGGCGTCCCCGCTCTCGTAGGCGGCCTGGCAGGCGGTCAGTCCCAGGGCGTTGGGCTGGGAGTAGCCCACGGCGGCCAGCTCGGCGCGGAAGGCCTTGCGCAGCCGCTCGCTGGGAATGAGGATGTTGGCCACCTGCAGCCCTGCGAGGTTGAAGGACTTCGACGGCGAGGTGCAGGCGATCGTGCGGGCGGCCGCGTCCGGGGACAGCGAGGCGAAGGGGGTAGTCCGGTGCCCGGGAAGGGCGAGGTCGGCGTGGATCTCGTCAGAGACCACCGTGAGGTCGTAGCGCCTGGCGATCTCGGCCAGGTCCTCCAGCTCGGTCCTGCTCCACACCCGCCCCACGGGGTTGTGCGGGTTGCATAGCAGCAGCACCTTGGCGCCGCTGGTGCGCAGCGTGCGCTCCAGGGCCTGCATGTCGCGGCGGTAGGAACCGTCGTCACCGCGTACCAGCGGGGCCGGGGCGACGACTCGACCGTTGTCCTCGATGACCTCCCTGAACGGGTAGTACACGGGCTCCTCGATGACGACGGCGTCGCCGGGAGCGGTCAGAGCCCGTACCGCCAGGGCCAGGGCCGGGACGACGCCGGGGGTGACGACGTTCCACGACGCCTCGACCTGCCAGTCGTAGCGGCGCGCGAACCATGAGGTCACAGCGGCGTCATAGGCGGCGTCGGTCTCGGTGTAACCGAAGATCCCGTGACGCACCCGCCACAGCAGGGCACTGGTGATGCCCGGGGCCACCTGGTGGTCCATGTCTGCTACCCATAGGGGGAGCACTCCGGCAGGACGGCCGCGTTCGGCGGCAAAGTCCCACTTGAGGCTGGAGGTGCCGGTGCGGTCGTGGACGAGGTCGAACTGAGAGAAGGAGGAGCCGGGAAGCGTGGTGCCGATCGGACAGTAGGGGTCGACGACGCTTCCGAGGTCAGAGAAGTCAGTGAGGGCAGGCATGTGCGTAGGTCCTGGGAGTCGGGCAGGCCGGTGGGGCCTGCCTGTCTGCCCGCGAGCGGATACGGGTAGGCGGCGGCGTAGTGGGCCGACGACCCGGCACGTGGGCGGACGGGGTCACGGTGGTCGGTGAACGCGGGCGGTTGGATGGCGGTCCCGCGGAGCCTGCCGGGCTCGACTCAACCCGGCGCTCTAGCCGTTATTCCTGCGACAGCGACGGCTGGCGCTGTCAGCGCATGCACATTCGACGCATCACCAGGGCGCGCACCGGGGCGGTACGGGGCGTGGGCGTCGAAGCGGTCATGGACGCAGGGTAGGTCTGCCACGTAGCCCCCTGTCAAGGTGGGCTCATCTGGCGGTATGCCGGTGATAGTGATGGGACGCTTGCTTCCCTGGCAGCTCGGGTGAGGTGATATCACGGGGGTCGGCACAGCGCACAGCGTTGCTTCCCTTGCTTCCCTTGCTTCCCTTGCCTGCCTGGGTGGCGTGGCCGTAAACTTACGCTCATGTGTGTGACACGCGTTCTCTTTAAGTGACTGGCGCTCCGGCTAGGCCGGAGCCTTGACGTCCACCGCTGGCAGCCGATGGTGGCTGGCCTGGTGGCGCGTCCCCATGAGGTCCCCACGGCTGCTGAGCCTGACTCGCGCCGTCCCCTAAGAGACGATTGTGACCAACGCCCATGAACACTGCTGCTGCGCGTCCTGACGCCTGCGCACCCACCTCTGCCTCCGCCACCTCCACTGCCTCTACCAAGGCGGTCCCCATCGCCTGGGCGCCACGACGCTGGCCTGCCTTCCTCACCATCACCCCGGCCCCGCGCACGCCCCTGAGCGACAGCCCGGGGCGCTACCTCGCTCACGTGCTGTGCGACGCCTGGCTGCCGCTGCTGGTCGGGGCGGTGCTGACGGCCCTGACCTATCTCTCCTCAGGTCTCATCCCCACGGTCCTGGGACGGGTCGTCGACCACGGCCTGTCTGACGGCTTGTCCTCACGCCTGGTGCCAGGCCTCATTGCGCTCGCGGCGCTGGGGGTGGCCGGCGGGCTCGTGGGAGGCGTGACCGAGATCTTCGCCTTCGGCTCGTGGACCAGCGGCTGGCAGCCCTCCGTCCGCGGCGTCGGGTACCGGCTGGGCCTGCGCTCGCGGGCGGTGACCCGCGAGGTGTCCTCCGGCGACGTCGTGTCCACCGCGACCTCGGACGCGGACTCCATCGGCGCCCTCATGTACTTCATCGTGACTGTGGTGGGCTCCGTCATCTCCACAGTGGTGGTTGCTGTCCTCATGCTGCGGATGGACACCGGTCTGGGGCTGCTGGTGCTGCTCGGGCTGCCGGTGGTCCTGCTGGGCGTGGGCACGCTGCTCAAGCCTCTGAACAGGCGCATGTCCGTCCAGCGTGAGGAGCAGGGGCGGCTGACCACGGTGACGGCTGACGTCGTCGCCGGCCTGCGTGTGCTGCGCGGTATCGGGGGCGAGGACGTCTACGCCGCCCGTTACGCCGAGCAGTCGGCCAAGGTGCGTGCTGCGGGGATCAAGGTCGCCTCCACCCAGGCCATGCTCGCCGCGATCCGCGCCGGCGCCCCGATGATCCTGACCGCCCTCGTCGTCGGTGCCAGCGCCACCGCGGCGCTGGAGGGGCGGATCACGGCCGGTGAGTTCGTCACCTTCTACGGCTACACGACCTTCCTCATCTGGCCGCTCGGGGCGCTGGCTGACCTCATGCAGTTCATGACCCGCGCGTGGGTGGGCGCGAAGAAGGTGGCGCGCGTGGCCGCCGTCGAGCCTCTGGTCACTGATGACGCCGTCGACCCGACCGCGGTCCTGGACCCCACCGGCGACCTGGTGGACGAGGCCAGTGGGGTGCGCCTGTCCGGGGGCCGCATGACGGCCCTGGTGTGCGCGCGTCCGGCGGTCAGCGCGGCCCTGGCTGAGCGGCTCGGGCGGCCCGACGACCATGCGGCAGTCACCCTGACGGGTACCGACCTGCGCCGCCTGCCGGTTGCGCAGGTGCGCCGCGCCGTCGTCGTGTCCGGGGCCCATGCTGAGGCCTTCGCCGGCCCGCTGGCCGGGGAGGTCCTGGGCGAGCAGGTGGAGCTGGCTCCCCAGCGCGGGCTGGTGGAGCTCATGACCCTGCACGCCGGCAGGGACCGCCCTGACGCCACTCGCGCGGACGTCCCCCTGACGACGACGCAGGTGGAGTCTGCCCGCCGCGCTCTGGAGGTCGCCGTGGCTGGCGACGTCCTGGACTCGCTGGGAGGGCTGGAAGGACAGCTGACCGAGAAGGCTCGCAACCTCTCCGGAGGCCAGCGCCAGCGCCTGGCACTGGCCCGCGCCGTGGCTCGGCAGGCGCCTGTGCTCGTGCTGGTCGAGCCCACCAGCGCCCTGGACTCCCACACCGAGGACCTGGTGGCCCAGAGGCTGCGGGAGGCCCGCGCCGGGCTGACGACCGTCGTCGTCACCTCCTCGCCCCTGCTGCTCAGCCGCTGTGACGAGGTGGTCCTGCTGGAGGCGGTCGACGCCGCAGCCGGCGAGCCCGTGCGGGTGGGCGAGCGGGCGCGCGGCACCCACCACGAGCTGAGCAGCCTGCCTGCCTATGCCGACGTCGTCGAGAGAGGAGCCGGTGCATGAGCGCCATGCGTCTCCCCGTCGCGGACGGGCGCACCGTCCGCCGTCGTTTCCTCTCCCTGCTGGGCGAGCACAAGCGTGCCTTCGCCGTGGTCACCATCGCTCAGCTCGCCGCCGCGATGGCGAGCGTGGGCATCCCCAAGGTGCTCGGTCTCATGGTGGACGCCGTGCGGGCCGACGCCGGGGCGCAGCACCTGCGCACGCTCATCGCCGTCGTGGTGGTCCTGGCCGTGGTCAACGCCGTGCTGACCGGGGTCGGGGAGTACCTCGCCCGGATCCTGGGGGAGAAGATCTTCGCCGAGCTGCGTGAGCGTCTGGTGGGGGCCGCGATGCACCTGCCGCTGAGCGTGGTGGAGTCCGCGGGCACAGGTGACCTGCTGGGACGCACGAGCCACGACCTGGAGAACATCCGCTTCGTGGTCCAGCGCGGCGTCTCCCAGATCCTCGTCATCGTGCTGACGATCCTCAGCGTGGTTGTCGCGGCCCTGCTGGCCTCGCCGCTGCTGGGCGTGTGCATGCTCGCCTCGGCGGTGATCGCGGTTCCGCTGGCGCGCTGGTACCTGCGCCACGTGGTCCCCGGCTACCAGACGATGAACGCCCTGTGGGCGGAGGTCGACGGCGTCATCGCCGAGACCGCCGACCAGGCTGAGACCGTGGATGCCCAGTACCTGGGGCAGCGTCGCAACCGCGTCCTGGACCGGGCGCTGAGGGAGGCGTGGCAGACCGAGCAGTACACGATGTGGCTACGCGTCGTGCTCATCACGGGCCTGGGGGTCGCCGTCATGCTGCCGCTGCTGGCGGTCCTGGCCTGGGGGGCCTGGCTGCTGGGCCACGGCGTGGTGACGCTTGGTGCCGTCACCACGGTGGCGCTCTACTCCGTCCAGGTGCGCGGCCCCGTCCACGAGATCACCTTCTGGCTGGACACCGTCCAGTCGGCCTCGGCGGCGCTGGCGCGCATCGTCGGGGTGGAGCTGGTCGAGCCCGACCGTGAGGCCACGAGCGACGTGGTGGTCCCCGAGCCGCCGCGCGTGTGCGGGGTCTCCTACGCCTACCGCGCCGGTCACGACGTCCTGCACGACGTCGACCTGGAGATCGTTCCGGGTGAGCGTCTGGTGGTCGTCGGCCCGTCGGGCTCAGGCAAGTCCACGCTGGGGCGCATGCTCGCCGGGATCCACCCGCCCACCCGGGGACGGGTCACGGTGGGCTCAGACGGTCCCGACGATCAGGGCACGGACCTGACGGCGCTGACGGAGCAGGCCCTGCACCGTGAGGTCGCCCTGGTGACCCAGGAGCACCACGTCTTCGCCTGCAGCCTCGCGGACAACCTGCGCATCGCCCGCGCGGACGCCACGGACGTCGAGATCGCTCGCGCGCTCGACGTCGTGGGGGCGAGCGCGTGGGTCGAGGGACTGAGCGACGGCCTGGACACCCTGGTGGGCAACGGCGGGGTGGTCCTCGACCCTGGCCAGGCCCAGCAGGTCGCGCTGGCTCGGATCGTGCTCATGGACCCGGCCACGCTCGTCCTGGACGAGGCGACGAGCCTGCTGGACCCGACCTCGGCGCGCTCTGCCGAGCGCGCGCTGGACGCCGTGCTCGCCGGACGCACCGTCATCGCGATCGCCCACCGCCTGGACACGGCTGCTGCCGCGGACCGGGTCGCCGTCGTCATCGACGGCCGGATCGTCGAGCTCGGTCCCCACGAGGAGCTGGTGGCCGCCGGAGGGGAGTACACCCGGCTGTGGGAGGCGTGGACAAGCGCCTAGCCCCTTCTCCTCCAGCTCGCTCCTCGGGGCACGTGCAGGACGTCGGGGCCGTATGAGACTGCGTCTCTCATACGGCCCCGGCGTCGTCATGCCTGGGGAGCCGCGCTCCTGGCCCAGCGGCTACGCGGCCGTGGGAGCCAGGGCGTTGTCCACTGGCAGGGGCTTGTGACCTCGGCGCAGCTTGGCACCCACCAGCGTGACCGCGACGGCGATCACGGTCCAGATGAGCAGGACCCCCAGGGTCTGCAGGTGGATCCCGTCCAGGCCGCCGCCGGCGATGAGGCGGCGGAAGGACAGCTGGGTGTAGCTCATGGGCAGGAGCGGGTGGATCCACTGGAAGAAGCGCGGGGCCGTCTCGATCGGGAAGGTCGCGCCCATCGAGGTGATCTGCAGGCTCAGCAGCACGATGGAGACGAAGCGTCCACGGAAGGCCAGCGAGGCCACGCAGGCCTGGTTGATCGCCATGAAGCACACCGAGGAGGCGATAGCCATGAGGGTCAGCCCCAGCAGGTTGCTCGCGTGCAGCTCGCCGGCGGCGTTGACCACGACCATCATGATGACGGCCTGGGCCAGGGCCAGGAGCAGGGCCGTGGTGGCCGGGCGGATCGCCGAGGCCCACCAGCGCTCGCCGTGGTCGCGCTTGTCCAGCGCGGGCAGCACCAGGAACAGGGCGATCGCGCCGACCCACAGGGCCAGGCTCATGAACATCGGGGTGAAGCCGGCGCCGTTGTTGACCACGGCGTTGTCCCGTACCGTCTCCACCCTTGCCACGTCGGAGGCGACGGCGGCCATGGAGGAGCGCTGCGCGTGCGAGTAGCTCGGGATCTTGCCCACGCCCTCGGCCAGGCCCCGTGAGAGCGTTGCTGCGCCCTCGTCGAGCTGGTCGGCGCCGTCCTTGAGGTCGTGGGCGCCGGTCGCCAGGCGGGTGGCGCCCACGGACAGCGTCTGCGAGCCGGTCTGGGCGGTGCCCAGCCCGTCGGCCAGGGTCTGCGAGCCGGTCTGGGCCGAGGAGGCGCCCGAGGCCAGGCGGGCGACGCCGTCGGCCAGGGTCTGGGCCGAGGTGGCGGCGGTCCCGGTGCCCTGGTCGAGGGTGACCAGGCCTGAGGCCAGGCTCGTGGCGCCGTCGGACAGCGACGCGGAACCGGAGTCGAGCCGGCTGATGCCAGTGGTCAGAGCCGGGACCTTGTCGTTCATGGTGGCCAGGCCTCCGGCGACGTCAGAGGCGCCCTGCCGCAGGGACGCGGAATTGTCCACGAGATGGCCGTCGACCGTGGAGGTCGTGACCTGGCCCAGGCCGCCGGCGACGGCGTTGATGCCACCCAGCAGGGTCTGTGGGCTGGAAGAGTCGCCTGGGACGGTGACGTCGCTCGGGCTGCCGACGGCGGAGCCCAGACGGTCCACGCCCTCGCGCAGGGTGGTGGTGCCCTGGGACAGGGCTGAGGTGGAGGCCGCGAGCCGGGCGGCGCCGTCGGCGGCCTGGCTCACTCCGTCAGAGACCTGCGTGGCGGCTGAGGAGGCCTCGGACATGCCGGCGTTGAGCGCGGCGGACTGGGAGGAGACCTGCTGCAGGGCGACACAGAGCGCGGGGGCCGCGCCGCTGGCCGAGCACTGGGCGGCGAGCTGGTCGACGGCAGCGGTGTAGCCGGCCACGCCCTGCTGGGCGGTGGTGATTCCCGAGGCGAGCCCGGCTGCGCCGTCCTTGAGCGAGACCCCGCTGGCCTGCGGGCTGTTGAGCCCGGCAGACAGCTGAGCGGCTCCGGCGTCGAGGGCGGCCGCGCCACCAGCCAGGGTGGAGGTGTCCGTGGACCCTGCCTCACCGATGCCGGCCTTGAGCTGGGCGATACCGGCAGCCAGTCCGTCGGCGGGGTCGGTGGCCCTGACCTGGAGGGCGGCAGCGCCCGCAGCGACCTGGTCCACTCCCTGGGTGTAGCGGGTGACGCCGTCGGCCAGGGTGCCCGAACCGGTGGAGAGCCGGCCGACGCCGTCGGCCAGGGTCCCGGCGTTGGCGGCCAGGGTCGAGGTGCCCTCGCTCAGGGTCCTGGCACCGTCAGCCAGGGTAGAGGCCCCGGTCCGGGCCGAGGAAGCGCCCGAGGCCAGGCGGGCGACGCCGTCGGCCAGCTGCTGGGAGCCGTCCGCGGCGTCAGTGGCGCCCTGGGACAGGGTGGTCAGACCACTGGCCAGCGTGACGGAGCCGTCAGCGAGCTGCTTGACACCGACCGTCAAGGAGGAAGCGCCGGAGCTGAGCGAGTCGGTGCCGTCAGCGAGCGTCGTGGCGCCGTCGGACAGCGTGGTGGTGCCGTCCGCCAGGGTGGTTGCACCGTCGGAGGCCGTGACCATGCCCTCGCGGATCGTCGAGACGCTGAGCAGGAGGGAGTCGACCACCTCCTCGGAGCCCTGGGAGGAGAGCTGGTTACTCAGCTCGGAGGCGACAGTGAGGGCCATGGTGCCGGCGAGGTAGTTGATGCCATCATCAGTGAGCAGGTGCAGCTCCTGGGTGGCAGCCTTCGAGGGGTCCTCGGTGCCGACCAGGGAGACCTTCTGGGAGAAGTCGGCCGGGATGAACAGGATGGCGCGGATCTTCTCCTCGCCCATCTGGGCGCGGGCCTCGGACTCGCTCATGGAGGTCCAGGTGAAGCCGACGTCCTGGGAGCCGTCGGGCTCGGTGAGGGCCTCCTCCAGGTCGGCGCCGAGGTCGAGGGTCCTTGTCTCACCAGAGGCGAGGGTCGCCGTGTAGGGCGAGTCCTCGTTGACGACGGCAGCACGGATGTCGTCGAGGCGGTTGGTGGGATCCTGGTAGGTGAGCGTGAGGAGTCCCGCGTACAGCAGCGGGATGATGACGACTGCGGCGACAACTACGAGGTTGCCGATGCGCGAGCCGGTGAGCTTCTTCATGGCGGGCCTTCCGTTATCAGTTCCGGAGCGAGACGATACAGGTCTGTATTTACCGAGACAATACAGACCTGTATCGTGTGGGCAAGGAGACAGGATCGGGGTGACAGGGAGGCGCGTGGCTTGGTAGACAGGACCTGCAGTGAGGACGTGGGCGCGAGCACGGAGGGGAAGCGCGTGGCCGCAAAGATAAACGGGGCGAGAAAGGCCGCTGAGCGGCTGTCCGCCCGACGTGCGGCGGTGCGACGTATCGCCGCGGCTGATCCCTCGGACAAGCGTGCCCAGACCCAGGCCCTGCTGCTGGAGGCCGGGAGGGAGCTGTTTACTGACCAGGGCATCGGGGGCACGAGCGTGGGCGACCTGTGCTCGCGCGCCGGTTTCACGCGCGGTGCCTTCTACTCCAACTTCGCTGACATGGACCACTTCGTGAGCCAGGTGGCTGAGCGCGAGTGGGAGCAGATGACCGACTACGTGCGCAAGGCTGTTGACCAGGCGCTGCCGGAGACCGTGCTCCAGGACTCCTCGACGGAGGAAGGTGTGCTCCATGCGCTGGAGGAGCTGGCGGCGCGCATCCTCCGGGCGATGCCGGTCTCGCGCCAGTTCTATCTCCTCCAGAGCGAGATCGTGGCCTACGTCCTGCGCAACGAGGAGCACGCGGCGGCGCTGCGTGGTGGGTATGAGACCTTCAGGTCCTCGCTGCAGGAGATCGTGGTCTCGGGCCTGGCGGCGATCGGGCGCGAGTGCCTGCTTAGCGCTGACGACACCACCGAGCTTCTCTTCGCGGCCGCTGAGCGCTCGATGCGTACCGCGCTCCTGGCTGGCAACGAGGACGATCTCACCGCGCTGCTCGAGCGCAGCCTCCCCGAGCTCCTCATCCACATGAGCCGGCCCCTGGAGGGGTGAGGGGCTGCTCGTGCGCCTTGCTGTCCGGCGGCAGGGACCCTCAAGGGCTCATCGCCTCTGGCGGGTGGCACCGTGGCGTGAAAGAGTGGGCAGCGTCATCCTCATGAGGTGGCTGCTTCCGAGAGGTGGAGCGTCTGGCCACAGCGTGCCCGCGGAGGTGAGCGGGCTCGGCCAGCGGGTAGGAAAGGTGGTCGTCATGACCAGCGCTCATACGCACCACGAGGCGCCGGTGCACCACGAGGTGCCCGGTGAGGGCCAGATGCGCGCCTACTGGGTCGACGAGTCCACCCTGGCGTGGCCGGCCGACCTGCTGCCGCCAGGCGTCTGTGTGGAGGACTGCCTCGGACCGGACGGGGGTCGCCCGGCCTCGCCGCCGCTCAGCTTCGGCCTGGTCGCCTCGTCTGACGGCGGTGCCGGCCTGGTCAACGGGCTGCTCCAACGGGGAGAGCGTGGTAGCGAGGTACCGCTCGGGCTCATCGGCCGGCTGGACGGCCGGCTTGTGTCCGACCACCCCCAGCTGGAGGGGTACCTCGCCCTGACCACCCTGGACGAGTTCGGGGCTCCTCGGTTCACCGACGACGACGTGGCCGTCCTGCTGACCGGCCAGCTCGTGGTCGTCCAGCGCACCTCAGCAGCCGTGGGCGGCTGGGTGACTGCCTGCACCGGGGTGCAGACCTGGCCGGTAGTCGACCGCTTGTGGGGACGGGCCGCCAGCGCTCGTGACGGCAGCGCGCCGCTCGGTGCCACGTTTGCCGATGGCGGCCAGGCCGCTCCCTCGTTCGCCCTGTGGGCCCCCACCGCCCTCGCCGTCGTCCTGCTCGCGTGGCCGTCCCAGGACCCTACTGGTTCGCAGCCGCTGGTCGACGGCGACCCGGTCCGGATCAAGGCAGGGCGCTACCCGGACGGGCGCTGGGAGGTCGGGTCGGCGAGTGCTGAGGCTGCCGGCGTACGTGGAGGCTCCCAGTACCTGTGGGAGGTCACGGTCTACGTCCCGGGTACCGGGAGGATCGAGACCAACGTTGTGACCGACCCCTACTCGCGCGCCCTGACGGTGGACTCGCGGCGCTCGGTCGCGGTCGACCTGGGGCTTGAGGTCCTTGAGCCCAGCGTGTGGCGCTCGAGCCCCAGCCCGGTGGTCGCCGTCGACGCCGCACGGGCGATCTACGAGCTGCACCTGCGGGACTTCTCCGCGGCGGACCCCACGGTGCCTGCCGGCCTGCGGGGTACCTACGAGGCCTTCAGCATCGACTCGGCCGGGACCAGGCACCTGCGCGAGCTGGCCGGTGCGGGGATCGACACCGTGCACCTCCTGCCGGTCTTCGACTTCTCGACCGTGCCCGAGGACCGTCGTCGTCAGCAGGCGCCTGAGGTGCCGGAAGGGGTCTCACCGGCCTCCCGCAGGCCGCAGGCTGCCGTGGCCGCCGTCGCTGACCGTGACGCCTACAACTGGGGCTACGACCCCTTTCACTGGATGGCTCCTGAGGGCTCCTACGCCACTGAGGGGCACCAGGACGGGGGAGCACGCACGGTGCAGGTGCGCGCGATGGTCGGGAACCTGCACAGCATGGGGCTGCAGGTGGTTCTCGACCAGGTCTACAACCACACGGCAGGAAGCGGGCAGGAGCCCACCAGCGTGCTCGACCGTATCGTGCCGGGCTACTACCACCGCCTTGACGCTGCGGGGAAGGTCGAGAGCTCGACCTGCTGCAACAACGTGGCCACCGAGCGGGCGATGGCGGAGCGGCTCATGATCGACGCCTGCGTGTCCTGGGTCCGTGACTACCACGTCGACGGCTTCCGCTTCGACCTCATGGGCTACCACTCCACCTCCACGATGAAGCGCTTGAGACGGGCCCTGGCGCAGGTGGGCAGGGACGCCGTCGGGCACGAGCCCTATCTCTATGGTGAGGGCTGGAACATGGGAGAGGTCGCGGACAACGCCCTGTTCCGGCAGGCGGTCCAGGGTCAGGTCGGTGCTGAGGAAGGCCTGCACGTGGGGACCTTCAACGACCGGGTCCGCGACGCGCTGCACGGAGGCAGCCTCGGGCCGGACCCGCGCGTCGGTCAGGGACTGGGGACCGGCGCCGCCTCGCACCCGACAGGACGGGGTAGCGAGGCAGAGCAGGCCGGCCGCGAGGAGCTGCGCTGGCGTACGGACCTGGTCCGGCTGTCGATGGCAGGGAACCTGCGTGAGACCGAGCTCCTGGGGGCTGACGGGAGATGGAGAAGGGGGGAGGACCTGCGCTACGGCAGCGCCCCGGCCGCCTACGGCGACGAGCCGGTGGACTCCATCGCCTACGTCGAGGCGCACGACGACGAGACCCTCTTCGACCGCCTGGTCTACAAGCTTCCCCCCGATACCTCGATGGAGGACCGGGGACGCCTGAGCACGCTGTGCCTGGCGGCGGTCACACTCGGGCAGTCACCGTGCTTCTGGGCCGCAGGTACCGAGATGCTGCGTAGCAAGTCCCTGGACCGCGACTCCTACAATTCCGGTGACTACTTCAACGCCATCGACTGGTCCGGGCAGGACAACGGCTGGGGACGCGGCCTGCCTCCGGCAGGACGCAACTTCGAGCGCTGGATCATCCAGGCCGAGATGCTCTCTCGTCCCGGCCTGCGGCCCGGTCCTGACGACGTCGCCGCCGCCTATGCCCGCGCCCTGGACCTGCTGAGGCTGCGGCGCTCGACCCCGCTGCTGACCCTGGGCTCGGCCGAGCTGGTCCGAGAGCGAGTGTCCTTCCCTGACTGCGGGCCTGAGGCCCAGGCCGGTGTCATCATCATGGTGGTCGACGACGGTGCGGGCCAAGCGGATATCGACCCCACCCTGGACGGGGTCATGGTGGCGATCAACGCCACCGCGCACGAGGTCACCCAGCGGGTCGAGCCCCTGGTCGGACGGTTCTTCGGTCTCAGCGAGATCCAGGCCAACGGTGCCGACGAGCGCGTACGGGAGACCAGCTTCGACCCGGAGACCGGGGTGCTCACGGTCCCGGCGCTCACGGCCGCGGTCCTGGTGGAACATTAGGCTTGAGGGGATGGCGGGGCCTGGGAGCTGACGTGCTCGGGCGCAAGGGTGGGGCGGCGCTGGGTCCGCAGCATCCCTGCTGGCGTCCTCTCTGACCACCTGTGCCCAGTCCGACCACGGTATTCACGCTCATACGGAGGTCGGCCGGGGCTTACATGGTCGGCGGGGGATTTTGTGGTCGGCCGGCCACCTTTTCGTGTCGGTACCCCGCCCTAGGCTCAGAACATGACCAGCACACCAAACCTCTTCGATGCTGCTGCGGCTGACGGCTCAGACGTTGACGACCCCACACGCCCGCTGGCTGACCGGCTGCGCCCACGTTCGCTGTCCGAGGTGGTTGGCCAGGACCATCTGTTGGCACCCGACGCACCGCTCGGGCGCATGGTTGAGACCGGCCGGCTGTCCTCGATCATTCTGTGGGGTCCGCCCGGTTGCGGGAAAACTACGATTGCGCGCCTGCTGGCGGAAGGTACGGGACTGGCCTTTGAACAGGTCTCCGCCACCTTCTCGGGGGTTGCCGAGCTGCGCAAGGTCTTTACCGCTGCCACCCAGCGTCGTCAGATCGGCCAGGGAACGCTCCTGTTCGTCGACGAGATCCACCGGTTCAACCGTGCCCAGCAGGACTCCTTCCTACCCTACGTCGAGGACGGCACGGTGGTGCTCGTCGGAGCGACGACGGAGAACCCGTCCTTCGAGCTCAACGGTGCCCTTTTGTCACGTTGCCAGGTCATGGTCCTGCACCGACTGTCTGAGGAGGCCCTCGGCGAGCTGCTGGAGCGTGCCGAGAACCTGACCGGGCGGACCTTGCCGCTCACCGACCAGGCACGTTCCGCCCTCATCGCCATGGCCGACGGCGATGGTCGCTACCTGCTCGGCATGGTTGAGCAGGTCCTGGGTATGGCTCAGCGGCCCGCCGAGAACCTCGACACGCCTGTGGACGTGGACGAGCTCACCGCCGTCATCTCCGCACGAGCACCCCTGTATGACAAATCTAGTGAGGAGCACTACAACCTCATTTCAGCCCTTCACAAGTCCATGCGCGGTTCAGACCCAGATGCTGCCCTGTACTGGCTGGCACGGATGCTGGGTGGCGGTGAGGATCCCCTGTACGTGGCCCGCAGGATCGTGCGTTTTGCCAGTGAGGACATCGGCATGGCGGATCCCGGTGCGCTACAGATGGCCTTGGCGGCCTGGGACACCTACGAGCGTCTGGGCTCACCCGAGGGTGAGCTTGCGATCGCCCAAGCCGTGGTCTACCTGGCCACAGCTCCCAAGTCGATCTCCGTCTATCGGGCCCTGGGACGGGCGCGTCACGCTGCGGCAGCTACTGGTTCACTCATGCCACCCGCTCACATCCTCAACGCCCCTACCCGGCTCATGAAGGAGCTGGGTTATGGCGAGGGCTACCAGTACGATCCGGACACCGTTGAGGGTTTCTCCGGCGCGGATTACATGCCAGCCGGCTACCCGCCACGTGAGGAGCGTGAGCCCTTCTACGAGCCGACCGACCACGGCCATGAGCGCCGTATCCGTGAGCGCCTGGAGTATTGGGACGGTCTGCGTGAGCAGATCCGCCGTCGTCCCCCACAGACTCAGGAGCACGACTAGGCCCACCTAGACCTGGGCCGACCACAAGATCCCCCGCCGACCATGTAAGCCCCGGCCGACCTCCGTATGAGCGTGAATACCGTGGTCGGACTGGGCACAGGTGGTCGGAGCGGGCACAGGCGGGAGGAGCCCTTACTAGGATCCTCATGTGATCCTGGACGACCGAGGCCCGCTCGCACAGCTGCGCGCCGGGCGGCTGCCCCGCCGGCTGTGCCAATTGCTCGTGGGCCAGGTTCTCCTAGGTGCCTCCCAGGGCATGCTTGTGCGCTCATGCCTGGGCAACGCGCCCTGGGATGTCTTCCACCAGGGAGTGTCCCTGCACAGTGGCATGAGTATCGGGACGGTCACGATCATCGTTGGAGTCCTGGTCCTGCTCGCCTGGATCCCACTGCGTATCTGGCCGGGGCTGGGCACCGTACTCAATGCGGTGCTCATTGGCCTTTCCCTGGACGTGACCGTCAGCCTCCTGCCCGTGTGGCAGCACGCGGGAGCACGCACCGCCCTCATGGTTATGGGCGTCCTCCTTAACGGTTTGGCTGGCGGCCTGTACATCGGCGCCCAGTTCGGCCCCGGCCCGCGCGATGGCCTCATGACCGGGCTCCATGCTCGTACGGGAGTCTCCATGAGGCTCGTGCGCACGGGCGTCGAGGTATCTGTGGTGCTCATCGGCTGGGCGCTTGGCGGGATCATCGGTGTGGGAACAGTGGTCTATGCCCTGGCGATAGGCCCGCTCACCCAGTTCTTCCTCGAGCGCTGCATTGTCAGGCTTCCCAGGGCCGGCGCGAACAGGCCCGCTCCTGCCGACCTCGATGAGAACGGAGCTGACCATGCCTGACGCCCATCCCGTGACCTATCAGCTCTTTACCTCTCCCGTTCCGCCGGGCACAGGCTGGCCTGGGGACCCGGCAACACCCACCACACCCGTTGCCCGTACCCTGCAGCAGGTCAAGGATCTTGCTAGGCAGGCCAGTCTGTGTGAGGTGGACGCTCTGGTCTCGGTGTGCCGGGCCTGTCCGCGCCTGGTGTCCTGGCGCGAGGAGGTTGCCACCACTGGGCGGCGGGCCTCCTTCGCCCACCAGCCCTACTGGGGTAGGCCTGTGCCCTCGTTTGGCCCCGGGGACGCGCCGATCTACGTCGTTGGGCTGGCCCCAGCCGCCAACGGAGCCAACCGCACCGGCCGCATGTTCACGGGCGACCGTTCCGGTGACTGGCTGTGGGCAGCGCTCTACCGGGCGGGACTGGCTGAGCAGTCTGACTCCCTCCATGCCGGTGACGGCCAGGGGCTACGCGGGGTCCGGATGGGGGCCGCTGTGCGCTGCGCTCCTCCGGCCAACAAGCCGACGACGGCGGAGCAGGCCACCTGTCTGCCCTGGATCGCCCGGGAGCTGGAGCTCGTGCAACCACGTGTGCTGCTGGCCCTGGGAGGCATCGCCTGGACCACGGTGCTGCGCCTGGCCCGAGGAGCCGGCTGGCAGGTGCCTCGACCAGCCCCTCGCTTTGGCCACGGCGCGGAGAGCCGGCTCCTCCGGCCCGACGGCGATGCCGTGATCCTGCTGGGCTGCTACCACCCCAGTCAGCAGAACACCTTCACCGGGCGGCTGACCGAGGAGATGCTTGACGAGGTCCTCGCCCGGGCGAAGGCGTTGTCCGGGCTGCGGTAGCGAGCCAGACCTGCCTCCTACTGCTCGCCCTCAAGGATCGCCTTGGGCACGGAGGGAAGGGTCGTCGCCTTGCGGATAGGGCGCATCGCGATCAGCCCGATCACGAGCGCAGAGACCGCGAAGCCGGCCAGGCTCAGCATGCCACCGTGGGAGCCGAGCACGTCCACCATGCGCCCGGTGAGGAGGTTGGACGCCGCCATCCCGATGACGAACATGGCGCCGAGCATCGCCATGGCCTCGGTGAACCGTGAGGAGGGCGTCATGGAGATGAGCAGCTGGTTGACGTTGACGACCGTCGGCGCCTGAGCCAGACCGGCGACGAAGAGCACGGCGGAGGCGGAGGCCAGCGAGTGCGTGAACAGCAGTAGGGCCGACCCTGCCGCGACGACGGTCATGCCGACGTAGAAGCGGATCCACAGCGGCGAGGTCCACACGCGTGCTCCGTAGCCGACGGCTCCCAGCATGGAGGCGCCGGAGAAGCATGCGATCACCAGGCCGGCTCGGCCTGGCGTGCCCAGCTCTGCGGACAGGGCCACCACCGAGACGCTGGTGGAGGCGATGAAGGCCCCGTAGGCCACCTGGATGGCGAGCAGCGCCACAAAGCCGATGGTGAACAGCTGCTCCTTACCAGCAGGCGCCGCCTCGGCCACGTCCTCCAGCACCTCGGCGGGGGCGGCACGCCGGCGCGGCCGGCCGGTAGGCGGAGGCTCGATGGCGTCGTCGAGCAGGAAGCCCCAGATCGAGATGAGGATGGCGACGACGGCCGCGGCCATGGGAGAGAGCATCGCCACGGAGGTGGCGAGCACCGTGGCCGTGGGGTTGCCGATGACCCACATCATCTCCTCCAGCGTGCTGGTCAGGGACAACGCGGAGTTGAGCTGGCCGGGCCGCTTGCGTAGCACGTAGGTCCACCGGCCGCGAATCATGGAGGAGTAGGGGACCGAGGTGCCCAGCAGCACGCCACCGGCCACGATCACCCATGAGGGCCAGTGCAGGTGGAGAGCGGCGGACATGAACAGGATCGAGAAGATCCAGAAGCCTGCGAGCGGCAGTCCGACGCGGCGCTGGCCGTAGGTGTCGATCAGGCGCCCGACCACCGGGCCGGTGAAGGCCGAGGTCAGCGCCATGACCGAGGAGACGACGCCGGCCAGCGTGTAGGAGCCGTAGCCGTCACGGATGCCGATAAGAAGCCCCATCCCGAGGAAGGGGAAGGGGAACTGACCGATGACGCCGGAGATGACAGAGCGGGAAGCGTGGGGCAGGCGCAGGAGGGAGACGTAGACACCCAGGCCGCCGTCGTGACCATGGTCAGCCACGGGGACTCCTTGCGAGGTGGCAGGGAAGAATTCAGTAAGCGAGGGACAACGCTAGTGGACCGGGTGGGGCGTGTCAGCACCTCAGGTGGCATGAGTACGCTCACGCAGCAGGAGACGGACCGCGCACCATCCCTGGAGACAAGGCACGGTAGGGACGGCGAGCCCTGTCCCCGGTTCCGGATGGGTGGCGCCGCCAGCGGCTCAGGTCGTGAAGGGAGCGCCCGGGTCAGGACGTGCCCGAGTCAGGCGTCCTGCCCGCGCCGGACGGCCTCCAGCATGAGGGTGGCCACGTCCGTGACCCGCACGTCTGAGCCCTCGCTGGCCACCCCGTCAGAGAGCATGGTGGTGCAGAAGGGGCAGGCGGTGGCGATGACCTGGGCGCCGGTACCAAGCGCCTCGCGTGAGCGCTCCACAGCGATCCGCGTCCCGATCGACTCCTCCATGAAGGCTCGTGCCCCGCCTCCGCCGCAGCAGAAGGAGCGCTCGCGGCTGCGTGGCATCTCCACGGTCTGGGCCCCGGTGGCCTCCACCAGCTCGCGCGGGGGCGAGTAGACCTGGTTGTGCCGGCCCAGGTAGCAGGCGTCGTGGACGGTGACAGTGGGTGGCGGCGTGGCCAGGGCCAGGGAGGTACGTCCCCCAGGCCCAGACGGTTGCAGGGAGGAGCGGCCGGAGCCTGCTGGACCAGCAGACGCGGTTCCTGCGCTGCTCGTGGCCGCCTGCTCCGTGTCCACGGGTGGTGCTGCGGCACCGGCCGGGACCGGGCGCAGCCTGCCCTCACGCACGAGGCGGGACAGCAGCTGGGTGTGGTGGAGGACCTCGTAGTGCCCACCCGCCTGGGGGTACTCACGGGCCAAGGTGTTGAAGCAGTGGGCGCAGGTGACCACGATCCTGTGTGCCTTGACCTCGTTGAGGGTCTCGACGTTCTGTCCCGCCAGCATCTGGAAGAGGATCTCGTTACCGGCGCGCCTGGCCGGATCACCGGTGCAGGACTCAGCGTCTCCCAGGACCGCGAAGGAGACCCCGGCAGTGTGCAGCAGCTCGGCCACGGCGCGGGTGGTCCTCTTGGCGCGGTCCTCGTAGGCGCCGGCGCAGCCGACCCAGAACAGGTAGTCCACCTCGCTGGCGTCCTCAACGTCGACGCCGACCACCGGTACCTCGAAGTCGAGGTCCTTGGCCCACTCCATGCGCTTGCGCGGGGCCAGGCCCCACGGGTTGCCCTTGGACTCCATCTTGCGGAACATCTGCCCCAGCTCCTTGGGGAAGGCAGACTCCATGAGGACCTGCTGACGGCGCAGGTCGATGATGTGGTCGACGTGCTCGATGTCGACCGGACACTGGTCCACGCAGGCCCCGCAGGTGGTGCACGACCACAGGACCTCGGCCGGAATCACCTCACCGGCCAGGGGTGCGGGCTGGGTGGCCACGCCGGAGTCGGTAGGCGCGGCCTTGGCGGCCAGTAGGGTACCGAGCACGTCCTGGGTGTGGGCCGAGCCCTCGGCCAGTCTGCTCCGCGAGCCGCGCAGGATGCCGCCGTGCGCAGCCGCCTGCTCGTCGGTGACCTCCTGGCTGCTGACACCTAGGCGGGCCGCGGCCTGGAGGAAGGGGGCGGCCGCGGCGTGGTGGTCGCGCAGAGCGAGCGTGAAGAGCTTGGGAGACAGGGGCTTGCCGGTGTTCCACGCCGGGCACAGGTCCTGGCAGCGTCCGCACTCGGTGCAGGTGGAGAAGTCCAGCAGCCCCTTCCAGGTGAAGTCCTCAATCCGTCCCACGCCCAGGGTGACTTCGCGGTCCTGGTCCTCGGCGGCCTCCATGGCGGCGTCCAGGTCGTCCAGCGTCTGGGCCGTCAGAGTCGTCGGCTGTCCCTGCGCGTTGTCAAAGACCAGCTCCTTGGCAGGCCCCAGGGCCTTGGCCGTGTCCCGGCGCGCCCAGACGTTGACGACGGCCAGGAAGCGGTGCCAGGCCACGCCCATGGACGGCTGTAGCCCGATCACGACCATCCAGCTCATGGAGACCACGACCTTGACCGTGGCCACGGCGACCGTCGCAGCCTCGACCCCGGCGACGCCGAGACGGCTGAGAGCGGAAGCGGCCCAGACGGTCAGCGGGTAGTGCGACCAGGAGCCGAGCGGTGATCCGGGCTCGGTCAGACGCAGGTGGGTGACCTCCAGCATCCGCAGCACCAGGACGCAGGCGACGACGATGAGGACCACGGCCTCGACGAAGACGGCCTGCCCGGCCGAGGAGCCGGAGAAACGGGGTGATCGGGTGCGCGTACCCGCCTCGCTCGTGGCGTCGAAGGGCGGGCGGGCAGCGCCACCGGCGGTGAGACGACGGCGCACGAGGCTGAGCCCGACGATTCCTGCCAGGCTCAGCCAGGCGATCCCCTCTACGACCCAGCTCCACCAGGCCTGCTGGTCCAGCCACGGCAGGGTGAAGGAAGGGCCGGCCAGCACCTGCCCGTAGCCGGTGACCAGGGTGAGGGCGAGCAGCGGGAAGCTGACCATCACCAGCCAGTGGGCCACCCGGATCCAGGGCCGGCCGCGGAAGGACGTGTGGCCCAGCACCTCACCGAGCATGACGACGGTGCGGTGCCAGGGGCGCTCGTGACGGTCCGGGGCAGGGCGCCCCAGGCGCATCCGGGCGATGATGACGAGGCAGGCGCGTGCGAACAGGACGACGCCGACGACCGTGAAGGCGCAGACGACGGCCGCGCACACCAGGCGCAGGATCATCAAGGAGGTCATGCCGCCAGCCTACTCAGGGGGTACGACGTCCTCGCGTGCGGGGCAGGAGACCCGCGCTGCAGGTCAGTCCTTGATCGTCTCGATGGTCTGGGGGCGCAGCGGGTTGAAGTCCTGCCCGCCGTACCAGGCGGCGGCCTTGCGCAGGCTCAGCTGCTGGACGACGGCGGCGATCGCCCCGGACACCGCAGCGAAGGCGACGACCTGGAAGACCGGGGTGTCCAGCAGGTCCTCGTCGGTGGGGACAGGCTTGCCGCTGCCCTTGCGCCAGGCGGTGCGGATCGCACGGTCAGCCAGGAAGCCTGCGGCCAGGGTGGTCAGCGCGGCAGTCGCCTGCCAGGCGATGCCAGCGGAGGGGGTGCGTGACATAGGTCCTCCCAGAGTCGTCGGTGACGCGCACGGCTGTGCTGACGCGATCCTACCTGGGTCTGCGGGCACCGCAGGGGAGTGGGAAGGCCGACCGGCCACGCACCTGCGTAGCCCGGCTGGTGACAGCTCGGGTGCTGTCGCTCCTGACGGCCAGCCGCGCACTCGCTCACCCGGGATACCCCCGTTTGCCCGCACCACCGTGGTACGGGCTAGACTCTGCCCTACGACAGGGGAGCGCCGTTGGGCGCTGAGAGTGCAGAAGACTGCAGACCCTCGAACCTGCTCCGGTTCGCACCGGCGAAGGAAGTCGAGCTTCTCCCCGCGCTCGCGGAGCCACCGTGTGCGCGGGCCCTCCTGACACCTATCCAGGAGACTCCACACATGCCTCAGGCTACCCACCCCATCACCCACCGTGTCCTCACCCCCACCCGCCGCCAGGTCCTGGGTGCCCTGGGCCTAGGTGCCGTCGGAGCGAGCCTGGCCGCCTGCGGCTCGAAGAAAGCGGGTGGCACCGCCTCCTCCACCTCCAGCCAGGCAGCAGGAGCAGGCTCCGGCAGGAAGGTCACCGTGCTCACCCACGACTCCTTCCACGTCCCCGACGAGCTCGTGGCCGCCTTCGAGAAGGACACCGGGTACACCCTGGAGATCGTCCCCAGCGGCGACGCCGGCGAGCTGGTGAACAAGCTGGTCCTGACCAAGGACGCCCCGCTCGGGGACGCCGTCTTCGGGATCGACAACACCTTCGCCTCCCGTGCCCTGGACGAGGGCGTCATCGACACCTCGGTCACCGTCACCCTGCCGGGAGAGGCGGAGCAGTACGTCGTCGGCTCCACCCCGGCCCTGACCCCTATCGACTTCGGCGAGGTCTGCCTCAACGTCGACACCGCCTGGTTCGCCGACAAGGGACTGACCCCGCCGGCCACCTTCGAGGACCTGACCAAGGAGGACTACAAGGACCTCTTCGTCGCTATCAACCCCTCGACCTCGTCCACGGGCCTGGCCTTCCTCCTGGCCACGATCGGCCACTTCGGTGAGGACGGCTTCGCCGGCTACTGGAAGGATCTGGTGGCCAACGGCGCCAAGATCGACGAGGGCTGGACCGACGCCTACTACACCGACTTCTCCGGCGGCGGCGAGGGCGGCACCTACCCGATCGTCGTGTCCTACTCCTCGTCGCCAGCCGCCACGGTCAGTGAGGACGGCACCTCCTCCTCCACCGCCTCGGTGCTGACCACCGCCTTCCGCCAGGTCGAGTACGCCGGCGCGCTGGCTGGCGGTGCCAACCCCGAGGGCGCCAAGGCGTTTATCGAGTGGATGCTGTCTGCCGACGTCCAGACCTCGATCCCGGACAACATGTACATGTACCCAGTCAACCCCGAGGCTACGCTGAGCAAGGACATCATGGCCTTCGGGCAGGTCTCTGACTCGCCGATCACCGTCGAGGCGGACGCGATCGCAGCCAACCGCGAGGCGTGGCTGGCCACCTGGACGGAGGCTGTCGGCGCGTGAGCGCCTCGCCCGGCTCCGACCGCCGGCCTGCCCGTGTGCCGCAGGCCGGGTCGGCACGGCGCGGTCGGGACCTGTGCCGCGGCCCTCGTCGCCCCCGGCGCGGCCCTCGGACGACGACGGCCCAGCGCCTGGGCTGGACCCTCGCCGTGGTGCTGCCGGTCGTCTTCCTGGCCGTCTTCTTCGCCTGGCCCGTGGCCAGCCTGATGGCCAGAGGGCTGGCGCCCGAGGGCAGCCTGGACCTGTCTGGCTTTGCCGAGGTCCTGGCGCGCCCGCGCACCTGGCGCATCATCCGCCAGACCCTGCTCCAGGCGGGAGCCGCCACCGCGATCTGCGTCCTGCTGGGCGTCCCCGGCGCCTGCGTGCTCTACCGCCGCCGTTTCCCGGGCCGGGACCTGCTGAGGGCGGTGGTGACCGTTCCCTTCGTCCTGCCGAGCGTCGTCGTCGGCATCGCCTTCCACGCGATGGTCACCCGTGGTGGCCCGCTCGGAGGCGTGGCCGACGGTGCCCTGGACGGCTCGGTCATCACCGTCGTCGCCGCGCTGGTCTTCTTCAACTACGGGCTCGTGGTGCGCACGGTGGGGACCATGTGGTCCCGGCTCGACCCGCGCGCCGTGGAGGCGGCGCGCACGCTGGGTGCCTCCCCCTGGCGCGCCTTCCGCACCGTCACCCTGCCCAGCCTCGTCCCCACGATCGCGGCTGCCGCCTGCCTGACCTTCCTCTTCTGCGCCACGGCCTACGGGGTGGTCCTGGTCCTGGGGGGCACCGGCATCGGTACCATCGAGACTGAGATCTACGTCCTGACCGCCCAGTACCTCGACCTGCGTGCGGCGGCCGTCCTCTCAGTCGTCCAGCTGCTCGTCATCGCGGCCGTGCTGTGGCTGGCCGAGCGGGCTCGTGCTGCCTCTCAGGCCTCGTTGCGGCTCCACCTGGACGTGCCGGCCACGCGCCTGCGCCCTGGTGACCTGCCGGCCCTCGCCCTGACCCTGGCCGTGGTGGCCGGGCTGCTCGTCGGCCCCGTCGTCGTCCTCCTGGCACGCTCCCTGCGGCGGGCCGGGCGCTGGACCCTGGCCAACTACACCGACCTGTCCACGACAGGAGGCCGCAACGCCCTGCTCGTCACCGTGTGGGAGGCAGCCGGCAACTCGCTGCGGGTGGCGCTGGCCGCCGCGGCGATCGCCCTCGCAGTCGGCACGGCGGTCAGCCTCGTGGTCTCCCGGCGGCCACGCTCGCCCTGGCTCAGGCGTGGCGTCGTCGTCCTCGACTCGGTCTTCATGCTGCCGCTGGGGGTCTCTGCGGTGACGGTCGGCTTCGGCTTCCTCATCACGCTGACCCGCCCGCCCCTGGCCCTGACCCGTAGCTGGTGGGTCCTGCCGCTGGCCCAGGCCGTGGTGGCGGTGCCGCTGGTGGTGCGGACGCTGCTGCCGGCCCTGCGAGCGATCGACCCGCGCCAGCGCGAGGCTGCTGCCGCCCTGGGTGCCGGACCCGGACGGGTGCTGGCCACGGTGGACGGCCCGCACCTGCTGCGGGCCGCGGGGCTCGCTGCAGGTTTCGCGCTGGCCACGAGCCTGGGTGAGTTCGGGGCGACGTCGTTCCTGGCACGGCCCCAGACCCCTACCCTGCCCGTGGTCCTCTACCGGCTCATCGGGTCCCCGGGGGCCCAGAACCAGGGGATGGGCCTGGCGGCCGGCGTCGTGCTGGCCGCGGGGACGGCCGCGATCATGCTCGCCTGCGAGCGGGCGCAGACCACGCACCTGCGGCGCAGCCGTGAGGCGGTCACGGTGCGCAGCGAGAAGGAGACCGTATGAGCTCGACCGTGGGTGCCCCTGACGGACGGGTACCGCAGGCAGCCGCCGCAGGCGCCGGCCTGGAGGTACGTGACCTGGACGTCGTCTACCCGGCTCCGGCCGGTCGGCGACGGTCCGGGCCCGTCGACGGCCCGGTCCGCGCCGTCGACGGCGTCAGCCTCACGGTGTCCCGCGGGGAGGTGGTGGCGCTGCTCGGCCCCTCAGGCTGTGGGAAGTCCTCCCTGCTGCGGGCCGTGGCCGGGCTGGAGGACCTGGCCGGTGGCGAGATCTGCTGGGACGGCGACGACGTCGTCGCCCTACCGGTCCACAGGCGCGGCTTCGGACTCATGTTCCAGGACGGTCAGCTCTTCCCCTTCCGGGACGTGGCCGGCAACGTCGCCTACGGGCTGGCCGGGGTGCCACGCGCCCAGCGACGTGAGCGGGTGGAGGAGGTGCTGGCCCTGGTGGGGCTGTCCGGCTACGGCGCGCGGGAGGTCACGACCCTGTCCGGAGGCCAGGCCCAGCGCGTCGCCCTGGCCAGGGCCCTGGCCCCGCGTCCGCGCCTGCTGCTGCTGGACGAGCCGCTCAGCGCCCTGGACCGCACCATGCGCGAGCAGCTGGCCCAGGATCTGCGACGTATCCTGACAGGACAGGGCACCACCGCCCTCTACGTCACTCACGACCACGCCGAGGCCGCCACGGTCGCTGACCGCGTGGGCGTGATGGAGGCGGGGCGCCTCCTGGCGACCGGGACGATGGCCGAGCTGCGCCGTCATCCCGGCTCTGCGCAGGTCGCCCGCTTCCTCGGGGTCCCGGCGGACGGCGAGTGAGTCCCCTGAGACCGGGCGCTGCCTGCGCGAGCGTTGCCAGCAGGAGGCGTCTGGCTGAGACGCTTGTCTCTAAATGAGTACATGACTCGTCAACCACTTCTGGCGCTGCTAACGTTTCGCCAGTCATCACGACGCCGCAACCGGCGTCGCCCGCCACGGAGAGGTCCAGGTCGCATGACCAAGCGAATGTGTTGTTGTCGCTGTCGCTGACGGCAGCTTGACACCCATTCGCCAGAGCGTGGTGACGCTCGTAAGACCCCCGTGAGGTGCCCTCGTGCCCCTGTCCTCCCAGGACGCCCAGGACAACGCCACACCCGGTGAGCAGACCGCCCCGGGTGC
The DNA here is from genome assembly GCF_013184985.2 of Actinomyces faecalis. Lineage (NCBI taxonomy): Bacteria > Bacillati > Actinomycetota > Actinomycetes > Actinomycetales > Actinomycetaceae > Actinomyces > Actinomyces faecalis. The sequence continues at coordinate 156,750 of NZ_CP063418.1, forward strand.
CTCGGTGACGCTGTCTGGGGACCAGGCTCCTGCCCCCGTGCACGGTGGCCAGGCTGGCACCGCAGCACCGACGGCGGACCGGGACCGTGTCGGCGAGCGCCCCACCGGCTGGCGCCACGTGCTGCGTCGGCTGCGCCGTGACAAGGGAGCCGTCTTCGGCGCCGTCGTGGTGGTACTGACTACCGTGGTGGCGCTCTTCGCACCGCTCATCACCCGGCTCGTCGGCGTGGACCCCTACACCTACGACCTGGAGGCGCTGGACTCCTCCGGCCTGCCGCTGGGCAGCCTCGGTGGTGTGAGTGCCGCCCACCCCTTCGGCGTCGAGCCCCAGACCGGGCGCGACCTGTTCGCCGTCGTGGTCGAGGGCACCCGGACCTCCTTCTCCATCGGCATGGGGGCCACGGTCCTGTCCATGGTCATCGCCATCGCGCTGGGGCTCAGCGCCGGCTACTTCGGTGGCTGGTGGGACGCCCTGGTCTCCCGTCTGACCGACGTGACCCTGGGATTTCCGCACCTGGTCTTCATGATCGCGATCTCGGCGATCATCCCGGCCACCGCCCCGCGGGTGCCTGTCATGATCCTCATCATCGGGATCCTGGGATGGCCCTCCACCGCGAGAGTCCTGCGCAGCCGCACACTCGCCCTGCGCGGACGCACCTTCGTCGGCGCCTCGCGCGCCATGGGAGCCTCCCAGGGGCACGTCCTGCTCACCCAGGTCCTGCCCAACCTCGTGGCCACGATCATCGTCTTCACCACGATCTCGATCCCCGGCAAGATCACCGCCGAGGCCGCCCTGTCCTTCCTGGGTGTGGGTGTGGCCCCACCGACCCCCTCATGGGGCCGGTCCATCGGCAACGCCGTGACCTGGGTGAGCACCGACCCGTGGTACCTCCTCTTCCCCGGCGCCGCCCTGTTCCTGGTCACCCTGGCCTTCAACCTCTTCGGTGACGGCCTGCGTGACGCCCTCGACCCCAGGACCGGTGAGAACCGATGAACCGACTGCGCTTCCTCGCCTCGCGCCTGGCCCAGACCCTCCTGGTCCTGGTCGCCATCGCCTTCATCACCTTCGCGATCTTCTCCCTGTGGCCCTCGGACCCGGCAGGACTGGCGTGCGGCAAGCCCTGCACCCCGGACAACCTCCAGCGGGCGCGTGAGTTCATGGGGTATGACCAGCCCTGGTACACCCAGTTCTGGCACTACCTCGTGGGTATCGTCCAGGGCCGGACCTTTGGCCAGGGCGCCAGCGCCGTGGTCTGCTCGGCCCCCTGCCTGGGCTACTCCTTCCGCCTGTCCACCCCGGTCACCGAGCTCGTGGCCTCCCGGCTCCCGGTGACCGCCTCCATCGCGGTCGGCGCCGCCGTCCTGTGGCTCGTCGTGGGCGTGGGCGCGGGCGTCATCTCAGCACTGCGCCGAGGCTCGCGCCTGGACCGCTTCATCATGACGGGGACGGTCTTCGGGGTCTCAGCCCCCTCCTACCTCCTGGGCCTGCTGGGCATCCTGCTGTTCGGCTTCACCTTGGACATGGTCCCGGTCTCCGGCTACGTGCCGCTGAGCCAGAGCCCGGTGGACTGGGCCTGGCACCTCATCCTGCCCTGGACGGTGCTGGCGCTGATCTCCGCTGCGGTCTACGCCCGCATGGTGCGTGGCGAGATGCTGGAGAACATGGGCGAGGACTACGTGCGCACCGCCCGGGCCGTGGGGCTGCCTGAGAAGCGGGTCATCGGCCGCCACGTCATGCGCAACATCTCCCTGCCGGTGGTCACCTACTTCGCCCTGGACCTGGGCTCCATGCTGGGTGGCGCCGTCATCACCGAGCGGGTCTTCTCCATGCAGGGCCTGGGCGCCCTGCTCATGGACGCCGTGGGCACGGTCGACGTGCCCGTGGTCATGGGGGTCACGCTCGTGGCCGCCACCTTCGTCATCATCGCCAACCTCCTCGTCGACGCCTTCGCCGCTCTCATTGACCCACGGGTCTGAGAACGACGACGCAGCTGGCCTGCGCCGTCGGCCTACCGGCCGCGGCCGGGCAGCGGCCGGACCAACCGGTCCCGGCCACGGGCTGACCTGAGCCCGCTGCCGACGGCGGCCCTCGCCGTCGGACCACAAGCCCCCGGCCTGCGGGCCGGGACCACAAAGAACACGCAGCCAAGGGCTGCGTCCCCTGTAGGAAAAGAGCACCACCATGGCACGAACCTTCACCCTCAGCCGTCGCAACCTCCTTGCCGGCGCGGGCATGTCCGCCCTCGCCCTGACGCTCGCCGCCTGCGGGGCCAACCAGCGCTCCGCCTCCAGCCCGGCAGCCAGCACCGAGGCTACGGCCAGTGCGGGCGGCACCCTGAAGATCCTCACCTCCTCCACCGACATCAACTGGGACCCCGCCAAGAGCCAGTCGATGCCGATGACCTCCCTAGCCCTGGTCCACCGCCGCCTGACCACGTGGAGGCTCACCGAGGGTGCGGACGTCGAGGTGGTGCCGGACCTGGCTACCGACACCGGTACGGTCAGCGAGAACGGTCTGGCGTGGACCTACACGCTCAAGGAGGGGCTGACCTTCGAGGACGGCAGCGCCATCACCAGCGCAGACATCAAGTACGGCCTGGAGCGTTCCTTCGCCGCCTCCCTGGCCGGGGGCCTGACCTACCACAAGACCCTGCTGGCCGGTGCTGAGGGGTACCAGGGCCCCTACGAGGGCTCGCACCTGGACTCCGTCGAGACCCCGGACGACAAGACGATCGTCTTCCACCTCAAGCAGGCCTACGGTGACTGGCCCTGGATCGTGGCTCAGCCGGCCTTCTCCCCGGTTCCCCAGGACAAGGACGACCCCTCCTCCTACGCCCGCAAGCCTGTGGCCTCCGGCCCCTACCGGGTGGCCGAGTACTCCACCGGTGTCTCAGCGGTCCTGGAGCGCAACGAGAAGTGGTCTGCTGACACCGATGACATCCGCCTGGCCCTGCCTGACACCATCGTCTTCGAGCTGGGCCAGGACGAGTCCACAGCCACCCAGCGCCTCATCGCCTCCTCCGGTGAGGACGCCAACGCCTTCGGCGCGGACCTGGTGGCGGCGGCCCAGCTCGCCCAGATCTCTGGCAACCCGGACGCCAAGGCCCGCCTGGCCACCACCCCTGAGGGCGGCCCGCTGCTGTACCTGGCGATCAACACCGAGCGTGTCAGTGACCTGGAGGTGCGTACGGCGATCGCCCAGGCTGTCGACAAGGCCACCGTGGTCTCCGCCCTGGGCGGTGAGCTGGGTGCTGAGGCGGCCACGACCCTCATCGCCCCCGGTATCCCCGGGCGTGAGGACTACGAGGGTATTACTAGTGACGTTGAGGCGGCTCAGGCCACCTTCGCCTCCAAGGACGTTCCCCCTCTGGTCCTGCTGACAGCCAACTCGGCGGCCTACCAGGCCGTGGCCGAGGCCGTGGCGCAGTCCCTGACCGAGGCGGGCCTCAAGGTCACCATCGACCCGGTGGAGTCCGAGACCTACTCCGAGCGGGCCTCTCGTGGCGATGGCTCGACCTATGACCTCGTCATCGGCTCGTGGAACGCTGACTTCCCCTCGGCCGGCGCCTACATCCAGCCGCTCTTCGCCTCCTCGGAGATCGGCAACGGCGGCTACAACCTGGGTCGCTACTCCAACCCGGAGGTGGACGCGGCGATCGAGAAGGCCCTGGGGACCCTGGACACCGCGCAGGCCCAGGCCCAGTGGGTGGAGCTGGACAAGAAGATCGCGGCTGACGTGCCGGTCGTGCCCCTGGCCAACCGTCGCAACTCCTTCCTGGCGGGCTCGGGCGTGGTCGGGTTCTCCGTCGAGTCCTACCCGGCCTACCCGAGCTACCTCACCGTCGGGGTGAGCGCCTGATGAGCCAGGAGGAGACCCAGGGCGCCGGGACCGTCCGGGACGCTGCGCACGGCTCGACAGGCGCGGGTGAGCCGGACGGCCAGGCCGGTGCGTCGTCGTCGGCGCTCCTGGGCGGCGGCGCCTCGGCCGCGGCGACGGGGTTCGGCCAGGTGCCGGCCCTGTCCCTGCGGGGGCTCGGCGTGAGCTTTGCTGGCAGCCCTGTGCCCTCCAGCGCCGACGTCGACCTTGACCTCCTGCCTGGACGCGTGCTCGCCCTGGTGGGCGAGTCCGGATCGGGCAAGTCGGTCACGGCCATGGGCGCCCTGGGTCTCCTCCCCTCAACCGCTACCGTCAGCGGCAGCGCCCTGCTGCGTGACGGCGAGCAGCGCACCGAGCTGGTGGGAGCCGGGCGCGGCGTCCTGGACGACGTGCGCGGCCGGCTCGCCGGCATGATCTTCCAGGAGCCGACCACGGCTCTGGACCCGCTGGAGACCATCGCTTCCCAGGTGGGTGAGGCGGTGCGTACCCACGAGCCTCGCCGGGGGCGCCTGTCCAGGCGTGACCTGCACGCCCGGGTCCTGGGCCTGCTGGCGCTGGCGGGTCTGGGCGAGGGCGAGCAGGCTGAGCGCATCGCCCGCTCCTACCCCCACCAGCTCTCCGGCGGTCAGCTCCAGCGCGCCTGCATCGCCCTGGCCATGGCCTGCGACCCGCCGGTCCTCATCGCTGACGAGCCCACGACCGCTCTGGACGTCACGGTCCAGGCCGGCATCCTGGACCTGCTGCGCTCGCTGACGGAGCGCGGCGTCGCCGTCCTGCTCATCACCCATGACATGGCGGTGGTCGCCGACGTGGCTGACGACGTCGCCGTCATGCGCCAGGGGCGGATCGTCGAGCGCGGGAGCGTGCGCGAGATCTTCCACGCCCCGTCCCACCCCTACACGCGCGAGCTGCTGGCAGCGGTCCCGCGCCTGGACTCCCTGCGCCAGGAGAACCCCTTCGAGGCGGTGGCGTGCGAGAGCGCGCCGCAGCAGAGGGACGAGGGAGAGGACGTCGTCGTCATCAAGGACCTCGACGTGGTCTACCGCAACGGCCGGCGGTCGGTCCACGCGGTACGCGGGGTGAGCCTCAGTATCGGCGCCGGGGAGGTCCTGGGCCTCGTGGGAGAGTCCGGCTCGGGCAAGTCCACCATCGCCGGGACCCTGACGGGGCTGGTGCCGGTGGCTTCGGGGTCGGTGCGTGTGTGCGGCGTCGAGGTCGCGGGGGCCGGGCGGCGGGCCCTGCTGCCGGCGCGGCGTGCGACCGGGGTCGTCTACCAGAACCCGGCCTCCTCCCTGAACCCGCGGCGCACGGTGGGGTCCTCCGTCGCTGAGCCGCTGGTGGTCCACGGTGGGTACGACTCTGCGGCGCGCCGGGCACGGGTGGCTGAGCTGCTCGACGCCGTGCGCCTGCCCGCGTCCATGGCTGACCGTTACCCGCACGAGATGAGTGGTGGTCAGCGTCAGCGTGTGGCGATCGCCCGGGCGCTCGCGCTCGACCCGCGCCTGGTGATCGCCGACGAGCCGACCAGCGCCCTGGACGTCAGCGTCCAGGCCGTGGTCCTCGACCTGCTGCGTGACCTGCAGGCCGAGCTGGGATTCGCCTGCCTCTTCGTCTCGCACGACCTGGCTGTGGTCGACGCGGTGGCCAGGCGCACCGTGGTGCTCTCGGCCGGGCGCGTGGTCGAGGAGGGAGTGACCGAGCAGGTGCTGGCTCGGCCGTGTGAGGAATACACACGCCGGCTCGTCGCTGCGGTGCCGGTGCCTGACCCTGACGTGCAGGCGAGGCGTCGCGAGCTGCGAGCCGCCTGACTGCCGGGGCTGACGACGGTGTGGTCTCACGCCCGGTGCTTTCGCCTCCGGGGGAATCTCGGGTCACGGGCGACCAGGTCGGGGACCATGGAGGACAAGCGGGCTGGTCCCTGGCAGGATCTGCCGGACTGCCTGCGCTGAACCTGACCTGAGCTGAGAGGACCGCCATGGGCATCGCTACCTCCTACCGCTTCTCAGACAAGGGGATTGAGGGCACCCTGCGGCCGGAGGCTGGTCGTTACCGGCTGGTGGCCTCCGGGGCGTGCCCGTGGTGCCGGCGTGTGCTCATCGCCCGGCGCCTGCTCGGCCTGAGCGAGGCCGTCGCAGTCTCCTGGTCCTACGGCCGCGGCGAGGACGGCTTCTGGGAGCTGACCGACGCCAGCGGCGAGCCCGGTACCGACCCGGCCCTCCACGCCCGCTCCCTGGCCGAGGTCTACGCCACCACCCCTGGCTACACGCCGCCGCCCACCGTCCCGGCTCTTGTGGACATGACCACGGGCCAGGTCGTGTGCGACGACTCCGGCAACCTCCTGTTCGACCTCGCCACCTCCTGGTGGCAGCTGCACCGCCCAGGCGCACCAGACCTCTACCCGATCAACCGCCGCAACTCCACCGACGCCTGGGACGAGTGGGTGGGGGACCACGTCAACCGCGGTCACGGCGTGGCCACGCACTCCACGGACCCGGAGGAGGCCGAGGCTGCGGCCCACGGGGTGCTTGTCGCCTTCGACGTCATCGACACCCTGCTGGCACGCGCCACGCACATGGAGGCCTCCCGCGAGGCGGCCCTGACCATGCAGGACGGGCCGGCGCTGTCCGCCGTCGTCGCGGTGGGGCAGTACCTGTGCGGCGACCAGCCCACCGGCAGCGACATCCGCCTGTTCACCACCGTCCAGGCCTATGAGTACGGCGGTCGCCAGGCCTACCCCGGCGGCGAGGCGCCGTCGATCGCCTTCTGGCCGGCACTGGCCCGCTGGTTCCGTGCCCTGGAGAGCCGCTCAGGCTGGGTGGGCACCGAGGAGCGCAGCGCGCTCGGGCTCTAGCCCCCCATCTGAATCGTGGTTTCACGCTCAGGAACGCCCTGTGGGATGCGGCCTGGCACCGTTTCTAAGCGTGAAACCACGATTGTGATGGGTGAATGCAGTCTGCGCCGCCGTCTCAGCGTGTGAGGACCGGGTTGTACAGCAGCCGGTTGGGTGTGGTCGGGCACTCCTCACCCACAGCCATCGGCGCGATGAGCCGGTCAGCACGCAGGTCCTCCAGGCGCGCCACCACACGGTCGCGCAGGCTCCACGGGTCGATGGTGTTGAGGTAGATCTTCGTCCCGCCCTCAAAGCCGGCCAGCGTCGACACCCTCCACTTCAGCGTGATGTGCCAGGGCATGGGCTGGTCCACGTCCAGCGGTTTGTGGTGCCACTCCTCGTTGCTCGGCACGTCTGCGCCCGTGGCGGCGTGCAGGGCGTGGACGAGGTCGGAGACGGCGTCGACCTCCTCACGTCCCATGAGCCAGGGCTCACAGGTCGGCGAGGTGGAGTAGACCTCCAGGCTCGGGTAGCGGTGGCCGAAGCCGGCGAAGGCCACCGCGTGCTCGTTGGAGGCCACGAGCAGGCCGTGGTAGGCGGCGTAGTCCACGCCCATCTCGTTGTAGATGTTGGGGTTGGCTCGTACCCGCGCCAGCTCCAGCTCGCTGGCGACCCCGCGCTCGTCGATCCCCACCAGCTGCTTGTGCAGGTGGTCGAAGGACGCCCCAGCGGGTCTCAGCCAGTTCTGGAAGACGGCGACGTAACGCACCCAGCGGTTGGCCTCGTACAGCGACTGGGCGGACTGCACCGCCAGACGCGTGTAGGCGCGGTGCTCAACCGGGGTCAGCGTGCCCGAGCCGGCCAGTCCGGAGGTGTCGGTGGCGTCGTCGGTGAAGTGCCGGCGGGCGATGATGACGTCGTGACCGCCGGCGAAGAAGGGGGCGAGGTAGCCGCGCTGCTCGGCCGGGCTCATGGCCTCCCAGCGCTGCGGGTCGTCCCCGGAGGCGCGCAGCCTGGTCCGGGCGACGCAGGCCACGTGCGAGGCGCCCTCGGGGTCGGCGAGGTAGGCCTCCATGCGCTCGCGGGCGGCGTCGGGCAGCTCGTAGCCGTGGTTGGCGTGCCAGTAGTCGAAGGTGAGGATCTCGAAGAGGTTGGGGACACGGCGGAACTCGGCCACCGTGTCGAACAGCTCGCTGGCTGCCACTGCGTCCAGCCTCTCAAAGGCCGACGGCGACCCAGCGCCTGAGGTCGTGCTCTCACCACCTCGACGGGCCACCACCCGCGCCTTCTCCGGCGGGGTCTCCAGGTAGCGGTCGGAGCAGAAGGCGCAGGTCGCGGTGCGGTCGTGCTCGTCCAGCGGGTGGACCTCGTCAGCAGGGTGGGAGATCGGCCGGTTGCCGCGTCCGGGCACGGTCCACACCTGTGTCCCCGTGAAGGGGCTGATCTGCTTGATCGTCCCGTCCGCCAGCCGGGTCAGCGGAGCAGGGCCGGGGGAGTAGGGCATGAGCTGGGCCATGGCCCTATTGTGACGCTCAGTCCACGGTTCGGATGCGCAGCACGCAGACCGCTCCCAGCAGGCAGACGACGGCGGCCATGACGTACAGGGTCGTGTAGCCGCCCGGGTGGGTCACCACCGGTGCCGGTCAGCACGAGGCCGGCCTGGTGACCCAGGCCCTTGCCGTCGGGGCTGTTGTCACTACGCTCAGGGGCGCACCCGCTGCCGCTGGTGCAACGGTCAGGAAAGGAACCCAGGTGGGAACGACGTTCTTGTCCCTCTTCAGCATCGTGGTCGTCGCCTTCATCGCGCCCCTGCTGTCCTGGGTCGTGCCCAGGCGCATCGTGCCCGAGACCGTCCTGCTCATCCTGGGCGGGCTGGTCATCGGCCCCAGCCTGCTGAGGATCGCCTCGCAGACGACGTCGATCGAGTTCCTGCGGGAGCTGGGCCTGGCCTTCCTCTTCCTCATGGCCGGCTACGAGATCGACGTCAACGAGCTGCGCGGCTCGGGAGGCCGTCACGCGATGGTGGCGTGGCTGGGATCGCTAGGCCTGGCCTTCGCCGCGGTGTGGCTGATCGGTGTCAGCGGCGGGCCGCTGAGCGTGAACGGCATCGCTATCGCCATCGCCATGACCTCCACGGCGATCGGCACGATCCTGCCGATCCTGCGTGAGCGCGGCCTGCTCTCGACGGCGGTGGGCGCGGCGATCCTCAACCACGGCGCGGTGGGTGAGGTCGGTCCGGTCATCCTCATGGCCCTGCTGCTCGGCTCGCGCTCGACCTGGGCCTCGCTGGCCATCCTGCTGGCCTTCGTGGCCATCACCCTGCTCATCGTCCGGTTCACGGACAACGTCAAGCGGGCCGGTCGTCGTCTGGTTGAGGCGATCCACCTCGGCGGAACGACGACGGCGCAGACCACGATCCGCCTGACGGTCCTGCTGCTGGTGGGGCTGTGCACGCTGGCGGCGATCTTTGACCTGGACGTGGTGCTGGGCGCCTTCGCCGCCGGCTTCATCCTGCGCTACGCCGTGCCTGGTGGCTCGCGGGAGCTGGAGGACAAGCTGGACGGGCTCGCCTACGGGTTCTTCGTGCCGATCTTCTTCGTCACCTCGGGGATGGCGATCGAGCTGGAGCTGAGCGCCTCGGCCCTGGCAGACCTGGCTGCCTTCCTCGTGCTGCTCGTGGCCGTGCGCGGCGTCCCGGTGTGGCTGGCCTCTCGCCTGGAGCGCCGTCGCGACGGCTCACCGGCCTACTCGATGCGCCAGTCGCTCCAGGTCGCGGTCTACTCCACGACGGCGCTGCCGATCATCGTCGCGGTGACCCAGGCGGCGGTGAGCTCGGGCGCTATGACTCAGTCCTTCGCCTCGACCCTGGTGCTGGCCGGTGCGGCCAGCGTCCTCATCATGCCGGCTGCCGGTCTTGCGCTCGGGTCGCGCGCGGACCACGCCCCTGCGGTCGAGGCCCTGGCCGTGGCCCAGGGGCCTGTGGACGCCGAGGGGCGCGGTGCGCAGATCGCGGACTCGGCCGGGGTCGACGAGGTACCCGAGAGGCTGCCGGCCAGCGAGCCGCGTCGACCTGCAGGCCTGGGGCCGACGACGACTCAGCCGGAGTCTCGTACACGGGTGCCTGAGCACGCGGGCCTGGGAGGGCGCCGCCTGTCCGAGGAGGAGGCCCGGCACCTGGCCGCGCGCCTGGCCCAGATCGAGGCGGACCGGGTGCACTGGCGCACGCAGATGCGCCTGCAGCGCAGCCTGGACCGTGAGGAGGCTCAGCAGCGTCGCGCGGTGCGGCGCGCGCTGGCACGTGAGCGCAGGCGTGAGGAACGTGACCAGGTGCGTCAGCTGCGGGCGGAGGCCATCGAGATCCGCCGCCAGGCGCGTCAGCAGGACCGTGAGCAGGCGGGTGCCGGTGACAGGCCCTCGTGGCGCGAGCGGCTCCGACGTCGTCGATAAGTGTCACAACCCCTCCGTACGCTGACTCCATGGCACGCGACCTGAGCCCTACGGACTGGCCCGCGGACGTCAGCGATGAGCAGGTCATCGCGGTCGTCGGCGGGAGGACCTTCCTGCGTGGCCAGCGCTGTGCCGAGGAGGGTGCTGTCCGCACGGTCTCGGTAGCGGGAGCCGGCGGGGAGATCGTCTCCGGCAGCGTGAGCGGCTCCGGGTCGCGGGTCTACCAGACCATGGTCTACGCCCCGCAGGCCAGTGAGCGCAGCACGTGGTCCGGCACCTGTACCTGTCCGGTGGCGAGGAGCTGTCAGCACTGCGTGGCGCTGCTCCTGAGGGCCAGGGCCCTGGCGCTCAGGCTGCGGGACGAGGGCGGAGGCTGGGAAGAGGACCTGGCGAGCCTGCTGGCGGTGCGCCGTCACACCTACCGTGGCATGGCGCTGGAGGTGGCCCCGGACTACCACGGCAGGCTGAGCCTGCTCCCGCTCGTCGAGGGCAGGAGGGGATGGAACCGTCAGGGGGCCGCGTGGACGCAGGTGCTCGGTGGCGGGCTGGCTGATGAGGTCGACCCACGGGTCCTGGAGGTCGTCCAGGAGGTCGCCGGGATGTCCGGCCGTGGCTTCTACTACGCCGACGACCGTGCCTGCCTCAGTCAGATGCCGGCTCGGATCTGGCCGGTGCTGCGGCGCGGGACCGAGGTGGGGCTGGGCCTGACCACGGCACAGAGCAACGGCTCGGCGGTCCTGGTCGCCTCTGGGCTCCGGGCGGGTGCGAGCGTCCTGAGGCAGCCCGACGGCGCCGTCAGGATCTCTCCGGTGCTCAGCACCGAGCATGTCGCCGAGCTTGAGGCGAGCGAGGTCGCGCACGAGCCGGGGGCGGTGGGCGAGGCTCGCGGTGGCCTCCAGCCGATCGGTGCGCCTGGGGTCCATGCCTTCTACACCTACAGGCCCTCTGGGGAGCTGGTCCTCATGCCGATCGAGCCGGTGCCCTCGGAGGCCGTCTCCCGCCTGCTCGCCGACCCTTCCTACCGGATCATCGTCCCAGCCCCGGACGTCGCCCGTTTCGAGGCCGAGCACCTGGAGCGGCTCATGAGGGCCGTGCCGGTCCTGGTGCTCGACGACGCCGTGTCGGTCCCGGAGCCGACACGGCTGAGCGCTGTGCTGCAGGTTCGTTGTGACGGGAGCACCCACTCGGCCTCCACCCGGTGGCTGGTGCGCTACGTGGACGAGATGGGCGTGGTGCGCCGTGAGGAGCCACTGGGAGACCTCACGCCTGAGAGCCGTGACGGCGGTCCTGCAGCCAGGGGTGGCGAAGGTGCGGACGCCGGGGAGGCGTGGGCCGCACCGGTCCTGGACGGTTCCGCTCCCGCCCCGGTCCGTGTGCCGCAGCCGGGTGCGCCCGCGCGAGACGGAGAGGGAGTGCCGGTCGCGGAGCCGGTCGGACCTCGGAGGGTCCCGCGTGACCCGCAGGCGGAGCGCCTCCTGGCCCGGGAGGTCTTCAGCGCGCTCATCCCGCTGGTACGTGACCACGGCGTGCTGTGGCGCCGCAGACGGATGCGTGGGATCGAGACGGCACGGTTCATCACCCGGACCGTGCCGGTGCTGCGGAAGCTGGACGACGTCCAGGTAGAGCTGGTCGGTGAGGTCCCGGACTACCGCCAGGCAGGTGAGGACCTGGTCATCGCCACCTCCGTCACCGAGGACGAGGACCGCCCGGACTGGTTCTCCCTGCGGGTGCGCGTGCGCGTCGGGGAGGAGGAGGTTCCCCTGGAGCGGCTCATGGCCGCGGTGGCCGCAGGCGAGGCGGAGGTGCTCCTTGACTCAGGGACCTGGGTGGAGACCGACCGTCCTGAGGTCCACCGCCTGGCAGCGCTGATGGAGGAGGGGCGGGACCTGGCAGAGCCTCATGCCAAGGACCCGGGCCAGATGAGAGTGACGGCCTTCCAGGCCGGCTTCTACTCCGAGCTGGTCTCCCTGGGCGTCGTGGACGAGGCCGCCGTGCGATGGCAGGAGGGCGTAGGAAGGCTGCTCGGCACCTCTCCCTCGCAGCTCGTGGACGCCGAGGTGCCGTCCGGCTTCCGGGCCGAGCTGCGGCCCTACCAGCTGGAGGGCTATCGCTGGCTGCACCTGCTGCGAGGAGCGGGGCTGGGAGGAGTACTGGCTGATGACATGGGCCTGGGCAAGACGGTCCAGGTCCTTGCCGAGATCCAGAAGATGGCCGAGGAACCGGGCGGGCTCGCGGCGCCGGTTCTCGTCGTCGCCCCGACCTCCGTCATCGGAGCCTGGGCCGAGCAGGCGGAGCGCTTCTGCCCGGGTCTGCGAGTGCGGGAGGTCCGGCGTACAGCCGCCAAGCGCGGCACCACCATGGCTCAGGAGGCGGCCCGGGCGGACGTCGTCGTCACCAGCTACACCCTCATGCGCCTGGACGAGGAGGACCTGGCGCAGGTCGAGTGGTCCTGGGCGGTGCTGGACGAGGCCCAGTTCATCAAGAACCATGCTTCCGCCACCTACAAGGCAGCACGCCGGCTGCGTTCTCCCTCGACCGTGGCGATCACGGGTACCCCGCTGGAGAACTCGCTCATGGACCTGTGGAGCCTGCTGAGCGTGTGCGCACCGGGCCTGCTACCCGGGCCGGAGCGCTTTCGGCAGACCTACAAGTGCCCGATCGACCGGGGCGGGGAGAAAGGACACCAGCGGCTACAGCTCCTCAGGAGCCGGATACATCCCTTCATGCTGCGTCGCACCAAGGAGGAAGTGGCCCACGACCTGCCGGACAAGACTGACCAGGTCCTGCGGGTCGAGCTCACCCCGGCCCACCGCCGCGCCTACGAGGCCCGGCTCATCCGCGAGCGTCAGAAGGTCATGGGCCTGCTGGAGGACGACACTGCCCAGGCGCGATTCTCCGCCCTGCGGTCCCTGACCATCCTGCGCCAGATGGCTCTGGACCCGGCGCTGGTGCCCTATGAGGAGGTGACGGACCAGGAGGAGCAGACGGTCCGCGGTGGCCCGGACCCGGTCTCCGGCAGGACTGCGCGCCGCCCCCGGGCCACAGCCAAGGTGGAGCTGCTGCGGGACACCCTGGTGCCGATCGTGGCAGAAGGCCACCGGGCGCTGGTCTTCAGCCAGTTCACCCGCTATCTCAGCTCGGTGCGCGAGGAGCTGGAGGCTGCGGGACTGCGCACCCTCTACCTGGACGGCGCCACCAGCGACCGACAGGCCGTCGTCAGCCAGTTCCGCGAAGGTCAGGCGGAGGTCTTCCTCATCTCCCTCAAGGCTGGTGGCTTCGGCCTGACCCTGACCGAGGCGGACTACGTCTTTGTCCTGGACCCGTGGTGGAACCCGCAGGCTGAGGAGCAGGCGGTGGACCGTGCGCACCGCATCGGCCAGGACAAGCCGGTCATGGTCTACCGTATGGTCGCGGCGGACACCATCGAGGACAAGGTCATGGCGCTGAAGGAGAAGAAGGCCGGGCTGTTTGCCAAGGTGGTCGAGGGAACCACGGCGGAGCAGCTGGAGGAGCAGGCCCGGGACGGTGCCGGGACAGCCGCAGGCGCCGGCCTGAGCCGGGCCCGCCTCACGGCCCGGGAGATCCAGGAGCTGCTGGGCTGAGCCGGCTGCGTACCGCAGACCGGAGTCCGCTCGGGCTCCACAGGCGGGTGCCGTGACACCCTCGTCCACAGGGCTCACGAGGGCCGGGTGCACGTCGCCGCCTCCGTCCTCCAGGCTGGTGCGAGCGGACAGGATGTCCGCACCAACCCAAGGAGGAGACATGCAGCGCACCATCATTCACACCCTTGCGCGGGTCCTGGACCTGCGCCGGACACTGACGGCGAGGACGGCAGGCAGCGGGCCTGGCACAGCGGGTGCGTGCCCTGGTTCGGGCCTGACGCTGGCGGCGTCGTCTGGGGTAGACCCTGACCCTGAGGCAGGGATGGCCACGGCTGAGTACGCCGTAGGTACCTTGGCAGCCGCTGCCTTCGCGGGTCTGCTGCTGGCCGTGATGCGCTCAGGGTCCCTGCAGGGAGTCCTGCAGGGCCTGATCGAGTCGGCCCTGTCAGTGGGCTGAGTACCGTGCGACGACGACGTCGAGGAAGCCGGTCCCGGGGCTCCTGCGAGGGTGAGGACGGCATGGTGACTGCCGAGACCGCTGTCGTCCTGCCCTCGGTGGTGCTGGTTCTCGTGCTCGTCCTGTCAGCGGTCAGCGCAGGAGTGACTCAGCTGCGCGTGACCGACGCCGCCCGGGTGGCAGCGCGTGCCGCGGCCGTCGGGCGCACGGACCTCGACGCCGTCGTCGCAGCGGCTGCGGGACGCTCACACCTGGAGATCGAGCACGGGGCGCTGACGTGCGTCACCGTCTCCCGACAGGTACCTGGTCCTGCGGGGCTCCTGGGGGTCGCCGCGCACAGCCGGGCGTGCGCCTGGACCGAGCCGGTGCAGCCATGAGACGACGTCGAGCTGCTCGGAGCAGCAGGAGAGAGGCCGCCGGTAGGCCTGCGGGTGCAGCGGTCAGCACGGTAGCCGCAGGACGAACAGCCTGCGGGACGTGTGGTGAGAGTGGTTCAGGGACCGTGCTGGGCCTGGGCGTCATCGCCGTGCTGCTTGCGCTCGCGGTAGGACTGACCGGACTGGTCCAGGCGCAGGCCGGCGCGGGGCGAGCCCGGCTGGCTGCTGACCTCGCCGCCCTGGGAGGGGCGACGGCGCTGGCATCGGTGGTCGCCCCGGCCGCCCCCTGCGTGGTGGCGCAGGAGGTGGCCGAGGCCAACGCGGCACGGGTGGAGGGCTGTGAGGTCCAGGGTGAGGACGTCGTCGTGCAGGTGGGCGTGGGGCTCACGGTGCTGGGTGCTCCGAGGCTCGCTCGGGCGAGTGCACGAGCCGGGCCGGTTGACGCGGACTGGCCGGTGGACGCGGACTGGCCGGGCCAGCCGGCTGATGGCTGGAGAGGACCTGGACGGGGCTAACCGGCAGGAGCCGCGGCCAGTAGCAGGCGCAGCAGCGTGACGGCTCCGGTCTTGTCCAGCGGCTCGTTGTTGTTGCCGCACTTGGGTGACTGCACGCATGAGGGGCAGCCCGAGGTACAGCCGCACTGCTCGATGACCTCGAGCGTGGCCTCCAGCCAGTGACGTCCGGCCCGGTAGCCGCGCTCGGCGAAGCCTGCGCCGCCGGCGTGCCCGTCGTGGACGAAGACCGTGGGGGTCATGGTCTGGGGGTGCAGCGCTATCGACAGCCCACCGATGTCCCACCGGTCGCAGGTGGCCAGGAGAGGCAGCATCCCGATCGAGGCGTGCTCGGCAGCGTGCAGCGCCCCAGGCAGGTCGGCACTGGTCAGGCCTGCATGCTCGGTGAGATCGACGGGCACCGTCCACCACACGGCCGCGGTGGGTAGTACGTGCTCGGGCATGGACAGGGCGTGCTGAGAGACCACCTCCATACCGGGCAGCGCGTGCTTGGTGTACCCCACGACCTGGCTCGTGACCTCCACGGAGCCGAAGCACCAGGTGATCCCGTCCTTCCAGTCCTGTCGCTCCCGCTCGGCGATGATGCGGACGCTGGAGGCCTCCTTGGCTCTGGTTCGGTAGCCCACCGCAGCCTTCTGGGTGACAAGGGCTGCCTCATCGCTCAGCTCCTCCACGACGTAGGTGCGCCCCTGGTGGATGTAGACCGCGCCCTCGTGGACGGTGGAGTCGGCCGAGGCGCCAGGCACGGTGCCCACCACGGTGCCCGTGGCGGCGTCGACCACGGGCGTGTCCGGTGGCCCGTCCCCGCGCAGGGAGGTCAGGTCCTGGGCGCGTCCAGGGAGGCTCGTGTTCCAGAACCAGCCGCTGGGACGACGACGGAGCGCGCCACGGGCGGCGAGGTCAGCGAGGAAGGTGTCGTCGCTCAGGCCGAAGAGCGCGAGGTCGTCCTCGCGCAGGGGTGACTCCGAGGCTGCCGCGCACAGGTGCGGGGCGAGCACGTAGGGGTTGGCCGGGTCGAAGACGGTGGCCTCGGGCCCGGCGAAGACCTCCTCGGGGTGGTGCACCAGGTAGGCGTCCAGCGGGTTGTCGCTGGCGATGAGGACCGCGAGCCCGCGGCTGCCGGCTCGTCCTGCGCGCCCGGCCTGCTGTCCCAGGCTCACGCGTGTCCCCGGCCACCCGGCGATGATGACGGCATCCAGGCCGGTGACGTCGATGCCCAGCTCCAGGGCGTTGGTGGTCGCCAGGGCACGCAGGCGTCCGCGACGTAGGTCGTTCTCCAGCTCGCGACGCTCCTCAGGCAGGTACCCGCCTCGGTATGCCCTCACGCTTCCCACCAGCTCGGGCAGGGACAGGCTGAGAGTGTGACGCGCGTGCTCGGCGACCACCTCGGCGCTGCGTCTGGAACGTACGAAGACGAGAGCGCGCGCCCCCACGCTCATGAGGTCCGTGAGCAGCTCAGCGGCCTCGACCACGGCCGACCTGCGGGCCGAGGGGTAGTCGGTGGGGTCGCCGGTGTCCGGCCCGGCTGCCGCAGCAGCGTGCGGGGCCTGGAGGCTCTGTGGCTGACCGGGCGAGGGCTGGTTGAGCGGCGGGTCGGCAGCGGGGACGTCAGCGGCCTGGGCCAGTGCGGAGACAGAGGCCTCCCACGCGGTCCACGGGTCACGCAGGGCTGGTTGCCACAGGGCCAGGGTCCGCTCCCCGGCAGGGGCGTCGTCCTTGGTCACGGCGGTGACGGACTCGGGGTCCACGCCGATGAGGCGGGCAGCCGTCAGCGCTGGCTCAGCAGCCGTCGCCGAGGCGCACAGGACCACCGGGCCGGTTCCCTCCGGCTGTAGCCGACGCACCAGCCGCAGCAGGCGCCGCAGGACCAGGGCCACGTGGGCGCCCAGCAGGCCGCGGTAGGCGTGGCACTCGTCGACGACGACGTAGCGCAGCGAGCGCAGGAACCTCGTCCAACGCTCGTGGCCGGGCAGGAGGGAGAAGTGCAGGAAGTCAGGGTTGGTCAGGACCACGTCGGCGTGGGCCCGGGCCCAGTCACGCTCGGGCAGCGGGGTGTCGCCGTCGCAGGTCCCCACGCGTACCGTGCGCAGGGGAGCGCGAGCGCCGGAAGCGGTCGGCGCCGCGGGTCCGGCGGCCGATGGCGCGGATGACGGTGGTTCGCGGGAGGCGCCGCTGGCAGGCTCGGCCGCGCCGTCGTCGCCCGAGGAGGAGGGCGACGTGCGCTGGACGGCCTCCAGCTCGGTGACCAGTCGCGTCAGCGCGGCGGCCTGGTCGGCGGACAGCGCCTTGGTGGGGGACAGGTAGAGCACGCTCGGCCGGTGGCCGTAGGAGGAGATCCGGGACTCCTTCCCGGCCTCGGGCCGCTGGGCCGCCAGGACGTCGGACAGCGCTGGCAGCCAGGCGGCCAGGGACTTGCCGGACCCGGTGCCGGTGGCGATGACCGTGTGGTGGCCGGCGTGCAGGGACTCGGCTGCCTGGCACTGGTGCGTCCAGGGCTGGCTCACGCCCAGGCGCTGGTAGGCGGCGACGAGGTCAGGATCGGCCCAGTCCGGCCAGCGGCCGTGGTGGCCTGGGCGGGCAGGGGTGCGCTCCAGGTGGACCAGGCGGCCGTCGCGCTCACCCACCATCTGCAGGACCTCGGTGAGGTCGCGTGAGGGGGCGTGCTGCTGCGGAGTGGTCACGCGGGACAGTGTGCCTCAGGGCCGCAACGGGGTGAGCGTGGCCGAGTGCGGCCAGGTGTGACGGGTGTGGTGGGCGGCGGGCTGGGCACGGGCGTGCCCGGAAGATCTAGCCAGGCGCCGGCGACGTGGGAGAGCTGGTTCGCGATGACGTGCCTGCTCTCACGAGCTCTTAACTACTCTAACAATGTTAGAGTTAGAGTGTGGATACGGCAGCAGTTGACCATGCTCTCACTCTGACCCCCGATGAGGCGGTGACACGATTGCTGTCACTGCCTGAGAGTCAGTGGTTTGAGCGTAAGTCCGGGGCGATTCGACCGCAGGACCTAGCGATTCCCATGGTCGCCATGGCGAACTCGGAGGGGGGTGTGATCGTGGCTGGCCTGCACGCGGGTGAGGTTGTCGGCGTGGATGCGCGTGCTGACAACGCCTTGCGTCAGGCTGCGATCGACTTTACGGCGCCCCCGGTTCGTGTAAGAGTCACGGCTCTTGACGCCAGTGATGGACGTGTGCTGGTTTTTCGAGTCTCGCCGGGTGAGCTCGTTCATGAGACACATAAGGGGGAGTGCTACCTGCGGGTTGGCGATGAGTCTCGCAGGCTGAGTTTTGTCCAGCGTCAGGAGCTGGAGTGGGACCGGGGGTCGGCGAGCTTTGAGGGGACTGCGGTTCCTGGGGCGCGGGTTGATGACCTTGCGGGATCAGTACTTCAAGACTTTCAGGCGCGGCTCGGGTCCTCGTCGGCAGACCTGGCGCTAGGAGCGCGTGATCTACTGACTCGTGACGGAGGTGTGACCGTAGCAGGGTATCTCCTCCTGTCCGAACGGCCTCAGGTGACGTACCCCAATGCGCATGTCAGGGTGCTCAAGTACGGCAGCGTGGATCGAGGAGTTGGACGTTCTCTCGCCCTTGAGGAGGGGGGAGACGTGCGTTGCGAGGGTCCGATTGTGCAGCAGATTGACGAGGCTGCGCGAGCTATTGATCGCCTTCTGCCGCGCCGTCAGGCCTTGACTGATAGCGGTCGCTTTGAGGCGACGCCTGTGATCCCACGAGACGCGTGGCTTGAGGGGCTCGTTAATGCTGTCGTACATCGCTCTTACAGCATGAGTGGTGACCATGTACGTGTCGAGATCTTCCCTAACCGCATCGAGATTACAAGTCCGGGACGGTTTCCAGGTATTGCTGATCCCACTCGTGCGAAGGTGATCAGCCGCAACGCACGAAACCCGCGGATCGCGCGAGTGTGTGCGGATCTGGGGGTGACGCGTGAGCTTGGTGAGGGGATTCGGCGTATTTATGCCGAGATGAGGCGTGTGGGACTGTCAGAGCCGATGTATGTGCAGTCGTCGGAGGCGGTCAGGTTGACGTTGCTTGCGGCTCATGCGGTGTCCGATGACGTGGCTGAGCGTCTTGGGGGGACCGCGATACGGATCCTGGACGCGATGCGGCTTGCCCAGCGTCCGTTGGGTACGGGTCAGATCGTTGATCTTGTGGGTCTTGCTCGGCCGACCGTGATCCGCCACCTGGGCAGGCTGCGAGCGGCTGGGCTGGTGGTCTGGGAGGGGAGTCAGGCGCGTGATCCTCGTGCGACGTGGCGCGTGGTCTGAGGGGGCGGGTGAGTGCTCAGGTAGGCGCCGGCGGCGTGGGAGGGCTGGTTCGCGATGACGTGCCTGCCCTCACGAGCTCTTAACTACTCTCACAATGTAAGAGTGAGAGTTGAGAGCTCGCGAGGGTTGGCGCGAGTTAGTTGGTCAGAACCTGAGGTGCGGTCTGACTGCGGTGCAGGATCTTAGCGAGCTCCTCGGCGGCAGCAAGATCGTCGCTGTCTGCCGTGCAGCCTATCCGTCCTTGTGGCAGGGGCGGCCGGGGTGTGGGGCGGATGGCTGTCGCGAGGGCGGCACCAGTCCCGCGTGAGGTGTCTGGCACGCGTGCGCCGGGCCGGACGCAACACGCCGACGCGCCCGCAGGAAAGTGATGTCACTCACCCCAAGGTTGCGCGTGAGGGGAGGTGGGAATATCGCCGATTACTCACCCTTATAGGACTCCGGTCCTGAGGGTGAACCACAATATCTTGTGGTCTGGAGCGTTGGAAACCACCGGATGATGTGTTGCATGACTGTGATTCAGGGGTACGGTCTGGCCTTGTCGCCGTCGCGTACGGCTGGCCGCCCCGCTGAATGGGGCGGCCAGCCGTACGCGAGGGACAGCGCCCCGCCGACCTCACGAATCGATGGAGAAGACCGTGTCTGACGCCCCCCAGACCCCCACTGCCGCTCACCTGGCTGAGGCCCACCCCGAGCTCATCGCCCGGGGCTCGGCCGACTCCGCCGTCGCCCACGGCTCGCGTCCCCAGATTGACGCCGTCTCCACCATCACCGAGTACCTTGACCGCTCCGACTGGCGCGTCAACGCTAACGCCAACCAGGGGTACTCCCTGGGCGGGATGATCCTCAACACCTCTGGCAAGGTCATCGCCAACTACTGGCTCTCCCAGATCTACTCCCAGGAGGCCGGTGACGCCCACCGCGACGGCGACCTGCACATCCACGACCTGGACATGTTCTCCGGCTACTGCGCTGGCTGGTCGCTCAAGTCGCTCCTCCAGCAGGGCTTCAACGGCATCCCCGGCAAGATCGCCTGCAACCCGCCGCGCCACTTCTCCTCCGCCGTCGGCCAGATCGTCAACTTCCTGGGCACCTTGCAGAACGAGTGGGCTGGGGCCCAGGCATTCAGCTCCTTTGACACCTACATGGCTCCCTTCGTCCGCCTGGACTCGATGACCTACGAGCAGGTGCGCCAGTGCATGCAGGAGCTCATCTTCAACCTCAACGTCCCCTCCCGCTGGGGAACCCAGACCCCCTTCACCAACCTCACCTTCGACTGGACCTGCCCGGCGGACCTGGCTGACGAGCACCCGCTGGTGGGTGACGAGCTGTGTGACTTCACCTACGGGGACCTGGCCGAGGAGATGGCCGTGGTCAACCGCGCCTTCATGGAGGTCATGACCGAGGGTGACGCCGACGGACGTGTCTTCACCTTCCCCATCCCCACCTACAACATCACCAAGGACTTCGACTGGGAGTCCGAGAACGCCGACCGCCTGTTCGCCATGACGGCGAAGTACGGTCTGCCCTACTTCCAGAACTTCATCAACTCCGAGCTCGACCCCGGCATGATCCGCTCCATGTGCTGCCGCCTCCAGCTCGACCTGCGCGAGCTGCTCAAGCGTGGCAACGGACTGTTCGGCTCTGCCGAGCAGACCGGCAGCGTCGGCGTGGTCACCATCAACATGGCTCGCCTGGGCTACGCCCACGCAGGTGACGAGGCTGGTCTCCTTGCTGCCCTCGACCGTCTGCTGGCCATCGCCCGTGACACGCTGGAGCTCAAGCGCACCGTCATCCAGCACCACATCGACACCGGCCTGTTCCCCTTCACCAAGCGGTGGCTGGGCACCCTGGACAACCACTTCTCGACCATCGGCGTCAACGGCATGAACGAGATGGTCCGCAACTTCACCGCCGACACCTACGACATCACCGACCCGCGCGGGCACGACATGTGCGTGCGCGTCCTCGACCACGTGCGCTCGGCGATGGTGGAGTTCCAGGAGGCCACCGGTCACCTCTACAACCTGGAGGCCACCCCGGCCGAGGGCACCACCTACCGCTTCGCCAAGGAGGACCGCCGCCGCTTCCCGGACATCCTCCAGGCTGGCACCGAGTCCAACCCCTACTACACCAACTCCTCCCAGCTTCCTGTGGGCTACACCGACGACCCCTTCGAGGCCCAGGAGCTGCAGGAGGAGCTGCAGACCAAGTACACCGGCGGCACCGTGCTGCACCTGTACATGAATGAGCGCATCTCCTCCCCCCAGGTCTGCAAGGAGCTGGTGCGTCGGAGCCTGACCGCCTTCCGCACTCCTTACATCACCATCACGCCCACCTTCTCCATCTGCCCCACACACGGCTATCTCGCAGGAGAGCACACCACGTGCGGGAAGTGCGCCGAGCTCCACCCGGAGGCTGAGCCGGTGGCGTGTGAGGTGTGGACCCGCGTCATGGGCTACTTCCGCCCGGTCCAGTCCTTCAACATCGGCAAGAAGGGCGAGTATGCCGAGCGCACCATGTTCACCGAGTCCGCGGCAGCCGGTCACGGCCCGGCGACCTCGCGGCTGTCGGCGGTATCGGCCTGAGGCCGGATCCGGCCGGGAGCGCCCTCTCTCGCCTCCGGCTGGTCCGACGACGACGCCATGACTGACGCTGCTACCTCACCCGACGCCGTTCCCGGTCCCGGGACGACGACGGCGCACGGGCGCCCGGCTGATGGTCTCCAGGTCGCGGGGCTCGTACCCATGTCCACCGTTGACTGGCCTGACCACCTGACTGCCACGGTCTTCACCCAGGGCTGCCCGTGGAACTGCTTCTACTGCCACAACCGGGACCTCATCCCGGTCCGGACGCCCGGGGCCGTGGCCTGGGACGAGGTGCGCCGGCTGCTGCGCCGCCGTCGCGGGCTGCTCGACGGCGTCGTGCTCACCGGCGGTGAGGCCCTGCGCCAGGACGCCCTGGCCGATGCTGCCGCCGAGGTACGTGAGCTGGGCTTCGCCGTCGGGCTCCACACGGCAGGGGCGTACCCGCGGCGCCTGGCTGACCTGCTGGCAGCCGGCCTCGTGGACTGGGTCGGCCTGGACGTCAAGGCGGCGCCGGGGAGCTACGAGCAGGTCGTCGGGCGGCCGAACGCGGCCTCAAAGGTATGGGCGAGCCTGGAGGTGCTGGTCGCTGCCGAGGCTGACGTCGAGGTACGTACCACCGTCGTGCCTGGTGACGTCACGGCTGAGGACGCCTACGACGTCGCCAGGGACGTGCACGAGCGAGGGGTGCGGGTCTACGCCCTCCAGCAGGCGCGGAGTGAGGGCACGAGCGGCGACTTCCCCGTCACCGCAGCCGGGTGGGACGCGCAGTGCCAGCGCCTGGCCGAGCGCATCGAGGCTCTGGGCTGGGAGCGTTTCACCTACCGTCCGGCCTGAGAGGCTGGAACGCGCGCCGGGGCGTGCTACTAGGCGCCTGCATCGGTGACGTCACCTGTGATGGTGCCGCTGGAATCTGGAATAAGGTCGGAGTAATTCATTCAGTGAGGAAACGACCGACGCTTAGTTTCTTCGCCGTGCTAACTTAAGCTGCCAACGCAGCGACGATGACGTCCTGCGGTGCTACGACACAGGGAGCGACGCGTCAATGTCGATCAAGCATATGTGGAGGAGGCTCATCGCGATCTTGACCGCCGCTATTGTCGTCGGCGTGTACGGGGTCGCGGTTGCCGAGCCGGCTGCGAACACAACGAACCTGGCTCTTACATCCGTGGTGACAGCCTCTGGCCAGGAGGTGTCAGGACAATGGGGTCCAGAATTGACCGCTGACGGTCATGGGATCCCCCACGACGGTAACCTGCCAGCTGTCCACAACCAGCCCGGGGCCTCACGATGGAGTGCAGACAAGCAGGACAACGTCTGGATCGTCTACGACCTTCAGGCTCGAGCAGCACTGAGTTCGGTCGCTGTCTCCTGGGGAAATACTTTTGCACCCCGCTACCGGCTCCAGGTCTCTGACGATGCTGTCACCTGGAGCGATGTCGCGACTGATCTGGTGGGTAAGCGGGCTTCCACCGTCACTCACACGCTGCCTGCGGGGACGCAAGGACGCTACGTCAGGCTGGAGACCTTCTCCCGCTCCTCACAGTGGTCACTCTCGATCTGGGAGGTCGGCATCGACGGTAGCTACCTAGAACCCGAGGCCACCTCAGCCGCTGACCTCATCCTGCCCAGGCCCGTGTCAGTGGTCAAGGGCAGTGGGCAAGATCTGGTGCTGGAGGAGGACACCTGTCTGACCCTTGGAGACAAGGATGCCGGTGCAGCCGCAGACTTGCTACGTGCCACACTGTCGCGCTCCTACGGGATGGCCCTGGCTGACGGTTCTCCGGGTCAGGACTGTCAGGTCTCCCTCAATGTTGACACCTCCATGGCTGCCGAGGAGTACGAGCTGGCGGTGAGCGAGGAGGGCGTGAGCATCGTTGGTGGCTCGGGCCAGGGCGTGCTGTGGGGGGCGCAGACCCTCCTCCAGATGGCAGGCCCCTGGGCGCATGCTCCCCAGAGGGTGGCAGGGCGCGTCGTGCTTCCTGAGGTCACCGTCCGGGACAAGCCGCGTTATGAGTGGCGCGGTCTCCTGCTTGACCCGGCGCGCTCCTTTTACGAGGTGGCGGAGGTCGAGCGCCTGATTGACATCATGTCCAGCGTCAAGATGAATGTGTTGCATCTTCACCTGACTGAGGACGAGGGGTGGAGGATCGCCGTCGATACCCCCGCAGATAACCCGTCCGGGATTGACTACTCCCAGCTGACTGCTGTCTCAGGTGCGACATCGATGGCTGCCGGACGCTCCAAGTGGGCTCCGAGCAGTGATGGCCGGACGGGCTACTACACACGCGAGGACTACGTCAGGATCGTCAGCTATGCCGCCTCCCGGGGAATCGCCGTGGTGCCTGAGGTTGATGGCCCTGGACACACCCTGGGGGCGTTGCAGGCTATTGCGCAGCTCAACACGGGCAACTCCAACCCCAAGCCTGAGGCGGGATCGATGACGGCTCCCGCCATGAGGGATGAGTTCTATTACCACACGACCCTGGCCACCGACTCGGAGGTGACCTATGAGTTCCTGGGGACGGTTCTCAAGCAGCTGGCTGCTGACACTGCCAGGGGTACACAACAGTCTGCCCTGCCGCAGGTGGGCAAGACGTACCTGCATGTGGGCGGTGATGAGGCTAATTCCCCGACCGTGACGGCCAAGGACTACGCGCACTACATGGAAAGGGTGACAGGGATCGTCACGGGGCTTGATGCCACGCCGATCGTGTGGAACGAGGCTGCCACAACAGCCTGGTCCTCCTTGCCGCAGGGAACCGTAGGGCAGTACTGGCACGGTTCGGCCGAGGGCGTGCGCAAGCTCGTCAATGAGCGTGGTGGCAAGGTGATTGTCTCGAATGCCGCCAATGCCTACTTCCCGCAACGACCAGGAAGCGAGCTGGGCGGACCCAGTTGGGCCTGCGCCTCGGGAGCCTGCTCGACCACGGCTTTCTACAACTGGGACCCGACCAAAGTGGTGCAAGTCCCTGAGACTGCTGTCCTAGGTATTGAGGGTGCGATCTGGAGTGAGCACCTCCGCACGGAAAACGACATGCAGTTCCTCGCTCTTCCGCGGCTCTTCGCTCTGGCAGAGGTCGGTTGGACGCCGCAGAACCAGCGTGCGTACACGAACTTCAAGGCCCGGGTGCCCCACCGGGGCCTAGAGCTGATGATGCGGGATGCGACTTTCCACCTGGCCTCAGAAATCGGTGGATGGCAGGGGTCCTATGCGCCGACGGCGCTGACGGACGTCGGTGCCATGGAGCGGGAGTACGAGATCGGTCTGCTCGCTGTGCCTGGACTGACTGAGGACGAGCTTGGTGACCTGGCTTTGACAGCGACCCTGACTGACGCCAGTGGAGCAAGCCACGAGCTACCCGTGACCTACACGATGGCACGTTCTTTCCACTACACGGATGAGAACGTCATGACTGGGCGGGTGATGAACTCACTCGTGCATGTCACAGCAACTCTTCCGGCAGATCTGCCTGAGGGTGAGGGCAGCCTTCATGTAGAGGGCTCCGTCAACCCCTCAGGCCTGGTTGCGGGCACGGCAAGAACGGCAATGACCTCGGTGTCCGCTACCTCACCGGTGATGGTCAGGGCTGCTGACGCGGGAGGCGTGGTTGACCCCGGCCCGGAGCCGACGACGCCGGAGCCGTCTCCATCGGCTACGGAGGGTGGCAACGCTGGTGGTAGCGCTGCGCCGGTGCCGGGTGAGGTGGAGCCTTCTGCTGATCCTGGTCCGACGCCGGAGCCGTCGCCGTCAGCGTCGGCTACGGAGGGTGGCAGCGCTGGTGGTAGCGCTGCGCCGGTGCCGGGTGAGGTGGAGCCCTCCGCTGAGCCCAGTCCGGAGCCGACGACGCCGGCTACGGAGGGTGACAACGCTGGTGGTAGCGCTGCGCCGGTGCCAGGTGAGGTGAAGCCCTCCGCTGAGCCCAGCCCGGAGCCGACGTCGCCGTCGCCGTCAGCGTCGGCTACGGAGGGTGGCAACGCTGGTGGTAGCGCTGCGCCGGTGCCAGGTGAGGTGAAGCCCTCTGCTCGTCCGACCTCTGCGGAACGTGCCCAGGTAGCTCGTGGTGGGCGGCTAGCCAGGACTGGTGCGCCGGTACTGGTCGGAGTGTGGCTGGGCGTGTGCCTCGTGTCTGCCGGTGCGGCCCTGCGCCGTCAGCGCCCATGACATGCTCAGTGCCGGCTCCGGTGTGTGCGGCCCTGGCGGCGCCATGAGTGGGCACTGACATGGCTCCATGCGTGGATGGATCACCAGCCGGTGATCCATCCACGCATGTCCGGTGCTGTCACGGGTCCTCTTGTGGCTGCCGCGCTGGATGAGGCTTCGTGGCGGACTGCTTCGCAGTGAGTACCGCATGTGGATCACCCGTGTGATGAGTCTCATCCGCTGAGACTTCCGGCTCGGGAATGCTGGCGTTCGGTTCGAGGTTGAGCCATACAGACTCAAGAATTTGGTACTTAAAGTTGACAAGCCTCGACTCAACCACAATCCTGAGTGCATCACGCTTAACGTCATCAACCCGCTCCACCACGGAGCAGCAAGGAGCCAGACATGGCACGCGCCGTCGGCATCGACCTCGGAACCACCAACTCTGCTATCGCCGTCCTCGAGGGTGGCGAGCCCACCATCATCGCTAACGCCGAGGGTGGCCGTACCACCCCCTCGGTCGTGGCCTTCTCCAAGTCCGGCGAGGTCCTCGTCGGTGAGGTCGCCAAGCGTCAGGCGGTCACCAACGTCGACCGCACCATCTCCTCGGTCAAGCGCCACATGGGGACCGACTGGTCCGTTGAGATCGACGACAAGAAGTACACAGCCCAGGAGATCAGCGCCCGCATCCTGGCCAAGCTCAAGGCCGACGCCGAGGCCTACCTGGGCGAGCCCGTCACCAACGCGGTCATCACCGTCCCCGCCTACTTCAACGACGCCGAGCGCCAGGCCACCAAGGAGGCCGGCACCATCGCGGGCCTGACAGTGGACCGCATCGTCAACGAGCCGACCGCCGCGGCCCTGGCCTACGGCCTGGACAAGGGCAAGGAGGACGAGCTCATCCTCGTCTTCGACCTGGGTGGCGGCACCTTCGACGTCTCCCTGCTGGAGGTCGGTAAGGACGACGACGGCTTCTCCACGATCCAGGTGCGTGCCACCAACGGTGACAACCGCCTGGGCGGTGATGACTGGGACGCCCGCATCGTCGACTGGCTGGTCAAGCAGGTCAAGGACTCCTCCGGCGTGGACCTGTCCAAGGACAAGATCGCCATGCAGCGTCTCAAGGACGCCGCGGAGCAGGCCAAGAAGGAGCTGTCCAGCGCGACCAGCACCAACATCAACCTGCAGTACCTGTCCATGAGCGAGTCCGGCCCCATCCACCTCGACGAGCGCCTCACGCGCTCCCACTTCGAGGAGATGACCGCTGACCTGATCGAGCGCACCAAGGTGCCCTTCCACAACGTCATCAAGGACGCCGGCGTGAGCCTGTCCGACATCGACCACGTGGTCCTCGTGGGCGGCTCGACCCGTATGCCTGCCGTCTCCGACGTCGTGCGTGAGCTGACCGGTGGTAAGGAGCCCAACAAGGGAGTCAACCCCGACGAGGTCGTGGCCCTGGGCGCGAGCCTGCAGGCCGGCGTCATCCAGGGTGACCGCAAGGACGTCCTCCTCATCGACGTCACCCCCCTGAGCCTCGGTATCGAGACCAAGGGCGGTGTCATGACCAAGCTCATCGAGCGCAACACGGCCATCCCGACCAAGCGCAGCGAGGTCTTCTCCACCGCTGAGGACAACCAGCCCTCCGTGCTCATCCAGGTCTACCAGGGTGAGCGTGAGTTCGCCCGCGACAACAAGCCGCTGGGCACCTTCGAGCTGACCGGGATCGCCCCGGCCCCCCGCGGCGTGCCGCAGATCGAGGTCTCCTTCGACATCGACGCCAACGGCATCGTCCATGTCTCCGCCAAGGACCGTGGCACCGGCAAGGAGCAGTCGATGACCATCTCCGGTGGCTCCGCGCTGCCCAAGGAGGACATCGACCGCATGGTCAAGGAGGCCGAGGCTCACGCCGAGGAGGACAAGAAGCGCCGCGAGGACGCCGAGACCCGCAACTCCGCCGAGCAGCAGGCCTACTCCATCGACAAGCTCCTCAAGGACAACAAGGACAAGCTGCCCGAGGACGTCTCCAGCGAGGTCCAGGGCGCGGTCGACGAGCTGAAGAAGGCTCTTGAGGGCGAGGACATCGAGCCTGTCAAGGCCGCCCAGGAGAAGCTCAACGGCGTCGCCCAGAAGATCGGTGAGGCCCTCTACGCCTCCGAGCAGGCCGAGGCTGCCGCGGCTGACTCCGCCCCGGCCGGCGAGGGCGCCTCCTCTGAGGACGAGGACATCGTGGATGCCGAGATCGTGGACGACGAGGACACCAAGTGAGCGAGCAGACCCCTACGCCTGACGGTGGCCAGGGCATCGACCCGGAGCTGGCCGAGGCCGTCGAGTCCGCCTTCGAGGGTGTCGAGGCCGAGGTCGACGAGGTTGGCCAGGCCGACGCCGAGCAGCCGGCGGAGGAGCCGCTGAGCGAGCTCGACCAGGCCAAGGCCGAGGCTGCCAAGGCAGCCGACGACCTCGCCCGGGTACGCGCGGACCTGTACAACCTCCAGCAGGAGTACCAGGGTTTCGTGCGTCGCTCCCGCGAGGGCGCCGCCGGTCACCGCGAGAGCGGTCAGGCCAGCGTCGTCGAGGCGCTCATCCCGGTCCTGGACGAGGTCGAGCTGGCCCGTCAGCACGGGGACCTCACCGGCACCTTCGCCACCATGGCAGGCAAGCTGGAGTCGATCCTCGGAGAGAAGTTCGGCCTGGTGCGCTTCGGTGAGAAGGGTGAGGCCTTCGACCCCACCCTCCACGAGGCCCTCATGGCCGTGGAGTCGACAGAGGTCACCGAGCCCACCATCGAGCTCGTCCTCCAGCCCGGCTACCGGTTGGGAGAGCGTGTGGTGCGTGCCGCCCGTGTCCAGGTCGCCAACCCGGCCTGATCCGCTCTCCTCACGACGACGTCGGAGGCGGCCTGCGAGCGCACGGTCGCCTCCGCCGTCGGAAACCACCGCGCTCCCGACGGCGGAGCGCACACTGACTCACGAGAGAACACTGACGATTACCACGACGAGAACCACCAGCAGGAGGCGGTGAACCATGGCCAGCCAGGACTGGATGAGCAAGGACTTCTACGCGGTCCTCGGCGTCGCCAAGGACGCTGACGCCGCCACCATCAAGAAGGCCTATCGCACGCTCGCCAAGAAGTACCACCCGGACCGCAACCCTGACGACGCGGCAGCGGCAGAGAAGTTCAAGGAGATCGGCGAGGCCTACGCGGTCCTGTCCGACGAGAAGGACCGCCAGCAGTACGACGCGATCCGCGCTATGGCCGGCGGTGGCCCGCGCTTTACCTCCGGCGGTGCCGGGGGCGGCGCAGGCTTCGAGGACATCTTCTCCTCGATGTTCGGAGGCGGAGGCAACGTCCGCTTCTCGACCTCCGGCGGTGGGGCGAGCCAGGGCGACTACGAGGACATCCTGCGGATGTTCGGAGGCGCCCAGGGCGGAGCCTTCGGGGGTGGACGCTCGCGCGGACCCTTCGGCTTCGGCGGCTTCCAGTCCCAGCCCGAGCCTGTCAAGGGGCCGGACGTGCTGACCAATGCCACCCTCAGCTTCCGCCAGGCCGTGGCTGGGGACGAAGTTGAGCTACGCGCGGATGGGCGGACGATGCGGGTGCGTATTCCAGCTGGCGTCCACAACGGGCAGAAGATCCGCCTGCGCGGCAAGGGACGCCCGGGAACCAACGGCGCCCCGAACGGGGACATGGTCGTGACCGTGAGCGTGGAGAGCCACCCGGTCTACTCCATCGACGGCGCCAACCTGCGCATGGACCTACCGGTTACCCTCAAGGAGGCCGCGCTGGGGGCCACGGTGGAGGTGCCGCTGCTGGACGGCGGGGTCTCCAAGGTCAAGATCAAGGGCGGTACGCAGTCGGGCACCGTGCTGCGCCTGCGTGGCAAGGGCATCAAGACCGCCAAGACCACCGGAGACCTGCTGGTGACCGTCGAGGTCGCGGTCCCGCGCAAGCTGTCCAAGGACGCCAAGAGCGCGCTGGAGGCCTTCGACGCGGCGATGGGGGACACCGACCCCCGTCAGGTGCTGCGTGAGGAGGCTGGCACGTGAGCCGCCGCCGGACAGGTCAGGGCCTGGCCTTCCTGGCCGAGGACGCCGCGGAGCGGGCGGTCTACGTCATCTCCGTGGCCGCCGACCTGGCCGGCATGCACCCCCAGACCCTGCGTCAGTACGATCGCCTGGGTCTGGTCTCCCCGGCCCGCACATCAGGCCGGGGACGGCGCTACTCCTACCGAGACGTTGAGCGTCTGCGCCGCGTCCAGGCGCTGAGCCAGGAGGGAGTCAACCTGGAGGGTATCCGCCGCATCCTCGAGCTGGAGCGCCAGGTCGAGCGCCTGGAGCAGGACAACCGTCGGCTGCGGGCCCGCCAGGCGGTGGTGGAGCGTGTGTTCGCGGCCGCGGCCGACGGTGAGGTCCAGGTTGTCCCCTCGGCCCGGCGTAGGCTGAGGAGTGGTGATGAGAGAAAGTGGTACTAGTTTGTTCGGGGTCTAGCCAAATTTGATTTTCTCCGGCATGCTTGGACATGTCCCGTCCCGCATGCAAAGGAGCATCGATGAGGCTGCCACGTTGGGTGCGCCCAGTTTCCCTGGCGCTCGCCACGGTTCTCGCCCTACCGGCCACCACGTTGGTGGCCAACGCGGTGGAGACCCCGTTAGCCGGTCCCGCCGTCATCACAGCGAACGGACTGACCGTTCGCGTCTCTGACGCCTTCCCCCAGGTTCTGGGGTATACCTACGCTGGAAAGACCTTCGGAGCCAACGAGGACCCGGTGACCAGCGTCCTCATTGACGGTGCTGAGCGCCCGGTCAAGGAAGTCTCCGCATTTCAGAAGGATGGCGCCCAGGTTGACTACACGGTGCGCTTCGAAGGCACCGATGTGGTCATGAAGGCCACTCTTGTGGCTGAGAATGTCACCTCCCAGCAGGCTGGGACCAAGGGCGCGCTGCGCCCGTCCCTGACCTTCAGGATCACCGAGCTCAGCGGAGCCCACACGGTTGAGATCCCTGGCCTGGGGCTGGCCTCAATCTCCTCAGCGTCCGCTGACAACCAGTTCGCCAAGGCCACCACCAGTACCACGCGAGATACCAGGAGCTCGGCGGACTCCATCGGATCCCTGACGGCTCAGACCCCGGCCGGTCGTACGGGCAGTGCCTACACCTTCCTCTCAGCTGATGGGATCGCCGTTGGTCTGGAGACCAACGCCACCGCCTACAGCCCGGACGGTAAGACGGCTGGGACTACCGGGAACTTCAACGGCCGGTGGACCAACGACGTCGTCGCCAAGGACGGTGCCACGGTCATGTCCGTCCAGCCCGGCCAGTGGACCTATCGGGGAGCGGCTGCCACCGACGCGATAGGAGACGATCCGCGCCCCTACGCCACAGTCGTCTTTGCGGCGGACGCCAACAACGATGGTGCCGTCAACTGGCAGGACGGTGCTATCGCCTACGCGGACATCGCCGAGGAGATCCGTGGCACTGAGTCCAACCACAACTGGGTCATCACCCATATTCCCTTCAACTTTGCCTCCCAGGCGACGCACCCCTTCCAGCGCACGGCCGACGACGTCAAACGCGTCTCCCTGGCCACTGACGGACTGGGGCAGCGGGTCATGCTCAAGGGCTACGGCGCTGAGGGCCACGACTCTGCACATGTCGACTACGCCAACAACATCAACAACCGCGCTGGTGGTGAGGGCGGCCTGAAGGCGATGCTTGACGCCACCGAGGATGTCAACGCCATCTACGGCGTGCACGTCAACGCCACCGAGGCCTACGGTGAGTCACAGGACTTTGGCACCCTGCCCTTCACCGGGGGTCGCGGCTGGAACTGGCTGGGACAGTCCTACTATGTCGATCTCCACCAGGATCTTGGCAGCGGCGCGATTGTCAAGCGCTTCCAGGACTTCCGTGACGAGTTCCCACTCCAGGAGTACCCGAGCTTCCGCTGGATCTACCTCGACGTCTACTACGGCTCGGGATGGACGGCTGACCGCCTAGGCCATGAGCTCAATGAGATGGGTTGGGAGATTGGCTCGGAGTGGAGCGAGAAGTTTGAGCGCTACTCCACCTGGTCCCACTGGTCCAATGACGAGAACTACGGTGGTCACACCCTCAAGGGGATGAGCTCGGAGATCATCCGCTTCATCGACAATGCCCACAAGGACACCTGGAACCCGAACGTGGTCCTGGGCTACCCCCAGATCGTGGACTTCGAGGGGTGGACCGGGCACCAGGACCAGGTCGCTTTCTACCGCAACCTGTGGGGGAATAACCTGCCTGCCAAGTTCCTTCAGGCTAGCCGCATCATGAGCCAGACCTCCGAGGATGTCGACGGCGGCAGGAGACTGACGTACACCTTCGCCAATGGCACTGTGGGAACGGGTGTGACCACTGTCAACAGCGAGACCGCTGGTAACCAGGTCAAGACCGTCACTGACGCCGACATGGCTGCCTCGCGCTCCCTGACCTACGACGGCGCCCAGGTCCTCAACGGCACCTCCTACCTGCTGCCCTGGACTGACAACGGCACCGAGGCCGGTGCGCCGCGCCTGTACTACTACAATCCGGACGGCACCGAGAGCACCTGGACGCTGACCAACGCCTATAAGGACCAGGGTTCCCTCGCCCTGTACCGGCTCACTGACGCCGGCAAGGTCAAGGTTGCTGACCTCCCTGTCACCCATGGGCAGGTGACTATTCCGGCCTCGGCCTACGCGGACGTCCCGGCCTCGGAGTACTCGGCCACCGCTTTCGTGCTCTACCCGGCCTCCACGCCGTCGGCGGTCACTGCCCCCAGCTGGGGCGAGGGCAGCTTCCTGGTCAACCCAGGCCTTGACGGTGGGCTGGAGGGCTATGCCACCACTGGTGACGTCGTGGCCACCACGGACGCCCAGCGTGACCCGATTGCACGTCTGGGTGCAGGGGAGTCCTCGCTCAGCCAGCAGGTCATGGACCTGGCGGCCGGCACCTACCAGGCCAGCGCCTGGGTCGAGGTCGGTGGTGGGACCGGGA
Source organism: Actinomyces faecalis (assembly GCF_013184985.2). Classification (NCBI taxonomy): domain Bacteria; kingdom Bacillati; phylum Actinomycetota; class Actinomycetes; order Actinomycetales; family Actinomycetaceae; genus Actinomyces; species Actinomyces faecalis. Next base: position 189,867 of record NZ_CP063418.1, read on the forward strand.
CGCGCCCGGTGGACGTGAGCGTGTCTGGTCAGGGGATAGCTCCGGCACTGTCACAGCAGCTAGGGGCCTGGCAGGAGGCCACCGTTGACCAGCCCGTGACGACGGTCTTCGAGAACTTCGAGAACGTCACTCAAGGCTGGGGCATCTTCGTCAAGGGGAACGCGGGCGGATCTACTGACCCGCGTACCGTGATGGCTCCGCTCAACGCCCCGTGGACCCAGAAGGGCGCGACGATGCCTGATGGCAGGACCAAGCCGACTGATGACGTCATTGGTGGGCACTGGTCGCTACGCTCCCACGAGGAGAACAACGGGCTGATTTACCGCACCGTCCCCCAGACGGTCAGCTTCGCTCCAGGCCACCGCTACCGCGTGTCCTTCGACTACGAGAACGCGTACAACGGTTCCTACAACTGGATCACCGGCTACACCCGTACCGGTTCCCAGGGGGCGAGCGACTACGTCGTGGACCGGACGGTTATGCCACAGCGCACCACCGCCACCCGCTTCGAGTCGGAGTTCACGGCTGGAGCCTGTGGCTCCTACTACGTTGGTCTTGAGCGGGGGAACGCGAACGGCCCCTTTGACGATTTCACGATCGACAACGTGCGCGTGGAGGACCTGGGCGAGGTTGACAACGTCCCCGGTTGCCTTCTGCCGTCGGTCTCCTTCGCTCAGGCACCGCAGGCAGGTCAGGCCGTCACGGTCAGCGCCGTGCTGACCAATAACGGTGACTCCGAAGCCACCAACCTGACCGGATCCCTGAGCCTGCCTGCGGGCTGGAGCGTCCAACCCGCCTCTGTCACGGCCGCCTCCCTGGCTCCCGGAGCCCAGACGCGTATGACCTGGACGCTCACCGCTCCTCAGGACAGCGCTGGCCAGATGGTCCGTGCGGCACTGACCGTGGGATACACCGCGGACGGGCAGGAGCATGCTGTCGTTGGCAGCGCCCAGGCACAGGTCCTGCGCTCGGTTCACCCCAACGGCATGACCTATCTGTCTGACCTGCCCTTCTCCACGGTCTACCAGGTGAGTAACGGGTGGGGCCCGGTTGAGCGAGACACCTCCAATGGTGAGAACCAGGCCGGTGACGGAGCGACCATGACCCTGCGCGGTACGGAGTACGACAAGGGCTTGGGTGCCCATGCCTACTCCCGGGTAGCCTTTGACCTCAACGGTCAGTGCCACACCTTCGCCGCCACCGTTGGCGTTCAGGATGGCAGGGCTGGGTCGGTCTCCTTCAAGGTCAGCGCCGTCACCGGCGTCGCTAGCGGTACGCCGCAGCTACGTACCCTCCAGGAGACTGGGGTCCTCAGGCAGCAGAGCGACCCGGTTGAGCTCTCGGGTGATGTCACCGGTGCTGACGCCGTCCTGCTTGAGGTCTTTGACGGTGGGGACGGCAACGGTTCCGACCATGCCAACTGGGCCAATGCTCGCGTGGCGTGCGGCACTGGATCGATCGATGGTCCGGCCGGTGGCCAGGAACCGGTAGCGACCGTGGACTACGATGGCCCGCTCACACTCGTGGCGGCTCCGGCTGCCTACTCCGCCAACCCGACCGATCTGATGTTCGATAAGAACCCGGCAACCTTCTATGACAAGAACTGGGCCGGCAGCGTGGCACCGCACCCCTCGGACATTGACCTGGCGCTCCTGCCCAGTGCTGAGGCCACGAGCGGTGAGGCTCAGACCGTCCAGGGGATCTCAGTGCTCAGTCGTGCGGGCCAGGCCAACGGCCGGATCGCCCGTTACGAGGTCTACGCCGGCCAGGACGCTGGCAACATCACCACTCTGGTAGCCAAGGGGACGCTGCCCAACCAGGAAGCCGCTCAGAAGATTGTCTTCGATAAGCCGGTGGAGACCAAGTTCCTACGTCTGCGGGTCCTCAGCTCCTACCGGACCAAGGAGACTGAGCCTGAGGGCCTGCTCGCCGTCGCCGAGCTGGGTCTGCTCGCCCCGGACCTGAACGCCCCTGAGCCGAAGGATCCGGAGACCAGCGACGGTGAGGGCTCACACGAGCCGGACGCCGGGGAGACGGACACTGCGGCACACACTGGCCCGGTGACGGTACGCACCGACGCCGGACCCGCCCTGGGCCAGGATGACGCCGTCGTGACTGCCGCGACCACGGCCGGTGCCACGGGTACGGTGACCACCTCGATCAACCGCTCGACGGCACGCAACTATGTGGCCGCAGACCAGAAGCACGGTTCTTACTTCCAGCGGGTGCCGGTGACCTTCACTGTCCCCGAGGGAGGTGCCACCGTGACGCTGATGGTCAAGGCAGGTCAGGGCGACGCCCAGGTTCTCGTCGACGACCTGCGCCTGGTGTCAATCACGCCCGCGGTCAACGACCTGTCCGGAGTGGACTGCTCCGTCTCGCCAGTACCTGAGCAGTGCACCTCTAGATGGGCTAACGCCACGCTTGCTGAGCGACTGGTGACGGTCTCTGCCCGGGAGATCGCCAGCGAAAGTGTCCTCCAGCCCGGTGCCTTCGACCCGCTGCAGGCTGGCGTGCGTAACACGGCAGGTGTAGGCGTACGTGACGTAGTTGAGGACGAGCCCGCCTATGACGGTGCGCTCGATGTGACCGCGGCCAAGCCCGGGGAGACGATCACCGTCACCGGACAGGGCTGGCGCGCTGGCGAGCAGGTCACCTTGCTGCTGGATGGCACCCCCGTCCCGCGTGCCGCGGATGACGCTGCGGTGGTCTCCCAGGTCGCAGGTGATGATGGCACTGTCCGTTTTGAGTGGACCGTGCCTGAGGGCCTGGCTGGTGGCTCCCACCTGCTGAGCCTGCGAGGTGGTGAGAACAGTCGGATCAAGGACCTGCTGTTCGTTGTTGTGAAGCCTGCTGGTGTGCTCAGCGCCACCGAGGCACAGCCTGGTACCACGGTGAACGTGGTGGGTACTGGCTGGCAGCCTGGTGCCACGGTGACGCTGGCGGTTGGCGAAGACAAGGTCGAGGGCGCCTCGGCGGTGGTAGACAAGAACGGCTCGGTCACTGTCCCATGGACGGTACCGGCGGATGCGACGCCCGGTTCGGTGACACTGACCATCAGTGATGGAAACACGAGCATCGATCTGGCACTGACCGTTCTGGAGAAGACTGAGGAGCCTGGTGGTTCGGATGAGCCGGGTACTCCTGGTGAGCCTGGTGGTTCGGATGAGCCGGGTACTCCTGGTGAGCCTGGTGGTTCGGATGAGCCGGGTACTCCTGGTGAGCCTGGTGGTTCGGATGAGCCGGGTACTCCTGGTGAGCCTGGTGGTTCGGATGAGCCAGGTACTCCCGGCGAGCCCGGTGGCGCGGGTGAACCCGGTACCTCTGATGGGTCCAGCGGTTCGGGTGAGGCCGGAGCTACCAGCCAGCACCCCAGTGACGGCAGAACTGAAAGCGGTACGCCTACCAGGCCCGTCAAACGGGGCGGGTTCTCGCTGGCCAAGACCGGTGTGGCAGGCCTGGGCCTGCTCGCCGTGTCGCTGATGGTCGGCAGTGCGGGTGTGCTTCTCACCCGTCAGCGTGAGGACTGACTGGTTCACGATCCAGTCCCCCTGCGCCTGATCGGTGGGATGGTGGACTCGGCCTCTGGACTGAGACTGAGGCTGAGTCCACCATTCCTGCCTGTTGAGTGTCCGCGTCCTGCACCGGGGTATTCGAGCCGCTGGGATGATCCAGGTAGGCTTCACACAGGCCGAGCCGTGAGGGGCTTTGGCACAGTGAGACGAGAAGTCACCAGCGTGATGAGGACCTATGGCACAGCGAAACATGGACGACGACGGCCAGCCTCGCTACGGCCAGCGGGTGACCCCGGAGGAGCTGGAGCAGATCCGACGCGAGCAGGGGCTTGAGCCTCCGCCAGCCCGTGCCCCCCAGGGGGACGACGAGCAGAGGTGGAGCGCGCAGGCGTCCTCCCCGATGCAGCCGGGCTGGGGCAGTGAGGCCAACCCCTACGGCTACACAGGACAGCGTCCTGCTGCCGTGGGCGGGGCGCCGGGTGCCCCGGCGCCAGGCCAGCAGCCACCGGCCGGTGGCTGGTCCTGGCAGCAGGAAGCCGACCGCCAGCCCCGCAGACGTCGGTGGGGCATGCTCGTCACCGGCCTGGTCATGCTCATCGTCCTCCCGATCGCGCTGGGGGTGGGGGCCGTGCTGACGGTGGTCAGCGGGTCCTTGTCCACCGGTTCCGTGCTCACCGAGTCCGGCGAGGTCTACCTCGACCAGGGGCAGGCTGTGGGTCTGTACAGCTCGGACGCCTCGGTCTCCACGGAGCAGTGCTCCGTCACGGCTCCCTCCGGTGAGGCGGTGGAGGTGACGGCCATCGGCCAGGACCTGCCCTACGCGAGCCTCACGGCGCCTGAGTCGGGGAGCTACACGGTCTCCTGCCCGGCCGGGACGCAGGGCGTCATCGTCGGACCGGCGCTCAACACCGACCGGATCGTGCCGGCCGGGGCCATGCTGCTGGGCGCAGGAGTCTGCGCTGTCATCGGGCTGGGCCTGACGATTGCCGGCCTGGTGCGCCTGACCCGACGCCGGTAGAGGCTGGCTCGGCCAGCCAGATGGCCGGCTACGCGAGCAGGAACGTAGCGGGCCTGATCAGCCCAGCCGCCTCCAGGCAAAGGTGTGGATGAGGGCACCCACCCAGGCGCGCTGGGCGTTGGTCGAGGCGCGGCCGTGCCCACCCTCCGAGTTCTCGAAGTAGGTGACGTCCTGTCCCATGGCGAGCATCCGGTAGGCCATGGTGCGTGCGTGCGCCGGATGGACACGGTCGTCCCGCGTCGAGGTCACCAGCAGGACCGGCGGGTAGCCCACGCCCTCGCGCAGCAGGTGGAAGGGCGAGAAGGTACGGATGAACTCCCACTGGTCCGGGTCGTCCGGGTCCCCGTACTCGGCCTCCCAGGAGGCCCCTGCCAGCAGGTGGGTGTAGCGCTGCATGTCCAGCAGCGGGACCTCGCAGACCACCGCTCCCACGAGCTCGGGGTACTGGGTGAGCATGTTGCCCACCAGCAGCCCGCCGTTGGAGCCGCCGTGGACGGCCAGGCGTTCGGGGATTGTCACTCCGCGCTTAACCAGGGCACGGGCGACCGCAGCAAAGTCTTCGTACACCCGGTGCCGGTTCTCCTTGAGACCGGCACGGTGCCAGGCCGGACCGTACTCGCCTCCGCCACGGATGCCTGCGATGACGTAGGTGCCGCCGCGCTCCAACCAGGCCTTACCGGTCACGGCCAGGTAGCCCACGCCCATGGGGATCTCGAAGCCGCCGTAGCCATAGAGGATCGTGGGCGCCGGACCGTTCGTGGGGCGGCCGACCTGGAAGTACGGGACCCGCGTGCCGTCCGTGGAGATGGCCACGTGCTGGGTGGCGACCACGCCGGTGGCGTCATAGCGGCTGGGGGCCTGCCGCAGTACCTCGGTTGAGGCCAGGCGGCCGTCCGGGCCGAGCGAGCCCAGAGCCAGGGTGGTCGGCTGGGTGAAGGAGGAGATCGTCATCCACAGATCGTCGGACTCCAGGGAGTCGACGGCGCCCGCGGCCAGGTCCACCAGCGCACGTCCCGGGCGCAGCAGCGTGGGATCAGGGTCCCCGCCGGCGGCACCGTCCGGGGCAGGCGCCGGCGTCGAGGGCGTGAGGGCGGTGGGGTCCAGGTCCTGCCGGTCCCACGGCCCGTCTGTCGCTGCGCCCGGCTGTGGGGGAGTGAGCACCTGGAGGGAGGCGACGACGTCGTCGAGCAGGGACAGGACCAGGTGGTGGGCGGTGTGTGTCCAGCCCTGGAGGAAGGCGGAGGCGGTCGGCGTGAACAGCGTGGTCAGGTGGCGGTCGCCGTCGAGCCAGGCGGCTAGCGGCGCGGCCAGCAGGCTGCCGGTCGGGTAGGTCTGCTCCGGGGTGGTCCAGGGCTCGCGCAGGTGGATGAGCAGGTAGTCCCACGCTGCCGAGACCTCGGCTGACTCGGGGACCTCGATGAGGCGGGCGCCCTCGGCGCTGACGGTCGAGGCGCCGTCGGGCGTCCTAGACGCCTCCTCGGCCGCGAACCTGGTTGCGTCGTCGGGCAGCAGCCAGGTGCGAGAGGTGTAGAAGGTTATCTGCTCGCTCAGCCACGTGCGTCCCTGACGGTCGCGGGCGGCGCCGGCCACCATGGAGGTGGGCGGGACGCAGAGCAGGACCTCGGCCTCGGCCAGGTCCTGACCCCGGCGCGCCCGGCGCACCTGGCGGGGGTAGCCGGAGGTCGTCAGGCTGCCCGGTCCCCAGTCGGCGGTCACGAGTACGCTCTGGCCCTCGTCGTCCGCCCAGGTCATCGAGCCCTTGGAGGAGGAGCGGTAGAAGCCGCCGTCCGCGGGGTCGATGAAGGTCAAGGTGTCCAGGTCGAGCTCGCGTGTGACGTCGGTGTCTGAGCCGCCGTCGGACAGGTCAATGAGCGCGCGGTGGCCGGCCAGGGGACCTGTGCGCAGGACGCTGGCGCCGTGCCACACCCAGGTCACGCCCTCGGCCTGTCCCAGCGCGTCCAGGTCCAGCAGGATCTCCCACTGGGTGGTGCCACCTGCCTGCGGGCCGCCGGCACGGTAGGAGTCCCAGGTCGTGCGACGCCACAGACCGCGAGGATGCTCAGCGTCAGTCCAGAAGTTATAGAGGTAACCGGCAGCCAGGCTAACACCAGGGATCTTGTCGGTGGAGTCGAGGATCTCCTCAATGCCCTCGCGCAGCTGCTCGAAGATGGGGTCAGTCTCGTAGACGGCGCGGGTGGTGTTGTTACGCACATCGACCCACGCCAGGGCCTGCTCACCCTCGACCTCGTCGAGCCAGGCGGGGACCTCCGGCAGGCAAGGGGCGGGCGAGGAGGCGGCTGCCCCGGCGGAGGCCTCTGCCTGGGCGGGCTGGTGCGGCGTCGTCGTCATGGGGGAAGTCCACCACGGGGCCGCCCGCTTGGCGAGCGGATAGCCCCGCCTGTGAGCATGTAGCCCGCAGGCGCGCACTCAAGGGCATTCCTCCATGATTGGCCCCCGGTCGATCTGTCTGATCGCCGCCACGATCTGTGCGGGCGCGTCCAGCATCATGAGGTGGCGTGAGTCCGGCACCTCGTGCAACGTGACGTGGACGAAGGCCTGGCGTAGCGCCTCCTTCTGCGCCCTGCTCGCATAAGGCGGGGCCTGGAGGACGACGGCGCAGGTTGCCGCAGGAGCATCCTGGCGCCGACGCAACCGGTCCAGGTCGTCAGCCTGCTGACCGTAGGACAGCCACTCACCGGCTCCGGCCGCCAGTGCGGCACGCGAGTCCCACGCACCCGCCCACTCCTCTGCCACCACCTCGTGAGGGCGATGGGTCTGGGCGCGCAGGCCAGCCTGAAATCCCCTCCGCGCCAGGTGGCGTACCGGCCGCAGCGACAGCCCGTGACGGGCTGCCTGCCACAGGGGACCGGTCAACCCGGGCCGTCGGTTGGAGGAGACCAGCAACGAGGGGTCAACCAGGACGACGCCGTGGACGAGTCCCGGGCGTAGGCGTGCCAGGACCTCGGCCTGGAAGGCAGCCATCGAGTGGGCCACGACCGTCACCGGGCCCAGAGCGAGCCGGTCCAGGGCCGTCGTGAGCACCCGGACCTCGCCCGGCAGCGTAGGTAGATCGTGCCGGATGGTGCCGTGGTAGCCGGGGCGGTCAACGGTGACGATCTCACGCTCTGGTAGCGCCTGCCAGACCCTCCGCCACCCGCCGGAGACCAGGCCCGCACCGTTGAGCAACAGCACAGGTGCGGGACGCTCAGACCCCACTGGCGACGCCACGCCATCGCACTGCGCAGGACGGCGATACCTGAGGATGTGCTCCTCAGCTTTCCAGATTGCCCAGCACTGGCTCATAGGGACCCATCATCCAGTTGCCAGGCCAGCCACGCCACCCACGCCGAGCACAGAAAGACCTGGATGGCCTGCACCACCCCATGGGTGCCCAGTGCAACCCAGGGAGCGATGGCGCTGGTGAGCATGAGCAGTCCACACGCGGCGCCGACGCCCGCGACCACCAGGGCGGTGCGCGACCAACCTCCGCTCTCCACAAGAGCGGCCAGCACCAGGAGAAAGGTCGCTAGGAAGGCCAGACCGACGCACGTCGAGGTCACCGCATGCAGATCCCGGGCCAGGCTCGGCGTCGCCTTGCACACCGCATCGTGGCTCTCGGCGCAGGGCAGGGCAGCCACACAGTCCAGGGCGGTGGACACGGACGCCACCCCCAGGGCGCCGGCTGTACGGGGTGCCCAGCGTCCGAGCCAGGGCCACCAGGCCCATTGACCACTCCAGGCGACGACGGCGAAGAGCAGCGCGCTGACCAGATCCCCGCCACGGAAGAACCAGAAATAAGGTTGGTCAGAGGCGGCGAGCTCGGACAGGTACCCGGTCATCGCCCGGGGGTTGCCGTTCAGTGGCCAGGCCAGCCACGTGTTGTAGGCCAGGATCACGCCGATGGCGAGCATGCGTGCCTGAAGCCGCCTAGGACGCCGCAGACCGTGCGGGTTGGGCGGTTGAGAAGACTCAGCGGGTCCAGAGGTCTCAGTGGGGTTGGCGGGCGGAGTGGGCTCAGTGGGCCCGGTGCCGGACCATGACTCGCTCACTGGCCCGGCCTGACCAGCGGGAAGGTGATGGTCTCGCGGATCGAGGTACCGGTCAGCATCATGACGAGGCGGTCCAGCCCCACGCCCAGGCCTCCGGTTGGGGGCATCCCCTGCTCCAGGGCCTGGAGGAAGGCCTCGTCGAGCTCCATCGCCTCCGCGTCCCCACCAGCGGCCGCCAACGACTGCGCCGTCAACCGCTCGCGCTGGAGGACGGGGTCCACCAGCTCGGAGTAGGCAGTGCCTACCTCTGAGCCAAAGATGATGAGATCCCAGCGCTCGGCGAGCCGCGGCAGGCTGCGGTGCGGGCGCGTCAGCGGTGAGGTCTCGGCGGGGAAGTCAGTGAAGAAGGTGGGCTGCGCCGTCGTCCCCTCAGCCAGGTGCTCATAGAGGTGCTGGACCATCGTGCCCCAGCCCCAGGAGGGGGCATAAGCCAGACCCAGGCGGTCAGCAAAGGCCCGGAGCGTCTCCAGCGGCGTGCCCACATCCACCGGCTCGCCCAGGTGCTCGGCCACGGCGTCGCACACGCTCACCGTGCGCCAGGGGGCAGCCAGATCGATCTCATGCTCAACCCCGCCCACGGTGCCGTGGATGAGCGTGGTCCCCAACGCCGCCTTTGCGGCACGGACGGTCAGATCCTGGACGACCTCCTTCATCACGGTGTAGTCGGCGTAGGACTGGTAGGCCTCGAGCATCGTGAACTCCGGGTTGTGGGTGGCATCGGCACCCTCGTTGCGGAAAGAGCGGCCGATCTCGAAGACGCGGTCAGCCCCGGCCACCATGAGCCGCTTGAGATAGAGCTCGGGAGCGATACGTAGGTAGAGGTCGAGGTCGTAGGCATTGATATGGGTGCGGAAAGGACGCGCATTGGCCCCGCCGTGGACCGGGTGGAGCATCGGGGTCTCCACCTCCAGGTAGCCGCGGTCTAGCAGCGTGGAGCGCACGGCCTGGATGGCGTGGGAGCGAGCCATGAGCATCTGGCGGTCACGGGGTGAGGTGATAAGGGCCAGATGGCGCTGGCGTACCCGGGTCTCCGGGTCCTGTAGGCCACGGTGCTTGTCCGGAAGCGGACGCAGGGCCTTGGAGGTCATGGTCCAGGAGGAGACTAGGAGACTGGGTGTGCCATTGCGCGAGGCTCCAGGACGCCCGGTGATGGCTACCTGGTCCCCGATGCGCACCAGGCGGCGGAAGGAGTTCAGGGGCTCCTGACCAGTACCGGCGGCGTCAATGAGGAGCTGGAGGTCGGCGCTCCAGTCACGCACAGAGGCGAAGATGACCCCGCCATGGTCACGCAGTGACATGACCCGACCAGCCACCGTCATCGGTGGGCTGGGCCGGGAGGCCGGGGCGTCGTCGTCGGGTATGGTGCCGACGGCGGGCTGCTCTGCGCAGGCTGCGAGCGCGGCGGCACAACTGGCCGTTACGGTGACCGAGGCAGGATAGGGGTCGACGCCGTCGGACAGCATGCGCGTGCGGGCCGCCAGGCGCTCACGGACCTCGGTGGGCACGCGTGGTGGGCGGCGGTGCCCTACGGCTCCGGCAGTGACAGTGAGCAAACGCTCGGAGTCCACGTCGCTGCGGCGCGGCTGCGCACCTGTGTCTCCTCCCAGGCCGGCCGGGAGGCTGACGAAGCCCTCAGCCACGCCCATGGCCAGGGAGGCACGAGGCAGGTCCCCGGCGTCGGCGTAGCAGATCAGGCGTGGGAACCAGTCGGGGCTGTACTTCTGGTTGGAGCGGTAGAGCGACTCCAACTGCCACCAGCGTGAGGCGAAGAGCAGGATCTTGCGCCACAGGCTGAGTACGGCACTGGCGCCAATCTTCGCCCCCTGCTCGAAGGCGGAACGGAAGACGACGAAGTTGAGTGAGACCTGGTGGATGGACAGCTCGGAGCCGGCGGCCATGAGTGAGGAGACCATGAGCTCGGTGACACCGTTGTCAGCCAAGGGGTGGCGGCGCATGACGTCCAGGCTCAGACCGTCGGCGCCCCAGGGTACGAAGGAGAGCAAGGCAGCGACCTCGCCGCGCTCGTCGCCGTCGGGGAAAAGCGCCTCGACCATGACGCACTGGCCGTCGGAGGGGTCGCCCAGGCGGGACAAGGCCATGGAGAAGCCGCGCTCCGACGCGCCGCCAAGCCACTGATCGGCCAGGAAGGTCAGGTGCGCGAGCTCCTCAGCCGGGATCTGGCGGTGGCGTCGGATACGGACGGTGTAGCCCAGGCTGGTGACGTGCCGTGCCGCGCGGCGTACCTCGGGCAGCTCCGCCAGTCGGAAGGACGCGGGACGCAAGATCGCCTCGTCACCGATGCGCATGGCCTTGAGCCCTGCCCGGACGTAGGCCCGGGCGCCGGCCTCCGAGGCGCCGATGACGGCTGGCGCCAGGCCGTAGTCGGAGGCGTGGGCCACGAAGGAGCGGGCGGCGGCAGGCCATACCGAGGGATCCCCGAGGGGGTCGCCGGAGGCTAGGGCGACGCCCATCGCCGAGCGGTAGACGACGCCGCCATGCTCGGTGAAGATCGCCGATTTGTCTCGGCGAGTGGCGAAGTAACCCAAGGAGTCGGTGGGGCTGTCCGCGAGTAGTGAGCGGATGCGCCTCTCCTCCTCGGCACTGATCTGGGTGGCTTTGTGCTGGGCCTGCATCATGAGCCACAGTGCGGCCAGCGCGCACAGGGCCCAGCCCAGACCCATGGCGCTAAAGAGCCAGTCGGGATCGTGGCGGCCGGTGAAGAGACGCAGGACCTGGTGGAGGCCGACCCCGTTCAAGATGAAGACCACGTTGATGCCGATGACAGCGACTGCGGTGGAGCCGAGGATGAAGACGCTCAGTGCGCGCTTGTAGTCACCAGGCTGGGAGCGCACCGTGTAGTAGCGGCGGTGGCGCAGTAGTGCGGCCAGGATGATGAGGAGGATGAGGACATTAACGGTCAACGCGCACAGGAGCCACGTGGGCACCGTGTAGTGGGCTGAGAGTGCGGAGCTCGGTTCAAGAGAGACGGAGTCAGGGACGGTCAGCGCGAAGACAAGGAGCAGTGCGTAGAGGGCGAGGAGGACGGTGGCGATGACCGTGGTGACGATCCAGGCCAGGCGCTTGCGTCGTCCTAGTCCGGCAGCGAGCAGGATCGTGACGATGGCGGAGAACCAGTCGATGATCGGCAGGGGGATGAGCCAGGTGAAGATGATGTCGAGAGGGCGATCCACCCAGGAGACGGAGCCGAGGACGGTCTCGATGATCGCCAGGGCAGCCGCGATGTACAGGCCTGTGGGCAGCAGCCTGCAGGCCAGTGGGGGTTTGTGGCGGGCAGGGCTCATCTTTTCCTTCTCCAGTGGTCGATCATCGGCTGCCGTGGGCGGCTTGAGGTCGCGCTCCGATTGCCGGTCAGTGGCAGACTGGCGAGCGTCTGGGCCTTGACGGGGTGCTGATATGCGGTCCCTGCGGGCTCGTGAGGTGCTCTTATGAGGCGTTGGCAGCTGGTGCCTGCGTATGACGACAGGCAGGCTATCGGCACGCTGATGCGCTGTCCTCGTGCCGAGGGATGAGGCGGCCGTGGGTGGGAGCCTCCGCCTCAGGGAGGAGCAGTGTCCCAGCCGACCGCCAACGCCCGGATCGACCACGTATGCCTGGGCCGACTGCGGTATTCGCGTGAATATAGTGGTCGGCCCAGGCGTGGGTGGTCTGTGGAGGTTTTGGTGGTCCGTGGGGACGGCCCCGTGATGAACCAGGTGATGGGACCGACAGGCCATTGCCCGGGCTCCACAGGTCGCCCTCGCGACACCCTCGGAAGGGTCTGTCCACAGGGGGCGAGCGGGATAGGAGCCTTAACCGTCACGCTTGGAGCATGGTGAGTACACCGATCTCAATTGAGCTGACTCGAGAGCTCTTGGACAATGGCCTGAGCCGTTATGCTCTGGCGCAATCGGCTCGCGAGGGCACTGCTGACCTGATGCGCCTGTGCCAGGGGGCGTATGTGCGGCGAGTTGATTTTCGGGAGTTGAACGGCAGCCAACAGCATCGTGTGCGCGTATGTGCTCTGCATCTAACCGGTCGTCTCCGCCCTGGTGCGGTGCTCGCGCGGGAGTCAGCCGCCGTCGTCTACGGCATCCCGTTGATCGGTCCTCTTCCTGAGCGGGTTCAGTTGGTCAGAGTCGGGCGCACGGGTGGGAGGCGGACGACGGCGACGCGCACCTTGCCTGCCCCTGATGACTATGAGGTGACCGAGAAAGATGGCCTGCCGATAGCCAGTGTTGCCCAGACCCTTGTTGATCTGGGTCGACGCCGCTGCCTCGCCTCGAACCTGACCAGCCTGGACCATGCGTTGAGGCAGGGATGGGTCACGAAGGAGCACCTGCTGGAACTCATTGACCGCCATCCCGGTACCAGGGGCAACGGCCCTGCGCGCCGGTGGATTGAACTGGCAGATCCGCAGTCAGAGTCTCCGGGGGAGAGTCTGAGTCGGGCGGTGATGATTGAGAACCATCTGCCACTGCCTGAGCTTCAGCACAAGGTGGTTGATGAGCGGGGAGCGTTCCTCGGTCGGGTGGACTTCATCTGGCCCGAGCTTGGCGTGATCGGCGAGTTCGACGGGAGGGTGAAGTATGGCCGGGAGCTGTCGAGAGGAAAGATCGAGGATGTGATCGAACGGGAGCGACGGCGAGAGATTGCGATCGAGCAGACCACGGGGATGCGGCTGGTTCGGTGGATGTGGGGCGACATATGGGGCAGCCAGCATATGCTCCAGCTTCTCGCGGATGCGGGTGTCCGGCCAACGCATTGACCTTGCGGCAGAATTACCTGTGCCTGTACCGACCACTAATGCCTGGACCGACCGTGTAAATTGCGTGAATACCGTGGTCGGCCCGGGCAATGGTGGTCGGTGGAAGCATTGGTGGTCGATCGCGTCCTGTGCTGCACCATCCCCAGTGTGGCTCAGGTCGACTCATGTATGCGGGGCGGCGGCACCGCGAACACATGGAGGCAAACGGTGGAGGCGTAGATGGCGCCTCAGCGCTGGCGGCATCACGCGCACGTCGAGGGAGCAGAGAAGGCCTGGGTGGCACCCACGGGAACGGAGGACGTCACGCCCGCTCCAGGAGAGAACATGAAGTTGAGTGGAATAGACTCAACCTTGCTTCGGTTGGACTGATCGGAGACCCGCGAGACCCCACTGGGGACCGGGACCTCACCGCCACCGGTCGACGGCGCTGCCACCACGCAGCGGCTGCCGACGGCACGCGGAAACCCAGCCCGGCTCCCTCGCCAGGACCCGCGAGCCTGATCAACGTGAAGGAGATCCACATATGGACACGAACTACACCACCCGATCACAGGAGGCCATCAGCGGTGCCATGCAGGCCGCCGCGGCCGCCGGCAACCCGCAGGTCGACACCGCGCACCTGCTCAATGAGCTCCTGGGGCAGGAGGACGGCGTCGCACTCGGCCTGCTCGCCGCTGTCGCCCCCGACTCTTCCCAGGCAGCCACCATCCGCACCACCGTGGGCCAGCAGGTCCGCCGCGTGCTAGCTCAGCTGCCGGCCTCGTCCGGCTCCTCGGTCAGCCAGCCCCAGCCCTCGCGCGCCCTGCTCGCGGCGCTGGAGGCCGCCTCGACCGAGGCCAGGCACCTCAAGGACGAGTACATCTCGACCGAGCACCTGCTCATCGCTCTGGCCTCAGGCAGCCCGTCCAACGATCCAGTCGCCCGCATCCTCGCCGAGGCTGGCGCCACGGCCGCCGCCCTCCGTGACGCTCTGCCCAAGGTCCGCGGCAGCGCCCGCGTCACCTCGCCCAACCCCGAGGGCACCTACAAGACCCTGGAGAAGTACGGCACGGACCTGACCGAGGCCGCCCGCGAGGGCAAGCTCGATCCGGTGATCGGCCGCGACTCCGAGATCCGCCGCGTGGTCCAGGTCCTCTCCCGGCGCACCAAGAACAACCCGGTGCTGATCGGTGAGCCGGGTGTGGGCAAGACGGCGGTTGTCGAGGGCCTGGCCCAGCGCATCGTCGCCGGGGACGTCCCCACCTCGCTGCGCGGCAAGCGCCTCATCGCGCTGGACCTGGCCGGCATGGTGGCGGGAGCGAAGTACCGCGGTGAGTTCGAGGAGCGGCTCAAGGCCGTCCTGCAGGAGATCAAGGACTCCGACGGCGAGGTCGTCACCTTCATCGACGAGCTCCACACGGTGGTCGGTGCCGGGGGTGGCTCCGAGGGCGCCATGGACGCGGGCAACATGCTCAAGCCCATGCTGGCGCGTGGTGAGCTCCGGCTGGTCGGCGCCACCACCCTGGACGAGTACCGCGAGCGGATCGAGAAGGACCCGGCGCTGGAGCGTCGTTTCCAGCAGGTCTTCGTCGGCGAGCCCTCGGTGGCGGACACGGTCGCCATCCTGCGTGGCATCGCCCCCAAGTACGAGGCGCACCACCAGGTGACGATCTCCGACGGTGCCCTGGTGGCTGCTGCCCAGCTCTCCGACCGTTACATCACCGCCCGGCAGCTGCCGGACAAGGCGATCGACCTGATCGATGAGGCGGCCTCGCGCCTGCGTATGGAGCTGGACTCCTCGCCGGTGGAGATTGACGAGCTGCGTCGACGCGTGGACCGCATGACCATGGAGGAGTCCTACCTGGCTGACTCCTTGGAGGAGCCGGGTGAGAGCGACCCGGCCTCCCTCGAGCGCCTGGAGAAGCTGCGGGCTGAGCTGGCTGATGCCACGGAGAGGCTCACTTCCCTCAACGCCCGTTGGGAGGCGGAGAAGGCGGGGCACAACCGCGTCGGTGAGCTGCGGGCCCACCTCGATGAGCTGCGCACCAAGGCTGACCTGGCCGAGCGCAACGGTGACTTCGAGGAGGCCGGGCGTCTGCGCTACGGCGAGATGCCGGCCCTGGAGAAGCAGATCCGTGACGTCGAGGCCTCCGAGGCCGCGGCCGAGACGGTGGTCGGCCCGGACGGCGTGGAGCGCGCTGCCAACGAGCCGATGATCGCCGAGAAGGTCGGCCCGCTGGAGATCGCTGAGGTGGTCGGCTCGTGGACCGGGATCCCGGTCGGCAAGCTGATGCAGGGTGAGCAGGCCAAGCTCCTGCAGATGGAGCAGGTCATCGGTGAGCGCCTCATCGGCCAGAGGAAGGCGGTGGCGGCTGTGGCCGATGCGGTGCGTCGTTCGCGCGCCGGCGTGGCCGACCCGGACCGCCCGACCGGCTCCTTCCTCTTCCTGGGCCCCACGGGCGTGGGCAAGACCGAGCTGGCCAAGTCTCTGGCGGACTTCCTCTTCGACGACGAGCGCGCCATGGTGCGTATCGACATGTCGGAGTACTCCGAGAAGCACTCGGTGGCGCGTCTGGTCGGAGCCCCTCCGGGGTACGTGGGCTACGAGGAGGGCGGCCAGCTGACCGAGGCCGTGCGGCGTCGTCCCTACTCGGTGGTGCTGCTGGACGAGGTGGAGAAGGCCCACCCTGAGGTCTTCGACATCCTCCTGCAGGTCCTCGACGACGGACGCCTTACGGACGGCCAGGGCCGCACGGTGGACTTCCGTAACGTCATCCTGGTGCTCACCTCCAACCTGGGCTCGCAGTTCCTCATTGACCCGATCATGAGCCCGCAGGAGAAGGAGCACGAGGTGATGACCCAGGTGCGTGCCTCCTTCAAGCCGGAGTTCCTGAACCGCCTGGATGACATCCTCATCTTCGACGCGCTGAGCAAGGAGGAGCTGGGCCGCATCGTCCAGATCCAGCTGGACAAGATGCAGGGGCGCCTGGCGGACCACCGCCTCACGCTCACCGTCACTGACGCGGCACGCTCCTGGCTGGCGGACGAGGGCTACGACCCTGCCTACGGGGCGCGCCCGCTGCGTCGCCTGGTCCAGCGCGAGATCGGCGACCAGCTGGCTCGCATGATCCTGGGGGGCCAGGTGCTTGACGGCCAGGAGGTCGTCGTGGACGTCAGTCCCGAGGGTGCCTCGGCCGGGCTCGTGCTCTCGGCCCGTGGCGAGGCCTGGGCCCCGAGCGCGGCCAGCGCCGTGTGACGGCGCCTGTCAGGGCCTGAGCGACGATGGCGAAGCCGGGTCCCCGGTCCGTAGCAGTCCGTACCGCTGTGGGCAGGGAGGGGCTGGCTGGTCGCTGACCGGCCAGCCCCTCCCTGCTGGCCGGTGGGCGGCGCCGGTGCGTCGAGGCCAGGTGTCGGGGCGGCGCGCAGGGCGTGCTCACAGAGGGGCTGCCGGGTGAGATGGGACAATGCTGTCATGACAGCCTCGCAGTCCTCAGGTCCCGTCTCTGCCTCCCAGCCTCGACGTCGAGGGCCAGGACGGCCGCCGGCGGGCAGCGAGGACAAGCGTGAGCGGGTGCTGGCCGAGGCGGTACGGCTGTTCGGGGCGCACGGCTACGCCGGCACCTCGCTGGCGGACATCGCGGAGGCGGCGCAGATCTCGAAGGCGGGGCTGCTGCACCACTTCTCCTCCAAGGAGGAGCTGTTCACCCGGGTGCTGGAGCGGCGCGACGAGGAGAGCAACGAGGCCTTCCTCGGTGCCGTGGACTCAGGTGACCCGTGGAAGGTGCTGGACGCCTTCGTACGGCTCGTGGAGCACAACACCCGTCACCGTGAGCTGGTGGCGATCTACACGGCGACGGCGGCGTCGGTCATGGATACCGACCATCCCGCCCACGCCTGGTTCGCCGGGCACCTGGAGGCCTCGGTGACAAGCATTGAGAAGGCGTTTGAGCTGGGGAAGGAACGGGGACTGGTGCGGCCAGACGCGCCGTCGCTGCTGATCGCCCGGACCCTGACTGCGCTCAGCGATGGCCTGCAGATCCAGTGGCTGTGCTCGACGACGGCGGGCAGTGCGGCGAGCAGGGCCCTGGCTACGCGGATGGTGGAGGAGATCCAGCTGTACGTTGATGGGCTCAAGGAGCGATGGAGGGGGAGATCAGGAACGAGGTCCTAGGCGGGGGAAAGCGGGGGGGGGTGCTTCATCGTTGGAATTACAGGGATTTCTATGAGGCTTGTGTCACAACGTGGGCTGAAGGTCTCATGTTTGGCGTCGATAAGCTACCCTTCTAGCTAGCCGTAGCATCCCTGCTGCGGCAGGTGAATGAGGTGACTCGTCCCAACGGTTGACTGCGGCTCGTAGTCTGACCTGCATTCCCTTCCCGAACACGAATGGTTGATCGAATGAGAACTTCCTTTTCTGCTCTGCCGCAGCCAACGCTTCTGCTGCGCCGTGGCAAGTCCTTCGCAGCGGTCGGGGGGGGGGGTTGCTCTAGCCCTGTCCTTGGCGGCCGGCACTAGTGTCGCGCTCCCCGCGCTGATCGACCCTCCAACGGCTGCGGCGGCGGTAACGCCTCCTACGGTCGACGAAACTAACGCCCGTGTGATCGAGGCCGACGCGATCGCGAATGGCTACATCTCGAGTGGCACTGACGCCACGAACGCCAAGTCTGTGCTCTCTGGTGGTGCATGGATCGTTGACGAGGGAACGCCTGCATCATTTTCCAACGGTCTGACCGCTGTTCCTGAGGGAACGGTCGTCTATATGCAATGGATGGATGCTGACGGGTCCGTTTCCCCCATCTATAAGACCGTGACTCATGACAACGTGGATACCAACGGTGATGGTGATCCCACCGGCTCCTATGCCTTTGACCTGCGCACGCCGTGGAAGGATGCTGCTGGGAAGAGCCACACCTATACGGCCAAAGATGGACAGTACTATCGGCTGTGGATCCAGGACTTCAAGACCGCTCAAGGTAATACTGCCACGATGTTCCGGCAGGCTGGCGGCTTCTTCCCGGGTTCCTATGTTAACTCTGTGACGGGTTCCAACCTGGGTCAGTTCCCGCTCATCGGCACGAACATGCAGAAGACTGGTGTCTACATGTATGTCGAGGACACCGGTGGCTACATGACTCGTCCGACCGACGAGTGGACGGATGGCACCTGGACCGGGGGCTTGACCGGTAACCGGGCTATTGAAGGCACTGTCTGGTTGGAGACCGGCGCAGGTGACTACGCCAACTCAGCAACAGGGCCGAACAACAACCCCAAGGATCCTGCGGCTGTTGGCTACAAGGTGGTCTTCTCGGCACTCACCTCTGAGGGAGCCGTAGCCTACGAGGCGGAAGTTGCTTCGCTTCCGGTTTCCGAGCAGGCCGACGCCGCTAAGAAGCTCCTGACTGACCACCCGGAGTACATCTCAGCCACCGTCTACACGACGACGGACGCAGAGGGTAATTACAAGCTCAATTTCCCTGAGGGTACCTATAACCATAACTACCTCTATGGTTTTGTCATGAACCCGGCGGGGGAGATCGTCCAGGGGTACTCCTCGTACACGAGTCCGCTCTTCCGCGAGCCGAACGACAACCTGTCGTGGACTCCGCAGACTGCCCCCAGCGCTCTCATTAGCTCCTGGTTCAACGTCAACTTCGCCCTCGTTCCTAGCACACAGGTGAACCTGGACGTGACGAACTACGACGTCACGGATAACCCGGCGACCAATGGGGACACAGCGAAGCTAAACGTCACGGGACGGACGCTGTCTCCGCTCTACAACAAGATTGAGTGGGTTGACTCCAATGGTCAGGTCCTCGCCACGTGTGATGGTGACGGAGCTGGGCTGAAGACTCTGACCGAGGCGAATGCGTGCACGTTCACGGTGCCCGATGAGGTGAAAGACAAGACCGTCATCACGGCACGTCTCGTGGCGGGCGACAACATCGTGGCAGCCGATTCTTTCATTGTTCTCAAGGACACTGACAAGGACGGTATTCCTGACGCAACGGATTCTGATAAGAACAACGACGGCAAAACCGACAATGACGATACGACCGGCGACGGTCCTGATGACGGAGCGGTGACGGCTAGGACCCAGTATGTGACGCACGGCGTCAAGATCGATGGCGTTGCCGTCAACTCCAACGGCAACAACAGCGACAATGGCGCGGAGCTTCCTGAGGGGCTTCGGGACCTCGTTGTCACGCTGACGGCCAAGACCGACATGGTCTACACCGATTCGATCGGCAACGAGATCAAGGTTCCAGCTGGAACCGTCTTCACCTCGGGCAAGAACTCAACCTGGGTAGGTACGAAGGACTTCCCGCTCGTCCAGAACTTTGGTCGAGCAGTTTTCCCCGAGGGTGAGTACGAGGTCGGTATCTCCGGTATCGCTGAGGGTTCTGGATACTCCGTTAACCCGAAGACGAGCGACCTGATCGATGGCGGCACTGTGACCATTACCGGTAGCACCCCGAACCTTTTCGTCGATCTCGTCGCGCCGACTGATGCTGATCAGAATGATCCGTCGTACAAGCCTGGTTCTGGTAAGCCGGGTGAGACGGTGACGGTCGAGCAGACTGGTGACAAGGACCTGCCTGAGGGGACGAAGTTCACCTCTGATGACCCGAAGGTCTCTGTTGATGAGAAGACCGGCAAGGTCACGGTGACGGTTCCTGATGACGCCACTCCTGGTGACACGATTGAGTCGACGATCACGGTGACGTACCCGGACGGCTCCAAGGACACCACGAAGGTGACCGTCACGGTTACCGCACCTGATCAGACTGATGCTGATCAGAATGATCCGTCGTACAAGCCTGGTTCTGGTAAGCCGGGTGAGACGGTGACGGTCGAGCAGACTGGTGACAAGGACCTGCCTGAGGGGACGAAGTTCACCTCTGATGACCCGAAGGTCTCTGTTGATGAGAAGACCGGCAAGGTCACGGTGACGGTTCCTGATGACGCCACTCCTGGTGACACGATTGAGTCGACGATCACGGTGACGTACCCGGACGGCTCCAAGGACACCACGAAGGTGACCGTCACGGTTACCGCACCTGATCAGACTGATGCTGATCAGAATGATCCGTCGTACAAGCCTGGTTCTGGTAAGCCGGGTGAGACGGTGACGGTCGAGCAGACTGGTGACAAGGACCTGCCTGAGGGGACGAAGTTCACCTCTGATGACCCGAAGGTCTCTGTTGATGAGAAGACCGGCAAGGTCACGGTGACGGTTCCTGATGACGCCACTCCTGGTGACACGATTGAGTCGACGATCACGGTGACGTACCCGGACGGCTCCAAGGACACCACGAAGGTGACCGTCACGGTCGAGGACCCGGAGCACCCGGCGACGCTCGACCCGAAGCCCGCGTACCCCGAGACCGTCGCCCCGGCCGGCAAGACCACCACGGTC
This sequence comes from Actinomyces faecalis, assembly GCF_013184985.2. NCBI lineage: Bacteria > Bacillati > Actinomycetota > Actinomycetes > Actinomycetales > Actinomycetaceae > Actinomyces > Actinomyces faecalis. The sequence continues at coordinate 210,610 of NZ_CP063418.1, forward strand.
ACGCCGACCAACGAGGGTGACGAGTACCCGGAGGGCACCCGCTTCGAGATCGACCGGAGCTTCGAGGCTCCGAAGGGCTACACCATCTTGGTCGACCCGAGCACCGGTGTCCTGACGGTGACCGTCGCCCCGGCCGGCAAGGACGGTGCGGACGCTGAGTCCGTGACGGTTCCTGTCAAGGTCACCTACCCGGACGGCTCCGGCGCGATCAACGACTCCGTCAACGCCGTGATCAAGCTCGACACCGATAACGACGGCATCCCGGACGAGACCGACGATGACGACGACAACGACGGCGTCACGGACGAGCAGGAGAAGAAGGACGGCACCGACCCGAAGAACCCCGACACCGATGGCGATGGCGTCAACGATGGTCAGGAGAAGAAGGACGGTACCGATCCGCTTAACCCTGACACTGATGGTGACGGCTTGAGCGACGGTGAGGAGAAGGAGCTCGGGACTGACCCGAAGAACCCCGACACCGATGGCGATGGCATCAACGATGGCGACGAAGTCTCCGGTGAGAAGAACAAGGACTGGGACGGTGACGGTAAGGGCGACCCGACTGACCCGACCAAGGCTGATTCTGACGGTGATGGAGTCAACGACGGTGACGAGGTGAAGAACGGTACCGACCCGAACAACCCTGACACCGATGGTGACGGCCTGACCGACGGCAAGGAGAAGGAGCTCGGGACTGACCCGAAGAACCCCGACACCGACGGTGACGGCCTGACCGACGGTCAGGAGGTCAACGGCGGGGACCACAACCCGTTCGACAACGACGGTGACGGTAAGGGCGACCCGACCGACCCGCTCAACCCTGACACCGATGGTGACGGCATCAGCGACGGTGACGAGGTCTCTGGCAAGGGCAACAGTTATGACGGAAAGCCCACTGACCCGAACAAGGCCGACACTGACGGTGACGGTCTGAGCGACGGTGACGAGGTTCACCGGACGGACGGAGAGGGCAAACCCGCTCCGACTGACCCGAACAAGGCCGACACCGATGGCGACGGCATCAGCGACGGTGACGAGGTCAAGAACGGAACCGACCCGCTTGTGCCGAACGTGGATTCCGCACAGCCGACTGATAAGCCGACCTCCGGTAAGAAGGTATCGGCGAAGAAGTCGCTGGCGAAGACCGGTGCTGCTGCGGGCCTGACCGCTGTGGTTGCCGCCGGCCTGGCTGGTCTGGGTGGTGTCCTGGTGCGCCGTCGTCGCACCGAGGAGGACTGATCCTGACGCGGCTGGCTAGCTGCCTCAGCTAGTCCTGAGCCTTCACGGGTGGCCCCGGGAGCACACGCTCCCGGGGCCACCCGCCGTTTTGCCGGAGGACGAAGCGTGCAGGACGAGACGCGCCCCCACGTGCCGGGGACCCTCGTGGCGGCGCGCGGCCGGCAGAAGACGCGGCTGAAGGGCCTGCCTGTACCCCGCGCGGCTCGGCGGCGGACGCGACGCGGCTAGGCCGTACAGACAAGGGCGTGGCCCAGCGCAAGCGCTGGGCCACGGTCGGCCTCGGAGTCGCGGTCCCTGAAACGCGTCATCTCCGAACGCTCTGGCAGGTCATCGGGGTCCCTGATCCCCTCGTGCCAGCAGCGTTCCGACATTCCTATGATACAGGTAAGAATTACCTTGATCGGGCCAGTGACCCCAGGATATGGACCTGGTCGGTGAAGATCCCGCTCACGCCCCAGGAGAAGAGCTCCTCAGCCCGCTTGCGGGTGTTGACCGTCCACACGTTGACCCCGTACCCCAGGGACCGGATCTCCTCTACGCGGGCTCGCTCCAGCCCCTTGTCACCGGGGTTGACCGCCACGGCACCCAGGTTCTCCGTGTAGGAGCGCCAGTCGTCACCCAGCATGTGGCTGTCGGTCAGCAGCGCCAGGTCCGTGCCCTCGCGCCGCACCCGCATCCGCTCCAGCAGCAGCGGGTTGAAGGAGGAGACCAGGACCTGCTTCCCGCCCTGCTCGATGTGCGCGTCCAGCAGCGCTGCCACGCCGTCGACCAGCCTCCGGCAGGCCTCGGCACCGGCCTCGCAGGACTTGAGCTCGACGTTGACGTTGATTCCAGCCTGCGCGACCACCTCAAGAGCCGCCTGGAGCGTTGGAAGGCTCTCCCCCGCGTAGGGACGTGAGCCCACGGGGTCCTCGAACCAGGAACCGGCGTCGATCTGCGAGAGGTCCGTGGCGGTCAGGTCGTAGTAGGAGCCGGAGCGGTCCGTCGTACGGTCCAGGCGTGAGTCGTGGATGACGATCACCGTCCCGTCGCTGATGACGTCCACGTCCAGCTCGATCCACTGGGCGCCCTCAGTGGCTGCGCGACGAAACGCCGCCAGCGTGTTCTCCGGGGCCAGCGCGGACGCGCCGCGGTGGGCGAAGACCGTGCGTGAGCCCTCCGGGACGGGGGACGGGGGACGCAGCGGGGGGAAAGCGGGTGACACTGGTGCAGACATGCGGCGATTGTCCCACTGCACGGTGTCTGGGACGTGACCGGTACCCGAGGCCCAGGTGATGAGAGGACGTGCCTGCCTGGACCCGGGTGAGGACTGCCGTGCCCGGCCCGCCTCGTGGAAGGATCGGGGTATGCCGAGCAACCAGGCCACCGCCTCCCAGCCACCTGCCCCCACGACCGAGGCTGACGGGAGCCTCGAGCCCACACTCGTCTTCCGCTCTGCCTACGACCAGGGTTTCGCACGTGTGGCCGCCGTGACCGTGCCCGTCCACCTGGCTGACCCTGCGGCCAACGCGCGCACCGTGATCGAGCAGGCGCGTGTGCTGGACCGCGAGGGCGTCTGCCTGGCCGCCTTCCCGGAGCTGGGGCTCACCGGGTACTCCGTGGACGACCTCTTCCTCTCCGAGGTCCTGCTCACCTCGGTCCTGGAAGCCGTCGAGGAGATCCGCGCCGCCAGCGCCGAGCTGCTGCCGGTCCTGGTGGTCGGCGCCCCGCTGCGGGTGGGGACCCGGTTGTACAACTGCGCCGTCGTCATCCAGGGCGGCCGCGTCCTCGGCGTCGCACCGAAGTCCTACCTGCCTACCTACCGCGAGTTCTACGAGGCGCGGTACTTCGCCTCTGGGGCCGAGATCGGCGTCGGGCACATCGACCTGCCCGGGGTGGGGGACGACGGCGAGGCCGTCTCCGCCCCGCAGCCCACCTTGGGAGGGGTGGGGGATCATCCGGCTACACGCGGCGCACGGGTGCCCTTCGGCACGGACCTGCTCTTTGAGGTCTCCGACGTACCGGGCCTGACCTTCCACGTCGAGGTTTGTGAGGACATGTGGGTCCCGGTCCCGCCCTCCTCGCTGGCCGCGCTGGCTGGTGCCAGCGTCCTGGTCAACGTCTCGGGCTCGCCGATCACCGTCGGCCGTGCGGAGGACCGCGAGCTGCTGGCCCGGGCCTCCTCCGCCCGGAACCTGGCCGCCTACGTCTACGCCGCCGCCGGGCAGGGGGAGTCCTCCACGGACCTGTCCTGGGACGGGCAGACCTTCGTCTACGAGTGCGGCGAGCTGCTGGGCTCCACCGAGCGCTTCCCGGACGGCCCGTGTGCCACGGTGGTTGATGTGGACGTGGAGTCCCTGGTCGCCGAGCGCCTGCGCCAGGGCACCTTCGAGGACAACCGTGTCGCGTTGCTCACGGATGACTCCTTCCGGCGGATCCGGGTCACGGGCCTGCACGCCCCCCGTACCGATATCGGGCTGCGCCGCGCCGTTGACCGCTTCCCCTTTGTGCCTGACGACCCTGCACGGCTGTCCCAGGACTGCTACGAGGCCTACAACATCCAGGTCGCGGGCCTGGTCCAGCGTATGCAGGCCATCGGCCTGCCCAGGATCGTCATCGGCGTCTCCGGTGGCCTGGACTCCACCCACGCCCTCATCGTCGCCGCCCGGGCGGTGGACCGCCTGGGGCTGGGCCGTGAGCATATCCACGCCATCACGATGCCGGGCTTCGCCACCTCTGAGCACACCAAGGCCAACGCTCTGGCGCTAGCCCGGGCGCTGGGCTGCCACGTCGAGGAGCTTGACATCCGCCCCACCGCCACCCAGATGCTGACCGAGATGGGCCACCCCTACGGCCTCGGTGAGCGAGGGCGGGAGGTCTACGACGTCACCTTTGAGAACGTCCAGGCGGGCCTGCGTACTGACTTCCTCTTCCGGATCGCCAACCAGCGCGGCGGGATCGTGCTGGGCACCGGAGACCTGTCTGAGCTGGCCCTGGGATGGTGCACCTTTGGCGTGGGAGACCAGATGAGCCACTACAACGTCAACGCAGGCATCCCCAAGACCCTCATCCAGCACCTCATCCGCTGGGTGGTCCGCGAGCAGCTCTTCAGCCAGGAGGCGGGAGAGGTCCTGCTGTCCATCCTGGACACCGAGATCAGCCCCGAGCTCGTCCCAGCCACTGAGGGCGAGCCGATCCAGTCCACACAGGCCATGATCGGCCCCTACGCGCTGCAGGACTTCACCCTGTGGCACGTGCTGCGCCGCGGGGCACGCCCCTCCAAGATCGCCTTCCTGGCGGACAAGGCCTGGGCGGACGCCTCGACCGGTCTGTGGCCCGCAGGCCTGCCCGAGCAGGACAAGGTCTCCTACGACCTGGCGACCATCCGCCGCTGGGAGCTGCTCTTCTTCCGCCGTTTCTTCGCCAACCAGTTCAAGCGTTCCACCCTGCCCAACGGCCCGAAGGTGGTGGCCGGCGGCTCGCTGTCCCCGCGCGGGGACTGGCGCATGCCCTCGGACGCCTCGGCCGCAGCCTGGATTGCTGAGCTGACCCGCAATGTCCCCGAGGAGTGAGAAGCCCATGGTGATGCGAGACCACGCCGCAACCCCCTGGCAGCCTGAGCGGGCTCCCGGCACCGGTCAGCCTCCGGGCACGGTGCTCTCCACGGACCTGGCTGGTTGCCCCGTGGCCGGTATCCCTCTGCACCTGGGCCGCCCGGAGGCGGGGGAGAGCACCTGGCCGATCGACCTGGGAGCCCGCCGGTGAGCGCTCACCCGATGCTGCTGGTCACCGACCTGGACGGCACGCTCGTACGCGAGCGGGACGTCGACCCTCGTGACGCGCGGGCCCTGCTGCGCTGGCAGGAGGAGGGACACCTCCTGGCCGTGGCCACGGGCCGCTCGGTCTCGCTGGCGCGCCTGGCGGTGGCCGACGCCTCCGCCGCGGCTGAGGTGGCGCTGCGTCCTGACTTCGTCGTCTGCGCCTCAGGGACCACCCTCCTGGACGCTGACGGCCAGGTGCTGCGCAGCGAGACGATCCCGCCCCAGGAGGTGGACAGGGCGGTGGCGTACCTGTCAGCGCGACAGGACTGCGCCGTCGTCGCCACGACGCTGGAGGGCGACTACCTCCTGCACAACCCCTTCGCAGGGCGCGATGACTCCTTCAACCGCTTCGCCTCCGGCTTCTACACCGTCCTTCCTCCCGAGCAGGCGGGACGGCTCCAGGTGACCTCGATGCCCGTGCGCGTGCCGGATGACACCCTCGCCGGGCCCCTGGCCGAGGAGCTGGTGCGGCGCAGCGGCGGGGCGATCGCCGTGCCCCGGTCCATCCAGTACCTGGACCTCGTTCCTGCCGGCCAGGACAAGGGCTCCGCGGTGCTCCACCTGCACCAGGTCCTGGCCGAGCGCGGGGTCACGCTGGCCCGGACGGTCGCGGTGGGCGACTCCTGGAACGACATCCCCATGTTCGCCGTTGCCGACCGTGCCTACGCCATGGCTGACGGCGCGGCGGACGCCCGACAGGCTGCTGTGGAGGAGGGTGGCGCGCTGACGCAGGGGCTGGCTGACGTCGTCGAGCGAGAGCTGGCCAGCCACTGACCGGCCAGCCGGGTACCCAGCCGGTCGGGTCCGGACCGCCTGAGGCGGGCGGGAGGCCTACTTGCCGGTGAAGCGGTAGACGTTGGTCTCACGCAGCTCGAAGCCGGCTCGGCGGTAGAGACGGTTCGCCGCCTCGCGCGAGGGTCGGGAAGTCAGGTCCACGGTGCGTGCACCCAGCTCGCCGGCGTGGGCGACGGCGGCCTCCACCAGCGCTCGCCCGGCACCCTGGCCCCGGGCCTGGGAGTCGACGACGACGTCCTCCACCCAGGCGCGCAGGCCGGTGGGGATGGTGAAGGTGGCGAGCGTCAGCATGCCCAGGATCGGGTAGGTCCCGTCCTCGGCGTGCCTGGCCGGGCGGAAGACGAAGAGGTAGACGCCCTCCTGGGCGATGAGCGCCTCGCACTGCTCCGCGGTCAGTGGCGCGGCGGAGCGCGAGAGCTGGGGGAGGAGGTGCGCCATGGCCTCGACGACCTCGGGGCTGGACTCGGTGACGATCTCGACGGTCATGGCTTCTCTCCTCCTGCGGCCCTGAGGTCAGGTGCGAGTCATCGGGCTGGCTTGAGGACGAGCCTAGCCTCCGCCCGTCAATTCTCGGCACACCGAGCCGAGTGCGAGTAACCTCGACCACAGGTCCAACGTCCTACGGCGCCTGCGTGGCGCTGCTGCTGGTGGATGCCGTGCGGCCAAGGCTCCGGCCGCCACGTCGCACGCGCCCCGCGGGACGACCCACTCCTGCTACCGGAAGGCCCGTGATGACTGAGACTGCCGCCCTGAACCCCGCAGGGACCGAGCGCACCTACGCCGCTGAGGAGCTGTTCTTCTCCACCACGGACGCTGCAGGTCGCATCCGCCGGGCCAACTCGACCTTCATGCGCCTGGCGGGCTACCCGCGCGGGGCGCTGGTGGGCAGGCCCCACAACGTGGTGCGCCACGAGGCGATGCCGGCAGGCCTGTTCCGCTCGGTGTGGGGCGCCATCCAGGACGGCAAGGCGGCCAGTGCCTACATCACGAACAAGGCCTCAGACGGCAGCTGCTACCGCGTCTTCGCCACGATCGTGCCCTCAGGGGACGGCTACCTGTCCGTGCGCACCCTGCCGATGCTCACTGAGCTGCGGGACCAGGTCGAGGCTGCCTACGCCCGGGTGCGTGAGGTCGAGCAGGCCTCGGCGCAGGCAGGCTCGCCCGCGCGCGAGGTCGCGGCGGCGGGCGAGGCCGCGCTGCTGGCTGAGCTGCAGGCGCTGGGCTACGCTGACGCCGCCGAGTTCACCCGCCAGACGCTGACCGCCGAGGTGACCGCGCTGGTGGCCAGCGGCGTCGACATCCCCGAGCGCCTCGACGCCGAGGGCGCGGTCGCCACGGTCCTGGCGCAGATGAACGCCATCGAGGCCGCGACGGGCGGGCTGGTGGGCCTGCTCGACGAGTGCGCCCGCCTGGTCGCCCTCCTGGGACGGCGGGCGGAGGAGATCGGTGCGCTGTCCACGCGCCTGGGACAGCTGCGCGACGAGCTGCGCCAGGCGGCGGACGACGTCGACCGCCTGGGCGTGGGCCAGGAGGCGGACGAGGTGCGTGAGCGCTACCAGGAGGTCGACGCCTTGGTCCTGGAGTGCTTCGAGCAGCTGCGGCCCCTGGGCGGCCAGGTCGAGGAGCTCAGGCGCGACACGGACTCGGTGCGCTTCGCCATCGCGCTGCTGCGCCTGCACAACCTCGCGGCCGGTTTCTTCGCCCTCCAGCTGCTCGACGGCGAGGACGAGCTGGCCGCCAACGACGCCGTCGGCGCCCTGCACGAGCTGACCCAGGCCCTGCACGAGGGCGCGGCCTCCCTGGCTGAGCGCCTGTCCCTGTACCGGGCGCGTGCGGACCTCGTGGGCGGCGAGCTCGACGTCGTCGCCCAGGCCCTGACGGACACCCACTGTCCTCTCATCGACCTGCTCGGTGCTGCCTCGGACGCGGGAGCAGCCAACGAGACCTCGGTGCGGCAGGCACGCTCGCTGGTACGTGACGGCTTCCCGGAGGCGCGTCACCTGGCTGACCTGGCTGGTGCGGTGCGTGACCTGGAGGTTCCCGACCTCACGGACACGATCGACGCCTGCCTGGAGAAGGTGCGCCAGGCGCTGTCCGAGCTGTCGTGACAGCCGTCCCTTATCCCTGGGCGGACAACTCTTTCGTAAAGTGGACAACTTAAAAGCGCGGTAAAGCGTTGTCTGGCTTACGGAAGGGTTGTCCGCCCTATGAAAGGGTTGTCCGGCTTGAGGGGGTAGGGGAGCGGCGCAGCTCCACGAGGACCTCAGCGTGGTCGGTGTGGGGGAACATGTCGAACAGCTGGGCGCGTGTGGCCGTGTAGGAGCCCATCGCCTCCAGGTCGCGGGCCAGAGACACCGGGTTGCACGAGGAGTACAGCACCCGGTCGACGCCGGCGGCCTCGATCCTCGCGGCCAGGTCCTGCCCGATCCCGCGCCGGGGAGGATTGACCACGAGCAGGTCCGGGACCGACCCGGCCCCGGGGTCGAGCACCCGCGCGTCACCAGCCTCGAAGCGCACCTCGTCCTCTCCCAGGCCCATGAGCCGGGATGCTTCCCGGGCGCCGTCGATGGCAGGGGCGGAGACCTCCACCCCCAGCACCTGACGGCCAGGACCGGCCAGGGCCAGCGCGAAGCCGCCGACGCCGCAGAAAAGGTCCCAGATCCGGGCCTGTCGCCCGGGGGTGGTCAGGTCCCCGGCCCAGCGGGCGGCGACGGAGTAGAGCTGCTGGGCCACGCCGGTGTTGGTCTGGAAGAAGGACCGGGTGGGCAGCAGGAGCGACAGCTCCCGGGGGCCGGCGGCTGCGGGGGCCATAGCGCCACCGTAACCGGTTGCCCTGCCGCGACCGGCACCTGCCTGGTCCCCGACCGGTCCCTCGGCGCAGGGCGGCCCAGGCAGCTCCAGGCGCATGAGGAGGCGGTCCCCACCGGCTTCCTCGGTCAGGACGATCTCCTCCTCGCCCTCGATGATCGCCTGGTGCACGGGCTGGATGTTGACACTCATCACCGCCAGGGTGCCCAGCTCGCTGCGCAGCCGCGGCAGCGCCCGTCGCAGCACCTCGACGTGCCGGTGCGAGCGCAGGACCCAACGCACCATGAGGTCACCGTCCGGAGAGGCGGTGACAAGCAGGTGCTTGAGCTCACCGCGGCGAGCGGCGACGTCGTAAGGCACCAGGCCCAGCCGCGTGATCGTGTGCGCAAGCACCGCCAGCGCCTGCTCGATCGTCTCCACGTGGAGCGGGCAGGCGCGCAGATCGACTCCGTGCCCGTCAGACCCCAGGATCCCCAGGCTCGGTGCCTGGACGGTCCCGCTGACCACCATCTTGGCCTTGTTGCGGAAGCGCGCGGGGGCGCTGGCCACCGGTTCCAGCCAGGCGGAAGGGCTGAGCGGAGCGGCGCCGTCGGCCAGCAGAGCAGCCACTCGTGCCTGCTTGGCCACGAGCTGTCCCGCCAGGGGCTGGTCCTGGTGCGGGCACGAGCGGCAGGTGCCTGCGCGGTGCAGCTGGCAGAAGGCGGCGCTCGGCCCGGTGGTCGTCATAGGGCCATTGTGCTGCCTCGGGCACACTAGGCCTATGACGCACGCTCCCGCTCTCCTGCCCCGCACCGGCATCGGTACCGACGTCCACGCCTTCGCCCCGGCCGGCTCAGGCACCCCGATGCGCCTGGCCTGCCTGGACTGGCCTGGCCAGACGGGCCTTGAGGGGCACTCCGACGGCGACGTCGTCGCCCACGCCTGCTGCGACGCCCTGTTCTCGGCGGCGGGACTGGGAGACCTGGGGTCGAACTTCGGCACGGCCGAGCCGCGGTGGAAGGGCGCTGCGGGAGCCGTGCTGCTGGCTGAGGCGGCCCGACGCGTGCGAGCAGCCGGCTTCGAGATCGGCAACGTCGCCGTCCAGCTCGTCGGCGCCCGCCCGCGAGTGGCAGGCCGGGTGGAGGAGGCGAGCCAGGCCCTGAGCCAGGCGGCGGGGGCGGCAGTATCCTTCTCCGCCACCACCACCGACCACCTCGGTTTCCTAGGGCGTGAGGAGGGGCTCCTGGCGGTGGCGACCGCGCTGGTCTACCCGGTCCAGGACTAGAGGCGCCCTGACGGCGGGTGCGCCACCGCCAGCGCCGCCCCGCGTGGTGGGACGGCGAGGGAGGGGCCTTGCCTGGACCGATACCCTGGTGCGGTGACTACTGACACCGCCCCCGCCCTGCGCCTGTACGACTCTGCGGCGCGCGCCGTCGTCCCGCTGGCGCCCACCGTCACGCCTGGTACGGTGGCGATCTACCTGTGTGGTGCCACTGTCCAGGGGTCCCCGCACATCGGTCACATGCGCTCGGGCATCGCCTTCGACGTGCTGCGCCGCTGGCTCGAGCGCTGCGGGCAGCGCGTGCTCCTGGTCCGTAACGTCACGGACATCGACGACAAGATCCTGGCCAAGTCCGCTGCGGCCACGCCCCCGGTGCCGTGGTGGGCCTGGGCCCAGCGCTTCGAGCGGGAGTTCGACGCCGCCTACCGTGCCCTGGGGGTGGTCCCGCCCACCTACGAGCCGCGCGCGACCGGCCACGTGCCGCAGATGATCGATCTCATCCAGCGTCTGCTGGATGCCGGCCATGCCTACGTGGGCGAGGCCGGTAACGTCTACTTCGACGTCCGTTCCCTCCCGGACTACGGCTCACTGACCAACCAGCGCGTGGACGACCTGGCCACCACCGAGGACGAGTCCCAGCTGGACGACGACGTCGAGGCCGACAAGCGCGACCCGCGCGACTTCGCCCTGTGGAAGAAGGCCAAGCCCGGCGAGCCCGCTGACGCCGCCTGGGACACCCCCTGGGGCCGTGGCCGCCCGGGGTGGCACCTGGAGTGCTCGGCGATGAGCCGGCGCTACCTGGGGGAGTCCTTCGACATCCACGCAGGCGGCATCGATCTGCGCTTCCCCCACCACGAGAACGAGCAGGCCCAGTCCCACGGTGCGGGCTGGGGCTTCGCCCGGCACTGGGTCCACAATGCCTGGGTCACGGTCAAGGGCGAGAAGATGAGCAAGTCGCTGGGGAACTCCCTGGTTGTTGCTGAGCTGCTCAAGACCTACGACCCCGCCGTCCTGCGCCTGGCGCTGGGCACGGTCCACTACCGCTCGACCGTCGAGTTCTCCAAGGAGACCCTCGACTCCGCCGCCGCCCTGTGGGAGCGCCTGGCCGGGGCCGTCACCCGCGCCGCGGAGGTGAGCGACGACGTCGACGCCCCCGCTGAGCAGCTACGCGAGCGCGAGCTGCCGGCCGAGTACGTCGCCGCGATGGACGACGACCTCAACCTGGCCGGCGCCATGGCGGTGGTGCACGCCACCCTCAAGCGTCTCAACACCGCGCTCGCGGCAGGCGCCGTCGACGCGGCCGAGGTTCGGGAGGCGGCGCTGAGCCTGCGTGCCCAGCTCGACGTCATGGGGCTGGACCCGCTGGCCGAGCCCTGGCGCTCGCGGGTCCTGGGCGTGGGGGCCGCTGGCGGCTCGGACGCGGCTGTCTCCGCGCTCGACCACCTCGTGACCGCGATGATCAAGGGCCGTGCCGCTGCGCGTGCCGCCAAGGACTGGGCGCGAGCGGACGCGCTGCGCGACCAGCTCGCGGAGGCCGGCGTCGTCGTCGAGGACGGTGCCGACGGCGCCCGCTGGCACCTGTCCTGACCCCTGCTGCGCCACCCTGGCACCGCCGCCGCGGGACGAGCTGTCCCGTAGCATCACAGCTTCAGCCGGAACGACGACCGGCACAGAGAGGACCGAGACCATGCCTGGAAACGAGCAGTACCCCGGAGCCCGGCGCCGCCCCGGCTCCAAGAAGGGCCCGACCAAGGGCTCGGGCGGCAAGCGTCGTCAGGGTCTGGAGGGGCGTGGCCCCACCCCCAAGGCCGAGGACAGGGTCGGTCACCCCAAGGCCCGCGCCAAGGCTCGGGCGGAGGCTCGCGCCGCCCAGCCTACGCGTGCCAGGCAGCTGGAGAAGATCCGCCGGCACTTCAACGTGCCCGAGGGCTACGAGATCGTGTGCGGGCGTAACGCCGTGGCTGAGGCCGCGCGTGCCGGTGTCCCGATCAGCCGTGTCTTCATGGCGGTGTCGGCGGAGTCGGACGACCGTCTGGGCGCGGTGGTGCGTCGCGCGGCCCTCATCGGCTGCCCTGTGCTGGAGACCACTAAGCTCGACCTGGAGGCGCTGACGGACGGCGCCGTCCACCAGGGGGTCGCCATCGAGGTCCCCGCCTACGAGTACACCAGCGCCCTGGAGCTGCTGGACCGTGCTCGGGCCGTGGGGCACACCCCGCTGCTCGTGGCGCTGGACCAGGTTACTGACCCCCACAACCTCGGTGCCGTGCTGCGTTCGGCCGGGGCCTTCGGTGGTGACGGCGTCATCATCCCCGAGCGGCGCTCGGTGGGCGTCAACGCCACCGTCTGGAAGGTCTCGGCAGGGGCTGCGGCTCGTGTGCCCGTGGCCCGTGAGACCAACCTCGTGCGGACTCTGGAGAGGCTGAAGAAGGAGGGATGCTTCGTCGTCGGGCTCGACGGCGGAGGCGAGAGCCTCATGGAGGACCTCACCCTGGCTGACTCACCCCTCGTGCTGGTTACCGGGGCTGAGGGTACCGGCCTGTCCCGGCTCGTGCGTGAGACCTGCGACGTCATCGCCTCGATCCCGATCTCGCAGGCCGTGGAGTCCCTCAACGCGGCGGTGGCCACAGGCATCAGCCTCTACGAGGTCGACCGCCTGCGCCGCGCAGCGCAGGCCTGAGGCGGTACCCACCCGCCACCCGCCGTCGGTCCAGACGGTGCCGGGGCTGCCAGCTGCGCCCCGATGCTGACACAATGGGCCTGTTGACGCGCCGGCCCACTGGCTGGGCGCACCGCCACCGACAGGAGGCCAGCTCATGGCACAGGACACCGCTCAACGCTGGAACCGCACCGAGGGCGTACTCATCGCTCCGCAGGCCACGCCGCAGGACGTGGAGGAGCGCCTGAGGGAGCACGGTGTCGTGGCGCGTGTGGAGTGGTACCCCTCCACCGCGCACCTGCTGAGCCTGACCCTCCTGTCCGACGCCGAGGGGCGGGTCGCCGTGACGCCTCCCTCGCGTGGCGGGGTCGTGCCCGGGATCAAGGTCTCTGAGCTGGCGGAGGACCTCGCGCGTGAGCTGGCCGCGGACGCCAGCATCGGCCCGGCCTCCTTCGATGCGCTGCCTCAGGACGTCACGCTGCCGCAGATCAGCTCCGGAGGCTCGGCGACGAGCCGCACGGTCGTGATCTCCCCGCTGAGCGCTTACACCGTCCCGTTGCAGGCCACGCTGCTTGAGCGTCCTCTCGCGGTCGCCTCCGCCCCGGGAATCGACCGTCGCATCGTCATGTACAGCGGCGACGGCCCCTCCCTGGGTGCCTTCGGCTGGGACGAGGAGTCCCTGCCGGCCCTCATCCTCAGCGCTGACGAGCACGACCTGTCCGTGCGCGCCGTGCCCACCGGCGAGAGCGAGGACGACGCCGTCTACTCCTGGTCCATGACCTCGCGCTACGTGTGGGGCTCGGTGGACGAGCCTGGCCCGGCGCTGCGGTCCCTCGTGGACGAGATGCTGACGGACTCCACGGACGCCTCCGTCATCGCCGCGGCGGTCCCTGGGGCTGACGCCGAGGCCGCCGCCCGTGCCCTGGCTGAGCCTGGCGCGCAGGGCCTGGCGGCGATGATCACGGCGCTCGCACTGCCCTCCTGGATCGAGGAGGTGCTCACCGGCCGCCTCGCCCCCGCAGAGGTACCCGGCGCCGTCGTCCACGAGCCGCGAGGGCTGTCCAACGCCGTCAGCCGCTCGGTGGGCATGATGCTGCGTGACCCGCAGGTCCCGGGAGCCGCCTACTGGCAGCGCTACGTCCAGGCTGTCACCGAGATGCCGTGGCTCATCCGGGCAGGCGCGGCGATCCAGGCCGGTGCGGGTGGCGCGCTGATCGGCGCGGCGCTCCGACGCCGTCGCCGCACCGGCGACCTGCCGGGTGGCTTCGTGGCGGTGGGGACCTTCCTGCTCCTGGACGCCGTGGCCGAGACCTCGTTGGCCTCATGGACGCGCCACCGTGAGCTGCGTCGTCGCGCGGACGAGGAGACGGCTCTGGTGGCGGAGGAGCTGGAGGCCTGAGCCTCGCTCCAGCGCCCTGCTACTCCTCGCCCTTGAACTTCATCCCCGCGGTGAAGCCCATGGGGTTGAGGGCGTACTGGTTGGCGGTCTCCTCGTCACGGGCGGCGAACTCGGCGTCGTCCTCGGGGACGTCCTCGTCGTCGGCGAAGATCGCCTCCATCTCCTGGGTGTCACCCAGGGAGAGGTAGGACTGCTCGTCCCAGTGCTGAGGCAGGACCGTGGTTACGTAGTCCGCCACAGCCTCCTCAGTGCTGACGTCACGCTGCTGCTGCTCCGACATGTACCAGCGGTGCTCCAGGACCTCGTGGAAGATCTCGGCCGGCTCGATCTTGCGTCGTAGCTCCAGCGGGACGGCGGCGATCGTGGGCTCGAAGACCTCGGCCAGCCAGGTGTGCGCGACCAGCTCGATCGGCTGGTCCTCGCGGCCGGCGTAGGTGCGGTAGGCCTCCAGGTCATTGAGCATGCGCTGACCCTGGCGCTCCTGGACGTCCAGGCCCGTCAGGCGCATGACCTGGCGGTGGTAGTGGCCGGCGTCGACCACCTTGGGCTGGATGACCACACGGGATCCCGAGCCGTCCGCCTCGGTCTTCATCGACAGCTCGCCGACGTCGAAGCCGAGCTCGTTGAGCCGCTCCACACGCTGACGTACGCGCCAGCGCTCGCTCATCGGGAAGCTCTCCTTCGCGGTGAGCACGCGCCACAGGTCGGCGTAGCGCGAGACGATCCTGTCCCCGACCTCGATGGTGTCCACGCTGGGCTCCAGGAGGGCGCCCGCCTGCAGGTCCATGAGCTCGCCGATGATGTTGGTGCGGGCGACGTCAATGTCGTACAGGCGCTTGCCCTCCGTCAGTCCCTCGGGGTAGAGCTCGCCGGTCTCAGCGTCCACGAGGTAGGCGGCGAAGGCACCGGCGTCGCGACGGAAGAGCGTGTTGGACAGGGAGACGTCTCCCCAGTAGAAGCCCAGCAGGTGCAGACGCACCAGGAGCACGGCGAGGGCGTCGATGAGGCGGGTCGCGGTCTCGGGGCGCATGTACTGGCTGAACAGCGCGCGGTAGGGCAGGGAGTAGGACAGGTGCTCGGTGACGAGCACGGAGTTGAGGGACTCACCGTCCAGATCGCTACGGCCGGTGATGACGGCGGTCGGCGTCACGCAAGGGGCGCCCAGGCGTACGAGGTCACGCAGGAGCTCGTACTCGCGGTAGGCGACGGACTCGCCGATCTCCTTGACGGCGATGACACGCTCGGAGAGGTTGACGAAGCGGACGACGTGGCGGGACAGGCCGCGAGGGAGGGCCGCCAGGACGTCGGTCGGCCACTGGTCGAGCGGAAGCTCCCACGGCAGGTCGAGCAGCGCGGGGTCAATGGTCGCTGCGGTGATCTGCATGGACTGTGGCATGGGCTCATCCTCTCAGAGATCGATGACCTTGGCCTACTTCGGAGCACGGCGCATGAAGCACGGCGCCGGTGCTGTGCCGTGCGGGCGGGGCGGCGGCAGGGCGTGTCCGGCGTCGTCGTCTGCGACAGCGAGCCCCGCGCCTCACGAGGAGGAGCGGGGCTCGCCGTCGTTATCCGGTCAGGCGACCGGGCCTCAGCCGCTCAGGCGGGCAGGCGCTTTCCGGTGGAAGCGGAGAAGATGTGCTCCTGACCAGGGCGGATGCGCACGTGGATCGTGTCGCCCGGCTGCGGGGCGGTGCGCGGAGGAACGCGGACGATCACCTGGCTGGAGTCCTCACCGGAGCCCAGCTTCTCCTCCGAGCTCTCGGCGCCGACCAGCTCGCCGTAGATGTAGGCGTCCGAGCCCAGCTCCTCGACGAAGGACAGGCGCACCGGGATGGAGTGCTCGTCCGTCTCGGAGACGACGTCGAGGGACTCGGGGCGGAAGCCGATGACGATCTTGCCGCCGTCCTCCGGAGTCATGGCGTCCAGGGTGGTCTTGGAGAGCTTGACCTTGGCCGAGCCGAGAGTGGCGACGTCGCCCTGGACGCTGAAGCGGCCCAGGTTCATGGCCGGGGAGCCGATGAAGCCGGCGACGAACTCGTTGGCCGGGTGCTCGTACATGTCACGCGGGGTGCCAACCTGCTGCAGGACACCGTCCTTGAGGACCGCGATGCGGTCACCCATGGTGAGGGCCTCGGTCTGGTCGTGGGTGACGTAGACCGTGGTGACGCCGAGCGAGCGCTGCAGCGAGGCGATCTGGGTGCGAGTCTGGACACGCAGCTTGGCGTCCAGGTTGGACAGCGGCTCGTCCATGAGGAAGACCTTGGGCTTACGCACGATGGCGCGGCCCATGGCCACACGCTGGCGCTGACCACCGGACAGGGCCTTGGGCTTGCGGTCCAGGTACTCGGTCAGGCCCAGGATCTTGGCGGCCTCCTTGACTCGCTGCTCGATCTCGGCCTTGGGGGTGCCGGCGATCTTGAGCGCGAAGCCCATGTTGTCCGCGACCGACATGTGCGGGTACAGGGCGTAGTTCTGGAAGACCATGGCGATGTCACGGTCCTTCGGCTGGACGTCGGTCACGTCCTTGTCGCCGATGAGGATGCGGCCGGAGTTGACGTCCTCCAGGCCGGCGAGCATGCGCAGGGAGGTCGACTTACCGCAGCCGGAGGGGCCGACCAGGACGAGGAACTCGCCGTCCGCGATCTCGAGGTTGAGCTCGTCCACCGAGGGGCGGTCGTTGCCCGGGTAGATACGAGTGGCGTGGTCAAAGGTGACTGTTGCCATGGTTGCTTCCCTTCACCGGCAGGTACGTGCCGGACGATCCGTTGTGAAAGGTGCCTATGCGTGTCCGCATTGACACGTGCTGGTGGCAGGGTGCCGCCGGCTGGCCCATCGTGTCACAGTTCGGGGGCTGGTGGGTGGTCGCGTCGGCAGAGATCATGCCACAAGGTGTGTTGATTAGGTCACACGTGAGTTCCTGTCAGAGGGCGCCGGTACTGTGGCGGCATGTCGTTACCCCCGCAGGAACCAGCCACCGTGCGCATGGCGAGCGTCTGCGCCGGGGCACAGGTCGGCGGGTACCGGCTGCTGCGGCGCCTGGGGGCGGGCGGTATGGGCGTGGTGTGGGAGGCCCAGGACGCTGACGGCCTGCACGTGGCGATGAAGATCCTTCACCCGCAGGTGGCTGCCGACCCTGTGGCGCGAAAGCGCCTGGACCGGGAGGCCGGGGTCCTGGCGAGGGTGCACGGGCCTCGTGTCTCACGCGTGCTGGACATCGAGTCGGGGGACGAGTCGGCTGACGGCCTGACCTTCGTCGTCACCGAGCTCGTGGACGGGCCGAGCCTGCACGCCGAGGTCGAGCGTGAGGGCCCGTACGAGCTGCCGCGTGACGCCGCGGACCTGGCTGACCTCGCCCACGGCCTGACCGAGGCTCTGCAGACCGTGCACGAGGCCGGTGTGGTCCATCGAGACCTCAAGCCCTCCAACGTCATGCTCGGCCCGGACGGTCCGGTGCTCATCGACTTTGGGATCGCCCAGGTGGCTGACGACACCCGGCTGACCCAGACCGGACAGGTCACGGGTACCCCGGGCTTTATCGCCCCGGAGATGCTCGACGGCGCTCGCCCGGACCTGGAGGTCGACTGGTACGCCTGCGCCGGGGTCCTGCTCTTCGCCGTCACCGGGCGGCCCCCGTTTGGCACAGGGCCGTGGCAGACGGTCTTCCATCGTGTCTACGAGGGGCGCGTCGAGCTAGGGCAGCTGCCAGAGTGCTGGCCGGCGCTAGCGCAAGCCTTCAGGGCAGCGCTGGCGCCCGTGCGGGAGCGGCGCCTGGAGATCGAGGACCTGCTGGCCGTCATCGACGACGTGGCGGAGGGCGGGGACGGGAGCGCGGTCCTCGCTGGCCCGGAGGTCCTGGCTGACGATGCTCACAAGCCCTACGGGATCATGCCGGAGGCTGTGCCGGGGCAGGGTGAGCCGACGACCTGGCTGGAGCCGTCGTCGTCGCCCGAGACCGCCGTGCTGCCGCCGTCCTACGGGATGTCCCCTCGGTCTGCGGGGCCTGAGAGCACGGTACAGCCGCTGTCGGCTGAGCCTGTCCCGGTGCGGGAGCCGCCTTGGCGGCCGCGCACTGCCGTGACAGGGCAGGCCGTGGAGCCGCAGCCTCCTGCAGGCCTGGCTCCTCAGCCTGTGCCTGCCGGGGCGGGCTGGCAGCCAGGACCGGGTGGTGTGCCGGACTGGGCGAGGGAGCCGTCGTCTCACGGCGGCGTCGTGGCCTGTCTCGGGCTGTTCCTGGTTGCGCTGGGAGCCTGGGCGCCGTTGTGGGTGTGTGTCCTGCTGGTGGTGCTGACTGTCGTGGCCGGGACCGTCGGACGTGCTGGTGAGGCGCTGCGCTGGAGGCGGCTGCAGCGGGGGCAGGTGGTACGCGGGGATGTCGCACGGATGTGGGCGCTGAGTCCCTTCTACCTCCTGCGCTCGGTGCTGGTCACCACCGTCTCGCTAGCGGTGGCGGTGGTGGTGCTGTACGCAGCAGCTTATCTCCTGGGGCTGCTGCCGGGGGCGGTCTCGCCGTCGGGCTACGTGCTGGGCGCCCGCCTTGGCCAGACGCAGCAGGAGGGGGTCTCGGGTCTGGTGCAGGTCGCCGTCGTCGCCCTGGGCCTGTGGTGGCTGCCTGGGGCGAGGCTGGCAAGGCGTGGGGCCGGGATGACGGTCGAGGCCCTGGCCAGGCCGCTGGCGGTGCGGGTCGTGCTCGCTCTGCTTCTCGTGGCGGCGACGGCGGCGCTGCTCGCCTCGCTGGTCTCGGGCACCCTGGCCACGGTGCCGGGAACGTCGCTCCTGGCGCTCATCGCTGGATGAGTGGGCGCCGCTGGGGTGGAATGGGTCTCAGCCGTGGTGATGACTGGCGAGCGTGATGTGTCTGCGCCTATCGTGACCACGCAGAGTGAGTGATGATTCACTCGTCACTGTCACCGATGCTGAGGAGACCCGCGTGGCGAGCAACAGCCCCCGTCCGACCAAGGCTGAGCGGCGCTCGGCCGCTCGCGCCCAGGCCCAGGCTCTGCGTGAGGAGCAGGAGCGCAAGGAGCGGCGCGCCAAGATCACCCGTCGCTCCCTGCTGGGAGTCGGGGCGCTGGCTGTGGTGGGTATCGGCGCGGGCCTGGCCTACTCCGCCCGTGATGACGGCTCCCAGGGGGCTGCTGCGGTCGCTACGGACAAGGCGGACAAGAAGGGTGTGCCCTCCGTCGTCATGTCTGACGGGTCGTGGACCTACGGCAAGGGCATGGTCGCTGGCACCGCCAACGAGGGCGCCACGGTGCTTGACGTCTACTTCGACTACTCCTGCCACTTCTGCGCCACCTTCGAGACCCTGCACGCTGACGAGATCGCTGACCTCGTCAACGCGGGCACGGTCACCCTCGTGCTGCACCCCTGCAAGATCCTGGGGATGGACTGGACGGACATGGTGATGAACGCCCAGGGCCTGGTCCTGGATGAGGACCCCGAGCACGCCCTGGAGTTCCACAACACTGCCTCCGCCCTGTTCACCAAGATCTACAGCGCGCAGGACACCTCCATGATGACCGTGGACAACCTCGTCGCCGCTGCGGACGAGGCCGGGGTCAAGGAGGAGGTCAGCGCGAAGTTCGCGGACGCCATCAAGGCCAACACCTACAGCGCGTGGACCGAGCTGGGTAACGAGACCTTCCAGGACAAGGGGCTCACCGGTACGCCGACGATCCAGCTCGACGGTGAGAGCGTGGACCTGGGATCGATCGGCACGTCCACGGGCCTGACTGACCTCATCAAGAAGGGCTGACACTCCTCACGCCCGCCACGCCTGTGGGGACTGACCGGTCTGGCGCGGGTACCTGCGGCGGGTTGGTCAACATCGCCGTCGGCCAGGTAGGCTGACGCGCGCGCCGTCTTAGCTCAGTTGGTAGAGCAGCTGTCTTGTAAACAGCAGGTCATCGGTTCGAGCCCGATAGACGGCTCCACACTTTCCCCCGGAATCTCAACGGTTCCGGGGGATCGTCTTATCTGGCCTCAGTGGCCTTTGAACACATTTTGAGCACATTTCTTTTCGTCGCCGCGGCTCCCAGACGGTCCAGGGCCCCGGCCACGGCGTCCAGGTCGTCGGGGAAAAGGTCCGCGTAAGTGTCCAGCGTCATAGCCGCTGAGGCGTGGCCCAACATGTTCTGCACCGCCTTCACATTGGCACCCGCGCTGATGGCCAGGGACGCCGCCGTGTGCCTCAGGTCGTGGACGGTGGGCCTCTTAAAGTCCCGGTCCCCCGCCCACAGGGGCGCGTCAGCTAGCGGGTCGCCGTCCCGGGCTCCAAGGAGGTTCCAGACGGCGGGCGTGGCCACCGGGTCACCCTCGCTCAGCGTCCGGCCCGTCAGGGCCTCTACGGCCTTCACGGTGGCCTTGTCGACAACCTCTGTCACTGGGACGCCTAGACGCTCTTGGAGGGCCCTCACGGCCCCTCCTACGGTCTCCCAGGCAGGCGTGAGCGCGTGGTCCTGGAGGTAGCTGCCTCTCAGCCTGCCTCCACGGGCCCCAACGAACAAAGGTTCGTCGCCGGGGCGACCGTTCGCCCGCTCCTCGATGATGTCAGCGAGGAAGAGAGGGTAGGCGACGGCTCTCCTGCCCTTACTGGTCTTAGGTTCGCCCTCGATGAGGGTTCCGCCTACGTCTGAGACGGTACGGACCACTCTTAGGCGGTGGGTGGTGGTGTCTGCGTCCTCCACGTTGAGGCCGGACATCTCTCCGATGCGTAGCCCGGTCCATCCGAGGGTCAGGATGTGGTCACTCCACGGGGTGCACGCGGCGGCTAGGCGTGCGAGCTGGGAGGGGTCCAGGTAGACGCGGGGCCGCTGCTTCATCTTGGGCAGGCTGGTGCCGGTGGCCGGGTTGGAGACGATCATGTGGTCACGCACGGCGGTGGCGAGGACCTTCGACAGGGCCCCGTGGGCCTGTCTGACGGTGGAGGCGGACAGGCCGCGCTCTGACAGCGCGCTCACCCACTCCTGGACGGCGGCGGGCTTGACCTGTGAGACCTGGACGCTGCCCCACCTGGGTAGGACGTAGGTGCGTGCCACGGAGTCGTCTTGGTGGAAGGTCTTGGGGCGTACGACGGCCTTGCGTGCTGTGAGCCAGTTGGTGGTGAGGTCTGCGACGGTGGTTCTTCCGGCTGCTACGGGGGTGAAGGCTCCGCGTCTCTTGGCGGCCTCCATCTCCTCGCCCCACACGGTGGCGTCGTGCTTGCGTCTGAAGCCGCGCTTCATGGTCTGGCGGCCTTCGGGGGTGCGGTAGCGGACCATGTACCGCTTCTCGCCCTTGCTGGTGGTGTAGGCGACGATGTTCACGGGGCTATGGGTCCGTCCTCGAAGGTGGCAAAGGTGGCACGGTTATAGAGGGCTGCCACCTTCTGCCACCTTCGGGTTCCAGGGCAGCGCCAACCGCTGTTCGCGAAGGTGCCGAAGGTGCCAAAGGTGCCAGGACTATAGAGAGGCGACACCTTCTGCCACCTTCAGGGTTGGAAGTGGTCCCGGTCACTACCTGCGAAGGTCCCGAAGGTCCCGAAGGTCCCGTGGGTTTAGAGAGGGAGGACCTTCCGGGACCTTCGAGAGAGAAATCGACCGCCGTCATAGGTGGCGTCATAGGTCATTCGTCCTCGTCGTCCCTGACCTGTGTCTCCTCACCGACCTGGTCCCACTGGTGTGTGGCTTCCCACTCGGGGCGGTGGCTGACCTGGCGGGCTGCTGCTAGGCCGACGGGTGGTGGGGGCGGCGGGGTGGTTGGGAAGCGGCCGGTGACGACCACGCCGTCATTGTTGACTCGGGGCACTGCAACGAGCCCCAAAGCGAGCGCCTCCCATGGCAGGCGCTCACGTTCTTCGACGGCCGATACAGCATCGGCCATTACTCGGTCCGGTCGAGTCTGAGCACACAGGGCAATAGCCCCCAGTTCGTCAATCGTCATCGGGCGCTGACCTAGCAACAACTGCGATAGGCGGCTACGGGAGATTCCAGACCTGTCGCTAACCGCAATCTGCGTCAGGCCTTGTGACGCAAGTCTCTCGGCCAGTATGCGGGCACACTCGCGCCCAACTTCACCAATGATGAGCGGTCCGCTTGGCATAAGCCAATCTTCACATGAATCTGCGTATGCGGATAGCCGCACTTGCGGATCCTCATATGGGGATGTAACTTCAAGGTGTCCGCATTTGCGGAACGACCGAGAGGAACCGACCATGCACTCACCGTCCCCCACCCACCCCACCGTGAGCGTGATGCTCACCCCCGACGAGGCCGCGAAGCACCTTGGCGTCAAGGTCAGCACGCTCTCCTCGTGGCGCTACACCGGCGTAGGCCCCGCCTACTACCGGGTAGGCAACGGGCGCGGCTCAAACGTCCGCTACTACCTCGACGACCTCGACGACTGGCTCCGGGCCCGCCGCGTGGAGCCGGAGGCGGTGACCGAGAGTGCCGCCGCTGTCCGTACCGCCTGACGACGGCACCGCCGCCGCCCTGCTCGTCCTGGCCTTCTTCGTCCTCCCACTCTCCATTGAGCGGCTCCGTGGGCTAGTGGCCAGGCAAAAGCGAACCGCCGGAACGAAGCAGGTTCCGGCGGCTCAAACCCCCACCAACACGAACAAGTACTGAAGGAGTGCTTCAACAATGATCGACAACCAGACCGCCAACGTCAACCCCGACGACCTTGACGACCTCGAAGAGGAAGAGATCTTCGACGAGCTCGCCAAGGGCAACCGCCCGCTCGTGACCTGGCAGCGGCCCGGTGACGGCACCGTAGACCACATCGACGTCTTCGCCTCCCCGCTGAGCCTTGAGGAGGTCCGATCCGTCGTCCGCACCCTGACGTGGCTCGCGGAGGAGCTGGCCGGTGAGCTGAGGGAGTGCGAGCCGTGGTGCACGCGTACCCACGCCACCGGTGCCCCGTGCTCCCGTGTCTACGGCTACGCATGCACCGAGCAGGACCCGGAGGCCCGTATCGCCCGGGAGGCCTTCGACGACGGCGTGCTGCACCTGGTAGGCCCCACCTATCAGCAGGTGGAAGCGCTCCAAGGCGATGAGCTGCGAGCCGCCGCCAGGGCATTCATGCGGGCCGCCTACGACCTTGACAGCTACGCCCGGACCCTTGAGGACGAGCAGCGGGCGGGTGAGGCGGCGTGAGCCTGATCTACTGCCTCCCGGTCCCCGACGGCGAGGTCAGCCCGCGTCATCTGGCGGCCCTGACCACCTCAGGGATCACGACAGCGGTTCGCACGGCGGGCGTGTCCCCCTTCGAGAACGCGCTGAGGCCGGGCGAGTACCTGTTCGACCTGGCCACCGCCCACGTCCGGGGCGGGAAGGTCATCCGGGCTGCTGTACCGAAGGACCTGTCCCTGAGGGAGATGGCTCGCGTAGCCACGGGCCTTCTGCAGCTCGACACCTACCCCGATGTGGTCGGGCCGCTCATTGAGAGGTCCGAGGCGTGCAGCCGTCACGACGGCTGCACGCTAGTGACTATCGGGGTCCCGGCGGGGGACCTGCTGGCCTCCGAGGCCGAGCGCCTGTGCGCTGAGGCCGACCACGGCTGCGTCATGGCCACCACTGCCAGCACGGAGGTGACGGCATGACGACGGCGGCACTGACCCCCGCTCAGCGCGACGCCCTGGCAGAACGCACCCTGCATTCAATGCCGCACCCGCCGTGGTGCGACGGGGAGAGGGTGTGCTGGGTTGACGTTGAACCAGACGGGCAGGTGCTGACCTACCACCGCCGCCGTTTCCCCGCTGTCACTGTTGAAGAGCGCTTCGACGGGAGCGTGGCTGCCTGCCCGGACTACATGGACGAGATGACCAGCGTCGCCGACATGCTGGCCTGTGCGTGGGACTTCGTGAGGGCCGCGGCCCTGACGTGGTGGCTGAGCCGTGGCCCGGCCCGGCACTGACCGTCAGGTCGGCGCCCTCCCCCGGCCCCTTGGGCTGCGCGCCCCAGGGGCCGGGGCCCCACCCCTCACGGCTGGGGGTGAGCGGGCGTGGGAGAGCAGCGGTTCGCTGACCTGAACCTCCGCGACCTCGCCGACACCGCCGAGAAGCACCTGCGTCAGGCCCTGGCCCGTACGGAGGCCGTCATGGCGTCCCAGCTGCGTCAGGCCCTGGCCCACAGTGCCAGCGGGCCCCTACCGGAGTGGATGGGGCGGGTCGACACCCTGACCCCGGAAGGGATGAAGGCGGTCACCGACACCGTGGCCATGGGGGAGCGCACCGGGTACCTGGCTGGCTGGCAGGCCGGGGCGTCCCAGGCCGGGGCCCTGCAACGACACCTGGGACGGGCCGAGGGGCAGGCGATGGCCCTACGGGCCCTGGCCGACGGCAGCACCCGCTACCTGACCGCCCACGCCCGAGCGCTCGGTGCCGACCTGGCGCGGGGCCGGGAGGCGGTACCTGACTACCCGGCCCTGTGCGAGCTGCGCGGCGAGGCCGAGCGCGCCGCCCGAGCACGAAGGACCCTGCAAGAAAGGAGGATCGCGTGAGCGACCAACAAGACCAGGACGACGTACGCCGCATCGTCCTGACCCCCGCGTCCCGGATCACCCCCAGGAAGGTCCGGTGGGCGTGGAAGTGGGAGGGTGACGGGCGCATCCCGTCCGGGTCCCTGGCCCTGGCCGCCGGACGTGAGGGGACCGGCAAGTCCTCGTTCGGCATGTGGCTGGCCGCTCAGGTCACCGCCGGGACCCTGCCCGGCACCTACGAGGGCGAGCCCAGGAACGTGCTGTACGTGGCCGTTGAGGACTCCTGGGAGTACACGCTGGTTCCCCGCCTCATGGCCGCCGGCGCGGACCTGGACAAGGTGTTCCGGGTACAGGCCACCGGCGTGCTCGACGAGGAGGTGGCCCTGACCCTGCCTCTGGACAACGCCAAGCTTGAGCAGGCCATCACGGACACGAGCGCGGCGATGGTCGTGTACGACCCGCTGATGAGCCTGCTCGGGGAGAGGCTGTCAGCATCCAGGTCCCGTGAGGTCCGCCTGATGCTTGACCCGCTGGTCCGTATCGCACAGGCGACCGACTGCATCATGCTGGGTATCGCCCACCACAACAAGGGCAGCCACTCAGACCCCATCATGGCGGTCTCGGAGTCCAAGGCGTGGACGGACGTGCCTCGCAGCGTGTTCGCCTTCGCCCGGGACGAGGAGAACCAGTGCCGGGTTATGTCCCAGACGAAGAACAGCCTTGGCCGCGACCCCTCCTCCCTGCCCTCCCTCCGCTACCAGATCGAGCCCGCCGCCGTGCAGCTGTCCGACGGGACCGGGGACGTCGGCCGCTTCGTGGTCACAGGCGTGTCTGACAAGAGCGTGGCGGACCTGACCCGCGAACAGGCCCTCGGAGACGACGCGGAGGACCGTAACGCGGCACAGGCCTTCGTCTTCGACTACCTGGCCCGCAACGGGGGCGAGGCTGAGGCCGGGGACGTGATCAAGGCCGGACGGGCCGCGGGCTTCAACGAGCAGACCATCAAGGACGCGCGCCGTCGGATGACCTCACCCAAGGTTGACAGCCGCAAGGCATCCATGGGGTCTGCCTGGGTATGGGCCTTCCGGGAGGAGACCTCAGCCTCCGAGGAAGGTGGCACGAAGGTGGCGAAGGTGGCAAAGGTGGCAGAACTTAAGGACGTTGCCACCTTGGTGCCACCTTCGGACCCGGAACCCGAAGGTGGCAGAAGGTGGCAGCCCTCTATAACCGTGCCACCTTTGCCACCTTTGCCACCTTCGCCACCTTCGGGGCGACCCGTTCAGGGAGGGTTCATGCCCTTCGACGCCACCGGCTCGCAGGACGTCTACTGCCCTCACGGTGGCCCTGTCGGCATGTGGTGCACTGAGTGCCCGGGGGGTGTGGCCACAGCAGCATGAGAACCGTCCCCAACAGCGCGGGTGTGCCCTGCGTCCCAGACCCGACAGACTCCCGGGACCTCACCCGGCTGGTGACCCTCACCGGGGCGTGGTGCACCGTCTGCCACCTGCCCCGGACCCCCTACCCCGGAAGCCCGGGCTACCACCCCACCTGCCAACCACACACCTAGGAGGACCTGATGGCACACAGGCACGGCGCGGGACGCACCCGCAAGGCCAGGCAGTCCACCCGCTACCCGATGACAGGCCCCGGCTACCTGCACCACCACCGGGACCTGGCCGGCCCTGACCTGGCCCGCTACCGGCGGGACCTCAGCACCTACCAAGACAAGATCAAGGAGGAAGCATGACCACCACCGACACACTCACCCCCGAACCCCTCCCAGACGAACCGCAAGACCTCGACGCCACAGACACGCAGCCAGAGCCGTCAGAGCGCGCTAGAGGCAACGCCGAAGCAGCTAAATACCGGGTACGCGCACGCGAAGCAGAAACCGCCCTAGAAGAGCTCCAAGGCCGCTACGGGGCGCTACTACGATCCAACGTTGAGGCAGCCCTCCCCAACTGGATGCCTAAGGCCGTCTTCAGCAAGTTCGAAACCGACCCCACCCGCTTTCTGTCCGAAGACGGGGAAGTCAACACCGCCGCCGTACGCGACAGGGCAACCAGCCTCGCCAAGGAGATCGGACTACCCGCACACCCCCCACTCAAGCCCGACCCGGCACAGTCACCCACCCCCGCAGGTATTGACACACCATCCTGGCTTGACGTTCTACGCAGACGGTAGAATGACAGTCAGGAACCCCACCCACGGCCCGGAGTCGTGAAGGGGAGAATCCAGCAGCCCCAGCAGGGGCAGCATGGGACGGCCAGAGGCCACCACGCACAGCACATGCTCACGTGGTGGCCTCTATCTGTACCAACGGCCACCACCCTCACAGGAAGACAACCACGATGGCCGAAACCATGACCACCAACGGACAGCCCTTCGCCTGGATGCCACAGAGCATCGAAGAGCTAGTCGTCCAGCCCGTCACCCGCGAGTCCGTCGCCCTGACCGCCGCCGGAAGCACCCGGCTACAACAGGACTGCGACGGCTTCCGCGTCCCAGTCGTCACCAAGGACCCCGTAGCCGCATGGGTCAAGGAGGGCGAAGAAATCCCCCTGTCCGGCTCCAAGGTCGCCGAGGTCGCAGACCGCTTCCACAAGGTCGCAGGCCTGAGCGTCCTTAGCCGCGAGCTCATCCTCGACTCCTCCCCCGACATCGCCAAGCATGTAGGCGAGGGCCTAGCCCGCGACATTGCCCGCAATGTTGATGCCGCCTTCTTCGGCAAGCGTCAGGACGGCGACACCACCGCCCCAATCGGCATCGCTGAGGTCCCCGGGATCGGCACCGTCTCAGCAGGAGGAGAGTGGACGAACACAGACGTGTTCATCACCGCCGCCTTCCAGGCACAGCTAGAAGGAGCCACCCTGTCCTCCTTCGTCGCCAACCCCGCTGACGCAATGACCCTGGCACAGATCAAGGAGCAGGCAGGTTCCCAGCGCCTCCTCCTCAACCCCACTCCCACCGCCGTCGCACCGCTGACCCTGGCAGGTGTCCCTCTGTACGTCTCACCCACCGTCGAGGAGGGAACCATCTGGGGGCTGCCCCAAAACCGGATCAAGATCGGCGTACGCGAGGATGTCGAACTCACTCGCGACGAGTCCGCGTTCTTCACCTCAGATCGCATCGCCATCCGCGCCACCATGCGCGTAGCGTTCCTCTACCCGCACCCCGCCGCGATCCAGAAGATCACCAAGGCCTGATATGCAGCTCACTGCATAAACCCCCGGGAGAAACCCCTCCCCAAGGCCTCCTGATCGCTCCGCGTTTAGGCGCTCCGATCCTGTACGGGTTTTCAGGTCGACTTGAGCCCCGGTCCTGCATATTCATACCCGGGTTTCCAGGGTACGCACCGCGAGGATGAGACAAGAAAAGCGGGACTAGACCACCGCGTTCATAGCAGCCCGAAGGCTGCGGCCCGTTATCTCAGGGCTGGCGACGGATTCATCCCGCTCACCATCAGCCTACCGCGAGCAAAGAGAAGCGCCCCGGATGACAACCATCATCCAGGGCGCTTCCCTGCTCCGAAAAGGCACCCATGCCGGAACGCACCCCCACCCTAGACACCCCCACCGACACAAACCAGAGGCCCGTGAAATCCCTTGACGTGTCAGCGCTTAACCAGAGACTCCGTGAACACATTTTGAGCACAATCTCTCTCAGAACACCCGCATTCTGACATGCTCACAGGACGCCGATTCGGCGGATTCTCAACGATTCTGGCGCCATTGCAACGGCCTATATCTGTCTTGTAAACAGCAGGTCATCGGTTCGAGCCCGATAGACGGCTCCACACTTTCCCCCGGAATCTCAACGATCCCGGGGGATCGTGCTATCTGGCCCTGGTCGTCTTTGGGCATGTTGTGGGCGTGGTCCTGGACGGGGTGCGTAACTCCGTCGTCGACGTTCCTTGCGGTACCGGTGGCGGCGTGCCTTCCAGGTGTGGTGGCGTGCGTCCCTGGGATCGCGGCGTGCGTTTCTGTGGTGAGGGCGTGCCCCTGTTCTGAAGGCGTACCTGGCGACGTCTGTGCGCACGCCGCCATGACGCAGGCGCGCCCCGGTGCGGCTGATACACGCCGCGACGAGACGAATACACGCCGCGACGAGACGAATACACGCCGCGACAAGACGAATACACGCCGCGACCAGGCGAACACACGCCGCGACGAGACGAATACACGCCGCGACGAGACGGGGGGGGGGCGCTCGTTAGGGCAGCCGCCAGTCCACAGGTGTGGTGCCCTGCTGCACGAGCAGCTCGTTGGCGCGGCTGAAGGGGCGCGAGCCGAAGAAGCCTCGTGAGGCGCTCAGCGGTGAGGGGTGCGGTGAGGCGACGATCGGCGTCGTCCCCAGCATCGGGGTCAGGGACTGGGCCGGCCGGCCCCACAGGATCGCTACCAAAGGGGTCTGCCGCGCCACCAGCGCCTCGATCGCGCGCTGAGTGACAGCCTCCCAGCCCCAGCCACGGTGAGACGCCGGAGAGCCTGGACGGACGGTGAGCACGCGGTTGAGCAGCATGACGCCCTGCCGCGACCAGGGCGTGAGGTCGCCGGAGGTCGGACGGGCCACGCCCAGGTCGCTGACCATCTCGGTGAAGATGTTCTCCAGGCTGCGGGGCGGGCGGACCCCGGGCTGGACCGAGAAGCTGAGGCCCATCGGGTGCCCGGGGGTGGGATAGGGGTCCTGGCCGACGATGAGGACCTTGACGTCCTGCATGGGGTAGGTGAAAGCACGCAGGACGTCGGTGCCGGCGGGCAGGTACCCGCGGCCGGCAGCCACCTCCTGGCGTAGACGGTTGCCGATCTCGTGAATCGTCTGCTCCACGGGTGCCAGGGCCTGGGCCCAGGACGGATCGACCAGCTCGGACAGGGGGCGTGCGTGACTCACGGCATGAGCCTAGAGCGTGTGCGGGCGTCTGTGTCGCGAGCCGGCGCGGCTGGTCCCGCTGGCGGTACCGCTGCGTGGGCCCGGGGTGTCTGTCTCGGAAAAGTGCTGCAGCGACTATTCTCACGACGTGTCTCCTTACGAGTATCCCGAGGACGAGTTCGACGCCCGCAACGACGAGGCGCACGAGCCGGTCGGTGTCCACCGCGCCCCGGTGCCGGCCTGGCGAGGCTGGGTGTCCCTGCTTGCCGTGATCGTCATCGTCCCCCTGCTGGCCTGGGCCGCCGTCACCCTGCTGGGCAGGATGGGCTACACCGCGCCCTCGGCGCAGGAGTCCGCCTCCAGCGCGGCTAAGGAGCTGACGGGCGAGGAGACGGCTGAGACCACGGAACCCGCAGAGGCTGCTGAGGTGGAGGAGCCGGCCGCGGCGGAGCCGGAGCAGGCTGAGGCTCAGACCCCTGAGCAGAGCGCGGACCTGACCACGGGCGTGACCATTCACAACGGCAGCTCCGTCAATGGCCTGGCGGGCCGCACCGGCGACCGCCTGACCAACGTCGGCTACACGGACGTCCACGTCCAGCAGGGCGTGTACCGCCAGTCCGCACCGGAGACGACGACGATCTACTACGCCTCGGCTGACAACGAGGCCACGGCCCGTGCGATCGGTGAGGCCCTGGGGATCGCCAACGTGGTCGAGTCCGCTGAGGTCGCTCAGTCCAACCCCGTCGTCATCGTCCTGCGCTCCGACTTCACCGAGTAGGTAGGGAGCCCGGCGAGCCGCCTCGTGCCGGCCCTGATGGGATCGGTACGAGGCGGCTCACGTGCTGTACGACGACGGCGCAGCGGCCTGGGCGTTTCGCCTCCAGCCGATGCTGCGCCCGCCTCTTGCACTCGAGGGGTGAGAGTGCCAGAGTTGTGGTTAGCACTCGGGGCCGCCGAGTGACAGACCGGTCTCCGGTCGTCATCGTGGCAGCCTCCAGTGAGCACACCAGGTCGAGAGGTGAGGGCCGGGAAGGCGCGTGACAAGAACGCGCTGCCTCGACCCGTCCGTCGCGGGCACCGGTCGGCCGTCCAACCCAAGTGGAGGAACCCACATGGCCAAGATCATTGCTTTTGACGAGGAGGCCCGCCGCGGCATGGAGCGGGGTCTGAACACCCTCGCTGACACCGTCAAGGTCACCCTCGGCCCCAAGGGCCGCAACGTCGTGCTCGACAAGAAGTGGGGCGCCCCGAGCATCACCAACGACGGTGTCACCATCGCCAAGGAGATCGAGCTCGAGGACCCCTACGAGAAGATCGGTGCCGAGCTCGTCAAGGAGGTCGCCAAGAAGACCGACGACGTCGCCGGTGACGGTACGACCACCGCGACCGTGCTCGCCCAGGCCCTGGTCCGTGAGGGCCTGCGCAACGTGGCTGCCGGCGCCAACCCGATCGCCGTGCGTCGCGGTATCGACAAGGCCGTGGCCACGGTCGTCGAGCGCCTGCTGGCCGATGCCAAGGAGGTCGAGACCCAGGACGAGATCGCGGCCACCGCGTCCATCTCCGCTGCCGACGAGCAGATCGGTGCCCTCATCGCCGAGGCCCTGGAGAAGGTCGGCCACGACGGTGTCATCACCGTCGAGGAGTCCAACACCTTCGGCCTGGAGCTTGAGGTCACCGAGGGCATGCGCTTCGACAAGGGCTTCATCTCCCCCTACTTCGTCACCGACGCGGACCGTCAGGAGGCCGTCCTGGAGGACGCCTACGTCCTGCTGGTCGAGTCCAAGATCTCCAACGTCAAGGACCTGCTGCCGCTGCTGGAGAAGGTCATGCAGTCCGGCAAGCCCCTGGCGATCATCGCTGAGGACGTCGAGGCCGAGGCCCTGGCCACCCTCGTGGTCAACCGCATCCGCGGCACCTTCAAGTCCGTGGCCGTCAAGGCTCCCGGCTTCGGTGACCGTCGCAAGGCGATGCTGCAGGACATGGCCATCCTCACCGGCGGCACCGTCATCTCCGAGACCGTGGGTCTGAAGCTGGAGAACGCCACGCTGGAGGACCTGGGCCAGGCCCGCAAGGTCGTCGTCACCAAGGACGAGACCACGATCGTCGAGGGTGCCGGGGACAAGGACGCCATCGAGGCTCGTGTCCAGCAGATCCGCAACGAGATCGAGAACTCCGACTCCGAGTACGACAAGGAGAAGCTCTCCGAGCGCCTGGCCAAGCTGGCTGGCGGCGTCGCCGTCCTGAAGTCCGGTGCGGCCACCGAGGTGGAGCTCAAGGAGCGCAAGCACCGCATCGAGGACGCCGTGCGTAACGCCAAGGCCGCCGTCGAGGAGGGCATCGTCGCCGGTGGTGGCGTCGCCCTCATCCAGGCTGCTGAGGCCCTGAGCGCCCTCGAGCTCGAGGGTGACGAGGCCACGGGTGCCTCGATCGTCAAGGTCGCTGTGGAGGCTCCGCTCAAGCAGATCGCCATCAACGCCGGTCTTGAGGGCGGCGTCGTCGTCGACCGCGTGCGCAACCTGCCCACCGGTGAGGGCCTGAACGCCGCCACCGGCGAGTACGTCAACCTCCTGTCCGCCGGTATCGCCGACCCGGTCAAGGTCACCCGTTCTGCTCTCCAGAACGCCGCGTCCATTGCGGGCCTGTTCCTGACCACCGAGGCCGTCGTGGCTGACAAGCCGGAGCCCCCGGCCCCGGCCCCGGCTGGCGGAGACGACATGGGCGGCATGTACTGATCCGCTGACCCGCTGCGGTGCTGACCAGACCTGATCAGCACTGACACGACACGGACGGGCCGCTCTCCCACCAGGGAGGGCGGCCCGTCCTGGTGCTGGCGGAGGCCTTCCGGAACCGGACGTCCTGACACCACCTCCTGCCTGGTGAGACCTCCGCTGCCCGGGCCCGGCGGCGCTGCGGTGGCTCGGTGCAGCCTCACTGGGCACCGAAGCGACTGACGTTGGTGGACTCGGCCTCGTCGTAGGCCAGCGCGGAGGCGTCCAGCGCCTGGCTGATCGCGTCCAGGCTGGTCTGGACCTGTACCTGTGTCAGGTGCCAGTCCGCGGCGCAGGAGGCCATGGAGGCGGAGGCACCGCCGGTCCAGGAGGCCTGGAGAGTAGCGATGTCGCCGTTCATCGCGTCCACCTCCGCCTGGATCGTGGCGACTCGGGCACGGGCGCGCGCTGCGGTGTCTGCTACGGCCTGGGTGTCAACGGAGAAGAGGGGCATGAGGGGCCTTTCGCACGGGGCGTCGCTGGTCGGCGCCGGTGCGTCCAGGCTAGGGAGGCAGCGCTGCGCAGCGCCGGGCCCCTGTGGACGGTCGCTCGCGCCCCTGCCGCGGTGCAGACCTGTGGAGCCCGGGCGAGCTGTCAGGCCCCGCAGCTGTCGCTCTCGCCCGCTGTCTTCCTCGCGCCCCTGCCTCGTACGCCTCCGCGCTGCAACGGGTCCGCGGGGGAGGGTCCTAACCCAGCCGCGAGGCTCCGCCGTCGGCAGTCTCCTCGGTGACGGGGTGGAACTCCCCTGTGCGCGCCTCACGCAGGGTCTTGGCCTCCTCGACCTTGGCGCGCAGCTTCTCCGCCAGCCGCACACGCGCGGCCTCAGCCATCGACTGACGGTCGACCACGGGCACGCCACCGGCGGGCGTGAGCGAGGCTGCGTCGCCGGCTGCCGGAGCTGTGCGCGGAGTGCTCATGAGGCGATCGATGTCCGCGACGCAGGACTCCATGGAGGTCGTGTGGGACAGGCCCTCGTGACCAGGGACCGCAGGTGTGGACGCGACGGCTGGCGCAGCGGCGCCGGCCGCACGGGGAACCCCGACCGCGGGCGTCGCGGGGGACGGCACCACCGGCGCTCCGCGTGGGGCGGTGACCGGACGCGTCGGCGTGACCGGCTCGGACGGCGGTGCCGGGACGCTGGAGGCCATCGCCACCAGCGGCGCGGAGGGCAGAGGCTCAGCTGGGCCGGCTGGGACCGAGGTAGCCTCATCATCCTGAGCGGCCCAGGCGGCTGCGACCTGCTCGCCCTCGGTGGCTGCCTGCTCGACACGGGCAGCGAGATGGGCCAGGGCGGCATCGGCGGCCGTGCAGGTGGCCTCGCCCTGCTCCTCCTTGGCGGCGAGCTTTGCCAGGCCGTCCTCAAGAAGCTGCTTCTCAGCCTCCAGGTTCTGGCGTGCGGCCAGCTCCCAGCGTGCACCGAGGGGCGAGGAGAAGAGAGTCTCGCGGGACAGCAGCTTGGAGACGATGGTCAGGCGCGCACTCAGGTAGTGCTTGGCCGGGATGTGGGCGTACTCCTCGCGCACCAGCTCGCGGTAGCGCTTGTACTGCTGCGGCCCGACTGCCAGTGCCCCGAGGTCGGCGTCGTTGAGGGCCAGGGCGTCGATGTCCTCGCGTGCCAGGTTGTGACGCTTGAGGTTGAGGATGAGTGCGCAGATGCGGTCAGTGACCTTGTCCGGGACCCCCAGGGCGTGCAGGTCCTCAGCAGCGTATGCGGCCGAGGCGACCTCGTCCTCCCCGCCGTTGCGCCTGTAGGTCTCCTCGGTGGCCGAGGAGAACACACAGCCGTGGTACCACACCGCCAGGCGCATGACGTCAGGGTTGTGGGACTCGTCAGCCAGCTCGTCCACGCGCGCCAGCATGTCGATGGCGTGCTTGAGGTTGTGGAAACGCCGGTCCGGGCTCAGCCACATGCCCACCAGGCGCTCGCCGACCTCCTGGATCTGCTCGGCACCCGCCGTCGCGCCGACCGCCTTGACAGAGCGGACGTACGCCGGCAGCAGCCACTGAGGTGCGTCCAAGACGCCCATGCACAGCCTCCGAGGTCGGGAGAGGAAACGCTGGCCATCGTATGCTCGTGCCGCACGGAAGTCGAAGGGAACGCCTGTTCGTCCCGCCACCTTTCGGGCTGACGGGTGGCGGCTGGAGGGGCTGGTTAGCGCAGGACGGGCCCTTGGTCAGGGGCCGCAGGGATCTCAATGCGTACCGTGGCGCCGCCGCCGGGGGTCTGCAGCATCTGGACCGTGCCGCCGTGACGGGCGACGATCGCCGAGACGATCGCCAGGCCCAGGCCGGAGCCGCCGGTCTCTCGGTTGCGTGAGGTGTCCGCCCGGTAGAAGCGCTGGAAGACCTTCTGCGCCTCGTTCTGGGGTACGCCGGGCCCGTGGTCGCGTACCTCGACCACGGTGGTGAGCGGAGTGGGGGCCGGTGCCCCGGCAGCCCGGTCCTGGCCGGCAGGGTCGGGGACGACCACTGGACCTGCCACCACGCCGACGGCGATCTCCACTGGTGAGCCGGCAGGAGTGTGGCGGGCGACGTTGCCCAGCAGGTTGGTGACCACCTGGCTGAGCCGGTCGCGGTCCCCGGTGACGACGACGGGGCCTGGCTCGGCGTCGTCGTCGACGAGGGAGATCAGCGCGCACTCGCGGTCCGGGGCCAGGACGGACATGTCCGACAGCGCCCCGCGGCTGACCTCAGTGAGGTCCACCCTCTCCATGTTCATCTTGCGGCCCTCGTCCATACGCGCGAGCTGGAGGAGGTCGTCCACCAGCCGGCCCATGCGTGAGGCCTCGGTCTCGATGCGTCCCATGACCTCGCTCTGGCGCTCGGCGGGGACTCCCCCCATGCGGTAGAGCTCGCCGTAGCCGCGGATCGCGGCCAGCGGCGTGCGCAGCTCGTGGGAGGCGTCGGAGACGAAGCGGGTCATGCGTTCCTGGGCCACGACCTGGACGGAGAAGGCCTGCTCGTTCTGCTGGAGCATCGTGTTCAGCGCCCGCTGGAGGGAGCCGACCTCGGTGGTGGCGGGCTCGCTGACGGGCACGCGCGCGGACAGGTCGCCCTTGGCGATCCGTCCGGCCACCGCCTCGATCTGGCGCAGCGAGCGGAAGGAACGGGTCACGAGGTAGGCCGCTGCCAAGGTGCCCAGGAGGATGACGGCGACGTCGGCCATGGACACGATCAGGCGCGTGCGGGCCACGGTATCCATCATGCCGCTCAAGGGCAGGGCGATCGCGACGACGCCGCGGTACTCCTGGGTCTCGGCGTCCTTGATCGGCAGGGCGATCACGCGCCACTGACGGCCCGGGATGTCGGAGTCGACTGTGAACAGGTCCGGGGAGTCCTTCTGGGAGATCGCCTCCTCGAGCGAGAGCCAGCCGATCTGGGGAGTGCCGTACTCAGCAGCGGTGTCTGCCGAGATCATGGCCCCGTCCTGGCCGTCGATGTACTGGGCCTCGACGTAGTAGGTCGAGAGCATGAGCGAGGAGCTGCCGGTACGGATCTGTGTCAGCGCCTGCGAGCCGATGGCGCGCGAGGTCACGCTCAGCTGGTCGTCGACCTGCCCGAGCAGGTGGGTGTGCAGCAGCGAGGTCACCGCCAGCGAGGCGATGAGCAGGCCCAGGGTGAGCAGGGCGGTGGTGATGAGGACCAGCCGCTTGCTCAGCGGCAGGCTGTGCCAGCCTCGCCGCGCGGAGGTCATCGGGTGCCACCGCCCCTTCTTGACAGGGCGGTGCTGCTTGCCTTGCGGCGGGCTTGAGGCGTGTGCCGTCGCCGCCTCGTAGATCCTCAGGCCGGGCCGTCTGGTCCCGCGCGGCCGCACGCTACTCGCCCTTGGGCTCACGAAGCATGTAGCCCACGCCGCGACGGGTCTGGATCAGGGGCGCCACGGCCTGGCCGTCAGCAGTCTCGATCTGGTCGATCTTGCGGCGTAGGTAGGAGATGTAGGACTCCACGATGGCGGCGTCGCCGTTCCAGTCGTACTCCCAGACGTGGTCGAGGATCTGGGCTTTGGAGACCACGCGGCCGGCGTTGAGCATGAGGTAGCGCAGCAGCTTGAACTCGGTGGGGGACAGGTCCACCTCGACACCGCTGCGGTGGACCTCGTGGGCGTCCTCGTCCAGGACCAGGTCCGCCACGCGCACGATGCCGTCGTCCTCGGCCTGGTTGGCGTGGGTACGGCGCAGGATGGCGCGGATGCGGGCGACGACCTCCTCCAGGCCGAAGGGCTTGGTGACGTAGTCGTCCCCACCCACGGTCAGGCCCTGGACCTTGTCGGACATGTCGTCGCGCGCGGTCAGGAAGAGGATCGGGGTGGTGACGTCGCGCTCGCGCAGGCGCCGGGCGACGGTGAAGCCGTCCATGTCCGGGAGCATGACGTCCAGGACCATCAGGTCCGGCTCCTCCTGGTCGATCGCACGCAGCGCCCCGTTGCCGTCGGCCGCCGTGGTGACCTCGAAGCCTGCGAAGCGCAGGGAGGAGGCGAGCAGGTCGCGGATGTTGGGCTCGTCGTCGACGACGAGAAGACGAGCCTCGTGCCGTTGCTGTGCGGAGTCCTGAGAGCGGGCCATACCGACACTGTGCTCCCGAAGGCTGAATGTTGCCTGAACGGAGAGTAGGTGGCCGGTACGAGGTGCCCGGCTGGGACGGTTGGCCTAGATGAAGGCGGTCGGGTCGAACTCGTCCAGGGAGATGATCCGCACGCGGGGCAGCGCGATGGTGAAGGCCCGCACGTCCGACTCCAGGTCGTGGACCACCAGGCCGCGCGACTCCAGGCCCGCGAGCTGGGTGTTGAGGAACTCCCGGAAGCACAGGACCCCGACGCTCGCGCCGGCCTCCAGCAGGCGCTCGATCTGCGGGATGTAGTCGCCGTCGTGCGAGCCGAGCAGGACCTGGGCGCGCTGACCGGACTCGACGCGGTCAGCCAGCGCGTCCAGGGTGCGCTGGATACCGATGTCGACGACCTTCTCCTCCGGGCTCCCCGAGCCGGCCAGGGGGATGGGCCGGTAGTCCATGGCCAGCAGGGCCTGGACGAAGCTCATCGGCATGTGCCCGGAGGTGGCGTTGAGGAAGAACAGGGCGTGGGTGTCCTCGCCCTCACCGCCGGCCTGCTGGTCGGACAGGGTGTCGCAGAAGGACAGGACGCGGTCCCAGCGCGGGCGCTCCTCGGGCTCAGGGCGCCGCCCCAGGACACTCATGCCTAAGGTGGCGTCAATGTTCTCCCCGTCGACGAGCAGGTAGGTGGGCGTGGCTGAGGTGGCGGTCATAGGGCCATCGTATCGGCGGCCGCTCGCGCGGCGCACCTCATGGCCGGAGCAGGCGCGTACGAGGCTGCAGGCTCCGGTCGATGACGACGGCGTAGCCGCACCACGGTGGTCGTGGTGCGGCTGCGCTCGTGGTCGGGAGGCGTCAGTGAGGCCTCAGTAGGAGGAGGCCTCCTCCTCGGCGTCCTGCGTCTTGAGAGCGGCGAAGGCCGCGTCCACCTCGCCGTCAGTGATCTGGGCGGGGGCCTGGGCCGCAGGCAGGGAGCTGTTGCCGCCGGCCTTGAGTGCCGCCAGGCGGGCCTCAGCCTCTGTCATGGCGGTGGCGGACTCCAGCTCAGCGAACTGGGCCTCCAGCGAGGTACCTGCCAGCTCGGCCTGGCCCTCGGCCTGGGCCTCGATGCGACGGACCTGGTCCTCGTAGCGGGCCAGCTCGCTGGTGGGGTCCATGACGTTGATCGAGCGGATCGCGCCCTGGACCTTGACCTGGGCCTGTGCCGACTTCTGACGTGCGACCAGCGCGTCCCGGCGAGACTTAAGGTCCTCCAGACGGGCCTCCATCTGTGTGAGACCCGTCTTGAGCTGCTCAACGACCTGACGCTGGGACTCGATCATCGGCTCAGCCGACGTGGCCTCGTTCTCCGCCGAGATCTGCTTGGTGATAGCGATCTTGGCCAGGGAGTCCCACTTGTCCGCTCCAGCGGCGTCGCCAGCGGTACGCAGCTGGTCAGCCTTGGTGGAGGCGGCCAGGGCCTTGTTGCCCCAGTCCCTGGCCTCAGCAAGGTCAGCGTCATGGTCCTTCTCCGCCAGACGCAGGTTCCCGATGGTCTGGGCCACGGCCTCGCGGGCCTCGGCGATAGAGGAGGTGTAATCGCGCACGAGCTGGTCGAGCATCTTCTCGGGGTCCTCGGCACGGTCGAGCAGAGCGTTGACGTTGGCGCGGGTCAGCTGGGCGATGCGGCCCAGGATCGACTGCTTCTCAGCCATGGGTTGTCCCTTTCGTGGATCGTGTCAGTGGTGCGCGGTGGTGGAGAGGTTCTCGCGGTGCGACACTGGTCGCCGCCTGCTGGTTCGGATGCTTCCATGGATCGGCGTAGTACAGAGCGGCGCATGCAACGGTATCGCAATGGGCGTGAGCATGGGCACATGAGATCACGCGGGCCTCCTCACAGACGTGACTCTCCTGGCGTTCCAGACCAGTACGGGACGGGGCCCAGAGGGCTGGAGGAGGCGTGTCTAGAAGCGGCCTCCGCCACCTCCAAAACCGCCACCTCCGCCTGAGCCGAAGCTGCTCCCGCCCCCTCCGAAGCTGCCGCCAGGACGGTGACCGCCCCACCCGCCATAGCTGCGGTTGCGGTGCCCACCGCCTAGGTCGCCCAGCAGGATGCCTCCCAGGACCAGCGAGCCCAGGTCCAGGCCGCTGGAGCCGGATCTGCCCGACCCGCCGAAGGAGTCGCCGCCGTCGCGCACGTCAGCCTCGGCGATCGCCTGGGCCTGGGCCACGAGCGGCTCACCGGCCGTGACCTCGGCCAGCGCCGCCGTCGGGTCGCTGCTCTGCAGTGAGGTGGCTGCCGCGGCGTGGCGGGCGGCCTCGGACAGGGCTGTGCGGGCCGAGGAGCCCACAGCCCCGCGGTGGGTGGAGATGTAGGAGGTGACGGCGTCGATCTGCGAGGTCAGACGAGCCAGGCGCGAGCCGAGTGAGGCGCGGGCGCGCGAGTCGTTCTCCTCCTTGGCGCGAGCCGGTGCCAGCGCGGCGTCCAGCGCGGCCTCGGCCCGTGCCAGACGGTCCAGGGCGGCCAGCGGGTCCTCGCCCCCGCTGCCCAGGGGCTCTGGGCCTGCCGAGGTGGTGGCTGGCGAGCTGGCCAGCATCACTCCCTTGGCAGCAGGTAGAGCCGCGCGTGCCTGGGCCACGGCAGCCTCGCCCTCTGTGACCAGCGGAGCGAGGGTGGAGGAGGGCACCTGGGCTGTCAGGCGCTGGGCGTCCATGAGGTCAGAGGAAAGTGAGGAGATGGCCGTCTCCAGGTCTTGTGCAGCCCGCTCCAGGCGCTCGCGGGCACCGCGTACCTGGGCTGCGAGCTCCCCGGCCTGGGCGACCGCCCCCTGGGCGATACGCACTTGCTCCACCGCCGTGGCCTGCTGCCCGGAGTCTGCCGAGGCCTGTGCCTGCTCCAGGGCGCTGCGGCCGGCGGCCAGCAGCCTCAGCCCCTGGCCGGGAGCATGGTCCACTGAGCTGAGCGCGGCTGGTGGATAGGTGGCGTGGAGCGTGACGAGGAGGGTCTGGGCGGCGTGCAGGGCCTGCTCGGTCTCGGCGGCCCGCTGACGCGTCTCCGCAATCGCGGTGGGGACGTTGGCCTCGATGCCGCGCCGCTCGTGGAAGGCCTTCTCCTGGGCGGCAATGACCGTGGTGGCCTGCTGGCAGCGCTGAAGCATCTCGCCGTACATCTGGCGCTGCTGGGCCTCAGTCTCCGGGATATCGTCATCGAGCAGCTTGCGCAGCTCGAAGGCGCGCTCCATGTGCTCGCGGGCCTCGGCCAGGGCCTGGGTGAAGGCGTCGGTGGCGGACAACCCGAACTGTGCCTGAGCGTAGGACAGCTCCTCGTCAGCGGCGCGCACGGCGTCGTCGGAGGCCAGGAGCGTGGACGAGGCGTGGGTGCGCAGGGCCTCAAGCGGCAGGGTGCGGGCCGGATCGGTGCCCACGTGATCGCTTCGCGTCGGGACCTCCTTGCCTCCGAGCCGCCGTCCTGCGCCCCGCCGGCGGCGCGCAGAGGCGAGGAGGGCGCCGATCATGACGACGATCATGGCGATCAACGCAAGGAGTACCCAGGGTGCGCGGCCGCTGTGAGCTGATTCCTCCGCTGTCGGCTGGTCCTCCACGATCGTCGTGACGGCCCCGTCCCAGTCCTCCTGGCTCAGGTGCTCCTGGACACGCTGGCGGACCTCGCCCAGGCGGGCCTGGGACCACACCGACCCCCTGGAATCACCATCGAAGGCGTAGCTGCGCCCGGAGGGATCGGCGGTGGAGATATTGATGACCAGCAGCACGTCGTCCCTGCCCATCCCGGTTCTGGACCAGGCTTTGGCGGCGAAGTCTGTGGCGAGCACTGACGGATCGTCATATGTGACCACCCACAGGTGGACATTGCTGGCCTCGGCTGTGGCCACAGCGTCTCGGGCTGTGGAGGAGGTCAGGATGCCTGCGGCGTCCGTGACCTGCTCGGACAGGGTGGTGGAGGGGGCGTCGGAGGTCCTGGTGCTGAGCAAGGCCGAGCTGGCGGCCTGGACTACCTGGGCGCTGGCCGAGGAGGCGGGAGCCTGTGACCGGGCCGGCGCGGCTGCCACGACGGGGGTCACGAGGAGGGAGGACAGGATGAGGCCGCAGCCGGCCAGGACGGCGAGGGCCGGGCGCCGCGGCGAGGGTGTCGTGTACATCACGGCCTATGGTGCTGGGTGGTCTGGCTCCTAGCAACTCCTTTCTTCGCCAGCACGCCAGGAGCGGCGCAGCTGGGCGACGGTTCTCGGCCTGAAGGCGGAACGGCGCCCGGGCCTGCGTCTGACGGCGAACGTGGCACGCTCGGCTTGCGTGACCGCGGCACCTTGGAGTCAATAGACCCATGACTCAGCCCAGCGACATGACGTCATCATCTCCCGCCGGTTCCGGCGCCACGGCTCAGCCTCCGTCGGAGCCGACCCTGCCGGCGTCCGCGCCCCGGCCTGCTGGCCCCCTCATCACGGTGATCGAGCCCGACGCCGTCGCTCCCCTGGACCGGCTGGGCGAGTGGCTCTTCGCCTCCGGGGCCCGGCTGCGCACCGTGCGCCTGTGGAAGGGGGAGAGCCTGCCTGCTGCTGACGATCTGGGCGATGCCCTGGTGATCTTGGGTGGGCAGATGAGCGCTCACGATGACCAGGCCCACCCGTGGCTGGAGGGCCTGCGCGCGATGATCCGCACCGCGGTGGCCCAGGAGCTGCCGACCCTGGCCGTCTGTCTGGGTGCGCAGGTCGCGGCTGAGGCGTTGGGCGGGGCGACAGCCGTGCCGTCGCCCGACGGTGGTGAGTACGGGGTGGTCACCGTGGAGCTGACTGAGGCGGCCCTGGCTGACCGGGTGCTTGGGCCGGTGATTGACGAGGCTGTGCGCGCTGCCGTGCGTGCCGGGATCTCGACCCAGGACGGTACGCGTCTACCGGCCGTCGTCTCCCACGACGACGCCGTGGTCGGCCTTCCGCAGGGAGCCACGCTCCTGGCGTCCTCCGAGCGCTGCCCGGTCCACACCTGGCGTGTGGGCCGGATGCTGGCCTTCCAGCACCACCCTGAGGCCAGCCCCGCTCGGCTCGGCTCGTGGGCCGAGCGTGAGGCCGCTGAGGAGATGGGGGTGGCGCTGCCGGTCGTCACTGACAGTGCCGTGTCCTCGGGCCAGGACCTACCGGTTGAGGCGGTGGCTGCTGGCAAGCAGGCTCGCGCCACGGCTGAGGAGGCCGACCCGGTGGCTCAGGCCTACGGACGGGCCCTCGCCCGCGAGCTGGTCCGGCAC
Organism: Actinomyces faecalis; assembly: GCF_013184985.2. Taxonomy (NCBI): domain Bacteria; kingdom Bacillati; phylum Actinomycetota; class Actinomycetes; order Actinomycetales; family Actinomycetaceae; genus Actinomyces; species Actinomyces faecalis. Next base: position 252,441 of record NZ_CP063418.1, read on the forward strand.
GCTCGCGCCCACGCGGCCAGGCACGGCGTCCAGGGCTGAGCCCTCCGCCTCCCCGGGTCTCCTGCCAGCACCCGCGACGCGCTTCCCTCGCTGGTCCGAGCCACGTCGCTCTCGAGCGTGAACAGTCGGTTTCCACGTTGCCCGATACGGAACCGACTGTTCACGCTCGAAAGCGACGGTGTGGGACGGGCCTAGGCCTCGGTGCCGCCCAGGTCCGAGGCGTCCACGACCTCGTAGGCGTAGCCCTGCTCAGCCAGGAAGCGCTGACGGTGGGCCGCGAGCTCCTGGTCCACGGTGTCCCGGGTGACCACCGTGTAGAAGTGGGCCTGACGTCCGTCCCCCTTGGGGCGGACGATCCGTCCCAGCCGCTGGGCCTCCTCCTGGCGTGAGCCGAAGGACCCCGAGACCTGGATGGCCACCGAGGCGCCGGGCAGGTCGATGGAGAAGTTGGCGACCCTGGACACCACGAGCGTGCCCACCTCCCCGTCCCGGAAGGCCTGGTAGAGCCGCTGGCGCTCGCGCACCGTGGTCGACCCGGTGATGACCGGGGCGCCCAGGTGCTCAGCCATCTCCTCCAGCTGGTCGACGTACTGGCCGATCACGAGCGCCGACTCCCCGGCGTGACGCGCCAGCAGGCTGTCCACCACGCCTACCTTCGCTGGCGTGGTGGCAGCCAGGCGGTAGCGGTCCTCGCTCTCAGCGGTGGCGTAGGTCATGCGCTCATCCACCTCCAGGTCCAGACGTACCTCGGTGCACACGGCCGGAGCGATCCAGCCCTGGTTCTCCAGGTCCTTCCACGGTGCGTCGTAGCGCTTGGGACCGATGAGGCTGAAGACCTCGTCCTCACGGCCGTCCTCACGCACGAGCGTGGCCGTCAGGCCCAGACGTCGCCTGGCCTGCAGGTCGGCCGTCATACGGAAGATCGGGGCGGGCAGGAGGTGGACCTCGTCGTAGACGATGAGGCCCCAGTCGTGGGCGTCGAGCAGGTCCAGGTGGGGGTAGACGCCCTTCCGCCTGGTGGTGAGCACCTGGTAGGTGGCGATGGTGACCGGACGGACCTCCTTGCGAGAGCCGGAGTACTCCCCGATCTCGTCCTCGGTCAGGGAGGTGAAGCGGATGAGCTCCTCCTTCCACTGGCGGGCCGAGACGGCGTTGGTGACCAGGATGAGGGTCGTTGTCGAGCTGCGGGCCATGGAGGCGGCGCCCACCAGGGTCTTACCGGCCCCGCAGGGCAGGACGACGACGCCGCTGCCACCCGCCCAGAAGGCGTCGACCGCCTCGGCCTGGTAAGGGCGCAGCGCGAAGGCTCCGGCCTGGCCGGCTGCAGCCGCCTGCGGGTCGTCGCGCAGGGCGATGGGGTGGGCCTCGCCGTCGACGTAGCCGGCCAGGTCCTCAGCCGGCCAGCCCAGCGTGATGAGCACCTGCTTGAGGTGTCCTCGCTCAGAGGGGTGGACGACGACGTCCTCGGTGCTCAGCCTCTCGCCCAGCAGCCCCTTGGTCCTCCTGGAGCGCATGACCTCCTCCAGCACGGGCACGTCCGTGGCGTGCAGGACGAGCCCGTGGGCGGGGTCGGTCACCAGCTGCAGACGGCCGTAGCGACCCATGGTCTCAGCGACCTCGGTCAGCAGCGAGTGCGGGACCGGGAACCGCGAGTAGGTGATGAGCACGTGGATGACGGTCTCGGCGTCCAGGCCGGCGGCGCGGGCGTTCCACAGCGCCAGGGGCGTGATGCGGTAGGTGTGGACGTGCTCGGGGGCCCGCTCCAGCTCGGCGAAGGGCGCGATCGCGCGGCGGGCGTCGGTGGAGGCCGGGTGAGAGACCTCCAGCAGGACGGTCTTGTCGCTCTGGACGATGAGGGGGCCGTCGGGCGGTGCAGAGGCAGGCATGGGGGGAGTATGGCGTGGCAGGGGCCCGCACGGCCGTGACGCAGGCGACGCCTTCACCGGCGGCGGAGCGCGGGAGCTGGCGGTGGCCCGCGCCACGGGTGGGGGCCGGAACGGTAGTGTGACAAGGATGAGCACCCCAGGTACCTCCCGCTCCGCCCGCCCGCGCGCAGGCGCCGCCCCCGGGCAGGACACGGCGTGGCCGGACCATCCCTCAGGCGCCGTCGCGAGCACCGACGACCTCGCCGCCCACCTGACCGCCCGCTCTGACTCCGAGGTCGCCGAGCTCCTCCAGGCCCGCCGCGACCTCATCTCCCCGCCGTCGTCCTCCTTCACCGCCCTGGCCGCTCGCGCCGGCGGGCGCCCCAGCGTCGAGGTCGCGCTCGCGGACATGGGGTCTGTGCCCCTGGCCGTGGCTCAGGCCGTGGTGTCGCTGGGGACCCAGGAGCCCGCGGCTGTCGCCAGTGCCACGGGTATCGGGACTGACGACGTCGGTGCGGCGCTGGGGCGGCTGCGCCGCCTGGCGCTGGTGGTCGAGGCCGGACCGGTGGTCGGCCTGGCCGAGTCCTTCGGGCCCCGGCCCGAGGTGCCGCAGGCTCCCGTCGCGCCGAGGGCCGAGGACCTGGAGACCCAGGACGCGGCCGCGGTGGCGGACCAGGCCTCGCGTGCTGCTGAGGAGATCGTCCGTCTGGTGACCGTCCTGCTGGAGGAGTGGGGTCGCGAGGGCGGCGCCATCCTGCGCACCGGTGGCGTGGGCGTCAGGGTGCTGAGCAGGACCGCGCAGGCGCTGGACCTGACGCCGGAGGCGACCGCGACCGTCATCGAGCTCGCCGCGGGCGCCGGCCTGCTGGGGCTGGACGAGGACGGGGCGAGCTGGGTCCCCTCGGCCCAGGCCGCGGCGTGGCGTGCGGCTGGGCTTCCCGAGCGCTGGGCGCCGTTGGTGCTGGCCTGGGCCACCAGCGCCCGCACCCCCTGGCTGGTTGGTACCCGGGAAGATGACGGCACACTGCGGCCGGTCCTGGGTGAGGACGTCGAGGCCGGCTGGGCCCGGGCGCTGCGCGCCCGCGTGCTCGCGCTCATGGCGTCGCTGCCGATCGGGACGGTGCTGACCCCGACCTGGGTGCGTCAGGCACTGACCTATGCCCGGCCGCGCCGCGTCGTGCCTGAGGGCGCCGTCACTGCCGTCCTGGCCGAGGCGGAGGTCCTGGGACTGACCGGGGGAGGCACGCCGTCGGATGCTGCTGCGCGTCTGGCCCGAGGCCTGCGAGAGGCCGGTACTGCCGTTGACGAGGAGCCGCAGGTGCGTGACCGCGTCCTGGGCGAGCTGGAGGAGGCGCTGGCGGCCGACCTGTCCACGCCCGTGGACGTGCTCCTGGTCCAGTCCGACCTCACTGCGATCGTGCCGGGGCGGCCGGAGCCGGCGCTCGGAGAGCTGCTGGAGCGCTCCAGCGTGGTCGAGTCGCGAGGCGGGGCCCTGACCGTGCGCTTCACCCCGCAGTCTGTCCGGGGAGCCCTGGACGTGGGGATGAGCGCGGAGGAGCTGACGGCAGCCTTGGAGCGCTACTCTCCCTCGCCCCTGCCCAGCGCGCTCACGGTCCTGGTCCAGGACGCTGCCCGCCACCACGGCGCAGTACGTGTGCGTGAGGTCGCCTCGGTCCTGCGGGTGGCGGACCCGGCGGCTGCCGCCGGCCTGGTGGCGGACGCGCGCCTGGCCGAGCTGGAGCTCGACGAGCTAGCCCCCGGGGTGCTGACCTCCAGCGCCCCGGCCGGGCAGGTGCTGAGGCTGATCCGGAGCACGGGCGGTGCGCCGGTGCTGGAGGACGCTCACGGTGCGCTGCTGCTGGCGACGTCGCAGGCTCCCTCCCGCCGAGGGGGCCAGGCCCCTGAGGCGGCACGGCCCGGAGCGGGCGGACCGGTGCGACGACGTCGTCCCTCGGCGCGCGACCTGGCCGTGCTCGTGGGGCGGATGCGGGCGGGGGAGCAGGCCCGGACCGACGCCGGCCTGGGCAGGGGAGCGGCGACGGACCCGGTCCACGCCCTCGCCCTGCTGCGCCAGGCGCGGGCCTCGCGCTCGCGGCTGCGGCTGAGGCTGGCGGGACAGGACGGCAGCGTGCAGGAGCGACGCGTGCGGGTCCTGGCCGTCGAGCCCGGGCGAGTACGTCTGGCTGACGTCGTGCGTGAGACCGAGCTGACGGTGGCGGTCCACCGCATCGTCGGTGTCGAGGAGGAGTAGGTCTGCGGGGCAGCCACCCAGACGGCCCGGCGGCGGGCTGGTCGGTGCGGGACCTGTGGACCTGCCCCCTACACTGGTCGGGTGACACGTACCGCGACTGAGCCCGAGACAGCCACCGCCACCGAGACCGGACACCCGGCTCCCGGCCAGGTCGGTACCCTCGCGGACCCCGCGACGGCCTCCCTCGACCGCCCGGGCAGCCTGCCGACCAAGCAGCAGGCCGCAGCCGCGGCCAAGGACAAGGTCCTCAGCTCCCCGGCCGCCGTCGAGCTGGCGCACGAGTTCCTGGGACAGATCACCGAGCCCCTGAGCGTGGGTGCCCACATGGGTGCCCGTCGCGAGGGCGAGCGCGTGGTCACCCACCTGTTTGAGTGCAACCTCGCCGGGTACCGAGGCTGGCGCTGGGCCGTGACGCTGACGCGCCCTCCGCGTGCCCGCAGCGCCACGGTGTGCGAGATGGAGCTGCTCCCCGGTGAGGAGGCGATCCTCGCCCCGGCGTGGATCCCGTGGGCGGACCGTCTCCAGCCCGGGGACGTCTCGCGCTCCGACCGGCTGCCGCGTCGTGAGACCGACGAGCGCCTGGAGCCCGGGTGGGAGGCGACCGGTGAGGAGGAGGGCGACGTCGTCGGCACTGACGCCCTGGACTTCGGCCGCGCACGCGTGCTCTCTGCCGAGGGCGTGCAGCGTGCCGCCCAGCGCTGGTACGACGGCGACCACGGTCCTGAGGCGGACGGTGTGCGCAAGGCCCACGCCGCCTGCGCCACCTGCGGCTTCCTCGTCCCGCTGGCCGGGCCGCTGCGCAACGTCTTCGGCATCTGTGCCAACGAGTGGGCGGCCGACGACGGACGCGTGGTCTCTCTGGACCACGGCTGCGGCGCCCACTCGGAGACCGACCTTCCTGACCAGGGACCGGAGTGGCCGGTGACGCCCTCACGTCTGGACGAGGCGGCGATGGAGCCGCTGGGTACGGACGGCACCTCGATCCGCGGCGGGCGCAACCAGGCCGAGGAGGTTGAGGCCTCCTCCACGCAGGAGCAGACCCAGGCCAACGCCGGGGACGGGCAGGCCGAGGGGGCACGAGACAGCGTCACGCAGTCCCAGGAGGCCGATCAGGACCGTGACGACGCCGACAACGCCGACGACGCGGCAGCTCCCGCGCAGCAGGAGCCCGCTGGGCGATCCAAGCGGTCGGCGCGCCCTGCCGGTCGGAGCACGCGCACGAGCCGGGCGCGCAGCAGCCGGGCAGCGGGGTCCCGCAGCCGCAAGCCTGAGGCTGAGACGGCCAGCGCCACGCACGAGGCCGAGCAGGACGAGGTCGAGGACAGCTCCTCGCGCCAGCGGCACGCCTCGGCGCTGGACGCCGTCGCTGAGCTTGCGGCAGCCACGGCGCACGAGCACGAGGACGCTCCCCGCACGGTTCCCACGACCCTGGACGAGCTGGAGGCCCAGCTGCCCTTCGGTGGCTAGCGGGTGACCAGCGCCTCCAGGCCAGTCAGCGGCTCACCTACCGGTGTCGCCTCCACGACGGCGGCGTTAGCGATGATGCGCTCCGTGGCGCCCACCACCCTGCCACCAGCAGCGTGAGGGGTCAGGAGCAGGTTCGGTGCGCTCCACAGCGAGGAGCTAGCGGGCAGAGGCTCCGGGTCGGTCACGTCCAGGCCGGCCGCGGCGATCCGGCCCTCGCGCAGTGCCTCCTCCAGCGCCTCCTGGTCCACCGTCGTGCCGCGACCGACGTTGACCACGACGGCACGCGAGGGCAGCAGGGCCAGTCGCTCGCGGGACAGGGCGCCGGCGGTGTCCGAGGCAGAGGGAAGCACCATGACCAGCAGGTCGGTGGCAGGCAGGGCCTGCTCGATCTGGTCGACGGCGAGCACCTCGAATCCCGCGCGCTCGCCCGCGCTGTGTGCCACGCCGCGCACCTGCGCCCCGAAGGCGCTCAGCAGCCTCGCCGTCGCCTGCCCGATGGCGCCGAAGCCCCACACCAGGGCGCGGGCGCCGAGCAGGGTGGTCAGGCGCTCCGGGTCGTGGACCGGCTTGGCCCCGCCCAGCTCGCGGTCCCACTCGCCGCGCTCGGCCGCGCGTACCGCCTGCGGGAGGCGGCGCAGGCAGCCCAGCGTGAGGGCCAGCGCGTGCTCGGAGACAGTGGCGTCGTGGAAGTGGCGCCCTGAGGTGATGGCCACCGAGGGCGGGAACCCGGCTGCCAGGACGTTGTCCGGGCCTGCGGCCAGGGTCTGGATCCAGCGCAGGTGGGTGAGGTAGCCGGGCATCTCGCGCAGCACGGCACCGTGCCCGCTCCCGCCCCCTCCCCACAGGACCATCGCCTCGGCGTCCCGGTGGTCGGGCGGGACGGGACTACTCTCGTCAAAGAGGACCACCTCGTGGCCGGCGTCACGGATCGGAGCAGGGTCGATGTAGCCCGAGGAGGTCAGCAGGATCTTCATGCCACCAGGGTGTCACGCCATCTCCCGGCGCGGTGGGCAGACGGGAGGGAGAGTCGTGACGCGGCGCTGCGATTGCTGTCGGCGGCTTCGCTCTGCGAGAATCCGGACACGTGAGTGCACGAACCACATCCCCCCGTCCCAGCGCCGCGGCTGCCCCGACCGGCGCGCTTGACCGTTTCTTCCACATCACCGAGCGCGGTTCCACCGTGGCTCGTGAGGTACGAGGCGGGCTCGTCACCTTCTTCACGATGAGCTACATCCTCGTCCTCAACCCCCTCATCCTCTCCACCCCCCACGACGGCATCGCGCCGCTGGGCACCACTGAGCAGATTGCCGCCGGCACCGCGTTCATCGCCGGCATCATGACGATCCTCATGGGCGTGGTGGCCAACTTCCCGATGGCCCTGGCCGCAGGACTGGGCATCAACGCGATGATCGCCTACACGCTGGTAGGCATGAACGGCATGACCTACGCCGACGCCATGGGCCTGGTGGTCATCGAGGGCGTCATCATCCTCGTCCTGGTCCTCACCGGCTTCCGTGAGGCCGTCTTCAAGGCGGTACCCGCGCACCTGAAGACGGCGATCAGCGTGGGGATCGGCCTGTTCATCGCGCTCATCGGCCTGGTGGACGCCAAGGTCGTGCGTGCTGGCGGCACCCCGCTGGAGCTGGGCCTGGGCGGCTCGCTGCAGGGCTGGCCCGTGCTGGTCTTCCTCTTCGGCCTCTTCCTCATCCTCGTGCTGCACGTGCGCAAGGTGAAGGGCGCCATCCTCATCGGCATCATCGCCTCCACCGTCCTGGCGGCCGTTATCGAGGCAGTCGCCCGCCTGGGCGCCTTCGACGCCGAGGCCAACCCCACGGGCTGGTCGCTGTCCGTGCCCGCTCTGGAGGGCTCGCCGGTGGGGCTGCCCTCCCTGGCTACGCTGGGCCACTTCAGCCTGCTGGGCTCGATCGAGAAGGTCGGCATCGTCTCCGTCGTGCTGCTCGTCTTCTCCCTCATGCTCGCTGACTTCTTCGACACCATGGGCACGATGGTGGCCATCGGTGCCGAGGGCGACCTGCTGGACGACAAGGGCAACCCGCCGCGCACCCGCGAGATCCTCGTGGTCGACTCTGTGGCTGCCATCACCGGTGGTATGGGTGGTGTCTCCTCCAACACCTCCTACGTCGAGTCCGCCGCGGGCGTGGGAGAGGGCGCGCGCACCGGCCTGGCCTCCGTGGTCACCGGTATCGCCTTCCTGGCGAGCATGTTCATCGCGCCGATCGTCTCGATGGTGCCCTACGAGGCTGCCACCCCGGCGCTGGTGGTGGTCGGCTTCCTCATGATGACCCAGGTGACGGACATCGACTGGAAGTCCCCGGAGGTCGCCCTACCGGCCTTCATCACGATCATCATGATGCCCTTCTCCTACTCCATCACCAACGGCATCGGCGCCGGCTTCATCGCCTACCTCGTGGTGCAGCTGGCGCGCGGCAAGGCCAAGCACCTCCACCCGCTGATGTGGCTGGCCTGCGTCCTGTTCGTCATCTACTTCACGCTGACCCCGATCAAGGCGATCCTCGGTATCGCCTGACCGGCATGGGCGGCTGGCTGGTGCCGGCGCCCGTGTGAGACGCCAAGGCCCGGCCTTGCTGCGAGTGAGCACACTGCTCATCCGTCTCGCAGCGAGGCCGGGGTTTCGGCACTGCGAGGGCGGCGATACGATGACGTGTCGCGCCTGCTCGCTCAGGCGCCGGACGCCCGGACGCCCGGACGCCTGCCTTCCACGCACGAAACGCATCCCACCATCACGAAACCGAGGCTTCCGCACGCCGTGTCCGCCACCTTTGAGTCACTGAAGTTCCACAACTACCGCATCTGGTTCTTTGCAGCCCTGGTGGCCAATACCGGTTCATGGATGCAGCGAGTGGCTCAGGACTGGCTGGTGCTACGAGTCCTGACGGACGACTCAGCCTCGGCCACGGGCCTCACCACGGCCCTGCAGTTCCTGCCGGCCCTGCTCTTCTCAGCCCATGCGGGCCTGCTGGCTGACCGTGTGGACCAGCGCAGGTTCCTCATCCTCACCCAGCTCTCCATGGGACTGGTCTCCCTGGTGCTGGGGGTGGACGTCATCCTCGGTCACGCCGAGCTCTGGCACGTCTACCTTGCCGCCTTCGTCTCAGGGGTGGCTGGCGCCTACGACTCCCCGGCCCGCCAGATCTTCGTGGCGCGCATGGTCCCTGGCGACTACCTGTCCAACGCAGTGGGACTGAACTCCGCCTCCTTCAACGCTGCCAGGCTCATCGGCCCTGCGGTCTCGGGGCTGGCGATCGCCTGGGTCGGCCCGGGGTGGGTCTTCATCGTCAACGCCCTGACCTTCCTCTTCCCCACCCTGGCGCTGGCGACCATGCGGGTGCGCGACCTCTACACGGTCCCGCGCGCAGCCCGGGCCAAGGGACAGCTGCGTGAGGGACTGGCCTACGTGCTGCGCCGCAGCGACATCGTGGTCATCATCGTGGTCATCTCGGTGGTCTCGATGCTCACCCTGAACTTCCAGGTGACTATGGCGGCGATGGTGCGCAGCGCCTTCAACCTGGAGTCCGACGCCTACGGCAACATCTCCTCGATCTTCGCCGTGGGCTCGCTGGCCGGCGCGCTGTGGGCCGCGCGTCGCAAGGCTCCTCGCGTACGCACGCTCATCGTGGCGACCTTCTTCCTGGGCGTGTTCACCCTGCTCATGGCCGTGGCACCGAGCTATCCGCTGTTCGCCCTGTCCTCGATCCCGGTGGGCCTGTGCGTGCTCACGGTGCTCACCAGCGCCAACCAGACGGTGCAGCTGACGACCGACCCGGCGATGCGCGGACGGGTCATGAGCATCTACATGATGTTCTTCCTGGGGACCACGCCGATCGGATCGCCGCTGATCGGCTGGGTCTCGGACCAGTGGGGGCCGCGTTCGGCTGTCGCCGTGGGTGGCGTGGCAGCCGTGGTCATCGCGCTGCTGGCCTCCCTGTGGGCCCGTCGCCACTGGCACGTGAACCTGTCCTACTCCTCCACCCGCCCCTTCCTGTCCACGGTCGGGCCGCGTGAGCGTGCCAGCCTCACCCACCCCGGCCCGCTGGCGGGCGAGGAGGTCGAGGGTGCAGGAGCCGAGCTGCTCACCGAGGCCGAGGCCGCGCGTGAGCACGACGGGGACGACGCCGCCGCCGGCACCGGGCGCTGAGGGCGTCAGCGGGGCAGGGGGCTGGCTGCGGGAGGCTGGTAGCCCCCGCGTGACTGGCGGTGCCGATATCCTGGACCAGCCCGTGGACGGGTCCTCCCTGTCTGTGGTCAGGCACTGTCCGCTGGACGCAGTTCTTCCCAGGAGGTCTTAGGCATGAGTGAGCTGATCGACACCACCGAGATGTACCTCAAGACCGTCTACGAGCTTGAGGAGGACGGCGTCCTGCCGCTGCGCGCACGCATCGTGGAGCGCCTGGACCACTCCGGGCCGACTGTCTCCCAGACGGTGGCACGCATGGAGCGTGACGGCCTGATGAAGGTGGCGGAGGACCGCTCGCTGGAGCTGACCGAGGAGGGACGACGTCGGGCTACCGAGGTGATCCGCAAGCACCGACTTGCTGAAAGGCTGCTTCTGGACGTCATCGGTCTCGACAGGCGGCTGGTTCACGAGGAGGCCTGCCGCTGGGAGCACGTGATGAGCGAGCAGGTCGAGGAGCGGCTGCTCCAGATCCTGGGTGACGTGGCGACTGACCCTTTCGGCAACCCGATTCCCGAGCTGATGACCGAGCACCCTCGGCCGGCCTCGGACGAGGTCAGCTCGGACCGTGCCGTGCGCGCAGGGCGTCAGGACGGCGTCGTCGTGCGGGTCGGCGAGCCGATCCAGGCGGAGGCGGAGGTCATCGCTCGCCTCGAGGACGCCGGCGTCGTCGCGGGTGCGCAGGTCAGTCTGCGTGCCTCCTCCAGCGGAGGGGTGCGCGTGGTGTGCTGCGAGGGTGAGCCGGTCGTTCTTCCGGGCGACCTCGCTCGCCACCTGTTCCTGGCTGTCTGAGCGCCAACGGGCCCTGCTCGCGGGCTGAGGACGGCGCGGTGGCCAATTGCACGAGAATGCTGTGAACGGATCCTTCTCGAGGAGTATCACGGTCGTATAACGTGTGCGCTGCACCCGGTCCTCCGGGCGCGGGGAGCCGGGCGGGGCCCAGGCCTGCTGGCGTCAGGCTCCTCTTCCAGACAACGCACCAGCAGGCGCGGGGGAACCACTTCCTCGGCTCGGCGTCACGCCGCAGCCTCGGGGTGAAGCCCGCGTGACGCGGGCCGAGCTCCTCTGGCTCGAACCCGACAGCTAACTCCGTAGGCTCATCAGGAGAGAACTGACGTGACCACACCTGTCCAGGCGCGCCACCGTAAGGCCTCGCGGCCTCTGACCCCGCTCAGTGACGTCGCTCCGGCCGTCCGCCGCGGCTTCGCCGTCGTCGCGTCCTCCGGTCTCGCGCTGACCATGATCGCCTCTGGCGCCAACGCTGCAGGGCAGGACGCCGAGAACCTGCGCAGCTCGGCCGGCACGCTCAAGGTGGGGCCGGCCGCCCAGGTGGAGAGCCTGGCGACGAGCAACGCCCCGATCAAGGTCTCTGAGCAGGTTGCTGCTGACGACTCTGCGGTCGTGACCGAGGTCCTAACCGTCACGGCCGAGGTCGCCCAGGCCCAGGACGTCGTCTCTGTGGGCCAGGGGCTGATCGACTACGGCATGCAGTTCCTCGGGGTCCCCTACGTCTGGGGCTCGTCCAGCCCCGACGGCTTCGACTGCTCCGGCTTCGTCTCCTACGTCTACGCCTCGATCGGTGTGGCCGTCCCCCACCAGTCCAGCGCCATTCGCAGCATGGCGGGCGCGAGCGTCGTCTCGGCCGCTGAGGCCCAGGCCGGGGACATCATGTGGTGGCCGGGGCACGTGGGGCTGTACGCCGGTGACGGCATGGTCCTGGAGTCTGTTCCCGGTGGGGTCACCTACCGCGCTGTGTGGGGCAGCCCGACCTACCTGCGAGTCCTCTGACCCCTGGCGGGTGGCGGTGACCGGGCCGGTATCAGGCGCTTGGACACCGTTCCTGCTGTGGTGGCAGATACTGAGTGAGCCGTCTCCTCCGCGCGGAGGAGACGGCTCACTCATACGGGGTATGGACAGTAAGTGGTGGGCATCACGCGGATGTTCGTGATCTTGCCGTGACACAACGTGCCCGCTCCGGTAGCGTCTGCGTCGTTACCTGGTTGAGACCAGTGACACCTCATCGCGGGGCCCAGTCCTGCCGCCTGCGCTGAGGGCCATGACCATGACGGCAGGAACGGGGGAACCAGTTCCGGTCTCGGTGACGAGGCCTTGGGGTGAAGTCCGCACCACGCGGGCCGGGCGTCTCCAGCTCGAACCCGACAGCTCACCTCGTCGGCACACAGGAGAATCAACCCATATGACCACTCGCACCTCGGCCCGTCACCGCAAGGCGGCACGACCCCTGACCCCGATCGCGACCGTCGCTCCGGCTGCTCGCCGCGGCATGGCGGTGGCGGCCTCCTCCGGTCTGGCCCTGACCATGCTGGCTTCCGGGGCCAACGCCGCCGGAGCCGCTGAGGCTGCTGCCTCCGCCGGCTCCCTGGAGGCTGCTGGCGTCGGCGCGATCGCCGCCCAGGCGCGTGACGCCCTGGCCACCAACGAGGCCATCACCGCCGGTCAGGTGGCCACCCTGGCAGACGTCGAGTCCGTCCCCGAGGTGTCCGTGGCCGCCCCGCAGGCGGCTGCTGTCGAGGCTGAGACCGAGACCGGGACAGAGGCTGCGGAGGCTGGCGCCGCTGCGCCTGCCCCGGCTGTGGCCGTGGCTGCTCCCGAGAACGCCTCCGCCTCCTCGATCGTCGCGATCGCCTTGCAGTACCAGGGCGTTCCCTACGTCTCCGGCGGCACGACGCCGTCGGGCTGGGACTGCTCCGGGTTCGTCCAGTACGTCTACGCCCAGGCTGGCATCTCCCTGCCCCGCACCTCCTACGCCCAGGGCGCTGCGGGCACGCTCGTCTCGGCTGCTGAGGCTCAGCCCGGTGACATCGTCTACTACGGCTACCACGTGGGGATCTACGTGGGCAACGGCATGATGATCGACGCCGGCACCCCCTCCACCGGCACCGTCTACCGCGCGGTCTTCGGCTCTCCGATCGGCTACGTCCGTATCGGCTGAGGCCCACGCCTAGCGCGCTGATCTCCTCTGTGACGACGGCGCCCCGTCGCCTGCTCGCAGGCTGGCGGGGCGCCGTCGTCGCTTCGCGGCACGCGCAGTGGTTTGAACCACATGGCGCCGAGGGGTGACAATGGGGACAGTCGGTTTCCCGACACCCGAAGAAAGGGGCAGAAGCCATGGCCGAAGACAGAGTCGTCCTCGTCGGAGTGGACGGATCACCTGAGTCGCTAGGGGCGGTGGACTGGGCTGTGGCCCGTGCTGCCCGCGAGGGGTGGCGCGTCCACATCCTGTGTGCCTACTCGCTGCCGTCCTTCACGACTGCGTCCCTCGACGGCGGGTACGCGGCCCTTGACGACACCGCTATCCGTTCCGGCGCGCAGGCGGTCGTCGACGAGGCTGTCAGTCGTGTCCAGGGACGTGGCGTGACCGTGACCAGCTCGCTGGAGACCGGCGACCCTGCTGGGGTCTTGGTGGACCTGTCGAGCGAAGCCGTCCTGTCCGTCGTCGGTACCCGTGGTGGTGGCGGCTTCGCTGACCGCCTGCTGGGGACGGTCTCCTCGGCGCTGCCGGCTCATGCCCACTGCCCGACCGTCGTCGTCCCGCGCCACACCGAGGGTGCCGAGTACACGCCGGTCAAGCGCATCGTCGTCGGTGTCGATGGCTCGGACTCGGCCCGCAAGGCCCTGAAGTGCGCTGTTATCGAGGCGGAGGCCTGGGGTGCTGAGCTCACGGCCGTGGCTGCGGTGCCGATGGCCTCCGGCGCGGGTGCGCTGGCCTGGCTGCCGGCTGCTGTAGACCGCGACCAGGTCCTGGCTGACGTGCGCAGCGGCCTGGACCGGGCGGTTGCGGAGGCCGTTGAGGATCACCCGGGGGTGACCGTGCGTCGGCACGCGCTTGACGGCAACGCCGCTCAGCTCATGAGTGAGTTCTCCACGGCGGTGGACCTCGTCGTCGTCGGTTCCCGCGGCCGTGGCGGCTTCTCCGGCCTGCTGCTGGGATCGACCAGTCAGGGTGTGCTCTCGCACGCCGCGTGCCCCGTGATGGTGGTTCCCTCGCGCACCCGCGACGACCGCTTCGAGTCAGCCCGCAACGCTGGAACCCCGTGGGGCCGCGCCTGAGACCGTGACCCTGGTGCGTGGGGTGTCCGGGACGCTGTTCCGGGCACCCCGCGCCTGCTGGTAGGGTGAGGCCCTGCAAGCCCTCGTAGCTCAGGGGATAGAGCACCGCTCTCCTAAAGCGGGTGTCGGACGTTCGAATCGTCTCGGGGGCACGAGTAGTCCCTCGTATCTCAAGGAAAAGCGCTTCTTGAGTGCGAGGGCTTCCCCGTCCTGGCGCCCAGGATGAGGCGTTTAACGGTCCGGATTGCCGGGGAGTCGACCGCTCAGGACGCGCGGGGGCCGTTATGTTGGTGATATGACGCCTTCACTCTTCTCATTCGGCCGTCACCGTGGCCAGACGCAGGCCCGTGCGGCGGAGCAGAAGGATCCTGGTGCCGTGAGCCTGCCGGCAGACGCCGACGCCGCCGATGTCGCTGACAGGCCGCGGACGCGGGGCGTCTGGGACGGCGGGGACCAGGACGTGGTGCCTGCGGGCGGCGCTGAGGACTTCTCGCCACGGGTTGATCCTGCGTCCGGTGCGGCAGGTGGTGACGAGCCGGAGCCCGGACAGCCGTCGGCTCCGACCAGCCACGCCCATCCTTCCGGCCGCCCCGGTGAGGCGGCTCTGGAGGAGGCCCTCGCTCGGTGGCGTGAGGAGCTGGTGGACCTGGGCGGGGTTGCGAGCCTGGACGACATCACCCTCCTGGACGGCGTCGTCGACCTGACGGCTGCCCACCCCTCCGGCCTGGCCCAGCTCTACGCCGGCCGCCCGACCCACCTGTCCAGCCTCGTGCGCGAGCGCAGCGCCCTCGGCGTAGCGCGCCAGTCCCTGCGTGAGGTCGCTGGCCGCACGGACCTGCTGGCGCGCCAGTTTGGCGTCGCCCCGGTCTACCTGGCCCTCGGCGTCGCCTCCTGGAGCGAGACGGTCCCCTCCGCGACCGATGACGACGGCGAGCCGGCTGAGCCCATGCCGCAGGCCGCGCGCTCCGGCTCGGACGAGCCGGCTGACGGCGTGGCGGCGACGGACGAGGTCACGCACGCCTCCGAGCCGGAGGGCCTGACCCGCACGATCAATGCCCCGGTCCTGCTGCGGCCGGTGCGCCTGGCCTCGACCGGAGGCGACGCTGCGCTGACCCTGGGCCCCTCCATCGAGGTTAACCCCGTGGTCACCCGCGCGCTGCGCTCGGCTGGGTGCCGGACCGACGTCGACGCCGTCGCCCGCGCCTCCCTGTCCGACCTGGGCTTCACCCCGCGCGCGGCGCTGACGCGCCTGGGCTCGCTGGGACGCCAGCTCCTGCCGGACTTCGAGATCCACGAGCGGCTCGTCGTGGGTGCCTTCGTCCACCCCGGGCAGGCGCTGGTCGAGGACTTTGACGCCACGGTCGAGCGTGCACGGGCGTCCGCACTCGTCGCTGCCCTGGCTGGTGACCCTGACGCCCAGGCGGCCCTGGCCATGCCGCTGGAGGAGCCTGACGGCGTCGACCGCGACCCGGCGCTGGAGCGCGGGGTCGGGGACCTGGACACGGCCCAGCTCGACGCCATCGAGGCGGTGAGCACCGGCGCCTCGCTCCTGCTGGACGCCCCGCCTGGCTCTGACGTCGCCGAGACGCTGGCTGCCGTGCTGGCCGACGCCGCCGCCTCGGGGCGCACGGTCCTGCACGTGCCTGCCACCGGGGCGGACGGGCACGCCGTCGCCCAGGCGCTGCGGGAGCAGGGACTGGGCGACCTCGTGGTGGACCTGACCGAGGACGCGGGCTGGCGCCTGCACGCTGCGGAGTCGATCAAGGAGTCTCTGGGAGTCGAGCCGCCTGCGCTTGACGTCGCCGGCATCCTCGCCACGCGTGAGGAGCTGGGTCAGGTGCGCGAGCGCATGACGTCGGCCCTCCAGGCGCTTCACGTCCCGCGAGAGCCCTGGGGGGTGTCCGCCTACGAGGCTCTTCAGCACCTGGCGGAGCTCACCACCGGGCGCGCGCGCAGCCGCACCGGGGCGCGGGTGGAGCGGGGGATGCTGGACCGCCTGGATGAGCACGGCCTGGACCGGGCGCGCTCCCTGCTTCACCGTGCCCACGACCTGGAGCTGCTCACCCCGCAGACGGCGAGCTCGGCGTGGAACGGCATCACGGTCGCTGACATCGACCAGGCCACTGACGCCCTGAGCCGGCTCGCTGAGCTGGCTGACGAGCTGCTACCCGCTATCGAGGACGACGCCGCCCAGGTGGCTGAGCAGTGCGGTATCTCCCGTGCGCTCACGCTCACGCAGTGGTGGGCCCAGCTAGAGCTTCTTGACGGGCTGCGGGACTCCCTGGACGTGTTCGTCCCGGCCGTCTTCGAGCGCTCGGCCGCGGACATGGTCATCGCCACCGCGACCCGCCAGTGGCGCGAGGAGCGCTCTATCGAGATGTCCGGGACGACGCGCCGTCGCTTCATCAAGCAGGCCAAGGACCTCGTGCGACCTGGCCGCCCCGTGGAGGACCTTCACAGCGAGCTGGTCAAGGTCCAGCACCGTCGCGAGGCCTGGCGCCTGTACGAGCCCAGAAGCGGCTGGCCGGAGCTTCCGACCGGCCTGGACGGTATGCAGGCGCGTGCCCGGCGCGCACGGCAGGCGGTTGACGAGCTCCAGCCCCTGCTGGCCACGGCCGAGGAGGTCCCTGACCTCATGGGGATGGGGCTGCCGGCGCTGCTCACTCGTGTACGTTCCCTGGCTGACGACGACGTCACGGCGCAGAAGCTGCCGGAGATCAACCGCGTCATGGGGCAGCTCGGCGAGCTGGGTCTGGGTGAGCTGGTGGCGGACCTTGCCGCGCGTGGCGTGGAGGAGGACGAGCTCGATACCGAGCTGGAGTACTGCTGGTGGACCTCGTTGCTCGCGCACCTGCTGGGCTCGGACCCCGATCTGGCGGGGCTCGACTCCGGCGTGCTGGCTGAGCGGCAGGGGCGCTTGCGCGAGCTGGACGCCGCGCAGTCCGCGTTCTTGGCTGCTCCTGTGGCCCAGGCCTGCGCCCGCCGGGTGCGGGCAGCGGTCGAGGAGGACAAGGAGGCGGCACGGGCGCTGTACGTGGCGCTCTCGCGTGACGACGGCGTGCCGCTGCGCGAGATCCTGGCTGAGCACCCGCTGGCGATGGTGGTCAAGCCGGTGTGGATCGTGCCCCCCACCCTCGTGCCCCAGGTGCTCGACCCCCAGGCCCTGGTGGGACTGGCTGTTCTTGACGCCAGCGCGCACATGCCGGTGTGCCAGGTGCTGCCGGCCTTCGTACGTGCTGAGCAGGTCATCGTCGTCGGCGATCCTCGCCGCGAGCCCACAGGTCTGGCCGCTGAGCTCGGGGCGTTGCTGCCCTCGGTGACCCTGCCGACCACGCGCAACAGCCTGGACGCCCAGATCGCCTCCTTCCTGGCAACCCACGGTTACAGCGACGTCGTTGAGGCCATCCCCTCCCCGCCGGGAGCCGCTCCGCTGTCCCTGGAGCTGGTGGACGGGCGTGGTATGCCGGCACCCGGGCAGACGGCGGTGGAGTCCGTGCCGGCCGAGGTGGACCGCGTGGTGGACCTCGTCATCGACCACGCCCTGGCCCGTCCGGAGCAGTCGCTGGGCGTGGTGGCGCTCAACGCCCGCCACGCTGAGCAGGTCCGGCGCGCGACCACCGCGGCGGTGGTCGGCTCCCCGGCCCTGGAGGAGTTCTTCGCCGGGGGGATCGCTGAGCCCTTCGTCGTCGTCGACCTGTCCGAGGCGCGGTCGCTGCGCCGTGACCACGTCATCCTGAGCGTGGGCTACGCCAAGACCCCGCACGGCAGGACGATCCACAGCTTCGGCTCCGTCTCGGAGCCCAGCGGCATGGTGAGCCTGGTCGAGGCGCTGTGCGCCTCACGCGGCACAACCCAGGTGGTCTCCTGCCTGGCCCCGCAGGACATTGACCCCGAGCGCCTTCACGCCCCCGGGGCCCAGCTGCTCCGCCAGCTCCTTGTGCGGGCCGCGGGCCGGGCGGAGGACGACGCCCAGGGCAGCTCGGACTACCCGGACCCGCTGCTGGTCGACCTTGCCGAGCGCCTGTGGCGCAAGGGTCTGACGGTGGTGCCTCGGTACGGCCTGGAGGGTGGCACGCGCATCCCGCTGGCGATCGGGCACCCGGACTACCCAGGTGAGCTGTTGGTGGCGGTGCTGACCGACGACGCCGAGTACGTGGCGGAGAAGAGCCTGCGTCGCCGTGACCGGCACTGGGTCGAGCGCCTGGAGCGTCGTGGGTGGCGGGTGTACACCGCCTTCTCCGTCTCGGTCTTCATCGATCCTGAGGCGGAGGCCGCCGCGATCGAGAACGAGGTGCTCGCGGTGCTTAGCGAGCGTGAGGCTGAGAGGCGGCGCGCCGAGCAGGTAGCGGCTGCGCCGCTGACCGGGCTTGACACGGATGCGGCTCAGTCAGGCTCTGACCCTGGCGAGGTGGACCAGGACCAGCGGGAGCGTGAGCCGGTGCGTGGCCTACGGCCGCCGATCGCCCAGGGTCTGCCGCTACAGGCCTACTCCGACGACCAGCTGGACGACCTCGTGGCCTGGATCCGTTCCGACGGCGTCGAGCGCAGCATCGAGGCCGAGGTCGAGGAGCTGCGCGCGACACTGGCGCTGCTGCGCCGAGGCTCGGGCGTGGACGCGGTGCTGACGCACGCGGTGACTCGCACGCGGGCGCAGGCTGATGACTGAGCCGGCTCGGACGGCCAGGAGCCACCGCAGGGTGGTGGCCCTGTCCCAGGCGGACCGGGCCCGGGTGGCGCGAGGCGAGCTGCCGGAGGCGGCCGCTGAGGAGGAACGGCGTCGTCACGTCGACGCGCTCACTGACGCGCTGGCGCGTGCCGACGGCGGCGGTGAGCACGCCAACGACGCTCGCCTGCTGCGTGAGGTGCCCCCGCACTGGGGGTGACAACGGCGGGGCGTGCCTCGCGTCAGCCTGACGCGAGGCACGCCCCGCGATGTTGGGACGACGTCTCCCACCGGGCCGTTACGCGCTCGTCTGCCGGTCCTGGCAGGCCGACGCCCCCGCTGACGATCACGGTCGTCGGCGGGGGCGTCGTCAGTGGGCAGCGGCCAAGCGGCCGCCGGGCTCACTTCTTGTCAGCGAGCAGGTCGCGGATCTGGACGAGCAGCTCGGTCTCGGAGGGAGCCGGGACCTCGTCCGCGGCCTCGATCTCCTGGGCCTTGCGGGTGCGCTCCTTGAGCTTGTTCATCGGCAGGACCACGCAGAAGTAGATCGCGGCGGCCACCAGCAGGAAGTTGATGCCGGTGGTGAGGATGGTGCCAGGCTGGATCGGGTCGGAGCCGTTGATCGAGAACTGGCCGACCGAGTTGAAGTTCGGCGAGCCGACCAGGGCGCCGATGATGTTGAGGATGACGTCGGTGACGGCCTGGACGATCGGGGAGAAGGCACCGCCGATGATGACGGCGACGGCCAGGTCAATGACGTTGCCCTGGGCGATGAAGTCGCGGAAACCCTTAAGCATAGGGAGGCCTTTCAGTGGTCGCACCGGCGCCAGGGCCGGTGCGGAAGTGTCTGCGGGACAGCGCCGTGGCTGGTGCCTTCCGGGCTGCGGGACTGGCTCAGGGACTGAGCACGAGCCCGAGCGCGCCGTGAGTGGCGGCTCCTGCTACCAGGCTAGCGGTGCTGGCAGGAACGGCAAGAGTAATAAGTGTGACTGTGCTCCCAGCACTCCATCGATCACCACTTCCTTCGTGTTGTGTCAGGAGAACTCGAGCACCTTTACAGATGACGGTGGGACCCTCGGCCGCAGTGCCGGTGCCGGTGACGTCACCTGCCTGTGGCGCCTCAGCCACGAGGTCGACGACGGTGCCGGGCCTGGCCAGGTCGGCGCCTACCTCGACCGGTACCTGGACCACCCGCTCCTGCGCAGTGAGGCCGGTGGTCAGGGCCTGGCTGGTCATCGAGGTCGTCAGCACCGTCCCTTCCTCCAGGGTGACGGCTGCCCGCGTGCCGACGACGCCGCCGTCGGCCAGGCCGGCACGTGGCAGGGCCGTGGTCGGCAGCCGGCTCCAGGCCACGTCCGTCTCCTGGATCACCTCTCCGGCGCCGACCTGGCGCGTGACCACAAGGGCCTCGGTCAGGTCTCCCGGACCTGGCCTCAGGACCGTCAGCGCAACCAGCGCGGCAGCCCCGACGCACAGGCCGACGACAAGGTGGCGCCAGCGCCACAGCACGACGGAAGGCACGGGTCTTGGCGGGGGCTGGGCAGAACGGCGGTGCAGCAGGTCCATGACCCCAGGGTGAGCAGTCGCCGTCGCGCGACGCCACCGCGCCCGGGGACTCCTGTGGACGAGGGTGTCACGGCGAGCACCTGTGGAGCCCGGGCGCTGGTGACTGGTGCCGTCCCTTGCTACCGGCCGGATCTGGCAGGTCGACAGACGGCGCGGGCTGCGCCGTCGTCAGTAGGAACCGGCCTGGAAAGCGGAGCCCTCCAGCAGGAACCACTGCTCCGGGGTGATGACGGCGTCAACCAGCTCGTCGTGGGACTCGGTGGGCAGGGGGCCGGTGACCAGCTCGTCGGAGTGGACCATCGCGAAGACCTGCACGCCCTGGGCGCGCAGCGGGAGCATGCGGTCGTACCAGCCGCCGCCCTGGCCCAGGCGTCGCCCGGCGCGGTCGACGGCGAGCGCCGGGACGATGAGAGCCTCGACCTTGCTGATCTCCTCAGGGGGCAGCGTCTGTCCACTGGGCTCGGGAGGACGTCCGGGCGCCCTCTCAGCCAGGTCGTCTGAGCCCTTGAAGTAGCCCCAGGAACGCGCCAGGTGCGGGCCGAGGACAGGCAGGAGCACGCGGGTGCCGCGCTCGTGCAGGTGGTCCAGCAGCAGACGGGTGCACGGTTCGTGAGAGACGGAGACGTAGGCGGCTACCGAGCCCAGGGACCCGACGGCCTGCAGCGCGTGCTCGGTCAGCGCCTCGCACACGGCGTCGTGCCCGTGCTCGGGGTGGCGGTGGTGCTTGCGCCGGTCGCGTCGTAGCAGCCTGCGCAGGCCGTCCTTCGCGTCGTCGACCTCCTGTCCCTCGGTGGTGGGAAGGTCACGCGCGTCGGAGCTCATACCCCTATCCTCGCAGGTCTGCTCCCGCTCACCGAGGGGACATGCCCGGCCGGTACGGACCCGGTGGCAGCCAGGGCCCGCCGGGTACGCTGGGCGCGGTGGGACGTCTTCGCCCCACTACCGGTTGTCACACGGAGGCCATGATGAGAACGGTCGCGGAGCACCTGGCTGCCTGCCTGGACATCGCACAGGCGGCTGCGCCGCTCGACGTCGTCCTGCTTGACGCGGTGGGATGCGTCCTGGCTGAGGACGTGGTGGCGGACCTGGATCTTCCCGCAGTGGACCTGGCCGGGATCGACGGCTACGCGGTCGCCGTGGCGGACCTGGCCGGTGCCGGGACGTCCAGCCCGGTGGTGCTGGAGGTCATGGACGCGGTGCGAGCCGGGGACATGCGGCCCACCCGCCTGGTGCCGGGCACGGCCATCCTCATCGACTCTGGTGCGCCGCTGCCGCTGGGGGCGGACGCCGTCGTGGCCTGGCAGGACACCGACCGAGGGACCTCGCGCGTCCAGGTGCGGGCGCAGGTCGAGGCTGGTGCCAACGTGCGCCCGCGCGCGGAGGACGTGCGTGCCGGTGAGACGGTCCTGACCGAGGGGACGAGGGTCTCTGCGCGGCACGTCGCGCTGGCGGCCGGGCTGGGGCGTCACCGCCTCAAGGTGCACCCCGCCCCGCGCGTGGTCATCGTCTCCATCGGAGACGAGATCGTGGAGCCGGGAGCGGCTCGCGAGCCCGGGGACGTGTTCGACGCCAACGGGCACGCGCTGGCCTCCGCCGTGGCGGACGCCGGTGGCCAGGCCTTCCGCGTGGCGGCGGTTCCTGACGAGCTGAGGGCGCTGAGCGAGACGATCGAGGACCAGCTGGTCCGGGCCGACGTCCTCATCACCACCGGCGGACTGTCCGTGGGACAGGGTGACACGGTCAAGGAGGTCCTGGCTCCGCTCGGCTCGGTGCGCTTCGACGCCGTCGCCATGTCCCCGGGCCGTCAGCTGGGGGTCGGGACCGTGGACGGCACCCCGATCTTCTGTCTGCCTGGTGACCCGGTCAGCGCACAGATCGCCTTTGAGACCTTTGTCCGGCCGGTGCTGCGGCAGATCGCGGGCCGCTCCTCCCTGCACCGTTCCTCCCTGCCGGCCAAGGTAGCCGCCGGCTGGCACTCTCCGGCCCACCAGCGTCAGTTCGTGCCGGTGCACCTGGCTGGATCGCCGAGCAAGGGCTATCTCGCGGAGCCGACGGCGGAGCCGGGCCGTGCCCAGCTGTCCGGGCTGGCACGGGCGAACGCCATCGCGGTAGTTCCTGAGGAGACCCGGACGGTCGTGGCCGGGGACGTGCTGCACTGCCTGCTGCTTGACGCCTGAGTGCGGGACGGGGCGACCTGGTCGGTGTGCCACGGGCGCGGGTGCGCCGGTGGGGTCGTCGGTGCCCGTCGTGGTGGCGCGCGTGGCGTGTGAGACGGGTGTGGCTGACGGTACGGGCGCGTGAGACCTGCCCGTTGTGACGGTGTGCGCGGTGTCCTCAACACGCCGTGCTCCTGCAGCCGTGGGACCAGCAGCCCGCATACGGTAGGCGCGTGGGAATCGAGATCTGGGCACTCATTGCTCTCGTCGTGGTTCTCACCGTGTACCTGCTCCCGATCCTGGTCGGGCGCCGGGAGGTCCTGGGTCACTCTCGTGTGGAGGACCGCTACTCCTCGCAGCTGCGGCTGCTGGCAGTAGGACCCGAGACCCGCTCCGGAGGCGAGACCTGTCCCGAGAGCGGACACGCCGAGATCTTTCGACGACGACCGGAGGTCAGGGCGATGAACAGGCCTGCAGTCAGGAACGTGCGAGCCCTGCGGGCTGAGCGGGAGCTCGTACGCGCCAAGCGGGCGCACGCACAGGCGCGTGAGCGCCGGCGGGTCGCTGCCACGCACCGTTCCGTCGTCGCCTGTGCCCTGGTGGGTGTGCTGCTGGGTGTCGGGATCGTCGCCGCACTGACGGTCCTGCCGTGGTGGCTGACCCTGGTGCCGGCCGCGCTCGTGGCGGTCTCGATGGCAGCCGGACGGCGTGCCGCCGTGGCTGGACGTGATGCCGAGCGTCGTGAGCGTCGGCGTATCGCTGAGCTGGAGGCAGAGCTGGAGCGCCTGACTGGGCACGCTCCGGCACCGGCTGCGCCGGTCGCCCATGAGGAGCGCCCGGTGCTGGCGTCCGCCGTGGCAGACCAGGCAGAGCCTGACACTGCTCCGTCCTCTTTCGCACAGCCGACGGCGGAGCGTGAGCTGGACGTGGAAGCAGACGAGCCTGTGGCTCAGAGGGCTGCGCAGACGGTTGAGGCGACGGGGTCGGACCTGAAGCGGGGGGCGGACCTGAAGCGCCCGCAGGAGATGACCGCTCCTGGCGCCCAGGTGCGTGCCGCCCAGAGGCCGGAGGAGCCGCGCAAGGCGGTCGAGGCATCTACCCAGACTCCGCCCCAGGGCTGGCACCCGGTGCGAGTGCCAGCACCGACCTACACACTGGTCGCTAGCGCTCCTCAGCGGGCCGTGGAGGAGCTGGAGGTGCCGATGGCTCCCTCCGCCCCGGTACCCATGCGGCCCAAGGCGGTGCGCCAGATCGCTACTGGTGAGGTCGGGGAAGAGCTGCGCCAGCCGATTGACCTGGATGCGGTGCTACAGCGACGCCGTGCGGCCGGTGCCTGAGAGGTTGGCCTCGCGGCTGCGGCACGCGGAGCGCTGGCCGTGGCTGGCCTCACGGTGCGTGAGGTTGCGGGCTTGGACCCAGACGGTGCTACGATCGTCCAGCACCTGGGGCTATGGCGCAGTTGGTAGCGCGTCTCGTTCGCAATGAGAAGGTCGGGGGTTCGAATCCCCCTAGCTCCACCATCCCGATGCCCGGACCTTGCGGTCCGGGCATCGTCATGCTCGGGGGCCTTGGGGGAGAAGACGGGAGACATAGGTGCGAGCCGGGTGCGCGTGAGGTGACGATACTCGTCCGTTGTCTTGAGCCTGCCGAAGACCCCCAAAAAGGGTGTCTGGCGTCACGCGGCATCAAGTTGACCAGCGCCCCGGGAGGATGGTTAAAGTACTCCTCGCTGCCGCACGGAGCTAACGGTTCCAAGGCAGTGAACTGGATAAGGGTGTGGTTCGAAATCAGAACCGAAGAGATCGGGATCACGAATTCCGAACTTGACGGAGATGAAATCTTCCAACTAATCTAGTCCAGTCGCCTTGAGGGGCGGAACGAAAGGCCAAAGGCCTTCGGAAAGAACCTCATGGGTGTGTTGTTTGAGAACTCGATAGTGTGTCATGTTTTTTATGCCATAGTGGGGATGGCTGGGCTCTTGTTTTGGGGTCTGGTTGTTCTTGTTTTGTTTTTGGTTTGCCTGCCTTTGGTCCTGTTTTTGGGGTCTGGGGTGGGTTGGGCCTGGTCTGGTTTTCTGGGCTTTTGTGCTTTCTGTGGGCTGGTCCTGGTTTTGTGTTGGGGCTGGTTTATGGTTTGTGTTTTTGTTTGGAGAGTTTGATCCTGGCTCAGGACGAACGCTGGCGGCGTGCTTAACACATGCAAGTCGAACGGTGATCCTCAAGCTTGCTTGGGGTGATGAGTGGCGAACGGGTGAGTAACACGTGAGTAACCTGCCCCCTTCTTCTGGATAACTGCTTGAAAGGGTAGCTAATACGGGATATTCTGGCCTGCTCGCATGGGTGGGTTTGGAAAGGGTTTTCTGGTGGGGGATGGGCTCGCGGCCTATCAGCTTGTTGGTGGGGTGATGGCCTACCAAGGCGGTGACGGGTAGCCGGCCTGAGAGGGTGGACGGCCACACTGGGACTGAGACACGGCCCAGACTCCTACGGGAGGCAGCAGTGGGGAATATTGCACAATGGGCGCAAGCCTGATGCAGCGACGCCGCGTGAGGGATGGAGGCCTTCGGGTTGTGAACCTCTTTCGCCAGTGAAGCAGGCCATCTCCTTGGGGGGTGGTTGACGGTAGCTGGATAAGAAGCGCCGGCTAACTACGTGCCAGCAGCCGCGGTAATACGTAGGGCGCGAGCGTTGTCCGGAATTATTGGGCGTAAAGAGCTCGTAGGCGGCTGGTCGCGTCTGTCGTGAAATCCTCTGGCTTAACTGGGGGCTTGCGGTGGGTACGGGCCGGCTTGAGTGCGGTAGGGGAGACTGGAATTCCTGGTGTAGCGGTGGAATGCGCAGATATCAGGAGGAACACCGGTGGCGAAGGCGGGTCTCTGGGCCGTTACTGACGCTGAGGAGCGAAAGCGTGGGGAGCGAACAGGATTAGATACCCTGGTAGTCCACGCCGTAAACGTTGGGCACTAGGTGTGGGGGCTCTTTCCGGGGTGTCCGCGCCGTAGCTAACGCATTAAGTGCCCCGCCTGGGGAGTACGGCCGCAAGGCTAAAACTCAAAGGAATTGACGGGGGCCCGCACAAGCGGCGGAGCATGCGGATTAATTCGATGCAACGCGAAGAACCTTACCAAGGCTTGACATGTGAGCGTCTGCCTCAGAGATGGGGCTTCCTCCTTGTGGGGCGCTCTCACAGGTGGTGCATGGTTGTCGTCAGCTCGTGTCGTGAGATGTTGGGTTAAGTCCCGCAACGAGCGCAACCCTTGTCCCGTGTTGCCAGCACGTCGTGGTGGGGACTCGCGGGAGACTGCCGGGGTCAACTCGGAGGAAGGTGGGGATGACGTCAAATCATCATGCCCCTTATGTCTTGGGCTTCACGCATGCTACAATGGCCGGTACAGTGGGTTGCGATGTCGTGAGGCGGAGCGAATCCCTTAAAGCCGGTCTCAGTTCGGATCGGTGTCTGCAACTCGACACCGTGAAGCTGGAGTCGCTAGTAATCGCAGATCAGCAACGCTGCGGTGAATACGTTCTCGGGCCTTGTACACACCGCCCGTCACGTCATGAAAGTCGGCGACACCCGAAGCCCGTGGCCCTACGGGGAGCGGTCGAAGGTGGGGCTGGTGATTGGGACGAAGTCGTAACAAGGTAGCCGTACCGGAAGGTGCGGCTGGATCACCTCCTTTCTAAGGGGAGTGTGGCAGGTGCGTGGTGCTGGTGACGGTCCCCCTTTTGTGGTGGGGGGCGGCTGGTGGTCGTGCCTGTCTCGGAGCGCTGTGGTGTAGGGGACCGTCGGGGTGCCTTCCTCTTGGGGGGTGCCTGGGCGTCCTGGCCGGCCCTGTTGGGGGCTGGTCCGGGGGTGGCACGCTGTCGGGGTCTGGGGCAGTGCGCCCTAGGGGGCCTGGCTGCGGGTCCGGTTGCGCGTGGTGCGTGGCTGGGGCCTGTGGTGTGGGTGGGTTGGTTGTGAACTGTATAGTGGACGCGAGCATCTTTGATCTTTGCGCACGCACGCGTGTTGCGTGTGTGTTGTTTTGTTTGTTTTTTTGAGCGTTCGGTGGATGCCTTGGCATCAGGGGCCGATGAAGGACGTGGTGGCCTGCGATAAGCCTCGGGGAGCCGGCTGACGGGCTGTGATCCGAGGGTGTCCGAATGGGGGGACCCGGCACGAGCTATGTCGTGTCACTCGTGCCTGAATTCATAGGGTGCGGGGGGTGACGCGGGGAAGTGAAACATCTCAGTACCCGTAGGAGAAGATATTCCGTGAGTAGTGGCGAGCGAAAGCGGAGGATGGTGAAACCGTGTGCGTGTGATACCCGGCAGGGGTTGCGTGGGCGGTGTTGTGGGGCGTGCTCTTCCACCTTCTGCCGGGGGTGGGCGCAGTAAGAAACTGGTGTGGTAGCTGAACCTCCTGGGAAGGGGGGCCGGAGCGGGTGACAGCCCCGTAGGCGAAACCGTGCTGGCTGCGTGGGCGTGTTCCCTAGTAGCACGGGGCTCGTGGAATCCTGTGTGAATCTGCCAAGACCACTTGGCTGCCTGAATACCTCCTGATGACCGATAGCGGATGAGTACCGTGAGGGAATGGTGAAAAGTACCCCGGGAGGGGAGTGAAACAGTACCTGAAACCGGGCGCTTGCAAGCCGTCAGAGCCTCTCCTTGGGGGTGATGGCGTGCCTATTGAAGAATGAGCCTGCGAGTTAGTGCCGTGTCGCGAGGTTAACCCTTGGGGGGTAGCCGTAGCGAGAGCGAGTCTGAAAGGGCGTCTGTAGTGGCACGGTCTAGACCCGAAGCGGGGTGATCTACCCATGGCCAGGTTGAAGCACGTGTAAGAGCGTGTGGAGGACCGAACCCACCTAGGTTGAAAACTGGGGGGATGAGCTGTGGGTAGGGGTGAAAGGCCAATCAAACTCCGTGATAGCTGGTTCTCCCCGAAATGCATTTAGGTGCAGCGTCTCGTGGTCCCCGGCGGAGGTAGAGCTACTGGGTGGCTGATGGGCCCCACAGGGTTACTGACGTCAACCAAACTCCGAATGCCGTCCGGGTGCAGCGGGGCAGTGAGACAGCGGGGGATAAGCTCCGTTGTCGAGAGGGAAACAGCCCAGATCGCCGGCTAAGGCCCCTAAGCGTGTGCTAAGTGGGAAAGGATGTGCGGTCGCGCAGACAACCAGGAGGTTGGCTCAGAAGCAGCCATCCTTGAAAGAGTGCGTAATAGCTCACTGGTCAAGTGATCGTGCGCCGACAATGTAGCGGGGCTCAAGCACACCGCCGAAGCCGCGGACCTGCCACGTGTTCCCTACCGGGTGTTGTGCCTGGTCAGGGGTGGTGGGTGGTAGGGGAGCGTCCTGCACCGGGTGAAGCCGTGGAGTGATCCAGCGGTGGACGGTGCGGGAGTGAGAATGCAGGCATGAGTAGCGATACTAGGGTGGGAAACCCTAGCGCCGAATGACCAAGGGTTCCAGGGCCAGGCTAGTCCGCCCTGGGTGAGTCGGGACCTAAGGCGAGGCCGACAGGCGTAGTCGATGGATGACGGGTTGATATTCCCGTACCGGCGAAGCACCGCCCATGCTGACGCGCGGGTGCTGACCCACGCCCGGTGCCACGTTTCTTCCTTGTGGGGGGCTTCGGTTCCTCACGGGGTCGGTGGTGCGGGGTCTGGGGACCCTCCGTGCAGGTAGGCAAGCGTGTTAACAGGGGTGACGCACAGTGGTAGCCTCCGCGGGCCTGATGGCTTGGCCCGTTCAAGCGAGCAGCCCGACAGCCAGGTAAATCCGGTTGTCTTCCTTTGATGGTGAGGGTGAGACGTGATGGTGACCCGCCTTCGGGTGGGGATAGCAGGGTGATCCTGGGGTGCCGAGAAAAGCCTCGACGCGATGGTGCCAGCCGCCCGTACCCTAAACCGACACAGGTGGTCGGGCAGAGTATGCCTAGGCGCACGAGTGAATCATGGTGAAGGAACTCGGCAAAATGCCCCCGTAACTTCGGGAGAAGGGGGGCCCGAGCCCTGAGGCCCCGTCTGCGGGCTGGGGGTGAGGGTCGCAGAGACCAGGGAGAAGCGACTGTTTACTAAAAACACAGGTCCGTGCGAAGCCGCAAGGCGATGTATACGGACTGACGCCTGCCCGGTGCTGGAAGGTTAAGAGGAACCGTCAGCCCCCTTTGGGGGTGAAGCGGTGAATTTAAGCCCCAGTAAACGGCGGTGGTAACTATAACCATCCTAAGGTAGCGAAATTCCTTGTCGGGTAAGTTCCGACCTGCACGAATGGCGTAACGACTTCTCCGCTGTCTCCACCATGAGCTCGGCGAAATTGCACTACGAGTAAAGATGCTCGTTACGCGCAGAAGGACGGAAAGACCCCGGGACCTTTACTACAGCTTGGTATTGGCGCCCGCTATGGCTTGTGCAGGATAGGTGGGAGACCGTGAGGCAGCCACGCCAGTGGCTGCGGAGTCGTCGTTGAAATACCACTCTGGCTATGGCGTGCGCCTGAACCTCGGCCCGTGATCCGGGTCAGGGACAGTGCCTGGTGGGTAGTTTAACTGGGGCGGTTGCCTCCTAAAGAGTAACGGAGGCGCTCAAAGGTTCCCTCAGCCTGGTCGGCAACCAGGTGTTGAGTGCAAGTGCACAAGGGGGCTTGACTGCGAGACCGACGGGTCGAGCAGGTACGAAAGTAGGAACTAGTGATCCGGCGATCCCGAGTGGGTGGGTCGTCGCTCAACGGATAAAAGGTACCCCGGGGATAACAGGCTGATCCTGCCCAAGAGTCCATATCGACGGCATGGTTTGGCACCTCGATGTCGGCTCGTCGCATCCTGGGGCTGGAGCAGGTCCCAAGGGTTGGGCTGTTCGCCCATTAAAGCGGTACGCGAGCTGGGTTTAGAACGTCGTGAGACAGTTCGGTCCCTATCCTCTGCGCGCGCAGGATACTTGAGAAGGCCTGTCCCTAGTACGAGAGGACCGGGACGGACGAACCTCTGGTGTGCCAGTTGTCCCGCCCGGGGCACGGCTGGTTGGCTACGTTCGGGAAGGGTAACCGCTGAAAGCATCTAAGCGGGAAACCATCTTCAAGATGAGGTATCCGCACCACCTTCGGGTGGTGGCAGGCCCCCAGCAGACTACTGGGTTGATAGGCCGGACGTGGAAGACCTGTAAGGGTTGGAGCTGACCGGTACTAATGGGCCGACACAAACACAAACACCCACCCCCCTGTTTGGGGGTGGGGGGCAGGCCACGGCTGCTGCGCGTCCACTATACGGTCCAGGACCAACCCAACCACCGGGTCCCGTACCACGACCAGGCCAGAGCCTGAGGTCAGTGGGACAGGACCAGCACTGCCTGAGCAGACTGTCTCGGTGGTCATAGCGGGGGAGCCACGCCCGGTCCCATTCCGAACCCGGAAGCTAAGACCCCCAGCGCCGATGGTACTGCACCCGCCAGGGTGTGGGAGAGTAGGACACCGCCGAGCACACAACCACACAGATCGGGACCCAGGCCCCGCACCCCCACCCCCGCACCCCGCGGGCGGCCCCCGGGGGCGCGGGGCCAACCCACACCCCCACAACACACACAACCCGGCGCTGGTTGGGTGGACGCCTCCTGGGGGGAATAACGAGACGTCCCTGTTCAATGACCTGTGAGCGCGGTGGGGTGGGAAGACCTCCAGCAGGATGCCAGGCAGGTTCCTGGGTAGGTGATCCCCAGATGCCGGCCTACTGACGATCGGCGTGGGCCCACCGCGCGCATGCAGGTCAGGTGCCGAGAGGGACGGCGTCTTTCCGCCAGTCCCGGCGCTTTCTGGGTACAGCTGCTCGTGAGCTCTGGGCCCTGGCCGAGAGGGCGTGAGTCCAGAGGGATGTGGGGCTCAGATCCAGGAACCGAGCCACATATGCATGCGCCAGAAGCTGTAGCTCACGGTCTGTCCCGTCCAGATCGGCCACCACAGCGCAGCAAAGACCAGTGCTGCGACGACCACGGCCCCCACCAGCCACATGCCCTCGGTTCGCGTGCGCCACACCGGTACCCCGGTCCAGGCCTCAGGCAGGCTGCGCTGCGTCGGGCGCATCCCGAATCCCACCTGGGTCGCGAGCCAGCCGCGAGGCGCGGGACGCTCGGGGCCGATCGTGCCGTCCGCCATCGCGTCCTCCTCAGCCCGGGCCAGGCGTGAGCCGGGAACGGGCTTGAGCCAGCCGGTCATCACCCCGAGCGCCAGGGTGAGTACCAGGACCACGAAGGGCACGAAGGCCACCGTGTAGAAGGTGAAGATCGTGCGGTCACCGTAGAGGAACCACGGCAGGTACAGGCCTACGTACCCGATGAGCGCTGCCCACACGCGCCAGTCCCGCCGTCGCCACGCCAGCACGACCAGGCAGAAGGCGAGCGCCACCACGGCGCACCACCACACGGGGATGTTCCCGATCGAGGTCACGGCCTGGACGCACTGGTCTGAGCCGCAGCCCGCTCCAGCCATCTCCTCGGTTCCCCGCCAGTAGAAGGAGGTCGGGCGCCACTGCACCAGCCAGCCGATCGGCTTGGACATATACGGATGGGTGGAGTCCAGGCTGACGTGGAACTGGTACATGGACAGGTGGTACTCCAGCAGGTCGTTGAGGGGGTCGGGCAGCCAGGACCGTACGGGCGTGCCCGCCTGGCGCATCTGCTCGGCCCACCCGTGCTTGTAGGCGCCCGCGTGGGTCAGCCAGGAGCCCCATCCCACGACGACGTAGACCACGAAGGCCGTCGGCACCAGGTGGAGGAAGTCCAGGCCCCCGCGGTGCAGGACGCCGTCAGCCTGCCAGTGACGCGCCTCAAGCCGCCGCAGGGCCGCGAGGTCCCAGATCACGACGAGGATCCCCACCGCGGCCAGCAGGTAGGCGCCGGACCACTTGATCGAGCAGGTCAGTCCAGCGCTCAGCCCTGCTGCCAGCAGCCAGGGCCGCAGCAGCGGAAGCGGGGCCCAGGCGCCAGGCAGGCTCCCGTCGAGCCCGGCTGCGAGCCGGGAGCGGAACCACTCACGGTCACGGACCAGGCAGTAGACGGTGAGCAGCCCGAACAGCCCGATGAACACGTCCAGCAGGCCGATGCGTGACTCGGTGATCCCGACGCCGTCGATCGCCAGCAGCAGCCCAGCCACTCCCGCCAGTGCGGGCGAGCGGGTGAGTCGGAGCGTGAGCCGGGCCAGCAGTGCCACGGTGAGGATCCCGGCCACAGCGGGCATGAAGCGCCAGCCGAAGGACGAGTCCGCCCCGAAGATCTCCATCCCGAGCCCGATGAGCCACTTGCCCAGCTGCGGGTGGACCACATAGGACGGCTCTGTGGTCAGGGCAGAGAAGTCACCCTTGGCGAACAGGGCGTCCGCCCCGTCCTTCCAGGTCGACTCGTAGCCGTTGTGCCACAGGGCGTAGGCGTCCTTGACGTAGTAGATCTCGTCGAACATGAGCGAATGGGGGTGGCCGAGGCCGATCAGGCGCGTCATCGCCGCCACCACCGTCACCACGGCCGTCACCGCCCAGCCTCGCAGGCGTACGGCGGGTGCCAGCGTCCAGCCCGAAGGGTCCAGTCCCAGACGCTCGCGCAGGAAGACCTCGCTGCGGGGCTGGGTCTCGGTGTCCTCCAGGCTGTCCTCCTCGGCGGCCGCCTCAACGGCGGCTGTCGAGTCCTCGGCGGGGCTCGATGACGTCGGCGCGGACCCACTCGGCCTCTCGTCGCCCGTGAGGGCTGGGTCCGCGACGTCCCTCGCCAGGGCCTGCTCTGTGCCAGTGGCTGACTGGGCCTCCTCGCCGGCGTCAGCGGTCGACGCCTCTCGCGCCTGCGGAGGGACGGTCTGCGCCGTCGGCTCAGGCGCAGCGCCCTCCGAAGGACTCGGGGCGGAAGTGGGCGCAGCTGCTGGCTCGTTCACGCTGCGAGTCTAGAGAACCAGCCATACTGAGCCTATGACTGAGGCCTCCAACCCCGATCGCACCGGCTCTGTTCCTGCGACGCAGGAGGCACCAGCCTCTCCTCGCGCCGGCGCCATCACCCTGGCCGCCACGCCGATCGGCAACGTCGCGGACGCCTCACAGCGGCTGCGTGCGGGTCTCGCCCAGGCCGATCTCGTCGCGGCCGAGGACACGCGCCGGCTGCTGGGCCTCGCTCAGCGTCTGGGCATCCACGTGGCCGGGCGCGTCATCGCCTTCCATGAGCACAACGAGCGCGAGCGCGCCGGCGAGCTGATCGAGGCGGCTCGCGCCGGCCAGCGCGTCCTCATGGTCTCCGACGCCGGGATGCCCTCCGTCTCCGACCCTGGCTACCGGCTCGTCACTGCGGCGGCGCAGGCGGGTGTCCCTGTCACCGTGGCCCCTGGTCCCTCCGCGGTCCTCACCGCCCTCACCCTGTCCGGCCTTGCGTCGGACCGCTTCTGCTTCGAGGGCTTCCTGCCTCGCAAGCCCGGTGAGCAGCGCCGCGCCCTGGAGCAGCTGGCTGGCGAGGAGCGCACGATGGTCTTCTTCGAGTCGCCCCGCCGCGTCCACGCCACCCTGGAGCTCATGGCCGAGGTCCTGGGAGCCGGACGGCAGGCGGCGATGTGCCGTGAGCTCACCAAGACCTATGAGGAGGTGCGTCGCGCCACGCTGGGGGATCTTGCCGAGGCGACGGCGGAGGGCGCCCTGGGCGAGATCGTCCTGGTGGTGGCCGGAGGACAGCCGGTGCAGGCTGATCCTCGCGACGCCGCCCGCCAGGCCCTGGCTCTGGCCGATACCGGACAGCGGCTCAAGACGGCCGCCGCTGAGGTGGCTCGCCAGTCGGGGCTGCGTCCGAACGAGGTCTACCGGGCCGCGCTCGCTCTACGTGACGAGCGGGCCCAGGACTGATCCTGGGCCCACTCTCAGGCCAGGTGCGGGGCCCGGGCTGCCCGCGCCGTCGGCGCAGGTGCGTTGGCCGGGCCTGGCTGGCCTGAGGCCCTCAGCCCGCGCCGTCGGGGCAAGCGGGGGCGGGGCTCAGGGGCGGAACCACTTACCGTTCTGGTCGGGGGCGGCGCCCGGCTGCGGCACGGACTGGGGACAGCCGGGCTGCGAGTAGGCTGGCCCCATGGTCTGAGCCTGGAGGATCCGGCGGTTGCGTGAACGGCGCACGAGGAGCCAGGCGAGGCCGCCGACGAGCAGGCTGGCCCCCAGGAGACCGCCCAGCACCGATCCGATGGCGCCGACGGCCATCCAGCCGATCTCCTTGGCGTTGGTGGCCTCGCCGAGGAAGATCGGCTCGTTACCGGAGGTCGTGCAGGTGACCGTGTAGGAGCCGGAGACGGTGGGGATGAAGGTGGCCACGAGGGCGTGGTCGTTGACCTCGATCGAGGAACGGACCTCGATGAGCGGCACCTCGGCGCCGTCGGGGGCGGTCACGGCGCACGCGGTGGCGGACAGGCCGTCGGAGTAGATGCCGTAGACGTTGCCGGTCCTGAGCTCGGCTGCGACCGCGCTGCCGGACGGGACCTGGGACAGGGGCGAGGAGACTCTGGCGACGGAGACGACCGAGCCGATGAGAACGGCAGCCGCCACCACCAGGAGGACCACGCCGACGATGATGAGGGCGAGCGGGCCCTTCCTTCCCTTGATACCGGGGACGGCGGCAGGCGGCGCCGCAGCGTAGGCGGGTGCCGACGTCGTGCAGGGGCCGGGTGGTGTCTGCGGTGCGGAGGCGTAGGGCGATCCGGAGGCGGGAGGAGTGGACATCGTCAGGCCTTTGGTCGGGGTGCGGGTGGGGCGCAGGGCGTCGCTCGTAGCGCCCAGGGTAGGGGCCAGGTCGCCGCACGGCCTCCTCCCGTGGAATGAGGGCGCCGTAAGTGGCAAGGAGGAGAAACGGGGCCGGCGCTGGGCAGGATAGGCTTTGCCCCATGAGCCACATCCTGTCCGCGGTCGCCTGGCCCTACGCCAACGGCCCCCGCCACATCGGTCACGTCGCCGGCTTCGGAGTCCCCTCCGACGTCTTCTCCCGCTACATGCGCATGGCCGGCCACGACGTCCTCATGGTCTCGGGCACGGATGAGCACGGCACCCCGATCCTCGTGGCCGCGGACGAGGAGGGCGTCAGCGCCCGCGAGCTGGCTGACCGTAACAACCGCCTCATCGT
Organism: Actinomyces faecalis; assembly: GCF_013184985.2. Lineage (NCBI taxonomy): Bacteria > Bacillati > Actinomycetota > Actinomycetes > Actinomycetales > Actinomycetaceae > Actinomyces > Actinomyces faecalis. The sequence continues at coordinate 286,780 of NZ_CP063418.1, forward strand.
CGAGGACCTGGTCGCCCTGGGACTGTCCTACGACCTGTTCACCCGCACCACCGCCGGCAACCACTACCGGGTGGTGCAGGAGATGTTCCGCACCGTGCGCGACAACGGCTACATGGTGGAGCAGGTGACGCGCTCGGCCATCAGCCCGTCGACCGGTCGCACCCTGCCCGACCGCTACATCGAGGGCACCTGCCCCATCTGCGCCACCCCCGGCGCCCGCGGCGACCAGTGCGACGCCTGCGGCAACCAGCTCGACCCCACCGACCTCATCGACCCCCGCTCGCGGATCAACGGCGAGGTACCTGAGTTCGTCGAGTCCAACCACTGGTTCCTCGACCTGCCGGCGCTGGCCGAGGCGCTGGGGGCCTGGCTGGACGAGCGCGAGGCCTCAGGCACCTGGCGCCCCAACGTCATCCGCTTCTCCAAGAACATCCTGGAGGAGATCCGTCCGCGTGCCATGACCCGCGACATCGACTGGGGGATCCCGGTCCCCGGCTGGGAGGACCAGCCCACCAAGCGCCTGTACGTGTGGTTCGACGCCGTCATCGGATACCTCTCCGCCTCCGTCGAGTGGGCCCGGCGCACCGGGGACCCCGAGGCCTGGCGCCAGTGGTGGAACGACCCGCAGGCCCTGTCCTACTACTTCATGGGCAAGGACAACATCGTCTTCCACTCCCAGATCTGGCCCGCCGAGCTCCTGGGCTACAACGGCCAGGGGGACAAAGGCGGCGAAAGCGGCGAGCTGGGTGTGCTCAACCTGCCCACTGAGGTGGTCTCCAGCGAGTTCCTCACCATGGAGGGACGCAAGTTCTCCTCCTCCCACGGCATCGTCATCTACGTGCGCGACTTCCTGGCCCGCTACCAGGCCGACGCCCTGCGCTACTTCATCTCCGCCGCCGGCCCTGAGACGGCGGACGCCGACTTCACCTGGGCCGAGTTCGTGCGCCGGACCAACGGTGAGCTCGTGGCCGGCTGGGGCAACCTGGTCAACCGCACTGCCTCGATGATCCACAAGCGCTTCGGCGAGGTTCCCGAGCCCGGCGAGCTGGAGGAGATCGACCGGACCCTGCTGGCCTCGATCGAGGCCGGCTTCACCACGGTCGGCGACCTCATCCGCCACCACCGCCAGAAGGCGGCTCTGGCTGAGGCCATGCGCCTGGTGGGCGAGGCCAACAAGTACGTGGCGGACACCGAGCCCTTCAAGCTCAAGAGCGAGGAGCAGCTGCCGCGCCTGGCCACGATCCTCCACACCCTGGCTCAGGCGGTAGCGGACCTCAACCTCATGCTCTCGCCTTTCCTGCCCCACGCGGCCAACGACGTCGACCGCATCCTGGGAGGCACGGGCGAGATCGCCCCGATGCCGCGTATCGAGGAGGTGGCCGAGCTCGATCCTGAGGTCCTGCCCGCTGCCTTCGACGGCCGCGACGGCTACCCGATCATCACCGGTGACTACACCTCGGTCCCCACCTGGGGCCGCCACGAGGTGGGGGTCGGTACGCCGATCGCCAAGCCCTCGCCGGTCTTCGTCAAGCTGGACGAGGCCATCGTGGAGGAGGAGCTGGCCCGCTACGCCGACTCCCGCCCCGACGACGTCACCGGCGCCTGAGGGTCTGCGTCGCAGATGAGCCGCAAGCACCGCGACCGGTCCTGGCCGCCGGCCGACGCCGTCGCCCCCCTGACGGGTGAGGTGACGGACAACCACGCGCACCTGCCTGTCCCCGGGCTGCCAGCCAGCGGTCCTGGCAGCGAGGCTCCTGTCTCGGCCGCCGAGCTCGTGGCGCGGGCGGCTGAGGCAGGCGTGACGCGAGTGGTCACCTCGGCGTGCGAGACGCCGACCTGGGCGGGCTCGGTCGAGCTCGCCAGGACCGTCACGGGGGTACGCGTGGCGCTGGCCGTCCACCCCAACGAGGCCGTGCTCCACGCGGGCGTGCGTGAGGTCGGGCCGGACGGGCTGGAGCCTGTGGCGGCCCCTCACCACGACGAGACGCTCGAGGCTGCCTTGTCGCGCCTGGAGGCGACGATCCGGGAGTGCCGGGACGTCGTCGTCGCCGTGGGGGAGAGCGGGCTGGACTACTTCCGCACCGGTGAGCGCGGCCGCCAGGTCCAGCGTGAGGCCTTCCGGGCGCACGTCGCCCTGGCCAAGGAGCTGGACCTGCCGCTGCAGATCCACGACCGTGACGCGCACGAGGACTGTGTCGAGGTCCTGCTGGCTGACGGCGCCCCCGAGCGCACCGTGTTCCACTGCTTCTCCGGCGGGGTGGGGCTTGCCCGCGCCTGCGCCGAGCACGGCTGGTACGCCTCGGTGGCCGGGCCGGTGACCTACCCGGCCAACGAGGAGCTGCGCGCCGCGCTCGCCCTGGTGCCTGCCGAGCTGCTGCTCGTGGAGACCGACGCCCCCTACCTGCCGCCCCAGGCGTGGCGTGGTCGGCCTAACGCCTCCTACCTCATGGGGGACACGGTCCGCTTCCTGGCTGCCTCACGCGGGGTGGAGGAGGCGGCGTTCTGTGAGCTGCTGGCGCGCAGTACCGAAGAGGTCTACGGCCGCTGGTGAGCGGCGCCGTCGGGGGTGAGCCTGCGGTGACGGCCTGCGCCCTCAGGTGGTGCTCGGGGTGCAGTGGCCGCCTGGGTGCGGCGAGGAGGGGTGAGGACACGCCGCGTGTGATCAATTCGTAATCAAACTTATTGCAGGAGCCTGACGCATCGACTACCGTCGTTGCCGGTCCCCTAAGGTGAGGAAGTTCAATCGTGGGTCGTCACTCTCAGAGCAGCTCTGTCACCACGACGCTCGTCGGTCTCGGAGCGCTGGCTCAGCGGAGCCTGACACCGGGTTCTCGTGACAACGGCCGCCGTCGTGCCGAGGGTCCTGTGCGTACCTCGATGACTCCCGTCGTGATGCGTGCGGGCGGCACCGCCGCCACCCTGGCGCTGGCGGTCTGCGGCGGCGCCTACGCCGCGGTCAGCGTCTCTGGCACGGACGTCAGGCCCCTGGGGGAGACGCAGACGCAGATGCGTGCCATCGGCGAGGTCTCTGAGGGGACGACGGCACAGGCGGACAGCCTCAGGGTTCCCGGCGCACAGGCCTCGGTCTCGACTGTCACCGAGGACGTCGAGCAGCCCTACGAGACCGTCGAGGAGCGTACTGACACGCTTCTGGAGGGTGAGTCCCAGGTCAAGACCGCGGGCGTCAACGGACTCGTCCGCACCACCTACCAGGTGACCACCGAGGACGGCACGGAGACCCTGCGCGAGGTCCTGTCCCAGGTCACCGTGACCGAGAAGGTGGACGAGGTCGTCCTCGTCGGCACCGGAACGGCTGCGACGACGGCGGGTCTGGCGGCTGCGGGGACGGACGCCGCCTCCGCCCAGGCGATCGCCCGGTCCATGCTCTCCTCCTACGGCTGGGGGGACGAGCAGTTCTCCTGCCTGGTCAACCTGTGGAACCGCGAGTCCAACTGGAACTACCGGGCGCAGAACCCCTCCTCCGGCGCCTATGGCATTCCGCAGTCGCTGCCCGGCTCGAAGATGGCCTCGGCGGGTTCCGACTGGTCCACCAACCCCGCCACGCAGATCACCTGGGGACTGGGCTACATCTCCGGACGCTACGGCAACCCGTGCGGGGCGTGGGCCCACTCCCAGAGCGTCGGCTGGTACTGAGTCCTCTGCTCCTGGGTGCCGGCGAGCGGGGCTCAGCGGTCCCGGGCTCGGGCTGACCTCACGCGGCGAGCTCGCAGGTAGGTGCATGGGTGCGCGCCCTGGGACTGCACGCTCAAGGCCGTACCGCACACTCGCGACGCAGGACGAGGGGGCGAGTACAGCCAGAGGCCGGGGCTGAGCGTGAGAAGCCTCATTGTGCGCGCCGTGATCTTTTCGTTACCGTGATGGCTCCCGACGAAAGGACGGTTCTCATCGTGGGACACCGCACCTCAGCTGAGAGCATGGACGCCCACCGTGCCGAGCAGGATCACCTGGGCGCCCACGGTCGTGGCGAGGCCAGTGACCGTCACGTGCTGCGCCGCTCCCTCGTGCGAGCAGGTGCGGTCGCCAGCGCGCTCGCGATCGCGGTCAGCGGTGGTGCCTACGCGGCCGTCCAGGCCGCCGGCCCCGACGTCCCTCCCCTGGAGGCCGCACGAGCCAGCATCGTCGGGATCGGGGCCGCGCCAGGCAGCGCCGACGACGGTCAGGAGACCACCGCCCCGGTCGGCCTCATGGTGCCAGGCGCCCGGACCACGGTGTCGACCGTGACCGAGGACTCGGAGCAGGCCTACGAGACCGTCCGCCAGGAGACCGATTCTCTTCCTCAGGGCGAGACGCAGGTCAGGACCGCCGGCACCAACGGCGTGGTCCGCACGACCTACCAGGTCACGGCGGTGGGCGGGCAGGAGGCGTCCCGTGAGGTCCTGTCCCAGGTGACGGTCACGCCCGCCACCCAGGAGGTCGTCCTCGTGGGCACCGGATCGGCCGCCTCAGTCGCCGCCTCGGCCCTCTCAGGCTCGGCTGTCTCAGGCTCGGGCGACGCCGCCGTCTCCGGCGACGTGTGGGCGGCCCTGGCCCGGTGCGAGTCCGGCGGAAACCCTGCCATCAACACCGGCAACGGCTACTACGGCATGTACCAGTTCTCCCTGGGGACCTGGCAGTCCCTGGGCGGAACCGGCCTGCCCTCCGAGGCCAGCGCCGAGGAGCAGACCGCCATGGCCCAGAAGCTCCAGGCGCGTTCCGGCTGGGGCCAGTGGCCCGCCTGCACCTCACGCCTGGGTCTGCGCTGAGGCCGCAGGCCTGCGGGCGGGGCCGTTACGCTGGCCCCATGCCCGAACCCACCGTACCTGAGCCCGACGGCGCTGCCTCCGGTCTTCTCGGGCCTGCCGACGTCCGTGCGCTGAGCCAGGCCCTCGGGGTGCGCCCCACCAAGACCCTGGGACAGAACTTCGTCCACGACGCCGGGACCGTGCGCCGCATCGTGCGCGCCGCCGGTGTACGCAGCGGTGAGACGGTCCTGGAGGTCGGCCCGGGCCTGGGCTCGCTCACGCTGGCGATCCTGGAGGCCGGAGCCAGCGTCGTCGCCGTCGAGATCGACCCGCCGCTCGCCCAGGCCCTGCCCGTCACCGTCGGCCAGCGCATGCCGGAGGCGGCTGCGCGCCTGCGGGTCGTGGGTGCGGACGCCCTGACCATTGACGGCCCTGCCGCGCTCGGACTGGCCGACGGCGACCCGATGCCTACGCGACTGGTGGCCAACCTGCCCTACAACGTCGCCGTCCCCGTCCTGCTCACCCTGCTGGCCGCCCTGCCGAGCCTGGAGCTGGTCACCGTCATGGTGCAGGCTGAGGTCGCCGACCGTCTGGCTGCAGGCCCTGGCTCCAAGGTCTACGGCGTGCCCTCGGTCAAGGCCGCCTGGTACGCCTCCGCCCGCCGGACCATCACCATCGGCCGTACCGTCTTCTGGCCGGTTCCTAACGTCGACTCCGCGCTGGTCGAGCTCGTCCGCCGTGAGCCGCCGAGCACCCGTGCCAGCCGGGAGGCGGTCTTCGCCGTCGTCGACGCCGCCTTCGCCCAGCGTCGCAAGACCCTGCGTCAGGCTCTGGCCGCTCTCGCCGGGAGCCCCCAGGCGGCTGAGGCCGCCGTCCGGGCGGCCGGCATCGACCCGACCCGACGCGGCGAGACGCTCGACGTCCAGGACTTCGCCGCCCTCGCCGAGGCCCTTGAGGACCACGGCGCTGTCAGCCCCCACGAGGAGGCCACCCGATGAGCCACCTGCGCGTCGTCCCTGGCGGCGCCCCGCGCGTTGCCGGGCCCAAGGCCGGATCAGCCGCGTCGGTGCGCGTCGAGGCCCCTGGCAAGGTCAATCTCTTCCTGTCCTGCGGCGCCCCGGGCGCAGACGGCTACCACCCGCTGACCACGGTCTTCCAGGCAGTCCGGCTCATCGAGACCGTCACCGCCCGCCGCCAGGCCGCCGACGCCCGCGGCGCGGTCACGCTCAGTCTGGCCGAGCCTGACGACGCCGTCCCTACCGACGAGCGCAACCTCGCCGTGCGCGCGGCCCGGCTCCTGGCCGAGGAGACCGGGGTCGAGGAGGGCGTGGACCTGCTCGTGCGCAAGCGCGTGCCGGTCGCCGGAGGGATGGCAGGAGGCTCTGCCGACGCCGCAGCCACCCTGCTGGCCTGCAACCACCTGTGGGGCACGGGCCTCGGCCTGGGCGCCCTCACGGAGCTCGCCTCCCGGCTCGGGGCGGACTGCGCCTTCCCCCTCATCGGGTCCGCCGCCGTCGGACACGGCCGGGGAGACCGGCTGAGCCCTCTCATGACGCGCGGGACGTACCACTGGGTCTTCGCCGTCGCCCGCCAGGGACTGTCCACGCCTGAGGTCTTTGCCCGGCTGGACCAGATGCGCTCGCAGCACGAGGCCGCCGAGCCCGTTCCCACGCAGGAGGCAGAGGCCGTCGGGCACGGGACCAAGGAGGGCGGACGGACCACCCCTGCCCCGGTCCCGGAGGAGCTCACAGCCGCCCTGCGCAGCGGTGACGCCCGGGCACTGGCGGCCACCATGCACAACGACCTGCAGGCAGCAGCACTCGACCTGCGTCCCGAGCTCGCCGAGGTGATCGAGGTGGCGCAGGACGCCGGCGCGCTGCGCGCCATCGTCTCCGGCTCCGGCCCGACCGTCGCCGCCCTGGTCGAGGACACGGGCACCGCGATGCGTGTGTCCCGTGCGCTGACCGCGTGCGGGCTGGTGGCCGGCACCGTGCGGGCTGATGCCCCGGTGGCGGGCGCGAGGGTGGTGGGCTGATGGCGCACCTGCTCGGTCTGGAGTCCATCAGCGTCATGGTGGGCTCACGCGTCCTTCTTGACGACGTCACCCTCGGCATCGAGGACGGCACCCGTGTGGGCGTGCTCGGCCCCAACGGCGCGGGCAAGTCCACGCTGCTGTCGGTGCTGGCCGGTACCCGACCGGTCGACGGCGGACGCGTCACCCGCGCCGGCGACACCCGCGTGGCGATGCTCACCCAGGCTGACGACTTCGCCCCCGGTGCCACGGTGCGTCAGGCGGTCCACGGCCACGTGCCGGAGCACGTGTGGGCCTCGGACCCCGCCGTTCGCGACGTGCACGCCGGGCTGCTGGCCGACCTCGACCTGGACGCCGAGGTCGCGCGCCTCTCCGGCGGCCAGCGCCGCCGGGTCGCGCTCGCGGCCGTGCTCACCGCTCCCAGCGACGTCATCATCCTGGACGAGCCGACCAACCACCTCGACGTCGAGGGCGTGGACTGGCTGGCCCGGCACCTGGGCGCGCGCTTCTCCGGGCGCCGCACCTCCACCGGCGCCCTGGTGACCGTCACCCACGACCGCTGGTTCCTCGACGCCATCTGCACCAACGTGTGGGAGGTCGTGCCGGGGGTCGATCCGGGGTACGGCCGCGCGCAGGTGCCTGGTCGCATCGAGACCTACGACGGCGGGTACGCCGCCTACGTCCTGGCGCGCGCCGAGCGAGCCAGGCAGGCCGCCGTCGCCGCGGAGAAGCGTGAGAACCTCCTGCGCAAGGAGCTGGCCTGGCTGCGCCGGGGCGCGCCCGCGCGCACCTCCAAGCCTCGGTTCCGTATCAACGCCGCCGAGGCGCTGATCGCCGACGTCCCGCCGCCGCGCGACAGCGTCGAGCTCATGGCCATGGCGACCGCGCGCCTGGGCAAGAAGGTGGTCGACCTGGAGGACGTCACCGTGCGCTACCCGCTGGAGGGTGGCGGCGAGCGTGAGGTCCTGCGCAAGGTCACCTGGCGCCTGGCTCCCGGGGAGCGCGTGGGCGTCGTCGGCGTCAACGGGGCCGGGAAGACCACGCTGCTGCGTCTGCTTGAGGGGGTCCAGGAGCCGGCCGAGGGGCGCGTCGTGCGCGGCAAGACCGTCAAGGTCGCCACGCTGTCCCAGTCCACCCACGAGCTCGACCCCCTGGCGGACATGCGCGTGGTCGAGGCGGTGGCGATGGTGGGCGAGCACGTGAGCGTGGGCGGCAAGGAGATGACCGCAGCACAGCTGGTTGAGCGCCTGGGCTTCACCCGCCAGCGGGCCTGGACGCGTGTAGGCGAGGTCTCCGGCGGCGAGCGCCGACGCCTGCAGCTGCTGCGCCTGCTCATGACCGAGCCCAACGTGCTGCTGCTGGACGAGCCCACCAACGACCTGGACACTGACACCCTCGCCGCGGTGGAGGACATCCTTGACTCCTTCCCCGGCACGCTCGTCGTGGTGTCCCACGACCGCTACCTTCTGGAGCGTGTCACCGACCACCAGGTCGCCCTCCTGGGGGACGGTGCGGTCCGTGACCTGCCCGGCGGCGTCGAGCAGTACCTCCATCTGCGCCGCGAGGCCGAGGGCTCCGCGGGTGCCGGTGCCCGCTCGGTCTCGGCCGCCGCGGGGGACGACGGCGTAGCGGACGGCTCCGGTGGGTCCGGGGCGAGCGGGCTGACGGGTGCTGAGCGCCGCGAGGCCCAGAAGAACCTGGCTCGTATCGAGCGCAAGATGGACAAGGCCGCCCAGGCGGTGGAGTCGCTGCACGCCAGGATGGAGCAGGTCTCCGCCGACCCTGCACGCGTGGGCGAGCTCGCCGGGCTCGGCCGCGAGCTGGCAGCCGCCGAGGCTGAGCAGGCCGAGCTGGAGGCGCAGTGGCTGGAGGCTGCCGAGGTGCTGGAGCAGGAAGCGGCGGGTTGAGGCTCTGGGCGAGGCTGGGGCGGCTACTGACCGGCGCTGGCGTCCTCGTCGGTGCCCTTCGCGCGCTCGCGCAGGTGGGGGCGAGGCTCCATGGCCTTCAGCCCGTTCCAGGCGAGGTTGACCATGTGCGCCGCCACCTCCTCCTTGCTCATGCGCTGGTTCTCCAGCCACCACCAGGCTGGTGAGGAGACGATGCCCACAAGCATCTGCGCGTACAGCGGTGCGGTGCGCGGGTCGAGGTCGTGGGCGGAGAACTGCTCGGCCAGGATCCCCGAGACCTGGATCGCGACGTCGGCCAGCAGCGTCGAGTAGGTCCCTGCCGCCCGGTCAGTGGAGGAGGACAGCAGCCGGAAGCCGTCGGGGGAGTCCTCGATGTAGGTCAGCAGCGCCAGTGCGGCGCGCTCGACCACGGCTGACGGCGGGGCCGGGGAGGACAGGGCCGCGGTGATGGTGGCGGAGATCATGCTCAGCTCACGGTCCACGATGACGGCGTACAGGCCCTCCTTGCCGCCGAAGTGCTCGTAGACCACGGGCTTGGAGACCTTGGCGCGGCTGGCGACCTCCTCGATGGAGGTACCGTCGAAGCCCTTCTCCGCAAACAGCCCGCGGGCGACGTCAATCAGCTGCTCACGCCTCTCGCTGGCACTCATCCGGGTCCGCTTGCTCGCCTTGGTCGACATAGCACCATCATGCCGTCTCCTGGGCGCGCTGCCGGCAGCGCGGGCATGAGAGGATGTGACGGCCTTGCCGTCCCGCGCCCGTACAGGCAGGATGGCGAGGTTGATCCGCCCTGGTGTAGTGGCAGCACGCAGGCCTTTGGAGCCTTGAGGCCCGGGTTCGAACCCTGGGGGCGGAGCGAGTACGGAGCCCAGGAGGGCGTCGTGGGCGGCATCCGCCCCGGCGTCGTAGAATGGCCCTGCACCGCGCCCCGACACGTCCGTGTCGATTCCCACACGCGTGGGGAGGCACGCTCACCAGCGAGAAGAGGATCCGTGGCACCCACTGCCCCCGCTGCCGTCATCGTCATGGCCGCCGGTCAGGGAACCCGCATGCGCTCAGCCACCCCGAAGGTCCTGCACCGCATCGGTGGGCGCAGCCTCGTGGACCACGCGGTCAGCGCCGCACGCGGTCTGGCGTCCGAGCGCCTCGTCGTGGTCGTACGTCACCAGCGTGACGCCGTCGTCGCCCACCTCGCCCAGGTCGCCCCGGACGCCGTCCCCGCGGACCAGGACGAGGTCCCCGGGACCGGACGTGCCGTGGCCTGCGCGCTGGCGGTGCTCCCGGCGGACCTGAGCGGCGCCGTCGTCGTGACCTCAGGGGACGTGCCGCTGCTGGACACCGCCACCTTGGAGGAGCTCGTCAGCCAGCACGTCAGCCGCGGTGACGCCGTGACCCTGCTGACCACCGAGCTGGAGGACCCCACCGGCTACGGCCGCGTCATCAGGGCCGCTGCCACCCGCTCGGACGCGGACCCGCTGGCCGTGGCCGCCGTCGTCGAGCACCGGGACGCCAGCCCGGAGCAGCGAGCCGTGCGTGAGATCAACGCCGGTGTCTACGTCTTCGACGCTGGCTTCCTGCGCCGCACCCTTGCCAGCCTCGGCACGGACAACGACCAGGGCGAGGTCTACCTCACCGACGTCGTCGCCGCTGCCTGGCAGGAGGGACGCTCCACCTCCGCGCTCACCGTGACCGACCACTGGCTCATCGAGGGCTGCAACGACCGCGCTCAGCTCGCCAGCCTCGGTGCGGAGCTCAACCGGCGCGTGCTGGCGCGGTGGATGGCTCAGGGGGTAGGTGTGGTGGACCCGTCCTCGACGTGGGTGGACGTGGACGCCACGCTGGCCCAGGACGTCGTTCTGGAGCCCGGCGTGCTCGTGCGAGGACGCACCCGCGTCGGCCAGGGCACCGTGGTCGGGGCATACTCCGTCCTTCAGGACGCCGACGTCCCGGCAGGCGCCGTCGTCGCGCCCCACAGCCAGCTTGACGGCAAGGAACCACAGACCTCAGCCGCCGTGGACCAGGCACGGCACTGATCGCGTGACAGGACACACCGCACGCAGGAACCAGGTCCCCAAGGGACTCGAGAGGGGTACTCGCTCATGACGGGCATCATCACCAGCGGCGAGAAGCGACTCGTCATCGTCTCGGGGCGCGCGCACCCCCAGCTGGCGGCTGACGTCGCGGCTGAGCTGGGGACGCAGGTGCTGTCCTCAACCTCCTACGACTTCGCCAACGGCGAGACCTACGTCCGCTTCAACGAGTCCGTGCGCGGCTGCGACGTCTTCGTCATGCAGTCCCACGGTGACCGCGTCAACGACTGGCTCATGGAACAGCTCATTATGGTCGATGCGCTCAAGCGCGCCTCGGCCAAGCGGATCAGCGTGGTGGCGCCCTTCTTCCCCTACGCCCGCCAGGACAAGAAGCACCTGGGGCGCGAGCCCATCAGCGCGCGACTGGTCGCGGACCTGTACAAGCAGGCCGGCGCAGACCGCCTCATGAGCGTGGACCTGCACACCAGCCAGGAGCAGGGCTTCTTCGACGGCCCCTGGGACCACCTGTGGGCCCAGCCGGTCCTCGTGGACTACATCCGTGGCCGGGTCGATCCCGCCAACACCACCGTGGTCTCCCCGGACGCCGGCCGTATCCGCGTGGCCGAGCGCTGGGCGAGCTCGCTGGGTGGCACCCCGCTGGCCTTCGTCCACAAGACGCGTGACATCACCCGCCCCAACGAGTCGGTGGCCAACCGTGTCGTCGGTGAGGTCGCGGGCCGCTCCTGCGTCCTGGTCGACGACATGATCGACACCGGTGGCACGATCGCCAAGGCGGTCAAGGTCCTGCTGGACTCCGGCGCTAAGGACGTCATCGTCGCGGCCACGCACGGTGTGCTCTCAGGCCCGGCTGTGGACCGCCTGTCGACCTCGGGGGCGCGCGAGGTCGTCATCACCGACACCCTGCCCATCGCGGAGGCCAAGCGCTTCAAGCAGCTGACGATCCTGCCGATCGCCCCGCTGCTGGCCCGCGCGATCCGGGCTGTCTTCGACGACGGATCGGTGACCTCCCTGTTCGACACCGCCGGGGTCTGAGGCATCGGACCTTTTCCGCTTGCTGCAGTGGGCACGCCTTGGGTCAGAGGGCCTCAGGCGTGCCCACCGGTGTCCCTTGTGCTCGGGGTGAGGGACTGTCCCCTCTGCGGCACCGATTAATCAAGATATCTTGCATATGTCATAAGTTCTTTCGGGTATGACCTATGAGACAGACGGGGACTAGAGTCCTATGCTGAGAGGGCATCATCCCTCCGTGAGATTGGTGAGACAATGACTCGTCTTAGCCGTCCTGTTGCTGTGCTCGGTGCAGCCCTGCTCACTGCCGTGTTCGCAGCACCCGCCGCCGCACAGACCACCGTGGACACCTACCCGGAAACTCCGTTGACCAATGCCGTTCTCCCGATTGTCCACACCTATCACCGCTCTGACCACATCAAGCCCAACATCCTGAACCCGCGTCCGGTGTGCAACTCTGCTGAGGACTATCGCACCACCGTCTACAAGGCTGCGCGCTCTTTCACTCCAGCGGGTACCGTCTCAACGACGAATGACACCGCAGCCACGATCCCGCTGACGCAGAACACCTCAAAGACTCACTCGGTCACCCTCACAGTCTCGGGAGACCTCACCCACTCCTCCTCGATCAACCTTGGTAGTGGCGGCTCTCAGACCCAGGATGGTCAGGCTATGAACGTCTCGGCCGGCATCACCTCCACGCTGACCAAGCGACTGGGGGCGTCCATGTCTGCCTCGCTGTCCTGGAGCGCTGGCCAGCAGATCGGTCCGTACGACGTACCTGCTGGTCACACCGGTGAGGCTACGTATGGCTTTGAAACTCTGAGTCTGACTGGCACGCAGCAGTACTGCCGTCCCAATGGCACCTGGTCCACTCCGACCGCCTGGCGTGCCTTCACCCCGATCCGCAACGAGGTCAAGGTCAAGCTCTACGACAACGCCACCGGTGCTTCCTCCTCGCTGGGTAGCTCGACCTCCTCCAACATGCCGATCTACACCCAGATCCCCGTGGATGAGGCTCAACCCGTTGACGGCGTGGCTGAGGGTGACTTCGACTTGCGTCCTTCCTTCACGGTGTCGGCTCTCAAGGCCAAGGGCTACGCTGGATCTGTGGCTCTGCGTGTCACCAATGACGGCGCAAAGTCCTACGAGGCCACGCCCGAGCACCCCGTGCGTTTCAAGGTTGAGGTGAAGACTGCTGAAGGGCCTGAAGGCGTCGACCGCCTTATCACGACGTCGAACTTCAACGGTGCCTACGTGCGTGACCTCGGTTTTGACCGTGGTAGCTCCACTCGCACCTTCGAAGTGACGCTCTCTAACCCCGTCGAGCCGGGGGAGACCACCCTGGTGAGTGCTTTCTCCTTCGGTGACGGTTTGACAAAGCTCGGGCGCGTGGTCAACTACATGGAAGTGACCCAGACCGGTCGTGTGGCAGGAGATGTCTCCACCGCCAACGATCTTCAGCAGGACTCACGTAAGGTGACCCTCACCGATGGTGGACGTAGCAATCCTGGCTTGTTCTGATCTCTAGTCTTGCCTTGAGGTGATTCCCACAGTGGGGCTCGGCGATACAGCACGATCATGCTGTATCGCCGAGCCCCACTAGTGGCTCTTCCTCATAGCGCTGCCCCGCTTGTCACAGTGCCTAGACTGCTGCGGTGCGACTCAACGCCCTGCTGCCAGTCCTGCTTGACGATCCCGAGACCGCCTCACTTGTACGTGCAGCTCGTTCGGCCTCGCGTACGGACCGCACCGCCGTCGTCGCGCGCGGGGCCCGACCGGCTGTCCTGGCGGCCATGGCCCTGGGCGAGAACGGGGTCGCCCGCGCCGTCGGCTCCGTCCACGCCCCGACCGCCGCGCGCTCCGACACCGCAGCAGCGTCGGAGGGCACGCCCCTGCTGGTCCTCACCCCCACCACCCGTGAGGCGGAGGAGACCGCCGCCGCGCTCGCCTGCTACCTGCCCGAGACGGACGTCGCCGTCTTCCCCGCATGGGAGACCCTGCCGCACGAGCGGCTCTCCCCGAGAGCGGACACCGTGGCCACCCGCCTGTCCGTCCTGCGCCGCCTGGCCCATCCCGAGGACGGCGACGCCGGCGCGGACGGCCCGGGCCGCCCTGGCGACCCTTCGCGCGGCCCCATCCGGGTCCTGGTCGTCCCCGTGCGCGCGCTGCTGGCTCCCGTGGTCGACGGGCTGGGAGACCTGGAGCCCGTCCACCTGGCCCCGGGCCTGGAGCTGGGTCTGGAGGCTACGGCCCAGCGCCTGGCTGACGCCGCCTACACGCGGGTGGACATGGTCGAGAACCGCGGCGAGTTCGCGGTGCGCGGCGGCATCCTCGACGTCTTTCCCCCGACCCAGCCCCGCCCGGTGCGCGTGGACTTCTTCGGGGACGAGATCGACTCCGTCTCCTCCTTCGCCGTGGCTGACCAGCGCACGATCGAGGAGGTCGGTGCCGTCACGGCGACCGCCTGCCGGGAGATCCTGCTGACCGAGGCCGTGCGCGAGCGGGCCAGGCACCTCATGGGAGTCATCCCCTCCGCGGCCGACATGCTGGAGAAGATCGCTGCCGGCATCCCCGTGGAGGGCATGGAGTCCCTCGCACCCGTCCTCGTGCCCAGGATGGTGCCCCTGCTCAACCTCGTCGGTGACAGGCTCGTCGTCGGCCTGGAGCCTGAGCGCCTGCGCAAGCGGGCCGAGGACCTGACCGCCACCACCCAGGAGTTCCTTGCCGCCGCCTGGACCTCGGCCGCCTCGGGAGGCCAGGCGCCGGTGGACCTGTCGGCCGCAGCCTTTGCCCACCTGGCCGAGGCCCGCGGCCTGGCGCTGTCCACGAACCGCGGCTGGTGGTCCTTCTCCTCCCTCAAGGCCAGCCCGGACACGACCGAGCTCAACCTGCGCGACCCACGTGGCTACGCCGGGAGCCTGGACGAGGCGGTCACGGACCTGGGCCGCCTCGCGCGCGAGGGCTGGAGCGTCGTCGTCGCCACCGACGGCCCCGGCCCCGGCCGGCGTATGGCCCAGCTGCTGGGAGACGCCGGGGTACCGGCCCGTATCGTCACCCATCTGGACGAGCCCGGTGACCTCGGAACGGCTCGTGACGACGGCAGCCTGGAGGGCGACGGCGTCGTGCGCGTCACGCAGGCCAGCGCCGGCCACGGCTTCGTCGCCGAGGGCCTGCGCCTGGCCCTTGTCGCGGAGTCTGACCTGACTGGGCGGGCCTCGGCCGGGCCGCGCTCGCGCAAGGTCATGCCTGCCCGGCGCTCGCGGCGCAGCGTCGACCCGCTCTCCCTGCACCCGGGTGACCTCGTGGTCCACGCCCAGCACGGTGTGGGACGCTTCGTCAAGCTCATGCGCCGCAACGTGGGGACCGGCAGGAACGCGGCCACCCGCGAGTACGTGGTCATCGAGTACGCCCCCTCCAAGCGGGGGCAGCCCGGCGACCGGCTGCTCGTGCCCACCGACGCCCTTGACCAGGTGAGCAAGTACGTAGGCGGGGACAACCCCACCCTGAACAAGATGGGCGGGGCCGACTGGGCCAGGACCAAGTCCAAGGCCCGCAAGGCCGTGCGCGAGATCGCCGGGGAGCTGGTGCGCCTGTACGCCGCGCGCTCGGCCACCTCCGGGCACGCCTTCGCCCCGGACACCCCCTGGCAGTCCGAGCTGGAGGAGTCCTTCCCCTACACCGAGACCGCTGACCAGCTCGCCACCATCGACGAGGTCAAGTCGGACATGGAGAAGGCCCAGCCGATGGACCGCCTCGTCTGCGGCGACGTCGGCTACGGCAAGACCGAGATCGCGGTGCGCGCCGCCTTCAAGGCCGTCCAGGACGGCAAGCAGGTGGCGGTGCTCGTGCCCACCACGCTGCTGGTCTCCCAGCACGCCGAGACCTTCACCGAGCGCTACGCCGGCTTCCCGGTGCGCGTGGCCCAGCTCTCGCGCTTCCAGTCGGCCAGCGAGTCCGAGGAGGTCCTCAAGGGCCTGGCCTCCGGGGCGATCGACGTCGTCATCGGCACCCACCGCCTTATCACCGGGCAGGTGCGTTTCAAGGACCTGGGCCTGGTCATCATCGACGAGGAGCAGCGCTTCGGGGTCGAGCACAAGGAGACCCTCAAGGCGCTGCGCACGGACGTGGATGTGCTGTCCATGTCCGCCACCCCGATCCCGCGCACCCTGGAGATGGCGGTGACCGGCCTGCGCGAGATGTCGACGCTCGCCACCCCGCCAGAGGACCGCCACCCGATCCTCACCTACGTGGGCGCCTACGAGAACAAGCAGGTCTCGGCCGCGATCCGCCGTGAGCTGCTGCGCGACGGCCAGGTCTTCTACGTCCACAACCGCGTGGAGGACATCGACCGCGTGGCCGCGCGCGTCCAGGAGATGGTGCCGGAGGCGCGCGTGGCCACCGCCCACGGGCAGATGGGGGAGGTGCGCCTGGAGCAGGTCATCGACGACTTCTGGCACAAGGAGATCGACGTCCTGGTGTGCACGACCATCGTGGAGACCGGCCTGGACGTGTCCAACGCCAACACCCTCATCGTCGACCGGGCTGACCGCATGGGCCTGTCACAGCTCCACCAGCTGCGCGGACGCGTGGGACGCGGCCGCGAGCGGGCCTACGCCTACTTCCTCTACCCCGCGGACAAGCCGCTGACCGAGACCGCGCTGGAGAGGCTGCGCACCATCGCCACGAACACGGACCTGGGCGCCGGGATGCAGGTGGCGATGAAGGACCTGGAGATCCGCGGCGCCGGCAACCTCCTGGGGGGCGAGCAGTCCGGGCACATCGCCGGGGTCGGCTTCGACCTGTACGTGCGCATGGTCTCCGAGGCCGTGGCCGCCTACAAGAAGGCTCTCAAGATCAACCCGCAGGCCGCTGGCGACGCCGCTGAGGCCGAGGCGGAGATCGACCAGGACCTGCGTGTGGAGCTGCCGGTGGACGCCACGATCCCCGAGGACTACGTCCCTCACGAGCGCCTGCGCCTGGAGGCCTACACCAAGTTCGCCGCCGCCCGCAGCGACGACGACGTCGCCGACGTCCTGGACGAGCTCACCGACCGCTACGGCCCGGTCCCCGAGCCCACCCAGCGCCTGGCCGCGCTGGCCAGGCTACGTGCGCTCGCGGCGCGTCTGGGTGTGCGCGAGATCGTGGCTCAGGGGAAGTCGATCCGCTTCGCTCCGCTGGACCTTGCCGAGTCGGCGCGCATGCGGCTGACCCGCCTGTACCCGGGCACCACTCTCAAGCCTGCGACCCGCACGATCGTGGTCCCGGCCCCGGGCACGGCCCGGATGGGCGGCGGGCCGGTCGAGGGTGAGGCCCTGCTGCGCTGGGCCGAGGTGCTGCTGCGTGCGGTGGTCGAGGGGGACAAGGACTACGAGGTCGAGGCCACGACCTACCGGCGCCGCCGGTAGCCCTGCTCCGGGTGGGCGAGCGTGAGCCTCTGCCTCCGGCGCGCCCGGCTGGGGCGCGCCGGGGCGACGGCGGGCGGCGACGTCGTCGGCGAGCGGGCTACCATGTGCCTGTCCTGACGCACTGTCACAAGGAGATCCTCGTGCTCACCACTGCCTCGCGCCGCGTGCGCGTCCTCGCCGCCGGCGTCCTTCTGGTCGCGTCCGGGGCCCTGACGGCCTGCTCGGCGCACCCGGGCCAGGCTGCTGTGGCGCAGTTCATCGGGCTGGACGGTACGCAGCAGGAGATCAGCGTCTCCGAGAAGGACCTGGACGGGGCGACCAGCGACCTGGTTGCGCTGGGATGGACTCGTGACCGCGTCCTGAACGGGCTGCTTCAGGCGCCGGTCTACTTCGAGCTGGCGGAGAAGTACGGACTGTCCGTGCCTGACACGGACGTGGACACCATCCTCTCCCAGATCAACCCCGAGGCCTCGTCCTTCTCCGAGGGCGCCCGCACGATCGCCCGCCTGTCGTCCGTCAGCGCGCAGCTCCAGGGCCTTGGTACCCAGGAGGCCGGCCAGGTTCGGACTGACTTCGCCGCCATGGCCGAGTCCTTCCGCTCCACGCCCTCGCCGCGCTACACCTCCGAGCGCCCGTGGGAGATCCAGGACGCCTCGGCCCTCTCGCTCGGTGGCCTGCGGAAGTGACCCGGAAGCGGGATACGTCACGCCCGGCGTGAACATGGGAATCACAGGGGACCTCCGCCCTCGTGCCTGAGGGACGGGGCCGGTAGTCTAGGTACTGCATCCTGATATCAATCCAACAAGGAGCACCCACAGTGGCCCTCATCGAGAACGTTCACGCACGCGAGATCCTCGACTCCCGTGGCAACCCGACCCTCGAGGTCGAGATCCTGCTTGAGGACGGCGCCTCCGCCCGCGCTGCCGTCCCCTCCGGCGCCTCCACCGGTGCCTTCGAGGCCGTTGAGCTGCGCGACGGCGACAAGTCCCGTTACCTGGGCAAGGGCGTCGAGAAGGCCGTTGCCAACGTCAACGACGTCATCGCCCCCGAGATCATCGGCTACGACGCCGCTGACCAGCGTGGCCTGGACCGCCTCATGATCGACCTTGACGGCACCCCCAACAAGGGCAAGCTCGGCGCCAACGCCATCCTGGGCGTCTCCCTGGCCGCCGCGCAGGCCTCTGCCGAGTCCGCTGGCCTGGACCTGTTCCAGTACGTCGGTGGCCCCAACGCCCACGTCCTGCCTGTGCCGATGATGAACATCCTCAACGGTGGCTCCCACGCTGACTCCAACGTGGACATCCAGGAGTTCATGATCGCCCCGATCGGCGCCACGACCTTCCGTGAGGCCCTGCGCATGGGCGCTGAGGTCTACCACTCCCTCAAGGCCGTCGTGAAGGAGAAGGGCCTGTCCACCGGCCTGGGTGACGAGGGTGGTTTCGCCCCCAACCTCGAGTCCAACCGCGAGGCCCTGGAGCTCATCTGCACCGCCATCGAGAACGCCGGCTACAAGCCGGGCGCTGACGTGGCCCTGGCGATGGACGTGGCCTCCACCGAGTTCTTCGACGAGAAGACCAAGACCTACAACTTTGAGGGCGAGGCCCGCGACAACGCCTTCATGGTGGCCTACTACAAGAAGCTTGTGGAGGACTTCCCGATCGTCTCCATCGAGGACCCGCTGTCCGAGGACGAGTGGGAGGACTGGAAGCACCTGACCGACGAGATCGGTGACAAGGTCCAGCTCGTGGGTGACGACTTCTTCGTCACCAACCCCGAGCGCCTGGCCAAGGGCATCGAGCTCGGCGCCGCCAACGCCCTCCTGGTCAAGGTCAACCAGATCGGCTCGCTCACGGAGACCCTTGAGGCTGTGGAGATGGCGCACCGCGCCGGCTACAAGTCGATGACCTCCCACCGCTCCGGTGAGACCGAGGACGTCACCATCGCCGATCTCGCCGTGGCCACCAACTCCGGCCAGATCAAGACCGGAGCCCCCGCCCGTGGCGAGCGCATCAACAAGTACAACCAGCTCCTGCGCATTGAGGAGGCCCTGGGCGAGGACGCCGTCTACGCCGGTCGCTCCGCCTTCCCGCGCTTCAAGGGCTGAGTCCCTGCGCTGCTGACGCAGCACCCGGCGCAGGGCGAGCCCTGTGCCACCGTACGCACCGGCGGGGTGCGACCCGGGTACCCGGGTCGCACCCCGCCGGTGCGTACGGATGACAGCGGACCACGGGTCGTGAGCAACGCACCGACCGGACGTCGTGCCACTTCCCAGCCAGGTGAGGCAGGATCGGCTCATGACGCCGCGCCGACCCTCACCCGCCCGACCGGGCGCCCGCCCTGGGGCGCGTCCCGGTTCACGTGGTGCCGGCCGACAGACCTCCTCCCGCCAGGGCAGCGCGCGAGAAGGCCCCTCCGCTCCAGGGCGCGCAGCCTCCTCGGGATCGCGCGAGCCACAGGCCTCCCAGGCGTCGCGCACGTCTGAGATCAGGCAGAGCGGGGACAGCGGTCAGGCGTCTCGTCCCTCGTCCCGCACGACGCCGGAGTACACGATGCTCCGCCTCGGCGGCCCGGACGGAATCGCCGTCCCAGCCCGGGTGCTCATCCTGGCCCTGGTGCTTCTCTTCGCCTTCGTCATTACCTTCCCGGCGCTGCGTGGGTACCTGTCCCAGCAGGCGCAGTACGACGCTGTCATCAAGCAGCTGACGCAGGCCCGCGCCACCTCCACGGCGCTGGAGTCAGAGCTGGCACAGTGGGACGACGAGGCCTACGTACGGGCTCAGGCACGTGAGCGCCTGTCCTACGTCATGCCGGGGGAGACCACCTACGTCGTCGTCGGAGCGGACCGGCTCGAGGACCGCTCTGAGCAGGAGGCCAGGGCCGCGGCTGAGGCCGAGGCTGGCGGCCCCTGGTACACGGTGCTGCGCGAGTCGGCTGAGGTTGCTGGCGCTACCGGTGAGAAGGCGCCACCGGAGGAGTCTCAGCGGGGCTGGTCGACCTCGGTCCCCACGATCCCGACCCCGACCTCTGAATCTGCTGACCAGCCTGCCGTCGAGTCCGGCGCGCAGTAACGACCCCGTCAGGAAGGAGCTTCATGAGCACGCTGCCTGAGCACGCCAGTGCCCCGACGCCCCAGGACCCCGGTCTCGCACCGGCGGCCGGGCTGTCAGCGACCTGCCGTACCGGGGAGGTCAGCGAGGCGGACCTGGAGGCGCTGGGCGAGCAGCTGGGCCGGGTCCCTCGCGGCGTCGTCGGCATCGCCGCGCGCTGCGTGTGCGGTCGCCCGACCGTCGTGCGCACGGCTCCGCGCCTGCCTGACGGCTCGCCCTTCCCTACCAGCTACTACCTCACTCACCCGGCCGCGGTGAAGGGCTGCTCGACCCTGGAGGCCGAGCACCTCATGGAGGACTACAACGCCCGGCTGGGTGAGGACCCCGAGCTGGCAGCGGCCTACGCCCGCGCCCACGAGGACTACCTCGCCCGTCGCGCCGAGCTGGGAAGCGTCGAGGAGATCGACGGTGTCTCGGCCGGCGGCATGCCGACCCGGGTCAAGTGCCTGCACGCCCTGCTCGGCCACGCCCTGGCGGCCGGCCCTGGCGTCAACCCTGTTGGTGACCTCACCCTGGAGACGCTGCGCGAGCGCGGGATGTGGGACCCGCAGCGCTGCAGCTGCTGAGGCCTGCCGGCCACCCTGGCAGTGCCGGGCGCCCACGTCTGTCCGCTGCCTCCTGACCTGCTGTGACGTACCAAGGAGAATCAGCATGACCCGAGTCGCCGCTATCGACTGCGGCACCAACACCATCCGCCTGCTGGTGGCCGATCTTGCCTCGTACGAGGACGGGACGAGGCTGGTCCAGCTGGTACGCGAGAACGAGATCGTGCGCCTGGGCCAGGGTGTTGACCGAACCGGCCGTCTGGACGAGGAGGCTCTGGAGCGCACCCTCGCCGTCGTGGCCTCCTACGCAGCGACCTGTCGCGCCCAGGGGGTGGAGCGTGTGCGATTCGTGGCGACCTCAGCCACGCGCGACGCCTCCAACCGGTCAGTGTTCGTCGACGGGGTGAGAGAGCGTCTGGGCGTCGAGCCCGAGGTCGTGACCGGTCAGGAGGAGGCGCGCCTGTCCTTCGCCGGCTCCTCCCTCTGCCTGGACCGCCTCACGGGCGACGTACCGGCAGGCCCCCACCTCGTCGTCGACCTCGGTGGTGGTTCCACCGAGCTCGTCCTGGGGCAGCGTGGTCCGCAGGCCGCGTTCTCCATGGACACCGGCTCGGTGCGTGTCACCGAGCGCTACCTGGCCGACGGGGTCACGCCCGCCTCCGAGGCGTCGGCGCGCGCCCACGTGCGCGAGCTGCTGGACCGGGCCGGCGACGTCGTCGACCTGTCCGCAGCCACCCGCCTCGTGGGCCTGGCGGGTACCATCACGACGGTCACCGCCCACGCCCTGGGGCTGACGGACTTCGATCCTGACGCCCTGGACGGAGCCGAGGTCCCGGTCGAGACGATGCTGGCCTCCGCGGAGGAGGTCGTGCACTCGACCGCGGCCGAGCGGGAGTCCTGGGCCTACCTGCGGCCGGGACGCCGCGACGTCATCGCGGCCGGGGCACTGGTGTGGTCCGAGGTCATCACGCGCGTCATGGCCGAGACCGCAGCGGGACCGTCCCCGGTGACCTCCTCGATCACCTCCCTGTCTGACATCCTGGACGGGATCGCCCTGTCCATGGCTGACGGCGCGGCGGCGGTCAGCGCATGAACAGGGCGGCTCCTGACGACCTCGCGGCGCAGCTGGAGCGGATGACCGCCTCGGCCAGGGCGGCCGGGCTCGCTGTGCCCGGGTCCCCGGGCTGCCCGCGCCCGAGCACCTGGCGCGGTGCACAGCTGGGAGGGCGCCGCCCGGTCATCGCCGTGGCGACGACCGGGCGCACACCCGCCCAGGCCGCCTCCCAGGCCGCGGCGGCCCGCGACCACGGGGCTGACGTCGTCGAGCTGCGCCTGGACCTGCTTCAGCCCGCCACCGGGGCGGGGCTGGTCGAGGGGGCCAGCGCCGGACAGTCGCTGGCGGAGCGGCTCTGGCCCGCCGTCGGGCAGGTGGGGGCCGAGCTGGTGGCGACGGACCTGCCGCTGCTACTCACTGTACGCACCTCGGCCGAGGGTGGAGGGGTCCAGGTGGACGACGCAGCCTACCGGGCGCTGCTTGCCGCCCTGGTCGAGGCCTGCGGCCGGGACGAGACCGCACGACAGGTGGTCGCGGCCGTGGACGTCGAGCTGGCACGTGGCTGCGTGGGAGATATCGCGGACCTGGGCGGGACCACGGCTGGGATCGACGTGGTCGCCTCGGCACACTTCTTTACCTCCACGCCGGCCGAGGACGAGATCGTGGGACTCCTGGAGAGGATGGAGGTCGAGGGGGCACAGGTCGCCAAGGTCGCGGTCATGCCCGTGAGTGACGACGACGTCGCCCGCCTCCTGCGTGCCGCCCTGCGGGCACGCTCTCACCTTCAGGGGCCGCTGGTCGCGATCGCGATGGGGGAGCGCGGCGCCGTCACTCGCCTGGCTGGAGGGCTGTTCGGCTCAAGCCTGACCTTTGCGACCGCCGGCGCCGCGGCCTCTGCCCCGGGGCAGCTGCCCGTGGCACAGGTACGCCGCGCCCTGGAGAGGCTGGGCCGATCACCCGCCTGAGGCCGGCGCGGGGTGCAGGCGGACGGTGAGTCCTGTCTCACCGTTGCCCGGTCTGGGCCTGCTGCTGGACGAGCAGGTAGGGTTGACGACGTTGCCCCGGCGAGGGACACGTGCTGCGCACGTGCATCCGTGATCGACGTGGTGGTACCAGGAGGTACTGCGCGTCGTCGCGCCCTCCCGGACCACCAGACCTGCGGGGCCCGGCCCCGCCTGAGAAGAGGAGAACCCTCATGGCGAACAAGGCCATCACCCTCAAGGGCTCTGCCCGCACCGACTTCGGCAAGGGCTCCGCCCGCCAGGCCCGTCGCAACGGCCAGGTCCCGGTCGTCGTCTACGGTCACGGCACCGAGCCGCGTCACTTCCTCCTGGAGGAGCACGCCACCCGCCTCGCCCTGCGCGGCAACGAGAACGCCCTGGTCGAGCTGGCCGTGGACGGTGAGACCATCCTGGTCCTGACCAAGGACGTCCAGCGCCACCCCATCCGCCCGGGTGTGCAGCACGTCGACTTCCAGCTGGTCAACCGCAACGAGCGCGTCGAGGTCGAGGTCCCCGTCACCGTCATCGGTGAGCCGGCCCCCGCCACCGTCCACACCGTCGAGGCGGCTCACCTGCTCGTCTCCGCCCCGGTCGTCTCCATCCCCGAGGTCATCGAGATCGACATCACCGGCGTCGAGGCCGGCACCACCATCCGCGTCTCCGACGTCACCCTGCCCGAGGGCGTCGAGGCTGTCACCGACGCTGAGGCGGATGTCGTCAACGTCGTGGACGAGGCCGCCATCGCCGTCGACATCCCGGAGCCTGAGGAGGGCGCGGAGGCCGCTGGCGAGGCGGAGGTTCCCGCCGCCGAGGCTGAGTGAGTCCGGTCTGACGTCAGTGCCTCAGGGGCGAGGACTCCTGAGGTGCGAGCACGAAGGAGCTCCTATGAGCAGCCCCTGGCTCATCGTCGGGCTGGGGAACCCCGAGTCCCGGTACGCCCGCAACCGCCACAACGTCGGCCACATGGTGATCGACGTCCTGGCTGGGCGTGCCGGGTCTCGGCTCTCCAGGCACAAGGCTCGTGCGCAGGTGGCCGAGGTACGTATGGGCGTCATGCCCGGTGGCGCCCCGGGGCCGCGCGCCATCCTGGCTGAGCCCGCCACCTTCATGAACCTGTCGGGCGGCCCGACGGCGGCGCTGGCGAAGTTCTACGGCATCGAGCCGACGACGAACCTGCTCGTCATCCACGACGAGCTCGACCTCCCGGCCCACACGCTGCGCCTCAAGCGCGGCGGTGGCGAGGGCGGGCACAACGGGCTGCGCTCCATCAGCCAGGCGGTTGGCAGCCGGGACTACGCGCGCCTGCGCGTGGGGATCGGTCGGCCGCCGGGGCGTCAGGACCCGGCGGACTTCGTCCTGTCCGACTTCCCGGCCCGTGAGCGCGCCGAGCTGGACGTCACCCTGCAGCTGGCTGCGGACGCCGTCGAGGCCGTGGTGACTGAGGGCTTCGAGGCAGTCCAGCGGCAGCTGAACTCGCGGTAGCGGCTGAGAGTGGCGCGGCGGGAGGACAAGAGGATCTGTGCCCCTCACGCACCCCTGTCATGGCACGCAAAGCTCTAGGGAACCAGTAAGCCGTTCTGCCCTTGTCCTCCCGCCGCGCCAGGTGAGGCGGCCTTAGACAGACATAAGACCAGTCTCATAGGCGACCACCACAGCCTGGACCCGGTCGCGCACGTCCAGCTTGGCCAGGACGTTGCCCACGTGAGTCTTGACGGTCGTGGCCGAGACGACGAGCTTGTCCGCGATCTCTGAGTTGGACATGCCCTGCGCGATGAGCACCAGGATCTCGCGCTCACGCGGGGTCAGCGAGGCGATCCGCAGGTCCTCGGCAGCGTCCTGGGAGCCGTCCTGCGGCAGGTGGGAGGCGAACATCTCCAGCATGCGGCGCGTCACGCGCGGAGAGACCACGGCCTCGCCACTGGCCACGGTGCGGATCGCCTCAGCCAGCTCAGCAGGCCTGGTGTCCTTGAGCAGGAATCCGCTGGCCCCGGCGCGCAGCCCTGCGAAGGCGTACTCGTCCAGGTCGAAGGTGGTCAGGATGAGGATCTTGGTGCCCGGGCACTGCTGGGTGATGGCCTGCGTGGCCTCGATCCCGTTCATCCCCGGCATACGCACGTCCATGAGGATGACGTCAGGGTGCAGTGCGCGTGCCTGGGCCAGGGCGGAGGAGCCGTCGGAGGCCTCACCGACGACCTCGATGCCCTCCTCGGCGTCCAGGACCATCCGGAAGCCCATACGCATCAGGGCCTGGTCGTCAGCCAGGACGACGGTGACCGGGTGCGAGGCGGTGGCCTCGTCCGCTGGCTCCTGGGCCGGCTCGTTCTCGTTCAGAGCGGCAGCTGCCACGGTGAAGTCCCTTCGTCGTCCTCGTCCCAGCGCAGCACGGCACGAACCTGCCAGCCGGTGGGTGTTGGTCCAGCGTCAACGGTCCCACCATAGACGGAGGCGCGCTCGCGCATACCGATCAGCCCCTTGCCCGAGCCGTGCATCGGCGTGGCGCCGGGGGCGGCCTCGTTGGTGACGGTGAGGACCACCGTTCCCGTGTGGCGCTGCACGGTGACCTGGACGTCCTTGGTGGTGGGGGCGTAGCGCAGGATGTTCGTCATCGACTCCTGGGCGATGCGGAAGAGCGTGAGCTGCAGGCCCTTGTCCTCGGGCAGGGCGGCACCGGTCCAGGTGTAGGACACCGGGACCCCGGCGGCCTGGAAGCGCTCGACCAGGGTCTCCAGGTCGCCGGTCTCCGGCGCCGGGGCCAGCGGGATCTCGCCGGTCGAGCGGTCGGCCGTGGCGTTGGTGGCGTGACGGCGCAGGTCGGCGATCGGCTCGCTCGGCTCACTGGGTGCCACGGTGCCGGGTGGGGCGAACTCGGGCACCGGCAGCTCTCGCACGACAGGCAGTGACCCGGTTGACGGCGGCTGGACAGACACAGGCTCCTCGCCGCGTCCGTGTCTTCCGCGGGGCTGGCGCGTCGTGGCGTCGTCCGTGTGGTCCTCGGCGCAGGCGCTGGCCTGCGGCGCGGAGGAGGCGCCGGGGTCGTCGCGCAGGACACCGACCAGACGGCGGGTGTCAGCCAGGGCCGAGCGCCCGGTGTCGCCCAGGACCGTAAGCGCCTGCTTGGCCATCTCAGGGTTGCGGTCCACGGCGGCGGCTGCGCCGTCGGCCATCGTGATCATGACGGCGAGGGAGTGGGCGACGATGTCGTGCATCTCGCGGGCGATACGGCTGCGCTCGTTGGCGGCGGCCAGCATCATCGTCTGCTCGCGGGCCAGGGACAGGCGGGCTGAGCGCTTGCGGACCTGGATGAGCTGGGCGTGCTGAATTCGCAGGATGATGCCGACCAGGGTTCCAATGACGTTGATGAGAGCCAGCGGCAGCAGGCTGGAGCTGACTGCGGCACAGGCCAGCGTCGAGACCACGCAGGCCGCCCAGGCCCAGCCCATGCGGTAACGGATGGCTAACGTCGCCAGGCTCAGCGGGGTCCCGAGCACGACGACGGCGGTCAGCGCCTGGCTGGCCAAGGAGACGTCGGTGCCCTGGAGGTGGAAGACTACTCTGCTGGCGGCAAGGTGCGCAGGCGGGGCGAAGGTCACCACGGCCCAGGTCAGCACTGGCAGCCGGCGGCGCAGCGCCAGCCCCAGACTGCACACCGCCCAGACCATGTAGGTCACGGCGAGCCACGTGCTGTGGGTGGCGGTCAGCTCCCGATGAGCGGTCAGCATCCCCATGGGCAGGCCCAGAGCGAGGATGACGAGCGCGAGCAGCGCGTCCGCGAGCGCGGCGTGGTACTCCTGCCAGAGCATCAGGCGCGTGGCGGCGGGGGAGACGGTCATCGGTACGTCCTGGCTGGGCGGCATGAGGCCATTGTGGCCCCGATGGGGTCCGGCGGCGGGCGGTGCCTGGTGGCGCCGCCCGCCGCAGCTGATGGTGCTGGCAGAGCCAGCCAGTGGTGGCTCAAGCCGGTCCTGGTCTCAGGCGTCGCGCTTGGCGAAGGTGAACCAGCCGGCTAGCAGCGGGAACACGAACCAGGCCACGGTGACGATGATGGAGCCGGTGTGGTTGATCGGGGCGTCGGGCATCTCACCCGTCGTCAGGGCCAGAGGGTCGACCACGTGGGTGATGGTCTGGGCCAGGGTGAAGTAGCTGAGGGTCTCAGCCCACTTCCAGAAAGGCCCGGCGATCCCCAGCGGGATGTTGATGACAAACAAGACGACCGTGACAACGGTGATGGCGCCGGCGGTTGAGCGCAGCAGGAACCCCAGCCCTAGGGACATCAGACCGATGCCTGCGAAGGCCAGGCCGGTGCCCCACACATAGGACAGGAAGTCCGTGCTGACCAGGCTCACGCGCATCGTGGACTCAATGAAGGGGGCGGAGATGATCCACGCCAGCAGGATCGATGCGGCCCCCAGCAGGAAGGACCACACCGCCACGACCAGGGCCTTGGCCCAGAAAGCGCGGCTTCGGCGCGGGACCGCAGCCAGGGTGGAACGGACCTGACCTGAGGAGTACTCCCCGGTCACGACCAGCGCGCCGAGGACCGCCACGACGATCTGCCCAAAAGTGGTGCCCACAATGATGTAGTACCAAGAGTTAGTGCTGCCCTCGTCGGCGCCGTAGGCGGTGACCGTGGCACCGATGCCAGCGGTGATGAGGATCGAGATGAAGGCCGTCACCCAGGTGGAACGCAGGGTGCGCAGCTTGACCCACTCGGCGTGCACCGCACGCCAGAAGGTCTGCTTGCCGGTGATATGGGGGGTGCGGGACACCATGCGGTGGGAGGTCGGAGCGGCAGTAGCAGGGCTCGTCATTGTCTCTTCTCCAAAATTCTCTAGGTCCGGGCCCGCTCAGGCCTGCTGGGAGGGGGTGGGCATGCTGCCGTGTGCGCCTGAGCCGGTGGTGTACTCGACCTCTCCGGCGGTCAGCTCCAGGTAGGCCTCCTCCAGTGAGGCGTGCTCGGTGTGCAGCTCGTGCAGCACCAGCCCGTGGGAGGCGGCGACCTCACCCACGTGGGTGGCGGGCGCCGTCGTCGTCAACGAGTGCTCGTCGCTCATACGGGCGTCCAGGCCCTCTCGCGTGAGGAGCTCGGCGAGCGTGCGGGCCGAGGGGCTGATGACTTTCACCGTGTCCGAGGTGGCCGAGGCGATGACGTCCGCTACGGGACCCTGGGTGAGGATCTTGCCGCGGCCGATGACGATGAGGTGGTCTGCGGTCAGAGCCATCTCGCTCATGAGGTGGGAGGAGATGAAGACCGTCCGACCGTCGGCGGCGAGGTTGCGGCAGGTCTCTCGTACCCACTTCACGCCCTCGGGGTCCAGGCCGTTGACCGGCTCGTCGAAGATGAGGACCTGGGGGTCGCCCAGCATCGCGGCGGCGATGCCCAGGCGCTGGCCCATGCCCAGGCTGAAGCCCTTGACCCGTTTCCTGGCTACGGATGTCAGTCCTGTGAGCTCGAGGACCTCGTCCACGCGTGTGGTGGGGATGCCGTTGGACACGGCGAGCTGGGTCAGGTGCGCACGGGCTGAGCGTGAGCCGTGCAGGCCCTTGGCGTCCAGCAGGGCGCCGACCTCGCACAGGGGTGCGGCAAGGTCACGGTAAGAGCGGCCGTTGACCGTGACAGTGCCGGAGGTGGGCTTGTCCAGGCCCATGATCATGCGCATGGTGGTGGACTTGCCAGCGCCGTTGGGGCCGAGGAAGCCCGTGACGGTTCCGGGCTCCACGGTGAAGGAGATGTTGTTGACGGCGGTCTTGTGCCCGTACCGCTTGGTCAGGCCGGTGGCTTCGATCATGGTGGTCCGATCGTCTCTCGGGGTTGGCAGGTACTGGCGAGGACTGCGACGGGCGGGGCGGCCGCTACGGCCGCAGGCCCAGTGTCCTCGGAACGGCTCCAGCCTAGGAACGTTGCTGCGTCCGGCCATCGACCGGGGTGACGAACCCTGGCGGGAGAGACCCCGCTCACCAGGTGGAGGCCTGCTCCTCCTTCAGGAGGAGCGCCGTCGGTATCAGCACCCTTTCAGGAATCTTCGGGAGGATGAGGACGTTGACACACGTGCAGCGGGTGTTCCCTGCTGCCCCGACGACGTCCGTGCCCGTACGTGAGAGGACACGCCCAGATGAGCAACCCCTACTTCGACCGGAGTCCCGCCTTCAAGGAAGGCGGCACCGCCGTCGTCGAGCGCACTCCGAACGGTTACCCGGCCATGCCCGGCTACCAGCCCGGCAGCGCAGGCTCGACGACGGCTGCTGGCCGGTACGGTGCCGGCACCGACCAGCAGGCTCCTGGCTACGGGCAGGTGAGTCCTGAGCAGGTCAGCGGCCTGGAGCAGCAGTACGCGGCGCCGTCGGCCACCAACGTGGACCGTGGCCGTATGACCTACGACGACGTCATCGTGCGCACCGGCGCCATGTTCGCCGTCATCCTCGCCCTTGGCGCGGTCTCATGGAACCTGGCCACCAGCCCGGCGACCTCCGCGGCTGGCATGATGGCGATGGTGGCTGGTGCGCTGGGTGCGCTCGTGCTGGGGCTGGTCAACAGCTTCAAGCGTGAGCCCAGCCCCGTCCTCATCCTGGCCTATGCCGCCTGCGAGGGCGTCATGCTCGGCGCCTTCTCCGGCGTCATGGAGCTCGCCTACCCCGGCATCGTGCTGCAGGCGGTCCTTGGCACGCTTGCTGTCTTCGCCGTCATGCTGGCGGCGTACAAGGTCGGCGGCTTCAGGGTCAGCGGCAAGGCAGCGCGGATCCTCGTGCTGGCCATGGGTGGCTACCTCGTCTTCAGCCTGGTCAACTTCCTGCTCATGGTGACCGGTACGGTCACTGACCCCTGGGGTCTGCGAGGGATGACGGTGGCTGGCATCCCCCTGGGGCTGATCGTCGGCGCGCTCGCGGTGGTGATGGCTGCCTTCAGCCTGGCCATGGACTTTGAGTCCATCCAGCGCGGGGTCGAGCGGGGCCTGCCCACGCGCTACGCCTGGGCCGGGGCCTTCGGACTCACGGTGACCCTCGTGTGGCTGTACGTGGAGATCCTGCGGATCCTGGTGATCTTGCGCGGGGATGACTGACGGGGCCCGCGGTCCCGTAGGCTGAGACCATGATCAACACGCACATGCCCGCCGTCGACGGCGCCAAGGGCACCAAGCCGGTTCTTACCTTCCCCTCCGACGAGGCTCCTGAGGGCCTGCAGATCCAGGTCCTCGACGCCGGAGACGGTCAGGTCGTTGAGGCTGGCGACCACATCGTCTGCCACTACCTGGGCCAGAGCTGGAACGGCGACGTCTTTGACAGCTCCTACGACCGCGGCGCACCGCTGGACTTCCAGATCGGGGTCGGCATGGTCATCCGCGGCTGGGACGACGGCCTGGTCGGTCAGCGCGTGGGCTCTCGCGTCCTGCTGTCCATCCCCTCCGAGCTCGGCTACGGCGAGCGCGGTGTGCCGCAGGCCGGCATCAAGGGTGGGGACACCCTCGTCTTCGTCACGGAGATCCTCGGGGTCATGTGATCCGCTGGCCTCGCAGGCGACCTTCTGCGTGTACTCGGTCCTGAGCGCATGCGTCGGGCACGGGCGAGAACAGGAGACCCCGAAGGCAGCGGGTGGGGTGGCGCAGTGGGAGGGCCGCCACGGTCCGGGTGGTGACCCCGGCTCATCCCGTCCGTTGGAATCGCACTACGCTGAGGCCAGCGTTCAGTACACCTTGTCAGGAGCACTCATGCCTCGCTATCGCAGCGCCACCTCCACCTCCGGACGGAACATGGCTGGCGCCCGCGCCCTGTGGCGCGCCACCGGCGTCAAGGACTCGGACTTTGGCAAGCCGATCATCGCCATCGCCAACTCCTTCACCGAGTTCGTTCCTGGCCACGTCGGCCTGCGGGACGTCGGCAAGGTGGTGGCTGAGCAGGTTGAGGCCGCCGGTGGTATCGCCAAGGAATTCAACACCATTGCCGTCGACGACGGTATCGCCATGGGCCACGACGGCATGCTCTACTCCCTGCCCAGCCGCGACCTCATCGCGGACTCGGTGGAGTACATGGTCCAGGCCCACTGCGCTGACGCCCTGGTGTGCATCTCCAACTGCGACAAGATCACCCCCGGCATGCTCATGGCTAGCCTGCGCCTCAACATCCCCACGATCTTCGTCTCTGGCGGCCCGATGGAGTCGGGCAAGATGACCGCCGCAGATGGCACCACGCGCAAGCTGGACCTTATTGACGCCATGATGGACGCCGCCGATCCCACGGTCGATGACCAGACCATCTCTGCCATCGAGCGTCTGGCCTGCCCCACCTGCGGCTCGTGCTCGGGCATGTTCACCGCGAACTCGATGAACTGCCTCACCGAGGCCCTGGGGCTGGCGCTGCCCATGAATGGCACCCTGCTGGCCACGCACGCTGACCGTGGCGAGCTCTTCGCACGTGTGGGCCGCCAGATCGTAGAGATCACCAAGGCCTACTACGACGGCGAGGACACCTCTGTCCTCCCACGCTCGATCGCGACCAAGGCGGCCTTCGAGAACGCCATGAGCCTGGACATCGCCATGGGTGGCTCCACCAACACGGTGCTGCACCTGCTGGCCGCCGCCCAGGAGGCCGAGGTCGACTTCACCATGGCAGACATTGACCGCCTGTCACGTCACGTCCCGCACCTGTGCAAGGTGGCGCCGTCGACGAACCTCTACCACATCGAGGACGTCCATCGCGCCGGCGGCATCATGGGCATCCTCGGGGAGCTCGACCGTGGCGGCCTGCTGGACACCGCGACCTTCAACGTCCTGGGCTCCACACTCGCTGACGCGCTGGCCGCCTACGACATCGCCCGCCCCGGTGCTGACGGCGTGCCCGGCTCTCAGGTCAGCGAGGAGGTCCGCACCCGCTACCTGGCGGCTCCGGCTGGCGTGCGCACGACCCAGATGTTCTCCCAGTCCTCACGCTGGGAGTCCCTGGACACTGACCGCGCGAACGGCTGCATCCGCGACATCGAGCACGCCTACTCCGCCGACGGCGGCCTGGCGGTCCTGTTCGGCAACATCGCTGAGAAGGGCTGCATCGTCAAGACAGCGGGAGTGGACGCCTCGATCCTCACCTTCGCTGGTCCTGCGGTGGTCTTCGAGTCCCAGGAGGACGCCGTCGAGGGGATCCTGGGGGGCAAGGTCAAGAGCGGGGACATCGTGGTCATCAACCACGAGGGCCCGCGCGGAGGCCCGGGCATGCAGGAGATGCTCTACCCGACCACCTACATCAAGTCCATGCACCTGGGTAAGGAGTGCGCGCTGCTGACCGACGGTCGCTTCTCCGGAGGTACCTCAGGCCTGTCTATCGGCCACGTCTCCCCGGAGGCTGCTGCTGGCGGCCTGATCGGCCTGGTGCGCGACGGCGACCGCATCGAGATCGACATCCCCGCTCGCCGCATCGAGCTCATGGTCGACGAGGCCGAGATCACCCGGCGTCGCCAGGCCGAGGAGGCTCGTGGAGAGGCTGCCTGGTCCCCGCACGCCCCACGCTCGCGTGCAGTCTCCACGGCGTTGCGCGCCTACGCCATGCTGGCCACGAGCGCTGACCTGGGCGCGGTGCGTGACAGGTCCAGGCTGCCGCGCTACTGACACCGCGAGGTGGGACCGGTAACGGCGGAGCCCGCCGCCGTGCCTGCGCTCACCCCGGCAGACCGACGCGGTCTGGACCCAAGCACGCTGTACGCCGTCGTGCAAGACGCGCGGGCGCCGTCGTCGCCGGCGGATCTAAGGTGAGGGCGTGAACGAACTGGCAAGCAACGGCACGCTCTGGGACTCGGCCCGCTACCTGCGCGAGGTGCTGCGGGCGCCCGTCTACGAGGCGGCTGAGCACACGCCGCTGCAGGTCATGGCGGGGCTGAGCGCGAGACTGGGTAACACGGTCGAGGCCAAGCGCGAGGACCTTCAGGCCGTCCACTCCTTCAAGATCCGTGGCGCCTACAACGCGATGCGCTCACTCAGCGAGGCCGAGCGCTCTCGCGGCGTCGTGACCGCCTCAGCCGGTAACCACGCGCAGGGGGTGGCGCGCTCGGCGGCTCTGCTCGGCGTGAGCGCCACGATCGTCATGCCGGTGGTGACCCCGCGGATCAAGGTCGACGCCGTGCGTGCTCTCGGTGGCCAGGTGCTGCTGTTCGGGGACAACTTCGACGCTGCCCAGGCTGAGGCCCGGAGGCTGTCCGAGTCGGAGGGCCGCACCTTCATCCCTCCCTTCGACGACCCCCGCGTCATCGCGGGACAGGGCACGATCGGGCTGGAGATGATCCAGCAGGATGCCGAGCTGGACCGGGTCTTCGTCCCTGTGGGCGGAGGCGGACTGGTCTCGGGCGTGGCCGTGCTCGTCAAGCAGCTCATGCCCGAAGTCAAGGTCATCGGTGTTGAGCACGAGGAGTCGGCCTGCCTGAGTGCCGCCTTGGAGGCCGGCGAGCCGGTGACCCTGGACCGGGTGGGCCTGTTCGCGGAGGGCGTCGCCGTGCGTCGCGTGGGCGAGGAGACCTTCCGGATGTGCGCGGCCCTGCTCGACGACGTCGTCACTGTCTCCTCCGACGAGGTGTCCGCGGCCGTGCGCGACCTGTTCGAGGACCTGCGCGCCGTGCCCGAGCCGAGTGGCGCCGTCGCCCTGGCGGGCCTGAAGAAGTACGTGGCTGTCCATGGGATCCGTGGTGAGAGGCTGGCCTGCGTGCTCTCGGGAGCCAACCTCAACTTCCACCAGCTGCGCTACATCTGTGAGCGCAGTGAGATCGGTGAGCAGCGCGAGGCGATCCTCGGTGTCCACATCCCGGAGGCACAGGGAGAGTTCCTTCGATTCGCCTCGGTGCTGGGTGGGCGCGCGGTCACCGAGTTCAATTACCGGGTCTCCGCGTCGGCTGCGCCGGGCGAGCCTGCGCGCATCTTCGTCGGTGTGAGGCTCACGCGTGGCCGCGAGGAGCGTGCCGAGATCGTGGCCGACGTGGAGAGGGCGGGCTACGACGTCGTCGACCTGACCGATGACGAGCTGGCGAAGGTGCACGTGCGCTCCATGATTGGGGGCCGGGCTCCGGCGGGGCTGAGTGAGCGGCTGTTCTCCTTTGAGTTCCCGGAGGCTCCGGGTGCGCTCGTGAGATTCCTTGAGGTGCTGGGCACGCGGTGGAACGTCACCCTCTTCCACTACCGTACCGACGGCGCTGACTACGGGCGGATCCTGTGTGCCTTCGAGCTCGGGCAGGGGGCGGGTGAGCTGGAGGATCTCGTCGCGCATATGGACCAGCTCGGCTACGCCTACCGCGATGAGACCGAGGATCCCTCGGCGCGCTTCTTTCTGGCGCGGTAGGTGCCTGGGCTGGGTGCTGAGGCTCTGCCTGCGTCGGCCGGGCTGAGGCGCGTGGGCCTGCGCGGCCCATTGGGGAAGTTGATCACTTGCGCTGAGATTCATTGACGCCTAAAGTAGTTCACGAATCAACTAATTCTTTGTTCTCAAGGAGTGCTTCATGGCCAAGATCGCCGTCGTCATCGGTTCTGTCCGTCCCAACCGCATTGGTGCTCAGGTGGCCGAGTGGGTTACCCAGAAGGCCTCCACCGTTGAGGGCGTGGAGGCGCAGGTCATTGACCTACGTGAGCTTGATCTGCCGATGTTTGCCGAGGAGCTGCCCACTGCCATGGCGGCCCCCAAGGAGCCCAAGGCCCAGCCCTGGCTACAGGCGGTCAACGAGGCCGACGGCGTCATCATCGTCACCCCCGAGTACAACCACTCCCTCCCGGGTGCGCTAAAGAATGCCATCGACTTCCTCACCCCGGCCTCGCTGGCCCACAAGGGGGTTGGCATCGTCTCCTACGGCTTCACTGGTGGCGTGCGTGCTGCTGAGCAGCTGCGCCTCATCCTGGCTAACTTTGAGGCAGCTACGGTCAATGCCCAGGTTGTTCTGTCCATCCCGACTGACTTTGAGAACATGAGTGTGTTCAAGCCTGCCGCCTACCATGACGGTGAGGTTGAGAAGCAGGTGGGTGAGGTTGTGACCCGCAGCCAGGCGCTGGCTAGCCTGCGCTGAGCCCCGGCCGGGGCATCCGGCCACGGTGATGCGGCCCCAGATGGACCACGTATGCCCCGACAGACCGCAAAAAGCCCGATCGACCGCGTATGCCTTGGCTGACCACCATATTCGCGCGAATATGGTGGTCAGCCAAGGCATACGCGGTCCGTCAGGGTGTTGGTGGTCGGCGGGGGCGTTGGTGGTCGGTGCCGGGCAGGCCAGGTGCCGGGCAGGCCAGGTGGAGGCCAGGCTGGGACGGGTCAGACCAGCTCCAGGGACCGGTAGCGGTTGACGGCAGCAGCAACGTCCACCATGCGTGGCCGGGCGAAGAAGGCTGGCCGGTGCCCAGGAGCAGCGATGGCGTCAAGACCCTCGTCATCCAGCAGCGCCTCCAGATCCTCCAGGCACTGGGCCAGGCAGGAACTGCCGTCAAAGCGTTGCTCCAGCAGGGCGCGCAGGGCGAAGGCGATCGCCTCCGCCTGGCCTGGGTCGATGATGCCAGCGACGTCGGAGACGTCGATGTCCTCGCGGTCGAGCGTCAGGACGTCGGTGCCGCGCGAGCGCGTGCGCACCGGCCCACGGCGTGAGCGCTCAGGAGCCGGCAGCGGAACCCGGGCAGCAGGCTCGGCGAAGTCTGCCAGCGCCGTCGTCTCACGCGGCTGGGAGGCGACGACGCGGGCGGCGGCCTCGGTGGCGTCGCGCAGCTGGTAGGAGTCCAGCAGCAGGACTCGGTCGGCGACGTCGAGGTAGTCACCGCTGCCGCCCATGACCAGGACCGTGGAGACGCCTCGCTGCTCGGCCAGGGCGCTGACGCGATCGACCAGCGGGGTGATGGGCTCGCGCTCGTCGGCCACGAGGGCCCGCATGCGGCGATCACGGATGAGCAGGTTTGTCGCCGAGGTGTCCTCGTCCAGCAGCAGGGCGCTGGCGCCAGCCTCAACCGCCTCAATGAGTGAGGCTGCCTGGGAGGTCGAGCCCGAGGCGTTCTTCGTGGTGAAGCTGGAGGTGTCACGCTCCCCAGGCAAGTGGGAGATAAAGGGCGTGAGGTCCACGCCGGTGACGGCCCGCCCGTCCGCGGCCCGGACCTTGACGGCGTCGGGCACGGTAGCCACGAGCTCGCGGCCGTCGCCGGGCACGTGCGGGTAGACGCCCCGCTCGATCGCTGACAGCAGGGTCGACTTTCCGTGGTAGCCCCCGCCCACGACGAGCGTGACGCCGGCGCCGACCGCGGTACCTCGCACCGTGCCCGCGTGCGGGAGCGTCACTGTCACGGCCAAGGAGTCAGGGGCGGTCAAAGGCAGGCCGCCGGAACGCATGGGTTCATCACTAACTCCGGAGCGGCGGGGGAGCAGCGAGCCGTCGGCCAGGAAGGACACCCAGCCGTTGGTCATGACCGCCTCGGTCAGGGCCCGGTGGTCCTCCAGGGCAGCCACGTGAGCCAGCAGCCGCTCGGCTCGCTGCCCGGTGAGGTCCAGCGCAGCGTCTACCTCACGGGTCAGGTCTCGGCCAAAGATACGGGAGGCCTCGTGGCCCTGGATGGAGCGGCCGCGAGCCGGCAGCGCGACCCGTGCACGGATCTCGATGGTCCATGCGCTGGCCCCGGCGGCCTGCTGCGTCGCATCGTCCTGGGTGCTCCGGCTCGGACGGTTCTCGTCGTCCTGGCTCATCGCCAGGATGACGCTGGTGCGCTGGAGGATCTCCTGGCCGGGCGCGGCGATGGACAGGCTGGTGCCCTTGAAGCCGGCGTGGAGCTCACGAGTGAGGAAGTCGGCCAGGGCCAGCCGGCGGTCAGCGGTGGCCAGGAGGTCGTGCGCGGTCAGCAGGGCGAGGCTCGGCAGGTCGGCAGGTGCCAGGACGCGGATCTGGGTCGGTGGCGCGTAGGGGTCAGGCTGGACCCGGTCGACGTACAGGGTCCACCCCTCCGGCACGGTGTAGCGACCGACGATCGCCTTGTACGCGGCGTAGGACCGGTTGTCCAGGGCGTGGAGGTGTCCGACCAGGTCTGCCAGCACGCCGTCGCGCGGCTCGTCGTCATAACGACGGCGTGACTCCCCGGAGCGGGAGCCGCGGCGGTCACGGCCCTCGCCGCGCAGGTTGTCGCGGCTGCTGCGGCGCCCGCCAGGACCACCTCGGTACCCGCGATCACCCCGACCGCGATGCCCGCTTCCTCCAGAGGTAGGTCCGTACTCACTCATAGCACGATCCTGGCACAACGGCGCGCGTGGGTGCCTCACGCCAGGTCGTGCCGGGCCGTTGTGTCCGCGTGGCAGCACAACCGCGAGACATGACTGACGCCCTCAGCCAGAGCCTGTCTGAGCGCGCTGGGCGGAGCCTGGAGGAGGTGGCCCCGGTCGTCCTGCCGTGCCGGTGGAGCCCGGGCCTGGCTCAGGCCTCCAGGGCGTCGGGTGCGAGGATGTCCGTCTGAGCCGGCATGCTGGCGATACCGACCGGGCAGGTCACGCCGTTGGGGCCGTGGTTGCAGTAGCCGTCCGGGTTCTTCTCCAGGTAGCCCTGGTGGTACTCCTCAGCCAGGTAGAAGGGACCGCCGAAGTCGCGATAGAGCGAGACGGCGTCGTCGATCGTGGTGACGCACTGCCCCATCCCGAGCCGGGTGAGCTCGCCCTGGAAGAGGTCGCGGATCTCGTGGGCGGCTGCGGCCTGCTGTGGGGTCGTGGTCCATACCGCGGAGCGGTACTGGGTACCGATGTCGTTGCCGTGGCGGTTGAGACGGGTGGAGTCGTGGTTCTCCCAGAAGGTGCGCAGCAGCACCTGCGCGCCCTCGCCGACGACGGCCGGGTCGTAGGCGACGCGCACCGTCTCGGCGTGGCCGGTCTCGCCCGTGCAGACCTCGCGGTAGGTCGCGTTCGGGGTGGTGCCGCCCATGTAGCCCACCGCTGTGGCGAGGACGCCGGGCTGGCGCCACAGGAAGCGCTCCACGCCCCAGAAGCATCCGCCTGCCAGGTAGATGACCTCTGTGCCCTCCGGCCACGGGCCGGACAGGGGCGTGCCGAGGACGACGTGCTCGCCGGGCTCGGGGAGCAGCGTCTCCTCGCGGCCAGGGATCAGGGTGTTGCGTGCGGGCTGGCTCGTCATGAGAGCCACGCTACCGGTCGGGCGCATGGCTGGGAGTGTGAGGAAGACCAGGATCCGACGACGGCGGAGCCGGGTGGTGCGAGCGCGGCAGGCGTCGCGAGGCGCCGACGGCGTCAGTGCGGGAGGTGGACCGGACGGGACATATGTCGCGGCGTGAGGCTCTACAGTGGCGGCTTAGCCCGTGGATCATGGCAACGGGCTCGCACGGACGGGTGACGAGCGAGGAGGGCAGGTATGGAGACGGGACGCGAGTCAGAGGTCCAGGTGCGGCGCTGCACGGTCCAGGACGCAGCCGTGCTGGCACAGGTCTGCGCCGAGACCTTCAGGGACACCTTTGCCGCAGACAACACGCCGGAGGACATGGAGGCCTTCCTCGCCGAGTCCTACAGCCCGCAGGTCCTTGCCGCCGAGCTTGCGGACCCGGAGAGCGCCTACTGGCTGGCCACCGTGGACGGGCAGGTGGCCGCCTACCTCAAGACCAACGTCGGCAAGGCGCAGACCGAGCCGGTGGAGGGCCGCATCCCGCAGCCGTCCCTGGAGGTGCAGCGGATCTACGTCCGCCTGCCCTACAAGCGCCGAGGGCTGGGAGCCAGGTTGATGAGGGTGGCGTTGGACGAGGCCCGAGCGCACTCAGCCGCCTCGATCTGGCTGGGAGTGTGGGAGCGCAATACTGCTGCCCTGGCCTTCTACGAGCGCATGGGGTTCACCCGCTTCGGTGAGCACGTCTTCGAGGTGGGCTCTGACGCGCAGACGGACTACCTCATGGTCTGCTCGACGGACCGGCTCCCTGCACGGTGAGCCTGCGCGGCGACGCCGTCGTCATGCGGGACGGTGGGCTACAGTGAGGAGTTCCATCTCATCGTCGACTTCAAGGAGGGGTCATGGCCCAGGACACGGAGGCCACCAGCCAGGGCACCTGGCTCACCAAGGACGCCTACGACCGGCTCACCGCTGAGCTGGCTCGGCGCCAGGAGGTGGACCGTAAGGAGATCGCCCAGCGTGTTGAGGCTGCCCGCCAGGAGGGTGACCTGCGCGAGAACGCCGGCTACCACGCCGCGCGTGAGGAGGCGGCGCTCAACGAGGCGCGAATCGTGCAGCTCACCGAGCTGCTGGAGAAGGCGGAGATCGGCGAGGTCGCCGATGACGGCACGGTCTCTGCCGGCACGATCGTCACTGCCAAGATCGGTGCCAAGGAGCAGGTGTTTGCTCTTGGCGGACAGGAGATCACCGCGGACGTGCCCGAGGGTGTCAAGGTCTTCTCGCCGGACGCCCCGCTGGGCAGGGCGCTCATGGGGCACAAGGCCGGGGAGACTGTCTCCTACCAGGCTCCGAACGGCAAGGAGATCAAGGCGGAGATCATCGACGTCAAGGTCCTGTGAGACCTGAGGCTGCTTGAGGTCGCCTCGGGCTCTCGGACTGGGCTCGTGGGGCGGAGGCGTGGGATCGCGGGTACGGTGTGGTCTCGCTCGGTGTCGACCCGATCTCACGCCAGAGGCGCGTAGAGGCGGGGGAGCGGTGCGATCTCAGCCCAGCACCGCGAGGTAGCAGGCCACGCAGTGGCAGATCCAGGCGACCACGGTGCACACGTGAAAGATCTCGTGGAAGCCGAACCAGCGAGGGAAGGGATCCGGCCTCTTGCGGGCGTAGATGACCCCGCCGATGGTGTAGGCGATGCCGCCGGCCAGCACCAGCCATACGATCGCCGGCCCGCCGGAGGCCCAGAGCTGTGGCAGGAACCAGACGGCGACCCAGCCCAGCAGGATGTAGAGGAGCGTGGCGAACCAGCGTGGCGCTGTCGGCCAGGCCAGCGAGGTGAGGATGCCGGCGGCCGCTCCTCCCCACACGATCCCGAGGACGACCAGCGCGGTACGTGGGCTGAGCAGGGCCACGGACAGGGGTGTGTAGGTGCCGGCGATGAGGAGGAAGATGTTGGCGTGGTCGAACCGTTGCAGAGCGGTGGAGACCCTGGTCGGCCAGTAACCGTTGGACAGGTGGTAGATCCCCGAGCTGCCGAACAGCAGCAACGAGCACACCAGGTAGGCGGCGCAGGCCCAGGTGCGTGCAGCGCCAGGGGCGAGGACTGTGAGCACGATGCAGGCGGCCAGCGCCAACGGGGTCGTGCAGGCGTGGATCCACCCGCGCAGACGGGGCTTGACCAGGCGTACCGCTGCGGTGGCGGCGTCCCTGACCGTGCTGACGGTGCTGATGCCACCTCTGGTCGCGGTGCTCGCTGGCTGTGGAGCGGGGGGCGTGTCGGGCACCGTGGCCTCCTCGGAGTCTGTTGCCGCAGGACGACGGCGGGGCGGCCTCCGGCGAACCTACGGATACGTAGGTTACGCTCCCGTAGG
Source organism: Actinomyces faecalis (assembly GCF_013184985.2). NCBI lineage: Bacteria > Bacillati > Actinomycetota > Actinomycetes > Actinomycetales > Actinomycetaceae > Actinomyces > Actinomyces faecalis. The sequence goes on from NZ_CP063418.1 coordinate 327,074, forward strand.
TTACTCGTTGCCGGCTGTTGGCGGTAGGTAGGCGAGCGTGTCGGCTACGGGCGGGCTCTGGCTGGCGGGTGGACGCGCTACCGTTGCGGCAGGTCCAGGCTGCTGGGCCGCCCGCCACAGCGCGGGCCGACGTGAAAGGCTGGTGGGTCGTGGCTGGAGACAACCTCGTCTACGAGATCTACGAGCGCCGCCTGGCTGCCCAGGTTGACCCGCAGCAGGTGCCCAGGCACGTGGGCGTCATCCTTGACGGTAACCGCCGGTGGGCCAAGCAGATGGGGTTCGGTACCTCGCAGGGCCACAAGCGTGGCGCTGACAAGATCGAGGAGTTCCTGGGCTGGGCCGAGGACGCCGGTGTGCGTGTCGTGACCCTGTGGCTGCTGTCTACCGACAACCTCTCTCGCGACCCGGCGGAGCTCTCGCCGCTGCTCGACATCATCGCCCACGCCGTCGAGGCTCTGGCGGACTCGGGGCGCTGGGGGCTGCGTCTGGTCGGCGCGGTGGACCTCCTGCCGGATCCGCTGGTGGGGCGCCTGCAGGAGGCTGTCGCCTCGACACGAGTGGCGGGTGGTGAGCGGGAGGCTGGTGACGAGCGGGTCCAGGTCAACATCGCCGTCGGCTACGGCGGGCGTCAGGAGATCGCTGACGCCGTGCGCGAGCTCCTGCGGGAGCGGGCCGAGGCCGGAGCGACCTTGGAGGAGGTGGCTCGGACCCTGTCCGAGGAGGACATCACTGAGCACCTTTACACCAAGGGCCAGCCTGACCCGGACCTCGTCATCCGCACCTCGGGCGAGCAGCGTCTGTCGGGCTTCCTGCTGTGGCAGTCGGTGCACTCGGAGTACTACTTCTGTGAGGTCTACTGGCCGGACTTCCGGCGTATCGACTTCCTGCGTGCACTGCGTGACTACTCGCGCCGCGAGCGCCGCCTGGGGCGTTAGCTTCTCCCGTGGGAGTCGGCCGGCTGCGCACGCTCGCGCCCACGAGCGCACCACGGACCTCTATCAGGAGGGCCCTGCCGGAACACTTCCGGCAGGGCCCTCCTGACGTCCTGGTTCGGGACTCATACCAAGGCGGTCAGGCCTCAGCGAGCTCGGCACGAGTGGGCGGGTTGGCCCCGGCCCGCGAGACCGTGATGTCCGCGATGGCAGCCGCGTGTCGTACCACGCGCTCCAGGGTCTCGGCGTCGATAGCGCGCAGTGCCTCGCGCTGCTCGGCTCCGACGAGCCCTTCGCTCCACAGCCCGTCCTCCAGGCCACCCATGAAGGAGTCGCCGGCGCCCACCGTGTCGGCCACGACGACGCTGGGGTCAGCAGGAACCTCGATCCGGGCTCCCGAGGCAGACAGTGCGAGGGCTCCCCGCTTGCCACGGGTGACGACGACGAGCGCCGCGCCCAGCTCCAGCCAGGTCTGTAGGACCTTCTCCAGGGCCTCGTCCGAGCGGGAGTCCACTCCGTAGAGCCATGCGATGTCCTCGTCAGAGCACTTGACCAGGTCCGCCAGAGCGACCAGGTCCTCAACCGTGCGTCGAGCGTGCTCCGGCTCTCCCATGAGCTGCGGCCGGGCGTTGGGGTCGTAGCAGATGGTGGAGGTGGCGCGGTAGGCCTCCAGCGTGCGGCGGACAGTGTCCGTGCCGGGGGCGAGGATCGCTGCGATAGAGCCGGTGTGGACGAGCAGCGGGGCCTGGTCGCTGGTCAGCTCCGGGAAGGGAGGGTCCCAGTCCAGGTCGAAGAGGTAGGTGGCGGCGCCGTCGGCCCCGATCGAGGCCTGGGCGGTGGAGGTCCGTTCCGCCGCGTCAGATCCGGGGGTCAGTCGCACGCCGGATGACTCCAGGTGAGCCCGCACGGCGAGCCCTCGCCGGTCCTTGCCGATCCAGCAGTCGAGCTCGGTGTCACGGCCGAGCCGTGCCAGGCCCAGAGCGACGTTGGCCGGCGAGCCGCCCGGAATCTCCTGGGGATCGGCTCCTTCCTTGAGGACGACGTCGACCAGGGCCTCGCCGATGACGAGTGCGGTACCGCTAGGGCCGGGAGTGGCGTGAGTGGTCATGGGCAGAGGCGTCCCTTCGGTGAGGTGAGAGGGGTTTTAGTGGTCGGCTCCGGAGTGGGAGTCCTCGCGTTGAGCCACGGCGTCCAGACGACGACGGGCCTCGTCCAGCCAGGCCTGGCAGCGTGCAGCGAGTGCCTCGCCGCGCTCCCACAGGCTCAGCGCGTCCTCCAGGGGGACCTGCCCCGCCTCAAGACGCTGGACGACGCCGACCAGCTCCTCGCGCGCCTGCTCGTAGGACAGGGAAGCGACGTCAGCACTGGCGTCACCGGTGGCGAGGAAGCTGTCTGGAGTCAGGCTCATGGGCTCGATTCTTGCACGGGCGGGGCGGACGGGTCTCAGACCTTCGGCGCGGCGGACGCCGGCTTGGTGGTCCCGACGACCTGGGCCACCAAGCGTCCGTGGGCCAGGAAGCCCTCAATGAGGTCGCCCTTCCTCAGGTCCTCGCTGGAGGTGACGACGCCGACGCCCGGCTTGCGCAGGATCGCGTAGCCCCGGTTGAGCACCCCCTGGGGGGACAGGGCAGTCAGCCGGGCGGTCTCGGCACGAAGATCAGCGCCGGCCAGGTCCAGCGCCGTGGCGAGTGCCCGCCGTAGGCGCTCACGTCCCTGGGACAGGTCGGTCTCCTTGTCCCGGACGATGACGGTGGGATCGGTCATGACCGGGCGCTCGCGCACGCGGTCCAGGTGCGTCTGCTCCTCGCTGACCCTGCGAGCCAGCACGGCGCGGATGCGGGTGCGGGCCTGGTCCAGGCCGACAGTCTCCTCAGCAAGGTCCGGCACGATACGGCGTGCGGCGTCGGTGGGGGTGGAGGCACGGAAGTCAGCGACGTCGTCGAGCAGGGGGCGATCGGTCTCGTGACCGATGGCGGAGACCAGTGGGGTACGGCACATCGCTGCGGCACGGACAAGACCCTCGTCGCTGAAGGGGAGGAGGTCCTCGACGCTCCCGCCGCCTCGGGCGACGACGATGACGTCGACCTCAGGCCGGGCATCCAGCTCAGCGATCGCCGCGCCGACCTGGCTGACGGCGTGGACACCTTGCACAGCGACCTCACGCACCTCGAAGGGCAGGCCCGGCCAGCGCAGGCGAGCGTTGGTGATGACGTCGTCACGAGCCTTCGCGTCTCGTCCGCACACCAGTCCGACCACGCGGGGCAGGAAGGGGAGGGAACGCTTGCGCTCCGGGGCGAAGAGCCCCTCGGCGGCCAGAACGTGCCGCAGCTGCTCGATGCGTGCCAGCAGGTCTCCGGTGCCGACGAGACGGATCTGGTCCACCTGGAGCTGGAAGGAGCCGGACCGGGTCCAGAAGGTCGGACGGCCGTGGACCACCACCCGCATGCCGTCGCTGAGCCCGGTGCCCATCGCCTGCTCGCTGGCGACAAGGTCACGGCGGTACATCGAGGCGCGCAGTGAGATCTCGGCGGACAGGTCTCGCAGCGTCAGGAAGGACATGCCGGCACGCCGGTTGAGCTGAACAACCTGGGCCTCCACCCACACCGGCGTCATCTTGGCGACGTAGCTGTCGATCTTGGTCGACAGCAGAGCCAGGGGCCACGGGTTGTCTGCCGTGGTCTCACGTGCGAGGCGAGCAGGGACGCGGGCCGTGGCCGGGTTGGCGCGTTGGGCGTCGGCCCGAGCCTGCTGGAGGGCGGAGGGCTGGTCTGTCACGTGTACCACTGTGCCACGTGATCTCTAGGAGCCTTGACCTGGCTGTGGCACAGTGGGGGACGTGACGACACCGACGCAGACCATGACTGAGCCGGCGCAGACCTCCGGCGAGGGCAAGCGCATCCTGCTGGCCGCCCCGCGTGGCTACTGCGCTGGCGTGGACCGTGCTGTGGACGCCGTCGAGCAGGCTCTGGCGCACTACGGCACACCGATCTACGTGCGCAAGGAGATCGTGCACAACAAGTACGTGGTCGAGGCGCTGTCCAAGCGGGGAGCGGTCTTCGTCTCGGAGACGGATGAGGTGCCCGAGGGCGCGCGCGTGGTCTTCTCGGCCCACGGGGTCTCCCCGGCGGTGCACGCCCAGGCCCAGGCACGTCACCTGCAGACCATTGACGCCACCTGCCCTCTGGTGACCAAGGTGCACAAGCAGGCGGTGCGTTTCGCTCAGGACGACTACGACATCATTCTCGTCGGCCACACCGGCCACGAGGAGGTCGAGGGCACCCAGGGGGAGGCCCCGGAGCACATCCAGGTGGTCAACGGCCCTCACGAGGTGGACCAGGTAGAGGTCCGCGACCCCCAGAAGGTGGTGTGGATCAGCCAGACCACGCTCAGCGTGGACGAGACGATGGAGACCGTCCGCCTCCTGCGTGAGCGCTTCCCGCACATGATCGACCCGCCGAGCGACGACATCTGCTACGCCACTCAGAACCGTCAGGTCGCGGTCAAGACGATCGCGCCGCAGGTTGACGTCATGATCGTGGTGGGCTCTGGCAACTCCTCCAACTCGGTGCGCCTCAAGGAGGTCGCGCTGGAGGCCGGTGCCCCGGCGGCCTACCGGGTGGACGACGCCAGCGAGATCGACCCCGCCTGGCTGGAGCACGCGCAGGCCGTGGGCCTGACCAGTGGGGCGAGCGTGCCGGAGATCCTGGTGCGCGACGTCGTCTCGCGCCTGGGAGATCTCGGGTTTGACGACGTCGAGCAGGTGCGCACGGCCACGGAGAAGATCGCTTTCTCCCTGCCCAAGAACCTGCGTGCGGATCTCAAGGCGGCAGCCGGTCAGGCCCCTGAGCGACACGGGCGCCGTGAGCCCGCGGCCGACCACACCTGCTGAAGCCTGTGCCCACCGTGTAGCGCCCGCAGACTTCAGGGGCACGTGACCGAGGTGGCGGGACCTGACCGTCAACCGTCGTTCTCATCTCGTGCCCGTGTCCCTGGCTCAGTGGTGAGCTCTGGCGTCGCGAAGGAACGCACCTGTGCGTCATCGGGGGCGATGCTTCGCGGTGACGGCACAGAGGCGGCCAGGGTCTCAAAGGACCGGGCGGTCACAAGCAGACGAGACTCCATCGAGGCCACGGAGCGGTTGTAGGCGTTGACGCTACGGGTCAGGGAGCTGCCCAGGGCGTCGAGGTGACCGGCAACCGTCCCAAGGCGCTCGTACAAGGTGCGCCCAAGCTCAAGAAGCTCACGGGCGTCCTCGGTGACAGCCGTACGAGCCCAGGCCGTTGCGCACACGCGCAGCAGAGAGAGCAAGGACGCGGGAGAGGTCAGGGCGACCCCCTGCCCCAGGGCGTGGTCCAGGAGCAGAGGGTCCGCCTCTAGGGCCGCGGCCAGTACAGGTTCAGCGGGGACAAAGAGGACCACGAGCTCGGGTGAGGAACCCAGGGCGCGGTCGTACCTACGCGCCGCAAGCTGGTCCACGTGGGAACGCAGCGCCTTGGCGTGCTCCTTCATGAGCGCTTGACGCTCTGTCTCAGCGCTGGCCGGCTCACCGTCCACGCCGCAGGCGCGCAGATAGGCATCCATCGGCGCCTTGGAGTCAAGAGCCAGGTAGCCACCACCGGGAAGGTGGATGACGACGTCAGGACGCGACGCCGTCGTCTCGGAGGAGGATCTGGCACTGGTGCGGGAGGCGAGGACCGACCCGACCGAGCGCTGTTCGCTGAAGTCGACGTGCGGCATCATCCCGCTGATCTCCAGGACGCGGGCCAGCTCAACCTCGCCCCACATCCCGCGGCTGGAACGCGAGCGCAGGGCGGAGGCGAGGGAGGTCGTCGTCCGTAGGAGCTCACGCTCAGCCTCGGCACGAGCACGCAGCTGCTCCGCCAGCGAGGCGTGCTGCCCAGCACGCTGGCGCTCCATCTGCTCCACCCGTGTGCCGACCTGCTCCAGCTGGCTGCGCACCGGTGCCAGCGCACGCAGGACCGATCCGTCCCGGTCCGCTCGCTCCTCAGCCAGCTGGGCCCGCGCAGACAGCTCCTCGGCGCGAGCACGCCACTGAGCGGCCTCCGCCTGGGCACGGGCGGCGCCGTCGCGGCCGGAGGTGCGAGCCGAGGCGTGGCGGGCCACGGCCAGGGCGTAACCGAGGACGCTGCCCGCCAGGAGACCGATGACCAGCAGCAGGATGGTGGAAACGGAAGAGCTCATGGCTCCACCGTGCCACGACCCACCGACACAAATTCTGTCCCTTCCGTGGAAGGGGGAGAGGACAGGGCGCGATAGCCCTGACCAGATCGGCATGGGAGCGGGAACCTGGGTGCCTTAGAGCCTGCCCTGTGATGGGAGCGTGACCGCGTCGTCGTAGGGAGGCCTTGTCTCCTCCTGGGAAGAGTCGGGGAAAACCTGGGGCCTCCTGGCAGGGATGGTGCCCGGGGTGGCGGCGAGGTCTACAGTCCCGGTCGTGCGGGAGATACTGATCGCGATGCTGAGCGGAACGCCTCATACGTTGGCACCCGGAGCCCTGACACATGTCTCACTGGTCTCCCCGTCCCTTGTGCGCACGGTGCTCCTGGTGGCCGTTAGCGCCGTCGTCCTGACAGGGCTCCTCGCTGCTGCGCGCGTGCGGCCTGGGCGACGCCGTGCCCCACGTCTCCTCCTGGCCGCCACCGTGGTCTCGCTCCTACTGAGTCAGGTCCTGGTGCTGGGGGCCGTGGGCCTGAAGGTCAACGCCTCCCTGGGATTCGTACAGACCGTTGGAGACCTTGAGGCGCTCGCCTCCTCTGAGGATGCCCAGGGTGGGGTACGGCTCGCGCCCGTCGGTGGCCCGTCCTCCCAGGATGACTCTGCCCGCCTTCCTGCGGACTTCGTCCCGCAGGAAGGCGGTTTCTCCAAGGCGTCTGTCACCGGGGCCCGCAGCGGTGTCACCCAGGACGTGTGGGTGTGGACCCCTCGTGGCTACTCCGCCTCGGATCAGCGTTCCTACCCCGTCGTGTTCTTTCTCCACGGCGTCCCAGGCAGTTCCTGGGGGACGGTCAGTACTCTCAAGGCCGGCCAGGCGATGCAGGAAGCGATCGACTCGGGTGCGCTTCCCCCGTCCCTGTTCGTCATTCCAGACCTCAACGCCGACGCGCAGCAGCAGTCCAACCCCGACTGCGCTGACATCGTTGGCCACGCTAAGGTCGGCACCTGGATCCAGGACGACGTCCCCGCAGTAGTGCGTGCCAGTTTCCCCAATGTCAGCAAGGAGCGTACCCAGTGGGCGATCGCTGGACTGTCCTCGGGCGGGTACTGCGCCGGATGGACAGCGATCATGCGCTCCGACGTCTTCGGCTCCGCCATGGTGATGAGTGGTTACGACGTTCCTGTGGTCGGGGGTATGAGCACCTCCACCGAGCTGCGCCTGGCCAACACCTTGTCCACACTCGTCTCCCAGCACCACCACCAGCCCCTGAACCTGTGGGTGCTGGGAGCGGAGGATGACCACGACGCCGTGGAGGCCGCGCGCGCCCTGAGGGAGACCGTGCCCCGGAGCGACTCGGTCGAGACCGTGACGCCTTCCACAGGTGGCCACTCCTGGACGCTGTGGTCCTCCTACCTCCCACGAGCGCTGGCCTGGTGGGGGCAGACCATGGGCGACGCACAGGCAGACTCTTCCACCGTGGCGCCGGGGCCGGCTGCGCCAGGGGCCCCGGATTCCAGCCGGGGAGGACTGGCGCGACTGGCGGACACGATTGTCCCGGTGGACGCCGTGTGGACCGTCGTGCTGGCATGGGCGGCGGCATTGGCCGTCTCAGTGATCGCCGTGCGTCGTCCTTCCAGGCGGTGGACCGGACACGGCCACCCGTCGCGTGATGGAGGAACGACGACGCAGCGCGTGCCGGCCAACAGGCTCGCACCGTTCCGCAGCGCCCTGGGCCTCATGACAGGTGCGGTGATACGGACGGTACTGGTAGCGCTGGCCTGCATGCTGTCGGCGATCGCGGTCGGCCTGCTGGGCAATCACACGGGCGAGTTCTACTCCACCTGGGGCGATGCGACGTCGGACATATGCCATGCACTGGAGATCAGCCGAGGCCTGGGCGTGGTGCTGGGCGGTGGCGCGCTGTCCGGTTGAAGCCGCTGAGCCTGCCAGGGCAAGCTCGGCGGAGGCCTGGGGCGGGGCTGGCGTGCGCCGTCGTCGTCATGGGGCGGGCACGGTCGCGCCTGACCTAGACTCTGCCCCGTGGCTCTTACCATCGGAATCGTCGGGCTGCCGAACGTCGGCAAGTCCACCCTGTTCAACGCCCTGACGCGGGCGACCGTCCTCGCGGCGAACTACCCCTTCGCTACCATCGAGCCGAACGTGGGCATCGTCCCGTTGCCGGACGAGCGCCTGGACCGCCTGGCCGAGGTGTTCCACTCGGTCAAGACCGTGCCCGCGACGGTGTCCTTCGTGGACATCGCCGGCATCGTGCGCGGCGCGAGCGAGGGTGAGGGACTGGGCAACCAGTTCCTGGCCAACATCCGTGAGGCCGACGCCATCTGCATGGTGACCCGCGCCTTCGACGACCCGGACGTCGTCCACGTGGACGGCAAGATAGAACCGGCCAGCGACATCGAGACCATCGCTACTGAGCTGGTGCTCGCTGACATCCAGACCCTGGAGAAGGCGATCCCGCGCCTGGAGAAGGAGGTGCGCGGGAAGAAGACCGACGCCTCCGTCCTGGACACGGCGCAGGCGGCGCTGAAGATCCTGGAGGAGGGCACGCTGCTGTCCGCCGCGGCTGAGAAGGCGGGTCTGGACGCCGAGGTGCTGCGCTCCTTCCAGCTCATGACCACCAAGCCCTTCATCTACGTGTTCAACATGGATGACGAGGGCATGCACGACGAGGCCAAGCAGGCCCAGCTGCGCGAGCTGGTAGCTCCGGCTGAGGCCATCTTCCTCGACGCCCAGTTTGAGGCCGAGCTGGTGGAGCTTGAGCCCGACGAGGCGGCGGAGATGCTGCACGACAACGGCCAGGAGGAGTCCGGTCTGGACAAGCTGGCGCGTGTCGGCTTCGACACGCTGGGGCTGCAGACCTACCTCACCGCTGGTGAGAAGGAGTCGCGGGCCTGGACGATCCGCAAGGGGTGGACGGCCCCGCAGGCTGCCGGCGTCATCCACACCGACTTCGAGCGCGGCTTCATCAAGGCCGAGATCATCTCCTTCGACGAGCTCATGGAGCTGGGCTCGATCGCGCAGGCCCGCGCCCACGGCAAGATGCGCATGGAGGGCAAGGACTACGTGATGCAGGACGGGGACGTGGTCGAGTTCCGGTTCAACGTGTGACCGCCGCTCCGGCATCGCTTTCGCCCCGGAACAGTCGGTTCCATTGCGGTCCGCATAGGAAGCGACTGTTCCGGGGCGAAAGCGACGGCAATGTGGGGCTGGGACAGCGGCGAGGCGGGGACAGAGCCCGGGGAGGAATCTGCGACGACGGCGCTGCTCGCCACGTTCTGGACTGTCACCTGCCGGCAACACCGGACTTACCTAGAGTGGGCGCTGTACCGGCTCCCAGACACCAGGAGAAGACATGATCCGCGTCGCCATCAACGGGTACGGCAACCTCGGCCGAGGAGCTGAGCGCGCCGTCGCCAAGAACGAGGACATGGAGCTCGTCGTCGTCTTCACCCGTCGCGACCCCGCCACGGTGACCACCGCCGGCGCCCCGGTTGCCCGGCTGGAGGACATGCCTGACTGGGTGGACAAGGTCGACGTGTGTCTTAACTGCGGCGGCTCCGCCACGGACCTGGCCGAGCAGACCCCGGCCGCCGCCACCTTCTTTGACGTCGTTGACTCCTTCGACACCCACGCCCGCATTCCCGAGCACTTCGCCACCGTCGATGCTGCCGCCCGCCAGGCCGGTCACCTCGCCGTCATCTCGGCCGGCTGGGACCCGGGACTGTTCTCCGTGCTGCGGGTCCTGGGCGAGGCCGTGCTGCCCGACGGCGCCTCCACCACCTTCTGGGGACCCGGCGTCTCGCAGGGACACTCGGACGCCCTGCGCCGCATCGACGGCGTGGCGGACGCCAAGCAGTACACCCTCCCGGTCCCAGCCACGGTTGAAGCGGTCAAGGCGGGTGAGCCGGTCGAGGTGACCACCCGATCCATGCACACCCGCGACTGCTACGTGGTGGCCGAGCCCGGTGCGGACCGCTCGCGCATCGAGGCCGAGATCAAGGCGATGCCCAACTACTTCGCCGACTACGACACCACCGTCACCTTCGTGACCGCCGAGGAGCTGGCGACCCGGTACGCGGGAATCCCGCACGGGGGCCAGGTGATCCGCCGAGGTGAGACCTCCGACGGGGTGGCGGCCACGGTCGGCTTCGACCTCGCCCTGGGCTCGAACCCCGAGTTCACCGGAAGCGTGCTGGTGGCGGTCGCGCGCGCCGTCGTCGCCATGTCCCGGCGCGGGGAGCGGGGTGCGCGCACAGTCTTCGACCTCACCCTCTCGGACCTGTCCGCCCGTAACGCCGAGGACCTGCGCGCCCACTACCTGTGAGCTGAGGGCGGGCCGCGGAGAAGGACGACGTCCGCATGTGACGCGCAGGCCTGGCCTTGCCGTCTCCGCCGGGTGATACTGGCGGGGAAGGGAGGGCCATGAAGATCGCACTCGTCCTGGGCTCCGGCGGGGCTCGTGGTTACGCCCACATCGGCGTCATCGAGGAGCTGACGGCGCGCGGGCACGAGATCGTGGCCGTCTCGGGCGCGTCGATGGGGGCGCTCGTCGGTGGCCTGTACGCCGCTGGTGCCATGGAGCGCTTGACCGACGTCGTTCGTGGCATGTCCCGTACGGAGGTCCTGCGCTTCGCTGACCTCACCCTGACCCAGCCCGGGCTGCTGCGAGCGACCAAGATCGTGGGCCTGCTGGAGGACCTGGTCGGGGACCAGCGCATCGAGGACCTACCGATCCCCTACACCGCAGTAGCCACTGACATCGAGCGCCGGCGCGAGGTCTGGTTCCACGAGGGTCTGCTCGTGCCCGCCATCCGCGCCTCGATCTCCATCCCGACCGTCTTCACCCCGGTCCGTCTGGACGGGCGACTGCTGGTTGACGGCGGAGTACTCAACCCTCTGCCGATCGAGCCCTCGCTCAGTGAGGACGCTGACCTCATCGTGGGAGTCTCTCTGTTCGGTCGGCGCCTGGGTCTGGACCGCAGCTCGCCAGACCGTGAGGCGGCCGCCACGGAGTCCGAGCGCTGGATCGACCGCCTTCCCGAGAGCCTGCGCCAGCTGATCCCGGGACGGGCCGCCAGCGAGAACAAGCCGGCGACGCCGTCGGTCACCCTGGCGGACATGCTCTCGACCACCCTGGACATCATGCAGGGGCAGATCGAGCTGGGACGCTCGGCGATGAGCCGCCCTGACGTCATGATCTCGGTGCCGATCGAGACCTGCCGGGTCACTGACTTCCAGGAGGCGGACCGGGTCATCGAGATCGGCAGGGACCTGGCGCGGGCGGCCTTCGACGCCGCAGGTCTGTGAGGGGCGGCGTGGCTCCTTCCTCGCGTCCCCCGTCGTCTCATCGCGGCACTGCCAGGACCCGCCCGCCCCGAGCGCGACGCGCTGTCGGTCCGACAGCGCGTCCGGTGGGGGTGCATCGTCGGCCTGGTCCCTCGCACCGGTCCGGTGCGCCCACCCGTGCGCGAGCCGGCTCGCGTGACCTGGTGCGATGGCGGTTGCACCCGCTAGGGCGGGGCGGAGCCGTCAGGCTCAGCGTCCTCCTGCTCATCGGGGTGCTGGCCGGTGCGCTCGTGCTCCTGCGCCCGGTGCTGGCTCTCTACGAGGCTCAGGCAGCCCTCGGAGTTGGGACGGCGCAGAGCACGGCGCCGAGCGCGGCAACCACGTTCCCCTCTCCTGCTGCCCGGGAGGTCGCCAGCCCTGCGAGGGACGATCCCCAGGCCGCTGACCCGCAGCCCCAGCAGCTCGATGTCCCCCCAGTCGCACGGACGGACGAGCTGGGGATCGCCCGCTCGGACACCACTGGCGACGGGACGTGGAACGTCGCAGGACCGATCGCGCCACCTGCGTCACCTCGCTCGGGCACCCACCGCTACCTGCTGCAGGTTGAGGGTGGTACCGGTCTCAGCGCTGACGAGATCGCCCCCTTCGTCAACGCCGTCCTCAACGACGACCGCGGCTGGGCAGGTACGGACGACGTCAGCTTCGAGCAGGTCCAGGACCCGACCCAGGCGGACTTCGTCCTCAGTATCGCCACCCCCGGTACGACAGATCAGCGGTGCGCCCCACTGGATACCGAGGGCCGGTGGAGCTGCCGGCAGGGAGCCACGGTCAACATCAACGCCGACCGCTGGAGCTATCTCGTCCCCTGGTTCCCCGACGCCGAGACCTACCGGGCCTACCTCGTCAACCACGAGGTAGGACACTGGCTGGGCCGTGGGCACCTGCGCTGCCCGGGCGCCGGGGTCAAGGCGCCGACGATGATGCAGCAGAGCGGTGGCCTGGACCGCTGCCTGGCGAACCCCTGGCCCGCGCAGGACGGACAGGCGGGCTAGGTGAGCCGGTCTGCGGCTGCCAGCGCGGCCTCGACCACGACCTGGGCGTGGTTGATGACGACCTGGTGCGAGGCGCCGTCGGCGACACGGACCGACCCGACGGCGCCGCTCGCCTCCAGCAGCTCCTCGGCCCAGGACTGCGGGCAGAGCCGGTCGTAGGTGCCGCGCACGATCTCCAGTCTCCCGCCGATACCGGCCAGGCGCTCGGCAAAGGGGTAGCGCAGGAGGGAGGGCAGCGTCCGCGCGGGCCAGATGAGACCAGCGTGGAGGAAGCCTGAGACCGAGACGAGCCCGGGCCCGAGGCTCTCACGCAAGCAGGAGCGCAGGAAGGCGTTCGCGGCGCCGCGCAGGTGCTGGGTGCCCGGCCCCATGACCGGGGCGACGAGGACCAGGCGACCGGCGAGGTCGGGCGCGCGGCGAGCCAGCTCCAGGGCCACCTGCGTCCCCATGGAGTGGCCGATGAGGACGGGGTTGTCGACATCGAGCTCCTGGGACAGGTTGATGTTGTCCACCAGGGTCTCGACGCTGGAGGCGAACTCCTCCATCGACATGGGCCTGCGTGGGCGCGGCAGGTGCGAGAAGCCAGGGAGGTCGACGACGAGGACGCGCCCGTGGTGGCGCAGGCTCTCGATGACCTCCCGGAAGAGCAGGGCCCCTGCGCCCAGGCCGTGCAGGAGGATGAAGACCGGGCCGCCCTCGCCGTCGAGCTGGGAGACGTCCCAGGCCCTGACGCGTCGGTCGCCGACGGCGCGGACCAGGACGTGGGCGTCGGGGGCGGGCGGCTCGTCAAAGTCCAGGTAGTTGTGGCCGACACGGGCCTGGATGCGGCGGGCGACGGCCGAGTCCTGAGAGCTGAGGTGATGGGGGCGGGCGGCAGGTGGCATGGGTGGTCCTGGTCGGGGCAGAGGGGCTGTGATTGTCCCACGGCGTGGAAGTGGCCGCTTGGGCGTCACCTGGCGTCTGAGGTCGAGGTGACCTTCGGTGAGGTGAGTCATGTCTGGGTGTGTATGGAAGAGAGGTGGCGTCGAGGACTGCCTGCCCGGTGGGGCTGGTATCCGGTCGTCGACCTCTCTCGCTGCTCGTGTGGTCCGGCACTGCTTCTCCTGGGTCTCGCGCGAAGACCTAGACCGGCCTTGAATTCATCGGTCGATGAATTCTATGCTTGAGGACATGAGGCCTTCGGACGTCTCGCAAGGGAGCCTGTGCGGCGACGCTGACCTCTCGACCGCGAGTCCTTCGACTCTCCGTGTCATCGCAATCACCTGAGCCAGGAGCTGCACCGTCATGTCCACACCCACTGTTGCGCCCCGCACCGGTTGGTCGCGCGCCATCCTGATTGGAGTCCTCGGTTCCATCGTCGTCGGTACCGTCGTGCTCGCCTTCCTGTGGCCGGCCAAGACGAGCACACCGCAGCATCTGCCCATCAGCATCAGCGGCCCCTCTGAGGCGGTGTCCACGCTGGAGCACGCTCTTGCCGAGAAGGCGCCCAGCACCTTCAGCTTCGTTGAAGCGGATGACCGGGACGATGCGGTTTCTCAGATCGAGCAGCGTGAAACTTATGGTGCGATCGTTCTCGCTGAAGGTCCCGGCACGGCTCCCGAGGTACTCACCGCCCCCGCGGGCAGCGCCGTGGCTACGCAGATGCTCGGACAGGTTGCTGCACAGCTCCAGGCGCAGCTTGCCCAGGCTGCTACCACGGCAGGCGGCGACCCGGCGACAGCGGTCGTCGACGTCACACCGGTCGTGCCGCTGTCTGACAGTGACCCGACCGGTACCGGGCTCGCTGCGGCATCCTTCCCGCTCACCATCGGAGGCGTGCTCGGTGGTGTCCTCATCGCGCTGGGTGTGTCTGGTGAGATCCGCCGTCTTCTTGCCCTGATCGGGTTCGGCGCGGGCGGCGGGCTTGTCCTGACGCTCGTCCTCCAGTCCTGGTTCGAGTACATTCCGGGTGACTTCTGGCTCAACGCGCTTGCGATCTGCTTGTCGGTCACCGCGACCGCAGCACTCATCGTTGGATGCACGTCACTGCTCGGTCGGTCGGGAACTGGTATCGCCGTTGTCCTCACGATCCTCCTTGGCAATCCGCTGTCAGCGGCTGCGACACCCTGGCAGTTCCTGCCCGAACCATGGGGAGTCATCGGACAGCTCCTTGTCCCTGGTGCCTCAAGCTCGCTGATCCGGACGGTGAGCTACTTCCCAGAAGCTGATGCCAGCGTGCAGTGGTGGATCCTCATCAGCTGGACAGTCCTCGGCGTGATCCTCATCCTTACCGGTTACTACCGCTCGTACAAGGCTGAGTGCACCCGCGCCGAGCTGCCTGCCCTCGCTGTCTGACCTCGCGCACACTGACCGAACGGGTCCCCGCGACCGCGACAGCACGTGCCCCGCAGCATCTCAGGAACGGGCCAGGTGCGCAGTCGTGGGAGGGCGGGCCCGTCGGGACGGTGCTCAGCCTCCTCGTCGCCCGAGCAGGTGCCGCAGTCACGATCCTTGAGAAACACGTCGACGTTCGAGGAGCTGACGGCAGGCTCCAGCCCGCCTCTGCGTGGACACCGAGGGCGCGAGAGAGGAGGCGGGCCAGAGACGTGAAGCGGGGCCGAGGCTACTGGGCCGGTGACGGGTGCTGCGGGGCGTTCCTGGGGCGTGGCCTCGGGTCGGCCAGGCGCAGCGCGTCGCGCGGGACCTCGTAGCGCACGCCCGGGTAGCGTCCGAACTGCTCCTCGTCGCTGCCCTGGGGCTCAGTGGTGTCCAGCACCGCCAGGACCTGCGCGGGGGTCGGCCACGTCTGCGAAGACAGGGACCCTGCTGGCTGGACCGGCGGGAACCACGCGGTGGTCTCCTGGGGGCGGAACATGATCCGGCCGGGACGGCGCCGGTCACGTAGGGCGTGCGCGCGCCAGGTCGTCACCGGGTGGGACGCCAACCAGACGCTCAGGTGGAGCCAGAAACCCTTCTCGCGCGTGGCACGGTCGGCCAGGGCGTGGAGGTTGACCTGGGAGCCCAGGTACTTGCCGGCGGCCAGCAGCCCCATGACCCCGGGTACGCCGCGTGCGGCCAGGGCGTAGCCGTGGTTGTCTGCGGTGTACTCCTGGGCGCGCGAGAGCGCCGGCCCGAGCACCGGGACCTGGGCCGCCAGCTGAGTGAGCAGGAGACGGACGTACCCCACGTGCCCGGCGGCCAGGTGCCCGACCTCGTGGGAGATGACGAAGCGTAGGGCCTCAGGGTCACGCGCGGCCCCGCCGACCTCGAACAGGTCGGAGTAGACCACCACGAAGCGACGGAACCCGTGGCCGGCGGCAAAGGCGTTGACCTGGCCGTTGCCCAGCACCACGTAGGCGTCGGGCACGCGCCGCATACCGAAGGCCGCGGCGGCCTCCACCACCATCCGGTAGCCCTCGGGGAACTGGGACGGGCTCATCTGCACGCCCTGGCCACGCAGCTGGGCGTACAGCACGGCTCGCATCACCCAGATCGCGATCGGCATCACGGGTAGGAGCATGAGTACCTGGGAGACGACGCCGCCGTCGGTGAGCAGGTTGTGCAGGTCGGTCGTGAGCTCACCTGCGGTTCCCTCCTCGACGGCGCTCCCGGTCAGAGCCAGCCACACGAGCGTGACGAGCCACAGCAGGTACCCGAGAACCGTGACCGCTGCGCTGAGCCAGACCAGCGGCATCTCCGCCGGGTGGCGCAGCCCTGGTACCCCGCCTAGCCCGTGGACGGTCGCTCCGTTGAGCAACGACGGCGGCTGAGGCGGCTGTGGAACGCCTGCGGCCTGGTGGACAGGTGGCTGGTAGCTGGTCGGCCGGGCAGAGGAGGTCGCAGGGCCGGCTGCACCTCCGGGGCCGGGGCCGCGGCCAGCTGGTGGGCCAGCCTCGGGGCCAGGGGCGGGAGACGGCGGCTGGAAGGGTCCATCGGTCATGGCGCCACGCTAGCGGCCTGTCACGTGAGCCGGCTGCAAGGCTCAGCGCGGTACCGTCTCGCTGTGCCTGTTTCTGCTCCTGACCGTGCTCCCTCCTCGCCCCTGACGCCTGGTGCGCAGCCTGTTGAGGCGGCCGTACCGTGGGGCATGCAGATCGCCGTGCGTTACGACAAGGTCCACCCGCCGCGGCGCGTCGACGTCGCCGAGGCCACGGCCCGAGCCGTCGTCGCCCTCCTCGCCTCGCCCGAGGCCGCGCCGGCAGGAGCGTGGCACGAGGCAGTGGGCTACTGGCGCGACGGGCGGATCCGCAAGCTCGTGCGACGCGCTCGTGGGGCGCGGTGGGACGAGGTCCAGGAGCTGCCGGGCGTGACGGTCAGCCAGGACGGACCCCGCGGCTGGGGGCAGGCCCTGGCGCGGGCCTTCGTCCCGGCGCCGGTGCGTCCTCTGCCGACGGCGCTGGCCAGGACCCAGGTCGAGGGCACGCACTTTCCCCACGGCGACGAGCTGCCGCCGCTGCCTGCTGCGGTGACTGCGACGGCGCGGCGCGATCAGCACCAGCGCGTTGAGGACCTGATCGAGCTGGGCGCGGGGTCCTGCTCCGAGGGGGCGCGCGTCACCGTCGGGGTCACGCCCCTGGAGCAGATGACCAGCGGCAAGCTGTGTGCCCAGGTCGCCCACGCGGCGCAGCTGGCCTGGCAGAGCCCGCAGATGCCGACGGACCTTCGTCAGGCCTGGGCGCAGGACGGGTACCGCGTACGAGTCGTCTTTCCCTCGCCACAGGAGTGGGAGGCTGCTCATGGCTCGGTGAGCGTCGTCGACGCCGGCTTCACTGAGCTGGACGGGCCGACGGAGACGACCCGCGCCTGGTGGTGAGACGCAGGGGGCCGGCGTGCGACGTCGTCGGAGGGGCGCCGGCCTCGGTTCAGGCGACGACCTTGACGTCGGCCGGGGTCTCCTCGGCCTCCTCCACCGGCTCGGGCGTGCCGCGGAAGACCCACAGACGCATGAGGGTGTAGAGATAGAGCCCCTCGCAGCAGGCTGAGACGAAGCGAGCGAGCTCGGCGTTGACCCCTAGCCAGTGCAGCAGGCTGGACAGCCCGAGGATGAAGATGACGTACTGGCTGACCAGCCCCACCAGGTAGCGCGATCCCTGCGTCGCCAGGTGCCCGCGGACCTGGAAGTTCAGCCACCGGTTGAGCAGCAGCGAGTAGGCCCCGGCCACCGCGTAGCCGATCGTGACGGCCAGCGGGTAGAACAGGTGCAGGTGCTCGTAGAGCCCCCACAGGATGGACACGTCCAGGACGAAGGCTGAGCCGTTGATGAGGGCGTAACCCACGAAAGTCACCGGGACCACCCGGCGGACGAAGGAGGGCAGCAGCCGGTGGATCCGGCTGATGACGCGGAGGAAGACCCGGGGAGCGCGGCGAGAAGGGTCGTTGAGCCGCTCTGCCAGCCGCTGCCGGGAAGAGGGCGCTGGCACGCTCGCCTGAGCGGTCTGCTGCGTCACCGCGCCTCCTGCCGGCCAATTGTGCTGTCTTTCAGGGACGAGTCTGTCTCCTCCGTCGAGGGTCCCACAAGGCCTCAGGGATGAGACGTCGCGGTGTTCGGGCTCCTCCTTGAGGAGGAGCGGAGACTGAGGCGACTGGCACGGTGGGTGCGGCCTCCTGGTCCTGGAGCGCGTCGGTCTCCTCCCGCGCCAGCGCCTCACTGAGCTGCCGCCCGCCTCCCTCGGTCAGGGCCTGGCGCCAGGGTGTCGTGACGAGCTGCAGGGCGCCGTCGGCGTCGAGCAGGACCGCGCGCACGCTGGTGGTGCTGGCAGGAGGGGCGGGAACGGGTGGAACGACGGGCTCGCTCACAGCCCGATCATGCCCTGAGCCCGGTGCCACCGTCTGCCGGGGCATCGGTGACACACTTGAGGACATGTCAGCGCGTACCTACAGCCAGACCCTGCACGACGTCGACGCCTACACGATCTCGCTCACGGACCTCGTCGTCTCCTCCCCGACCTCCTACCACGCCGTCGCCGCCGTCGCAGCGCGTCTGGACGCCGTCGGCTTCAGCCAGGTGGACGAGAGACGTACCTGGAGCGAGGTCCCGGCGCGCGGCTACGTCCTGCGCGACGGCGCGGTCATCGCCTGGATGCTGCCCGACTCACCTAGCCAGCACACCGGCCTGAGGATCCTGGGGGCACACACCGACTCTCCTGCCCTCAAGCTCAAGCCCGCCGCGGCCGCCACGAGCCACGGCTTCCAGCTCGTCAACGCCGAGGTCTACGGCGGTCCGCTGCTCAGCTCCTTCCTCGACCGTGAGCTGGGCCTGGCCGGTCGGCTGGTCACTCGCGACGGCGAGGTCCGCCTCGTGCGCACCGGACCGGTCGCACGGGTGGCGCAGGTGGCCCCGCACCTGGACCGCGGGGTCAACGAGTCCCTCCACCTCGACCCTCAGGCCAACCTCCTGCCGCTGTGGACGCTCCTGGACGACGCCGAGGGGGCGCCCGCAGGCGCTGCCTGTGAGGCTGCCGGGCGCACGAGCTCGGCCACCCGCCACGACGACGCCGCCTCTCGCGGCGAGCGTGGCGCCGTCGAGGAGTACCTGTGCGAGCTGGCCGGTATCGACCCGGCCGATCTCGCCTTCCACGACGTCCTCACCTTCCCCACCGAGGCTCCCGCCCGCTTCGGCAGGCACGGGGAGTTCCTCGCCTCCTCGCGCCTGGACAACCTCTCCTCGGTCAGCGCGGGCCTGGTGGCCCTGGAGGCGCTGGCCGCCGGGGACGGGGCCTCCTGGGACGCGGCAGGTGCGCGTGACGCCATCGTCTTCGTGGCCAACGACCACGAGGAGGTGGGCTCACAGTCCCGCTCGGGCGCGGCAGGTCCCTTCCTGGAGCAGGTGCTGGACCGACTAGCCGGTGCCATGGGCTTCAACGGTGACGCGCGCCAGGCGCTTCTGGCCCGCTCGGTGTGCGTGAGCGCGGACGCCGGGCACTCGGTCCACCCCGAGTACGCCCAGCTGCACGACCCTGTGGTCCAGCCCCTGCTCAACCGCGGGCCCCTGACCAAGATCAACGCCCGACAGCGTTACGCCACCGACGCGGTCGGCGTCGCGGTGTGGGAGCGGGCGTGCCAGGCAGCCGGTGTGCCCTCGCAGAGCTTCGTGTCCAACAACGCCGTGGCCTGCGGCACGACGATCGGCCCGATCACGGCCGCGCGTCTGGGTGTGACCACGGTCGACATCGGTCAGCCACTGCTGTCCATGCACTCCCTGCGTGAGATGTGCGGCGTCGAGGACGGCCCCTGGATGGCTCAGGCGATCCGAGCCTACTGGGCAGGGGACCAGGCGTGAGTCCTGAGCGTGTGCTGCGCGCCGGGGCCGGGGCGGCAGAGCCCTGCCCCTGCGGCAGCGGCCGGGCATTCGGGCAGTGCTGTCAGGCCCTGCTCGACGGCGAGAGCGCACCCAGTGCCGAGGCGCTCATGCGATCGCGCTACACCGCCTTCGCCCTGGGCGACGAGGACCACCTCTTCCGGACCTGGTGGCCGCGCACCAGGCCAGAGGGCCCCTACTGCCACCCTGGTACGCGGTGGACCGGGCTGGAGGTCGAGGAGACCGTTGGCGGTGGGAGCCAGGCAGTCGACGGCGAGGAGGCCGTCGTGACCTTCACGGCGAGCTTCCTGACCTCTGACCTCAGGGGCCGGGTCGTGGCGGACCAGATGCGCGAGCGCTCGACCTTCCGTAAGCGTGCCGGACGCTGGTTCTACGTCGACGGCCAGGCGCTGTGAACGACGCGGGCGGGGCCGAGGCCGGTACCTCTGCCCCGCCCGCGTCCTGAGACTCAGGGTCCCCAGACGGTGGTCAGCGCCAGGCCCCGCGCCAGTAGGGCAGCGGGAAGCCGGCCCTGTCCCACTCGTTGACGCCGAGCTCGTGGGCCCAGCGCAACGGGGCGTAGGGATCCCTCAGCGCGTAGCGGCCCACGGCGACGGCGTCGGCCTGGCCCGTCATGACCACCTGCTCGGCCTGGGGACCGTTCTCGATGAGCCCGACGGCGATGACGACCGGCGCGCTGCCGCCCGGCGTCGTCATCCCTGCCACGGCCTGCTTGACCTCAGCGGCGAAGCGCACCTGGTAGCCCGGTCCGACCGGGAAGCGGGCCGGTACGTTGCCCGAGGTCGAGACGTGCAGGACGTCAGCGCCCTGGGCCACGAGCTGGCGGGAGAGCTCGGCCGTGTCCGCGCTGGTCAGCCCGCCCTCGGCCCAGTCCGTGGCGGACAGGCGGATCCCGATGACCGTGTCCGGGCCTACTGCCTCGCGCACGGCGGCCACGGTCTCCAGGGCCAGCCGGCTCCGGCCCTCGGGCGAGCCGCCGTAGGCGTCAGTGCGGTGGTTGGACAGGGGCGAGAGGAACTGGTGGATGAGGTAGCCGTGGGCGCCGTGCAGCTCGACGAGGTCGTACCCGGCCTCGACGGCATGGCGGGCTGCGGAGGCGAAGGCGGCGATCGTCTCGCGGACCTCCTCCAGGCTCATCTCGCGCGGGGTGGCGTGACCGGGGTAGGGGTCGGCGCTCGGCGCCACGAGGTCCCAGCCCTCCAGGGTGGCTGCGCGGCCGGTGGCGGTGCCGTCAGCGGCAGGACGCCACGGTGGTGTGCCAGCCTTGCGCCCGCCGTGACCGAGCTGGACGCCGGCCAGGGCGCCGCCGGCGTGGATCGCGTCCACGACCCTGCGGTGGGCAGGGACCTGCGAGTCCTCCCACAGGCCGAGGTCAGCCGGGGACAGGCGGCCGTTGGCGGTGACCGCCGTGGCCTCGACGATGACGGTACCGAAGCCTCCGGCTGCCCGCGTCCCGTAGTGCAGGACGTGGAAGTCGGTGGGGCGCCCGTCGCCCGCCTCGACGCAGTACATGCACATCGGGGGCAGCACCAGGCGGTTGCGGGCCTGGCGGTGACGAAGGGACAGAGGCTCAAGCAGGAGGGGGTCACTCATGCCGTTCACGCTACGCGAGCGCTGGTGGCGAGGGCAGAGAGCCTCGATACGCTGAGGGCGATGTGCGCTCAGCCCTTGTCCGTCCCTGCCCGCCCTGTCCCCTTCGGCCAGCCCGGCCACGCGCCTGCGCCTGTCTCCCGGCAGGTCGAGGACGTGGCCCTGGTCTTCGAGGGCGGCGGCATGCGTGGGGCCTACACCGCTGCACTGGTCCAGGTCATGCTGGAGGCGGGGCTCGCCTTCCCCTGGGTCGGTGGGATCTCGGCGGGGGCGACCCACACCGTCAACATGGTCTCCCGTGACCTGTGGCGCACGCGCGAGGCCTTCGTGCGGCTGACCACGGACCCGCAGGCCGGCGGCTGGGGCAGCTTCGCCAGGCGTCAGGGCTACTTCAACTCCGAGCACATCTACCAGCACACGGCCCGGCCGGATGAGTCCATCCCCTGTGACCTGCCGGCCTTCACCGCCTCGACCTCCCAGGTGCGTATCGGGGCCTTCCGTTGCGACACCGGGGAGGAGGTCTACTGGGGAGCGGAGGACATGGCGACGCTGGAGGCGCTGACGACCCGCTGCCAGGCCTCCTCGTCCATGCCCGTGCTCATGCCGACCGTCTCCATCGACGGCGTGCCCTACCTCGACGGCGCGCTGGGCCCCACCGGGGGCTTTGCCACCGACGCCGCGGCAGCCTCCGGCTACGAGCGCCTGCTCGTGGTCTCGACCCGGCCTGCGGGGTACCGCAAGCCGGAGCAGAAGCGGCCGGGTGCCTTCCGGCGCCTGTTCCGTCGCTACCCTGCGGTGGCGGAGGCCATCATCAACCGTCCGGCGAGCTACAACCGCACCATGGACGAGCTGGAGCAGGGGCGCCGTGAGGGACGCGTCTACCTCTACCAGCCCACGCGCATGCCGATCGAGAACGGCGAGCTGCGCTACGACCGGGTGGTCTCGGCCTACGAGGCCGGCCTGGCCCAGGCGCGCAACGAGCTGCCGAGGATCATGGGCTTCCTGGGGCTGTGAGCCGTCGGTCTCAGCCCTGAGCCGGTCCGTGGTCGCGGGCCGTGACGTAGCGGTCGATCTCCTCGCCGACGAATCCGAAGACCGTCACGGCCGGGACCTGGGGCCCGCCGTCGAGCTCGGCCGCCAGGAGGCTGAGGACCGCCCGCTCGTGGGGCGGCACCTTCTCGGGCAGGGCGTCCAGGGGCCACCAGGACAGCCCCGCGTTCTTCTCGCTCTCACGCACCTGCGGCTGGCCGGACCAGTGCCGCAGGGTGAAGAAGAAGTCCACCCGCTGCTCCAGGGGTGCGCCTCCGACGTCGTTGGACCGGTGCGTCGCCGTCAGCGGCCGTAGCTCCGCCAGGTCGACGACGACGCCCACCTCCTCCGCCGCCTCACGCACCGCCGTGGTCAGGACGCTCTCGCCGTCCTCGACGTGCCCGGCCACGCCACAGGCCCAGTACCCGTCCATGTACCCGGTGCCGCGGCGTAGCTGGAGGAGGACCTGGGGACGTCCGGTGGCGTCAGCGCGTAGCAGGTAGACGTAGGCGGCAGGGACGAGGGAGAAGGAGCGGACGGCCATGGCGTCACGGTACGCGCTACGGGTGGCCGACGGTGGGCGGCCGGCTGGACCTGGACGGGCTAGCGGCAGGCCCGGACCAGGGCGAGCAGCTCCCCGGCCCGCTCGGGCTGGTCGGTCGGTAGCGTGACGACGGCGGGCCAGGGACGTGGGTCGGAGTCACCCTCTGGCCGCTCCCAGGTCACCGGTCCCCACAGCGCGGCCTCGGACAGGGCGGTGCGTAGCCGGACGACGGCGTCCTCCTCGCCTTCCAGGGCGAGGCACCCTGCGCTCAGGGCTGGCAGGAGCCGCAAGCGGCTCCGGCTCGTGCGCAGGGCCTGCGCCAGCTCCTGACGCAGCCCAGCACTGTGGCGACGCCGCTCGAGGGCCACGCCTGTGCTGGCGAGCACGCGGTGCGTCAGCGCGCTCGCGGCGCGAGGCTCCATCGCTCGCTCGACGGCGTCCTCGTGGGTCTCGGTCAGGCGGCAGACCTCCAGGCGCTCCTTCTGAGCCTGTGGTGACAGGCGCGCCGAGGCTCCGGTACCGGGGGCGGTACGGGACGCCAGTGTCCTGGTGAGTCTTGCCTGAGCCGAGAGAGCCTGCCGTCCCAGGGACTCGATCGCGCTGTCGCTGCCGCGGCTCGTGGCGGTGCGGGCCAGCTGGTCCAGACGGGCGGCCAGATGGCCGTCGCACCATGCCAGGGACGCGCCGTCGGGAACAGGTAGGAGCTTGCGGGTGCTTGCCAGTGCTACCTGCCAGGGCCCCGGAGGGAGGACCGGGGAGGAGGTGAGGAGCTCAGGGCGCTCCAGGAGCGAGTGCGTGGCGTCGAGGATGACGGTGCTGTCCGCCTGGTGCGCCTGCTCCAGGGCGTGCAGCAGAGCGGGCCTGGCTGAGGCGCCGTAGGTCTCGCAGTGCAGGACGGCCGCGCCCGGCTCCTCGTGCAGGGCGTTGGAGAGGTCAGTGGGATCAAGGAGAAGGTCGTCGGCGACGTCGACCAGACGCAGGTGCATTCCTTCGAGCGCGAAGGGAGCGAGCATCGTCTGGCAGGAGTAGCGCGGTGCGAGCACCGTGCGGGTCCCGGTGCCGCGCAGGGCGCAGGCGACGAGGCTGAGAGCCTGCTTGCCGTTGCCGACCAGCGTGCCGCTGTGCCGGCCTGGTGGGGAGGAGGGGACGGCGTCAGGCACGTCTGAACCGTACGCCGTCGTCGGAGGACGAACGCTGTGGCCCCGCCGAGGCGCACGCGGTTGGTGAGGGCCTGGGTAGTCGGTCAGTGCGTGACGACGACGGCTGGGCGTGGCAGCATGCCGGTCAGGAGACGCCGTGCAGGAGCGGCGCGAGAGCACGGAGGCGGCAATGAGGACCGAGACGACCTACCTGGTGGCGCGTGATGGCAAGCGGCTGTTCGTCCGTGCCTGGCTCCCCGACGACGTCGCCCCCTTCGTCCTGCAGGCGGGCTCGGAACGGGCCTCGTCGAGGACGGCACAGCCTCGTGCGGTCATTCAGCTTGAGCACGGGATGGCGGAGCACTCCGGTCGGTACGAGCGCTTCGCGTCTGCCGCGACGCAGGCTGGCTACGTGGTCGTGGCCGACGACCACCGCGGGCACGGAGGCACGATCGACGCCCCTGACGAGCAGGGGCACACCGACGACAACGACGGGTGGGACCTCGTTCTCAGCGACCTCAGCGTGGTCCGCGAGGCGATCGACGCCGCCTGGCCCTCGGCGCCGGTGGTCCTCCTGGGCCACTCCTGGGGGTCGATGCTCGTGCGCGGCTGGGTCGCCTCTCAGGGTGAGCAGTCGCGTCTGGCGGGGCTGATTGCCATGGGCACGATGGCCAGCCCAGGCCTGCTGGGCCCGATCGGTACGCGGCTGGCTCGTGCCGAGGCGAGGCTGCGCGGTCCTCGTCACCCCTCCGCCCTGCTTGAGAAGCAGGCCTTTGCCGCCAACAACAAGCCCTTTGCGCCGGTGCGCACGGACTACGACTGGCTCAGCCGGGACCAGGCCGAGGTCGACCGCTACGTTGAGGACCCGTTGAGCGGCCAGCGCTGCACGGCCTCCTTCTACCGGGACCTGACTCGTGGGGCGGTCGCCGTCAACCGGCCGCAGGCTTTCGCGGCTGTCCCGCGTGGGCTGCCGGTGCTCGTGGTCTCTGGTGACCACGACCCGGTCGGGGGTATGGGACGGGGCGTGCGCCGGGTCGCGACCGACCTGCGTCGTGCGGGCGTGAGGGACGTCACCCTGCGTCTGTACCCTGAGGCGCGGCACGAGCTGCTCAATGAGACCAACCGTGATGAGGTCACGAGTGACCTGCTTCGGTGGATCGGTCGTCTGGTCTGAGTACCGGCTGCTGGCGCTCTTGTGGGAGTCCACAAGGATCGGGTTGCGTGCTCGGCGTGATCCTGTGACGTCGGCACGTACACCCTCACCTACGGTTGTGCCATGAGTACAGATCAGACTTCTTCCTCCCTGACGCGTTGTGCTGGAACGGCTCAAGGTGGGCTGGGGGTGCGTACGCAGACGCGCCTGCGTACGATCCTGGCCGAGGTGACCCAGGTCCTCGCGGGGACGGTGGCCATCGCCCTGATCGGCCAGGTCGCGCTGCCGCTGCCCTTCACTCCCGTGCCGGTCACGCTCGGCACCTTGGCGGTGCTCGGGGTGGGCAGCGTGCTCGGCTCACGACGGGCCCTGGCCTCGGTCGCGCTCTTCGTGCTGGCGGCCTGCCTCGGCGTGCCGGTGCTGGCGGGGTGGGGCAGCGGCGTGACCGCCTCCTTCGGGTACGTCCTGGGCTACGGGCTGGCGGCCGTCGTCGCCGGTCGCGGTACGACCTCCAAGGGCGACGACGGCCAGTGGGTGACGCCCACGGCCAGCCTGGACGGGCTGGCGCGTCGTGCGGTGCTTATGCTCGTCGCCTCCGCGCTCGTCTACGTCCCGGGCGTGCTGTGGCTCAAGGTGGCTACCGGTGCGGCGTGGGGTGCCGCGTTCTCGATGGGTGTCGCGCCCTTCGTCGTCGGCGACGTCCTCAAGTCCCTCGTCGCCGCACTGGTTCCGGCGCGACGCCGGTGAACGTGGCCTCACTGACTGACCGCATCTTGAGAATTGATGTCCGAATCTCGGAACCGAGTGCAGGAGTCTCCCGTGACCTCCCCAGTCGAACCCGTGACCACCTCTGTCTGTGAGGCTCCCCGTGGAGCCGTGAGCGACGAGGACCGCTCGGCGCCGTGATGGAGACTGCCCTGCCGGGTGCGGTCTTCTCGGTGTGGCGCAACCTCTCCGGCGCGCTGGTGGCGCTGTACTACCGCCACCGTGACAAGAACCCGGCGACCCGCGCCGTCGTCGAGCACTGACTGCTGCTGTCCGGCAGGGGAGGGGTCGTAGGTCCTATGAACGGGCCTGCGGCCCCTCCCGTGCGTGTGCTGAGAGCGTGACCGGCACCGCGCGAGCAAATGTTCCCAGGACGTGAGCCTGTCTGCGCGCCTAGGCTGACGCCATGCCTGACACTGCGTCCTCTCCCGTGCTGTCGGTGCTGGACCTCGTCCCTGTCTCTGCAGGCCGCACACGGCGTGACGCCCTGCAGGAGATGGTTGCGCTCGCCCGCGCCGCCGAGGACTGCGGCTACCACCGATACTGGCTGGCGGAGCACCACGGGTCCATCACCTTCCTCGCCTCGGCCACGGCCGTCCTCATGGGGCAGGTCCTGGCCTCGACCAACCGGATCAAGGTCGGTTCCGGGGGTGTCATGCTCCCCAACCACGCCCCACTGGTGGTCGCTGAGCAGATCGGGACCCTGGCGACCCTGTACCCAGACCGCGTCAGCCTCGGGCTGGGGCGGGCACCGGGCACGGACCCGCTGACGGCCTCGGCGCTGCGCCGTCGCGCGGCTGACCCGCGCAGCTTCGCCCAGGAGGTCCTGGAGGTCCTGTCCTATCTGGGGCCGGCGCAGGACGCGGCTATGGTCCCAGGGTCGCTGGCGAACTTCGTGCCGTCCTCGTCGGTGGGTCCCCAGGGCCAGGAGGGCGACGACGCAGGCTCGGGCCGGTCCGCCGCTCACGCTCGACCGGGCTCCTCGCCGCTGACGCGCGTACGTGCCGTCCCGGGTGAGGGTGTCGAGGTCGAGCCCTGGATCCTGGGGTCCTCGGTCAACGGGGCGCGGGTGGCCGGCACGCTCGGGCTGCCCTTCGCGGTCGCCTCGCACTTCGTGCCCGCGCAGGCGGAGCCGGCGATCGTCACCTACCGCTCCGTCTTTGACGCCCAGGCTCCGACCTCGCACGCGGGTGCTGCGCGGGCCGGCGCCTCGGTCAACGTCATGGTGGCCCCGACCCGCCAGGAGGCGGAGGACCTGTTTACCACCGCGATGGCAGCCTCGGCGCGCATCATCGGAGGCAGGCCGGCTCCTCTTGACCCGCCGACGACGGACCACCAGGCCTGGCGCGAGCTCGCTGGCGGACGTCAGGCGGCGGTCGAGCAGGCGATGGGGCTGTCCTACGTCGGCACTCCCGAGGAGGTGGCTGACGGCCTGCGTGGTCTGGCGGACCGTTGGAGGCTGGAGGAGATCTTCGTGGTCACCTACGCCCACGACGCTGCGGCCCGTCGGCGTTCCTACGAGCTCCTCGGTCAGGCCTGGTCCGCCGTCTCGGCCCGCTAAGTGTCCTGCGCCACGTCATTCGTGCACAACAGGTTTCAAGTTCCGGGTATCGTGTGACGGTCCGACCTGTTAGATCTCACATCGTGGGACCCGTGCAGGCGCGGTGATGTCTGTAACCGGACGGGTCCCACCCAGATGTGGCGGAAACTGTCCGGTCCTCCGGAAGAGAGGACCACATGCTCCCCTACCTTGCGCGTAGGATCGCGAACTACGCACTTCTGCTGTTCCTCGCGACCTCGCTGGCCTACATCCTGGCCTCGGTGTCTCTGGACCCGATCAACAACTGGAACCGCGAGGACCCCACCCTCAACTGGGACGCCATCCGCGCCAACCTGATCGAGTACAACATCAGCTCCGAGGTCCCGGTGTGGGACCGGTACGTCACCTGGCTCCACTCGATCGTCACCTCCTGGGACTGGGGAGTGACCCCGAAGGGTGAGTCGGTCAACGGGCTGATCAGCACCAAGATCGGTGCCTCGATCCGACTGGTCTTCGCCGGTGCGGCGATCGGCATGACCGGTGGCGTGGCCCTGGGCGCGTGGACGGCGACCCGCCAGTACAAGTTCTCTGACCGGGCGGTCTCCCTGATCGCGATGGTCATCATCTCGACCCCGGCCATGGTGATCGCTATCCTCCTGCAGGTGCTCGCGGTCCAGATCAACCGTTCCACCGGCTACCAGATCTTTGAGTTCACCGGTGAGGGCAGCGGCTTCGCCGGGCGCCTGCAGCACCTGGTGCTGCCGACCCTGTCGATGTCCCTGGGCGGACTGGCCTCCTACTCCCGCTACCAGCGCAACCTCATGCTGGACACCCTCGGTGCCGACTACGTGCGCACCGCGCGCGCCAAGGGCCTGGTCAAGCGCAAGGCCGTCACCCGGCACGCTCTGCGTACCGCCCTGATCCCGATGGCCACCTACTTCGCCTTCGCCCTGGCCGGGCTGTTCACGGGAGCCGCGATCACCGAGCGCGTCTACGGCTGGCACGGCATGGGTGAGTACTCGGTCAACTCCATCGCCGGTTACGACATCAACGGTGCTGTCGCGGTCGTCGCCTTCTCCGGCCTGTGCACCCTGACCGGTGCCTTGCTGTCGGACGTCTTCGTCGCTGTCGTCGACCCCCGAGTGAGGGTGAGCTGAGCATGGCACGTAACTACAACGGCATGGACTCCATCGGCAAGCAGATGACGGTCGGTGGGCACTCGCCCATGGACCAGCCGGCGGACATCCCGATGAGTGAGGCTGAGGCAGGCGACCTGCGTGAGACCAATCCCGCTGAGTCCAAGCGCCTGACCCGCGGGCAGATCACCCTGCGCCGCTTCCTGCGTAACAAGTCCGCTGTGGCCGGGGCTGTTGGCTTCGTCCTGGTCGCGCTGTTCGCCGTCTTCGGCAGCTACATCGGCAAGTGGGCCTACACCGACGTCGACTCCTCGTCCTTCCTGTCGGCACCCAGTGCCGAGCACTGGTTCGGCACCACCCAGGGCGGCCGGGACGTCTTCGCGATGGTGGTGGAGGGAACGCGCAAGTCGATGATGATCGGTGTGTGCGTGGCCCTGCTCCAGACCTCGATCGCCGCGCTCATCGGGTCCTCGGCTGCCTACTTCGGCGGCTGGTGGGAGAAGGTCGCGCTGTGGTTCACCGACCTGCTGCTGGTCGTGCCCTCCTTCCTCATCATCGCCATCCTGTCCCAGCGGGCAGGGGCGGCCAAGGGCTCGATCGCGCTGTTCATCGTCCTGCTGGCCGGGTTCGGGTGGATGCTGACGGCCCGCGTGGTCCGCTCGCTGACGCTGAGCGTCAAGGACCTGGACTACGTCAACGCCGCCAGGTTCATGAACGTTCCCAGCTCGCGGATCATCCTGCGCCACATCATCCCCAACATCGCTTCGCTGCTCATCGTGGACGCCACCGTCAACGTCGCCTACGCGGTCATCAGTGAGACGACGCTGTCCTACTTCGGCTTCGGGGTCCAGGCGCCCAACACCTCGCTGGGCACGCTGATCGCCGAGGGCCAGCGCTCGGCCACGACCTATCCCTGGATCTTCCTGGCTCCGGCCGCCGTCCTGGTCATTATGCTCGTGTGCGTGAACTTCATGGGTGACGGCCTGCGTGACGCCATCGATCCCTCGTCCAAGTCCGGAGGCAAGGCATGAGCCGCTCCACCAAGAACGCTCCCGTCTTCGAGTCTGACGCTCTGCCCGACCCGGGCTCCACGGCTCCTCTGCTCGAGGTCACCGATCTTCACGTCTCCTTCCCCTCCGAGGACGGGCGAGTCAACGCTGTGCGTGGCGTCAACCTGTCCGTGGCCCGTGGTGAGGTCCTCGCGCTGGTCGGTGAGTCGGGATCGGGCAAGTCCGTGACCTCCACGGCCGTCATGGGCCTGCTGGACGAGTCTGCACAGATCTCCGGCTCCGTCAGGCTGCACGGCACTGAGCTGCTCGGACGCGACGACGGCTACATGTCCAGGATCCGAGGCTCGCAGGTCGCCATGGTCTTCCAGGACCCGTTGTCGGCGCTCACTCCTGTCTACACGGTGGGTAACCAGATCGTCGAGGCCCTCAAGGTCCACAACGCCGGCATGTCCGACGCCGACGCCCACGTCCGCGCCGTGGAGCTGCTGGACCTGGTCGGCATCCCCAACGCGGACGTACGAGCCAAGGCCTACCCCCACGAGTTCTCCGGCGGTATGCGCCAGCGTGCCGTCATCGCGATCGCGATCGCCAACAACCCGGACCTCATCATCGCCGACGAGCCCACCACCGCCCTGGACGTGACGATCCAGGCCCAGATCCTCGACGTGCTGCGCACCGCCCAGGAGGAGACGGGCGCCGGCGTCATTATGATCACCCACGACCTGGGCGTCGTGGCCGGCATGGCTGACCGGGTCTCGGTGATGTACGCCGGCCGTATCGTGGAGACCGGTGACGTCGACGACATCTTCTACCGCTCGCGTATGCCCTACACCATCGGCCTGCTCGGGTCGCTGCCCCGCCTGGACGCGAAGAAGGACTCTGCGCTGGCCACCCTGGAGGGCAACCCTCCCTCCCTGCTGGAGATGCCCACCGGCTGCCCCTTCGCGCCGCGCTGTCCCATGGCGGCCCCGGAGTGCCACGAGGGCGAGCCCGCTCTGACGCTGGTGCGTGAGGGGACCACGGACGCCTCGGGCGAGGAGGCAGCCGGGCCGCAGTACTCGGCGTGCCGCCGCTTCGAGGTTATCGAGGAGGGTGGGCTGGACTACACCGACATCTACCCGGTTCCCTCCCTCAAGACTCCTGACTCGCTCAACCTCCCCCACTCTGAGCGCGCTGAGGTGCTGCGCGTGACGGAGATGGTCAAGGAGTTCCCGCTCATGAAGGGCGCTGTGTTCAAGCGCCGCGTGGGCACCGTCCACGCCGTCGACGGCGTCTCCTTCGACATCCGCGAGGGGGAGACCCTCGCCATCGTGGGTGAGTCGGGCTGCGGCAAGACGACGACCCTCATGGAGGTCCTGGGGCTGCAGGCCCCGCAGTCCGGCAAGATCGTCGTGCTGGGCAAGGACACCGGTGAGCTGAGCCGCTCCCAGCGCAAGGAGGTGCGTCAGGACCTGCAGATCGTCTTCCAGGACCCGATGGCCTCGCTCGACCCGCGTCTGCCGATCTTCGACATCCTTGCTGAGCCGCTGCGAGCCAACGGCTGGAAGAAGGACGACATCGCCCCTCGGGTCGAGGAGCTGATGGGGCTGGTCGGCCTGGAGCCGAGCCACGCCAACCGGTACCCGCGCAACTTCTCCGGTGGTCAGCGCCAGCGCATCGGTATCGCCCGCGCCCTCGCGCTCCAGCCGAGGCTGCTCGTGCTGGACGAGCCCGTCTCCGCGCTGGACGTGTCCATCCAGGCCGGCGTCATCAACCTGC
Source organism: Actinomyces faecalis (assembly GCF_013184985.2). Lineage (NCBI taxonomy): Bacteria > Bacillati > Actinomycetota > Actinomycetes > Actinomycetales > Actinomycetaceae > Actinomyces > Actinomyces faecalis. The sequence continues at coordinate 358,499 of NZ_CP063418.1, forward strand.
TTGACGAGCTGCGGGCCACGATGGGGCTGGGCTACCTCTTCGTCGCTCACGACCTGTCCGTGGTGCGTCACATCGCCGACCGTGTGGCGGTGATGTACCTGGGCAAGATCGTCGAGGTCGGTGACGTGGACGCGATCTTCGACGCTCCTGCTCACCCTTACACCCAGGCGCTCCTCTCGGCTATCCCGATCCCGGACCCTGCTAAGGAGCGCACGCGTAGCCGGATCCTGCTGCAGGGTGACATGCCGAGCCCGGCCAGCCCTCCCAGCGGCTGCCGCTTCCGCACGCGCTGCCCCAAGTTCGCCAGCGTCCTCAGCGAGGACCAGCGTCTGGCCTGTCTGGGGGAGATGCCGGGATTTACTCCGCAGGGAGAGGATCACGAGGTCGCCTGCTACTACCCGGAGCAGACGGCGGTGTTCTGACCCCGGTGTGCCGGGTGCTCCGACACTCGTGTCTCGCAAGCCAAGACGAATGATAGTCTATGCACGATAGTGCATAGACTATCATTCGTTCGGGCTCCGTACGAACGCTCCCTGGTGCGTCGAGCATGTTTCGTGTTGGTGACAATCCTGCAAACGTCTGTTGCCTGGCGAGAAACATTCGTATGGTTTGCTCCATGTGATGGCGGGCATGCCTCACAGCTGCTCGCTTCCCACCCGTCCTTCGAAACGGAGATCCCCATGATGATGATCAACCGCCGTCTCTTCCTCGGTGGCACCGCCTCCGTGGCCGCCATGGCTGCCCTCGCGGCCTGCGCCAAGTCCAGCGACTCCGGCTCCGCGTCCGCCTCCGGAGGTGCCCAGGAGGGTGCCAAGGCTGTCAACACCCAGGAGCGCTCGGCGCTGCAGGAGGGTGGCGAGCTCAAGATGGCGCTGACCGCCACCATCGCCAACTGGAACCAGGCGACCGTCGACGGTAACGGTGTCGACTCCCGTAACATCATGAACTTCGTCTCGCCCTACTTCATCGAGTGGGCCGACGACGGCACGCCCTCGCCCAACCCGAACTTCCTGACCAAGTACGAGGCCGAGGAGGTTGACGGCAAGACCGTCGCTACCGTCGAGCTCAACGAGAAGGCCGTGTGGGGTAACGGTCGCGCGATGGACTCCGAGGACATCCGCGAGTCCCTCATCCACGGCACCGACGAGGCCTACAGCTGGGCCTCCACCGACGGCTTCGACCAGGTGGAGAACGTCGAGATCGTCGACGAGCGCTCGGCCAAGATCACGTTCAAGTCTGTCTTCCCCGACTGGACGAACCTGCTCTCCGGCTTCGCTCCCAAGGAGCTCATGTCCACCGCTGAGGCCTTCAACGACGCCATGGCGGGCGAGGACAACTTCAACAACGACTACTTCGCCGGACCTTTCAAGATCGAGGGCTTCGACAAGTCCCAGCAGGTCGTCACCCTCGTCCCCAACGACAAGTGGTGGGGCGACAAGCCGCTGCTGGAGAAGGTCACCTTCCGAGTCCTGGACCCCTCCGCCGAGGCCACGGCCTTCGCCAACAAGAACCTGGACGTCATCGACTACATCATCTCCGCTGACGTCTACCAGCAGTGCATCGGCCGCGAGGACGCCGAGGTCCGCCAGAACTACGGTCTGCAGTGGCGTCACTTCACGCTCAACGGCTCCACCGGCGTCCTGGCCGACAAGGCCGTGCGCCAGGCCCTGCTGCGCGCCTGCGACCGCCAGGCGATCGCTGCCTCGGACCTGACGGGCCTGCCCGTGGACACTGAGAAGCTGCTGCTCGGTAACCGCTTCTTCATGCCCAACCAGGACGGCTACCAGGACAACTCCAAGGACTGGACCTACGACGTCGAGGCCGCCAAGAAGCTGCTTGAGGACGCCGGCTGGACCGAGGGCAGTGACGGTATCCGTGAGAAGGACGGCCAGCGTCTGTCGATCTCCTTCACGATGCCTGCTGGCGTGCCCACGACCGAGAACGAGGCCACCCTCCTGCAGTCTCAGGTCAAGGAGGCCGGTATCGAGATCAAGCTCAACCCGGTTGACTCCAACGGCTACTTCAAGGACTACATCAACAAGGGCAACTTCGAGATCACGGCCTTCACCTGGCAGGGCACCCAGTACCCGATGGCCAACATCGGCCAGATCTACGGCACCGGCTCGGGCCAGAACTACTCGGGCATCTCGGTCCCTGAGATCGACGAGTACATCACCAAGGTCGCGACGACTGCTGACCACGCCGAGCGCGTCAGGCTCACCAACGAGGTGGACGCGCTCATCTGGGAGAACGTCATGAACTTCCCGATGTACGAGCGTCAGGAGCTGACCGCTGTGCCCAAGAAGCTGGCGAACTTCGGTGCCCAGGGCCTGGCCTCCTACCGCCCCGAGAACATCGGCTACATGAAGGACTGACCCTTCTGGCTCACGATCTGAGTCGTTGACTGCGGCCCCGCACCCGACGGTGCGGGGCCGCAGTCGTGCCCGGCCGGTGCGGCAGGCTCGCGACATCGGCGAGGCCAGGGCAGGATGAGCAGGTGCCTACCGTCATCATCCGCTCCCTGCTCGGCCGCGTCGGCTGCGTCCTCCTTGCGGCAGGCGGCCTCGTCGTCATCATGACGGTCCTGCGCTCCGACGGCGTTGCGGGCCTGATCCCGTTGCTAGGCTGGGGGACGCTGGCCGGGCTCGCCGTCTGGGCCCTGTGGTGGGCTCCCGAGATCGTCCTGACCGACGAGCGTCTGCGGATCCGTAACGCCTGGAGGACGCACGATGTCGCCTGGGGCCAGGTCGTCGGGTGCTCCACGCGCTGGTCCCTGGTGGTCAGGCTGCGTGACGGGCGCGGGGTCACCGCTGCCGCGGCCCAGCGCTCCGGAGGGCTGGGGACCTCCTGGCGACGCCGGCAGGAGCTGCGTGAGCGAGAGATGAGCACCGGGCGCACCGCGGGTGGCAGCACGGTGTCTGAGGCGCTGTCACACCGGGGAGTACGGGAGGAGTACCTGAGTCCCGGACAGGGACGATTTCGCACCAGCCTTGACGCGGATGGTGCTGGCAACCTTATTGAGGCCTACGCCGAGCGGTGGGCGGTTCATGAGCGCGTGCGGGCGCATGAGCGCGGCCGCCAGCAGCGGCTGGCGCGCCGCGACCAGGACGCCCTCCCGCAGCAGGCGGCGCAGGCGGGTCGGTCTGGGACGGACGAGCGCCAGCGTGCGGTGCCGGAACCGGCTCGTGGGCAGGGTCGTCAGGCGGTGACCAGCTCGCTCAACGTCGTGCCGGTGGTCGCGGCCGTGGTCGGTGCCGTGCTCGTGTGCGCCTCGTTCCTGTAGCCCCGCAGGGCGACTGGCTCGCGGCAGCGCCGGGTCGCCTGTGACAGGGCTCGTTCGTGAGAGGCCGCACAGTCAGCGTGTCACCCCCGTCATGGCGCGCGGTGGCCCGGCTCTCCTACCCTTGGCCTGCTGTGCGCCCGGCGCCGGCGGAGGCCCTCCGTCGTCGTCCTGTCCGATGGGCGCGCCTCCCGGACGGAAGAAGAGCCCGCTTATGACCGTGCGCCAGGACCTGCGCAACGTCGCCATCGTCGCCCACGTCGACCACGGCAAGACGACCCTCGTTGACGCGATGCTGTGGGAGGCAGGTGCCTTTGGCGCTCGTGCTACCACGGAGAACACCGGTGAGCGCGTCATGGACTCTGGGGAGCTGGAGCGTGAGAAGGGCATCACGATCCTGGCCAAGAACACGGCTGTCCACTACGCAGGCCCGGCTGCGGTGGACGCGGGTGTCCCCGAGGGCATCGTCATCAACGTCATCGACACTCCCGGCCACGCCGACTTCGGCGGTGAGGTCGAGCGCGGCCTGTCCATGGTCGACGGCGTCGTCCTCCTCGTGGACGCCTCGGAGGGCCCGCTGCCCCAGACTCGTTTCGTCCTGCGCAAGGCGCTGGCCGCGAGCCTCCCGGTCATCATCGTCGTCAACAAGGTCGACCGCCCTGACTCGCGTATCTCGGAGGTCGTCTCCGAGACAACCGACCTCCTCCTGGCGCTGGCCTCCGACCTGGCTGACGAGCACCCGGACATCGACCTCGACGCCGTCCTCGACGTCCCCGTCATCTACGCCTCGGCCAAGGCGCGCCGCGCGGACACGGTCCAGCCGGCCGACGGCGACCTGCCGGCCAACGAGAACCTCGAGCCTCTCTTCCGCACGATCATCGACCGCATCCCCGGCCCCTCCTACGACGAGGACGCCCCTCTGCAGGCGCACGTGACCAACCTGGACGCCTCGCCCTTCCTGGGGCGTCTGGCGCTGCTGCGTATCCACAACGGCACCCTGCGCAAGGGGCAGAACGTGGGCTGGGCGCGCCACGACGGCACGATCCGCTCCGCCCACGTCTCTGAGCTGCTGGTGACCGAGGGCCTGGAGCGCAAGCCCGCCACCGAGGCTCACGCCGGTGACATCGTCGCGATCGCCGGTATCGAGGACATCACCATCGGTGAGTCCCTCGTGGACCCCGACGACCCGCGCCCGCTGCCGCTGATCAAGGTGGACGACCCGGCGATCTCCATGACCATCGGGATCAACACCTCTCCGATGGCGGGGCGCACCAAGGGCGCCAAGGTCACCGCCCGCCAGGTCAAGGACCGCCTGGACCGTGAGCTCATCGGCAACGTCTCCCTGCGCGTCCTGCCCACCGACCGGCCTGACGCCTGGGAGGTCCAGGGCCGTGGCGAGCTGGCCCTGGCCATCCTCGTGGAGCAGATGCGCCGTGAGGGCTTCGAGCTGACGGTGGGCAAGCCCAGGGTCGTCACCCGGACGATCGACGGCGTCAGGTGCGAGCCGGTCGAGCGCATGACGATCGACGTTCCTGAGGAGTACCTCGGCGCGGTCACCCAGCTGATGGCCGCCCGCAAGGGTCGTATGGAGACCATGACCAACCACGGCACCGGCTGGATCCGCATGGAGTTCCTCATCCCGGCCCGTGGCACGATCGGCCTGCGTACCCAGTTCCTCACGGAGACTCGTGGCACCGGCATCGCCTCCTCCATCGCCGAGGGCTACGAGCCCTGGGCCGGCCAGATCGTCTCGCGTACCACCGGCTCGCTGGTCTCTGACCGCGCGGGCGCGGTCACGGCCTACGCGCTCATCCGCCTGCAGGACCGGGGAACCTTCTTCGTCGAGCCCACGCAGGAGACCTACGAGGGCCAGGTCGTGGGCGAGAACCCCCGCAACGAGGACATGGACGTCAACGTCGTGCGTGAGAAGCAGCAGACCAACATGCGCTCCTCCACAGCCGACTCCTTCGAGGGCCTCGTGCCTCCGCGCCACCTCACCCTGGAGGAGGCGCTGGAGTTCGCCGCCGAGGACGAGTGCGTCGAGGTCACGCCTGAGGCCGTGCGTATCCGTAAGGTGATCCTGGACTCTCAGGAACGTTTCAAGGAGGCCGCACGCCGCCGTCGCGGCCAGGCCTGATCCCTTTTCCGACGACGACCGGGACCCGCTTCCAGGAGGACTGTATGAGCGACGCTAAGCCGCCTGCGGCGGCTCCTGACGGCGTGACGACCCCGGCCGACGTACCGACTCTGGCTGAGGCTGCCTCGCTGGCTGAGGCCGTGACGCCTGAGGACGCGGCCGAGCCTGACGAGGCCGTGCTCTCGGGTGAGGACCCGGCAGCGGCTGAGGCCGGACCGTCCGGTGAGGCCGGAGGCGCCAGCAGCCCGTGGCGTCGTCGTCCGCTGGTCCTGGGCGTCGGCTTGTGCGTCCTTCTCCTTCTGGGATGGGGAGGGGTGGCGGTGGCGACGACCCAGCACCTCTTCGGCTCCTCCAGCATCTCGGGAGCCGCCGTCGGCGGGATGAGCCCCGCTCAGGCGCGCAGCGCCGTCGAGGAGGCCCTGACGCCACGGCTGGCCGAGCCGGTGACGGTGACGGCAGGCGAGGCGAGCGACCAGCTCGTCCCGGCCGAGTCGGGTGTCCGCCTGGACGCAGAGGCCTCCGTGCGCCGGCTGACGGGATTCACGCTCAACCCGGTCACGCTTGCTGAGCGGCTGCGTGGTGCGCAGGTCGCCGCGGTGGCACCTGTCGACACCCAGGCCCTGCGCCAGGCGCTGGAGGCGCGTCTGGAGACGCTCTCCTCAGGCACGAAGAACGCCACAGTCTCCTTTGACGGCACGACGCCGGTGCTCACTGCGGCGGTCGCCGGAACCGGTCTGGACGTCGAGGCCTCGGTGGCCAGGCTCTCCTCAGGGTGGCCGGTGGGGCGCAAGAGCGTCGCCCTGGTCGGTGGCCAGACCGAGCCGGCCGTCACCGACGCCGAGGCGCAGGCGCTGATCGACGACGTCCTCACGCCGCTGCTCTCGGAGAGCCTCACCGTCACGGCGGCCGGTACCGCCGCGCAGCAGGCGGCCTCTGGTGACCTCGTCCTGACTCCTGACCAGACGGTGGCCCTGACCGCAGTCACCAGCGCGGAGGGGAAGATCCAGGCGGCCTTGGACGCGACCGGCCTGCACGAGGCCGTGGTCGCCGCGATGGGGGCCGGCATCCAGACCGCTGCCCAGGACTCCTCCTTCACGATCGAGGGGTCCCCCGCCGGCACGCCCGGCTTTGTGCCCGCGAAGCCGGGCACCGCCGTCGACTCCGAGGCGCTGGCCGAGTCGCTGCTCAAGGCGGGGACGACAGGCAAGGACGCGGCTGCGCGCACCGTGCCCCTGCCACTGACCGAGGCTGCTGCGGCCCACGCCGAGTCCGAGGCGGACCTGGGAGTCGTCCAGGTCGTCGGTGAGTACGCGACGCCCTACTACTACGACCCGGTACGCACCCAGAACCTGGTGACCGGGACCGCGAAGATCAACGGCGTGCTCGTGCGTCCGGGTGAGACCTTCTCGCTGTCCGAGGCGCTGGGCCCCATTGACGCCGAGCACGGCTTCACCTCCTCCGGCGTCCTGTCCGGTGGTGTGCACTCCAACGCCATGGGCGGGGGACTGTCCCAGGTCACGACGACCGTCTTCAACGCAGCCTTTGAGGCAGGCATGGACGACGTCGAGCACCACCCGCACTCGGTGTGGTTCACCCGGTACCCGGCAGGCCGTGAGGCGACGCTCTGGTCGGGGCACCTGGACCTGAGGTGGAGGAACTCCACCCCCTACGCGGCGCTGGTCCAGGCCTGGGCCGCGGACGGACAGGTGCACGTGCGCCTGTGGTCGACCCCCTACTACACGGTGTCGATCACCCCCTCGGACAAGAGCAGCATCCGCCCGGTGCAGGTGATCCACTCCACCGCTGCCGGCTGCGAGCCCTACGGCGGCGGGCAGGCGGGCTTCGACATCACGGTCACGCGCAGCCGCAAGGCACCTGAGGGGGACTCGCCGGCCGACGACGTGCTGGCCACCTCCTACCAGGCGGACAACGCGCTCGTGTGCTCCGCGCCCGAGCCGGCTGAGCCGGCCGAGACTGGCGACGAGGGGGAGTAACCGCCTGTGAGCGCGGGCCCGAGGGCCTGCGAGTAGATCGGCGAGCCAAGGCTTGCGAAATACCTGCTTCGCGAGCCGCGTTTCGGACCGGGGCCTGACCGCCAGGACGTCAGGCGCTTGGGGCTGGAGCGCTCGGAGGTTGATACTGGCCCCAGCCACGCCCGCCGCGCGGGCGCTCCACCGGAGAAGGACACGAAGGACACTGCCTGATGACTTACGTGATCGCCCAGCCATGCGTCGACGTCAAGGACCGCGCCTGCGTCGACGAGTGCCCCGTCGACTGCATCTACGAGGGAGAGCGAAGCCTCTACATCAACGCCGACGAGTGCGTGGACTGCGGCGCCTGTGAGCCGGTGTGCCCCACCGAGGCGATCTTCTACGAGGACGACGTCCCCGAGGAGTGGAGCGACTACACCCGTGCCAACATCGACTTCTTCTCCCTCAAGGACCTCGGCTCGCCCGGTGGCGCCCAGAAGACCGGCGCCCTGCCCTACGACGACCCGATGATCGCTGCGCTTCCTCCTCAGAACGAGGACTACCGGGCCGAGCACGGGCTGGACTGACGCGCGGGCCGTTGGTGCCGGCAGCGAGTTCCTGTGGCAGGATCGCGGCATGACTGAGGTCCCCGTGCCAGACGTGCCCCGGCTCCTGCCTCGCCCTCTCGCCCTGCCGGACTTCCCCTGGGACTGCCTGGCGCCCTACCGCGCCCGTGCGGCAGAGCACCCGGGCGGCGTCGTCGACCTTGCTGTCGGTACGCCGGTGGACCCGACGCCTGAGCTTGCCCGCCAGGCGCTGGCAGCCGCCTCTGACGCGCCGGGATACCCGACCGCCGTCGGCACAGGGCAGGTACGTGAGGCGATCATCGGCTGGATGGGGCGACGGCGAGGAGTCCAGGGGCTGCCCCGCGACGCCGTCATCCCCACCATCGGCTCCAAGGAGAGCGTGGCCCTCCTCCCGCTGCAGCTGGGTGTACGGCCCGGCGACCTCGTGCTCCACCCGCGCGCCGCCTACCCGACCTACGACGTCGGGGCCCGCCTGGCCGGAGCGACCCCGGTCCCGGTGGACACCGACGCTGACCCGGCCACCTGGCGGCTTCCGGAGCCGTCCGACGGCGAGGCCGGGCGCGTCGCGCTCGTGTGGCTCAACAGTCCTGGCAATCCTGACGGACACGTCCTGTCAGCTGAGCAGCTGGCGCGGATCGTGACCTGGGCGCGTGAGTGCGGCGCCGTCGTCGCCTCGGACGAGTGCTACGCCGAGCTGGCCTGGGAGGAGCCGTGGGCCAGCCAGTCGGTCCCCAGCCTGCTGGATCCTCAGGTTACGGGGCTGCGCCCGGACGGCAGCCTGGACCTGGGCGGGCTGCTCACCCTCTACTCCACCTCCAAGCAGTCCAACCTCGCGGGCTACCGTGCCGCCTTCCTCGCTGGTGACCCCGTCCTCGTCAGCGCGGTTACCGAGATCCGGAAGCACTCCGGGCTGCTCGTGCCGGCGCCGGTCCAGGCCGCGATGACGGCCGTGCTCGACGACGACGCGCACGTCGAGGCCCAGCGCGAGACCTACCGTGCCCGACGTGAGGCCCTCGTGGAGGCCACCGCGGCAGCAGGGCTGGTCAACGACCCGGCGTCGGTCGCCGGTCTCTACCTGTGGCTGTCGGGGCCTGACTCGATGAGTGCCTTCGACCTGGTCGGCGCCTTCGCGCAGCTGGGCATCGTCGTCGCCCCCGGTGACTTCTACGGTGAGGCGGGAGCCGGCCGGGTCCGCATGAGCCTGACGGACACCGACGAGCGTGTGGCAGCCGCCTGCCAGCGGCTGCGTGCCACGGACCTGTTCCGGCGCTAGCTGCTCCTCCCCTTCTCGCTGTCGCTACCCCTTGCCCACTATCGCCACCTCAAGATGCGTCATGTTGGGGGGGGCGGGGAACGGGAAGGGGTGGCGAGGAACGGGAAGGGGTGGCGAGGAACGGGGAGCGGACTCGTGCCCCGCCGTCGTCGTGAAGCCACTAAAGTGGCCTACGGAACAGGACCTAGGCCCCAACGCGTGTCATTCGGCGGAGCTGGGGCCGGATAGATCCTCCGCCACCGTCCGCAAGGAGTCATCATGACTGAGCAGAACGCCCCCGCTACCGGCTCCGCCGTCGACCTGTCCGAGGCTGACGGCCCGGGCGTCCTCACCGTGGAGGACACGAGCCTGGAGCTGCCCCGTGTCCACGCGACGGAGGGCTCTGACGGCCTGGAGGTCGGCAGGCTCCTGGGGTCGACCGGTCTGGTGACCCTGGATCCGGGCTTTACCAACACGGCCTCGTGCACCTCAGACATCACCTACATCGACGGCGGTGCCGGCATCCTGCGCTACCGTGGCTACCCGATCGACGAGCTGGCCAAGTCCTCGACCTTCCTGGAGGTGGCCTACCTGCTCATCAACGGTGAGCTGCCCGACGCCGAGACCTACGAGCGCTTCGAGCGGCGGATCTCCCGCCACCGTCTCCTGCACGAGGACTTCCGCTCCTTCTTCACCTCCTTCCCCTCCTCCGGTCACCCCATGGCGATCCTGCAGGCGGGGATCTCGGGCCTGGCCACCTACTACGAGGACACGCTCAATCCGCACGACCCCTACGAGCGCGAGCTCGCGACGGTGCTGCTGCTGAGCAAGATGCCCACGATGGTCTCCTACATCGCCCGGCGTGCCATCGGCCTGCCGCTGCTCTACCCTGACCCCAAGCGCGGCTACGTCGACGACTTCCTCCACATGACCTTCGGCATGCCCTACCAGTCCTACGAGATCGACCCTGCCGTGGTGCGCGCCCTGGACATGCTGCTCATCCTCCACGCCGACCACGAGCAGAACTGCTCCACCTCGACCGTGCGCCTGGTGGGCTCGGCTGACGCCAACATGTACGCCTCGGTGGCAGCCGGCGTCGGAGCCCTGTCCGGGCCCCTGCACGGCGGGGCCAACGAGGCCGTGCTGCGCATGCTGGACATGATCCAGCGCGAGGGGATGACCACGGCTGAGTTCGTACGCAAGGTCAAGGACAAGGAGGACGGGGTCCGGCTCATGGGCTTCGGCCACCGCGTCTACAAGAACTACGACCCGCGCGCGGCCCTGGTCAAGGAGGCGGCCCATGATGTCCTGTCCCGCCTCAGCTCGGGCGAGGGCGACCGCAAGCTGGAGATCGCCATGGAGCTGGAGGAGGTCGCTCTGAGTGACGACTACTTCGTCTCTCGCAAGCTCTACCCCAACGTCGACTTCTACACCGGGCTCATCTACCAGGCCATGGGCTTCCCGACCAAGATGTTCACCCCGCTGTTCGCGCTGGGACGCTTGCCGGGCTGGATCGCGCAGTATCGCGAGATGATCTCCGACCCGGCCAAGCGCATCGGCCGCCCGCGCCAGGTGTACACCGGTGAGGTGGAACGGCACTACGTCGCCATGCACCGCCGCGAGCGCGAGGCCAAGGAGTACCCGGCCTTCCGTGACGGCGTGCCCAGCCTGGACCGGGTCACGCGCGTCTAGGGGCTCCTGGGCCCGGGTTCGCGTGTGCGGTCTTGGGTCGGGTCGGTCGCGAGTACAGCGCTGGCGGGACGACGGCGGAGTCAGCTGCGCCGTCGTCCCGCCTGAGGTCGTGGTCGGTACACGGTGGGCGGGTCCTACTCCTGGACTGACGCCCATAGGGTCAGCCGCGGTCCCTTCGGGGCGCTAGGGCTTTCTGTACCGCGAATGAAAGAGGTGGCTGAGCGTGCGAGCTCGGCTCGGCGGGACCACACATGCCACAGCGGGGTCGGGTAGGGCAGGAGGGTGTCCACGCTGATACGGAATACTGTCTCGTCCCGCTCCAGGGGCAGAGGGCTCTGGTCTCCCTCGCAGGCCAGGACTGAGACTCGCAGGCCCTGATGCTCCAGCAGGACGTGTGTGGTCCCCGGCGGGGCAGGATCCTGGGCGAGTGTGGACAGGGCTTGTGCCGCCTGGCTCAGTTCATCGAGGGTGAGGCGGGTGCTGAGGCTTCTCGACTGGCCGGGAAGGTAGGCATTCACTCCGGTGGTCGTCAGTTCCACAGCCGGGCGGGCGACTGTCAGCGCCGAGGGTGGTTCCCGCCTCCCGAGCCTGGCGAACAGGCCGGTGCCCTCAGTCATCGCGTGCATGTCGGTGACAAAGCGCTCGATCTCGTCCTGGGCGGCTGGCACGGCGGTGACAGGGGTGACGGCGCGCTCCCCGTGGTGTGGTGCCGCGAGAACGACGGGGCCGGTGCTCGTGCTTGCCAGGCACAGGTGGAGTTGGCCCTCCAGCGGGCAGGCGGTCCTCGTCTCGAAGGCCGCCTGCGGTGACCAGCTGGCCGCAACCTGAGGCCAGGAGTCAAGGGTGGCGACGAAGGAGGTGGCGAAGTCGGTTGACAGCGTGTGGCTCCAGCGCCCGGACGGTCCGTCGGCCTCGATGTGGATGAGGCCGGTGGAGAGGTTGGATTCTGACGTAGGGTGGGTGACGATGACGAGCTGGATGTAGGGGGTGTGGGTCATGGCGGTCATCCTGTTCCGTGCATCAGAAAGGCGATCATTCGCCCGCTTGGTCCGCCGCGGTAGACGGTTGTGATCGTTCCTGTGTGCTGCGATCCCACGCCACGGCCGCGATCACGCGGGTGCCAGTTGTGGTGCCAGGATACGGGGCACGGACCGTGACGCGGGTAGGATCTGCGTCCGGTGAGGCGCGAATAAGGCCCCAGGGGGTCAGTGAGGCGACAGCATGGCGGCGGACCACAGGGTCACGTGCGGTGGCGGCTCGTCGTCCGCACCTGCTGGCCGTAGGCGCCAGGATCGTGCTGACCGTGCCACCTCGCACGGTCGGGCCCAGAACCGCCACAACGGCACGGGCGAGGCGCCCGGCGGCACGGAGTCGACGCAGAACTGGAGGAGTGGCTGCGTCGGCGTGCGGGGAAGAGGCGACTCCTCCGGCTCACAGGCCCGGACCTGAATGCGTACGCCTGCCCGGTCCAACAGCACGCGCGTGTTCCCTGCAGGCAACGGCTCGTCAACCAGGGCCCTGAGCCCGGTGGCGAGCCCGACCACCCCGGACATGCTCAGATCTGCCGCGATGCTGACCGGCAGTCCCGACACGTAGGCGGTCAGGGCGTTGGGAGCCACCGAGAGGGCGCGGCAGGATCGGACGAGGTCTGCTGACGGATGGGTTTGCCCGAGCCGGGCGAACAGCGTGGTGCCCCCAAGTGTCGCGTGCAGGTCCGCGACGAAGTGCTCGATCTCGTCCTGGGTGACGGGCACCGTGGTGAGCGGGGTGAGTGCCTGGCGGGCGTCGTCGAGGCCCGCCAGCACGACCGGTCCCTCGGGGGTGCTGACGAGACTGATCTGGAAGCCGCCCTCGAGAGGGTAGGCAGTGAGGGTCTCGAAGGGCTTGTCCGGGGACCAGCGTGCGACGGTGCGTGGCCAGGTGTCGAAGATGGAGACGAACGAGGCTACGAGATCGATGTGTGTCACCAGCGTGTGCTCCCAGTACCCAGCAGGCCCATCGCTCCAGACGTATATGGTGCCGCTGCACGGGGCCAGGAGGCCGCGATCAGGGTGCGTCACCACCTCGAGGGTCACGCTTGATCTGCTGGACGTGACGCACTGAGTGTCCGGCCAGGTCATGGCAATGCGATCATTCTGCCGCTCGGGCGGCCTTTGTAGGCGGTGGTGATCCAGCCGTTGTTAGTGGCGACTGAAACGGGGCTGCGGTAGTAGACGGTACTTCCGTGCTTGGGGTCAGCGTAGCGGGCTCCAGTGGTAAGGGTGTTTCTGACCTGAGCGACGCTGATTGAGCGTGCGGCCATGCTGTTGAGCGCATGTTGGGTAACCCTGAATCCGGCGATGAGGTCTCCGGCTCCGCAGCCTCCGCTAGGTTGTGAGACGCGGGGCTGGTCTGCAAGTGAGAGACCCTCCTGTGGGAGGTGGGTTGCTGACAGCGTGCTGGGGTGTCCGGGGACGGACTGAAGGGTGCAGGGCCTTGCGGTCGCGGGGGAGGCGGACGGCAGATGCGGGGCGGCCTCGACTGTGGCATGAGGGACGGCCAGGGTGAGGCTGAGCAGGAGCGTGAGCAGAGCGCTCGTGCGGCGGAGCATAGTTCCTCCTGCGACAACTCAAATAGTGGTGAGAATCATAGTGTGGGGTGGGTGGTTGCATGTCAGGAAGGTGCGGCCTCGCTCCTGCCGTGTTGCTACCGACGCGAGTACGGCTCCGGGTTGAGCTCGATGCTCTTGCCGCCGCGCGCCAGTGCCTCGACGGCGCCGGACTGGGAGTTGCGGCGGAAGAGCACGTTGGAGGCTCCGGCCAGCTCGCGGGCGGAGATGACGCGGGGCTCTTTGAACAGGCCGTGAGCGCCAGGGACCACACCGCCCGAGGGCAGCAGGGAGACCTTGGTGCCGGCGGTGAGGTACAGGCCGGCCTCCACCACGCAGTCGTCGCCCAGCGGGATACCCAGACCGGAGTTGGCTCCCAGCAGACAGCGCTCGCCCAGTGCCACGCGCTGGCGCCCCCCGCCCGAGAGGATGCCCATGGTGGAGGCACCTCCTCCCACGTCCGAGCCGTCGCCGATGACGACGCCCTGGGAGATACGGCCCTCGACCATCGAGCGCCCCAGCGTCCCGGCGTTGTAGTTGACGAAGCCGGCGTGCATGACGGTGGTGCCTTCCGCCAGGTAGGCACCCAGGCGGACCTTGGCGGCGTCGCCGATGCGCACGCCTGAGGGCAGGACGTAGTCGGTCATCCGCGGGAACTTGTCCACCGAGTTGACCTGGACGGGGTGTCCGAGCCTGGCGCGCAGGCGCATCCGCGTGGTCTCGAAGTCCTCCGCGGCGCACGGGCCCGCCGAGGTCCACACCACCGAGGGTAGGCGGGAGAAGATGCCGTCCAGGTTGACCGTGTTGGGCCTGGCGAGGCGGTGGGACAGGACGTGCAGGCGCAGGTAGGCGCCGGCCACGGTCTGAGGGGCGTCGTCCAGGTCCGCCCAGGTGCGCACCACGGTGGTGTGCACTCCACGGGCCTCGTCGCGGGCCTCCATCGCGGTCAGGCGCTCCAGGAGGTCGGCGTCACCGTCCTCCGGCTCCTCACCCAGGACCGGCTTCGGGTACCAGACATCGAGGGTGTGTCCGTCATCGGTCACGGTGGCCAGGCCCAGGCCCCAAGCGCTGCGAGTTGTCATGGATCACAGGATAGGGGACTCAGGTCCCGTCTGCGGATCCTTTCCCGAGATCTGATCGTGCGACAATCGCGCTATGGCGCGCACGACGATCCACCTCATGCGACACGGCGAGGTCCACAACCCTGAAGGCGTCCTGTACGGACGGATGCCGGGCTACCACCTGTCCACCCTCGGGCAGGAGATGGCGGCCCAGGTGGCCGACGTGCTGTCTGCCGCCGGCCACGACGTCGCCGGTGTCGTCACCTCCCCGCTGGAGCGCGCGGTAGAGACCGGGGCCCCTACCGCCGCCGCCTTCGGGCTCCAGGCAGACACTGACGAGCGCCTCATCGAGGCGGACAACCACTTCGAGGGCGTAGCCGTCAACCGCAACCGGTGGGTCCTGGCCCGCCCCGAGCACTGGCGCTACTACCTCAACCCCCTGCGCCCCTCGTGGGGTGAGCCCTACGCCGAGCTCGTCGCCCGCATGGTGGCGGCCGTGCGCGACGCGCGGACCCGCTTCGAGGGCCACGAGGCCCTGCTGGTCTCGCACCAGCTGCCCGTGTGGGCCACGCGGCTGTGGCTGGAGGGGCGTCCGCTCGCCCACGACCCGCGTCGCCGCCAGTGCTCGCTGGCCTCGCTGACCTCTCTGACCTTTGACGACGCCACGCTGGTGGGTCTGTCCTACTGGGAGCCGGCTGGTGACCTGCTGCGCAGGGCGGAGGACATGGTTCCCGGGGCCTCGGCAGCGGCGGCGAAGATCGGTCAGGAGACACTGGCGTGACCGAGGTCCCGCTGCAGGGGCCGCGTGGCGAGGTCGTCCCGGCCTCCGCCTCCGGCCTGCAGCCTCAGGCCCCCTCCGGGCCGACGGCGCAGCCCAGGCCCGCCCCGCGCCGTCCCTGGACCGGACAGGACTTCGTGTGGTGGAACACCGCGGGCGTGCTCACTGCCCTGTGCGCCGGGCGCCGGCCCAACCCGGTCTCCCCGGTGATCGACCCGGTGCGTCGTGCCTTTGCCGCCGACGAGATCATGCTGGCTACCTGCGACGCTGAGATGCTCATGTGGCGCCGTGGGGACGCGACCTACAACCCCTCCCGCGGCTTCTTCCTGGCCGGAGGACCGGTGGGGCTGGCGCTGACGGCCGCCTTCTTCGGTGGCCAGGCCTATCTCAACTCCCGGCGCAAGAAGACGGCCGAGGCTGACGCCGTCGAGCGCTGGCGGCACCTGGCCGACGCGCGCCTGACGGTCTCGACCCACGGGATCTACCTGGGCACGGGGGAGGGGATCATGCCCATTGCCTACCGCGACGTCCAGGAGGTGCAGCTCACCGGCACCGGTGAGATCGTCATGGCCGCCGCCAACGCCTCGGGCTCAGCACGGTGGAAGCTGCGGGCGCAGTGGGCCGAGCTCGTGCTCATCCTGTGGGCGGCTCGCTACATGCCGGACCACCCCCAGGTGCTGGGACGCACCTGGCTGCCCGGTGACTGGTTCCTGCACGCGGCCGCCTATGGCTACGACGTCGACACTAGCGCCTGGCCGCGCTACATGCCGCCCGCACTGCGTTCCTGACCGCTCTATCGTCTCGTGCATCCAACCCCGAGATCGGGGCGGTCATGCTCCTTGCGCGCGGGACGGCGGGTCAGCGAGATCTGGACCTCGACGCCGGTGCGGTCTGGACCGGGACGGCGATCGTCAACGGGTGGTGCCCTCCTGGCCAGACTCGTGAGGGTCCTCCTCGCCTGGGTTCCCGCTCTTGTCCTGAGGGCTTGCCTGATCCTCATGACCGGTTGCCGATCCGTGTCGCTGACGACGCAGGTCATCGTCCAGACGGCGGAGGAACTCTGGATCGTCGTCGGGGGCGGCCGGCCGTGGACGTTGAGGACGGCGGAAGGAGGTGCCCTCCTTGGAGGACCAGACAGTGGGCTCGACGTAGCCACCACGTTCCTCAGCTGCCTTGACCCGGCTGACGATGATCCAGGCCACTGGACCGACCACCGTGACCATGACGATCAGGATGATCCACAGCATCTTGGGCATACGCGCCGGCATGTCCTCGTCAGGGGTGCGCGCGCAGTCGATCAGGGCGTACAGGGTCAGCGCCAGTACGAGGAGCGGGAGGAGCACCTTCATAGAACCCCACCCTAGTAGACCCTGGGCCGCTGGTGGCTGGGTGTTCAGGCGCGCCCTGGCGACAGGGTGCTCCGGGCGCCGATGGCGCTCAACGACGGCGGGCAGGCTCCTGTGCCTGTGTGGTGAGTGTCCCGTGAGCATGGAAGGGTGTGCCACGCTGGTTCCGTGCCCGATCCGTTGTCCTCCTGCGCCCCCACCCGTGTCCTGATGTCTGCCGCCCAACACGAGCCGCAGCTAGCCGAGCGTCGCCTTGAGCTGCTGCCCGGCGGGACCGGTCCGGCAGAGGTCGCTGCCCTCTACCGGGCGTTGGCTGCTCGCCTGGCGATGTTGACAGGGCCGGTCGCGGGCTCGCAGCCGGGACTGGCGGAGGGTGCACAGGCGGACTCGGGCGTGGAGACGGTAGAGGCCTCACAGGCGGCCCCGGTGGTGGGGCCAGCGACCGGCCCGGTGACGATCTCCCAGGCCCAGGAGCCTGCGTCATCCCCCCTTCTCGTGCCGGTGGCGCCGGATGAGGACAAGGACGCCCTGCGCCGGCGCCTGAACCGCATCCTGCGAGGTGTCCCGCCGCGTGCCGACCTGCTCCTGCGTACCTCAGGATCGACCCGCGGGCACGGCAGCATCGTGGCGATGAGCGCCGCGGCGCTGGCAGCCTCAGCGCAGGCCACCGATGCGCGCCTGGCAGGCCCAGGCTGCTGGGTCCTGGCCCTGCCGGCCCACCACGTCGCCGGGCTGCAGGTACTCGTGCGATCGGCGCTGTCCGGGCACGCCCCCAGCGTGGTCGACACCCGCCAGGGCTTCCGCCCCCAGGCATTGGCGGACGGCCTGGAGGAGGCTCTCCAGGTGGCTGGACGGACACCGGTCTACACCTCGCTGGTTCCCACCCAGCTGCTGCGGTGCCTGGAGAACCCGCGTGCGACTGCCCTGCTGGCTCGCACCTCCGCGGTCCTGGTAGGAGGGGCGGCCACCGACCCTGTGCTGTACCGCCGGGCGCTGGCCCGTGGCCTCAGGGTGGTCCGCACCTACGGAATGAGCGAGACCGGAGGCGGCTGTGTCTACGACGGCAGGCCGTTGGACGGGGTGTCTGTGCGGATCCAGGACCCTGATGTCGATTCCGTGGGCCGGATCGTCCTGGCTGGTCCGGTCCTGGCTGAGGCGTGCTGGGAGGGATCATCTGTCCTGCGGCGTCGCCCTGATGGGGGTGTCGAGCTCCTGACCTCGGACCGGGGCCGTCTGGATGGTGGTGTGCTCACGGTGCTGGGGCGTGTGGACGACGTGATCGTCACCGGCGGGGTCAAGGTGGAGCCCCGGGTGGTTGAGGAGGCCATGACGGGTCTGCCGGGGGTGGCCCAGTGCTGCGTGGTCGGGGTCGCGGATGCGCGGTGGGGAGCCGTCGTCGTGGCTGTGGTGGTCCCGCACGAGCACACGGTGGTCGATCCGGAGGCGCTGCGGCAGGCTGCCCGCGCCAGGCTCGATGGCGCTCACTCGCCCAAGAGGGTTGTGCTGGTCGATGAGCTGCCTGAGCGGGGACCGGGCAAGGTGGACAGGCGCGCGGTCGCAGTGCTCGCCACACACCTGAGTGCGCAGGCGATCACGGCTCCCACGGACCGGCAGACGCGTGCCCATGGGGCGGCCCATGGTGCGCGGTAGGCTCCTGTGGCCCGAACAGATCACAGGAGAAGCATGTCCGCCCACGACCTCCCCGCTCCCTCAACCGGATCGCGTCCCAGCGCGCCAGCTGCTGATGGCCCTCGCGCCACCAGCTGGGCCGAGGTGGTGCGGCTGCGTACCCTTCCTGCCGCACTGGCGCCGGTGGTGCTGGGAGCCGGTGCCGCCGGGGCCGGCGGCACCTTCTCACTGCCGCGTACGCTCCTGGCTGCGGGGGTGGCCCTGTCGCTCCAGATCGGCTCGAACCTGGCCAATGACTACTCCGACGGCGTACGCGGTACCGATGATGACCGCACCGGCCCGCCACGCCTGACCGCCTCGGGCCAGGTTCGGCCCGAGCTGGTGAAGTACGCCGCCTTCGGGTGCTTCGCCTTGGCGGGCCTGTTCGGCCTGGTCCTGCTGACGCTGTCCGGCCAGTGGTGGCTGGTGGCAGTGGGGGTGGCTGCGGTGGCCGCGGCCTGGTTCTACACCGGCGGCTCCCATCCTTACGGATACGCAGGGCTGGGAGAGGTCTTTGTCTTCATCTTCTTTGGCTTGGTGGCTACCTGCGGTACCACCTACGTCCAGGGCGGTGTGGTGCCCGGCTGGCTGTGGCTGTGTGCCTGCGGCATCGGTCTCATCGCGTGCTCGCTGCTCATGGTCAACAACCTGCGCGACATCGCCACGGACCCGCTCCACGGCAAGCGAACCCTGGCGGTGCGTCTGGGGCAGGACCGTGCGCGCCACGCCTTCAGCCTCATGGTGGGGCTGCCGGTCCTGCTTGGCGTGGTGGCGCTCAGCTGGGCCTGGACAGAGGAGGGTGGCAGTGCCTCCCCCTGGCGTGGTGGCCTCGTGCTGGTGGTTGCTCTGGTGGCCCTGGGATTTGCCGCATGGCGGGTGACGGGGCCCGTGCGTGCCGGAGCCGTGGGGCGTGCTCTGATTCCTGTCCTGCGTGACGCCGGCCTGTATGAGCTGGCCTACGGCGTCGTCATGGCGCTAGGGCTGATCGGGGTGACGGCCGCCTGAGTGTTGTGGCTGCCTCCTGACCGGTCCCCGCGCGCAGCCAGTGAGGACGGAGCGCTTCCAACCCGTGGCGGCGTACTTTGACAACATCGCGGCGTGCCCTGCCGGTGGGGGCGTGGCCTGGAACGTCCCTAGGCCACGCCCCCACCAGCAGGGCACGCTCTCAGGTACTGACGCACGCCGCCACGGGCTGGAAGCACGCCTCGACCAGTGGGGACGCCGCCGCAGCAGGTCGGCGGTGGACTGGCTGTGAGGCTTGAGCCCGCCAGCGCGTGTGCTGTGCCGTGGCGAGCGGGCTCGGCCTGGCGGCAGCCCCGCGGTCAAGCCTGCGCCGCTGCCAGGACCTGCCTGGTCAGCGGGTCGTCTCCACCAGCGGGACCTCGGCGTCGGGCTCATGGGTGATGCGGTTGCGCAGGTCGCGGCGCACGATCTCGATCGACCAGAGCCACACGATGTGCCCGAAGAGCTCAGAGAAGTGCTCGGACCAGGTCTGTGCGCCCTCGATCCAGGGGAAGGGGTTGGGCGCCCAGCCCATGATCGGCATGAAGACGACGTGGGCGAAGACGTAGACGGCCACGCCGAAGACCGCGCCCTGCCACATCTTGACCCGCGGGAAGTACTCGGCGGCGATGCAGTAGATGAGGCCGAAGACGATCGCGAAGCTGAAGTGGACGACGAAGGAGTAGATCGGCAGGGGGTTGTTGGAGAAGGTCACCATCGTGTGCGAGGTCTCCGGGCTCATGCCAAACCACTCCAGCATGGCCTGAGGAGGGTTGGTGTCCGAGCGGGGCCCCGGGGTGCGGGGTGGGAAGGGGACCTCCCAGCCGAACTTGACGATGGCGGAGAAGACGCCGCCGATGAGGCCGACCAAGGTGGCGACGCCAATCCGGCGGCGGCTGGGCTCGGTGGAGCCGAGGAGCGTGGTGATCCAGGTGGGCATGGGGTCCTCCAACACGGTGGGAGTGGAAGGGCGCCAGTGCCCCGGAGGGCGCACGCCCTTGGGTCGGTTGGAATGGTTGCACGCCTCGGGGTGGGGAACCAGACAGTGAGAGCGTGAGATCTGTCAATCGTTGGACATATTGACAGCGGGGGCGTGGCCGCCTCGAGAGGTCCGACCACGCCCCCGTGTGCTCACTTGCCGTCAGACATGCCCTTGTCGGACATCTCCTTGTCGGACATCGCGTCGTCAGACATCTCCTTGTCAGACATCTCCTTGTCAGACATCTCCTTGTCGGACATTTCCTTGTCGTCCATGGCGTCGTCGGACATCGCCGACTCTGAGGGGGCGGGGCTCATCTGTGAGGGAGAGTCGGAGCCGCACGCGGCGACTCCCAGGGTGGACAGTGCAATGAGGGCGGCGGCGAGGGTGGTACGGGTACGCATCGGGTTGCTCCTGATGTCGTGGGGTGCGCTTGGGGCGCCTGTCACGAGTGGTTCGGAGCCGGGTGGTGTGCGGATGCCAGCCATCCGTGTGTTGTGCGCCATATTTTATTGATGCCTAGGAGGACATCCACCCTCCGCCTCGTCTCCGAACCAGGGGTGAATAACCGCACGAGCCGCCACCTCAGGAGGCCCCACATGCTCACCCTCGTCCTCGTCGGTCTCCTCGGAGGCTTCATCACCGGGATATCGCCGTGCATCCTTCCCGTCCTACCCGTCATCCTCGTTGCCGGCGGGGCCCAGGGTGCCCGGCAGGACGACGACGGCCCGCGTCCGCGTCCCTCCTGGGCCGAGCGCTGGCATCCCTACCTGGTCGTCGGCGGCCTGGTCCTGTCCTTCACCTTCTTCACCCTGGTGGGCTCCACGCTCCTGAGCCTGCTCCACCTCCCTCCCACCTTCATCCAGTGGGCCGGCGTCCTGGCCCTGGTGCTCATCGGCATCGCCATGATCGTGCCCCGGGTCATGGAGGTACTTGAACGTCCCTTCGCCCGCTTCCAGCGCATGGGCGCCTCCAAGCAAACCAACGGCTTCCTGCTGGGCCTGGCCCTCGGTGCCGCCTACGTCCCGTGCGCGGGCCCCGTCCTCGCCGCGGTCTCGGTGGCTGGAGCAACCGGCACCGTGGGCGCCGGGACCATCGCCCTGGCACTGTCCTTCGGGCTGGGCACCGCCGTCCCGCTCCTGGGTTTCGCGCTGGCAGGCCGGCATGTGACGGAACGAGTCCAGGCATTTCGCGGGCACCAGAAGGCGGTGCGACTGACTGCCGGCGTGCTCATGATCGCCCTGGCTGTCGGCATCGTCACCGGGGCGCCTGCCGCCATCCAGCGGGCGCTTCCTGACTACACCTCACGGCTCCAGGCCACCACTGACCGCCTGCTCCACGGGGCCCAGCGCCAGGCTGCGGGCACAGGCACGCTTGCCTCGTGCCGCCCTGGGGCCACGCAGGCGGCAGACTGTGGCCCGCTTCCCAGCATCGAGGGCGTCGCCTGGCTCAACACCCCTGACGGTGCGGCTCTGACGCGCCAGCAGGTCACGAGCGCCGTCACCCTGGTCGATTTCTACGCCTACTCGTGCATCAACTGCCAACGCTCGATCCCCGGCATCGAGCGCCTGCACACCACCTACCGTGACGCCGGGCTGCAGGTGATCGGTGTCCACTCACCCGAATACGCCTTCGAGAAGGATGTGGACAACGTCCGCCAGGGTTCGCAGGACCTGGGAATCACCTATCCCGTCGCCGTGGACTCCGAGCTCACCACGTGGCGGGGCTTCGACAACCACTACTGGCCTGCCCACTACCTTGCTGACGCCACCGGCACTGTCCGTGCCGTCCGCTACGGGGAAGGGGGCGAGGGTGAGACCGAGGCCCTCATCCGGCAGCTCCTGCGTGAGGCAGACCCCCAGGTCCGCCTGCCTGAGCCCATTTTCACCGAGGCCGACGACGCCCCTGCAGTCAGCCCCGAGCGCACCCCGGAGACCTACCTCGGTGCCTGGCGGGCTGATCGCTTCACCGGTGGACGCCTGAGCGAAGGAGTGGAGGAGTACACCTTCCCCTCCTCCCAGAAGGCGGACACCTTCGCCCTGGACGGTCGCTGGAAGGTGGGGACGCAGTCCATCAGCCCTGACGGTGCCCAGGCGCGAGTGCGGCTGTCGTGGCGGGGAGCACATGTCTACCTTGTCGTCTCCGGGGAGGGGGACCTCAGCTGGGTCGACCAGAACGGCACGACGCGCACCGAGCACGTGTCCGGGACGCCCAATGGGATCGAGCTGATCTCGGCCGCGCAGGGCACCTCAGGGGTGCTCGACCTGAGCGTGGGGCCAGGACTTGAGCTCTACTCCTTCACCTTTGGGTGAGGGTAGGGGTGCTGATGCGGCTACGATGCCACGCGTGGAGGACCTTACGACGATCCCTGGCGCCCCGCCTGGCGCTGTGCCTGACGACGAGGGCCTCCTCCTGCGCGTCGCGGCCGGTGACCAGGAGGCCTTCGCCGCCCTGTATGACACCTGGGCGCCGCGTCTGCTCGCGTTGGCAGTGCGGATCGTCGTCGACCGGGCACAGGGCGAGGAGGTCCTCCAGGAGGTCATGCTGGAGGTGTGGAGACGGGCCGGGTCCTTTGACCCCCAGCGGGGCAGCGCGCGTGCCTGGCTCGTCACGCTCACCCGTCGCCGCGCCATCGACCGTGTCCGGGCCAGCCAGGCTGCCCGTGACCGTGAGGGCTCCTGGAACGACTACCTTCCTGATACCGACCAGACGGTTGCGCAGGTCGAGGCTCGGCTCATCGCCGACGAGGTGCGTCAGGCCCTGGTGGACCTCGGGGAGCCCTACCGCTCCACCCTCGAGCTCGCCTACTTCACCGGTCTCACCCACCGTGAGATCGCACGACGCACTGACGTTCCACTGGGGACGGTCAAGAGCCGGATCAGGTCCGGGATGAGCAAGCTGCGTGATCTGTTGGGGGAGGGATGATGACGGTAAGCCACAACCGCGGGGACAACCGCCAGGGTGAGAGCGCATGGGACGACGACGTTGAGCGTCTGCTCGACAGTGAGACCGCCAGCTTGCTGGGGGCGTCCCTGGAGCCGATGGAGCCCTCGCCGGCGTTGCGGGCCTCCCTGATGGCCCGCGTCGCCGTGACTGAGCAGGAACGGCTTGAGCGCCTTGCCCCGGTGGTACCGCTGCGCCGTCGAAGGGTGCTGCATCACACGGTCAGGGTGGCCGCTGCCGTCGTCCTGGCCTGCGCAGGCTATGCGGCGGGCTGGAGCACCGGCCACGGCTCAGCCATGGGAGACATGGGTGACATGGTCGACTACACCCACCTCAACCAGGCCCAGGACGTCCGGCGCGTCACCGACACCATGCCTGACGGGCACGTGGCGACCCTGACCTGGTCGCAGCGCATGGGGATGACGGCCCTGAGCCTGCCCGAGGAGATGCGTGAGGCCGCCCAGGGCCACAGCCTCCAGGCCTGGCTCGTTAAAGGTGGCATCACGACCTCCCTGGGCCTCTACGACCCCGAGGCCGGCAGTGGCTTCACCTTCCTGGACCTCATGCCCGAGGAAGGAGAGAGGGTCCTTATCACCCAGGAGCCGGCCGGTGGCTCCGAGCAGCCTACCGGCCAACCCCTGGTCACTTTCGATGTTCACGCGGATGGCACGACCACTCGCCGTCCTGATCCGCAGCCGGCCGGAGGGCAGGGAGCCGACGCCTGAGCCCCAGTCCCAGAGCGCGTGGGGTCGCGGACCAGGGCCGCCCACTGGCGGGCGCACGGCCCCTGCGGGGGCGCTCAGACGTGGTAGGCGTCTCAGAAGTAGTAGGGGAAGGGGGACCAGTCTGGTTCACGGCGCTGGAGGAAGGCGTCACGGCCCTCCACGGCTTCATCAGTCATGTAGGCAAGGCGTGTGGCCTCCCCGGCGAAGACTTGCTGGCCGGCCAGGCCGTCGTCAGCAAGATTGAAGGCGAGCTTGAGCATCCGGATGGCCTGGGGTGACTTTGAGGTCACGGTGGCTGCGTACTCCAGCGCCGTGTCCTCCAGGTCCACGTGGGGCACTACCTCATTGACCACGCCCCAGCGCTCGGCGGTGACGGCGTCATAGGTGCGGGCGAGGAAGAAGATCTCCCGTGCCCGCTTGTCCCCGACCTGGCGAGCCAGGAGCGTCGAGCCGTAGCCGGCGTCAAAGGACCCGACGTTGGCGTCGGTCTGCTTGAAGCGTGCGTGCTCGCGTGAGGCGATCGACAGGTCGGCGACGACGTTGAGGGAGTGCCCGCCGCCCGCCGCCCAGCCGCAGACGGCCGCGATGACCACCTTGGGCATGGTGCGGATGAGGCGCTGGACCTCCAGGATGTGCAGGCGGCCAGCACGAGCGGCATCCATGCGCGCCTGACGGGCGGCGACGGCGGCGTCATGGGCATCGGCAGGTGTCCCATGGCCGTGCCCGGGGGCTGACGGGGTGAGGGGGGAGGCCTCTGTCTCGTAGTGGTAGCCGTCGCGGCCGCGGATACGCTGGTCCCCTCCCGAGCAGAAGCCCCAGCCTCCGTCCTTGGGGGAAGGGCCGTTACCGGTGAGGATGACGGCGCCCACGTCCCCGCTCATGCGGGCGTGGTCAAGGACTCGGTAGAGCTCGTCCACAGTGTGGGGGCGGAAGGCGTTGCGCAGCTCAGGGCGGTCGATGGCCACACGCACCACCGGCAGGTCCCGCAGCCAGCGGCCGGAGGCGTCACGCTCACAGCCTCGGTGGTAGGTCACGTCGGTCAGCACGACGCCGTCACCCGCCTGAGAGCGGGTAGCCTCACCTGAGGCCGGGGCGGGGTGGTGGGCGTGGGCAAATCCCTCCACCTCGCGCCAGCGGAGGGGATCAAAGATCTCGGACACACGTGCAGGCACGGGGTGGGGCTTGCTCATGCGCCACAGCCTAGGACAGCGCCTGGTCTGGCTCACCTGCTGGTCATGCCTGCCCAAAGGTCCTCCCGCAGGGGCCTGGCCGGATAACCTGTGGGCATGGGGCAGCACGAGGACACGCAGGGGCAGGACGGCGCCGGACGGGGTAGTGACCTGGTAGACGGCGTCGGCCGGTCAGCGACGAGCCGCGGCCCGCGGTCCGGGCAGGACCGGGCGCTCGTGCCCGCACGCGAGGGCGGCGGGAGGGTCGACTCCGAGACCGGCCGGCTGCGTGAGGTGATCGTCCACCGCCCAGGTCGCGAGATCGCGCGCCTGACACCGATCAACGCGCCGTCCCTGCTCTTCGATGACGCCCTCAACATCGACCGGGCCCAGGCCGAGCACGACGCACTGACCGCGATCCTGCGGGCTGAGGGTGTGCTGGTCCATGACTTCCGCGAGCTGCTCACCGAGTCCCTGGCCTGTCCCCAGGCCCGTGAGCTCGTCCTGACGGAGACGGTGGGGCCCCAGACCGTGGGCGTGTCGACCTCGCAGGTCCTGACCGACTTCCTCCAGTCCCTGCCGGACGCCGACCTCGCTGAGGTGCTGCTGGCCGGCATCACCCGTGCCGAGCTGCGGGAGCGGCTCAGCCCTGCTGACGCCCGCACGCTGTTCGACACGACCTTCCTGTCCACCCTGGAGGGGCAGTTCGTCATCACCCCGCTGCCCAACCACCTCTTTACCCGTGACGCCTCGGCCTGGCTCTACGGGGGCAAGCACGTCAACACCATGGCACTGGCGCCCAGACGGCGTGAGGCGGTCAACTACGAGGCTGTCTACCGCTACCACCCGGCGTTCGCCGACCGTGGTCTGCTGTGGAGCGAGGAGCACGGGGCCTCGATGGCCACGGTCGAGGGCGGAGACCTCCAGGTCCTGGGAAACCGCAGCCTCGTGGTCGGCCTGTCCCACCGCTCCAGCGCTGCCGGGGTGGAGCGCCTGGCCACCAGGCTCTTTGACGACGGCGTGGCGGACCGGGTCATCGGTGTGCACATGCCGGACCGGGCCTTCTACACCGAGCTGGACGCGGTCATGCACCTGGACACCCTCATGACCATGGTCGCCCCGGACACCTACCTGCGCTTCGAGGGCTTCAAGGACGTCACGACCGTCGAGATCGAGCCAGGCGCCAGCCACGGCTCGACCAAGGACAGGGACCGCGGCCGCGCCTCGCTGCGGGTCACGGTCCACGAGGGCAGCGAGATGGACCGGGTCCTGGCCCGGGCTGCCGGGATCGGCTCCTTCCGCGTCATCAGCCCGGACATGTCCGACGAGGCTGAGGCGCTGCGTGAGCTGGCCCGCGACTCGTGCAACGTCGTCGCCCTGGCACCCGGCCGGGTCATCGGCTACGCCCACAACCAGGCTGCCAACGACGTGCTGCGCCGCGCCGGGATCGAGGTCCTGGAGACGCCCGGCGTCGAGCTCGTGCGGGGCCGGGGCGGGGCCCACTGCATGACCTGCCCCGTGACCCGGGACGCGGTGTGAGCGACCTGCCCCACGGGCGGCCGGGGCTGGACGGCCCAAGGGCATAGGCTCGCCCGCGGACAGGAACAGCGAGCACCCACAGCAGGAGGACACGTGTCGTACACCGGTGGACCGGCCGAGTCGGCGGGCGCTGCCCCTGGGGGACGCAGCCTGAGCCTGGCGCGGGCCGCCGGGGTCCTGTACGAGGCCGGGCTGCTGCGTGAGGTCGTCACCTCGCAGGGGTGGTTCGTCGCTCCTGACCACCTGCCGGCCCTGGAGATGAGCTCACTGACCTATGACACGCGCAGGCTGACGCCGGGCGCGCTGCTCGTGGTCAAGGGGCAGTTCAAGGAGGAGTTCCTGGCTCCGGCGTGTGATCGCGGGATGGTTGCCTACGTCGCTGAGCGGGACTACGGCGCCGTCACGCAGTGCCCCGGGCTCGTCGTCGACAACGCCCTGGAGGCGATGAGCCTCCTGGCTGCTGAGCTCTACGGCCACCCCGAGCGTGAGCTGACGATCGTGGGTGTCACCGGTACCAAGGGCAAGACGACCACGGCCCACCTGGTCCACGCGGTGCTGAGCGAGGTCACCGACGGGCGCACCGCGATGTTCAGCTCCAACCACCTGTGCCTTGACGGGCGCACCTTCACCCCCGCGGTGCTCACGACCCCGGAGTCAGCCGACTCCCTGCGCATGATGCGTCAGGCCGTGGACGCGGGAATGACCCACCTGGTCATGGAGGTCTCCTCCCAGGCCTACAAGCTCCGCCGGGTCCACGGGCTGACCTTCGACGTCGGGGTCTTCCTCAACATCGGGCAGGACCACATCAGCCCCGTCGAGCACCCCACCTTTGAGGACTACTTCTACTGCAAGCGCCAGCTCGTCCGTCACAGCAGGACGCTGGTGCTCAACGCGGACAGCGACTACCAGGACCTGCTCGTGGAGGAGGCGCAGCAGGCTGGTGCCAGCGTGCTCACCGTCTCGCGCACGACCGGTGACCTGGTACTGGGCCAGGAGGGCGAGGGCTTCACCCTGCGCTACCAGGGTCAGGACGTGGCCGGCTCCGAGGAGGAGGCGATGCGGCTGCGGCTGGCAGGAGCCTTCAACCAGGACAACGCCGCTGCTGCGGTCGCCGTGGTGCTGGCGCTGGGGATACCGGCCCAGGACCGCGCGCTGCGCGCGGTCGAGCAGGTGCAGGTCTCAGGGAGGATGGAGAGGCTGACCAGCGACGACGGCATCGTCGGCTACGTCGACTTCGCTCACAACCACCTGTCCACCACCTTGCTGCTGGACGAGGTGGAGCGGGTCTACGGCCGCGACAACCCGAGAATCATCCTGGTCTCAGGCTCGACTGGGGGCAAGGCCGTCAACCGCCGCCAGGGCATCGTCACCGCCGCCAACGGTCGTGTGGACTCCTTCATCTTCACCGAGGACGACCAGGACCGGGAGAGCGCGACACAGATCGCCCGGCAGATGCGCGGCTACGTCACGGACAGCGAGGCGTCCACCCAGATCGTCGTGCCCCGGGCCAAGGCCATTGAGGCGGCGGTGACGCAGGCCCGCCAGCACCCGGGACGGCGCAACGTCATCCTCGTCATCGGCAAGGGTGACGAGGTCCGCAACATCGTCAACGGCGTCAAGCAGCCCTACGAGGGCGACGCTGCTGTGCTGCGCCGGTTGCTGGGCTGAGCCGGGGCCGGCAGTGGCGGGGGCGTGGTGAGGAGCCCTTGGCTACCACCCGCCCCCCGCTCGTTCCTCGCGCCGCTCCCGCCAGGCCCGCCACGCCAGCAGGCCTCTCACCCCGCCCAGACCTCACCGTCGCCCGACGAGGGCCTGGGCGGCTCAGTCCAGGCGGCTGGCGCTGGTGCCTGGCCGGGTGACGATCGTCGTCGCTGAGGCCGGGCCACCAGCCTCGCGCTGATAGCGCGTGAGCCACTGCGCCGCGAAGTCCTCGGCGTCGGTAGCGGGCACGACGGCGTAGACCGAGCCGCCCCAGCCGGCACCGAAGGCACTGGCACCGATCGCCCCCAGGTCCCGCGCCAGGTCCACCATGGCGTTGGTCTGCGGGACCTGGTTGAGCAGGTGGGAGTCGGCCAGGGCGTGGGAGCGAGCAAGGACCTCGCCGACGGCGCCGGCGTCGCCGGCCGCGACCGCCTGGGCCCCGGCGGGCACGAGCACGAGGGACTCGATGACGAGCTGCTCGACACGACGGCGCTCGTAGCCAGGATCGGTCAGGTCCAGCAGGCGGTCCAGCTCGCGGGACCCAGCCGCCTCCTCGCCCGTGGCCTCACCGACCAGAAGACGCAGGACAGCGCTGAGGGAGGTGTCCTCACGCCCGGTGGACTCGTTCCACCGGGCCAGCACCGAGCGGAGCGTGCGCGGACCGCGGTTGTAGTCCTCCAGCGCAGCCCCTGTCTTCTCTGCCAGCACGCCGCTGACACCGACCACGAGGGACCAGTGGGAGGGGAAGGGTACGCGCTCGCGGATCTCCATCGGGTCGAAGCGGGCCAGGAGCAGGGTGTCAGCCTGACCGCACAGCATGCCGGTGTGGTCCTCCGAGCCTCCCTGGGTCCCGACACCCTCAGCGCCCAGGAGCTCACGCCAGGGGCGCCCGGCCTCGACCCCGGCCAGGTAGCCGGCCAGGGAGAGGCGGTCAGGGACGTTGCGTTCCCACAGCTCGGTCGTGGTCCACCCGTTGAGGTCAGCCAGCGCCAGGGCGCAGGCGCACACCAGGGCCGAGGAGGAGCTCATCCCCGAGGCCGGGGGCAGGTCCGAGGTGATGGTCAGGTGCGCCGGGACGCTGGGGCCGAAGTTTGAGGTCAGTCGGTCCAGGACGGTCTGGAGGTAGCGCCCCCAGTGGCCGGCCGGAAGCCCGTGCGCCTGGCCGGCACGCAGGCGCACCGGATCGGTGGCGGTGGTCGTGGTGGCTGTCAGCTCGCCAGCCTGCCCGTCTATGTGCTGCGCCAGGGCGCTTACGCCGCGGTCGACGGCTCCGACCAGGACGTTCCCGCCGGCGTAGTCGGTGTGCTTGCCCAGGACCTCGATACGGCCAGGAACTCGCCAGGCGGCCTGGTCGCGGCGCGGGATCACAGCGCCACCTGCGTGCTCGCGAGCCGGGCCTGGACGTCCGCCACGTCCTCGCGACGGGACAGGTCCAGCACGGCGCCTTGGACAGGCAGCACGCTCACCGGGGAGCCTAGTGCCCGGACGGCGTCGACGATCTCCAGCTCCCCGCGGGGCGAGGGTGAGATACGTGCGCAGGCC
Organism: Actinomyces faecalis; assembly: GCF_013184985.2. Classification (NCBI taxonomy): domain Bacteria; kingdom Bacillati; phylum Actinomycetota; class Actinomycetes; order Actinomycetales; family Actinomycetaceae; genus Actinomyces; species Actinomyces faecalis. Next base: position 388,457 of record NZ_CP063418.1, read on the forward strand.
TGGAAGATCTCCGGGGTGAAGACGAAGGCGTTCATCGACACCAGCGCGTGCTCCCCAGCCTCCTGGACCACCTCCGGAGCAGGCTTCTCCACGATCTCGGTCAGCAGCCCGCCCTCCTGCCGCACCAGGGCGAAGGCGGCCACGCGCTCGGCCGGGATGTTGGAGCCCGCCACGAGCGCGGCCCGGTCGAAGCCGAGCAGGGCGTTGCCCTCGTGCCCTGCCAGGGCCCGCAGGCCCTCGACGGGGTAGTAGTTGTCCCCGTTGACCATGAGGAAGGGCTCCTGGCCCACGACCTTCTCAGCGCAGGCGACGGCGTCCGCCGTGCCGCGTGGCTCGGGCTGGACGGCGAGCTCGATGCTCACCCTGGTCGGGGCCAGCTCGGCGATATGGGCGTCAAAGGCCTCGTGCTCAGGGCCGACGACGAGGACGACGCGGCTGATCCCGGCATCAGCCAGCGCAGCCAGGCTGTAGTCGACCAGCAGGTGCTCGCCGATGGGCATCAGTGCCTTGTAGCCGCTGGCTGCCGCAGCAGCCTGGGCGGGGGAGAGACTGGTGGTCGCGTCGGTCTCGGCCCGCATCCGGGTACCCAGGCCTCGGGCGAGGACGACGGCGGTGCGCACCGTGGGGCGGTCCTGGCCTTGTGAGGTGGCTGGTGAGGGGGAGAGGGTCATAGTCATGTGCTCCTGTGATGAGGCGGTCAGACGTGCAGGTCGTAGTGCGAGGCGACGGCGTCGGCAGTGCGTTGAGCGAGCTCGCTGTCGGGCATCTCCGCGAAGACTCGTAGCAGCGGCTCGGTCCCGGAGAAGCGGATGGTGACCCAGCCGTCGTTGGTGAAGTAGACCTTGCAGCCGTCCTCCCAGCTGATGTGGTCAGTCTCCAGGCCCAGCGCGGAGAAGTCCGGAAGGTCGTGGGCGGCGAAGATGCGCTCGGTCAGCTCGGCGCGTCGCGCCGCGGTGAAGCCGTAGGCCTCCTCGACCATGACGAGCTCGCCGTAGCGGGCGACGAGGTCGGCGTAGAGCTCAGAGAGCCGCTTGCCCGAGGCGGCCACGGCCTCGACCAGCAGGGAGCCGGCGTAGACGCCGTCCTTGCCGGGGATGTGGCCGCGCACGGTCAGGCCTCCCGAGGACTCACCGCCGATGACGGCGTCGGTCTCGGCCATTTTGGCACTGATCCACTTGAACCCCACCGGTACCTCGTAGCAGACCTGTCCGTGTGCCTGGGCGACACGGTCCAGCAGGTGGGTGGTGGACATGTTGCGCACTGCCGGACCTGTCCATCCCTTGCGCGTGAGGAGGTAGTCGTAGAGCAGGACGAGGACCTGGTTGGGGGTGAGGTAGTGTCCCTGGTCGTCGATGATGCCCAGGCGGTCGGCGTCGCCGTCGGTGGCGATGCCCAGGTCCGCCCCGCGCTCGACCACGGCGTGCTGGAGCGCAGCCAGGGTGCCCTTGGCAGGGGAGGGCATTCGACCGCCGAAGAGGGGGTCGTGACGCTCGTTGATGACCTCGACCTGGCAGCGGGCGGTGAGCAGGATGGTCTGCAGGCTTGTCTGGGCCACACCAAACATAGGGTCGAGGACCAGGTGGAGATGGGCGTGACGGATTGTCTCCACGTCAAGCTTGTCCAGGATGGCGTCCAGGTACCAGTTGATCGAGTGCTGGATGGTGACGAGCTCGCTGGCACGGACCTCGTGAGGTTCCAGGGACCGCACGTCCTGCTCATCCAGGGCACTGACCTGGGTGGTCAGGGACTCGGTGAACTCCAGGTCGGCGTCGCGGCCACCGGGGAGGAAGACCTTGATGCCGTTGTACAGGGCCGGGTTGTGTGAGGCCGTGACGGCCATACCGTAGGCGGCGCCCAGGTTGCCCACCGTCCACATGGTGGTGGGGGTCGGGGTGGGGCGGTCGATGACGGTGACGGGGACGCCGTTGCCGGCCAGGACCTCGGTGGCCCACCAGGCGGCCGTGTCAGACAGGAAGCGGCGGTCGTAGCCGACCACGACGCGGCCGGGCTGCTCGCCGGCAGGAGTCTCGGACAGGACGCGGTTGGCCAGCCCCTGGGTCAGGAGCCTGACGTTGGCACGGGTGAACTCGTCTCCGATGACGGCTCGCCAGCCGCCGGTTCCGAAGTGGATCATGACTACCTTCTGTCGCAGGTGGGGGACGGATGAAGCACGGTGCGGCTCAGCCCTTGACGGCCCCTGCCGTCAGACCGGCCCTCCAGTAGCGCTGGAGGAAGAGGAAGAGGATGACGAGTGGCAGCACGCCGAGCAGCGCGCCCTGGAGCACGGCGCCGTAGGTCGGATCGAAGTAGGACATCATACCGTACAGGCCCAGGGTCACAGGCTTGAGCTCGACGTTGTTGGTCACCATCATCAGCGGCAGCAGGAAGTTGTTCCAGGTGGCCACGAAGATGAACAGGAAGATGGTCACCATCGCTGGCGCCAGGATGCGCAGGACCATGGTGAAGAAGATGCGGAACTCACCGGCGCCGTCGATCCGTGCGGCCTCCAGCAGCTCGTCAGGCACGGAGGTGGCGGCGTACATCCGTCCTAGGAAGACCCCGAAGGGGCTGACGCAGCTGGGGATGATGATGGACCAGATGGTGTCGGTCAGCCCCAGGGTGTGCATGACGATGTACAGCGGGATGGTCAGCAGGGCGATGGGCAGAAGCAGCCCGCCCAGGACAGCCAGCTGGAGGGCGCCTGAGCCGCGGAAGGCGAACTTGGAGATTCCGTACCCGGCCATGACAGACACCAGCGTGCCGATCATCCCGGCTGCCGTGGAGTAGAGCACCGAGTTGGCCACCCAGCGCCAGAACATGCCTCCGGTCCAGGAGATGAGGGCGTCGTAGTTGGCCCTGATGTTGATCGAGGCAAACCACAGTGATCCGTCCTTGAGGTCGGCGTTGGTCTTCGTGGCTGAGATGATGAGCCAGTACAGGGGGAAGAGGAAGTACAGCAGGACCAGGACCAGGATGATCCGGGTGACCCACTTAGCCAGCGTGGAGGGCTCGACGCTGCGGGCGTGGGAGGAGGTGGAGGGCCGGTACTCGCGGCCGTCAGCCAGCCGGGCGGTGCGGGGCCTGCCGAGCAGGCGGGAGGAAGCGCTCATGATGTCCTCACTTGTCTCCCAGTCGGGTCTGGACCAGGGCGTAGACGGCGGCAAGGAGGCCGGCGATCACGGCCATGACGATGGAGATGGCCGAGGCCATGTGGGGGTCACCGGGTGAGGTCATCATCGTGTTGTACGCCATCATCATCGGCGTGTAGCTCTTACCCATCCAGCTCTGGGAACTGGCCATGATGGTGGGCTCATTGAACAGCTGGATGGTGCCGATGATGGACAGCAGCACAGTCAGCAGGGCCGCGCCCGAGAGCATGGGGACCTTGACGCGTGTCGCGATCTGGAACCCGCTGGCGCCGTCCAGTCGCGCGGCCTCGTACAGGTCGGTGGGGATGGCCTGGAGCGCCGCGAGGAAGACCAGCATGTTGTAGCCCGTGAAGGTCCAGGTGGTGATGTTGGCCATCGAGCCCAGGATGACGTGGTGGCCGAAGAAGTTGATACCGGTAAGGTCGGACAGCGGCCCCAGCTCAGGGGAGTAGATGTAGAGCCAGACCATCGCCGCGATGACGCCGGGAATCGCATAGGGCAGGAAGTAGCCCAGCCGGAAGACCGTGACGCGCTTGACCAGGTAGGAGTCCAGGAGCAGCGCCAGCACGAGCGCCGAGATAATCATGACCGGGATCTGGAAGGCGGCGTAGAGCAGGACCCGTTCCATGCCTGACCAGAAGGTCCCGGAGGTGATCACGGCCTGGAAGTTGGCCAGCCCTACGAAGGAGGTCACCCGCTCCCCGCCGCCGTACAGGCCCCCGGCCGCCTTGGTCGTGAAGAAGGCCTGGTAGAGGGAGACGAGGATCGGCACCGCGAAGGTGATCGCGAACAGGACGGTGAAGGGGGCGGAGAACACCCAGCCGTAGACGTTGGCGCGGCGTCGTCTCGCCTTGATCGCGCGCACGTTGGCGGCCTGTGGCGCGGGAGCTGGCGTACTCATCAGGGTCCTTCTGCTCGTGTCGGGTGTCAGGTGCTGTCAGCGGTGTGGTGGAGGGTGGGGCCGGGGAACAGGCCCCGGCCCCACCCTCACAGGCTCACTCCGCCACGGAGACGCCAGCCTCCTTGAGGCTGGACAGAGAGGTCTCCTGGGCCGCGGCGAAGACGTCAGCGACCTTGGCCTCGCCCGTGGTGACCTTGCCGCCGGTCTCGTTCATGGCGGCCGTGACGCTCGGCCAGGTCGGGCAGTAGGCGAAGTCGGGGTTCATCGTCGCGTTGGCCTCGGCGAGGAACCCGTAGACGTCCTGTCCGCCCCACAGCTTCTTGAGCGAGTCGGGGGTGACTGGTGCCTCGGTGTTGGCCGCCACGACCAGGCCCTGGGAGACGAGCCCGGGGACCTGGCGGTTGAACCAGTCGGCGAACTTCAGGGCCGCCGCCTTGTTCTTCGAGCCCTTGATGACGCAGACGGCGGAGCCGCCGTCAGCACCGGTGGCGTTCTTGCTCACGCCGTCGAAGGTGGGCAGGTGGGTCACCTGCCAGCTGGTCTCCTCCACGCCGAGGTCCCCGAGCATGAAGCCGGGCTCCCAGCCTGCGGCCACGGTGCCGATCAGGGTGCCGTCCTTGAGGGCGGTGGCGAAGGCGTCGCCCCAGCGGCCGTCGGAGGGGACGAAGATGAGCTCCTCGTCCAGCAGCTCCTGGTAGACCGTGGCGACCTTGGCGGACTCGGCGGACTCGCAGTCCACGCCCCAGGCGTCACCCTTGACGGGGTACCAGGTGGCGCCGGCGGCAGCGGCCTGGCCGGACATGAGGTAGCCGGTCTCGTCGCCCTGCCAGGAGGCGATGTACTTGCCAGCCGCCTTGGCGGTCTTGGCGGACTCCTTGAGCTCCGCCCAGGTCTTGGGGGCCGTGATACCGAGGGCGTCGAAGGCGGCCTTGTCGTAGACGTAGACGAGCGGGCCGGTGTCCTGGGGCAGGCCCACGACGACGTCGCCCAGCTTGCACTGGCCCATGGGGCCGGAGGCGTAGTTCTTCTCGTAGCCGCCCTCGGCGAGCTCGGCGGAGACGTCCTCCAGGTCGCCGGCCAGGTACTCCGCGGCGATCTCGCCGTAGCCGACCTGAGCCAGGTCCGGGGCCTCGCCTGACTTCACGGCCTGGGCGATCTTGGTGTAGGACTCCGGGGCCGCGCCGTCGAACTTGGTGGCCTTGACCTGGATGTCAGGGTTCTCCTTGTTCCACATGGCGATGATGTCGTCGACCTTGGTCATACCGTCCTTGTCGGGCAGACGGTGCCAGTAGGTGATGGTCACGGCGCCGGAGGAGTCCTCCGAGCTGTCCGTGGAGGCGGACGAGCTCTTCGAGCCCGAGTCCGAGTCCTTGCCGCAGGCGGCCAGGGTGAGCACGGCTGCGGTGGCCGTGGCACCGACCAGGACCTGGCGACGGGAGGCGAGCATGGTCTTCTTCATGGGATGTTCCTTCTCGGTGTGTTCCCGGCAGCGTTGCCGGAGCTTGTAGGGTGCTGGGAGACAGACGGGCGCAGCGCCCGCGTGGTGAGGCTGGTCGTGGTGGGGCTTCAGGCTTCGTCGCCCGTCAGCCACTGCTGACCTCCTGCCTCTAGGACAATGGTACGAGGGCCGTCGGGCGCAGGGACGGTAGCTGTCACACGCTCCATGGAGCTGTTGACGGCCAGGACCTGGCCGCCCGGGTAGATGGCGACCTCCACGCGTGGGTCGGAGGCGATCCACTGCTCGAGCTCTGACTCTGCTCCTGCTGCCCAGAAGACCGCGCGGTGCAGCAGCCGGGAGTTGTCGGTGCTGTAGGGCAGGCCGGTGGCGTAGACGGTGCGGCCGGCGCCGAAGGTGCTCGCGGCCAGCCGGACCTGGCCGTCGGCTGCGTCAAGGACCTGGGTACGGTGCCCGGTGACGACGACGTCGGGAGTTCCCTCGCCGTCGTCGAAGCCGGTGGTCAGGTCCGCGGTGATGAAGTGCTCCCGCTCGACCTGCAGGGGCCGGTTGGTGCTCAGGCCCCAGCCGATCTCGCGGTCCACGCCCAGGGCGTCAGCCAGCTGGAAGGTGACGCCGTCGCGTGGGTGCTCGGAGGGCGCGCCCACCCCGATGAGGCCGCCGCCGCGGGCGATGAAGCTGTTGACAGCCTCGACCAGGGCCGGGTCGTCCCACTCGCGGCCTCCGGAGAAGGCCGTGCCCGCGCCTCCGGCGTTGATGAGGACACCGACGTCGCTGGGTACCCCGGCACGCAGGTCGTCGAAGGACAGGAAGGTGACGTCCAGCGGCAGCCCGGACAGCGCCTCCAGGACGCCGATGTAGGAATAGGTCTGGCGGTACCACAGGGCGTGGGCCACCATGTGGGTCATCCACGAGCGCAGACGGCCCCACGAACTGATGACGGCGACCTTGAAGGGTGCGGCGAGGGGGCGCTGGCCACCGCTGCGGGTGTGGATCGAGCGGAACTCGGCGATGATCTCCTCCACCCGGTCGATGAAGTCAGGGTGCTCCACCGCCAGGGAGAGGTATCCGCCGTAGCCGATCCGGTCCAGCGGGGAGCGCACGATCGCACGCCGGGCCTGGAGCCAGGACTCGTTGGCCTCAGCCACAGGGTCCCCGCCGGGGTGGAAGACGTCGGGGAAGAAGTAGGGCAGGAAGCGGCCCTCGGTGTAGCGCACGTGCGGGATGTCGGCGATCATGCGGCAGGTGGCGCCCGATCCCACTGACCCTACGACGGCGTCGAGGCCGGTGTCACCGAAGTGCTCCCCGTAGGGCTCGGTGCCGATCCAGTTGTCCCCCAGGAACATCATCGCCTCCTTGCCGGCGGCGTGGACGGCGTCGGTCAGCTCGCGCACGCGGGAGGTGACGAAGCGGTGCTGGAAGCTGATCCAGTCCCGGAAGGCGCGAGAGGGCACGCGGAAGGGGGAGTTGTAGTAGCCGGCGTCAACGAAGTCCTCGGGCGTGAGCTGATAGTCGTACTCGGCCTCAAAGGCCTCCAGCGCTGGCACGGACACCGAGGCGGAGTACCCGAACCAGTCCACGAAGCGTTCCTTGGCGTCAGGGCCGTAGACGAGGGTGAAGTGGTAGAAGAACGTGGTGAAGCGGACGACGTCGACCTCGGGGTGGTCCTGGAGCCAGCTGTCCAGGTGCTCGCGCACGTGGGCCCAGGTGGCCTCATGGCGTACGTCGAAGGGCTTCTCCTTCACCCGGGTAGGGTCTGACTCCCAGCCGTTGGTGAGGTAGTTGTACATCTGGGTGGGGTCCCAGGTCTGGGTCGCCAGGTAGCTGAGCGTGTAGGCGTGGCCGGGGACGGGGGAGAGGACCGTGACCGTGTGGCCGTCCTCCTCCAGGCGCCAGGCCGAGGCCGGCAGGGGCTCGCCCAGGGTCCGGTCATAGGCCTGCCACCAGCGGCTCGTGTCGCAGGTGGTGTCGGGGGCGACCTGCTCGGCGAACCAGGAGGCGGTCAGGTCGATGGCGAGAGGGGTGTCATCGGCGGCGACCACGCGGTCGGAGGACAGGAAGATCCGGGTGGCCTCGTCGGGGTGGGCGTCCGCCCACGCGTTGTCCCCGCGCCCGACGAAGTAGGTCGAGTAGACCTTGGCGGCCAGCTCGTGCACGAGCTCGGGCAGCTCGGTCCCGTCCGAGTTACGCACGGCGTCCGCGCCCAGGCGCGTCATGAGGGCGCGCACGGCGTCGTCCATGCCGGTCTGCACGGGGAGAGTGAGGCGACCTGTACCGGTTGCGGCGTCGTCGCGTCCATGGGCCTGAGGCTCCATCAGCACTCCTTCGGGCTGAATATTTCGGGTTACGAACAAACTACAGCATGATCGTCGTTCGCGCTAGGTGTACGGGGGAGGAAAGTTGAGAGCGCGTACGGCCGTCGCTTCTGCGTCGTCGTGTCCGCCCGTCTCCACGGCCGCTTTCCCACCTCGTCTCGGCCGCTCCGGCACACGCGCTCCCGGTCGCGGGTGGCGGGAGGGACGGACGGGACGGAGGCCTGACGACCAGGGTCGTGCAAGGGGCAGGGACGGTCCCTCAGACCTTGCCGCCCAGGACCGTGGGGTCGGCCAGCACAGGCTCCAGGGCGACCAGGGCGGCCCCCAGGGAGGGTGCCCAGGGGCCCAGGGCGGAGGAGACCAGCTGGACCCCTGGCCGCTCGTCCAGGCGCCGGGAGTCCAGCGCGCTCGCGGTCGGTGCGAGCAGGACGTCGCCAAAGGCCGTCAGCCAGCCGGACAGGACGATGACCTGTGGGTTGAGGACGTCGACGAGGATCGCCAGTCCGCGTTCCAGGTCCTGCTGGACCTGGGCCAGGCGGGCGATCAAGCGGGTATCGCCGTCGTCAAAGCGTTGGCGCAGCACGACGATACGCTGCGCCCGGGACAGGGACTCATCGTGCACGGGGTCGTCGCCGGGGTAGACGGAGGTGATGGTGTCCAGCCCGATGAGCGTCTCCCAGCAGCCGCGGCGCCCGCAGCGGCAGACCTGGCCGCCAGGCTCCACCGGCATGTGCCCCACCTCCCCGGTCGAGCCGTACCACCCGCGCAGGAGGTGCCCGTCGGCGATGATGCCGGCGCCGATCCCCTCGCCGCCGGACAGGCAGAGCAGGTGGAGGATGCCCTGGCTGGCGTAGGGACCGTAGGCCGCCAGGGCGGCGAGCTTCGCGTCGTTCTCCATGGTCAGCCCCGGCATCGCCACCTCACTCGGCAGGTGGTGGGTCAGGTCCTGGCGTACCTGCTCCAGCAGGGGGACGTCGTGCCATCCCAGGGAGGAGGAGAAGCGCACCGTTCCCGTGGCGTAGTCCAGCGCGCCGGTCTGGGCGATGACGACCTCCAGCACGCTGGTGCCCTGGGCGTGCAGCCGCTCCAGCTGCGCGGCCACCAGGGCCGCCAGCTGGTCGGTGACGGAAGTGAAGGAGCGGAGGGGATCGGCGATGAGGTGAGACTCCTGCCCTGTCACCTGCCCCGACAGGTCCACCACCGTCAGCAGCAGCGAGTCGATGCCGATCTCCACCCCGATGCCGGCTACCGCCCGCCTGCTCACGCGCAGGGCGGTGCTGGGCCGTCCCACGCCTCCCGACAGGTCCGGGGCGTCCTCACTGACCAGCCCGCGGGCGCACAGCTCGGCCACGAGGGTAGAGACCGTGGCCTTGGACAGCCCGGTCTCGCGCACGAGCTCGGTGCGTGAGCGCGGCGGCCCGTCATGGAGGCGGCGCAGCAGGAGGGACATGTTGGACACACGCACGTCCGCGTGCGCCTTGGGGCCGGCACCTCCAGGTCCGGTGGGCAGCCCGGGCGTACGTGCTCCATTGACCGGGATCCATCCGACCGCTGACACGGGACGGGCTCCTTCCTGCGGGTACGGCTACGGACCGGGAGCCCGCTGACTGTGCTGAGGCACCGGTGCCTGCCAGTGAGCCTCGGCTCGACGACGTGGACACCCTAGCCTGTGCCGGGGGCCAGATGAGCCATACTGGGGGCACACACGGTGCCCGGCACGTGCTGCCGGGGCGCCAGCAGCTGGCGGCGCCCCGGGGCGCCGCTGACCCGTGACTGAGAGGGCCGTCCGTGACCATGAACCCCGCAAGCCCCGTCCTCCTCCTCCCGGAGCCGGCCCCTGAGGTCCTGGCTGGCCTCCGGGGCAGGTCCTTCCTACGTGAGCGTGACTTCACCCCGCAGGAGTGGATGGCCTTCATCGAGCTGGCGTCCCGTCTCAAGGCGGACAAGAAGGCCGGGCGTGAGACTCAGCACCTGCGCGGGCGCAACATCGCCCTCATCTTCGAGAAGACCTCCACCCGCACCCGCTGCTCCTTCGAGGTGGCTGCGGCCGACCAGGGTGCCTCAACCACCTACCTCGACCCCTCTGGCTCCCAGATGGGCCACAAGGAGTCCGTGGCGGACACCGCCCGGGTGCTGGGGCGCATGTTTGACGGCATCGAGTACCGCGGTGACGAGCAGTCCAAGGTGGTCCAGCTGGCCGAGCTGTCCGGTGTGCCGGTGTGGAACGGGCTGACGGACGACTGGCACCCCACCCAGATGCTGTGCGACTCCCTGACCATGATCGAGCACGCGGGCAAGCCGTCCGGGGAGATCTCCTACGCCTACGTCGGTGACGCCCGCTTCAACATGGGCCGCTCCCTGCTGGTCAACGGTGCGATGATCGGGGCGGACGTGCGCGTCGTGGCTCCCCGGGCCCTGTGGCCGGACGAGGAGTGCGTCTCCCAGGCGCGCGCGGTGGCTGAGCGCACCGGTGCCCGGATGACGCTGACCGAGTCAGTGGCCGAGGGGGTGGCCGGGGTCGACTTCGTCCACACCGACATCTGGGTGTCCATGGGTGAGCCCAAGGAGGTGTGGGACGAGCGCGTCGCCGTGCTGCGCCCCTACCAGGTCAACGCCGCCCTCATGGAGGCTGCCGGTCCCCAGGCTCGCTTCATGCACTGCCTGCCCGCCTACCACAACCGCCAGACAGCTATCGGTGAGGAGATCTACCAGGCCACGGGCATGGACGGGCTGGAGGTGACCGAGGAGGTCTTCGAGTCCGACAGGTCGATCGTCTTTGACCAGGCGGAGAACCGGATGCACACCATCAAGGCCGTCATGGTGGCCACCCTGGGGGACTGAGCCGGCGGTCCCGCCCCCTTCTCCCGGCGTCGTCATGGGGCCTACGACTATCCTGGCGGCCATGACGAGTCAGACCTTCCTCAGTGCTGACGAGCCTGTCCGTGCTGCCGGCGAGCTCGACCTGGACCAGCTGCGCCGTGCCGACCCCACGGGCCTGCTCGCGGAGGTGGACCGCGTCGTGGTGTGGGACCTGCCGATGCGCACGTCCTTCAGGGGTATCGTGCGCCGCGACGGCGTCGCCCTGCACGGGCCCGCTGGCTGGGGGGAGGTCGCGCCCTTCTGGAGCTACGACGCCGCCGCCAGCGCCCCGTGGCTGGCCAGCGCCCTGGAGCAGGCCGTCCAAGGCGTCTCGGACCTGCCGACCCACCGCACCACGGTCCCGGTCAACGTCACCGTCCCGCTGCTGCCCGCCGAGCAGGCCTACACCCTGGTCTCCTCCTCTGCGGCCACGACCGCCAAGGTCAAGGTCTCGGGTACCTCTGACGACGTGGCTGGTGACCTGGAGCGCCTGGCCGCGGTACGTGCCGCGCTGGGGCCCGAGGGCGCCGTCCGCGTGGACGTCAACGCCGCCTGGGACCTGGAGACCGCCCGTGCGACGCTGCCGGTGATGAACAAGGCCGCTGGAGGCCTGCAGTACGCCGAGCAGCCCTGTGCTGACGTGGAGGACCTGGCCAGGCTGCGCAGGGCCGTCAGCGTCCCGATCGCCGCGGACGAGTCCGTGCGTCTGTCTGCCGACCCGCTGGCGGTGGCCAGGCAGGAGGCCGCTGACGTCGTCGTGCTCAAGGTGGCCCCGCTGGGCGGGGTGCGCCGGGCCCTGGCGCTGGCGCAGCGCCTGGGGCTGCCCGCCGTCGTCTCCTCAGCCCTGGACACCTCGATCGGTATCGCGGCAGGCCTCAGGCTGGCCGCGGCCCTGCCCGGCCTGGCAGGAGCCTGCGGACTGGGCACCGTGAGCCTGTTCGAGGCTGACCTCGCCGTCCCCTCGCTGGTACCGCGCGGCGGTGAGCTGGAGGTGCGTCCCGCTCACGTCTCCCAGACCATGCTCACGGCCCAGACGGCTGACCACGAGCTCGCCGCGAGGTGGCAGACCCGGCTGGTCCACATGCTCGGGGCGCTCGCGGCGCGCCGGGAGCAGGAGGCCAGCGAGCCCGGTGCGGCCGTGGCGGGACTGACCCTGTGAGCACGACGCAGCCACCTCGGGCAGCGGGCGAGGACGGGACGGGAACGACGCTGCCGCCCTCGCTCCACGCCGCGCTCCAGGTGGTGCTCAGCCTGGTCCGGCTGGGAGTGCGCGACGTCGTCCTGGCTCCGGGCTCGCGCAGCGCCCCCTTCGTCCCGGTCCTGGCAGCCGCCGAGGAGGCGGGGCTGGTACGTGTGCGCGTCGTCGTCGACGAGCGCAGCGCGGGCTTTGTGGCGCTGGGTATCGCCCGCGCGGCCCTGGTGGACGACTGGCGCCGCCCGGCCGCCGTCATCACGACCTCGGGCACGGCCGTGGCCAACCTGCACCCGGCCGTGGCCGAGGCTGACGCTGCCGGTGTCCCCCTGCTCGTCATCTCGGCCGACCGCCCGCACGAGCTGGTCGGTACGGGCGCGAACCAGACCACCGAGCAGACCGGTGTCTTTGGCCGTGCGGTGCGTGCCGTCGTCGACCTGCCGGCCGACCTCAGCGCGGACCTGGGGCCGGACCGCGCGGCGGCGGCGACCGGTGGGCAGGTGCGCCGCGCCGTCGAGGCGGCGCGAGGGTGGCTCACCAACGACCCAGGCCCTGCCCAGGTCAACATCCGCTTCCGCCCTCCGCTGTCCCTGCCCGCTGACGACGACGGCGAGGCTGCCGCCTTCCTGCAGGAGGCCCTTGCTGCGGCGGCGGGACAGGGCGCCGGCCGCTGGGGCGGGACGAGCACGGACCACCCCCTGCAGGCCGGCGGCTACCAGCCTCGTCCGGCGCGAAGGTCGCACGGAGGTGGAGGACCTACGGAGCGCGGCATCGTGGTGGCGGGTGACAGCGTCGACGGCGTAGGCCCGGCCGCGCGTGAGCTCGCCGAGCACCTGGGATGGCCCCTCCTGGCGGAGCCGACCTCCGGGGCACGCGGGGGAGCGATGGCCCTGACGCGCTACGCCGAGCTGCTGGCGAGCGAGGAAGGGATCCGGCTCGCGGCCCAGGCCGAGCACGTCGTCGTCCTGGGGCACCCCAGCCTCAGCCGCCCGGTCAGCGCCCTGCTGGCCCGGCAGGACGTGCCTGTCGACGTCGTCACCTCCACGGCGCGCTGGACGGACGTGGCTGGTAGCGCCGCGTGGGTCAGCCCCACCCAGGCCGGTACCGGTCCCCTGTGCACCGGGGGAGCGCAAGGTCTGGCCCGTGGGCTGGGGCTGCGTCCTGCCACGAGGAGGTGGGCTGAGCAGTGGCGCCAGGCGGTAGCGGACCTGCCAGCGCTGGAGCCCGAGGACGGGCTGGGCGCGGGCTCGGTCGCGCTGGCTGTGTGGGAGTCCTGCCTGCCGCGGACGGGTGCGGGGGCCGGCGGTGGGCAGACGGTGCCCCGCCTCGTCGTGGGCTCGTCGATGTCGATCCGTCTGCTGGACCGCCTGGCACCTCCTGCTACCGGACGCGCGCCGCGGGCTGTCGCCAACCGTGGGCTGGCAGGGATCGACGGCACGTTGGCGACGGCCACCGGCGTGTGGCACGCCTGGCGTGAGCCGGTGCGCGCGCTGGTGGGGGACCTGACCTTCCTGCACGACGCCATGAGCCTGGGGAGAGGGCTGCACGAGGAGGAGCCTGACCTGCAGGTGGTGGTCGTGGACACCCGGGGCGGGGCGATCTTCTCCACGCTGGAGTACCCGGCGGTGACGCCGCCTGAGCAGATGGACCGCTTCTTCTCCACCCCTCAGGCTGAGCAGGTTCCCGGGCTCGCGCGTGCCCTGGGGGCGCGGGTCGAGGAGGTCGGCACCGTGGTGCGGCTGCAGGAGGTCCTGAGACAGCCTGTGCAGGGTGTGAGCGTGGTGCACGTCCGCACGGCCTGACCGTCGTGTTCACAGAAAACTTCCAGAAGAGCATCGGACACATTCCAGAAGGCGGGTGTTGGCTGAAGTCGTTTGCTGGAAGGGCCTAGGCCTAAGGAGGACACATGAGCACGAACGACGTCACCGGTGCGGGCCAGGCTCGGCCTGAGGACTCTCACTCCGGGGGCGTGCAGCCCTCCGACTCCTCTCCCTCTCCGCAGCCGACCCCGGCCCCTGGTGCTGTGAGCGCCTCGGAGCCGCCGGTGCCGGGTCCTGCTGCCACGGCCGGTACCCAGCAGCCTCAGGGGGTGGGCCCCTACACCTCGGTGCCCTCCGCTCCGGCGGGCTACTCCTTCACGCGCCAGACCTCCGGCGCGAGCCCGTGGGGAGGCGGCGTGGCGGAAGGAGCCTCCGGGTCCTGGCAGGCGGCGACCGGAGCCCCGCAGTACACCTACCCCAGCGTCGGCACGCCCGAGCCCGCCCCTGTCCAGGCCGGCGCGGCGGCGGGTACGGCGGCTACCGCGACCTTCCAGACCGGATCCCTGGCCTCGGCGGGATCGGCACCGGCCGGCGAGGGCTACGGCGCCAGCCCGGTGCCGGCAGCCGGCTACGCCCAGACGACGGCCGACAGCGTCTACGCCACGGCCGCCTACGGCGGTGGCGCCGGTGGCGGGCAGGACGTGCCCGGTTACGGCGGGCCGGCAGGCGAGGACCGCTCGCGCCGCCGGGGGCCGGGCTGGCCAGGCGTCATCGCCGCGACCCTGGCTGCTGCGCTCCTCGCCTCGGGCGGCACCGCAGCGATGATGCACGCGTGGGACGGCCCGTCGGGCTCACGCACGGCCTCGGCTCCGACGTCGGTGGCGACAGGGGCGACGACGAAGACGGTCTCCTCCAACGGCACGGCCCCGGACTGGGAGGCGGTGACCAACGCGGTAGCGAACTCGGTGGTCTCGATCACCGTCAAGACCTCTGCGGGTACGGCGGTGGGCTCCGGCGTCGTCTACGACTCCTCCGGCCACGTGCTGACCAACAACCATGTGGTGGCCGGCGCCTCGCAGATCCAGGTGACCCTGGCTGACGGCCGGATCTACGCCGCCGAGCTGGCGGGCACGGACCCTGCCACCGACCTCGCCGTCATCACGCTCTCCGGGGCCCCCAGCGACCTGACCGTCGCCCAGTTCAGCGACTCCGACCAGGTCGTCACCGGCCAGGACGTCATGGTGATCGGTAACCCGCTGGGCCTGTCCTCGACCGCGACCACCGGCATCGTCTCCGCCGTCAACCGTCCGGTGGTCACGACCCAGGAGGAGACTGACGACTCCACCCAGTCCGAGGGCTCTACGGGGCTGCCTGAGGGCCTGGAGCAGCTTCTCCGCCCCCAGACCCGGGTCACCTCCCAGACCTATACCAACGCCATCCAGGTCGACGCGGCCGTCAACCCGGGCAACTCTGGTGGACCGCTCTTCGACGAGACCGGCAAGGTGATCGGGATCACCAGCTCGATCGCCCAGGTCAGTGAGACCTCCGGCTCGATCGGCCTCGGCTTCGCCATTCCCGGAAACCTGGCGACCAAGGTGGCCAACCAGATCATTGAGTCAGGTAAGGCCACTCACGCCTACCTCGGGGTCTCCATCGGCGACGGCGCCGCTCGGGCCGGTGACGTCACGCGTGCGGGTGCGCAGGTCGGCTCGGTCGAGTCCGGCTCCCCGGCGGACAAGGCGGGGCTGAAGCAGGGGGACGTCATCACGGCGATCGACGGCAAGGCCACGAGCCAGGCCGCGGCCCTGACCGGCTTCGTACGCCAGTACTCGGCTGGTGACACCGTCACCCTGACCATCGTGCGCTCCGGGCAGGAGCAGCAGGTCGAGGCCACCCTGGCCGAGCGTGAGGACTCCTGACCCGCTCGCACCCGGTTTCGGCAGTGCCCCGCCGCGAGGACGGCGGGGCACTGCCGTGCGAGCTAGCGGGAGGTGGCTGGCGCGTCCAGGGCCCGGAGCATCGGACGCATCTTGGCCTCGGTCTCGGCCAGCTCGTCCAAGGGGTCGGAGTCGGGCATGATGCCCCCGCCTCCGAACACCCGTACGGGGTCCTCGGGGCCGGCCGCGGCGGCACTCATCTGGCCTGAGCGCAGCGCGATGCACCACTCGCCCTCGCCGTGCCAGTCGACCCAGCCCACCGGTCCGGCGTAGCGGCCGCGGTCCATCGGCTCCTCGGTCTCGATGACGTCGACCGCCTGAGGGGTCGGGGTGCCGCCGACCGCTGCCGTGGGGTGCAGCGCGCCCACGAGCGAGAGCGCGCCGGTGTCCCCGGCGACCACCCCGGTGATGTCGGAGGCCAGGTGCAGGACGTTGGGCAGCGTCAGGACGTGACGCGGTGGGGCCTGGACCACGGAGCACAACGGCTCCAGCGCCTGGAGCGCGGAGCTGCGAGCCAGCGCGTGCTCACGGTTGTTCTTGTCCGAGCCCTCCAGCCACGCCGCCAGGCGGGCGGCCTCACGCTCACGCTCGCCCGGCGCGCCGGCACGGCGCCGTGCCGTGCCGGCTAGCACCCGGGAGGCCAGACGTCGTCCGGACAGACGGACCAGCAGCTCGGGGCTGGCCCCCACCATGCCGTCGACCGCGAAGGTCCAGCACGAGGGGTAGGACCGGGCCAGCCGTGCCAGCAGCTCGGGGGCTCCCAGCGTCTGGCGGGGGCGGACGAGCAGGTCACGGGCGATGACGACCTTGTCCACCTCGCCTGCGCGCATTCGCTCCTGCACCCGTGACAGGCAGCCGAGGTAGGTGCTGCGGTCGTGGCTGCCGGGGCTGACGACGGCGCTGCCCGGCTGAGCAGCCGTGGTCTCCTGACCGGCTGCTGCGGCGTGCAGCTCCTCGATCACCTCGGCCGGCCGGGGATGAGCATCTCCCTCGGCCACGGCGGTCGTCAGCCAGGCCCCGTCGTCGTCGACGCCGATGAGGACGCGGGGGACGAGGAGGACAGAGTCCTGCCGGGAGCTGGCGGCGAAGGTGATCGTCCCCAGGGCCACTGGCCCGGTGCCGGGACGTACCAGGGGGTCGGACCACCACGAGGCGTAGACGACCTGCCGCCAGGCCGCGCGCAGGGCCTCGATGCGCTCGGTCCCGCGGGCGTGAAGCTCCAGCGCGCGTCCCAGCCCCACCATCCCCCGGCCGTAGCGGACCCAGGAGGTGACCTGCGTCTGGCCGGCGGCCAGACGCAGCAGCGCGTCAGGGGCGGCGGGGGACGAGGTGGCCGCTGCCTCGCTGCTCCCCTCCGTCACCGCGGTAGCGACGAGGCCCAGGCGGTCGGCCTGGTCTGTGGTCAGGGCCGTGGTGCGCACGCTCAGGCGCGGGGTGACGGCACGGCCGTCGAGGAGCGCGGCGGCGTCCAGACGGATCGGGGGCACGGGCTCAGGCCTTGGCGCGTGCAGCGGGGCGAGTGGCGCGGTGGACGGCGACGATGCCGCCAGACAGGTTCTTGTACCCCACGTCGGACCAGCCGGCCTCCTGGATGAGACCGGCCAGGGTGTGCTGGTCGGGCCAGGCCAGGATCGACTCCCCGAGGTAGCTGTAGGCCTCGGTGTTGGATGAGACCAGACGGCCGGCCGCCGGTAGGGCCGTGCCCAGGTAGAAGCGGTAGAGGTCCCGGAAGGGCTCCCGCACGGGGGTGGAGAACTCAGCGACCACCAACCGGCCGCCGGGACGGGTCACGCGCGCCATCTCGCGCAGGGCGAGGGTGGTGTCCTGGACGTTGCGCAGGCCGTAGGAGATGGTGACGACGTCGAAGGAGGCGTCGGCGAAGGGCAGGGCCATGGCGTCGCCGGCGACGAAGGTGATATGCGGGTGACGACGCTTGCCCTCGGCCACCATGCCGGTGGAGAAGTCGCAGGCCACGACCTCGGCCCCGGCGCTCGCGTACTCGGCTGAGGAGGTGCCTGTGCCGGCGGCCAGGTCCAGGACCCTGGTGCCGGGCCGGGCGTCGACGGCGGCACGGGTGACTGCTCTCCACATCCGTACCTGCCACAGGCTCATGACGTCATTCGTCAGGTCATAGCGGCGCGCGACAGCGTCGAACATGCCGGCGACCTCGCGGGGCTCCTTGGACAGGGTGGCTCTGCTCATGGCCCCATCATGGCAGCAGGTGGGCCACGTCCTGCTCCGCGGCAGGTCGGGGAGAGTGAGAGCCAGGAGACACTGAGATATTTCGTGATGAAAACTGTGCCTAAATAGGGGGTCGGCGTCTGGGGAGGGAGCCGGGGTGGGGGACCGGTGGCCGGCGTCATCGCGCCAAAAGGCCGCCAGGCTCCGAGACTGGTGCGAAGTGGCTGACGGCCTGAGTAGAGTCGGGCGAGGTCCGCTCTGTCCTGAGCGGTCGTCAACCGGCTCCTCACAAGGGATGGTGCCCGAAGCATGAACCCCTTCGTCTCGCTCCTCATCATGGCGGCGGTCGCGCTCGTCGTGGCTGTCGGCGGTCTCGCGCTGTCGGCCATCGTGAGCCCGAACCGGAAGAACAAGGTCAAGACCGCCAACTACGAGTGCGGGATCGACCCCACCCCCTCCAACACGGAGTCCGGGCGCTTCCCCATCGCCTTCTACCTGGTTGGCATGACCTTCATCATCTTCGACGTCGAGGTCGTCTTCCTCTACCCCTGGGCCACGGCCTTCCACCAGCTCGGCTTCTTCGGCCTGAGCGCGGCCCTGGTCTTCATCGCCCTCATCACCGTGCCCTACGTCCTGGAGTGGCGTCGCGGCGGGCTGGACTGGGACTGACCTCGGTCCGGGACCCCACCAGCACGAGCAAAGGCAGAAAGCAGCATGGACAAGACTGAGTACAAGGCCTACCGGGAGAAGATGCTGACCATCCCCTCCAAGCGAGGGGACCTGCGGCTGCAGGCGGAGGAGTCTGTCGAGGGACCTGGGTTCCTGCTCACCAGCGTCGAGAGGCTCGGCGCCCTGGCCCAGGCCCGTTCGCTGTGGCCGGTCACGATGGGCCTGGCCTGCTGCGCCATCGAGATGATGGCGACGGCCGCCCCGCGCTTCGACCTCTCGCGCTTCGGCTGGGAGGTCTTCCGCGCCTCGCCGCGTCACGCTGACGTCATGCTCGTCTCGGGACGCGTCTCGCACAAGATGGCTCCGATCGTGCGCAACGTCTACGACGCCATGCCCGAGCCCAAGTGGGTCATCTCCATGGGGGCGTGCGCCTCCTCGGGCGGTATCTTCAACAACTACGCGATCGTTCAGGGCTGCGACCACATCGTCCCGGTGGACATCTACCTGCCTGGATGCCCGCCGCGCCCGGAGATGCTCATCAACGCCATGCTGGAGCTCACCCGCCAGATCGAGCGCCGGCCTGTCTTCAAGCACCGTGAGGAGATCGCGCGCGCCGTGGAGGCCGCCGCCCTCAAGGCCACCCCGATCCACGAGATGAAGGGCCAGCTCGCATGACCGACACCACCCTCCCCGACTCCGGCGCCGAGGTCGAGGCCGCGGCTGCGGCTGCGGCCGTGCCCGAGGTGGCAGGCCAGGCCGTGCGCCCCGAGCTGCGCCTGGAGGTCGTCTCGACCCACTCCGGCCACTTCGGCGCCCCCGACGCCGGGGACACTACCGGCTACGGCGGCACCCAGCAGGTCGTGACGCTGGCTCCGGCCGCCACACGTCCCTACGGCGGCTGGTTCGACGAGGTCGTCGACATCCTCGTCGAGGACCTTGAGACCGCGGGAGTCGCACCGGCCGAGGCGATTGAGAAGGTCGTCGTCGAGCACGGCCAGCTCACCTTGTTCATCGCCCGTGAGCACCTGCTCGACGTCGCGCGCCCCCTGCGTGACGACCAGGACCTGCGCTTCGAGCTGTGCCTGGGCGTGACGGGAGTCCACTACCCCGGCGACGCCGGCCGCGAGCTGCACGCCTGCTTCGAGCTGGTGTCCCTGACCCACGGCGGGCGACAGGTCCGTCTGGAGGTCACCTGCCCCGACTCCGACCCGCACGTCCCCTCGCTCGTCGACCTCTACCCCGGCGACGACTGGCACGAGCGCGAGACCTGGGACCTGATGGGCATCGTCTTCGACGGGCACCCGCATCTGACTCGCTCGGCCATGCCCGATGACTGGGTAGGACACCCCCAGCGCAAGGACTACCCGCTCGGCGGCATCCCCGTCGAGTACAAGGGCGCCACCACCCCGCCCGCTGACACCCGGAGGTCGTACCGCTGATGACTACCGCGAACAGCACCACGTTCCGGGCTGCCGGCCCGGCCACCGACGCGCTGGCCGCCGGCGCCCCCCAGTGG
This sequence comes from Actinomyces faecalis, assembly GCF_013184985.2. Lineage (NCBI taxonomy): Bacteria > Bacillati > Actinomycetota > Actinomycetes > Actinomycetales > Actinomycetaceae > Actinomyces > Actinomyces faecalis. The sequence continues at coordinate 408,392 of NZ_CP063418.1, forward strand.
ACCGCCGAGGGCGGGGACTGGGACGAGATCGCCGAGCAGATCGCCGCACGGGATGAGGCGGACCGCCTTGAGCACGACCGCGTCGTGGTCAACATGGGTCCGGTCCACCCCTCGACCCACGGCGTGCTCCGGCTGGTCCTGGAGACCGACGGTGAGAAGGTCACCGAGGTCCGCGTCGGCACTGGCTACCTGCACACGGGTATCGAGAAGAACATGGAGTACCGCACCTGGACCCAGGGCGAGACCTTCGTGACCCGTATGGACTACGTCGCGCCCTTCTTCCAGGAGGTCGGCTACGCGCTGGCCGTGGAGGAGCTTCTCGGTGTCACTGACGACGTGCCGGAGAAGGCCACGGTCATGCGTGTGATCCTCATGGAGCTCAACCGCATCTCCTCCCACGTCATCGCCATCGGTACCGGTGGTAACGAGCTGGGCGGCACGACGCTGCTGACCATCGCCTTCAGGGCGCGTGAGAACATCCTGCGCGCCTTCGAGATGGTCTCGGGCCTGCGCATGAATCACGCCTATATCCGTCCCGGTGGCCTGGCCCAGGACGTGCCGGAGGGATTCAGCGAGTTCGTGCGCTCGGTCATGCCGGACATCAAGAACGACGTCCAGGAGCTGCAGGCTCTGCTCCTGGCCAACCCGCTGCTGAAGTCGCGCTTCATCGGCACCGGCGAGATCAGCCTGGCGGCAGGCCTGGCGCTGGGCCTGACCGGTCCGTGCATCCGCGCGGCCGGCTACCCGCTGGACATGCGCAAGATCAAGCCCTACTGCGGCTACGAGACCTATGACTTTGACGTCCCGGTCTACGACCGCTCGGACTGCTACAACCGTCAGCTGGTCCGCTTCGACGAGTGCTTCCAGTCCCTGAAGATCATCTCCCAGGCCCTGGACCGCCTCGACGAGATCTCCGCCCGTGGTGAGGACCCCTCCAACACGACCATGGTCGCTGACCCCACCATCGCCTGGCCCGCCCGCATGGCGATCGCCACCGACGGTCAGGGGCAGTCCCTGGAGCACGTGCGCGAGATCATGGGCACCTCGATGGAGTCCCTCATCCACCACTTCAAGCTGGTGACCCAGGGCTTCCGCGTCCCGGCCGGTCAGGTCTACACCACGGTCGAGCACGCCAAGGGCGTCCTGGGCGTCCACGCCGTCTCCGACGGCGGCACCCGCCCCTACCGGGTCCACTTCCGTGACCCCTCCTACTCCAACCTGCAGTCCCTGGCCATGATGGGCGAGGGCGGCATGATCGCCGACCTCGTGCCCTCGCTGGCCTCGATCGACCCCGTCCTGGGAGGCGTGGACCGCTGATGACAACCCAGCAGATTCCCGGCACCGCTCCTGAGGGACGGGCCTGCGACGGCGGCTACTCGCCTGAGACCGAGGCTCGTCTTCGTGCCGACATCGAGCAGATCAAGACCCGCTACCCCGCCGGCCACGAGCGCAGCGCCCTCATCCCCATGCTGCACCTGGTCCAGAGCGAGGACGGCTACGTCGCGCCCCGCGGCATCGCCTTGTGCGCCGAGGCCCTGGGCCTGACCCTGGCCGAGGTCTCCGCCGTGGCGACCTTCTACAGCCAGTTCCGTCGGCACCCCGCCGGTGAGTACCACGTGGGCGTGTGCACCAACGCCCTGTGCGCCGTCATGGGCGGCGACGAGATCTGGCAGGCCGTGGCCGAGCACACCGGACTGGGCAACGACGAGACCAGCCAGGACGGGCGTGTCAGCCTCGAGCGCATCGAGTGCAACGCCGCCTGTGACTACGCCCCCGTCGTCATGGTCAACTGGGAGTTCTTCGACAACCAGACCCCGGCCTCCGCCGTCGACATGATCCAGCGCCTGGAGCGCGGTGAGGACGTGGCCCCCACCCGCGGGCCCGAGACGCTGCCGACCTTCCGTGAGAACGAGCGCGTGCTCGCGGGCTTCGAGGACGGCCGCGCCGACGAGGGCGTGGGTGCCGGCGAGGCCAGCCTGCTCGGGCTCCGGCTCGCGCGCGCCAACGGTTGGACCGCCCCGAAGGAGGAGAGCAAGTGAGCGACAACGCCACTCCCACCGAGCAGGCGCAGGCTCCCGCCTTCACCGCTCCCGGCACGCTGACCCCGGTGCTCACGGACATGTGGGACAAGGAGCGCTCGTGGACCCTGGAGGCCTACCGCGCCAACGGCGGCTACGAGGGACTGGCCAAGGCCAAGACCATGAGTGCCGAGGACCTGGTCAATTTCGTCAAGGCCTCCAACCTGCGTGGACGCGGAGGCGCAGGCTTCCCCACAGGCCTGAAGTGGTCCTTCCTTCCCGCTCCTGACGGGGGCCCGCGCTACCTCGTGGTCAACGCCGACGAGTCCGAGCCAGGCACCTGCAAGGACATCCCCACCATCATGGCCAACCCGCAGGCGCTGATCGAGGGCATCGCCATCACCTGCCGCGCCATCGGCGGGGACCACGCCTTCGTCTACCTGCGCGGCGAGGTCACCCACGTCTACCGTCGCCTCCTGCACGCCGTGCACGAGGCCACCGACTCCGGCCTGCTGGACACCGGCTTCGGCCTGGACGGCAACCAGCCGCTGCGCATCACCGCCCACGCCGGCGCCGGAGCCTACATCTGCGGTGAGGAGACGGCGCTGCTGGACTCCCTGGAGGGACGCCGTGGGCACCCGCGCCTCAAGCCCCCCTTCCCGGCCGTCGCAGGCCTCTACGCCCGCCCCACCGTGGTCAACAACGTCGAGACCATCGCCTCGGTCCCCGGCATCCTGGCTCACGGCGCCGAGTGGTACAACGCCATGGGGACCGAGCGCTCCAAGGGGCACGGCATCTTCTCGGTGTCCGGGCACGTGAGGAACCCGGGGCAGTTCGAGGCTCCCTTCGGGATCACCATGCGCCAGCTCATCGAGATGGCCGGTGGTATCCGGGAGGGTCACGAGCTGAAGTTCTGGGTCCCCGGCGGCTCGTCCGTGCCGATCTTCGGTCCTGAGGAGCTGGACGTCCCGCTGGACTACGAGTCGGTGGGCGCTGCGGGCTCGATGCTCGGTACCCGTGCTCTCCAGGTCTTCGACGAGACCGTCTCGGTGGTGCGTGTGGTCACGCGATGGACCGAGTTCTACCAGCACGAGTCCTGCGGCAAGTGCACCCCCTGCCGCGAGGGCACCTACTGGATGCGGCAGATCATGCTGCGTCTGGAGGCCGGTCAGGGCCTGCCTGGCGACGTCGAGAAGCTTGAGGACATCGCAGGCAACATCGCTGGCCGGTCCTTCTGCGCCCTCGGTGACGCCGCTGCCACGCCGGTGCGCTCTGGCATCGCCCGTTTCCGCTCTGAGTTCGAGGCCGGCTACACCACTGCCGCCAACGTGCTCTTCCCCTACGCGGCCTCCTCCATCGTTGAAAGCGCACGGTGAGACATGACTGACACCCACGTGGACATGGTCAACATCACGATCGACGGCGTCCCCGTCGAGGTCGCCAAGGGCACGCTCCTCATCCGCGCCGCGGAGAAGATCGGCGTGCGGATCCCGCGCTTCTGCGACCACCCGCTGCTGGCGCCGTCGGCCAACTGCCGCCAGTGCCTGGTGGAGGTCGCTATGCCAGGGCGTGACGGCGTCGTGCGCCCGATGCCCAAGCCTCAGCCCTCCTGCGCCATGACCGCTATGGAGGGTATGGAGATCTCCACCCAGGCCACGAGCCCGGTGGCCGCCAAGGCCCAGGCCGGCACCATGGAGCTCCTGCTCATCAACCACCCGCTGGACTGCCCGGTGTGTGACAAGGGTGGTGAGTGCCCGCTCCAGAACCAGGCGCTTGAGCTCATGTCCTCCGGCGCGCAGGCCACCAGCCGGTTCACGGACGTCAAGCGCACCTTCCCTAAGCCGCTGCGACTGACCAGCAACATCCTGCTGGACCGCGACCGCTGCATCCTGTGCCAGCGCTGCGTGCGCTTCGCTGACCAGATCGCGGGTGACCCCTTCATCGCCCTGCAGGGCCGCGGTGCTGGCCACGTCGATGGGGAGGTCACCGGCGGGCTGTACGGCGAGCAGATCGGTCGCTTCGACTCCACCGTGCTCGACTTCTTCGACCCAGAGGGTCTGGCGGGCGTGTCCACCCAGTCCATCCGGGGAGAGGCCTACCTGACCCCTGAGGCTGACCTGGCTGGCCCCTCGGGTGAGCCCGGTGTCGTCGACGGGGCCGTCTACGGGCCGGGTCGTGAGGACCTGGACGTCTCAGGACGTCCCTTCGCCTCCTACTTCTCGGGCAACATCATCCAGATCTGCCCGGTGGGTGCGCTCACCAGCGCGCGCTACCGCTTCCGCTCCCGCCCGATGGACCTGGTCTCTACCGACTCGGTCACCGAGCATGACGCCTCCGGCTCCGCGCTGCGCGTGGACATGCGCCGCGGTGTGGTGCTGCGCCGCATGGCCGGCAACGACCCGCAGGTCAACGAGGAGTGGATCACGGACAAGGACCGCTTCGGCTTCGCCTGGTCCTCCCAGCCTGACCGCCTCACCATGCCGCTCGTGCGCGACGAGGAGTCCGGCGAGCTGGTTCCTACCAGCTGGTCTGAGGCTCTTGACGTCGCTGCGCGCGGTCTGGAGGCTGCCAAGGCCGACGGCGGGGTCGGCTTCCTGCCCGGCGGGCGCCTGACGCTGGAAGACGCCTGGGCGTGGTCCCGCTTCGCCCGGACCGTGGCCTGCACCAACGACATCGACCAGCGCGTGCGTCCTCACTCCAAGGAGGAGGACTCCTTCCTGGCCGCCCGCGTGGCCGGTACCGGGCTCGGCGCGGTGACCTACTCCAGCCTGGAGACGGCTGGGCAGGTCCTGCTCGTGGCCCTGGAGCCTGAGGACGAGTGCGGCTCGCTGTTCCTGCGCCTGCGCAAGGGTGTGCGCGGAAGCGGGCTCAAGGTCGCTACCGTCACGACGGTGGCCTCGCGCTCCGTGCGCAAGATGGCTGCCGAGCTGGTCCTGACCGCACCCGGTCAGGAGGCCCGCGCGGTCGCCACGCTCAGCCAGACCCATCCCGAGCTCGTCGAGGCGCTCAAGAGCGACGGCGCCACGATCCTCGTGGGCGAGCGCGCCGCGGCTGTGCCCGGCCTGCTCTCCGTCGTCGACACCCTGGCCACGGCTACGGGTGCCCGGCTGGCCTGGGTGCCGCGTCGCGCCGGCGAGCGCGGCGGCATCGAGGCCGGTCTGCTGCCAGGTCTGCTCCCCGGCGGCTTCCCGGTGGCCGACGCCGAGGCCCGCCAGCAGGTGCAGGACGCCTGGGGCGTGTCCACTACCGGTCTGTACGCGCACCCGGCCCTGCCGGCGGAGCCCGGCCGTGACGCCACTGAGATCCTGACGGCTCTGACCGACGGCGAGCTCGGCGGCCTGGTGGTCGGCGGCGTCGACCTGCGTGACTTCCCGGACCCCGGTCTGGCACGCGCCGCCCTGACGGCCTCGGGCTTCACCGTCCAGCTGGAGGTGCGCCGCAGCGAGGTCAGCGAGCACGCGGACGTCGTCCTCCCGGTCGCTCCGGCCGTGGAGAAGAACGGCACCTTCGTCAACTGGGAGGGACGTGTGCGTCCCTTCGGCCAGGCCTACGTCTCCCGCGCCCGTACCGATCGCCAGGTGCTGTCGGCCCTGGCCAAGGAGCTGGGGGAGGACCTGGGCGTGGACAGCCTGGAGACGCTCCACAGCGAGCTGGCTGGTCTGGGGCTGTACGCGGGCACGCGCGGTGAGGTCACCTTCGTTCCCGCTGACGCGCCCCAGGGTGAGGACGCCGAGGCCCAGGCTGACGGCCTGTCCACGGTCTCCGGCCTGGACGCGGTGCTGGCCACCCACAAGCCGATGCTTGACGCCGGTCGTCTCCAGGACGGTGAGCCCTTCCTGGCCGCGACCGCGCTGCGGCCGGTGGCGCGCGTGGGTGAGGACCTTGCCCAGCGCCTGGGCCTGGTCGGTGGCGAGCTGCTGACCGTGGCCACGGTGACCGGCGAGATCACCCTGCCCGCCGTCGTCGGGGGCGTGGCAGCCGGCACGGTATGGCTGCCCGAGTGCTCGGCAGGCTCGACCGTGCGTCAGACCCTGGGCGCAGGCCACGGCGACGCCGTCACGCTCTCTCTTGCCCCAGTTACCTCAAGCCACTCGGAGGTGGTCCGGTGAACACCGCGACTGTGCTGTCCTCGGGCCTTGCCACGGCTCTGCCCACGGCGGGAGGTGTGACTGCGGACTTCTCGGAGGAGACCTGGTGGCTGTCTGTCATCAAGGCCGTGTTCATCATGGTCTTCCTCATCGTCAGCGTCATCCTCGCGATCTGGGCCGAGCGCAAGGTCCTCGGACGCATCCAGACCCGTCCCGGCCCCAACGTCAATGGTCCCTTCGGCCTTCCTCAGCTCATCGCTGACGCCGTCAAGCTGATCATGAAGGAGGACTTCTGGCTCTCGGGAGCAGAGAAGCTCATCTACCTGCTGGCCCCCTTCATCACGGCCTTCAGCTCCTTCATGATCTACGCGGTCATCCCCTTCGGCCCTGAGGTGTCGATCTTCGGCCACCACACGCCGTTGCAGCTGACCGACTTCCCCGTCGCCGTCCTCTACGTGCTGGCGATCACCGGCTTCGGTGTCTACGGCCTGATCCTCGGAGGCTGGTCCTCCCACTCCACCTACCCGCTGCTGGGTGCGGTGCGAAGTGCTGCTCAGGTCATCTCCTACGAGCTGAGCATGAGCCTGTCGATCCTCACGGTCTTCCTGGCCTCCGGGACGATGTCCACCTCCGGGATCGTCTCCGCCCAGGAGCGGCTGTGGTGGGGCCTGGCCATGATTCCCAGCTTCGTCATCTACGTGATCTCGATGGTGGGTGAGGTCAACCGACTGCCCTTCGACCTGCCCGAGGCCGAGGGTGAGCTCGTCGCCGGCCACATGGTCGAGTACTCCTCGATGAAGTTCGCCTGGTACTACCTGGGCGAGTACATCAACATGTTCAACGTCTCCGCCGTGTGCGTGACCCTGTTCCTCGGCGGCTGGCGCTCCTTCCTGCTCGCGAGCGTCTGGGACGGCTTCAACACCGGGTGGTGGCCGATGCTGTGGTTCATCGCCAAGGTGTGGTGCGTCATGCTCTTCATGATCGTCACCCGAGGCACCCTGGTGCGTATCCGTTACGACCACTTCATGCAGCTTGGTTGGAAGGTCCTGATCCCCACCTCGCTGGCCTGGTTCGTCCTGGTGGCTGTGGTCCAGGGCTACCGAGCCTTCACGGACGTCTCCTCCCAGGGCCTGCTGCTGGTCCTGGCAGTGGTCTTCCTGGTGGCGATGCTCATCCTCTTCCTCCTGCCTTCCAAGAGCGAGGACGAGACCGAGGGTGCGCCCACGGCGCGCGACGACGTCGTCGCGCCGGGGGAGGAGACGGACGCCTTCGCAGGTGGGTTCCCCGTCCCGCCGCTGCCGGGCCAGTCCCTGCCCCTGTCCCCACGCGCCCGCAGGGCACCGGCGCAGCCGGTGCTGGCCGGGGCCGCGACGTCCACCCCCAGCGCTGTGACGACTGTCCAGGAGGGAACTGATGACTGACCAGACCTCACACGCCCCGAGCCCGAGGGGAGAGAGCAAGCACGACCAGTGGCTTGCGGACGCCCCCTCGATGCTGGGACGGGTCTTCGCGCCGGTGGCCGGCTACGGAGTGACGATCTCCTCGATCTTCCGGCCGACGGTGACCGAGCAGTACCCCTTTGTCCGTCCGGTGCTCATGCCCCGCTACCACGGGCGTCACCAGCTCAACCGCTACGACGACGGCCTGGAGAGGTGCATCGGCTGCGAGCTGTGCGCCTGGGCCTGTCCGGCGGACGCCATCTACGTCGAGGCGGCCTCCAACGCCCCCGGCGCTCAGTACTCGCCTGGCGAGCGCTACGGCCGCGTCTACCAGATCAACTACCTGCGCTGCATCTTCTGCGGCATGTGCATCGAGGCGTGTCCGACCCGAGCCCTGACCATGACCCACGAGATCGACGAGCTCGTCGGTCCCAGCCGCGGTGGCCTCATCTACGAGAAGCAGGACCTGCTGGCCCCCGTGCCCGAGGGGGCCCTGGACGCTCCGCACCCCATGGTCGAGGGCACCGAGGACGGTGACTACTACCGTGGCGCCGTCACCGGTGCCACCCAGGCACAGGTCGACTGGGTCCGTGCCCACCGTCCTGAGGACCCCACGCTCGCCACCGTCAAGACGGTGGCGGCACCTGACCTTGCGAAGGAGGCCGTCCACTGATGGCTACCCTGACCGCTCTCCTTCCTGCGACCCTGACCGAGACTGGTGCCGTGTCGACCGGCGAGACGATCCTGTTCGCCGTCGTCGCCCTGGTCACGGTGGTCTGCGGCGTCGGCCTGCTGACCGCCAAGCGTGCGGTCAGCGCCGCGGTCAACATGATCGCGATCATGATCGCCCTGGCGGTGCTCTACGTCGCCAACGAGGCGCCCTTCCTCGGTATCACGCAGATCGTCGTCTACACCGGTGCGGTGATGACCCTCGTGCTCTTCGTGGTCATGCTGGTCGGCGTCGGCGGTGACGAGCCCGTCGGCTCAGCCGGCTCTCCGACCACGAAGTGGGTCATCGCGCTGTTCGGCCTGGGCCTGGCCGTGCTGGTGGGCAGCGCCGTGTGGCGCTCCAGGCTGCCTGACGCCGTCGGCCTGGAGCAGGGGCAGGCGGCCGCGCCCTCTGACCTGGCCACCGAGCTCTTCGGCCAGCACGTGGTCGCCATGGAGCTGACCGGGCTGCTGCTCATCGTGGCAGCCACGGGTGCCCTGACCCTGACCCACCGTCAGCGCGTCCGCGCCAAGGTCACCCAGCGCACCACGGTCGAGGCCAAGATGCGGGCCTACACCGAGCACGGCACCCACCCGGGCCAGAAGCCCATGAGCGGTGTCTACGCCTCGACCAACACCGCAGCCGCACCGGCGGTCTCTGCCTCGGGCGAGACCGTCGAGGAGTCCGTGCCGCGTGTGCTGCGTGCCCGGGGCCAGGGCCTGGAGCTGGCTGAGGTGTCGCCTGAGTACGCCGCGGCTCAGCGCGCAGGACGCGTGCGCAGCCGGGAGGACGCCGACGTCGCCCTGTCCGGTATGCCCTCGATGCCGGGAGCCGCCGCACCGGTCGTCGCTCAGCCTGTCGCCGCTGCCGCGCTGACGGCGGCGGGCGAGAAGGACGGGGCTGCCCCCGCCGAGGAGAAGGAGGAGGAGAAGTGACCCTCCCTGTCACTGCCTACGTCATCCTGGCCGGGGTGCTGTTCACCCTTGGCGCCCTGACGGTGCTGCTTCGGCGCAACGCCCTCATTGAGCTGATGGGCGTTGAGCTCATGCTCAACGCCGTCAACCTGGTCCTCGTGGCCTTTGCCCGCGTGCACGGCAACCTCACCGGTCAGGTCTTCGCCTTCTTCGTCATGGTGGTCGCTGCCGCCGAGGTCGTGGTGGGACTGAGCATCGTCGTGTCCATCTTCCGCACCCGCAGGTCCACGTCGGTCGACGACGTCAACCTGCTCAAGAACTGAGAGGGAACAGGACGTGACTACTCCTCTCGCACTCGCCGCGCAGTCTGTCGTCGGCGCGGGTGAGCCGGCAACGGGCCTGGCGGGCCTGGCCTGGCTCCTCATCGCGGTCCCGGCCGCCTCGGCGGCGATCCTGCTGCTGTCAGGACGGGCGAGCGACCGCTGGGGCCACCTGCTCGGGCTGCTCGCGGCCGCAGCGGACGCCTGCATCGGTATCGCCCTGCTGGTCCAGGTCCTCGGCCTGCCGGCTGACGCCCGTGTCCTGGAGATCGACCTGTGGCGCTGGTTCGGCGCTGGTGACCTCGACGTCACCGTCGGACTGCGCCTGGACCCGCTCTCCCTGACCTTCGTCGTCCTGGTGACCTTCGTCGGCTTCCTCATCCACCTGTACTCGGTGGCCTACATGGAGCACGACCGCGACCGCCGTCGCTTCTTCGCCTACCTCAACCTCTTCGTCGCCGCGATGCTCACGCTCGTGCTGGGCAGCTCCTACATCGTGCTGTTCGTCGGCTGGGAGGGCGTGGGACTGGCCTCCTACCTGCTCATCGGCTTCTGGAACACCGCCGACGCCGACGCCCCGCAGGCTGAGCAGGCCAAGAGCCGTGAGAACGCCACCGCCGCCAAGAAGGCCTTCGTCATGAACCGTATCGGTGACGTCGGCCTGCTGCTGGCGATGATGGCAATGGTCTCCCAGATCGGCTCGGTCGCCTTCAACGACGTCCTTCCCGCCGCACAGTCCGGGGCCGTGTCCACCGGCTGGCTCACTGCCACGGGCTTCTTCCTGCTGCTGGCTGCCTGCGGTAAGTCCGCGCAGTTCCCGCTGCAGGCGTGGCTGGGTGACGCGATGGCCGGCCCGACGCCGGTCTCCGCCCTGATCCACGCCGCCACCATGGTGACGGCTGGCGTCTACCTCATGGTCCGCTCGGGTGCCGTCTTCGAGGGGGCGCCCGACGCCCAGCTCGCCGTGGCTGTCATCGGCGCGATCACGCTAGTGCTCGGAGCCCTCATCGGTATGGCCAAGGACGACATGAAGAAGGTCCTGGCTGCCTCCACCATGAGCCAGATCGGCTACATGATGCTGGGTGCCGGCCTGGGGCCGATCGGTTACGCCTTCGCCATCTTCCACCTGCTGACCCACGGCTTCTTCAAGGCCCAGCTCTTCCTGGGAGCCGGCTCAGTCATGCACGCCATGAGCGACCAGGTGGACATGCGCCGCTTCGGAGGGCTGCGCAAGGTCATGAAGATCACCTGGGTGACGATGGGTATCGGCTGGCTCGCCATCCTGGGCATCCCGCCCTTCTCGGGCTTCTGGTCCAAGGACAAGATCATCGAGGCCGCCTTCATCGGCGAGGGCCCGCGTCCCTGGGTCCTGGGAACGGTGGCCCTGCTGGGCGCGGGGCTCACGGCCTTCTACATGTCGCGCCTGTTCTTCATGATCTTCCACGGCCAGGCCCGGTGGACCACTGACAAGGACATCGAGGGTGAGGTCCACCCGCACGAGTCGGGCTGGCTCATGACGGCCCCGCTCATCATCCTGTCCGTCTTCTCCGTCGGCCTGGGTGGCCTGCTGAGCGTGAACGATGCCTTCGTCACCTGGCTGGAGCCGGTCACCGGTCACGCCGAGCACAGCGAGCCCGTGCTGGCGGTCCCGGTCATCATGGCGCTCACCCTGGCGCTCGTCGTGCTGGGGGCGGTCCTTGCCTGGGTGATGTACGCCAAGCGCGAGGTTCCTACCGTGGTTCAGCCTGGCAACGTCCTGGTCGAGGCGGCTCGCCACGACATGTACCAGGACGCTGTCAACGAGGCTGTCGCCATGCGGCCGGGTCAGGGCCTGGTCATCGCTGCCTCCGCCTCCGACCGCTACGTCGTCGACGGCGCGGTCGAGGGGCTCGCCAAGGGCACCGCAGGCCTGGGCCAGCTGGTGCGCCGCACCGAGACCGGCAACGTACGCTCCTACGCCTCGTACATGATGATCGGATCCGTGCTTGCTCTCGTCGCCGTCCTGGCGAGCAGGTTCTGAGAGGACACGCCATAACATGCAGACACTTGCCGCAAGCTTTCCCGTGCTGACCGTCATGGTCCTCGTTCCCCTCGCGGGAGCGCTCCTGCTCGCCCTCGTCCCGCCGCTGCGGGCGCAGGCCCGTGCGATCGGGCTCCTGTTCTCCCTGGCGACGCTGGGCGTGGGCGTGTGGGCAGCCGCGCAGTTCGACGTGGCTCAGGGCTCCACCGTCCAGCTCGCTGAGACCCGCTCCTGGATCGCCTCCATGGGGGTGTCGTGGGCGCTGGGCGTCAACGGTCTGGGCCTGGCCATGCTCCTTCTGGCCGCCTTCCTGACACCGATCGTCCTGCTCGCCTCGTGGGGCGAGGTCCCCGCGGACCGCCAGGCACTGTTCACCGGGCTCGTCCTGGCCCTGGAGGCCTTCGTCGTCGTCATCTTCGCGGCGCGCGACGTCGTGCTGTTCTACGTCTGCTTCGAGGCGATGCTCATCCCGGTGTACTTCCTCATCGGTCACTTCGGCGGGGAGAACCGCCGCCGTGCGGCCCTGAAGTTCCTCCTGTACTCCCTGGCCGGTGGCCTGGTCATGCTGGTCGGCGTCGTGGCCCTCTACGTCTACGGGCCGGGAGGCGAGAGTGCCTACCTCCTGGACAACCTCGTGGGGAACCTGAGCGCCTCGACCTCGGTGGAGCGCTGGATCTTCGTCTCCTTCTTCATCGCCTTCGCGATCAAGGCCCCGATGGTCCCGCTGCACACCTGGTTGCCGGACACGGCCGAGCAGGCCACCCCGGGCACCTCGGTGCTGCTCATCGGTGTGCTGGACAAGATCGGTACCTACGGCATGATCGTCCTGGTCCTGCCCCTCTTCCCCGAGGCCTCGCGCTGGGCCGCACCCGTGGTCCTCGTGCTTGCCGTCATCGGCATCCTCTACGGGGGACTGGCCGCGATCGGCCAGGACAACCTCTACCGGCTCATCTCCTACACCTCGATCAGCCACTTCGGCTTCATGGTGCTGGGGATCTTCGTGGGCTCCTCCGTCGCCGCCGCGGGCGCGATGGTCTACATGGTCGCCCACGGCCTGTCGATCGCCGGCCTGTACCTCGCCACCGGCTTCCTCGCCCGCCGTACCTCGACCGTCCAGGTCAGCGAGCTGGGTGGCATGGGACGCGTCCTACCTCTGACCGCGGGGACCTGGCTGGTCTCCGGCCTCGCCTCGATCGCGCTGCCGGGCCTGTCCGGATTCGTGCCTGAGTGGATGGTGCTCACGGGCACCTTCTCCCAGTCCGTTGCTCTGGGCGTGGTGGCTGTCCTCGGCGTGATCATCGCCGCGGTCTACGTGCTGCTGCCCTATCAGAGGGTCTTCACCGGCGCTCCGGCGGCGACCCGTGTGGGTAGCCCGGACCTGGACGGACGGGAGAAGATCGTCCTGGTCCCCGTCATCGCGGCCATGCTCGCCCTGGGGCTGGCACCCGCCTTCCTCACGGACGTCCTGGCCCCGGTCGCGGACAGCGTCTCCACGACCATGAGTGAGGACTCCGCCCCGGTCTCAGCCTCCGCCGTCGCCCCGACCTTCTCCGAAGGGATCACCAAGTGAGCGTCACTGCCCCGACCATCTCCTGGGCCGGACTTTCACCGGTCATCGTCATCCTGGGGGCTGCGGTCCTCGGCATCCTGCTGGAGGCCTTCGTGCCCCGCAAGGCGCGCCTGACCTGCCAGGCAGGGCTGAGCGTGCTGGCGGTCATCGGCTCGGCCGTCGCCCTGGCCGCTCGCTGGGACGCCGTGCGCGACGGCTCGGGCGGAGCACTGACACCAGGCTTCAACGAGGACCCCTTCGGGGTAGCGGCCCAGGGCGTCATGCTCGTCATCGGCCTGCTGGCCGTCCTTGTCATGGCTGACCGCACCAGCGCCGGCGACGGAGCCTTTGCGGCACAGGCCGCGGACCGTCCCGGCAGCGCGGAGGAGGCGGAGTCCCTCCACGCCGGCTGGATGGGCACCGAGGTCTTCCCGCTCATGCTCTTCTCGCTGGGCGGCATGATGCTCTTCCCGATGGCGAGCGACTTCATCACGCTCTTCGTCATGCTGGAGCTCATCTCGCTCCCGCTGTACATCATGGCGGCCACGGCGCGCCACCGCCGCCTGCTCAGCCAGGAGGCCGCCATGAAGTACTTCGTGCTGGGCGCCTTCGCCTCGGCCTTCTTGCTGCTGGGCTCGGCGTTCCTCTACGGGTTCACTGGTCAGGTCACCTACTCCGCCGTGGCCCAGGCGCTGGGGCATGGCGGGCTCAACGGCATGGACTGGCTGGCGCTGGCGGGCGTCGCCCTGGTGACAGTCGGCCTGCTGTTCAAGATCGCCGCCGTCCCCTTCCACGCCTGGAGCCCGGACGTCTACCAGGGCGCTCCCACGCCGGTGACCGCCTTCATGGCTGCGGGTGTCAAGGCTGCGGCCTTCCTGGCGCTGCTGCGGTTCTTCTACGTCGCAGGTGCTGGGCTGTCCTGGGACATGGCGCCCTTCCTGTGGACAGTATCGATCCTGACCATGTTCGTCGGCACCGTCGTCGGTATCGTCCAGGGCGACGTCAAGCGCATGCTCGCCTACTCCGCGATCGCCCACGCCGGCTACATGCTGATCGGCATCGTGGCGCTCAACCAGGCCGGTATCCGGGCGCTGCTCTTCTACGCCCTGGCCTACGGCGTATCGACCGTGGGAGCCTTCGGCGTGGTGACGCTGGTACGCGTGAACCACGACGGCGCAGCAGGCCCGGAGGCCACGGACCTGGAGGCTCTCAAGGGGCTGGGACGGCGTTCACCCTGGCTGGCGCTGTCGCTGGCGGTCTTCCTGCTGTCCTTCGCAGGTATCCCGCTGACGGCGGGTTTCATCGCGAAGTTCGAGCTCTTCGTCGCCGGTATCGGCGGTGGGGCGACCTGGCTCGTGATCGCTGCCGTCGTCTCCTCGGCCGCGACCGCCTTCTTCTACATGCGAGTCATCATCCTTATGTTCTTCCGTGAGCCTGATGAGGACCGTGTGGTCGTGGTGACCTCCAACGGGCTGTCGTCGACCGCTATCGGCGTGGCCGTCCTGCTGACCGTCGTGCTGGGCGTGCTGCCTCAGACGGTGCTGGCTACCTTGGGCAACGCCGCTATGCTCGTGCCGTGATCGGTACGTTCCCACTGGACATCCCTGAGCTCGAGGGCCGGATCTCTCCGGCCCTCGAGGCCGTCGAGACCAGGCTCCTCCAGGTCGTCAACAACGCCGACGAGACCATTAACCCGCCGACCTCCCACCTGGCACAGGCCGGCGGCAAGCGGCTTCGTCCGGTGCTGACGCTGCTGACCGCCCAGCTGGGCGACCCGCGGCTGGCCACCGGGCAGGAGGTTCGTGACGCCGGCGTGTCCGTGGAGCTGACGCATATCGCCACGCTCTACCACGACGACGTCATGGACGACGCCCCGTTGCGCCGGGGTGCGCCGAGCGCGCAGATGGTGTGGGGAAACTCCGCCGCGATCCTGACCGGTGACGTCCTGGTGGCCCGTGCCTCCCAGCTTGTCGCCGCGCTCGGCCCTGAGGCCGTCCTGGCCCATGCCAAGACCTTCGAGCGCCTGTGCATGGGGCAGCTCCACGAGACCCTGGCCAGGCCTGCGGGGACTGACCCCGTGGAGCACTACATCCAGGTCCTGGCGGACAAGACCGGCTCCCTCATCGCGGTCTCGGCTCGCTACGGCGCGATGCTGACCCGTGCCGGCCGGGACACGGAGCGCATCGTCGAGGAGTTCGGTGAGAAGATCGGTGTGGCCTTCCAGCTGGCTGACGACGTCATTGACCTGACCAGTGACTCCGAGACCACCGGCAAGACCCCGGGCACTGACCTGCGTGAGGGTGTGGAGACCATGCCGGTGCTCCTGCTGCGTCAGGCCCTGGCGGCTGGCGAGCTGGACGCTGCGGGGCAGTCGATCTTGTCAACCCTCTCCAGTGCTGACCTGGAGGATGACGCCGTGCTCAGTGAGGTGGTCGCGCGCCTGCGCGAGCACCCCGTGCTCGCACGCACGCGCGAGATGGCGATGACGTGGGCCGAGGACGCGGTGGCGGTGCTCTCCGGGCTGGAGGAGGCTGTCGTCGCTGGAACGCGTGAGCGGCTGGCAGAGGTCGGCGCTGGTACTGACCAGGTGGAGGCGGCTGTGGCTGATGCGCGTGTGCGCGTGGGGCAGGTACGTGAGGCGATGGAGCAGTTCGCTCGGCTCCTCGTCGACCGTGCGGCCTGACCGCGATCGAGATCCTGACGCCGTTGCGGGCACCGAGATCGTCATCGCGGTGCCCGCAACGGCATGAAGGACGCAGCGTGCCATCAGGGCGTGAGGTGCGTCCCGTCTCCTGGGTAAGGACGGGCTTGGTCCGTAGACTGTCTGGTGGCCCGCGCCGTCGTCGTCCCTCCTCAAGGAGACGGCGGCACACGGACGCGCCGAGCCGCCAGGTTGAGTACCCAAGATCAGGAAACCAGTCACAGTGAGCACACGTCCCCTGTCAGTCGCCGTCATTGGTGCGGGCCCTGCCGGCATCTACGCCTCCGACATCCTGTCCAAGTCAGGGCTGGACGTGAGCATCGACCTGTTCGAGCGCCTGCCCGCTCCCTACGGCCTCGTGCGTTACGGCGTGGCTCCCGACCACCCGCGTATCAAGCAGATCATCGTGGCGCTGTACAAGATCCTGCAGCGTGGGGACATCCGCCTCGTCGGCAACGTCGAGGTGGGACGTGACATCTCTGTGGCTGAGCTGCACGAGCACTACGACGCCCTCATCTTCTCCACCGGCGCGGACACTGACGCGCCCCTCGACATCCCCGGCATCGACGCCCCGGAGTCCTACGGCGGCGCGGACTTCGTGTCCTGGTACGACGGTCACCCTGACCACCCACGTACCTGGGACCTGTCGGCCCGTGAGGTCGCCGTCATCGGCGTGGGGAACGTGGGGCTGGACATCGCGCGCGTGCTCGCCAAGCACCCCGAGGACCTCATGACCACCGAGGTGCCGGCCAACGTCGCCGAGATCCTCAGGACCTCCCCGGTCACGGACGTGCACGTCTTCGGCCGCCGCGGTCCCGCGCAGGTCAAGTTCACCCCGCTGGAGCTGCGCGAGCTCGGCAAGCAGCCTGACGTCGACGTGACCGTCGACGAGGAGGACTTCGAGTACGACGCCGGCAGCGAGGAGGCGCTTCGCTCATCCAACCAGCAGCGTCAGGTGGTCAAGGCCCTGGAGGGCTACGCCATGCAGGAGCCGGAGGACCTGACGGCCTCACGCACCATCCACATCCACCTCTTCCAGGCGCCTGACGAGGTGCTGCTGGACGAGGACGGGCACGTGTGCGGTCTGCGTACCGAGCGCACTCGCCTGAACGGGGACGGTAGTGTCTGCGGGACGGGGGAGTACCGCGACTGGCCCGTCCAGGCGGTCTACCGTGCCGTGGGCTATGCCGGCAGCCCGATCGAGGGCCTGCCCTTCGACCACGAGCGGCACGTGATGCCTAATGAGGGCGGGCGCGTGCTCGGTGAGGACGGTGCGCCGCTCACCGGCGTCTACGCCACCGGCTGGATCCGCCGCGGCCCGATCGGACTCATCGGGTCGACCAAGTCCGACGCCCAGGAGACGATCGCTCACCTTGTCGAGGACGCCCAGGCCGGGCTGCTGCACGCCACGACTGACGACGAGGCACAGGTGGGACACGACGCCCTGCTGGCGCTGCTGGACTCCCGCCACGTGCCGTACACGACGTGGGAGGGCTGGGAGCTGCTCGATGCCTACGAGCGTGAGCTCGGCCAGGACTACGGCGAGGTGGAGGTCACCGGCGGTGACATGAGGCCGCGCGAGCGGGTCAAGGTGGTCTCCCGTGAGGCCATGACGGCGATCTCCCGCCAGGAGCAGGCGCCGTCCGACCTCATTGGCCAGCCCGATCCAGATCGTGTGCCGGAGCGGGTGGCTCACCGCCTGCCGGAGCGCCCGCAGGCCTGAGCACCGCCTACCTTGGCGGCGTGCCTGCCCGCTGAGGGCGTGCCTGTGTCCTGTGGCGGCGTATACCGCTGTTGGGGGCGTGCCTGACGACGTCGTCAGGCACGCCCCCAACACATATCCACGCCCTCGCCGAGGGCAAGCACGCCGCCAGCGCCTAGATACGCCGCCACGGTGGGGGCTGTGCTTGGCCGGACTCAGAGGACTCCCAGGTGTCGTCCATACAATCGCGCCATGACCGGTACCGATCACCACAACGGGCTCAAGACCGCCGTGCTCATGGGCGGGCTGTGGGGCCTCCTGCTGCTTATCGGCTGGCTGCTCGCCCAGGGCACCGGCTCCAGCGTCTGGCTCATCATCATGCCGGCGATCGGCGTGGCCCAGACGACCTACACCTACTGGAACTCTGACAAGCTGGCTGTGCGCTCCATGGGAGCCATCGAGGTCACGCCCGAGCAGCAGCCGGTGATGCACGCCGTCGTGCGCGAGCTGTCGACCAAGGCCGGCCAGCCCATGCCGCGTCTGTACGTCGCCCCGACCATGAGCCCCAACGCCTTTGCCACAGGACGTAACCCTGAGCACGCAGCGGTATGCTGCACCCAGGGAATCCTGCAGCTGCTCAACGAGCGCGAGCTGCGGGGAGTGCTGGGCCACGAGCTCTCCCACGTCTACAACCGAGACATCCTCACCGGCTCCGTCGCAGCGGGTATCGCGGGCGTCATCTCCTCGGTGGCGCAGATGGTGCTGTGGTTCGGGGGCGGACGGGACCGGCGTGACTCCAACGTCGTGGTCCTGCTCCTGATCTCGATCCTGGCTCCGATAGCCGCCAGCCTCACCCAGTTCGCCGTCTCACGGACTCGCGAGTACGACGCCGACCATGACGGCGCGGTCCTCACCGGTGACCCGCTTGCCCTGGCCAGCGCCCTGCGCAGGCTGGAGACCGGTGTCGCTGCGGCGCCAATGGCTCAGGAGCCTCGGGTGGAGCCGGTGAGCTCGATGATGATCGCCAACCCCTTCGGACGGGTCCGCACCCTGTTCGCGACCCACCCGCCGATGGGTCAGCGCATCGCACGCCTGGAGCAGATGGCTGGCTACTAGGCGCTGCGTCGCTGGCAGACGCGTACGGGCCCGAGGCGGAGGTGATCCGCCTCGGGCCCGTACCCTGGCCAGGAGCGTCCCTTCGTGCAGCAACGTCGCCGGCGCGCCTGCGACGCGGCCGCGCCAGGCCGCGAGCTTAGCGGTAGTTGACGAACTGAAGAGGGACGTCGACGTCGAGCTCCTTGAGCAGCGCGATGACGGACTGGAGGTCGTCACGGGACTTGGAGGACACGCGGACCTCATCGCCCTGGATCGTGGCCTTGACGCCCTTGGGTCCCTCGTCACGGATGACCTTGGTGACCTTCTTGGCGACCTCCTGGGTCAGGCCCTCCTTGAGCGGGCAGACGAGCTTGTAGATCTTGCCTGAGGGCTTGGGCTCCTTGTCTGCCAGGTCGAGAGCCTTGAGCGAGACTCCGCGCCGGAAGAGCCTGGACTGCAGGACGTCGAGCACGGCCAGGACCCGCTCGGCTGAGCTGGCCTGCAGGGTAATGGTGTCGCCTGCCAGGTCGACGCCGGCGTCCACGCCGCGGAAGTCGTAACGCTGGGAGATCTCCTTGGCGGTCTGGTTGACGGCGTTGTCCACCTCCTGGCGATCGAGCTTGGAGACGACGTCGAAGGAGGAGTCGGAGGCCATGGCTGTCCTTTCTCGTGGGTCTTCGTCACGGTACCCAGGCACCAGGGCGCAAGGTGCGGCCGTACGTGTACCCACCCTTGTGTGAGCAGGGTCCTATGTGCGCGATTGGCGCCCCGGGTGCCGGGCTTGCTATTCTTCCACGGCACCGAGCAGCGATCGATCTGATCGATGGGCGGAGCAAGGCGGGTTGCCCGAGCGGCCAATGGGAGCTGACTGTAAATCAGCCGCGGAATGCTACGGGGGTTCGAATCCCTCACCCGCCACGGTGACTGTCAGGTCGTTGTGTCCTGGCGGTGATCTCCGCCCTCTCGGGGGTGGACCGCAGTGAGCGAAGCCACGCAGAGCCGGATTGCGAGAGCAAAACGGATCTGCTTAAGATTCCGCTCGTTGCCCCGATAGCTCAGTCGGCAGAGCGTCTCCATGGTAAGGAGAAGGTCAAGGGTTCGATTCCCTTTCGGGGCTCTGACACTGTGGGGGCCGTTCGGCCCCCGTTGTGTTGATATGGCGAGGTAGCTCAGCTGGTTAGAGCGCACGACTCATAATCGTGAGGTCGAGGGTTCGAGTCCCTCCCCCGCTACGCAAGGTTTCGAGCAAGGCGCCCACCGGCTCGAGGATCAATCAGAGGAGAGACACGTGGCTAGCAAGTCCAGCGACGTTCGCCCCAAGATCACTCTGGCTTGCTCGGAGTGCAAGGAGCGTAACTACATCACCAAGAAGAACCGTCGGAACACCCCCGACCGGCTCGCGCTGAAGAAGTTCTGCGCCCGTTGCGGCAAGCACACGGAGCACCGCGAGACCCGCTGAGTCTTCCCGCGCCACCCCCGGTAGCATCCGGGTATGAGCGCTACGGACCCCGTCGACCTCCCGTCGGCGGGGTCTCGCCATGCCTGGGAGATGGTGGCCGTCGATGGCGCGACGCAGGTGGACGCTCCGGCGCTGGTACACGTCCTGACGGCGGTCCTGCGTCGTAGCAGCACGTGGGCCTGCGAGCCCGAGGGGAACCTTGAGCGGCGGGCTGTCGGCGCGGTCGCCGGGCTCGGTCCCGCTCTGCTTGTCCTGGCACGGCTGCGGTCCTCTGGCCTGCTGGTCTGGGACGGTCTTGTCCATCGGCGCCTGCGTGTGGTTCCCGCCGACTCAGGCTCATCGAGTGACGAGGGCGTGCTGCGGCTGGCGACGACGCGGCGTGCAGGCTGGGAGATGACGGAGGTCGGGTCCTTGGCCGGGGGCTGGCAGGTGACGACCTGGCTGGCCTGGCCACAGGCGGGACGGCGCGCTGGACCTGCGGGGCCGGGCGCGGGTGCGTCGGCTCTGACGGGTGAGCCAGGCGAGGCGTCGTTCTCCTCCGGTACCTCCGAGGATCCTGAGATCCTTGTGCTCCCGCAGGACGTCCAGGCCTGGGCGCGGGCCAGCGGGGATGACAACCGTCTGCACCTGGTTCCCGGTGCCGCCAGGCACCAGGGGCTGAGCAGTGACGACGGTGTCATCGTGCACGGAATGCTGCTGGCGGCGCTGAGCATGGTCCTTGAGCCGGCCTCGGGGGCAGTCGACCTGCGGTTTGTCGCCCCGGTGCCCCTGACCGACCGGGCCGGGCTGTGGGCGCGCGGAGGCAGTCTGTACGACGTGCGGGGCCTGGTACTGCGCCGTCGGTCCTGAGCCTGCCGCCCGGACGGGTGCGGGCTGCGCCTGGGTGAGGCTCAGGCTGCTCGCGGTGTGATCGCACGTATGAGTGATGGGCTAGGCTCCCGCGAGTCTGTCATCCCCTCCCGTGCGGCCACGAGGTCCTCAGCTGTGGTGAGTGGCCGCACAGCGTGTGTGCGTGGACAGTGATATACAGGGAGGGTCGTTCAATCGTGAACGACTTTGAGTGAAGGAGTATGACATGACCAGCGCGCACCAGGCGTCTGTGCAGGCCGTACAGGGCGGTGCTGGTACCCCCGCAGTCAGCGGCTGCGGTCAGGCCTCGCTGGACGCGCCAGTGGCGGGATGTGGCCAGGGGAGCCTTGAGCCCTCGGCCTGCGGCCAGGGCAGCGTCGAGACCTCGGCCTGCGGCCAGGAGGCTATGGAGGAGGACGCGGCGACCGACTCGTGCGGTCAGGCTGCGAGCGGCTGCGGCCAGACCTCCCCGCGCCTGCTCAACGCCCAGGAGATGGCGGCGTGGAGAGCCTTCCTCGCGGCCTCGATCAGTGTGACCGGGAGCCTCAACCACGAGCTGGAGACAGAGGCCGGCCTGTCCATGCACGAGTACGAGATCCTGGTGCGCCTGTCCGAGGCTCCAGGACACAGCCTGCGGATGTCGGCCCTGGCAGAGCACGTCTCCCACTCCCGCTCGCGCCTGACACATACCGTAGGGCGCCTGGAGAAAGGAGGCTACGTCGAGCGCAGCTCCTGCTCCTCCGACCGCAGGGGCGTCAACTGCCACCTCACCGAGACAGGCATGGACGTCCTGCGAGCCGCTGCCCCCGTGCACCTCGACGGCGTACGTCGTCACGTCATCGAGAGGCTCCAGCCAGGTCAGCTGGAGCTGTTCACCTCGATGCTCTCGGCGCTAGCCGACCCTGACGAGCAGCTGTGACCCTGGGGCCGGCAGCAGGCCTGCCAGCTCGTCCCACACCGCCTCCAGCGCTGGTAGGAGCGGCAGGGTCCCACCGCCCGGGTGCTGCCAGGAACCGTCTTCAGGAACCAGCCTGACCCACTCCAGACGGGTCGACTCGCCGTCAGCGGCGACCAGGCGGTCCCAGGCGGGATCGGCAGCGGCCTGCGCGGTGAAGGTCGAGTAGCTCCAGGGGCCGTGGTCCTGAACGTGTGACAGGCCGAGCCTCAGCGTGCGCGCTGGCAGCCCCGTCTCCTCCTCGAGCTCGCGCAGAGCCGCCTCAGCGGGGCTCTCTCCCTCGGCGACGGCGCCGCCGGGAAGCCCCCAGGTTCCTCCCCGGTGGGTCCAGCCAGCCCGCAGCTGCAAGAGCACCTCGAGGCCTGCCTCGTCGTGCGAGCGAGTCTCGTCGCTGTGACCACCGGGTGGTACCTCGTCCCGCGACGGCGCTGCTAGGCGCCACGCCAGCACTCCTGCTGCCCCTCGTAGGCCCCAGTGACGTGAGCCGCAGCTGCACTCCACCCACCCGTCACCCGGGTGGTGTACGCCTCCGACGTGCGTCAGGCGCGGTGCAGGGGTCCCCTCGGCCGGAGGAGCAGGACAGGTCAGGACGCGGGCCAGCCATGAGCGAGTGCTCTCAGGAGCCACCAGCTCCTCGACCCAGCCCTGGTCCACTGCCTGCTCGCCGGCCTGGGCCGCACGCTCGCGCTCGATGAGCTCCTCGCGCAGCGCCTCGACGTCCTCGCCGTCCTGGCCGGCCTGACGAAGCTGACGTCGGCTGACCAGGTCCACGGCGCTGGCGGCGTCCATGACCCCGACCTGCGACCCGGGCCAGGCGGCGGTGCGACCGCCGGCCAGGGCCCGGGACCCGAGCGCGACGTAGGCTCCACCAAAGGCACGGCGTGTGATGAGCGTGAGCAGCAGGCCACCGCCTGCCTCGTAGCCGGCATAGGCGGCGACCATCCGTGCACCCAGTCGTACCGTTCCCGCACGCTCAGCCTGTGTCCCGGGCAGGAAGCCCGGGGTGTCGACCACCGTGAGCACAGGCAGCCCGAGCCGGGCGCACAGACCGACGTGCTCGGCGACCTTCTGGGAGGACAGCGGGTCCAGGGCGCCGGCGAGCACCGCGGGCTGGTTCGCCACGACGCCCAGCGGCACCCCCTCGACCCGGGCCAGGGCCGTGACCACGTTCGGAGCCCACTGGGGACGCAGCTCGATGAGGTCACCTCGATCGGTCAGGCGCCTGAGCAGCCCTCGTACGTCATACGGCTCGGAGGGGTCGGCAGGAACTGCCTGTGCAGTGAGACGGTCTCCGACCGCTACCTCAAGGCCGGCACCCCCGGTGCGCAGCGGCAGCGCCAGACCCTGGCTGGTCGGCACGCGCGCCAGCCCCACGAGGGCGCGAGCCGCGCGCCAGGCAGCTGCCTCGTCGGGGACAGTCAGGTGGGCGGTGCCGGCGTGACGCGCATGGACCTCGGCGCCGCCCAGCTTCTCGGGGCTCGTGCGCTCGCCGGTGGAGGAGGCCAGGATCGCGGGGCCGGTCAGGAAGACCTCCCCCTCGCCCTCCACCATGACCAGCAGGTCGGTCAGGGCGGGAGCGTAGGCGGCGCCGCCCGCGGCCGGGCCGAGGACCAGGCCGAGCTGCAGAGTGCGCCCGTGGGCGCGGGTCTGTGCCGCCAGGATGAGCCCGACCCCGGCCAGGGCGTTGACTCCCTCCTGGACCCGGGCGCCTCCGCCGTCGAGCAGGCTGATGACCGGGACGGCCTGGCTCGCCGCACGGTCGATGAGCCCGGCGACCCGGCGGGCGCCCGCCAGGCCGATCGTGCCACCCATGACGCTCGGGTCCTGCGCCCACACGGCAACCTCCCGCCCGGCTACCTGCGCCCAGGCGGTGAGGACGGCGTCCTCGTCCACGACGTCACGCAGGCTGCCCTCGTCAACCAGGTCGCGCACGCGCTCGACGGCGCGAGGCCGACGACGCCGACGCGTCGGTGGCTGAGGTACGGTCGGCGTGCTGGCAGCAGGTGACCCGCTCCCGTCCCCAAGGGCTGAGGGCGCCTCGGGCAGCAGGCGTGCCAGGACCTGCCCGGCGGCCACGGGGGTGCCTGCCTCCAGGACCGGACCGTCGGCGTCGACCACCCCGTCGGCCGGGGCAGGCAGCGGAAGGCGCATCTTCATCGCCTCGATCACGGCCACGGCCTGCCCGGCGCGAGCTGGGCCGGGGCGGGCCGGGGCCACGAGGGCTCCGGCCATCGGCGCGCGCAGCTCGACGACGTCGCTCAGGAGGGCTGGAGAGCCCGGTGCGCCCGGGGTACCCGAGGTGCCTGGGGTACCCGGGGTACCACGGTGGAAGCCCTCGGCGCCGCCTGGGGGTGCAGTCGGGGCGGCGGGGGCCACGGAGAGCGACGGACCTGGGTACGACAGACCTGACAGTCCGGCCCCGGGCGCCTGTGGTCGCAGACGCTCCTCCACCCAGCGCGTCGTGACCTCGTAGGCGGAGCCGGCGCCGGCCATCTCGGGGGCGCACAGGGCCTGACGCAGCAGGGGGACCAAGGTCGGCGGGCCCTGGACCTCGACCGCTGCCAGGGTCTGCTCCAAGACACCCAGCGCCTCCTGGCGCGAGGACGCCGAAGCCGTGATGAGGGCCAGCGGCTCGGAGAACCCCGGCTGCAGGGCGTCCCCGGCGAAGACAGCCCGCTCCACGCGCAGACGCGGCGGACGCGGGACCTGGCCGGCGGCGACCTGGGCACGCTCCTGCGGGGTGGACAGCGGGACGCTCAGGCTGCGTAGCGGCGTCTGGGAGGGAAGAAGGGTCTGGGGGTCCTCGGCGTACAGGCGTGCCTCGACGGCATGGCCTTCCGTACGCACGCGCAGGTCGGGCTCGTGCTGCTCAAGCGCCTGCGCAGACTGTGCGGTGGAGCCAGTGGGGGCCGGCCGGCTGCCGTCGCGGTGCTCAGCGTGACCGCCGCAGGTCGCCAGGACCTGCGTCAGTCCGCCCCCCTCGGCCACGACGAGCTGGGCCCGTACCAGGTCGGTGCCGCAGACCTCCTCGGTCACCGCGTGCTCGAGCTGCAGCCGGGCGTTGACCTCCAGGAGCACCGGCGTCCCGCCACGGGGCAGCAGGAACTCGCAGGTGGCCAGGCCCTGCAGGCTGACCGAGCGCAGCACGAGCCGCGTCCAGCTCTCCAGCTGGTCGGTGAGCTGGCCGGGCAGGAAGGGGGCCGGGGCCTCCTCGATGAGCTTCTGGGCCCGGCGCTGGACCGAGCACTCCCGCGTGCCCAGTGTCAGGATGCCGCCGTGCCCGTCAGCCAGGGCCTGGACCTCGACGTGACGCGCCACCGGGACGTCAGCCTGAACCAGGAGCGGCCCCATCCCCGCCAGGGTCCGCCACGCGTGCTCGACCTCCTCAGGGCCGGTGGTGGGCAGGGGCAGGACCCCGCGTCCACCACCGCCGTGGACCGTCTTGACTACCGCCGGGCCTGCCACCTCGTGACAGGCACGTGCCAGCCCGTCCAGTGTCGAGACCGGGCCGACGGTCCGTGGTACCGGCACCCCGAGGCCGGCTGCGGTGCGGGCGAGAGCCGCCTTGTCCGTGACGAGGTCCAGCGTCTCAGGGCTGGGGCCGACCCAGGTCAGACCTGCCTCCAGGCAGGCCCGGGCCAGGCTGGCGGACTCGGCCGCGAAGCCGACGCCGGGGTGCAGCAGGTGCGCCCCGGTCTCCCGCGCGGCCGCCACAAGAGCCGGGACGGCGTCGTAGGTACTGACCTCCACGGCGTCGTCGAGCAGGTCCAGCCACCGGGCGTCGCGATCGGCCTGGGTGAAGACGCCGACCGGGCTCAGCCCGTGGCGGCGAGCGCTGCGGGCGACGCGCGCTGCGGTGGAGGCACGTGCGGCGACCAGGAGCCGGGTCACTGACGCTCCTCGGTCGTGACGGACGAGGACGGTAAGCCCTCCTGGCGCCTGAGGTCCCACAGGTCCGTCCAGGTCACTCCCAGGGAGGTGACCAGGCGGCGCAGCAGCGGCAGCGACAGCCCGACCACGCCGTGGGGGTCGCCCTCCACCCCCTCGATGAAGGCCCCGCCCAGGCCGTCGATCGTGAAGGCTCCGGCGCACCACAGCGGCTCGCTCGAGGCCACGTAGGCGTCAATCTCCTCCTCGCTGGGGAAGGCGAAGCGAACCAGCGTGGAGGACACCCCGTGCTGGGCCTCGCCGTCCGAGGCCCGGATCACGGTGTGTCCAGTGTGCAGGGTCCCGCTACGTCCGCGCATGGACAGCCAGCGCTCGCGGGCCGCCTGCGCGCTGCGCGGCTTGCCCACGACCTGGCCGTCGATCTCCAGCATCGAGTCGCAGCCGACTACCAGCAGCGACGGGTCCTGGGCCCGGTCGGCGTCTGACAGCGAGGCCGCTACCGCCTGCGCCTTCGCACGTGCCAGGGCCTGGACCTGCTCAGCGGGGCTGGGGGCCGGGGCTCCGTCCTGCAGGGCAGTGCGGGCCAGGGCGGCAAGCACGGCAGGCTCGTCGACGTCGGAGACCTGGACCCGGGGCGTGATGCCGGCAGCGCGCAGCGTGGCCAGGCGGCCGGCGGACTTCGAGGCGAGGAGGATCACGGCCCCAGCCTAGTGAGGCTCTGGGACGACCTCGGCAGCCGGGCGCCAGGAGCTAGCCTCGGTACGTGTGCGCCCCTGACTCCTCCAGCCCTGACGGCCCCTGCGTGAGCGCCGGGACGCCGTTGTCCACAGGTCCGGGACAGACGCGGGCGCCAGGCTGTCGTGGTGTCGTCGTGGAGCGCACCGGCTCGACCAACGATGACTTGCGCCACGCACTGACGGGCTCGGACGGTCTGCTCGACCGGGAGGCGGCACGGTGCTGGCCGCACCTGTCGTGGCTGCGGGCCGAGCAGCAGACCGCGGGCCGGGGGCGGGGTGGCCACGTGTGGACCACCCCGCGCCGCGGTGCGCTCACCATGTCCTTCGTGCTGCGTCCCCTGGTTCCGCTGGAGCGGCTGGGCTGGCTTCCTCTGCTGGCGGGGCTGGCGCTGCGTGACGGCCTGAGCGAGGGCGGGGATCTCACCGGGTGCGGCTGGCAGGTGGCGACCAAGTGGCCTAACGACGTCGTCCTCGTTCCCCTCATCGGCTCTGGTGGACCGGGGTACGCCGTCGGTGCAGCGGCCGAGGCTGCTTTCGCGGGGCTGGAACCGCCGGCGCCTCCCGTGGTGCCGGGCTGGGGGAGGGCCCGCAAGGTCGCCGGGGTCCTGACCGAGCTCATCCTGCCGGGGAAGGGGCGCGAGCCGGGGCCGCGTACGGAACCGGGCCCGTCCCTGACGTCCCCAGGTCACGGGCAGCCCGACGCGCGCGACCTGGCTCCCGCTGTCGTTCTCGGGATAGGGGTCAACGTGGGGCAGGAAGCCCGGGACCTGCCCGTTCCCTGGGCGACCTCCCTGGCAGTGGCTGGGTGGGACGTCGGTGTCGAGGAGGTGGCCGCGCGACTGGCCCGCCACCTGGAGCGGGTCCTGACGTCGTGGGAGGCTGCCGACGGCGACCCGGACCTGCGCCCCGCGGGTCAGGAGACGCTGGGGGACCGGCTGCGTGGCGCGTGCTGGACCCTAGGGCGGCAGGTGCGCGTGCGTACCCCCGCCGGAGCGCAGCAGGGACGGGCTGTCGACCTGCGGCCTGGGCTCGTGCTGGCAGGGGCGGGCGTCGACGTCGTCGTCCACGCGGGTGACGTCGAGGAGCTGCGGGACGAGGAGACCGAGTGAGTGTTCCCATGTGATCTGCGCTACTGTGACGTGGTGACTGACCTGCCTGAGCCCGACCAGCCCGCCGGAGACGGGTATCGCGCGCCCTCCGACCAGCGGGAGCCTCGTGCCTCGACGCCGCCTGAGACACCCCCTGGCGCTCCCGGCCCCGGTCGCGGCGGGAACGACGGGACGGTGCCGCCCCCGGAGGCCTGGGACACGATCAGCGGGCACGAGAAGCGTCTGCTCGGGGCGGTGCCGAGCCTGACGCTGGAGCAGGTGGCGCAGGAGGCGGGCACCAGCCAGGAGCTGGCACGGCGCTTCTGGCGCGCGATGGGCTTTGCTGACGCCAGTGCCGACGCCGTGGGCTTCACGCAGGCTGACGTCGAGGCCCTGCGTGCCCTGGCTGACGTCGTCGGAGCGCACGTGCAGGATCGTGACGGTGACGCACTGGGCGCAGGTGCGTCCGAGGGTGGTGCCGTCGGAGGCCTGGCCACCTCCAGCGCGCTGGAGATGCTGCGCGCACAGTCCTACACGATGGACAGGCTGGTGCTGTGGCAGCTGGAGACCCTGGTCTCCGACGTCGCCCAGCGCTACCAGCTCGATGACACCTCAGCCCGCCTGGTGGTCCTGGACAGGGTTGATGAGCTGCTGGAGCCGCTGCGTACCCAGCTCGACTACGTCTGGCGCCGGCACCTGGCCGCGCTGCTGTCACGTACGGAGTCCGAGGTCGCCAAGCGTGGCAAGGAAGAGGCGGGACCGGACCTGTACCCGCTCACGCGCTCACTTGGTTTCGTGGACATCGTCTCCTTTACCCAGCGTGCCCAGACCATGGGGCGCAGCGAGCTGGAGACGATGCTCACCGACTTTGAGAACACGGCGCGGGACGTGGTGACCTCGCGGGGTGCACGTGTGGTCAAGACCATCGGGGACGCCGTCATGTACATCGCGGACGACGTCACGACCGCGGCGGCGGTGGTGACGGCCCTGGTCGAGGAGCTCCAGCGGGGCCCGGAGATGATCCGTGTGCGTGCCTCCCTGGTCCAGGGACGGGTCGTCTCGCGCTCCGGGGACGTCTTCGGCCCGCCGGTCAACCTGGCCTCACGTCTGGTCGACACCGCCGAGCCGGGAGGGATCCGGATGGACGAGCAGACGGCCCGTGCCGTCATGCGGGGGCCTCAGGCTGAGCGGTACGTCGTGCGTGAGTGCCACGAGGTCGTGGCCAAGGGGCTGGGCAACATCGTGCCCTGGTCCCTGCAGCGAGCGGGGTCGGGACGCTAAGCGGCTGCTTGCAGCCAGCACCGGGGGGAAGACGGGTCGCAGAGCGAGACGGTAGTCACGATTCATTCGTGGGGATGATGACGCGAGGGCTTCCGGTCGCCTACGATCCGTAGGTATGACGACTGTGCTTCTTGTCGAAGACGATCCGGCTATCTCCGAGCCGCTGGCTCGTGCCTTCGGGCGTGAGGGCTACGAGGTGCGTGCCCACGGTACCGGCAAGGGCGCCCTCGCGGAGGTCGCCGACGCTGACATCATCGTGCTGGACCTGGGCCTGCCTGACATCGACGGGCTCGACGTGGCCCGCCAGGTGCGCTCCCAGGGCCTGACGACCCCGATCCTCATGCTCACCGCGCGCTCGGAGGCGACCGACCTCGTGGTCGGCCTGGACGCGGGCGCGGACGACTACGTGACCAAGCCCTTCCGCCTGGCTGAGCTGCTGGCCCGCGTGCGTGCCCAGGTGCGCCGCGCCTCCGGTGAGCCTACCGAGGAGGACCTCAGCGTCGGTGAGGTGCGGGTCGAGGTGGCGCAGCACCGCGCGTTCGTGGGGGCGCGCGAGCTGCAGCTGACCACGCGTGAGTTCGAGCTGCTGCGCGTCCTCGTGCGTGCGGGGGGTGCGGTCGCGTCGAGCGAAGACATCCTCAAGGAGGTCTGGGGCGAGGACCCGACCGCCAGCCAGCAGGCGCTGGAGATGCACGTGACCTGGCTGCGTCGCAAGCTTGGCGACGACGTCGCCGCCCCGGCGCTGCTGGTAGCGGACGCCGGAGGCTACCGCCTGTCCGTCTGATCCGTCTAAGGCCCTTGCGGCCGCATGTGCCTGATGCGCCCCGGCCCCGGTGGGGTCGGGGCGCTGTGCTCCCACGAGAGGAAGGAAGGCTGAGCGATGCGCCGTCGCGCGATGCAGATGACGATGGGGGCTGTGCTGGTCGCCGTCCTCATCCTTGGAGCGCCACTGGGCGGGGCCTGGGTCTCGCTGGCTATGCGCTCGACCCAGGACTCCGAGGACCGCCTGCAGGTGGTCCTCACCGTGGTGCTCACGATCGTGGCACTGACCGCACTCGCCCTTGTCGCGGCCTATGTCGTGGCTGCGCGTGCCTCCCGCCGGATCTCCGCCCCGTTGATCTACCTGGCGGCTGAGGCTGAGCAGCTGGGCAGCGGGCAGGTGCGCCCGCGTCTGCGCCGCTCAGGTATTGAGGAGATCGACCTGGTTCAGGCCGAGCTCGTGCGCTCGGCGGAGCGTGTGGCAGGACGCTTGGCAGCCGAACGCCAGTTCGCCTCGGATGCCTCCCACCAGCTGCGCACGCCGTTGACGTCGCTGAGCCTCAGGCTGGAGGAGATTGAGCTGCTGGCGGGTGATGAGGAGACTCGGGCCGAGGCCCGGGCCTGTATCGAGCAGGTCGACCGCCTCACCGGTGTCGTCCAGGACCTGTTGCGGGTCTCGCGGCGCACCGGGGGCGGGAGCACTGAGGCCCTGCACCTGACAGACGTCTTCGACCAGCAGCGTGAGGAGTGGGAGCCGTCCTTCCAGGCTGCCGGGCGCCAGATCGTGCTGCGGGACGAGGTTGGCCTGCCTGTGCTGGCGACCCCGGGGTCCTTGGCGCAGGTGCTGGCCACGGTGATCGAGAACTCGCTGCGCTACGGTGCGGGGACCACGTCGGTCAGTGTGCGCAGCGCCAAGGGTGGTCACGGGGTCTTCATCGATGTGGCGGATGAGGGTGAAGGCGTGAGCGACGAGCTGGCTCCTACCGTCTTTGAGAGGTCTGTTTCCGGCCACGGGTCCACCGGCGTGGGGCTGGCGCTGGCCAAGGACCTCGTTGAGGCTGACGGCGGCAGGATCGAGCTGTCCCAGCGCCGGCCTCCGGTCTTCTCGGTCCTGCTCAACGCGGTTCCCAAGAGCCTGGATCCCAACAAGGTCCTGCCGCAGGGTGCCCTGGTGAGCGTGGGACGCCGGGGTCGTTTCTGAACGCTGTCCTTGACACCATCATAATCGGGGTTTTGTGTACGGGACCGGGGTATACGCATCGATGTATACCCCGGTCCCGTACACAAAACCCCGATGCAGACGGATGTGTGGGCGATGCGGTGCTGGGGCGCTGGCGGGTGTCTAGGCCGTTGGCGTCTGGCTGGCCCCGACCCGGGCGGCCTTGACCCGGCTCACCAGCCAGGAAATGATCATGGGAAGCAGGGAGACGAAGACGATCGCCAGGATCATCATGTCGATGTTCTCCTGGATCCAGGTGATGTTGCCCAGGAAGTAACCCAGCCACGTGATGCCGAAGGCCCAGAAGGTCGCCCCCAGGAGGTTGAAGCCCAGGAAGTGGCGGTAGTCCATCCTGCCCACGCCCGCCATGACGGGCGTGAAGGTGCGCACGATCGGGACGAACTGCGCCAGGGTCACCGCCTTGCCGCCGTGCCGGGCGAAGAAGGCGCTCGTGCGCTCGACGTACTCCTGCTTGAACAGGCGGGAGTCAGGCTTGTTGAAGATCGCGGGCCCGGCCTTGCGTCCGATGAGGTAGCCCGTCTGGTTGCCCGCAACGGCTGCCAGCCACACCAGGGGGGCGGCGATCCAGATGTGGACCGGGACGCCCTTGGTGGGATCGGCCTCTCCCATCGCCACGAACATCCCTAGCGTGAACAGCAGGGAGTCGCCCGGCAGGAAGAAGCCGACGAGCAGCCCGGTCTCGGCGAAGATGACGAGCATGACGCCGAGGATCGCCCAGGGACCGATCCATCCCACGAAGGTGGTGATGATGTTCGCCGGGTCCAGCCACTCCGGCCCGAGGGCAGGAGCAGGCATCATGGGCAGGGCGGAGGCCAGGTGCGTGGCCAGGGCCGAGGCGGCTACGAGTGAGGTCACGGGCTCAGGCTATGAAAGGTCGCCCTCACCCACGTGGTTGGTACGTCACATCGGCCCTGTGCGATCGGGCACGTTCGGCCAGGGCTATCGGGACGACGGCGTGGCCTGCCCCGCTCTGTGATCGCCAGCTGAGTCCTGGGTGGCCAGGTCCTGGCCGGCCTTGCCTGGATCCACCGTGGTGGAGCGGGTGGCGGGCACAGCGCCAATGACGGCGCCGGTCACCGCCGTGGCCGAGACGGGCTCAGCCGGGGTGCCGGTGAAGACGATGTAGTGGTAGAAGACAAAACGAAAGGCGGTTCCCAGGGCAAACCCGACGACGTAGGCCGCCACGTTGTCCGCCAGCGGCGAGTGAAGGCCCAGGACCTCGTGGCTGAAGAAGAGGCAGAACTGGGTGATGAGCACTCCGCCGACGTTGGCGAAGGCGAACAGGAGGGCCTCGCGGGCGACATTGGCCTGGGTACGACCGCGGTAGGTCCACAGCCTGTTGGCTACCCAGGAGAAGATCGTGGCAACCGTCGCGCTGGCGATATTGGCCGTGTTGGGGTGGCCGGCCAGCACGCCGAGGCGGCCGTGCTGGAGCAGGTTGAACAGGCCCATGTCGAGGACGAAGGACAGTGCCCCGACCATCCCGAACTGGACGAACTCTCGGACCCAGGCCACGAGGCGCTCGCGCAGGGGCAGGGCCGCTGGCGTCATGCGGGGCGGGGCGGAGCTGGCGGGCACGGGCACGATCCTAGGCCGCCTCAGGTTGCTCGACATCGAGCGACGAACAGGCCTAGGGCACCCACGTGACTGACACGCTTGAGTAGTCCCACACCCAGCTGATCCACAGGGCCTGGCCAGCCAGGCACGCGCACGCCAGGGCCACGCGTCCTCGCACCGTGCAGGCCGAGGCCAGCGCCCACGCCAGCGGCACCAGTGGCAGGAGCAGCCGGAACAGCGAGGTCGTGGGATCGAAGAAGGCAAGGAGGTAGAGCGTGTAGCCCAGGCACCACGTCCACGCCTCGGGGCCGAGCGCCCGCAGGAAGCGTGAGCTGAGTACGAGCGCGCCCAGGGCCAGGACCGCCAGCAGCAGTGCCCAGCCCAGGTGGTCGCCCACCCACCAGCCCGCACGCGTGACCCAGGGGACGAAGGGCGCCAGGTGCGTGCCCCGCCAGGCGGTCTCGGTGGCCGTGTAGGCGTCGATCCGCCCTGTCACCGCCCAGGCCAGCGCGGGCCAGGCCAGCGCGCAGGCCCCGCTCCACACCGTCAGGGCGAGGAGCCGGAACCGTTCTCCTGAGGTCAGTGGCCGCGAGGTCTCCTCGTGCTCCGGCCGTCCTCCGGCCAGGCCCGGAAGCCTCCTGAGGACCGGTCCCTGGGCGACCTCGGGGCTGAGCGGACCGGTCCGGGCCGGTGCCCAGCGCCAGCCGTGAGCCAGCGCTGTCTCCCACAGCCACCACAGGCCCAGCCCCGCCGCCAGGGGCAGACCGACCGGACGGGACACGGCTGCCAGTGCCACCAGCGGCGCAGCCGCCAGGAAGCGCCGTCGGCTCACCGCCAGCAGCGCTCCGACTGTCAGCGCCAGTGCCAGAGACTCGGCGTAGGGGGTCTGCAGGACGAGGGTGCACGGCCCTGACCAGGCCAGGGCCACGGCCCACAAGGAGGTGCCGAGGCCGACGCGAGGGGCGAGCCAGCGGTCTGCCAGCACAGCCGCCGTCGCGGAGGAGACCAGGCTGACCGCCGTCGCCGCGAGCGTGAAGGACAGGCCGGTCCAGGTCAGCAGACCGGCCAGCACGGGCAGCAGAGGCATGAAGGCCCAGGCGTTCTGGGACACGTTGCCCGCCTCGTCGGTGGGCAGCTCGGTGGGATAGCCCTCCTGGAGGATCCGCTCGTACCAGCCCGAGTCCCAGAAGGACACGTGTGTGCTCCATGACGGCGCAGCCTGTCCCCAGTAGGTGACCGGTGTGTCCTGGGCGCCGAGGCGGCCCAGGGCGAAGGTCAGCAGCGTGGTGCCCGCCCAGATGATGAGGACCTGGACCGTGCGTGGCAGGCTCACGAGACCGGATGCGGGCGTGGAGCGGTCGGCGCGGGGCGGGACCGGGGTGGCCGGCCCCGCCGGGGTGCTGGTCACGGGGGCACCGTGCGGCGCAGACGTGTGGGACACCGTTCCAGCCTACGGGGCGGGTAGCCTGGGGGCGTGAGCGCTCCACGTACCGTGTCCCCCGCTGCCGCTGACCGTGAGCCCGTCGTGGCCGTTATCGGTGGTGGCCAGCTGGCTCGCATGATGCAGGAGGAGGCCAGTGCGCTGGGAGTGCACCTGCGTGCCCTGGTTGAGGCGCCTGACGGCTCGACCGCCCAGATCACTGTGGATGCGCCGGTGGGACGGGCGGACGACGCTGCCGCGGTACGCCGTGTCGTGGCAGGTGTGGCCGAGGCTGGCCAGGACGCGGCGGGCCTCCAGGCGGTGGGTGCCGCTGACGTGCTCACTTTTGAGCACGAGCACCAGGACGCTGACCTGCTGCGTGAGCTGGAGGAGGCCGGTGTGTCGGTCCAGCCGACCCCGGCGGCGCTGGAGCTGGCGCGTGACAAGCTGGCGATGCGCCGGGCCATGGCCGAGGTGGGCCTGCCCCAGCCGCGCTGGGCCGAGGCTGTGGGGAGCCAGGAGGAGATGCGTGCCCAGGTCCTCGCCTTCGGTGAGGCCACCGGCTGGCCGCTGGTCATCAAGACCCCGCGCGGGGGCTATGACGGTCACGGCGTCCTCCTGGTCCGCTCTCCCGCCGACCTCGACGACGGCGAGGCGGCGCGCTGGATCGAGCAGGCTGCTGCCGCGCGAGAAGGCCGTGAGACCGCCCGGACCGGGGGAGGGGGCAGCCTGGGAGGCGCGGCTGTCACCAGCCTGCTGGTGGAGGAGGCTGTGGCCTTCACCCGCGAGCTGGCCGTCCTGGTCGCTCGCAGCCCCAGCGGCGAGATCGCCTGCTGGCCGGTGGTCGAGTCCGTCCAGGCCGACGGCGTGTGCTCCGAGGTCCTCGCCCCTGCCCCGGGACTCGACCCGGCTGCGGCCCAGGAGGCAGAGCGGATCGGCCAGGAGGTGGCTACCCGGTTCAAGGTGACCGGCGTGCTGGCGGTCGAGCTCTTCGCCGTCGAGGAGGTGGGCCAGCCCACCGCCCTGTACGTCAATGAGCTGGCCATGCGACCCCACAACTCCGGGCACTGGACCCAGGACGGGGCCGTGACCAGCCAGTTCGCCCAGCACCTGCGGGCCGTGGCTGACCTGCCACTGGGCTCGACCGCACCGGTGGCCCGGGCCACTGTCATGGTCAACTACCTCGGGGGCGAGAGCGAGCCGGCTCCTGACGCCCTGGCGCGCGCGCTCGCGGCTGACCCGGAGGCCCGCATCCACCTCTACGGCAAGCAGTGGCGTGCGGGTCGCAAGCTCGGCCACGTCAACCTCACCCTGCCCGGGGACCCGACCCAGCCGGCCACCGTCGAGGAGGCGCAGCGGCTGCGAGAGCGTGCTCGCGCCGTCGTCGTCGTCCTGCGTGGGGACGTCTGAGCGTCCTGCTGCCACTGACCGACCAGCTCAGGAAGAAGGAAGCTCATGAGTGACACCACCCGCCCCGTCGTCGGTATCGTCATGGGGTCGGACTCGGACTGGCCCACGATGGAGGCTGCTGCCCAGGCCCTGGACGAGCTCGGCGTCGGCTACGAGGCGGACGTCGTCTCGGCCCACCGTATGCCCACCGAGATGGTCGACTACGGGCGCACCGCCTCCAGCCGGGGCCTGCGTGTCATCATCGCCGGTGCCGGGGGTGCGGCCCACCTGCCAGGAATGCTGGCGGCGGTCACCGAGCTGCCGGTGATCGGGGTGCCGGTGCCGCTGAGGTACCTCGACGGTATGGACTCGCTGCTCTCCATCGTCCAGATGCCTGCGGGCGTGCCGGTCGCCACCGTCTCGATCGGTGGGGCCCGTAACGCCGGGCTGCTGGCTGCCCGGATCCTGGGGGCAGGAGAGGGGGCTGAGGCCGAGCGCCTGCGTGCGGCCATGCGTGACTTCCAGACCGAGCTGGCTGAGCTGGCGCACGCCAAGGGTGCCCGGCTGCGCGAGCGCCGTTCCCAGCTCTGAGGCCCTGGTCGAGCCCGGGGCCTCCTTCCTGCCCTACGCGGGCTCTGCTGCCACTAGGCTGGTGCCATGAGCATCCTCGTTGCCGGAGGCGCCGGATACATCGGCGCCCACGTCGTCCGTCTGCTGCTTGAGCGTGGGGACGAGGTGATCGTGGTCGATGACCTGTCCTACGGGACGCCCGAGCGTGTCGAGGGCGCGGACCTCCTCCAGCTCGACGTCGCCTCCGACGAGGCGGTCCAGGAGCTGACGGACGTCATGGAGTCTCGCGGGGTGACCGCCGTCATCCACTTTGCCGCGCGCAAGCAGGTGGGTGAGTCCGTGGCGCGCCCGGCCTGGTACTACCAGCAGAACGTCGGCGGTCTGGCCAACATGATGCTCGCGATGGAGCGGGCACGCGTGGACCAGATGATCTTCTCCTCCTCCGCGGCCGTCTACGGCATGCCGCCGGTGGAGGTCGTCCCGGAGGACATCGAGTGCCGGCCCATCAACCCCTACGGTGAGACCAAGCTCATCGGTGAGTGGATGATGGCCAACGCCGAGCGCGCCTGGGGCCTGCGCTGGGCGGGGCTGCGCTACTTCAACGTCGCCGGCGCCGGCTGGGACGACCTGGGGGACATGGCGACCCTCAACCTCATTCCCATGGTCCTGGAGCGCCTGGCCGAGGGGGACACCCCCAAGATCTTCGGCACTGACTACCCCACGCCGGACGGGACCTGCATCCGTGACTACATCCACGTGCGGGACCTGGCGACGGCTCACATCGCCGCGCTGGACTACCTGGCCAGCGGCGAGGACATGGCTGAGCACGTCTTCAATGTCGGCACCGGTCAGGGGGCCAGCGTGCGTGAGGTCGTCTCCAAGGTCATCGCGGCCACGGGTCTCAAGGTCGAGCCGGAGGAGCTGCCCCGCCGCGCAGGCGACCCGCCGCAGCTGATCGGTGACGCCACCCGGATCGGTACCGTGCTGGGCTGGAAGGCAGAGCACGACCTGGACGACATCGTCACCTCCTCCTTCACCTCCTGGCAGGCCGATCCCAACCGTCCGCACTTCGGCTGACCGAGCGCGGGCGCAGCCGCCTGCCGCGACCTGCGGCGCCGCTGCTAGCCGCTGACCTGGTTGAGGTCCGCGGTGCCCAGCTGCCCGGCACGCACCTTGGCGAAGAAGTCGGGGGCGGTGGTGTCCTGGAGCAGGACCGCCGACCCGATGTCGCCGGGGCGGTAGTCCAGGGAGCTGATCGGCGGGGCGCCGGTCAGTCCGTCAGACGAGGCCGAGCGGAAGGCCGCCATCATCTTCGCCAGGTCCGTCGTCCCGGTCTCCTGGTCCACGGTCAGGGCGTGGGTGCCGGCGTCGACGAGGGCGTCCTGACGGGAGAGGCTGGTGAGCGTCCTGGCCGAGACGGCCTCGGAGACGACGGCGGAGATCACCGCCCGCTGACGCAGCCCGCGACCGATGTCCCCGGTCGGGTCGGACTTGCGCATGCGCGAGTAGGCCAGGGCCTTGGTGCCGTCGACCGGCTGGCAGGTGCCCTGCGAGGTGTCCCAGACCAGCCCGGAGTCGGGATCGAAGACGTCGTAGTCCAGGCAGACCTCGACCCCGCCCACGGCGTCCACGACCTGCTCCACGGCTCCCATGCCGACCTCGGCGTAGTGGTCCACGGTCAGGCCCGTGAGGTCCTGGACCGTCTGGACCAGGAGCGGGGCGCCGCCGAAGGAGTAGGAGGCGTTGATCTTGTTGCCTCCGTAGCCAGGAATCGTGACGTAGGTGTCACGCGGCAGGGAGACGAGCGAGGCCTGGCCGTTGGGCGCCTTGTTGAGCACCATGATCGAGTCGGCACGGGCCCCGTCGGTCTCGTCCTGGACGGTGCCGGAGCCGGCGCCTCGTGCGTCGGAGCCGACGATCAGCCAGGTCTCTCCGTCGGAGGTGTCTGGGGCTCCTACGAGCGCGTCGACCCGTCCGAGTCCCGAGCCCACCTCGTGCACGAGCCAGCCTGCTCGTGCGACCACCAGGACCAGGAGCACCACGAGGACGCCAGCCACCCACCGCAGCGGGTGACGACGACGGCGTCGGCGTGCCGGTGCTGGAGCCGGGCCGGGCTGGGCCTGAGACGGGATGCGCGGGTCTCGTGGGTCAGCGGGGCCTGCGCCCGCAAGAGGACGGGCCGGGCGTGGTGCGGGTGTCTGTGCCCGGTAGGCAGGAGGGTAGGAGGCCGGTGGCCGCGCGGAGCCGGGGTGCCGGGTGGCGGTGGGCGCTACCTGCGTGGGCTGGGGGGCAGCCTGAGGAGCTGCTCCGAGCGGGACGGCTGAGGAACCGGGCCGGGCGTGGCTGCGGCCCGCGGCTGAAGGGCGACGCGGGGCTCCTGATCTCGGGTCCTGGTGGGCAGCACCCTCGCCCGGCGCCCTGGCGGACCTGGTGGGTCCCGCCTGACGGCCGGAGGAGGCCACGGCCTGGTCCCACCTGCGGTGAGCCTCAGGCGAGGGCGACGGCGTCGGCGGCTGCTGACGGTGCTGACCGGCAGCAGCGCTGGCGCGCGTGCCGGCGGCGGCTTCTCGCGGTGCTGCGGCCTGTGGAGAGCGTGCAGGCTGGTAGGAGGGCGGGACCGACGACGGTCCCGCCTCAGCCCCGGTCCGGGCAGGCTGCGCGGAGGGTCCCCGATGGTCCCGACGACGGCGCGGCTGGCCGGAGCCGGGTGCGAAGGACGGGGGCAGGTCTCCGGAGTCGGTCGAAGTCACAGGTGGAGGATCTCACGGGGTCGGGGGCAAGGACAGCAGGACGGTGCCGAGAACGGCGCCTGGCTCAGGAGCCGGAGGCGTAGCACTGGGCGGCAGGGTCCTCGGCGGGCTCAGGGGCAGCCTCGTTCACGGTGGTGCCGGTGGACTGCGCCGGCTCCTGAGCGCCGTCAGCGCCTGCGCCCGCAGCGTCAGTCGTCGTGCCGTCCTGGACGTCCGCCTCAGTGACCGACGGGGTGGTACCGGTTCCCTGGAGCGAGACGTTCTCAGAGCCGACGGGGACGTCGTTGATCAGGGCGCTCCACACGTCCTCCGCCTCAGCGGTGGGAACGACACGGGCGCCGACCAGGGCGTTAGGCATCGTGATGAAGCTGACGTTGTCCATACCGATGGCCTGGAGCGACTGGGCCAGGCCCGCCAGGGTCGGCAGGCTGCCGATGCGCGGGGAGGTGGTCAGGGTGGACAGAGCCGAGCGGGCGAAGGAGTACAGGTCGTCGGCGTTGGACAGCAGGCTCTTGGACTGGGCCGCACGCAGCATCGCGCCCATGAGGTTCTGCTGACGCTCGATACGGCTGAGGTCCGATCCGTCGCCGGCCCCGTAGCGGGCGCGGGCGTACTGCAGGGCAGTGGCACCGTCGAAGTGGTAGCAGCCGGCGTCGAGCACGAGGCCGGTGTGCTCAGCGTCGCTGATGTCGTCACTGACGTAGACAGTCACGCCGTCCAGCGCGTCGACCATCCTCTGGAGCCCTGCGAAGTCGACGACGACGAACTCGTCGATGTGGATGCCGGTGAGCTCCTCGACGGTCTTGAGGGTGCACGCCGCGCCTGCGGCGACGTCCTCGGCGGTGGTGCCCTCGCCGGCACCGCCCGCGAAGGCGGAGTTGAACATGGCGCTGGACTGGGCGTAGGTGGTGGTCCCGTCCGCCCGCGTGCACGAGGGGATCTCCAGCAGCGTGTCACGGGGGATCGAGACGACCTCGATGCGCGAGCGGTCGGCGGACACGTGCATGATCATCGCGGTGTCCGACCGGGCCCCGGCGACGTCGTCAGAGCCTGCGGCGCCGTCGACGTTGTTGGCACCATCACGGGTGTCGGACCCCAGGACCAGGATGTTGACAGCCACGCCGGCGTAGTCGTCGCTCACCTTGGCCTCGTCAGAACGCGTGGGGCGGGCGGTACCGATCATGGAGGCCACGTCAACCCGCGTCACCTGGCTCTGGAGGTCGTGGTAGGCGATCGCCACGAAGGAGACGACGAAGAGCACGACGGCGAGGACGACCACCATGGCGGTGCGTCCGGCGTGGTGGCTCAGGTCCTTGACGGAGTGGCGTGCGCGAGGCCCGGGTCGTGGAGACACGGACACGATCATAGAGAAAGCATGTAGGTATCCGGTGATGATCCCGTCCTCCTGGAGAAGGATTGTCGCGTTGCCGCAGTGGTCTGGGACTCATCGACCGGCTGCCTCCTCCTGCCGGGGCTGGTGGGGGCGAGGCTCGGCTAGGCTCCGAGCGTGACCTCCTCCAGCCCTGGAACCGTCCGTATCGTGACGGTCGCCTACAACCCCGGCGAGGAGCTCGAGCGCTTCCTCGCGTCGGTGCCGGCCTCGACGAGCCGGGACGTGAGCATCGTCATCGCGGACAACGGCACCGAGCACGAGCTGGTGCGTGCCGTGGCCGCTCGTCACGGCGCTCGCGTCGTGGGGGACGGGACGAACCTCGGCTACGGCCGCGGGGCCAACCTGGCGGCAGCAGGGCTGACCGAGGACTGGGTGGTCGTCGCCAACCCGGACGTCGTGTGGTGTCCAGGCAGCCTCGACACCCTGATCGACGCCTCCGTGGCCGATCCCACCGCCGGGTGCCTAGGGCCGCGCCTTCTGGGGACGGACGGCAGCGTCTATCCCTCCGGACGTGCCCTGCCTACCTTGGTCAAGGGCACCGGCCACGCCCTCCTGACCCGTGTGTGGCCCTCGAATCCCTTCTCCGCCGCCTACCACGACCAGGACGGTGCCGACCGCCAGCGTGAGGTGGGGTGGCTCTCCGGCGCCTGCCTGCTGCTGCCTGGCGAGGTCTGGCTCGCTCTCGGTGGCTTTGACGAGTCCTACTTCATGTTCTTTGAGGACGTGGACCTGGGCGCCCGGGTGAGCCGGGCGGGGTGGCGCAATGTCCAGGTACCGGGCGCCGTCGTCGTCCACGAGCAGGGAGCCAGCTGGAAGGCGCGGCCGGAGCGCATGATCCGCGCCCACCACGCCTCAGCGCGCCACTACCTGGCTGGCGTGTACGACGCTCCGTGGCAGGCGCCGCTGCGCTGGGCGGTCAGTGCCGGTCTGCGCCTGCACGAGGAGGCCGAGGTGCGGCAGGCGGCTCGGGCGCCTCGCTGAGGGCGATGCGCCGGGCCAGCTGAGTGATCTGGCGCTCGCGGGCCGCGTTGCGCCGGAAGGAGGACAGGACCTGCGCCAGGAAGGCGATGACGAGGGCGTACAGGAGCAGGTCCGTCCCACGCCCCACACCCAGCACGTGGGCCACGCGTGTCATGAGCCCAGGGAATGTGATCGCGACGACGGCGAACAGGACGAACAGCAACGTGGCCAGACGCCGGGCCGCCAGGTGGCGGGCACCTCCCGGCGAGCGCAGCATCATCCAGCCCAGTGCGCCGACGGCGACGATGAGCAGGACCTGGATGAGGATGTGGGAGCTCATGGGGGCCACCTCCGGTCAGGCGAAGAGCAGGTCGACGAGGATGTTGACCGAGTTCCACAGGGACTGGCCCTTGGCCCGGGAGTACTCGGTGTAGGCGATGTGGACCGCGTGCTCGCTCCAGGGAAGGCCGGCCTCCCCCAGCTGGCGCACGATCTGGGAGGCGTGAGCCATGCGGTTGTGGGTGAGCTCCAGCTTCCCGGCGGCGTCACGGCGCAGCACCCGCAACCCGTTGTGGGCGTCTGACAGGTGCATGCCTGAGGTCCGTGAGGCCACGTGGGCCGCGGTGCGCAGCACCAGGCGCTTGAGCCAGCCCACCTGGGCAGGGCCCTCCAGGAACCGGGAGCCGAGGACGAAGCCCAGGCCCTCGGCCTCGGCGCGGGTGACCATGGCCGCGGCGTCGGCGGGGCGGTGCTGGCCGTCGGCGTCGAAGGTGACCAGGTAGCGCGCGCTCGTGCGCTCCAGCACATAGTCGATACCGGTTTGCAGAGCGGCCCCCTGGCCCAGGTTGATGGGGTGGCGGATGACGACGGCGCCGGCGGCTGCGGCCTCATCAGCCGAGGCGTCCGTCGAGCCGTCGTCGACCGCCACGACGTGTGGGAAGGTGCGACGGGCCTGGGTGACGACCTCGCGGACCACCTGGGCCTCGTTGTACAGCGGGATGACGAGCCAGGTGGCCTGCGCAAGGTCGGCCCAGGCTGGCTCTGTCTTCTTGGTCCCCGTCTCGCTCACCTCGGTATTCTCGCACGCTCTCGCCGTAGGATGACCGGGTAGGACAAGCAGTAGCAGGACGCGGGCACGATCAGGGTGCCGTGGTGGCGGCTGCGAAGGAGAGCGATGAGCGTACGAGTCCTGGAGTCGGCGGACGTCTCGCCGCAAGCCCGGGTCGGTGACGGCACGAGCATCTGGCACCTGGCGCAGGTGCGTGAGAACGCGGTCCTCGGCACGGACTGCGTGGTGGGTCGCGGGGCCTACATCGGCCAGGGCGTGGTCATGGGGGACCACTGCAAGATCCAGAACTACGCGCTGGTCTACGAGCCGGCCCGGCTCGCCGACGGCGTGTTCATCGGCCCGGCCGTGGTGCTCACCAATGACCACTTCCCGCGCGCGGTCAATCCTGACGGCTCGCTCAAGTCCGCCTCGGACTGGGAGCCGGTAGGTGTCACCATCGAGGAGGGCGCCTCGATCGGTGCCCGGGCGGTGTGCGTGGCTCCCGTGCGCATCGGTGCCTGGGCCACGGTGGCCGCCGGCGCCGTCGTCACCAGGGACGTGCCCGACCACGCGCTGGTCGCTGGTGTGCCGGCACGGCGCGTCGGCTGGGTCGGACGCGCGGGTGAGCCCCTGGTTGCCGTGGGCGTTGGCGAGGAGGGCTACCTCGCCGGTGCCACGAGGTGGCGCTGCCCCGTGACGGGTACTGTGTTTGACGAGTCCCATGACGCGATCCGAGAGGTGACCCACT
Organism: Actinomyces faecalis; assembly: GCF_013184985.2. Lineage (NCBI taxonomy): Bacteria > Bacillati > Actinomycetota > Actinomycetes > Actinomycetales > Actinomycetaceae > Actinomyces > Actinomyces faecalis. The sequence continues at coordinate 451,038 of NZ_CP063418.1, forward strand.
GATGCCACGCGAATTCATCCCCGCCGCCAAACCGATCCTCGGGCAGGAGGAGCGCGCGGCCGTTGACGCGGTGCTCGCCTCGGGCATGGTGGTCCAGGGTCCGCAGGTGGCGGCCTTCGAGGAGGAGTTCTCTGCCCAGGTGGTCGCTGGCGTCCACGCCGTGGCCGTCAACTCCGGTACCTCGGCCCAGCACCTGGCTACCTTGGCCGCGCTCAGTGAGACCGGTCGCCCGGTGGACCCTGAGGCCGAGGTCATCGTTCCCTCCTTCACCTTCGCCGCCACCGGTAACTCCGTGGCCGCGGCTGGTGCCCGCCCCGTCTTCGCGGACATCGACCCGGTGACCTTCACCCTGGACCCGGCCAGCGTGGAGGCCGCGATCACGGAGCGGACCGTGGCCATCGAGGTGGTCCACCTTTACGGCCTGCCCGCTGACATGCACGCGATCACGGAGATCGCCCGGCGTCACGACCTGGCTGTGTGGGAGGATTGCGCCCAGGCTCACGCCGCCGCGATCGACGGCACGCCCGTAGGTACCTTCGGGCAGTGGGGCTCCTTCTCCTTCTACCCCACCAAGAACATGACCGCCCTGGAGGGTGGTATGGCCACGACGGCGGACGAGGGGCTGGCCCGTAAGGTCCGCCTGCTGCGCAACCAGGGCATGGAGAAGCAGTACGCCAACGAGCTGGTGGGCTTCAACAACCGCATGACGGACGTCAACGCCGCGGTCGGCCGCGTCCAGCTGGGCAGGCTGGAGGGCTGGACCGCACAGCGTCAGGCCAACGCCGCGGTCCTCAACGAGGGTCTGGCAGGCGTGGCCGGAGTGGTGACCCCGTTCGTGCCGGAGGGCTACACCCACGTCTACCACCAGTACACGGTCCGCTTCGAGGGGGCCAGCGGCCAGGAGCGTAGCCGCATCCAGTCCTTCCTCAAGGACGAGTGGCAGGTTGGCTCCGGCGTCTACTACCCGATCCCCAACCACCGCCTGTCCTCGCTGGAGCCCTGTACCCAGGGCCTGGAGCTGCCGGGCACCGAGAAGGCGGCGCGTGAGTGCCTGTCCCTGCCGGTCCACCCCTCGCTCAGCGAGGCTGACCTGGAGCGGATCGTCCAGGCCGTGTCCGCCGCCGTGAAGGCAGGTGCCTGAGCATGAGCGAGAAGAACCTGCGCGTCGGCCTCATCGGCCTGGGCTCGATGGGCCGTCACCACGCACGCCTCATCCGCGCCACGGCGGGCATGGACCTGGTGGCCGTGGCAGACCCTGCCGGAGACAAGTTCGGCGTGGCGGGCGAGCTGCCCGTCCTGCCGGACGTGGCCGCGCTCATTGATGCCGGCCTGGACGCCGCGATGGTCGCGGTGCCCACGGTCTACCACGAGGACGTGGCCCTGGCCCTGGCCGAGGCCGGCGTCCACACGATGGTGGAGAAGCCCATCGCCGCCACCGCGGCCTCGGGCCGCAGGGTGGCTGAGGCCTTTGAGCAGGCGGGCCTGGTCGGCGCCGTCGGCTACGTCGAGCGCTGCAACCCGGCGCTACGGGCGCTGCGTGAGCGCCTGGACGCCGGCGAGCTGGGGCAGGTCTACCAGGTGCTGACCCGTCGTCAAGGGCCCTTCCCGGCGCGCATCAGCGACGTCGGCGTGGTCAAGGACCTGGCCACCCACGACATCGACCTCACCGCCTGGGTGGCAGGCGCACCCTACGAGAGGGTCTCGGCCCAGGTGGCCTACCGCTCTGGGTACGACCATGAGGACATGGTGGTGGCCACCGGCCGCCTGACCAACGGCGTCATCGTCTCCCACACGGTCAACTGGCTCACCCCCTTCAAGGAGCGCGTCACGATCGTCACCGGCGAGAAAGGGGCCTTCGTCGCGGACACGCTGACCGGGGACCTGACCTTCTACGCCAACGGCACGGTGGAGTCCACCTGGGACCAGATCGCCAACTTCCGCGGCGTGAGCGAGGGAGACGTCATCCGCTACGCCATCCCCAAGCGTGAGCCCCTGGCCCTGGAGCATGAGCGTTTTCACCACGCCGTGGCGCGGGTGACGGGTACTGGGTGCCCGGACACCTGCGCGAGTCATGAGGGCGAGGAGATCGTCACCATGAGTGAGGGCGTGAACACCTTGCGCGTGGTCGAGGCGGTGCTCGAGGCGGCTGCGTCCCACCGAACGGTCGAGCTCTGAGCGGCGGGGAGCGGGCTGCCGGCCCTCGCGGGCGCCTGGGTGCGATGATGCGGTCGGTGCTGGGCTCCTCACCCTTCCTCGGCCACGTCCTGACCCTTGTGACGGGTACCGCCGTCGCCCAGGTGGTCTCCTTCCTCATGACCCTGTTGCTGGCGCGGGTCTACGCCCCTCATGACCTGGGTCTGATGGCGACCTACACCGCGGTGTCCGGGGTGGTGATCGCCGTGGCGGCACTGCGCTACGACATGGCCGTCATGCTGCCACGCCGTGACACCGAGGCCCTGGCGGTCGCCAGGCTCGCCCTGTGGTGCATCCTGGTGGTCTCGGTGGCTGTCAGCGCCGTGAGCCTCCCGCTGCGTGGGACCGTCGCCCGCTACTGGGGGCAGGAGGTGGCCGCCTGGCTGCCGCTGGTGGGGCTGACGACCTTCCTCATGGCGGGGGTGGAGCTGGCGAAGTACTGGTTCAACAGGCACAGCCGCTACCGCGTGATCGCCGTCAACCAGGCGGAGCAGCAGATCGGCCTGACCGGGGGGCAGCTGGCGCTGGGACTAGCGGGGCTCGGCGGCCTGCCGGGCCTGGTGCTCGGGCACACCGCCGGGCAGCTGTTCGCCTTCCTCAACCTCTTCCGCCAGGCCCCCGAGCTGCGTCGTCGCCTGCCCGAGGGTGCTCCGAGTATGGGGCAGGTGGCTAGGCGCTACAGGCGCATGCCGCTGCTCAATGCCCCCAATGCGCTTGTGGACGCGGTACGTCTGAGCGGTATCCAGCTGCTCATCGCCAGCTACTCGGTGGCCGAGCTGGGGCAGTTCCAGATGGCGTGGAGGGTGCTGGACGCCCCCCTCATCCTCATCAACGGCGCGGTCTCGCGGGTCTTCTTCCAGCGGCTCTCGCAGGTCGAGCCCGGGCAGATGCGTCCGCTCGTGCGCGGCCTGGTCAGGCGCGCCGTCATGGTGGGGGTGGCCCCCTTCGCCCTCATCTACCTGCTCTCGCCGTGGATCTTCCCCTTCTTCTTCGGACCCCAGTGGGATACTGCCGGCGGCTTCGCCCGGGCCCTGACGCCCTGGCTGTTCATGCTGCTCATTACCTCCCCGGTCTCCAACCTCTTCGTCGTCACCGGACACCAGGACTGGATGCTGGGCTTCGCCGTGGTCTACGCCGCGGTGCCCCTGGCCTGGCTGGCCCTGTCCCCGCTAGACCTGCTGGTGACAACCTACGTGCTTGGTGCCCTCATGGCGATGCTGCTGGTGGGAATGACCGGGCTCTCCCTTCTCGCGGCCCGGCGTTTCGACTCGGGCGGCACAGGTACGACCACGGACAAGGAGCTGGTATGAGCAGTGCGCGGGTCCCCCAGGGCGGTGGGCAGGATCGCCGTGTCCTGTTGCTGCTGACGGACTTCTACCCCTACGAGGTGGGGGAGGAGTTCCTGGAGCAGGAGATCGAGATCCTGTGCCGGGCCTTTGACGAGGTGGTCGTGGTGCCGGTGCGGCTGTCGCAGGGGGCGCGTCAGACCCGCGCCCTGCCCGCCAACGCCCGCTGTGCTCTGCTGCCAGCCTCCCGCCTGCCGGACTGGAGGGCGCAGGCGCTGATCCGCGCGCCCCAGATCCTCCTGGGCCGTGAGCGCATGATTGACACCCCGCCCTGGCGCTCCTTCGGACGCTTCGGCATGGATGTGCGCTTCGCTGCGATTGCGCTGTCGGCCCGTGCCCGGATGCGTCGGCTCCTGCCCTCCCTCGGCCTGGAGGGGGCGGAGGTGACGGTCTACTCCTACTGGTTCTTCACCGGCGCTGCCCTGGGTGGGATGCTGCGGCGCTACGAGCTGGCGGGGCAGCGGGTGCGGGTGGTGGCCCGCGCCCACGCCTACGACGTCGACGAGGCGGATGCTCCACGTGGTTACGTCCCCTCCCGGCGATTCGTCATGGAGGCGGTGGACAGGGTCTACCCGATCTCTGAGTATGCCGCCGGATTCCTCCGACGCCGTTTCCCCCAGGCCGGGGACCGGATCGAGGTCAGGCGGCTGGGTGTCCCGGCATCTGAGCCCCGGCCGCGTCGTCACACGGAGCCTTTCGCGCTGGTCTCCTGCTCCCACATGGCGCCCTACAAGCGGGTGGGGCTCATCCTCCAGGCGGTGGCTGAGCTTGAGCGGCGTGGGCGCCGTGTGACCTGGACGCATATCGGTGAGGCCGATGCCGCCCGGCTGGCGGCGATGCGGCAGCGGGCGCGCCGGGAGCTGGGCACGACGCCGGTCACCTTCACCGGGCACATGAGCAACAGTGAGGTCCGTCATCTCTACTCCTCCTCCGACTTCTCCTGCTTCCTCAACTGCTCCGACGGGGAGGGCGTGCCGGTGTCAGTGATGGAAGCCCAGGCGGCGGCCTTGCCCGTGGTGGCGACGGCTGCCGGGGGGACCGGTGAGATCGTCCACGACGGCGTCAACGGCAGGCTCGTACCGGTGGAGGTCACGGCCGGCCAGGTGGCTGACGCCATCGAGTCCGTCATGGACCTGGACCCGCGGGAGTACACCCGGATGAGTGAGGCGGCACGGGCGAGCTGGGCACGAATGAGTGACGCAGGGAGGCAGTACCGCGAGTTCGTCCAGGCACTGGTGGCGTTGTGGGAGTGAGCGTGCGCCTGCTCCCACCACGCGGGAGCAGGCAGAAGGCGGCGTCCTGACGCCCCTGGGACCGGGCGTGACCTGGGCTCAGGGGCGCACGCGGGGCAGGTGCTCGGTGAGGACCTGTGCCACACGCGTGGCAGCATGACCGTCTCCATAGGGGTGGGCGACAGACTCTGCGGGCTCGGCCGGGCGCGGGCGTGAGGCGGCGCGTGCCACCTGCGGACCCGGCTCAACCAGCACGTTCCACCCCAGCTCGACGGTCTCGACCCACTCTGTCTGCGGGCGCACCGTCGTGCACGGCACGCGTAAGAGGAACGCCTCTTTCTGCAGGCCCCCGGAGTCGGTGACTACCCCACGCGCGCCCAGCACCGAGCAGATGAGGTCCGGGTAGGCCAGCGGCTGGTGCAGCCGCAGGCTGCCACGGTTCTCAAGCCTCATGCCGTGGCGGGCGCAGGAGGCGACCAGGCGTGGGTGGGCCAGCAGCACGACCGGGTGGTCCATCTCGGTCAGGCAGGTGAGCACCGCCTCCAGGCGCTCGGCGTCGTCCGTGTTCTCCGCCCGGTGGATCGTGGCCAGGGAGTAGGAGCCGGGGGCCAGGCCCATCTCCTGGGCCACCGGGCTGGGGCGGTGGGCGACGGCGTCGCGCTGGGACAGCAGCACGTCGGTCATGACGTCGCCGACGACGACGGTGCGTGTGGACAGGCCCTCAGCCTCCAGGTGGGAGGCGGCTACCTGCGTGGGGGCCAGCAGGAGGTCAGCGGCGTGGTCGGTCAGGACACGGTTGATCTCCTCGGGCATCCGCCTGTTGAAGGAGCGCAGCCCCGCCTCCAGGTGCGCGACGGGCACGTGGAGCTTGACCGCCGCCAGCGCCCCGGCGAGCGTGGAGTTGGTGTCCCCGTAGACCAGGACCCAGTCGGGCTGGTGGGTGTCCAGGACCTGGTCCATGGAGCTGAGCATGGTGCCGGTCTGGACCCCGTGGGAGCCCGAGCCGGCACCGAGGTGGACCTGGGGGGCGCTGATGCCCAGGTCAGTGAAGAAGACGTCGGAGAGCATCGGGTCGTAGTGCTGGCCCGTGTGGATGATGACGTGGTCGGTCCCGTGGGCGCGTAGGGCCGCGTCCACGGGGGCGAGCTTGACGAACTGAGGGCGGGCACCGACCACCGACATGACACGCATGCCGCCAGGGTACCGGGAGGGGCAGGGGACTGCCCCTCCCGGCGCGGGCGCCACCACATAGCGTGCTCCGGCATCACCCTCGTGGCGGACCACCTCTAGACTTCCCGCATGCGCGTCACCGTCGTCACCACCTGGCTCCCCACCGCCCTTGCCCCCTCCTCGGGCAGCTTCGTCCTGCGTGACTGCCAGGCGATCCGTGATGCCGGGCACCGGCTGCGCATCATCCACCTCGTTCCCCCGCACCAGGACGACGGCACCCGCCACGTGACGATGGACGGGATGCCGGTCCTCCGACTGCCCATGCGCCCGGCCAACCCGGCTAGCGTGGCCGCAGCAGCCTGCCGCCTGCCCCGCCTGCTCGACGGCGCCGACGTGCTGCACTCGATGGCGATGAGCTCGCTGGCCCCTCTGTCCCTCCTGGATCTTGCCGGCCGCCTGACGCTGCCGTGGGTCCACACCGAGCACTGGTCGGGCCTGACCAACCCCGGCACCCTGAGTGCACCACTGCGGGCCGGGCGCGTGCTGGTCGGACGGGCGCTGGCCCGGCCCGACGTCGTGACCGCGGTGTGCGAGTACCTGGCTGAGCCGGTGCGGGCTGTCAGGCACGAGGCCGCGACCGTCGTCGTCCCGTGCATCGTGGACCCGGTGGGGGATCCGGTTGAACGGGGTCCACGAGACGAGGGAGGTCCGCTGCGTCTGGTGAGCGTCGGAGGCCTCGTGGCACGCAAGGACCCCCTGACCTGCGTGGAGGTCACCGCCGAGCTCGCCCGCCGCGGGCAGGAGGTGACGATGACCTTCGTCGGGCAGGGGCCCCTGCATGAGGAGATCGTGACCAGGGCGGCGCAGCTGGGTGTGGCGGACCGCGTCGTGCTGACAGGCACGCTCAATGCCGCGGGCGTGCACGACGAGCTCGCTGCAGCTGGCCTCTTCCTGGGGCCCACGCGCGGAGACAACTTCTTCGTCTCAGCCGCTGAGGCGATAGTAGCGGGCCGACCCGTCGTCGTCTCTGACGCCGGAGGCCAGGTTGAGTACGTCCAGCCGGATAACGGCACCATCGTGCCGGCAGGGGCTCCGGTGGCCCAGTGGGCTGACGCCGTGGAGGCTACGTGGCGGCGCCTGGTCCACGTCAGCGCCGCCGAGGTCGCGGGCACCATCGGGCAGCGCTTCGCCGCGTCGACCGTGGGGGCAGCCTACGGGGCGGTCTACGAGCAGGTCTGCTCCCCTGCCTCTGGTGACGCCGCGTAGCCGGGGTGAGGACGGCTACCTCTGCTCTACCACCGGGAGCCCTGAGAAGACCTGCGCCGCCTGGCTCCAGGAGTCGGCGAGGAAGGAACGGGTCCAGAACCCCAGTGTCTTGCGCCCGGCCAGGATCTCAAGTGCCGCACGGGGGCGGGAGGTGTCGGTGATGAGGGCGTCGAAGGCCATCGAGGAGTGCAGAGAGGACCAGGTGGAGAAGCTCCTCTCCGCGGCCCCGAGCGTGCCGGTGGCCGCCAGCACCTGCTTGAGGCGTGAGCGGGTGCGCTGGGGGACCTGGGTGACCTCGTAGTAGGCGTCGTGGCCTGGGCTGGTGCCGGTGGCCTGGGCCCACAGCCGGTCGATGACTGCCTGATACAGGTCCCGGGTCGCTGTCAGGGCCGCGCTGCCGTGGGCCCAGGCGTCCCAGACCTCGTGGTCAAGCATGGGCAGCGCCCAGTCCAGCCCGAGGTGCTCGTAGGTCCGCATGGAGTTGTTGATGTACTTCGTCTGGCGCTCGCGCAGGTTGTAGCCCTCGATGAAGGAACGCAGCGTGCGCCCGCTACCGTCCAGGCCCGCCAGGGTCATCGCCTCACGCACAGGACCAGCCACCCACTCCTGGCGCCAGGCACGCTCCTGGGCCCCCTGAAGGTTGTGGTGGTAGCCCACGACCGTGTGCGCAGCCCGGGCGCGGGAGACGGGCAGCTCGTCAAGCAGCGGCAGGTCATGCATATTGCCCACCACCGTGTGGCCGGGCAGGACGAGGTCGCCCTCGGTGACGACCCCACGGCGTCGCAGCGTGCTCAGCGCGTACCAGTCCTGGACGTGGGGGAGGGCGGACCAGGAGTGAGATGAGGACAGGAAGGCACCGGTCTCAGCCGAGTGCCAGTGCTCAAGCAGAGAGCGGCGCTCGTAGGGCACGGCGTGCCACTCCAGGCCCACCTGCCTGGCGACCGCGCGGGAGACCTCCATCTCACGTGCCCCGGGGACCCCGTAGGTGAAGGCCAGGACTCGACCGGGGCGGAGCTGGTGGTGCAGCGCCAGCCAGGCCACGAGGAGGCGAGAGTCCAGGCCACCGGACAGCGGGATGACCAGGCGCGCCTCGGTGCGTTCCAGCAGCCGCCCCATCGTGGTGTCCAGGGCGTGGAGGAAGGAGACGGCCAGGACCTCGGGGTCGGTGACCTCCTCAGCGTGGTAGGAGAAGAAGGCGTAGTCCTCCTGGTGCCAGCCCCCCGTCCGTCGGTCGATGGTGACGACGGCGCCCTGGGGCACCTGGTGGACGCCGGACAGCAGGGTGCGGGCGCCGGTGACGAACCCGGCGTCAGCGAGCTCACGGCACGCCGGGGCGATCAGGGCCGGGGAGGACAGGGCCTGGAGCATCAGCTGTGGGTCGTCACTGACCACGAGCCTGGAGCCTGCGTCCTGCAGGCTCCACAGCAGGGGCCAGGAGCGCAGACGGTCCACCGCGAGCTCCACCTGCTCGCCGCTCACGCGCACGGCTGCGAGCCTGCCAGGATGAGTGCGCAGCGCCTGGGGGAGGGTCGGTGAGGCGCAGGGGTGGTCGCAGCGTGTGTGCGTGACAACGGTGCCCTGGCCGTGTGGGTAGGGGGCCTCACGGCGCGTCCACTGCGGTGCTGCGAGCCTGAGGTCAATCTCCACGGGCGCCTGCCTTCCCTGCCGAGGACCGTGTCAGTCTTTGCTGCTAGTGTGTCACACGCCTGGTGGCCTCAGCGTGCCGCCTCATGCTTCGCGGGACGGAGGAAGGGACGCGATGACGCAGCAGGGGACGCGCCCGCTCATGATCTTCCACGCCCCCTACCCGCTGGCTGAGCGGGCTGCCGCCTCCAGGCTGCGCCCGTTGCGTATGCGCCAGGCCTTCGCTGCGCTGGGCTACGAGGTCGTGGAGGTCACCGGCTACGCACCTGCCCGCAGGCGGGCCATGGCGCGTGCCCTGGTGCGGCTGGACGCCTACGCGCGCCAGCGCGCCGCGGACCCGTCGCTGCCCACCCCCTTCGTCTACTCCGAGAACGCTACTATTCCCAGCGCCCTGACTGAGCCCGGCCACCTGCCTCCCCACCCCTTCCTGGATATCTCCTTCTTCCGCCAGGCCAGTAGGCGTGGGGCGAGGGTCGGTGCGTTCTACCGTGACCTGTACTGGCGTTTCCCCCGCTTCCGCCAGGACATCCATCCGGTGGTAGACGCGGCGCTGCGGGCCACCTACCTCGCCGAGCTGAGGCAGTGGCAGCGGGCTGGCCTGCGCGTCTACCTGCCCAGCGCCGCCATGGCCCCGCACATGCCCGTGATAGACCGCCAGGCGATGAGCGCGCTGCCTCCAGGGGCGGACCTGGTATCCCGCCCTGCCCCGGACCGGGCGGCGCTGGTGGCCGCGCCGGGCGCGGGCATGGACCTGCTGTTCATCGGGGTACTTGGGGACAACTACCACCTGGAGCCCGTGTGCCAGGCGGTGGCCCAGACCGAGGGGACCCACCTGACCCTGTGCACGCGTCCCGAGTCCTGGCAGACGGTGGCCGAGCACTACCGTCCCCTGCTGCCCCAGGGGCGCCACCGTGTGGTCCATGCCTACGGTCCCCAGCTCGAGCCGCTGTACTCACAGGCTGCCGTGGGGGTACTGCTGGTCGAGCCGAGCGAGTACTGGGACTTTGCCGTCCCCTACAAGCTCTACGAGTACCTGGCCCATGAGCTGCCAGTGGTGGCCACTGCCGGGACGCAGGCGGGCAGGATCGTCCAGGAGCTAGGGATCGGCTGGACGCTGCCGGCCCAGGGCGGGGCGCTGGCCGCGCTGCTACGCCACCTGCGTGCCAACCCTGGGGAGCTGGCGCAGGTCCAGGCCCGTATGCGTCTGGTGCTGCCCGGGCAGACCTGGCAGGCCCGGGCGCGCCAGGTGGCGTTGGACCTGTCCGGATGGGCTCCGGAGCCGGGGACGTCGGTGGACCGAGCAGACCTCCAGGGACGCGACGAGGGAGAGGAACCAGGATGAGGGAAGCCGGGCTGCTGGACCAGTTAAGGACGGGCATAGCAGGCGTCAGCCGCACCCGTGCCCGGCGGCGTCCCGGGGTGCTCATGGCCACCCGGATCCACCTGCCTGAGACCGCTGCCGCCTCATTCAGGCTCGACGGCGTTGAGCGGGCGCTGGCCCGCCACCGGGTGCCGGTGCGGGTGCTGACCACCACCCCTCCACCCTCCGCGCCTCAGGGAGAGAAACGTGACGCCGCCTCGGCCCCCGGACCTGGTGGCGATGGTGACCCTGCCGGCGTGTCAGTGTCCCGGTGGCCGGCGCTGCGCGACTCCTCGGGCTATCTGCGCGGCTACCTGCCCTACATGTCCTTTGACGTTCCGCTCCTGGGACGCCTCCTGGCTGCTGCTCGCCCCGACGTCGTCCTGGTTGAGCCGCCGCCGACCACCGGCGTCGTCGTGCGCCTGGTCTCAGCGCTGCGCAGGCTCCCCTACGTCTGGTACGCCCCTGACGTATGGTCGGTGGCCGCAACCTCCACCGGCGCCCCCCACGCGGTGCTGGCGGCAGTGCGGGCGATGGAGTCCTTCGCCGTGGGCGGTGCCCAGCAGGTCATCGCGATCAATGACGAGGTGGCCCAACGCGTGCACGAGCTCGGTGCCCGCAGCGTGCGTGTGGTGCCCAACGGCATCGACACCTCCGTCTTCGCCGCTACCGGCCCGCTGCCCAGCGCCCAGGAGAAGGCGGAGCTGGGGATCACCGGCCCCTACGCGGTCTATGCCGGCACAGCCTCGGAGTGGCAGGATGCCGCCGTCTTCGCCCGCGCCCTGGCGCAGGTCCGACGCCACCACCCCACCGCCCAGCTCCTCTACCTCGGGCAGGGGGCGAGCTGGGCGGAGATCGCCCAGGCCGGAGCCCAGGTGCCGCCAGGACCCGACGGCGCACCCGCCGTCGTCATGCACGGCCTCATGCCCCCTGAGCAGGCCGCCCGCTGGCAGCGGGGAGCGGCCTGCGCGATGGTGTCGATCAAGCCCGGGCTCGGCTACGACTTCGCCTATCCCACCAAGGTGCTGGCGGCCCTGGCCTGTGGCACGCCCGTCCTCTACGCCGGACGCGGCCCGGTGGTCCAGGACCTGGCCAGCCACGACCTGGGCTGGGCCGTGGAGCACGACACCGACGCCGTCGCCCAGGCCCTGGAGGCTGCCTTCACGGCTGACGCCACCCTGGGGGAGGCTGAGCATGCTGATCGCGCCACCAGGCTCCACCAGTGGGTAGAGGACCACCGCTCGCTACGGGCCACCGGTGAGGCCGTGGCGGCAGAGCTGCGCAGCGTCGTGCTACGCGATCGCCAGGCTCGTCAGGCCCGTCGCCCTTGGGGGTGGGCCCGACGGGACCCCTCAGGCCATGACGGTGCCGGGAGGAGCAGGTGACCGGCTGGGTCGGCGCCACTGGGACGCTCCTCCTGCTGGCGGCGGCCACCTGGGGGCCGGGACTAGGACTGCTGCTGGCGGCCGGGGCACGCAGCCGCCTGGCGCGCCTGGCCTGCGCCCCGGCACTGACCTTCGCCCTCTACGGCGTGGGGGGAGTGCTCTTCAACAGTCTGGGCCTGCGGTGGCACGTGCCCACCGTCGCCCTCTACGTCCTGACCTGTGTGGTGCTTGTCGCCGGTGTGCGCTGGCTCATCCTGGCCGCCTGGGGCAGGCCGCTGACCTGGCGGACGTGGCTGGCGGTGCCTGTGGACCCCTCGGGAGCGAAGGAACCGGCCAGCGGCGGAGGGGCTCCTGGAGAGCCGACCGGAACGCTGCCGGCGCTGACCGGTCCCCGCTGGCTGGGGCCGGTAGCGGTGGCCGTGACCTGGCTGGTCATGCTCAGCCCGGTCTTCCCAGGGACCTCCCCCTCCGAGCCGATTCAGTCGGCTGACTCGATCTACCACTACAACCAGGCCTGGCTCATCGAGCACACAGGCAACGCCTCCATGCTCAACGGCAACGCCAGCATGTTCGGTCTGGACGGCCACTCCAGCTTCTACCCGATGGTCTGGCACGAGATCACCACGCTGGCGGCCTTCGGGTGGAGCCAGGTGGTAGAGGCGACCAACACGATGCTGCTGCTCGTGCCGCTGGTCTACCTCATCGGCCTGGTCTACCTGGTACGGGTCATCCTGCCTGAGATCCGTGCCGCGGCTTGGATCGCGCTAGGGGCCAGTGCTCTGATCCCCATCTTCCCCATGCGCCTGCTCATGGATACCGCGGTGTGGCCTTACACACTCGCCCTGGCAGCCTGCCCCGCCGTGGCGGCCTGGACCATCGCCTTGTGGAGACGCTGCCTGTGGCTGTGGGGGCTGGGACGGCGGATGCGTGCCCTGGCGGCGCTCGCGGCCGTGCTACCTGCCTACGCCGGCCTGGCACTGACCCACCCGGCGACCCTCATCATTATCGGCTGGCCGTTGGCGGCCGTGGCCTGGACCGGTATCGTCCTGGCCGCCTGGAGACTGCTGCGCCACGGGGAGCGACGACGTCGTGCCCTGGGTGTGGCGCTAGTGGTCCTGGCGGTGGCCATGGTGGTGGCGCTGGTACTCGTGGTGGTCAGCCCTGGACCACAGCAGGCCCACTTCGGGCGCCGTCCTTTCCGCACCTGGGACTACAGCTGGAAGAAGGTGGTCTCCGCCCTGGTCCTGTTCTACGGGGGTGGCGGCTGGACGATGAAAGCCACCCTGGTCTCGATGGCGCTGGCCTGCCTGGGCGGGACGGTGGTGAGCCTGCGCCGGCGGCGCCACCGTGGGGCGGTGGTGGCATGGCTGGCCTGCCTGCCGTTGATCATCGCGGCGATGGCACCCATCCCGGTCCTGTCCGCTCTCACCGGCGTTTTCTACAACAACCCGCACCGGATCAAGGCGATGACGGCACCGGCAGCAGTGCTGCTGGTGACCATCGGGGTGGCGGCGCTGGGGCACTGGTTGATGGAACGCCTGCTGGAGCGGGCTAAAGGCCGTGGAGCGGCGCAGGTGCGCCAGTGGTCGCCGGTGGCGGTGGGGGCTGCGGTCCTGCTCGTGGCGACGACAGCCACCTGGCCGGGTGTGCGCGCGGACGTGGCCGGGGCCTTTACGCCCGGTGCCTTCAACCAGCGCAGGGTCGTCTCTGCGCAGGAGAAGGCGATGATGCACCGACTGGCGCAGGAGCTGCCGGACGACGCCCTGGTGATCGGGGACCCGGTGGCGGGGACGGCGATGCTGCCCTTCATGGCGGGGGTGCGCTCGGTGTGGATGTTCGCCGGGCAGGCCGACTCTGACGCTGACGGGCTCTACCTGCGCCACTACTTCAACCAGATCCACTCCGATCCGCACGTGTGCGAGATCCTGCGTGCCCACGAGATCCGCTACTTCTACCAGGACGCCAGCAAGTTCTTCAACGGCACCTGGCTGGCCCGGCTGCGTCCGGGGCTGTATGACGTGCGCACGACGACGGGCTTCACCCTGGTGGATCGTGGTGGCACGGCCCGGGTCTGGGAGATCACGGCCTGCGACTAGGACCGACGGCTATCCTGGGCCCGCAAGACGCACACGCAGGCAAGAGGAGACCGGATGCGCATCGCCGTCGTCGCCCTGGGAAAGATCGGGCTGCCGCTGGCTGTCCAGTACGCCACGAAGGGCCACGAGGTTATCGGGGTCGATATCAGCGAGCGGACGGTGGAGCTGGTCAACCAGGGTGTTGAGCCCTTCCCCGGCGAGGCCTTCCTCCAGGACAAGCTCAGCGAGCTGGTGCCGGCCGGCCGCCTGCGCGCCACCACGGACTACTCTGAGGCCGTCCCCGGAGCGGACGCGGTCGTCCTGGTGGTCCCGCTCTTCGTCAACGACGAGACCTGGGAGCCGGACTTCGCCTGGATGGACGCCGCCACTCGGTCGCTGGCTGAGCACCTGACGCCGGGCACCCTCATCTCCTACGAGACCACGCTGCCTGTGGGAACCACCCGCAGACGCTGGAAGCCTATGATCGAGGAGACCAGCGGCCTGCGCGAGGGCAGCGACTTCCACCTCGCCTTCAGCCCGGAGCGGGTGCTGACCGGCCGCGTCTTCGCAGACCTGCGTCGCTACCCCAAGCTGGTTGGTGGTCTGAGTGAGGCGGGCACCAGGGCGGGGATCGCCTTCTACGAGCAGGTCCTCGACTTTGATGAGCGTCCCGACCTCCCGCGCCCCAACGGCGTGTGGAACATGGGGACTGCCGAGGCCGCTGAGATGGCTAAGCTCGCTGAGACCACCTACCGTGACGTCAACATCGGCCTGGCCAACCAGTTCGCCGTCTACGCGGACAAGGCCGGTTTTGACATCGAGCGCGTTATCGACGCCTGCAACTCCCAGCCCTACTCCCACATCCACCGTCCCGGCATCGCGGTGGGTGGGCACTGTATCCCGGTCTATCCGCGTCTGTACCTGTCCACGGATCCTGACGCCTCGGTGGTGCGCACAGCCCGTCAGTTCAACGCCACGATGCCGCACTACGTGGTGGGGCGTGCCGAGGAGATGCTCGGGTCACTGGAGGGGTTGCGCGTGGTGGTGCTGGGTGCCTCCTACCGTGGCAAGGTGAAGGAAACTGCCTTCTCCGGGGTGTTCCCCACCGTTGAGGCCCTGCGTGCCAAGGGGGCTGAGGTCCTGGTCCAGGACCCCATGTTCTCCGACGACGAGCTCGCCGGCTTCGGCTGGGCCCCCTACCACCTGGGTGAGGCGGTGGACGTCGCCATCGTGCAGGCCGACCACCCTGAGTACACGACCCTCACACCCACGGACCTGCCCGGCGTACGCCTGCTGCTGGATGGGCGGCGAGCCACGGACCCGGCGCTGTGGGTAGGTACCCCGCGCCTGGTCATCGGTGGTGGTCAGTGACTGGCCGGTGCGTGTGAGCCTGGCCCGTAGGGCTTGAGGATGGTATGAGCGCCATGACGGTGGCGGTGGTGCTCGGCGCCTTGACGTTGGGCCTGCTTCTGCTGCTTGCCCCCGGCTGGCTCATCGCCTGGGCCGGAGGGTTGCGCGGCCTGGCGGCCGCCTCGGTGGCGACGGGTCTGTCCTGCGCCGTCATTGGCGTGGCCGAGATCTTCACCTCCGCCGCAGGTCTGCCCTGGGGGCGGTTCGGCTGGGTGGCGATCACCGCCCTGAGTGCGGTGGCCGCCGCGCTGCTCCTTGGACTCAGGCGACTGCTGCCTGGCTCTCGTGGGATGTCCGGGTCCGACGCCGTTGCCGGAGCTCGTGCCCCATCTCAGATCCGCTCCCGCCCCGGTCCTGACCGGCTCGTCCTCTTGGGCGGGTTCGCACTCTCCGTCGTCCTCGCTGCAGGCGGGCTGTGGTGGGGGACTGGTGGTGTGACCACCCCACCCCAGGCCTTCGACGCCGTCTTCCACCTCGCCGCCGTCCAGACGATCCGTGAGGGCGGCGACGCCTCCAGCCTCGGAGGTCTCGCCGACCTCTACCAAGGGCGCCGCGTCTACTACCCAACCGTCTGGCACGGCGCGGCCGCGCTGCTTCCCGGCACAGCCTCGCTGGCCTCCAACGTGCTTGTCATCATCGTTGGGGCCGTCAGCTGGCCGCTAGGCGTTGTGGGGCTCATCGACGCCGTTGTGTGTGCACCCCCGGACCGCACATGCCTGCCAGGTACAGCCGGGAAGGCTCGCGCCCTGACCTTGGTCACCAGTGCCCTGGCCGCCGCCGCGACCAACGCCCAGGCCGTGACGCTCACGACGCTCGCCGTGTGGCCCTACGCACTGTCCCTCGTCTGCCTACCGGGTGTTCTCGCCCTCGCCCACACGCTTACCAGCGCCGCCGAGTGGCGTCCTCGTCTCGTGAGTGCCCTGCTTGCCCTCGGCACCGCCGGGGGAGCGGTGCTTGCGCACGGCAGTGCTGTTTTCAACCTCCTCGTGCTCCTGGCCGCCCTCGTGGTCTCCTGGCTGGCCCGCCTGCTGCGCGCGGGTGGCGTGAAACGCCGACGAGTCCTGTCCGTCCTCGTCCTCGTGCTCGTGGTGGGGGCTGCCGGTGCCTGGATGATGCGCGGTGCCCTGGCCTCCGTTCTCGGCTACGAGCGCGACGGTGGCAGCGCGCTGGCGACCCTTGCCCAGTCACTCATGGACACGCCCCAGTACGGGCCTCTCACCTGGCATGGACTACCGGTGGGAATCGGTCTGCTCGCACTGGCCGCCGTCGCTGTCCACCGCCGCGGGCGCGAGATGCGCCTCCACCTGGTCACCTGGGTGCTGGCGCTGGGACTTGTGGTGCTCACCGGTGGGCCGCAGTGGCCGGGCAGAGCGCTGGGCGCCGTGTGGTACCTGCAAAAGGCCCGGGTCCAGCCCCTGGCCGTCATCGCCCTGCTTGTTCTCGTCGGTCAAGGCCTGTACCTGCTGCTCATGCGCTGGTGCAGCCAGGAAGGCCTGCGTGCTCGCCGTCGGACTACCGCCCTCGTGGGGGCAGTGGCCGCCACGGCCCTGCTGGCCGTGCCCTTGCACGCGCAGCTGGCTGCCAGTATCCACGACGACGAGCGCATCGCCTACGGCACCCTCGTCACCGAGGCCGAGCTCACCTCCCAGGGTGAGCTTGCGGCTCTGCTGCCTCCGGGGTCCGTCGTCGTTGCCGCACCCTCGCTCGGGGGCACGTACCTGTGGACCGAGCACGGCGTCGGAGTCGTCTACCGGACCCGGGTTCAGCCCGCCGAGGACAGCCCCGAGCTCAGACTCGCCGACGCCCCCGCTGTCCTCGAACCGGGCAGCCGGGCCTGCACGGCCCTGAAGGAGCTTGGCGCCGACTACTACCTGTCCGTGACCCGCGATCCCTCCGGGCTAGAGCACGGCAGTGCCCCGCTGCGCTGGGACGCGGGCCTGGCCCACTGGCCGAATGAGGGCATGGAGCGCGTCAGGATGCTCCCGACCCCGACCGGCTCACTCACCCTGAACCGGATCATCGGCTGCGGCTGATGAGGCCGGCGAGCTGACCGGCCAGGACCCGCGGATCCTCAACGACAAGGGCGTCAGCCTCATCGGCCACCCCCGAGGGTCTGTTCACCCACGGCTACACCGCTCGGCTCGGGCACCGCTCCTGAGGACGGACCTGGTGGTCTGCCGACGGGGAACCGGATGTCGTCGGCTCGGGTGATCTGCTGAACCGTGACGTATTAGTCTCCTGGAATGAGACGTTCCATCCTGATCCGTGTCGTCGTCGCCCTCATGTCGCTGGCCGCCGTCGGAGGCTGTTTCTTAGCAGGAGGCTCCGCGTCCTCATCCTCGGCAAGTCCGACGGCTTCGGTACCGGCCGTCGTCTCAGCCTCGGCGACCGAGGTGGACAGCGAGGTGGTCTCCACCGCAGCGGCCCTGGAGCCCTACACAGCGCCCTCCTCACAGTGCGCGGCGATGAACGAGGTCCTGCTCACCGCCTTGGAGGAGCTGCCGCAGGGACGGGCCTACACCTCTG
This sequence comes from Actinomyces faecalis, assembly GCF_013184985.2. NCBI lineage: Bacteria > Bacillati > Actinomycetota > Actinomycetes > Actinomycetales > Actinomycetaceae > Actinomyces > Actinomyces faecalis. The sequence goes on from NZ_CP063418.1 coordinate 468,645, forward strand.
CACCGACCGGGGCACAGGACCGCCAGCCGCTCTGGGGGGCCTTCACCCAGGTGCTGGAGGATACCTACGGTGCACGGCTGCAGGAGACGGCAGGCACGGACGCCGTGGCGACAAGCGCCCTCAAGGCCTTGACGGAGTACAACAGCGCTTTCGCGCGGCTGACGAGCGGGGACGTGGTCGAGTTCTCCGACCCTCAGACCGTCCAGGAGGCGATCGCCGAGGGGTCAGCGCCTGCCGCCGACCCCGAGTACCTGCGCACGGTCGACGCGATGACAACAGCCCATGTCACGCTCACGCAGTGCCTTCCAGACTGGCCTCTTGTCTTCTGAGAGCTGACCGGCCCGAAAGGATGGCGGACCCACGGCGCCGGGCGTGAGTCTGGATCAGACGCTGCTCACGGGAAGGGACGCACCACTGTGGGCGCGATAGCGGACCACGAGTAGCCGGCGGTCACGTGGTCCACGCGTGCGGGGCGGCCCATCCAGTCGGTGTGGATGATCTGGTCGTTGCCCAGGTAAATGGACACGTGGGAGACCACGCCCTTGGTGGTGTAGAAGACGAGGTCGCCCCGCTGCCGCTGGTTGAAGGGCACGTGCTGGAAACCGGGGTAGGCGTAGAGCTCCCGCGAGGTGCGGTAGCTGGGCCACTGGTGCTTGTGGACGTTGATGGGCTGAGGATCCATGCCAGCGGCGTACAGGGACTGCAGAACCAGACCGGAGCAGTCGAAACCGAGTGAGTAGGAGCCCGCTCCACCCCAGGTGTAGCTCGAGCCGATCTGGTTCCAGGCGTAACCGATCATGGCCTCGACGCGCTCGGAACGGGTTGCGCTGAGTGAGATGGGTGTGGCCTGGTACTGGTCCACCCACCAGGAGTAGCCGGTACCCATGGCGTCCCAGGTGGTCCTGTCGACGACCCCGGTCTGAGGCAGGCCGGCACGGGCCTGGAAGTTGCGGACCGCGGCCTGGAAGGTGCTGTTGACCGAGGCCAGGGTGCCGGAGCTCCAGATCCCTAAGCGCTGCTGGACGATGCGGACCTTGACACCGTTCATCCCCCAGGTGAGGTCGTTGGTGGCCCAGCCGAGGGAGGTGATGTGGTCCGTGGGCTGGAGGTATCCCGTGGGAGCGCTGTAGCCGTACCAGACTCCCCCGGCCGTGAACCGCTCCGTCCTGCCGTTGATGACCCTCTCACCGGTGGCCATGGCGCCGTTGGTGTCTAGGTAGTACCAGGTGCCGCCCTGCCTGAGCCAGCCGGTGGCCATGGCGCCGCTGGTGCCTAGGTAGTACCAGGAGCCGCCCTGCTGGAGCCAGCCGGTGGTCATGGCGCCGCTGGGCTTGAGGTAGTACCAGGAGCTGCCGTCCTGGATCCATCCGGTGGACATGCGTCCGTCGTCGGCGAGGTAGTACCAGGTCCCGCGATCGTAGACCCATCCCTGGGCGCGTGCGCCGCTGGGCTTGAGGTAGTACCAGGCACCGTCCTGCTGGAGCCAGCCGGTGGTCATGGCGCCGCTGGGCTTGAGGTAGTACCAGGAGCCGCCGTCCTGGATCCATCCGGTGGACATGCGTCCGTCGTCGGCGAGGTAGTACCAGGTCCCGCGATCGTAGACCCATCCCTGGGCGCGTGCGCCGCTGGCCTTGAGGTAGTACCAGGCACCGTCCTGCTGGAGCCAGCCGGTGGTCATGGCGCCGCTGGGCTTGAGGTAGTACCAGGAGCCGCCGTCCTGGATCCATCCGGTGGACATGCGTCCGTCGTCGGCGAGGTAGTACCAGGTCCCGCGATCGTAGACCCATCCCTGGGCGCGTGCGCCGCTGGGCTTGAGGTAGTACCAGGTGCCGCCCTGCTGGAGCCAGCTGGTGGTCATATAACCGGTGCTGTTGAAGTAGTAGGTCGCCCCATTGATCGTGGCCCAGGTTGATGCCGGATAGGAGCCGTCTAAGATGCGATACCACCATCCGGTGGAGTCATGCAGCCATGCGCCGGCCCCGCTGAGGTCGATGCCGTTGAGCGGGTCGTTCTCAGTCGTGACAACGCTCGTGGGGTCCTCACCAGAAGGCTCTGCACCGATCGACCGGTCCGTCCCGACGCTCTGAGCGGAGGATGGGGACTTTTCAGGCAGTGCAGGCACGACGTCGGTCACAGGCGGCGCACTCGCAGTGGAGCCGACAGTGGCACTGTCAGCGGTGGGGGCCTCGTGAGCGGCGGCAGGGGCCACGGACAGAGTCAGGGTGAGCGCGGCGAGGAGCGTCGTTGCCTGTCGCTGAAGCATGAGGGAGGGACGGGTCATGAGGCCCAATGCTAACGTCGCAGGCCGCGCAGACACAGGGAAACGGGCGAGCCCATGGTGACGTGCGGCGTCGACTACTACTCCGACTCCTCCGTCGCTGACGGCAAGGATAGGTGGGCGTCTCTATGAGGCGAGGACTGGCGAGCTCCCGAGCGCGTCCTGGAGAAGGTTGATGAGGGAGGGTACGTGGCCCTGTGGCACATCCGCTGGAAGGCCACACCCTGCGGGAGCGGCTGAGTCGCTCAGGTACCGGGCGTGGTACAGGACACGATGCGGAAAGGCCCAAAGATCGTGATGATGTCTTTGGTCCCTCTGAGTCTGCTGTGACTAAGATGACCGTGCTCTGCCGCCCTTTCGTGGTCCTGTGAGACTGACAGCTGTCGACTCCGGCCCAATGGCTGGCTGGAGGACTGGTCGGTGTCAAGAAGGGGAGATGCGATGAGGAGGACCGCTGTGCTCGGTGCCGGCGCGAGCAAGAGGCTGCTGTCCAACGGGGGGCTGTGCTCGCTTCTGCTGACGCTGGTGCTCGTCGTCCCTAGCCTGGCTGCCGTCCCGCTGGCGCAGGCGCAGACGACCTCGGAGGAGAGGATTCACGTCTTGGCCTTTCCGGGCTCGGACGCGATCATCTTGGAGAGCAACGGGCGTTTCGCCTTTGTGGATTCTGGTGAGGACCGTGACTACCCGAGCGGCTCGGACCCCCGTTACCCCGCCCGTCCTGGAATCACGGGGGCGATAGGCTATGAGGACGAGCTGTGGTCCTACCTTGACCAGCTCGGGGTCAACAGCACGAACGTTGAGTTCTACCTGGGTACGCACCCCCACTCCGACCACATCGGCACAGCAGACACCGTCATCGAGCGATACAAGCCGAAGCGGATCTACACCCCGGAGTACAAGGACGAGTGGATCCGCGAACCGAGCCGTTTGTGGGACAACCAGTACGTCTATGACCAGATGATCGAGGCCGCACAGCGGGCGTACAAGAGCTACGGTGCCTCCCTCATCCAGCACCTGGATCCCCAGGCGCCTGCCGTGCCGACGGCGGAGAGACCGCACACCGCCTCTCCTGAGTTCGACTTCGAGGACATGCACATCCAGATCGTCAACTACCAGGAGGACTATAAGTACCCCGGTGCCATGTTCGACGCGAACCAGATGGCCTGGGGTGTCAAGGTCACGAGCCATGGCAAGAGCGCCTTCCTGGCGGCTGACATCGAGAACACCGACGGCGACGAGGATCGCATCGCTCCTGAGGTCGGCGAGGTCGACTTCCTCAAGCTTGGGCACCACGGGAGCTTCACTTCCAGCAGTGAGGGGTTCCTTGAGACCCTCAAGCCGCAGATCGCTGTCCAGACTGGGATGCTCTCCTACTTCTTTGACGAGACAGTGAAGATCCTTGACCGTCAGGGGTCGCGGTGGTACTCGGCGCAGAACATTCGTGCTGAGGGCAACAGCGCCGTCGTCCTGACCATGGATGAGTCCGGGCTCGGTATTGACGGCGCTCCTGCCGGGGTGGTTTACCGCACCCGCAGAGCAGGGAGCCCTCATGCGATCGCGTATCAAGGAGGGCGACCGTCCGAGCAGCATGGATGGCGCCTGATCGCTGGCAGGTACTACTGGTTCGACAACAGTGCCTATGCCAGTGAGGACTCATGGGTGAGGGACGGCAGCGCCTGGTACTACCTGCGCTCTGACGCGGTCATGGCGACGGGCTGGGCGCATGACGGTGAGGCCTGGTACTACTTCAGTGACTCTGGCGCCATGCTGTCTGGGTGGCAGCGTCTTGGTGGGGTCTGGTACTACCTGGAGCCGTCTGGTCGGATGGCGACTGGGTGGCGTCTGGTTGGTGGGTCCTGGTACTACTTCTCCGGCTCTGGTGCGATGGCGACGGGCTGGGCGCATGACGGTGAGGCCTGGTACTACTTCAGTGACTCTGGCGCCATGCTGTCTGGGTGGCAGCGTCTTGGTGGGGTCTGGTACTACCTGGAGCCGTCTGGTCGGATGGCGACTGGGTGGCGTCTGGTTGGTGGGTCCTGGTACTACTTCTCCGGCTCTGGTGCGATGGCGACGGGCTGGGCGCATGACGGTGAGGCCTGGTACTACTTCAGTGACTCTGGTGCCATGAGAACCGGATGGCTGGCTAGCGGCCGCTCGTGGTTCTATCTCACTGGATCTGGCGCGATGGCTACGGGGATCGTGATGACAGACGGACGGTACTCGCACTTTGGATCCAGTGGGGTCTGGCTCGGCTACCTCTGACACAGGACCCAGTCCGCGGCGCATCGCGAACGCGGGTAGGTCTCGCCGTCGTCGTGGGATAGGATCGCTCGGCTGCGTGTGGCCAGCGGTTGCCTGGCTCTCATCTTCCTCACCGGGTCTTGATTGATATGGCACTTCTTATCCAGCTGACCGTTGCGGCTTTGTCTGTTGTGCTGCTGTTCCCGCTCTTTCGGTTACGTGTCCCTGCCCGGGTGGCGCTGTGCAGGGCTGGGGTGGTGGCGCTCATCGCCTCGATCGTGGTCACCTTGGTACTGACTTTCGCGACGACCGACAACGAGGTGTACACGCAGAAGTACATGCCGTACCTCTTCAAGTACGCAGCCGCCTACACGGCCGTCTGGCTGCCGTTGTCAGTATGGACGCTGGCGCTGGGCGGGCTGATCCGGCTGCGTCGTGACCCGGACGCCCGTCCCGCATGGAAGAAGGCCGTGGGTGTCCTCCTGTCCGCCGGGGTGTACGGGCTCGCCGGACTGATGGGGTTTGGTGCCTACTGGATCCGCAGCTACTTCGGCGAGATCGACATTGATGAGGTCACCTTTGTCCTGGCGACCGGGCACGACCACTCGACTGCTGACTTGTCGACGCAGATCCTGAATTATGTGACCGCCCCAACCGTGTGCGCTGTCATCGTGGGCCTTCTTGTGGGTCTGTGGGACTTTGAGGTCGTGGTGCGGGGACGCCAGGGGCGAGAGCTCCGGTGGGCGGCGAAGCTGACCAGGCGGATCGCCGCCGTGGTGGGCGTAGCGGCGGTCGGTGTGACGGGTTCCTGGCTGGTACGCGTCGTTCCGGTTGGCGAGGTGCTGTTCCCACCAGCCGCAACAACCTATATCGAGGACAATTACGCCCCACCTACCGCAGCGAACGTGGTGTTTCCTGAGAAGAAGAGGAACATCATCCATATCTTCCTGGAGTCCTATGAGAACACGTTCTACGACGTCGCCGAGGGCGGCGCCATGGACGGCAGCCTCATGCCTGATATGGCGCAGCTGTCTGACGAGAACATCAGCTTCTCGCACACTGAGGTCAAAGGCGGTTTCTATCAGATTCCCGGCGCCACCTTTACCGTTGGCGGCATCGTGGCCCAGACCGGCGGCGTGCCCCTGAAGTCTCCGGTGCTGGGGGAGCACATACAGCAGTTCAACTTCCCGAGCTTCTCCATGATCGGAGATCTCCTCAAGGAGGAGGGATACACCACTGAGGTCATGATGGCTGCGAACGCCGACTTCGGCTCGAAGCGCGACCTGTTCAGTGAGCACGGGGACTTTCTGATCTTTGATCATGCCTATGCCCAGCAGCACGGCTACATTCCTGAGGGGTATCAGGTCTGGTGGGGCTACGAGGATGACAAGATGTATGAGTTCGCCAAGAGTGAGCTGTCGCGTCTGGCCTCGGCGAGCGAGCCCTTCTACTTCATGCTGGAGACCGCAGACACGCACTTCCCTGACGGCTATCTCTCGGAGGAGGTCACGCAGCGCCCGTATGATGAGCAGTTCTCGAATGTTGTCCTGCACTCGCAGAGGCAGGCCGTGGAGCTTGTCCGCTGGATCCAGGAGCAGCCCTTCTACGAGGACACGACGATCATCATCACCGGTGACCACCTGTCGATGGACGATCAGTACTTCGCCCGAAAGGACATCCCTTCCGACTACGGGCGCACAGTGCTCAATATCATTGTCAACCCGGCACCTGGCGTCGAGGCGGCCCGCGGTACGACGAACCGTCAGTTCACCTCGCTCGACCTCTTCCCGACCACCCTGGCCGCCGCGGGGGTCGAGATCAAGGGGGACATGCTGGGGCTGGGAGTCAACATGTTCTCCTCAACCCCCACTCTTGCTGAGCGTGACGGGATAGAGGTGGTCATGGAGAATCTCAAAGCGCCTTCTCGATTTTATGATGCGCGGCTCAGGCCTGAGATTCCCACCCTGTCAGGAGACGGGTAAGAAGCCGGGGCCGGCGCACACCGTGCGCCGGCCCCGAGCCCGTGGTGAGGCGTGAGTTGATGAGTCACTGCCCCTGGGCGGCGTACTTCGCCTCAACCTCGGCCTTGAGAGGCCGCCACCAGGCCTCGTTGGCGGTGTACCAGTCGATGGTGGCCTGAAGGCCGGAGCGGAAGTCGGTGTACTTCGGGGACCAGCCGAGCTCCTCGACGAGCTTGGAGTTGTCGATGGCGTAGCGCATGTCGTGGCCGGGGCGGTCGTTGACGTGCTCGTAGTCGTCCTTGTCGTAGCCCATGAGCTCGAGGATGAGCTCGACGACCTCCTTGTTGTTCTTCTCGCCGTTGGCGCCGATGAGGTAGGTCTCGCCGATGCGGCCCTTCTCGATGATGTCCCACACGGCGTCGTTGTGGTCCAGGACGTGGATCCAGTCGCGGACGTTCTCGCCAGCCCCGTAGAGCTTGGGCTTGACGCCGTCGATGAGGTTAGTGATCTGTCGGGGGATGAACTTCTCGATGTGCTGGTAGGGGCCGTAGTTGTTCGAGCAGTTGGAGATCGTGGCCTCCACGCCGAAGGAGCGGACCCAGGCGCGTACGAGCAGGTCCGAGCCGGCCTTGGAGGAGGAGTAGGGGGAGGAGGGATTGTAGGGCGTGGTCGGCTCGAACTTGGTGGGGTCGTCCAGCTCGAGGTCGCCGTAGACCTCGTCGGTGGAGATGTGGTGGAAGCGCACCTTGTGGCGGCGTACTGCCTCCAGCAGGGTGAAGGTCCCGACCAGGTTGGTGCGGATGAAGGGGGAGGGGTCCAGCAGCGAGTTGTCGTTGTGGGACTCGGCGGCGAAGTGAACGACGACGTCCGCCTCGGCGACTAGTGGGTCGACGGTGTCAGCATCGGCGACGTCGCCGACGACGAGGGTGACGCGCTCGCCCAGGTCGGCCAGGGAGCCCTTGTTACCGGCGTAGGTGAGCTTGTCCAGGACCGTGACCCTGGCGTCGGGGTAGCGCACGAGGGTCTGGTGGACAAAGTTGGCGCCGATGAAGCCGGCGCCTCCGGTGATGAGGACGTTCATGTACAAGCTCCCTGAACGATTGAGTACGGCAGAGCGGTGCCGGTCTGCCGCTTGACATGATGCCACAGAGGGCGGGCATGGTCCCGTAGTGGTGGTGGCAGGGCCGCACGGATACGTGCGGACAGGGGGAAATAACACTGCTGTATTTACGTGATCCTCCTCAATCCCCTGTCTCCTCAAGGCAATTGTCGGTATCGTTCCCGATAGCCTCACCAGTCACAGACATCTCATGTGTCCCATGAGTATACGTACTCATGTGCCGAAAGGACTGCCATGTCGGCGTCTCGCTATCTTCGTGCTGCAGTTGCTATCTCTATAGCGCTCGCAGGCATCGGGCAGGTTGATGCTGCTCAGGCCCACTCGGTGCCTGTGCATGCAGGGCCGGCACCTGTTCAGCTCCTTGAGCTGACAACATCTGGCGGCCAGACCACTGAGCTGGCATCCGCTGGCCTTGGTCAGGACCCGGTGGAGGCCTCCCGGGACTCGGTACCAGCCGGCACCACTGAGGGGCATGGCGTCGCGCCTGCGCGCGCCGTGGCACTGGCAGCAGCTACTGAAGCGCCCGATCTTGAACAGGATGCCGATCTCCTGACTGAGCCGTTGGAGGTCGACAGCTTCCTCGTCGCGGGATTCACCTGGACCGGTAGCAAGGACCTTCCGACAGGGACCCAGATCTACCTCAGGGCGCGGGAGAACGGGGTCTGGTCCTCGTGGTACCTCAATGAGACAGCCGACGCGGGCCCTGATGACGCACCTGGGAGTGGGGGGACCGACGAGTTCGTCACAGGCGGTGCTGACGCTATCCAGGCGGCCGTCGTCAGCGGGGGGAGGGAGCTTCCCGCGGACCTTACCCTGGCTCTGGTCCCGGCCCAGCCTGCAGGCCAGGAGGTGCTGTCCAAGGAGGATGTGACGACGACGCAGGCTGAGCCAACCGAGGTCGCTCCAGAGACGGCGGTTGCGCAGCCCCAGCCAGAGGATCGCCTGATGAACGCTGAGCAGTCCGCCGAGCCAGTCAGTCAGGGGGCTGCACCAGGTGGCGCCGTAGGCTCCATGGTGCCGGCGTCCATCAGTGCGGGCAGCGGGGTCACGCCTGGTCTTCCGGCTGTGCTCGCCGCGACGACGACGATGAACGGTCTACCGGTTCCCGTCGTCACGCGTGCGGAGTGGGGGGCCAACCAAGCCTCAATGACATGGTCTCCCACCTACGCCAATGCCGCTCATGTTGTTGTCCACCACACGGCGGGGACAAACAGCTACTCCGCGGCCCAGTCGGCATCTATCGTGGCGGCGATCTACCACTACCACGCCGTCGTGCTTGACTGGGGCGACATCGGCTACAACTTCCTGGTCGACAAGTACGGCCAGGTCTTCGAGGGGCGGTACGGCACCCTGTCATCGGCCGCCGGGAAGATGGTCGTGGGTGGACACGCTCGCGGCGCGAACACGGGCACCATGGGGATCTCCATGATGGGGAACTATGTCTCGACCAGCCCGACCGAGGTACAGCTCGACCGTGTGGGGAAGCTCGCCGGCTGGTTCCTCACACGTTCGGGCGTCACCAATGCACTGGCCTCTGCGCCCTTCACGATCCTGGCGACGGAGAAGTACAAGGCCGGGCAGGTGGTGGACCTGCCCAGGATCCTTGCCCACCGGGACGTCGGGTACACCCTGTGCCCTGGAGACATGGGGTACTCCAAGATGGGGCAGATCCGCGCCATCGCACAGTCTCAGATCCGCTCGGGTGGGGAGAGCGCCCCAACGCCCACACCCTCGATCCCCTCGTGGGAGCTGGATGGTGGACGATGGTATCTCCGTGGTGCCGATGGTGCTCACCTGACCGGCTGGCAGCGTGTTACGGGGTCCTGGTACTACCTTGCGCCGGGTTCTGGCGCGATGGTGACGGGTTGGCTCAACCAGGGTGGGACGTGGTACTACCTGGGTGCCTCGGGGGCGATGGCGACCGGGTGGGCCAAGGTTGGTGGCCAGTGGTACTACCTGGCCTCGTCGGGGGCGATGGCGACCGGGTGGGCCAAGGTTAGTGGCCAGTGGTACTACCTCTCGCCTGACAGCGGAGCGATGGTGACGGGTTGGCTCAACCAGGCTGGGACGTGGTACTACCTGGGCGCCTCGGGAGCGATGGCGACCGGGTGGGCCAAGGTTGGTGGCCAGTGGTACTACATGCTCCCCGGGGGATCGGCTGTGACGGGCTGGCAGCAGGTCGGTGGCACCTGGTACTACTTCAAGCCTGACAGCGCCATGGTCGTGGGCTGGGCCCAGATCAAGGGGCGCTGGTACTACTTCAACGCCTCGGGTCATATGGTCACTGGCTGGCTCGCGCTCAACGGGACCTGGTACTACCTGGGAGCCTCAGGTGCGATGGTGACGGGGACCCAGCAGATCGACGGTCGTTACAGCGTCTTCTCCTCCTCTGGTGCCTGGCAGGGCTACACCACCGAGGCCGCCGCCCTGGGCCTGCATGAGGTGATGAGCAAGCCGGTCCGCTCGCGCAGCACAACCATCTCCGCGATGGTGGCGGCCTACCAGTCCTCAGGTCGCACCTACCCCTCTGCTGCGCTGGCGGTGGGTGGGGCGCCCACGATCACCGGATTCGCCACACAGGTCTACGACGAGGCAGTCGCTGAGGGCGTGAGCCCCGAGCTGCTCTTCGTCCAGGTGGTTAAGGAGACCGGTTGGCTGCAGTTTGGTGGGGACGTGAAGATCGGCCAGTTCAACTTCGGTGGTCTGGGCGCCACCGGTGGAGGCAACCCGGGCAACAGCTTCCCGGATGTGCGCACTGGCCTGCGGGCCCAGGTCCAGCACCTGCGCGCTTACGCTGACCCCAGCGTCACCGCCGCGGCCCTGTCCCACCCGGTGGTGGACACGCGTTTTGCTTACGTCCGTAAGGGCAGCGCCCGCTACGTTGAGCATCTTGGCATCCAGGAGAACCCGAACCGTACCGGGTGGGCCATGGCCAAGGGATACGGTGCTGACCTGGTGGAGATGATGAGGACGTATTTCTCGCTCCTGGGCTGAGTCTGCCCCTCACCCCCATCTGCCAGGACCTGTCTCGTCCCCACAGGAGGCATGGTCGGCATCGGCTCAGAAGAAAGCGGGTGATAGCCTCGCAGCGGCCACAGGCAGCCGGCTCGCGCTGCCCATGTACCTGGTGGTCGGCTGTCTGTGGAGGCAGGAGACAGAGGATGCGGCGGACGGCGATCTATCTTTTCCACGATCCCCGGGGCATAGTCGAGGACTACGTCCCCCTGGCCCTGCGCAGCCTGCGTCCCTTCGCATCCCACCTGCTGGTCGTCGTCAACGGCGCCCTGACGGCTGCGGGACGCCAGAGCCTGGAGGCGGTGGCGGATGAGATCCTGGTCCGTGAGAACGAGGGGATGGACATCGGCGGCTACCAGGCAGGCCTGTCCCAACTGGGCTGGGAGCAGATTGGGAGTCTTGACGAGCTGGTGCTCGTCAACAACACCTTCTTCGCCCCGGTACGTCCCTGGGAGCCGGTTTTTGAGGCTGCTGCCGTACGGCCGGAAGCGTCCTTCTGGGGACTGACTGAGCACGACGAGATCCGTCCCCACCCCTTCCTGGCACGCCGGTCCATGCCCCGCCACCTCCAGTCCCATTTCCTGGCTGTGCGCCGCCCGCTGCTCAGCTCGCCGGATTTCCGCTCCTACTGGCAAACCATGCCCCCGATCCACAGCTATAACGACTCCGTGGCCTGGCACGAGTCCCGTTTTACCCCGCACTTCAACTCACTGGGATACGAGTCATTCGCCGTTTTCCCCTTGGAGGCTTTCTCGACGCCGAACCCCGTCATGGACGAGCCCGAGGCGCTGCTGGACGCCGGCTGTCCGGCCTTGAAGCGACGGGTCTTCTTCCACGACCCCGCCCACCTTGACGCCCGTGGCGTCTGCGGTGCGCGCCTGCTGCGCAGTGCGGCCCAGGGCGGGGTGGAGGAAGATCTCCTGCTGGCCGGGCTCGTGCGGACCACCGCCCCCCGCACCCTGCTGGCCAATGCCGGTCTCACCGAGGTCCTGGAGCCCTCGCCCCGCGGCGAGGCTCTGCCTGCCTGTCCACGCCCGGTATCTGTTCACGCCTTCCTCCCCTCTGGAGGCGATCCCCATGCCCTTACTTCCCGTCTACGGGATCTCCGGGCAGGTGGGAGCGTGGTCGTGTGCTGCGCCGACGGCGAGGCCTGCCATGCGATGGAGACCTCCCTTCGCTGTAACGGCGTGGAGCAGGCAGAGGTGCGGGCCGCCCGCTACCCCGAGGGAGGCAGCCTGCTCTCGCTCCTGCGTGACGCCCCGGAGATGGCGCAGGAGCCGGTGCTCCTGCGCCTGGCAGAGGCAGGGGAGGATGACCCCGTGGGGGACCCCCGTCTCCTGGACGCCGCACTCAGGCTGTTCGAGGCCCACCCAGGCCTGGGGGTGCTGGTGCGCTCAGCGCCGGTCCTGGGCTCTCGGGTCCTCGGACACGGGTGGGGTGAGGACCGGGACGAGGCGGCCACCCTGGCCCGCCGGGCTGGGATCGCCGTCCCGCTTGACGACTCCACCCCTGTATGGTCCTACGGCGGCTCGGTGCTGCTGCGGGCCCGCGGTCTGAGCCCGCTCCTGGGCCTGGATCTCACCAGGCTCGTGCGCGAGCATGGTGCCGGTGGTGCGGGTGCGCTCCTGGCACTGGCCGAGGTCAGCGCCGTCCTGGAGACGGGGCTGCACCACCGGCAGGTGGTCACGGCGGGGACGATCGCCGTTGACCATGCCCTCCTTGAGCACCGTTACCAGGCCCTGGCTGCGGTGCTGCCCGGTGACGTGGAGGAGCAGCAGCGCTACCTCGTGGCGTGCTGCGGCCCGCAGGCGGGGATCGGGACGATGCTGCGTCGGCAGATGGAGATGGCGGCTCCAGACCTGGCTGACCGCCTCAAACCCGCCTACCGCCGCCTGACCGGGTGGCTGCCGGGGCGGGGATGAGCCACGAGCCTCAGGAAGAAGGCGTGCCCGCCCTGCTACCATCTCGTGACATGGGTAAGTCTGTTCTTGTGACTGGTGCCGGCGGGTATATCGGTCGGCACGTCGTGACCGCGCTCCTGGACCGCGGTACCACAGTCACCGCTCTTGACCTGTGCTTCGACGGGGTTGATGAGCGGGCCAGGAGACTGACCCTTGACCTCTTCTCTGGGGACCCGAATATCTACGAGCAGATGGGGCGTCCCGACGTCGTCCTCCACATGGCGTGGAGGGACGGCTTCAGGCACGGCTCGCCAGCCCACATGGACGACCTGCCGCTGCACTACCACCTCATCGAGAACCTGTACGCCGGCGGGCTTCCGCAGCTGGCGGTCATGGGCACCATGCATGAGGTCGGTTACTGGGAGGGCGCGATAGACGAGCGCACGCCCTGCGCCCCCGCCTCGCTGTACGGGGTGGCCAAGAACGCGCTGCGCGAGATCTCCACCCTGTCCGCCCAGACGCACGACGCCGTGCTGCAGTGGATCCGTGCCTACTACATTGTCGGGGACGACAAGTTCGGCAGCTCGATCTTCTCTAAGCTGCTTGCGGCGGCCGAGGAGGGAAAGACCACCTTCCCCTTCACCACGGGCCGCAACAAGTACGACTTCATCTCGGTCGATGAGCTTGCGGCCCAGATCGCGGCCATCATCTGCCAGGACGCAGTCACCGGCATTATCAACGCCTGCACCGGTGAGCCGGTGACGCTCGCTGAGCGGGTGGAGCGCTACATCGCTGACAACCACCTTGACATCACCCTGGACTACGGAGCCTTTCCGGACCGGCCCTACGACTCTCCCGGGGTCTGGGGGGACCCGAGCAAGGTCCGCGCCATCCTCGCGGCGGACAAGAACTGATCCGGTCCGTGTGGGTGCCCGCCTAGGAGGCTGGGCGCCGCACCTCCATAAAGGACGTCTCAATGATTCTCGGTGACGCACCCCGGCGTCTGGGCATCTACTTCTTCTACGACGCCGACGGCGTCGTCGACTCCTACGTCGAGACCATGCTGGCAGACATGGTGACCAACCTTGACGAGCTGACGGTAGTGGTCAACGGTGCCTTGACTGACCAGGGCCGTCAGCTCTTTGAGCGCTACGCGAGCCGGGTCATCGTGAGGGACAACGTCGGCCTGGACGTGTGGGCCTACAAGACCGCGATGGACTCCTACGGCTGGCAGAGGCTGTGCGAGTTCGACGAGATCGTCCTGTTCAACGTCACCATCATGGGGCCGGTCTACCCCTTCTCCGAGATGTTCACCGAGATGGCCGGGCGTGACGTCGACTTCTGGGGGCCGACCTGGTTCCACGCTGTCCCTGAGGGATTCAAGAGCGAGGTCGATGAGGAGAGCCACCCACGTCATCTCCAGTCCCACTTCCACGTCTACAGGCGTTCGTTGGTCTCCTCCCAGCCCTTCCAGGAGTACTGGGACCACCTGCCCCTCATCAAGAACTACATCGACTCCGTCAGCCTCCACGAGATCCCCTTCACCCGCCGCTTTGAGCGCCTCGGATTCGTAGCCGACGCCTATGTGGACACCAGCGACCTCGAGGGATTCACCTACCAGCCCATCCTCTTCGCGCCCAAGACCCTCATCGCTGACAAACGCTGCCCGATCTTCAAACGCCGCTCCTTCTTCCATGACTATGAAGACACCCTGGACCAGTCGGTGGGCAACGCCACCCGGGAGCTGTATGAGTACCTGCGTGACTACACCGACTATGACACCGACCTCATCTGGGACAACCTGCTGAGGACGGTCAACCTGGCCGACCTCACCAAGAACCTCCAGCTCACCTACGTCCTGCCCACAGCCGCCAGGCAGGGTGAGGCTCAGCCTGGGCGCGTGGCCCTCATCATCCACATGTACTACATGGACCTGCTGCCGCAGATGCTCCGGTACGCCAGCTCCATGCCGGAGTGGGCCGATCTCATCATCACCGTCGGGTCGCAGGAGAAGGCGCTAACCATCCGACAGTCCACCCAGGGCCTGCCCCAGCGCGTCATCGTGCGGGTGGTGGAGAACCGGGGACGGGACGTCTCCGCGCTCCTGGTGGGGGTGCGTGACCTGGTCCTGGACTATGACCTCGTCTGCTTCGTCCACGACAAGAAGGTCCAGCAGATCAGCCCCTATTCCGTGGGTGAGGGTTTTGCGGTCCGGTGCTTTGAGAACATCCTGCCGACGGCAGACTTCGTGTCCAACGTCATCACCACCTTCCAGCGTGAGCCGCGTCTGGGGGTGCTGGCCCCCACCCCGCCCAACCACGCTGACTACTTCCCGATCTACACCTATGCCTGGGGGCCGAATATGCCCCGGACCAAGGAGCTGCTGTCCGGCCTGGGGGTCAGTGTCCCCCTGTCGGACGAGCAGGAGCCGGTGGCTCCCCTGGGCTCCACCTTCTGGTTCCGGCCCGAGGCCGTCCGTCCGCTGTTCGAGCGGCAGTGGCAGTGGGAGGACTTCGATCCTGAGCCTCTGCCGGTAGATGGGACGATCAGCCACGCCATCGAGCGCTCCTACTGCTATCTCGCTCAGGGGCGGGGGTACTACAGCGGCTGGCTCTTCTCTGACCGCTTTGCCCAGCTGGAACTGACGAACCTGTCCTACTACACCAGGCGCTTCACGGACACCGTCGCCCGTCGCTGGCAGGCGGGTACCGCACGGGAGATGTTGTGGACCGTGAGCTACGCCCTCTCTGCGCGGCAGATTGTCAAGGCTCGTGTGGGGAGCCTCATTCCCCGTCCGCTGCGCCCGGCGGCACGTTCGGTGTACCGGGCCGTCCGTCCCAGGCTGAGGAGACGTTGATGAGCGTTCCTGTCACTGCGGCCATGCCTTCCCGGCGCCCGCGCCTGTTCTACCTTGACCTAGTGCGAGCGCTGGCGACTGCCCTCATCGTGCTGACACACGTTAACAACCCCTATCTCTCCGAGGGCCGCTACCTGCTGACCAACCAGCCCTTCGGGATCTACGTCGGCGATCTTGGCGTCTCCCTCTTCCTCATCATCTCCGGTGCCGCACTGGCCTACACCTATCGGCGCCCGCTCAATCTACGCCGCTTCTACTGGAAACGGTTCAAGGGCATTTACCCCATGTTCTGGCTCGCCTGGGGCCTGGGGACCGTGTTCTTCTTCCTGGACAACGGCGGTGTCCCGCTCAATGCGGCGCCGGTCCGCTCCCTGATATGGACGGTGCTGGGGGTTGACGGCCTGGCAGCGACCCTTCATATCCGTACCGCCTACCTCCTGGGCGAGTGGTTCCTCGGGTTCATCATCCTGTTCTACCTGGTCTTCCCGCTCCTGCTGTGGCTCATTGAGCGCTTCCCGGTCCCAACCGCGATCGGGCTGGCGGTCGTGGCCGGGCTGACTCTGCTCATGATGCGCCAGCTCCCCTCTGTCCCCGGCTCGGTCGTGCTCACCATGCGTCTGCCTGAACTTGCATTCGGGATCTATTTCGTGCGCTACGTCAGACGTATCCACGTCACGGTGGCGGTGGCCTGCGCAGGAGTGCTGATGGTCTGTGGCCTGCGGCCGGGGCTCCTTCCCAAGGACGTGGCCACCGCCGTGGTTGGTACCGCGGCCTTTCTCATCCTGGTGTTCCTGGCGCGATATGTCGCGATCCCACCGGTGCGGGCTGTGGTGGGGTTGGTAGCCCGGTACTCCTACCCGATCTTCCTCGTCCACCACGTCGTTATCATCAAGGTCTTCTCCATGATGGACACCTCGGGCTTCCTGCCGGTTCAGCTCGTCATGTTGCTGGGGTCGGTCTGTGTCATCACCTTCGCGTTGGCAGTCGGGCTCGATCGGCTCACCAGCAGCGTGCTTGCTTTTATCGCCACCGCATTCAAGGACAGGCCCTGGTGGAGGCTAGGACCAGTTGGAGGTGAGTCATGACAGACGCTCGGACGACGACAGACGGTGACGACTGGCGACGGGTGCTGACCCTGACCCTTCGCATGACCCAGCGCTCAGTCTCCTCGGAGTTCAAGGGGACAGCGCTTGGTCGCCTGTGGTCCCTCATCAACCCCCTGGCGACCGTCATCATCTTTGCCCTCATCTTCGGCGTCGTGTTTCGGGGCACTGTTGAGCCGGGGCGCAACTCCGGTATCGACTCCTTCGCCCTGTGGATCGGTATCGGGGTCCTGTGCTGGAATTTCCTCTCCTCTGGCGTCATGAATGGCATGAATGCCCTCATCGCGAATGCCGGTCTGCTCTCCAAAGTCTACTTTCCGCGCCAGGTGCTCGTTTACTCTGCTGTGCTTGCGCTCGCTGTCGACTTCCTGTGGGAGCTTGTGGTCCTCGTCATCATCGCGATGGTGGCAGGAGGACCTGGCATCGTGGTGGTGCTGCCGGCCCTGCTGCTTGTCACCGTGCTGACTGCTGTGTTCTCGACTGGCCTGGGTCTGATCCTGTCGGTCGTGACGATCTATTTCCGGGATGTCAGCCACCTGTGGCAGATCTTCAATCAGGTGTGGATGTACGCCTCAGGAGTGGTGTTCTCCTTGTCCATGCTGGACACCGTCCAGAACCAGCTGTTCGAGAAGGGGTGGCATATCCGCGGTGAGCCGATTCCGCTGACCACGCTCTTTCGCCTCAACCCGGCTGAGACCTACCTCGAGGCATTCCGCTCCTGCCTCTATGACTTTGCTTTCCCCTCCCTCCCGGTCATGACGGCATGCGTACTATGGGCCGTGGGGATGTTCGTGCTGGGGACCGCGTTCTTCCGCAGGCACGCGGCACGTATCGTTGAGGAGCTCTGAGACAGACTATGGCACCCGCAGCGGTGAGCATTAGCAACGTCTCCAAGCGTTTTAGGGTCTATAAGAACCGGAACCAGTCCCTCAAGGGCGCCTTCCTGCAGCGAAGCCGCGGGACGCACGAAGACTTCTGGGCGCTGCGGGACATTGACCTGGAGATCCCGGAGGGTAAGACTTTCGGCCTGCTCGGGCACAACGGCTCGGGCAAGTCCACGCTGCTCAAGTGCATTGCCAAGATCCTCACCCCTGACTCCGGCTCCATCACCTCCCGTGGCCGCATGGCGGCCATGCTTGAGGTCGGTTCAGGATTTCATCCCGAACTCTCAGGTCGTGAGAACATCTACCTCAACGGCGAGATCCTCGGTATGAGCCGTAAGGAGATCGATCGTAAGTTTGATGACATCGTCGACTTCTCCGGGGTGGGCGCCTTCATTGAACAGCCGGTGAAGAACTACTCCTCGGGCATGTACGTGCGTCTAGGTTTCTCCGTGTCCATCCATGTTGAGCCTGACATCCTGCTGGTGGACGAGGTCCTGGCCGTGGGGGACCTCGACTTTCAAGAACGGTGCTTGGGGAAGTTCGCTGACTTCCGGCAGGAGGGGCGGACGGTCATCGTCGTGTCTCACGGGCTGGAGCAGATGCGGACCTTCTGTGACCAGGCAGCCTGGCTGGACCGTGGCACGCTGCAGGGGGTGGGGCCGGCCGCCCCCTTGATCGACCGCTACTCAGCCCTGGCGCACGGTGCTGAGCCCGTGTCTGGGGGCGGTATTCGTTTCGGCAGCGGGGAGGCACAGATTGAGAGGATCGAGGTACTTGACGCCCGGGGGCGGCCAGCACACGGTTTCCACGTCGGTGAGGAGATGACACTCCGGCTTCATTACCGCGCTCATGAGGAGCTCTGCAAGCCAGTCTTTGGTGTGTCCGTGGACACCAAGGACGGTCAGGTGGTGTGGGGCCTGCACGGTCTTGATGCTGGCTTCCAGCCCGCCCGAATCCTCCCGGGGGAGGGCAGTGTCGATGTCCACATCCCAAAGCTGATGCTTCGACCCAACACCTACGTCGTCCAGGCCTCCATCCAGCCGCCGCACCTGACGACCGTCATTGATGCGTTGCAGCGCTCAACGGGTTTCGAGGTCCTTCCTGGGCCCTTGATGGAGTCTGGGGGACTGGTAGCCCTGGGGGCGTCGTTCGGCAACCTCATGCCGCCAGCGCCTTTGGCGCAGACCCCGGTACGTGAGGCCCCCACCCAGGAGGGGCCCGCCTAGGCCCGCCGTCGCAGGGGTCTGGCGGGTTACCCACGCGGGTGCTCGCGGTGAGCAAGCATCACCACGGCTTCTCGCAGCCCCTGCGCCACCGGGCCGCGCAGCCCTGTCCGCATGGCCCGGACGGTGGTGCGTACCAGTGCCCGGTACAGGACGCGGCGTGGTGCGTGCTCGGCGGCCACAAGGATCCGGTTGCGGGTGTTGACCCGGATGAACATGGGGCTAGAAGTCCCCGACGACGCCGCGTGCTCATGGTGGACGACGGCCTCCTTAACAAATCGCACGGTGTAGCCATGCTCACGCAGGCGCCAGGACAGGTCGGTGTCCTCGTAGTACATGAACAGGTCCTCGCGGAAGCCTCCGAGCGCGGTCCACACGCTGGTCCGGATCGCGCAGGCCCCGCCGCACAGCCCAAAGACGTCTGGCTCGGCCTCCAAGGACTCAAGCGGTTCCAGCCATGAGCGGTCGTAGCCGTTGCCCGAGGCGTCCACGATGTTGCCCGTGGAGTTGACCAGCACCGTGCCCAGCCCCTGCGCCTCCTCATGCGTGCTCACACGCCTCCAACGATTCCCGTCCAGGTCCGTCAGCGCCTCCTCGCGCGAGGAGGCTGGGACCCAGCGCCCAGACAGCACCATGAGCGCGGTGGTCGCGCCGACTGGTGAGGAGGCATCAGCCAGCGGGGCCACCAGGGCGTCCAGGAAGCCGGGCTCAGCGACGGCGTCGTTGTTGAGCAGGACGAGCACGTCCTGGCTCGTCCCTGCCGCACCCGCGTTGACCCCGGCCCCGAAGCCGAGGTTCACCTCGGTCTCTACCACGCTCAGGCCTGCCTCGCGCAGGCGCTGTGCGGAGTCGTCACCGGAGGCGTTGTCCACCACGACCAGTGCGTCGCCCTCATGCAGCTGTGGCAGGAGAGAGTGGCAGGCCCGGATAGTGAGCTCGGGCTGTCTCCAGTTGACGACGACGGCCCTCACGCTCGGGCGCCGCCCGCTCACCGCAGGCCTCCCACCAGCGCCTCGTACACGGCTGTGTGGGCCGCTGCACAGGCTTGCCAGGTGAAGTCTCCGGCACGGGTACGGCCAGCCTCGGCCAGGGTGTCATGCTCCGCCCCGACGGCCACGGCCAGCTGGCCTGCGATCTCCTGCGGGGAGTCGGGGGAGGCCAGCAGGCCTACGTCGCCGCAGACCTCCTCCATACAGGTGCCCCGGCTCGTGACCACCGGGGTGCCGTAGGCCATCGCCTCGAGCACCGGCAGGCCGAAGCCCTCCCAATGAGAGGGGAAGCAGAAGGCGCGTGCCCCGCTGTAGGCGGCGGCCAGATCGTCGTCGGACAGGCGTCCCAGTACGTGGACCCGGCCCGTCAGGGCCGGTGGCAGCGGACGGGAGGAGGAGTCCTCGCCCCAGCCCACCGGTCCAACGAGCACGAGGTCAAGGTCCGGGTGGTCGGGGGCGAGAATCTCAAAGGCCTGCAGCAGCCCTTCGAGGTTCTTACGGGGCTCGCGCGTGCCGGTCCACAGCACGTACTCGTTCGTCAGACCGTGGACTGAGCGGAAGGCGCTGATGGCTCCGGAAGGGAGCGCTCGCCTGCGCACCCCGTGAGGAACCACCTCCAGATGACGCGCCTCGATCCCTGCCGCTATGCAGTCGTCAGCCGTCGCCTGGGAGGGGACGATGATGACATCGGCCAGGGCGCGGGTCCGCTCCAGACAACGGCGGAAGTAGGAGTCGCCATGTCGGGTGAAGTGCTCCGGCGAGCGCAGGAAGGCGAGGTCATGGACCGTGACAGCCAGGGGAAGGCGAGTTCCGGGAACCGCCCAGGTCGTGGCGTGGACCAGGTCGGCGCCAGGGACCAGGTGCTCAGCCCGTGGATACCCCAGGTGGTTCCACGCCTCGTACAGGGCCGTGCGGGGCAGTGGGCTGCGGGCCACCGCCATCGACCTCGGTAGACCGAGCTGGGTGGGGGAGGGCTGGTCGGGGTGCCGGGCGGCCAGGCCCGCCAGTTGCGTCCCCTGACTGGCCAGTGCTGTGGCGAGCTCACGGATGTAGGTTCCTGACCCGCCAGGTACCGGCTGCCACAGCTGCTCGACCACCATGACGATCCGGGGGCCGTCTGGCCGGGGCAGGGCCGGTTGCTGCGCGTCCATAGGACCAACCCTAGGCTGGCCGGCAGCGACAGGGCTGGATATCCCCAGGTGGCGGCAGTGCCCGGCTACCCTCGGTACCATGAAGGTCCTGCTTGACGCCACCGCGATCCCCGCCAACCTGGGAGGGGTGGGGCGCTATGTTGACGATCTCGTTCCCGAGCTCATCGCCCAGGGAGTGAGGCTGTCCATGGCGGTCCAGGAGCGCGACGTCAAGCACTTCCGTGTCAAGGTGCCTCAGGCCCGACTCTTCCCTGTCCCGGCCCGGCTGACCAACCGGGGTCTGCGGATGGCGTGGGAGCAGACCGGGCTGCCGGCCCTGGTGCGGCGGATCCGCCCCGACGTCCTCCACTGCCCGCACTACACCTATCCAGTCCTCCACGGCGTGCCCGTGGTCGTCACCCTCCATGACGCCACCTTTTTCTCCCATCCTCAGGCCCACACCCAGGTCAAGCAGGCATTCTTTACCCGTGCTATCGCCCGGGCTGTGCGTGGCGCTGACGCGCTGGTCGTGCCCTCGGCCGCGACCCGGGACGAGACCCTGCGCTACGTGGCGGGGGACCCGGCGCGCTTCACCGTGGCCTACCACGGGGTGGACACGTCGGTCTTCCACCCTGTCGATGACGCCGAGCGTGCCCGGGTGGCGGCCTCTTTGGGGTTGACGGGGCAGCGGTACATCGGGTTCCTGGGGACCCTGGAACCGCGCAAGAACGTCCCGAACCTCGTGCGTGGCTGGGTCCAGGCCTTCCGCGACGATCCTGAGCCCCCCGCTCTCGTCCTGGCCGGTGGCAAGGGGTGGGACGAGCAGATTGATCCTGCCCTGGCCGAGGTACCCTCCCACATGAGGGTGCTGCGTCCGGGATACCTGCCGCTGGAGGACCTTCCGGGCTTCCTCTCTGGCTGCGAGGTCCTGGCCTACCCCTCGATCGCCGAGGGCTTCGGTCTGCCGGTCCTGGAGGCGATGGCCTGTGGCGCGGCCGTGCTCACGACCCGCCAGACCAGCCTACCGGAGGTCGGCGGCCAGGCTGTGGCCTACTGCGGGCTGGAGGCGGAGGCGATCGCGCGGGCACTGGTGGAGCTGGACGCGGACCCTGTGCGTCGTGCCGGCCTGAGTCGAGATGCCCAGGCCCGCGCCCTGAGCGAGCAGTTCACCTGGGCGGCCTCAGCACGGGCGCATGTGGATGCCTACGAGGTGGCGCTGCTGGCTCGGGGGCGGGTCTGAGTGCCTTAGAGTAAGCAAGGAGTAACAGGTGGCGACGCCTTCGCACACACGGATGGAGATCATGCACGACCTCACCAAGCCCCTCGGTGTGGAGAGCACGCCGATTCCCGGCTTCCTGCGTATTGACCTGACTGTCCACGGGGACAACCGTGGGTGGTTCAAGGAGAACTGGCAGCGGGAGAAGATGGTGGCCCTGGGGCTGCCGGACTTCGGCCCGGTGCAGAACAACATCTCCTTCAATGACGAGGTCGGCGTAACCCGTGGTATCCATGCCGAGCCTTGGGACAAGTTCGTCTCGGTGGCCACTGGCCGGGTCTTCGGTGCCTGGGTAGACCTGCGTGAGGGACCTACCTTCGGCACGGTCTACACCACTGAGATCGATCCCACCGTGGCCGTCTTCGTGCCCAAGGGGGTGGGCAATGCTTACCAGACCCTGGAGCCGGGTACTGCCTACACCTATCTGGTCAATGACCACTGGTCGTCGCAGGCGCACTACACCTTCCTCAACCTGGCTGATGAAACCGCTGCAGTCCCGTGGCCGATCCCGCTGGACCAGGCCATCCTCTCGGACAAGGACAAGGCCCACCCACGCCTGGCTGAGGTGGTGCCCTTTCCGGCCCCACAACAGCAGGGACGCAGGGTACTGGTCACAGGGGCGGGTGGCCAGCTGGGCCGTGAGCTCATGGCCCAGCTCCCGCTGGCCGGGTTCGAGGCTACTGGCGTGGACCTGCCCGACCTGGACATTGCCGATCGTGCGCAGGTCGAGGCGATGGACTGGTCGCGGTATGACGTCATCATCAACGCGGCCGCATGGACCGCGGTAGACGCCGCCGAGACCGCCGAGGGCCGTCCCCAGGCATGGAGGGCCAACGCGACCGGCCCGGCCAACCTCGCCCGAGTCGCCGCGGCGCGTGGGCTGACTCTGGTCCATATCTCGACCGAGTACGTCTTTGACGGGACACATGAGCCACACCGGGAGGATGAGCCTCTGAGCCCGCTAGGTGTCTACGGCCAGTCTAAGGCCGGCGGGGACTGCGCGGTGATGGCAATGCCTCGGCACTACCTGGTTCGGACAAGCTGGGTTGTGGGTGATGGTAAGAACTTCGTGAAGACCATGGCCTCGCTTGCCGAGAAAGGCGTGCGTCCAACGGTCGTGGAGGATCAGACTGGCCGTCTGACTTTCACCTCAGATCTGGCAGCAGGGATCATCCACCTGCTAGAAGCTAAGGCTGACTACGGTGTTTACAACCTCTCTGGTGAAGGGCCTGTGGTCTCTTGGTGCGACGTCGCGAAACGGGTCTACGAGCTAGTTGGGCATGACGCGGAAGAGATCACTCCAGTCACAACTGCGGAGTACTACGAAGGTAAGGTGGGGATTTCTCCAAGACCCCTTAAGAGTGCCCTGGACATCTCCAAGATCAAAGCCCTGGGTTTCATGCCTGGCAACTCAATGAAACGACTTGAAGATGAAATTCACGTCATTCTTAATTCCAGGGGGACGGAGAAGTGAGTGCTCCGATGGTGATGGATGGTGAGAGGGGGAGCGAGAGAGGTAGTGTAGTCGGCCGCCGGGTTGCGGGTGAGGGTTTGCGCGCTTATCGGATGAGGGTGTCGCTATTCCTTTCTTGGGCGGTACAGCGTTTTAAGAGGCTGCCCACAGTATTTCAGGTCTCCCTGGTCGGGTTGTTTTGGATCGGGGTTTCATCCATCTATGGGTGGCATTTCATCTCCGAGCATATTCCGTTTTCTAATCAGGATGAATATACGTATGTCGACTATGTAGAAAAAGCGTCGCGAGGAATCCTCCTGCGGCGCAACATGCTGATTGACCAGTATACTGCGAATGAGCTCTCGTGCAGGGGGATGGAATTCGTCGGGCACGTGGTCGGAGAATGTGGGGTAGATGTCCCGATCGACGAGCTGCCGATCGGTGGTTACTCGTCGGGAACCATTCATTCTCCGCTCTACTTCTGGATTACTGCAGGAGTAAGCAAGGTCGTCATGTGGATTACGGGGGCCGGACTCATTCCTGCAGCGAGATTTACGGGTGCGATCTGGCTGGGGGGCGGCGTTGCGACAACCTACTACCTCCTGCGTGAACTAGGGGGTACGAGGGCTGCATCCGTCAGTGCTGCCATTCTTCTTCTGGTAAGCCCTCAGGCGTGGTGGTCTAATTTCTATGTTACGCCCGATGCCTTCAATATCCTTGCTGGCGCCTCGATAGTCTTGGCTGCGATAAAGTTTGATCGCGGAAAGAGCGGCCCTTGGTGGTTTATTTTTCTTTCTGTTTTCATGTCGCTCATCAAGTTTCAAGAGGTTTTCATCTCGATCACCTGTCTGGTGTACTTCGTGCTAAAGGTGATTGTCCTGGAAAGGGGTCGTTCGAGCCGGAGCCGTCATCTTGTGGCGTACGCAGGGGCCGGAGTTTTTCTGGGGGTCGCGGCACAGTTCTCGTGGCAGTGGTTCAGAATGCGATTGTCTTTGCCGGACGTGCCGGGCTGGGACTATCCCTTGGATGCGCCGGCTCCTTTTAACCTGCAGCAGGCGCTCGAGCAGATCCCGGCATTCATGACAAATTTGTATGCGGGTCCGGTGTCGATTATGCGTAGCCAGCTTTATATTCATGCGCATGTCAAGCTTGCGTCGATGCTTGTTGTCGCTGCCCTGATTGCGGCAGCCATCTTCCCTGCACGGATCTCCCGGGCTGATCGCGTTTTCGTTCTTTCGATGCTGATTAGCCTGCTTAGCCTTGGACCTCTGTTCTACTCCTATATCGCCCTGTCTTCCGATACTGCCTTCCATCTTCCCCCACGTTATGGTGGTGCATTGCTGCCTGTCTTGTTCGTGGGGTTTCCGTTCATCGTTCGAGGGCGACGGCTTGAGGCTGGCGTGCTTTTGTTCTCAATTTTGACCGCTGTCGTAGCCTACTACGGCAATTCGTACAGCTGATCTGGGATGATATGTGCTGCCGTTCGTCTCAGATGCTGACGAGGTAGGGTGCCCGATAGTCTTGTGAGGACGAGAGTGACTGTGCTACGTCCTCACAAGAAGCTGGGCCCCTGCGGGACGTCATGCGGCGTCTGGTGCCGCCCTGTGCTGACAGCGTCACCGAGAGTGGCCTAAAGGGTCTGGCGCACCCGTGAGGGCCGCAGGTCCTGCCACTGGGGGGTTGCTGCCAGGACGGTGCAGATGAGGATCGCTACGCAGCAGACGACCTGCAACGGCGAGGGTACGGCGTGCTGGAGAAGAAAGGCGAAGATGACCGCCCAGGCGGAGTAAGAGATGTTCAGGGCCATCCCACGCGAAGCGCCGATGGTGTTGATCGCCTTGTAATAGAAGAGGTAGGACACGGTGCCCGCCAGGCCTGCCAGGGCGATGACGCCGGCAGCAGGGGTGGTCACGGTTTCCAGTGTGAAACCGAGGGCGCCTCCCAGCGGGGCTAGGACCACGAGGTAGACCAGCGCGGAGGTGGTCTCACGCAGCTGGAGGGCGGTCTCGTTGTCCACCGCGTCGTCCCGCATACCCCAGGCCAGGATGACGGCCTCTGAGCCCCAGCCAACCACGCAGGTGAGGGCCCCAGCGATCCCCAGGGGGGCCGATCCCGGAACCTGGGCCCCGGAGGAGGACCAGCCGACCAGCACGACGGCCCCCAGGGCGGCCAGGAGCGCCAGCACCTGGCGCAGGCGCATCCGCTCCTTGAGAAGCAGCGCCGCCAGGGCCGTGCCCACCGCAGGGTAGAAGGTAGAGATGATCGCGGTGTAGGCCGGGCCGATGTTGTCGATCGCGATGAGGTAGCCCGACATCCCCAGCGGACCACCCAGCAGCGCCGCACCCATGACGGCCTTGCCGCTGCGGGTGGTGGCCGCGGTCAGGGTGTGGCGCAGGCGTCCCCTTACCCCCATGTAGACCAGGAGGATGAGGGCACAGGCGACGTCGTGCAGGACTGCGGAGGACAGCGAGGCCTGGCCGGCTCCGAGGAAGGGGGCCATGAGCAGGGCGATGCCCAGGACCACCGTGTCCAGCCCCCACAGGGCGCCGCTGAGAAACCCGTAGCGCACCTCAGTCCTCCGTGTCCTGGTCTGCTGCGCCACCGGCGTAGTCGGCCAGCAGTCGGTCCACGTGGTCCACGGCGTGGCGGTAGTAGATGAACAGCCACTCGCCGACGTCGTCCCCCTCAGACTCCTTGAGCAGAGCCCACACGTACCAGCACCAGCCAGCGAAGACGACGTAGGACCAGAAGTGGCGGCGCTCGGCTCGGGTGGGCTGGTGACCGAGGTAGTGGGCTAAGGCGCGCTCGGCCTTCTCCTGGCTCAGCTGCCCGCACACCACCATCGTCCCGAAGTCACCCGCCACGTCGGACATCCCCGCGTACTCCCAGTCGATGAGGTCAATGTGGGAGTTGGCGGAGACGAGGAAGTTGAGCGGGAAGAAGTCGTTGTGGCTGGGGACCTGGGGGAAGCCGTCGGCGTCGGCCAGGTCCTTGAGGGCCAGGACCTTCTCGCGCAGCTCCGCGTAGCCCGGCACGTCTACAGGGCCCGCCTGCTCCAGGAGGGACTCGTAGCGCAGCCCTTCGGTCACGAAGTCGAAGGAGCGCGTCAAGGTCCGCCCGCTGGAGTGTAGACGCCTAGCCAGCTCCATGGCGCCGGTCAGCTCGGTGTCGTCGTCAACCTCCAGGTTGTGGGCGTCGGGGACGAAGCGGGAGATCTTCCACCCGGCAGCGGGATCCCCAGCGAGGAAGGTGTGGTCCAGGCCCAGGTCCCGGGCCATCTCGAGCGCCTCCAGCTCGGCGCTGCGGTCGACGATCTTGTCCGTGCCGATCCCGGGGTGGCGGTAGACGTACTCTTCCTCACCAACGGTGAAGTGGCATGACAGGTTCGTAATGCCCTGTTTGAGCGGGTAGAAGTCGCGGATCTCGGACTTGGCGCAGCCCAGGGTGGAGGAGATGACGTCGAAGACCTCGGAGTCCACGTTCTCCATGAACTTCGGGTCGAAGGAGCGCAGCTCGTCCACGGAGTCGAACTCGTTGATAACGCCGTCGGGGTAGCGGCGGATCACCATGTCCAGCTCCTTGACGTGGTCAAGGTAGATCGACTCCCACAGCAGCGGCTCGGTCTGGGGAAGGTGGTAGACCTCCTCAAGAATCTGGCGGAAGCGCTGGGAGAAGGCGCGGTCGAAGTAGACGTGCCCGAGCATGGTCCAGGCGTCCGCCCCGCCGATGGTGGCGCCTGTGATCCGGTCTCCCGCGCCGGTGCGGATGCACCACTCCGAGGTGGTGCCCTTGGCGTACTGCGCGGAGTAGTAGGCCTGGTAGACGTAGGACTCGAAGGGGTTGGCGGTGAAGTAGTCGTCTGAGGAGCAGATGTAGGTGTTGCCCAGCATCTCGCGTACCCGCCACAGGGAGCCGTTGTTGTTGCGGGTGAGGTAGTCGTCATTGATGACGATCTGCACGCCGAATTGCTGGGCGAGGTAGAAGAAGTACTCCTTCTTGTAGCCCACCACCACGGTCACGTCAGTGATGCCAGCCTCGTGGAGCTGACGGATCTGGCGCTCAATCAGCACCTCCCCACGGACCTTGAGGGTGCCTTTGGGGCGCTCATAGGAGATCGGGGCGAAGCGTCGGGACAGGCCTGCGGCCATAATGACGGCGTTGTCGACCTTGTACGGGGCCAGAGCCTGCTGTCCGTCCGGGGTAAGTGCCTTATCTGCGATCAGTCCGAGAGCCTCAAGCTCACGCACCGTGGTGTTGACTGAGCCCAGGGACAGGCCGGTCGCCTCATGGAGGCGACGCTGCGTGAGTGGGCCGCCAGAACGTAGAAGGGCGTGTAGGACCTCGAACTGTGGCTGTGTGAGCGGAGAGGGCATGGCGGCACCTTTCGTTCAGGAGTGCAACTGCTTCATCCGCGTTCGATTATGTGCTGATTTTAAGAAAAAATGAACAAGCGTTGCTGTCATCTTCGTCTCAGTACTCTGGGCAGGATGACGTCTGGGATACCGGGTTGCTGGGTCTGGGGCACTCGTCAATGGTGATTCCCGTGGCACGCAGCGCGGCGCCGCGTGGCTGGAACCGGAGCTGGCCGGCAGGTGTGGCAGTCAGACGGAGACCCGCAATCAGTGGGTGGTCGCAAGGACGTCGTGGACGATCTGGCTGTACTGCCGCGCCCGTACCGGCCAGGTCCAAGGGGTGATGAGTTCCGGGGCTGCGGGCTTGGGCGGGCTGACCAGGAGCTCACGCAGTGTCGAGGTCAGGGACTCGCCCGTGCGCTCAGGGCAGATGGCTACAGGAGCGCCGGCCTCGCGTAGTAGCTGGGCACCCGGGACCTCAAAGGTCACCACCCTGCCTCCCTCCGCGATCGCCTCCAGGATCGTGGTCTGGAAGCCCTCGGAGAGCACAGTGGGGTTCACGAGAGTGGCCCCGTCAAGGCGCTTGCGCACCTGCGCCGCAGGCACTCGTCCGGGGATGTCGACGACGCTGCCCAGCCCCAGCTCGGCAGCCTGGCGTCGCGCCAGGGCAAGATCGGCGCCGTCGCCCAGCAGCTCGCCGTCGACCTCCAAGCCGCTGCGGCGCAGTGCCGCCACGGACTGGAGGAAAGTGTCCCAGCCCTTGCCGTCAACGACGCGCCCCACGAACACCAGGTGGGTGGGGCGATCGCTGTGGCGCCCAGTGCCCGCAGGCGGGGTGATCGCGTTGTAGAAGACTTCCGCCTCCACCCCGCTAAGGCGCGTGACGAAGTCTGCGGCCTGCGGGGAGACGGCCAGTACCCGGTCGGCATGGCGTAGGACGTAACGGCCCCAGGTCAGGTCCACCGACCGCGCCCCTGCTGCGATGACCGGGGAGCTTGAGGCCACGAACCCGCTGCCGTGCTCGGTGTGGATCACCGGGATGCCTGCACGCCGGGCGGCCCGCAGCCCCACCAGGCTCATGGGAAAGAAGCGGGTGTGAGTTGAGACCACCTCGATGCCCTCACGGGCCAGGTAGTCGGCGATGTGGTGGGTGGTGCCCAAGGAGGGGAAGCTGATGACCTCGGCAATGGGGAGGTGGGCGCCTCCGGTCAGGACACGCACACCGCCGTCGCGGCGAGAGGTGGGGGCGCCGTCGGGGGAGATCGTCAGAACGTGGACCGTGTGCCCCAGCTCCGCCAGTCCTTGGGCGAGGTTGTGGATATGGAGCTCAAGCCCGCCGCTGCGGGGAGGATAGGTGTTGGAGACGAACGCGATTCTCATCGCTGGTGTCCTTCCGCGGTGTTGAGCGTTCCGGGTGAGCCCTTCCGTGCCCTGCCGGCTACATAGATCGCCACTGCGAACAGGGCGGCCAGCAGCGTCATGGCTGCGGTGTAGGCAATGGACGCGCCCAGAAGACCCATGGCTGGGACCAGTGTGGCGCACAGGACGGTGATGACGGCGGCTGCTAGGAGGTAGGCGTAGAGGGCCAGGCGCTGGCACCTCATGGTGGCCAGCGCGTAGTAGAGGATGACCCCGGCAGAGTTCATCGCACCACCGGCCACCAGCACCATGAGCTCGGGGCGCATGCCGGAGACGTCCTGGCCGAACACCAGCTGCAGGATGGTAGGACCCGCTACGTAGGTAACGGCCGCGACGACGACGAAGGCCGCGAGGGTTGTGCGCAGGCCCCGATTGATCATCGCGGTGAATCCCCGCCAGTCTCCTGCCGTCCAGCGTGTGGCCATCCTCGTCAGCAGGGGACGGAAGACCAGCAGGGACAGCTGGTTGATCGCTACGGCGGGCATATAGATGATCGCGAAGTAACCCTGAGTGGCTGAGTCCAGAAAACGGTCGATGGCGTAGCGTGGTGCGTTAGCCAGGTACATGGCGATGAACAGGGCGATGAACAGGGGCAGGCACTCGATGAGCACCCGCGTGATGGCCCTGCGATCCCAGTGTGCTTTGAGCGGGAACAGGCGCCTGGCGGGGGGCAGGAAGGCCATGACCATCGCCACCAGCGAGGCTGCGAGCGTCACGCAGGTGGCCACCAGCAGGTCACCGGTGGCCAAGAGCAGCAGGCAGAAGACTCCCGCAGTCACCAGCGTGCGCAGGAAGCTCGCTCGGCCTCCGATGTCAAGGTGCCCTACCCTCTGGAACTCGCTGTAGAAGACATCCTCAAAGGCGTCAAAGAGGCGCAGGAAAGCCACCAGCATGATGAGCAGCCCCGCCTTGGCGTCGCTGCTCGAGACCACCGTGTAGACGATGATCCCCAGGATCATAAGCGCGACGGTGAGGATCCTGGTGGCCAGGTAGGTGCCGAAGGAGAACCTGTACTCCACGTCAGTGACGTGGTAGGTGCGGACCTCATACATCCCCAGGGTCTGGAACTGCTGCCCGACGGCGATGGCCAGGGCGTAGATGCCGGCAGCCTCGATCCCCGCCGAGTGCGAGACCACCGAGAGCATGACGACCAGTGACAGGGAGCCCGCCAGGGAGGCGGCTGAGTTCCACAGGTAGTCGCGTCCCAGCTGAGAGCGCTCCGAGCGGCTCACAGGGGATCGTCCCCGGTCTCGAAGGGGCCGAAGGTGATCCGGAAGGGCTGGTGATTGACTCGTTGCTCAGGGGGCGGTAGCTCCATGTAGTCCCCGTAGCCACGGCGCAGCACAGCGTCATAGGAACGGGGCAGATTGACCATGATGTCCTCAAAAGGCACGACGCGCGCGGGGAAGAGCTCAGAGCGTTCCACCACCCAGTGGGCTGGGTTGGCAGTGGAGTGGTCGGCCAGCACGGGGCCCTCCTGCCCCTCGAAACGGCGGGCCGTGCGCTCCCAACGCCGCTGTAGTGCCGCAGGCGTGACATGCAGGGCCCGCAGGCCCCAGTGGACGGCATGCATGATCGCCACCGCCGCCTGGCGCGCCGGGGTCGGCAAGGTCAGTGACGGATCGGGGGTCCCGCGCAGGAACAGCAGACGCCCCCACAACCAGGTGCCCCGGCACTGGCGCCGAAAGGCGGCGGAGTCAGAGGGGACGGTATCCAGGGGGAAGATATCCACTCCCAGGGGCATGACAAAGGGGCGTCGACGGGCTGCCTGTGAGACGAACTCGGTTCCCTCCATGCCCAGCACCGCGAAGGTCTGGGGGTAGCCGGGCACGGACCGCGGGTCGAGGAGCCGAAAGCCAGGACGCAGGTGGGCAGGAGCCAGCTCCAGGAATCGCTCGTAGTCCTCACGGGCCATACACACATCGGCGTCGTCGTCCCAGGGGATGAAGCCCTGGTGGCGCACCGCCCCGATAGCGGTGCCCCCGTAGACCGCGTACTCCAGGCCCAGCTGGGTGCAGACACGGTGCAGCTCAGCGAGAACCAGCGTGGTGGCACGCTGGACCCGGCGCAGGACCTTGGGATCGTGGTAGCCGGTGTGGGTCATTTGTGTCCCTCTCCGTCCCCGGGAGCCTCATCGACCCAGTGGGCGTAGGGGCCCAGGTCGATAAGGAAGGGCTCATGGTTGCGCTGGTGCTCCGGGTCGGGCAGCGTCATGTAGTCGCCGTAGCCGCGGTGCAGGAGCGCGTCGTAGGCACGGGGGACCTTGACGGTGATGTCCTCGAAGGGCATGTCGAGGGCAGGGTAGAGCTCCTCATGGGTGACTACCCAGTTCTCGGGGTCACGCATGGTGAAATCCGCCATCCGAGCGGTTGGAGTGTGCTCGTAACGCCTGACCGCTGCATCCCAGCGGCGCTGGAGGAAGCGTGGAGTCACACGCAGGGCGCGCATCCCCCAATGGGTCAGGGTGGTCGCAGTATGGATGGCCATGCGGGCCGGCTGGCTGACTCCGATGAGATAGGGGCGCGGTGTCCCGCACAGGAACAGCAGGCGCCCCCACAGCCAGCTGCGTCGGCTCATGGCCCTGAAGGCGGCGGGGTCATCCGGGATATTGTCCACCGGCAGGATGTCGACGAACATCGGCATCTGGTAGCGCGAGCTCTTGGCGAACTGAGGCACCATGAGGGTGCCTGGCAGGACCATCTTGGTGAACATGAACGGGAAGTGCGCGATGGTGCGGGTGTTGTCCAGACGGAACTGCGGGGCCAGGACGGCGGGGGCCTGCTCCAGGAAGCGTTCGTAGTCTGCTCGGGTCATCAGCACGTCAGCGTCGTCGTCCCAGGGGATGAAGCCCTGATGGCGTACCGCCCCGATGGCGGTGCCTCCGTAGACGGCATACTGGATGCCTAGCTCTCGGCACACCCGGTCGAGCTCCCCCAGGATCCGGGTGACGAGGACATGCACGCCGCGCAGGTTGCCAGACGCTGTGGAGGGGGGTGTGCTCATACACGGATCCCATCATTGTGATGCAGCGCTTGGGCTGCTGTGTGGTGTGAGGTGCGTCCCGCGGTCTTGACCGCGGACCTCGGGCTGGGCCGCCTTGAGGCCCCGGTGCGTTGAGCGGCACGCTGGCCAGGTCGCAGGTGCTGACGCCGGTGCCCGAGCATGAGTACCACAGGCACCCAGCATCCGGTGGTACAGGGGCGGGTCTGCTGCCCGACCGCAGCTGGTCCCATGCTAGTTGGCGCCCTCGGGTCTTGATGACTGCGGTGCTGGGCCGCGGACAGGCTGGCCCTCCTCGGTGCGGTCCGTGTGGTCCGCGTGATGTGCGCGGGTAGGGGTCAGCGGATCGGTGAGGCCGGCCTCGGTGACGACGAGGTTGAGGATGGCGATGTTCTCCGCCAGGACTCGTGTCTCGTCCTCCAGGCGGCTGATCTCCAGGGACAGGTGCAGCGTGACACCCAGGAGCAGGAAGATTGCGAGGGCGAACAAGAGGTTGGACGGCACCTGGACGCCCAGAAGACTGGCAAGTCCGCCTAGGAGGCCTGGGGCGAGAGCCAGGATGACGATGGCGAGCCCGACGACCACCCACAGCGCGGCGTACTTCTCTCGCAGCTTGCGTGAACGCAGCAGGCCGAGTACCAGGACGATGACGACCAGGGCGACCAGGATGACGACGATCTGTGCCATGGCTACATCTCGCCTTCCGGGCTGCTGACGTCACGCTTGAGCGGGCGGCGTGTCAGGGAGATGAACAGCGCGAACATCGAGCGGAACAGGTAGATCGCCGCCTTGGCCGGGTTGTTGGAAGGGGTTCCGGCTTGGCGGGGTCGCATCGACACCCCCACCTGTGTCACGCTGAGGCCCGAGCGGACAGCGATGACGAGGGAGTCGATGGTGTCGCCCAGGTACTCTGCCGGGAAGTAGCGGCAGTACTGATCGATCGCAGTGCGGTCTCCTGCCCTGAAGCCGCTGGTGACGTCTGTCAGGCGCGTGCGGCTGAGCCTGCCGACGATCGCTGCGAGCACCACCATGGCCCAGCGTCGTGGCCCGCGAGTCCTGTATGTCCCCACCTCGGCGAAGCGTGCACCGATCGAGATGTTGGCGCTGCGGAGCCCTGCAAGGACACGGTCGATGTCGCGAGGGTCGTGCTGGCCGTCAGCATCCACCTGGATAGCACGGTCGTAGTCAAAGCGACGGGCGAACTTGTACCCCGCACGCATCGCCCCGCCCACGCCCATGTTGTAGGGCAGGTCCAGGACCAGCGCGCCGGCCTGGCGGGCGACCGTGGCAGTACGGTCCGTGGAGCCGTCGTTGACCACGAGCAGGTCGTAGTCAGGAACTACCTCGTGCAGCTCTCGGATGGTACTTCCGATCGCCTCCTCCTCGTTCCACGCTGGCATGATGACCAACGTCCTGGGAGTCGTGGTCGACATGGGGCTCCTTGGTCGGGGGACGTAGCACGGGCAGTTTAGGCCCCGCCTCGCTGGTCGGGCGGGTTCGCTCGGTGCCAGGCTGGCACCGAGCGAACCCGCGACGGGGCGGAGGTCAGTGCCGCTCGCGCTCCAGCAGGTCCAGCAGGTACTGGCCGTAGCCGGACTTGACCAGGGGCTCGGCGCGCTGGCGCAGGCCGTCGTCGTCGATAAAGCCCATACGCCAGGCGATCTCCTCGGGGCACCCGATGTTGAGCCCCTGGCGGTGCTGGATGGTGCGGATGAAGCTCGTCGCGTCCGCCAGCGAGTCGAAGGTGCCGGTGTCCAGCCACGCGGTGCCGCGAGGGAGAACCTCGACCTCCAGCCGACCAGCCTCCAGGTAGATCCGGTTGACGTCGGTGATCTCGTACTCCCCGCGTGCAGAGGGCTGGAGGTTCTTGGCGATCTCCACCACGTCGTTGTCGTAGAAGTACAGGCCGGGAACGGCGTAGTCAGACTTAGGGTGAGCCGGCTTCTCCTCAATAGAGACGGCCTTGAAGTCGTGATCAAACTCCACCACGCCGTAGGCCGTGGGATCAGCCACCTGGTAGGCGTAGACCACGCCGCCGGCGGGATTGGTGTGGCGGCGCAGTCGCGTGCCCATGCCGGGGCCGTAGAAGATGTTGTCTCCCAGGACCAGCGCTGCCGGCTGGTCCCCGATGAAGTCCGCTCCCAGGACGAAGGCCTGTGCCAGGCCGTTGGGGACCTCCTGGACAGCGTAGGACAGGTTGACGCCCAGCTGGGAGCCGTCACCGAGCAGACGGTGGAAGGCGGGGGCGTCGTGCGGGGTGGTGATCACCAGGACGTCCTGGATACCCGCGAGCATGAGGGTGCTCAGGGGGTAGTAGACCATCGGCTTGTCGTAGACCGGTACGAGCTGCTTGGAGGTGCCGAGCGTGATGGGGTTAAGTCGCGTGCCGGAGCCGCCGGCCAGGATGATGCCTCGCATAGGGGCAAGTGTGACCTACTTTGGTCTGTTGTGGGGTCAGGCGCGGCCACAGGCCTCTGATCGGGACTGTGCCGGGTCTGGCGACGGGACGCAGACGCCCGCTGTGAGACCTTCCCATGCTGCTGTGGGCTAGCGTGGCCCTTATGGAGCGACTTGACGGCGCGCGTCAGCCCTATGAGTGGGGCTCGTGCACAGCGATCCCGCAGCTGCTCGGTACCAAGGGGGACGGGGCTCCTTGGGCTGAGCTGTGGTTTGGGGCTCACCCGGCTGGGCCTACCCGCCTGGCCTCCGGGGCCACCTTGGCTGCTCTTGTGGAGTCCTCGCCCGACCGGTTCCTGGGGGAGGACGTGGTACGGCGCTTTGGTCCGCAGCTCCCGTATCTGCTCAAGGTCATTGCCCCGGACAAGGCGTTGTCCCTCCAGGTCCACCCATCCCTCGCCCAGGCGCAGGAAGGGTATGAGCTGGAGAACCACGCTGGTATCCCCGCCACCTCACAGGTCCGGAATTACCGTGACTCCAACCACAAGCCGGAGATGGTCCTGGCGCTGGCTCAGTTTGAGGCGGTAGCCGGGTTCCGGGCGCCACGCCGGGCTGCCGAGGTCCTGAGCGGCCTGGACTCTGCGTTGGCGAGGCGTATACGTCGAGGACTGCGCCTCAACCCCACACGCTTCGGTATTCGACAGGTTTTTTCTGAGCTGGTATCTGCTGGAACGAGACCGTCAGCCGATGAGGTGAGGGAGCTTGTCGAGGAGCTTCGTCAACGCCTGGAAGCAGGGGCCTCGCCCTCGCGCCGAGTGGATGCCAACGCCCTGACCATGGCGCAGGCCTTCCCTGGTGACCCCGGCATTGCGGCAGCTCTCCTGCTCAACCCGGTCACGCTCCGGCCCGGAGAAGCGCTGTTCGTTCCGGCAGGGGCGGTCCACGCCTACATCTCTGGTCTGGGCGTGGAGATCATGGCCAACTCGGACAACGTCCTGAGGGCTGGGCTGACCTCAAAGCACATTGACGTCCCGGCCAT
This sequence comes from Actinomyces faecalis, assembly GCF_013184985.2. Taxonomy (NCBI): domain Bacteria; kingdom Bacillati; phylum Actinomycetota; class Actinomycetes; order Actinomycetales; family Actinomycetaceae; genus Actinomyces; species Actinomyces faecalis. The sequence continues at coordinate 504,283 of NZ_CP063418.1, forward strand.
GCTCGCCTGTGTCGACTACGTCGCGGCGCCACCGGTGCGCCCGGCGCCGGAGTACCTCTCGCGTGCCACCCGGGCCTACTACGCCCCGGTGGACGACTTTGAGCTCATGGTCACCACGATCGTCCCGGAGGACGACCGGCTGGCGCTCCCCGGGCGCGGACCGAGGATCTTGCTGGCAACCGAGGGGACCACTACGGCCACGACCTCAGCGGGTAGCGCTGAGCTGACCGCTGGTCAGGCGCTGTTTATTGGCGCCGACGAACGCACCTTGTGGCTTGAAGGCCGTGGGACGGTCATTCAGGCAGACGTGCCCTAGGGTGAGGGACGTCAACAGCGGGGTCGACGAGCTCATTCGCGCGCGGCTCGCTCCTGACGGGCCGCGGTAGCCACGAGGGCCTCGTCGGCCTCGGGTGCCACGAGCACGGCCGTGCGGCCGGCGCGCCAGGCGGCGAGGACGGCCAGCAGCGCCGTAGCGCTCGCGGACTCCTGGATGAGGGCAGCCGGCCCTGCCTCACCAGTCAGCCGGGCCGCCTCCCGTGCGAGCTCCTGCCGGCTGAGCGTCACCCAGGTCGAGTTGCCCTCAGTCTCGTTCCCGACGGCGTCGTCCACCTGGGGGACGCGCCACGCGTCCAGCTCGTGGCGGTCCAGGGTGAGCGCAGGGTCCTCAGGGCGGGCTGCTACTGGCCGGAAGGAGTCCGCGTAGGTCATGACGTCAGCGACGCCGTCGAGCACGAGCGGCGGCAGCTCCTGCCCCACCGAGCCGCTGCCCTCCTCGCCCTCCCAGCGCACCGCCAGCGGCGCGCGCGGCACGAGGACCTGGGCCTCGGCCGTGGGGTCGAGCCTGTCAGGTGTGAAGGCGACGGAGACGTCAGCCGGCGCGTGGTCCTCACCCGTCACCACGCAGCCGCCAGCCAGCCATGTTCCCAGGCACCAGGTGACCGTCCGCCAGGTTGGCTCCATCGCGAGCCTCATACGGGGCGCCGTCCCCGCCTCCGCCTCAAGAAGGCCTGCTGTCTTGGCCGCCCACATGGCCAGCACGTGCCCAGTCAGCTCCACCCGCTCGCCGGGCGCGTACCACACCAGCCAGGGCCGGTCGGAGTCGGATGCCTGGGGGAGCAGAGGCAGGAGCGGATCGGTGGAAGCAGCCATGCACGGCATTCAACCTGACGCAGCGGCCACGATCCAGACGCTTGGTTGGCGTCCGGGTGCCCAGGCCGGTGTGGAGGAGGGGCGGCCAATGGGTGGCCAGGTCCGGCACATGCGTCTCACAGACCGAGCAGTGAGGTACACCTAAGGCCCGAGGCCGGTGATTGGTGAAGTCGGCTACTCGGCTTGACGGACCCTGCCTACACCCGTGTAATTTCAGCCGTAGAACTGTGAGCCATTCGGAAGGGACGCCATCGTGTGGAACATCCTCGGAGACGGTCCGCTGCAGCGGACCGACGAGGCCGACGACGCGGCTCTTCGTCTCATCTTCGGTGGCGATGAGGTCGACGACGGCCCTCTTGCCTGGCAGGAGCGCGCCCTGTGCGCGCAGACGGACCCGGAGGCCTTCTTCCCTGAGAAGGGGGGATCCACCCGTGAGGCCAAGCGCGTGTGCGCGACCTGCGAGGTCCGCGAGGAGTGCCTGGAGTACGCCCTGGCCAATGACGAGCGCTTCGGTATCTGGGGCGGCCTGTCCGAGCGTGAGCGTCGCAAGCTCAAGCGGCGCGCCGTCTGATCCTGGCCGGATGGTTGTGACTCAGCGATGACGTCGGCGGTCTCCGCCTCCGCAGCTCACGCCTCCACGCCTGACCTGACAACTCTCGCGGTCGTCGTGACGTGCGGGGTGACTCCCTACCTGCCCGAGACCCTCCGTGCTGTGGCCTGCCAGACCGTAGCGCCGGGGGTCGTCCTCGTGGTGGACGCGGCCTCGCGTGACAACGGCCTGGGGGACGGCACCCCGGTTGAGGAGGCGGTTGACGCCTCCGGGCTCGATGCCGTCGCGGACGTGCGCATCGTCCGGACCCCCGAGGTACCGACCTTCGTCGCCGCTGTGCGTGCCGGCCTGCTGCGGTACGCCGAGCTGCTGGAGCAGGGCAACCGTCGTCGCGCCCCGCGCGGTTCACGAGCCACCGGCACCTCATGGCCGACGACGTCGCTGGCCACGGGTCAGGGCCTGCACCACGACACGACCTCAGGGCACGGCCAGCTCACTGGCCCAGTCGGAAGCATGTCCCCGATCACCCACGCCGAGCACCGTGCTCATGCCGCGGTCATGGACGCCTCCACCGCCTCCCAGGACTCCTGGCTCTGGCTCCTGCACGACGACTCCGCTCCTGAGCCGCAGTGCCTGGAGCGGCTGCTCAGCGTGGTAGCGAACGCCCGGTCAGTAGCGATGGCAGGACCCAAGCAGGTCGACTGGGACCACCCGGACCAGCTGCTGGAGGTCGGCCTGCGCACGACGGCTGCCGCCAGGCGCGCCAATGACGTCGTCGACGGTGAGATCGACCAGGGTCAGCACGACGACCGCAGCGACGTGCTGGCTGTTGGCACGGCCGGTGCCCTGGTTGACCGCGCGGTCTGGGCATCCTTGAGTGCTGTGGCCGATGACGTCTCCGTCTTCGCTGACGGCCTCACCGTCTCCCGTGCCCTGCGTCTGGAAGGACGGCGTGTCGTCGTCGTCCCACGTGCTGTCGTGCGCCACCGTCGAGCCTCCTACCTGGGTCTGCGGACCGCGGGCGCTCCTGACGGCGGGGCGAAGGCCGTCGCAGGGCACCGCCCCGCAGCGGTCAAGGACGCTGGCCGCCCCGTCGCTACCGAGCCTGAGCCCGACGCCGACGCCTCCTTCCGTGCGCGACGCGTCGCCCAGCTGCGCTCCTGGGCCGCCTTCTCCTCCCGTCCGCTGCCCCTCCTGCTGCTGTGGTTCCTCGTGCTCGGACTCGGACGCAGCGCGTGGCGGCTGCTGACCAAGGACCCGGCACTGGCACGCGACGAGCTCGCGGCAGCGGCCTTGACGCTGCGCTCGGCGCGGCTGCTGCGCCGGGACCGACGGCGCCTGGGCGCACGAGCCACCGTCTCGCGCTCGGTCCTGGCCGAGCTCTACCTGCCGGCGTCCGAGATCCGCGCCGCACGCCGTGACCGCGCCCGCCAGACCCGCGAGCGTGCCGCTCGTGCGGCGGCTCCCAGCGAGCTGGAGCTGCGCGAGCTGGCAGGGCTGGCCAGACGCCGTCGTCGGGTCCTCGGGACGGTCGTGGTGCTCACCGGCGTCCTGGCGCTCGCTGCTACCTCGCACGTGCTCACCACCCGTGCCGTGACCGGTGGCGCCCTGGCCTCGCTGGACTCTGGATGGCGAGAGCTGTGGGACGCGGCCTGGAGCACGTGGAACAAGGCGGGAGACGGCTACGCCGGCACGCTCAGCCCCTTCCTGGCTGTGCTTGCGCTTCCTCTGGCCCTGGTCCAGGCACTGGGCGTCAGCGGTGACCTGGCGGTCCACGTGCTGCTCGTGGTCTGCCTGCCCCTGGCGGCTGTAGGCGCCTGGTACGCCGCAGGCGCCCTCACCCGACGGACGAGTCTGCGCGCGTGGGCGGCGTTGGTGTGGGCCACGGCCCCCACGTTGCTCCTGGCCCTGGGCCAGGGGCGCCTGGCTCCGCTCCTGGTCCACCTCGTCCTGCCGTGGGCGGCGACCGCGCTCGCCCGAGCGGTCGGTGCTGATCGTCGCGACGTCATCCTCTCCGGCCTGGTCGGTGCCCACCACGTCTCTGAGGCTGAGCGCGCAGAGCTCGACCGCTTCGCCTCAGAGACCATCGAGTCCCTCGCCCGCCTGGACGAGGAGGCAGACCGGGAACAGGGCCGGCCTGCACCTGCGTCGGATCAGCCCGCCTCGACGGCGCCAGAGCCGGGGGCGGAGGAGGACACCGGAGGCAGGCGCGCCGTCGACGCTGCTCAGTCGGGCGCCACCGGCGCCCTGGTAGGTGCCGAGGACGCTGGTGACGACGCGGACAGCGACGGGGACGCCCCTGCACCAGGCTCACTGCCGTCGCAGCATCAGGACCTCTCCCACGGTCCCGTCGATGACGACCCGGCCACCCCCGTGCTTGATGACGCCCAGGGAGTGATCGTCTCCGCCCGAACCAGCCGTGGTGCAGCGGTCCGTGCCGCCGCGACCGAGCAGTACGGTAACGGCTCGCCCACGGCGGCTGCCGTGGCCGGTCTCCTGCTCAGCCTCGTCGTGGCCGCCTCACCAGCACTGGCCCTGGTGATCGTGCCGGCGCTGGTCCTGCTCGCTCTCGCCTCGCCCAAGCGTCTGCTGCGCCTGACGCTCACCATCCTGCCCGTGGCCGCTACGGCGCTGCCGGCGCTGTGGCACGCTGCCCGCGTCGCTCGGGAGCTGGGCGGGGCCAGCGCGTGGCGTGAGGGACTGCGCTACCTGTTGACCGAGCCAGGGAACCCCGTCGCTGCGACGGCACCTGACGGCCTGGAGCTGGCCCTCGGCCTGCCGGTCTCGTTGGGCGCCTTGACGCAGGGATCGGCGCACGGCGCGATCGCCGGTGTCGTGCTCGTCATCGCTCTGGCGGTCCTGCCGGTCCTGGCTCTGGGCGGTCTGGTGGCCCGTGGACCTCGCGGGCACCGTGCCCGCTCCGGGGTCCTGCTCGCCGTGGGCGGCCTCCTGCTCGCCGCCCTGGCGGTACGGCACGTCACCGCCGTCGGCACTGCGGTGGACGGGACAGGCTCACTGCTCGTGACCGGGTGGCCCGGGGCCGGGCTCAGCCTCATGACGGCGGGCCTGCTCGCCTCGGCCCTGGCCGGCGCCGACGCCGCACGCGCCACCCTGGTACGTCACCACTTCGGCTGGCGCCACCTGTCCGTGGCCGGTCTCGGCTGCGCGGCGCTCCTGGCGCCCTTCGTCCTGGGGGCGGCGTGGGCCGCCGCCTCGATCAGCTCCAGCGGCGCCGGTTCCCAGGCGCAGGCCATGGCCTTGCGGCCGGCCTCGCAGCAGGTTCCCGTTATTGCCGCGGAGATAGAGCAGTCGGCTTCCGCTGGGCGTGTCCTGGTGCTCACCTCCACCCCGGAGGGTATGAGCGTGAGCCTGTGGCGTGGTGAGGGGACCCGGCTGCTGGACACGACCCCGGACGTCCTGTCCGCGCAGCTGCGTAGCCGGTTGGCGGGCACCGGCCCCGAGGTCCTTAACGCCTCCCTGCGCCCGGGCTCTCAGGCGGCTGCCAGCGAGGCTGCGGTGTCACACGGTACGGAGCTGGTCTTCCTCGACCTGAGTGACGCCGCCGACCAGGACCTCGCTGACGTCGTCGCGCGGGCCGTGGGCGGGCAGGACGAGGACGTGGCCGATGACCTCGCCCGCCACGGCGTCGCTGTCGTCCTGCTGACGGAGCGCTCTGGCGACGAGGCCACGGCCAGCGCCCGGGCAGGGCTGGAGGCGACGCCGGGGCTGGAGTCGCTGGCTCAGACCTCTGTCGGTGTGTCCTGGAGGGTCGGTCCCTCTCAGGCTCAGGAGGTCGCCCGCGTCCTTCTGGTGGACTCTGAGGGCACGGGCACCACGGTCCCTGACGTGGCGGAGGCTCAGGTCGCGGCCTCAGGCAGTGAGCGCACCCTGGTCCTGGCTGAGCGCGCCAGTGAGGGCTGGAGCGCGAGCGTGGGCGGGACCACCTTGGAGCCGGTGGCACCGTCCGGCTCGGACTGGCGCCAGGCCTTCGCCGTCCCGGCAGGCGTCTGTGGGCCGTTGACTCTCACGCACGCCTCACCGCTGGCCATGACAGCGACCCGCGTCATCTGGGTGGTGTGGGCGCTGACCGCGCTGGCCGCGCTGCCCCTGCGCCGGAGGAGGAGCGTGCGATGAGATCTCCTCGTGCCTTCGTGCGACGCGGCACCGCGCTCCTGGCAGGGGCCGCGCTCCTTGCCGGCGCAGCCGGTGCCACCTGGTGGGCCACGCTGACCCCGACCGCCGTCCAGGCGCAGGTCGGGGCGATCAGCGTGCCTGCGCCCGCCACGGAGTCGGTCTACGCCTGCCCGGCCGGCCCCGGTAACTCTGTGGGAGCAGTCGACCTGGGACAGACGAGCTCGGCCACCTCGATCACGGTCCTGGGGCAAGGGGCACGTGCCACCTACCAGGACACGCGGCTGGAGGAGACCGCGCTGTCCACCCGCGACGCAGAGGGCGGCGTCCTCGCGGTCACGCCCTCTGCGGACTCTGACGCCTGGGCGACCGGACTCGTGACCACCTCGACCGCCTCAGGCGACCTGCGAGGCCTGACCGCTGCTGCCTGCGCCCCGGCCTCGGCGGTGTCCTGGATCGTGGGTGGCTCAGCGGCGCTGGGTTCCTCCTCCGAGCTGCGCCTGGTCAACCCGGGCCGGACCACGGTCACGGCGACCGTCACCCTCTACGGCTCAACCGGTCCGCTCACCCTGCCCTCGGGTGGCCAGGTCGCGGTAGCCGCCGGTGGGTCGTCCTCGATCCTCCTGGAGTCCGCGCGCTCCGCTGACGCCCGGCTGGCCGTCTCCGTGGAGGCGGACGGCGGGATGCTGATCCCCTCCCTGGTCACTGAGTCGCTCGACGGCGAGACCCCGGCCGGAACGGACGTGCTGACCGCGGGAGCCGCTCCTGCTACTGAGCTTCTCGTTCCGGGCGTCGTGCTCGAGGACGTCTCTGGAGCAGGAGCGCAGGACCCGGCCGACGTCAGTGACTCCTCTGGCTCCTCGGCCGGCGGTGGTGACAGCGGGCAGGGCCGGGACGCGCCCGTCCTGCGGGTCGTCAACCCGTCTGACGCCGAGGCCTCGGTCTCCGTGACGATGATCGGTACCGACGGCGAGAAGGAGCTGCCCGGAGCAGGCTCGCTCGTGGTCGACCCGGGCGCGGTCTTCGACGTCAGCCTGACCGGGCTGGAGCCTGGCGCCTACGGCATCCGCCTGACCTCCTCTCAGCCGGTCACTGCCGCAGCGAGGCTGGTGCGGACCGCGGGGGAGTACCCGGCAGGCTCGGGCACGAGCGTGCGGGACGTGGCCTGGGTCCAGGCGCAGGACGCCGCCGTCGTGGCCGACGGGGCACTGACCGTGCCGGTGCCGGGGCAGGACCTGACCTCTACGCTCGTACTGACCAACCCCGGCCAGGACGCCACCACGGTCACGCTGGCTGCAGCATCCGGGGCGGGGTACCAGGACGTGACGGTGCCCGCCGGCCAGACGGTGAGCATGGAGCTGGACTCAGACACGCTTCCTCAGGGCAGTGGGACGCTCGTCCTCTCTGCCCCACGAGGATCACAGGTTCGAGCGGCAGCGGTGCTGACTCAGAAGGTGTCAGGTGACATGGCGGGCACGCTGGTCGCCGTCGTCCCGCCTGTGGCCGACGTCGCCGCCACCTCAGCGCGTGCCCTCCAGCTGCGCTGAGCGCGTCCCGCCCCTGCAGACCTAGGCGCCGAAGGCGGTGGGGTCGATGTCCTCCGGGCGGCGTCCGAGCATCTGGGCCACCTGCTCGACGACGACCTGCCGTACGAGCTCAACCAGCTCCTCCTCGCCGTCGGCCCGGGAGGAGACCGGCTGGCGGTAGATGATGATGCGGGACGGAAGACCTGCGCGGGGCTCAGCGGAGAACCCCCGTCCCAGGACCACGCCGCGCTCCCACGGCGCAGGGTCAGAGGGCGGGACCTCCTCGACGGCGAGCTGGATGGTCTTGACCACCGGCCAGCGTCGGGAGAGGTCCTCCGCCGCCGTGGCCACCATCTCGTCAAACTTCTCGGCACGTGTGCGCCAGGCGGGCAGGTGGGGCGGTAGCAGCGGTCCGCGCAGCCCGCGACCGTGGCGGTCGCGCCTGCGTGCCGGCGCAGCAGGACTCCCAGCAGGCTCGGGGACAGGGTGGAAGATCACGGCCCAACCCTACGAGCGATCCGGAGGGAGCTCCGCACGCCCGTCGTGGCGGCGTGCTCGTCCTGCGTGAGACCGTGACCTGACCGAGTGGCGCTGCCAGCACACCGTGGCCGGCGCGGTAGCCTGCGACGGTGAGAACCGTCAGAAGCTGCCGCAGGCCCGGTTGCGAGAGTCCCGCCGTCGCGACGCTGACGAGTGTCTACGCCGACTCCACGATCGTCCTCGGTCCGCTGGCGACTGAGCGCCAGCCCGAGGCGTACGACCTGTGCGAGAAGCACGTGGAGTCCTTCACCGCCCCGCGCGGCTGGCAGGTCATCCGGCTGGCAGCCAGCTTCGAGCCCGCGCCTCCCAGCGAGGACGACCTCCTGGCCCTGGCTGACGCCGTCCGTGACGCCTCGAGGCACCAGCGTCCGCGGCCTCAGCCCGCTGAGCGCTCTGGCCGGCCCGGAGGGATCCTGCCGGCCTCGCTCACCCAGGCTCCGTCGTCGGAGGCCTTGCCTGAGATGGACGGGTCCGAGATCATGCGCCGTGGGCACCTGCGGGTGCTTCGCGGCCAGAAGGAGGACTGAGATGACGACGCAGGCATGGCACAGCGCCGCCGGCGTACTTGATGAGGTGGCCCCACAGGTCCGCGAGGCTCTGCGCTGCCCGGTCACAGGTGAGGAGCTGGTCGAGGTCCGCGGGACGAGTGGTGAGCCCGGGCTGGCCTCGCGTGGTGCCGGCCTCGTCTACCCGGTGCGTGACGGCGTCCCGGTGCTCCTGGTCCACGAGGGAGTACCTTGGAGGGGTGACAGCGTGCCCGGGTGAGGGCCACTGTCTCATCTGTCTTATCGCTTTCGCCTCTGAACAGTCGCTTCCATAGCGGCCTGCATTGAAACCGACTGTTCAGGAGCGAAAACGACGCGAGGTTGTTAGCTCATGCCGTAAGGGAGCTGCTCGGAGCGCTTGAGCTCGTGCGCCTCCAGGGCACGGTCGGCCAGCGCCATCTCCAGCTCGCGATCACGGCGCTCGCACAGGACCGCTGCCAGGAAGCGCTCGGGATGCGTGCCTGGCGGCGGAGGCGCGACGTACTGCGAGACCTGGGCGGCCAGCTCTGTACCCACGCGGGCCCGGGCCTCGGGCGCCAGGGTCGAGGTACGCTGGAGGAAGGTCCGTCCAGCCAGCGCCAACGGGCCCGGAAGCGCGCGCATGTCAGCCTGAGCAGCCCACTGCGCCAGCTCGGGCGGCATCAGCAGCGGAGGCGCGCTCAGCGCTCCCGAGCGGGTGGAGACCACGTAGGTGCCAGCCAGAAGGTCGCCCAGCCTCTTGCCGCGCCTTGTCACGACGCACGACGCGACGGCGATACCGCCGAACGTCCCCCAGACCTCGATCGATCCCACCAGCGCACGTACCAGGGCGTGACGCAGCCGGACCGCGCCGCCGTCGTCGCGCACCACGCGCGTGCCCGTGACCATGCGACCTGGGCTGCGGCCGCGTGACAAGGTCTCGACCGCTACCGGCACGAGAACCATCCACGCCAGCAGGATCAAGGACATGAGCACGGAGCCGGAAAGGGTCGGTCCGCTCAGCTGCGTGCTGACGGTCATCCAGGTGAGCAGCGACAGAACTGCGCCCATGAGGTACAGGGAGTAGTCGATGAGCCCGGACAGGATGCGCGTCCCCACGGCGACGGAGGTGACCTCCAGCGCCACAGCCTCCCCGATGACGACACGCTCGGGAACCATCATCCGTTCGGAGGAGGTGTCGCTCAACCACGTCATGCCACACTCCTTTCGTGGATATCGACGCCTTCAGCGTGGCCCACCGTGATCAGTGGGAGCGCCTGGACCGCCTTGTCGCCGCGCCGCGTCTGGACGGTGCCCAGGTTGACGAGCTCGTCACGCTGTACCGCAGCGCGGCTCGTGACCTGTCGCGGATCCGTACCGGTGCGCCGGACCCGCAGCTGCTGGCAGAGATGTCGACCCGGGTGGCTGCCGCCCGCGGTCGCGTCAACGGCACCCGCGAGCTGCGAGGCAGCGACCTGAGGCGTTTTGCCACGGCCAGCGTGCCCGCCGCGCTCTACCGGCTGCGCTGGTGGACGATCGGCGTCACCCTGGTCGAGGTGACGATCGCCGTCGTCGCCGGCCTGTGGACCCTGCGCGATCCAGCCGCCATGGCGGCACTGGGCAGCCCCTCGGAGCTGGACGCCTACGCGCACCAGTCCTTCGAGTCCTACTACTCCACCTACGCCGCACCGACCTTCGCCTCGATAGTGTGGACCAACAACGCCCGGATCGCGGCCCTGAGCGTGGCTGGAGGCATCACGGGAGTGCTTCCCGGCTACATGCTCGTGGCCAACGCCGTCAACGTGGGTCAGGCGGGGGCCGTCATGGCTGACCACGGCATGCTCGGCCTGTTCCTCGCGCTCATCTCGCCCCACGGCCTGCTGGAGCTGACCTGCATCTTCATCGCCGGTGCAGCAGGGCTCAAGCTCTTCTGGACGATGCTCGTGCCGGGTCCCCGGCCCCGCTCGGTGGCCCTGGCCCAGGAGGGGCGCGCCCTCATCACCGTCGCGGTGGGGCTGACCGCTGCGCTGGCGGTGGCGGGCCTCATCGAGGCCTTCGTGACTCCCGCACCGGTTCCCTGGGCCCTGAAGATCACGGTCGGCGCGCTCGCGCTCGCCGTGCTGTGGGCCTACACCCTGGGCCTGGGGCGTCGTGCTGTGGCGGCCGGGCACAGTGGTGACCTCGCGGTCGAGGACGCGGGGGAGAGCACGCTTCAGACAGGCTGAGACGCTCATAGCCGTCCTGCCGCCTTGAGCGCGAGGTAGGAGTCGGCCAGAGCCGGTGCCAGGCCCTCGGCCTGGGCCTCGACCACCTCGATGCCGGCGCGACGCAGCCGCTCGCGCGAGACCTGGAGGTCGGCCAGGTCCCGCTCGGCCGCAGCCGCCACGTAGACCGTCTCGCCGTCCTCGCGCTGGCGGCGCAGCTGCTCCAGCTCAGGGTCTGAGGCTGAGGCGAGCAGGACCGTGTGCTCGCGGGCGAGCGTACCCAGCGCACGCAGCATCCCGGCGTCAGTGCCGGCGCCGTCCAGCGCGGTCAGCACGACGACGAGGGCGTGCTGCGACAGGATCGAGCCAACAGCCTGAGCCATCGCCGTCCAGTCGGTCTCGCTCAGCTCGGGCGTCACCGGTGCGAGCGCGTCGGCCAGCGTGCTCATCAGGGCAGGCCCGGACTGGCCGCGGACCTGGACCCCTGTGCGCTCGCTCATCGTGAGCACGTCTACGCGGTCGCCGGCCTTGGAGGCCAGCGCGCTGAGCAGCAGGCAGGCCTCGATCTGAGCGTCCAGACGAGGCTCGTCGCCCAGACGGGCCGCTGAGAGCCTGCCGGTGTCGACGACGAGGAGGACCCGGCGGTCACGCTCCGGGCGCCAGGTGCGCACGACGACCTCGCCGCGCCGGGCCGTGGACCGCCAGTCGATGGACCGCACGTCGTCGCCGACCACGTACTCGCGCAGCGAGTCGAACTCGGTCCCTGCGCCACGCACCATGACGGCGCTGCGCCCGTCCATCTCCCGGAGCCGGGCCAGCCGGCTAGGTAGGTGACGCCGCGAGGAGAAGGCCGGCAGCACGCGCACCCGGGCCGGACAGTGCAGGGAGGCCTGACGCCCTGCCAGCCCCAGCGGACCCCTGGAGCGGACGGTGACGAGGTCCGCCCTACGGTCACCGCGACGGGTGGGGGTCAGCACGGTGCGATGACGGCGTCGCTCGCCGGCCGGCACCTCCATGCGCGCACGCTCGTGGCTGGCTCCGGCGGAGGGGGGCCAGGCGTCACGTACCTCCAGGTGAGCCCGAACGTGACCGGTGTTGGCAAGCGTGAGGGTCGTCGTCGTCGACTCACCCAGCCGGACGGATCGGGCGACTGCCCGCTCGACCCGCAGGCTGCGCGGTGAGGCGGCGCAGAGCACGTCGATGAGCACGAGCAGACCCACCAGGACGCACCAGCCGACCACGGTCAGCGGCCGGGGGGCGAGCAGGACCGCGATGCAGCCCAGCGCCGTCGCCCACACGCTGCGGGTGGTCAGGTACATCGCTCCTCCTGTAGGACTGGTCGACGTGGTCAGGGCGGAAGGTCAGCGCGGCACGGGGACGGCGCGCAGGACGCCGGAGATGACGGACTCGGTGGTCACGCCCTCCATCTCCGCCTCGGCCCGCAGCTGGACGCGGTGACGCAGGGCCGGGACCGCCAGCGCCTTGACGTCGTCCGGGGTCACGAAGGACCGCCCGGACAGCCACGCCCAGGCTCGCGCTGCCGCCAGGAGCGCCGTCGCCCCGCGCGGGGACACGCCCAGCGCCAGGCTGGGGGCCTGACGGGTGGCTCGCACGAGGTCGACGACGTAGGCCAGCAGCTCGGGGGAGGCGCCGACCGTGCGGACCTGCTCACGAGCCTCGGCGAGGTCGTCCGGTGAGGCGACGGCCTGCAGCCCGGCTGCCACCAGGTCACGGGGATCGAACCCGGAGGCATGCCGGGTCAGGACCTCGACCTCCTGGGCGCGCTCGGGAAGCGGCAGGACGAGCTTGAGCAGGAAGCGGTCGAGCTGCGCCTCCGGCAGGGGGTAGGTGCCCTCGTACTCCACGGGGTTCTGGGTGGCGACCACCATGAAGGGGTCGGGAAGGTGCCGGGGTGCGCCGTCGATCGAGACCTGCCGCTCCTCCATGGCCTCAAGCAGCGCGGCCTGGGTCTTGGGCGGGGTTCGGTTGATCTCGTCAGCCAGGAGCAGGTTGGTGAAGACCGGTCCCGGGCGGAAGGAGAACTCGGCCGTGCGGGCGTCGTAGACGAGGGAGCCGGTGACGTCGCCAGGCATGAGGTCCGGGGTGAACTGGACGCGCTTGGTCTCCACGTCCATGGCCTGGGCAAGGCTGCGCACGAGCAGGGTCTTGGCGACACCGGGCACGCCCTCCAGCAGGACGTGCCCGCCGGCGAGCATGGCGATGACCAGGCCGGTGACGGCGGCGTCCTGGCCCACCACGGCCTTGCTCATCTCTGAGCGCAGCGCGACCAGGCGCTCGCGCGGGTCTCGCGGGTGCTCGTGAGCCTGGTCCTGTGGCGAGGAGGCAGGAGTGGTGGGGTCCGAGGGCGTCAGGCCGTAGGAGCTGGAAGCTGTCATCGTTGGGAGACCTCGTTCTCGATGCGGTCAAGATGGGTGGCTAGGTCCGCCAGGGACCTGTTGCTGTCTGGGGTCGGGCCGTACAGGAGGTGCGCGATCGCGCGCTCCGGGTACCCGGTGGCTGCCGCGACCGCCTGGGTCAGGGCGCCGGCGTCGGCTGAGGCCGGCACCCCCAGGCGGTGCCCGAGCCGGCGGGCGGTACCGGCGCGTAGCGCCCTGGCCGCACGACGTCGGTCCTTGGCCTGGCGGTAGAGACGGCCTCGGCCCCGGGTCGTCTCGGTGGCCCGCACCAGGACGGGCAGGTCCTCGGCAACGAGGCGACCGAACCGACGGCCCCGTACCAGGGCGAGCACACCGAGCGCGATCAGCGCCTGCAGCCCCGCGACGGAGAACCAGGCCGGTACGGCACGCGGGTTCCACACCGAGGTCGGCACGTGCTGGGAGCCGTCCAGCCACAGCAGTGTCTCGTGGTGGCCCAGCGCACGCACGCTCAGCGCCGCGTTGCCGGCAGTGGTGAGCTGGTTGTTGGTCGCGACCGAGGCGTCCGCGATCACTCTCAGCGTCCCTCCGCCGGACAGGGGAGCGACGACGTAGGAGTAGCCGCCGGTGTCCTCGACAGGGAAGCAGGTAACCACCTCGCCGGAGGCGGCGCCCGGGGCGCTGCTGCTGACTCCGACGGATCCCTTGCTCCCTTGCAGCGTCCGGGCGGCCTGGGCGTCGGGGTCAGCGCACTGTGGTGTGAGGAGCCTGTCCGGGCCGGCGGAGGCGCCGCTGGGGACCAGGTCGGTCAGTCCCGTCAGGTCCTCGTAGGTCGAGCCGATGACCGTGACGTCAGCGCCGCTGGCGGCCAGGGCGCTACGCTCGGCCTCCGTGAGGCTACCGGGGTGGATGAGGGCGACCGTCACCTGCGGCCCCTGAGCGGAGCCACGGTCCGTCACGAGGCTCACGGCCTCGTGGACCGAGCTCGCCTTCCGGACGTCGACTCCCTGGTCGCGAAGAAGGGCTGCCAGGGCCTGAGCGCCCGTGCCCCGGGGGTTGTCGACGGCCAGCGGCGTGCTGGAGACCGGCGGGCGCAGGAGAGCGGTAGCCAGCGTCACGCCGAGAAAGACAGCCAGGGTCATCAGGAGCGGACGCCAGCGCCGCAGCCGGGCGCCCATGCGCTCCCCAGCCACCTGGTCGCTGGAAGGGGCGGCTGTGGTGGGGGTACCGGCAGGGGCCGGGGGCGTCGTCGTGCTCACGAGACAGCCTCCCTGGCCGAGGCAGGACGAACCTGAGCGATGTCGCTCGCCAGCTGCCGCATCCACTCGTCCTGGGCGGCGGTGGAGACCACCTCGCCGTAACGCACCGAGTCGAACAGGTCAGCAGCCCTGCTCAGCTCAGGTCCTAGGGACCCCAGGGCCGCTACGGAGACCGCTGCGGCCTCGTGCGCCGTCATCCCGGGGTAGTCCTCAATGAGGCCGCGCTCGTCCAGGGAACGGATGATGGCACGGAAGCGCTCGACGACGGCGGTCGTCCAGTCGCCCGCCTGGGCGGCCTCGTTGGCGGCCCGGGTCAGCGTGGCCGCGTCGCGCTCGTCGTCGAACAGGGACGCGCTCGCGCGCCGTGAGCGGCTGGCGAGGGTGAACCGTCTCGCCAGGAGGATCAGCAGCGCCAGCAGGACCGCGACGGCGAGAGCCACGATGAGGAAGGACAGCCAGGCTGGCGCACCGGGGACGACCTGGCTGAGCCTGAGGTGCTCGACGAGCCACTCCCAGACCTGGGCCAGCAGGCTGGGGCGCTCGTGGTAGACGGGCTTGGACAGCTCCCGGACAGCAGCCTGACGCGCCTCCTCGGCCTCAGGAGTCGCAGGTACGTCAGCGGCGAGCGCGTGTGCGAGCACGAGCGGGGACGTCATGGCAGTCCGGTTCCGGGTGGCGGCTCAGGCGGCTGCAGCCTGGCGCAGCTCGACGTCCAGGCCCTCTCGGCGCATGCGCAGGTCGATGTAGGTCAGGGCCGTCACGGCTGCGGAGAAGGGCATGACGACGGCGCTGAGCAGGGCCCCGAGAAGCGCCGACAGCGCGGTGAGAAGGGCGAAGGCGCCCAGGACGGTGCCGAGGACGGTCGTGAGGGTCCCGACCACCCCGCTGACGACGGACAGCGCCACGTTGGCGATGATCGCCGCCAGGGCGAGCACGCCGAGAACCCGCCAGAAACCCTGACGTGTCAGCTCCCACGAACGACTGATCGCCGTGATGACCCCGACGTTCTCCAGGACGAGTACGGCCGGGGCCATGGACACGCGCACCCACAGGAAGACTGTGGCGGCCAGGGTCGCCAGCGTCATGATGACGATCGCCAGCACAGCGAGCACGGTCGTGCCGGTCGAGCGCGAGGCTCCCGCGCTGCCGAACATCCCGAACGCCGCCAGGATCGTGACAGTCGAGCCGACGGCGAGCACTCCGTAGACGATGAATGAGGTCAGCAGCGACTGGCAGATCAGGGCCCACACGCGTGAGCGGGTGCGCTGCCAGACCTCGCCGGGGGTGGCCAGCCGGCCTAGGACCGAGCGGGAGACCACGACGATGAGCAGGCCGGTCAGCACCGTGCCAGCCAGGGACATCATGACCGCTGTGACCACGGAGCCAGCCACGGACCCGAGCGTGAACACCGGGGACAGTCCCGCCGCGGCCTCGGAGCCGTCTGCAGCCAGGGAGTCAAGATCGGACGCGGACAGCGACAGCAACGAGTCCAGCTGGCGCGAGGAGAGGAAGGTCAGCAGGGCCGAGAGCACCCCGAGCACGGACATCACCACGAGCGCAGGGACGAACATCGCCCTGGGATTGGCTCGCAGCGACTCGAAGGCGCCGGTGATGATCTCGCCGATGCTCAGGGGGCGCAGCGGCACGATGCCGGGTTTGGGAGCCAGGAGGAAGCCTCCGGGGCCCGAGGTGCCGGGCGCGCCGTACGGGTTGCCTGAGCCGCCGTACCACTGCTGCCCCGTAGCGGCTGCGTCCTGGACCTGACCGTAGGTGTAGCCGGGCTGGCCGGGCTCTGGCTGGACAGGCCGGCCAGCAGGCACCGTGCCGTAGGTGCCGAAACGAGGCTGAGGACGTGGAGAGGACTGGGGCTCCTGCTGTGAGGGCTCCCGGTTCTCCTCCTCGCCGGTACCGGCCGACGGTGACTGCCACGGAGTCTGGTCACTGGTCATGGCCACATGCTCGCACGTGGTCCGCCTGCTCGCCCTCCGCCCACAGGAGGAGTTCCTTGCCCGCTCCGGCCGCGCCCAGGGATGAGGAGGACTGGTCCTGACGGTCCTGACACGGGAAACCGGCTGTGGGATCGGCGTGGGCGTGCCAGGATATGAGGCATGACGACCCGGATCCTCGTCGTCGATGACGACGCCGCCCTGGCAGAGATGATCGGCATCATGCTCGAGTCCGAGCACTATGAGCCCTTCTTCTGCGCTGACGGTGCCCAGGCGCTGAGCCGCTTCCGCGAGGTCCGACCGCATCTGGTCCTCCTCGACCTCATGCTGCCAGGGCTGGACGGGGTCGAGATCTGCCGACTCGTCCGCGCCGAGTCTGACGTCCCTGTCATCATGCTCACCGCCCGTACCGACACCCAGGACGTCGTGGCCGGGCTGGAGGCCGGGGCGGACGACTACGTGACCAAGCCTTTCAAGTCCAAGGAGCTGCTGGCTCGGGTGCGTACGCGGCTGCGCCGCGGGACCGAGGCCGGGGCCGTGGAGCACGTGCGGGTGGGCGACGTCGACATCGACGTCCTGGGCCACCGCGTGACCCGCGACGGGGCCGTCATCGCGCTCACGCCCCTGGAGTTCGACCTCCTCCTGACCCTGGCCCGGACACCGTCCAAGGCCTTCTCGCGCGAGGAGCTGCTGGCCCGGGTGTGGGGCTATCAGCACGCCGCTGACACGCGGCTGGTCAACGTCCACGTCCAGCGCCTGCGTTCCAAGGTCGAGCGGGATCCTGAGCACCCCGTCATCGTCGTCACCGTGCGCGGCGTGGGGTACCGGGCTGGCGACCCCAGGTGAGCGGGAGGCAGCCGGCTGCGTCCGCTGTGAGCCCAGCAACGCCGTCGCAGTCCGCTGGCCGCCGGCACCTGCCTGACTGGTGCAACCCGGTGCGGGTGGTGCGACGCAGCCTGCCGGCCAGGATGGCCCTGTCCGCCCTGACCGGCGGCATCGTCCTCATCATCCTGCTCGTCCTCGTGGTCTCGGCCATGATCCGTGACGACGTCTACGCCGAGAGGCGAGGGTTCCTGCTGCTTGACGCGCGCATGCGTACCACGAGCGTCCAGACCGAGCTGGACCTCCTGGACGGCGCGACTCCCGAGGACCTGACGGCTGCGGCCCAGCAGATCGTCGACCGTCTCGGGCAGGGGCCGGGCAACGTGAGAAGGATGGGGGTCGCGCTGGTACGCAACCGTGACGCCGCCGGTGAGGCCTCGATCGGTGGCCTGGCCTCGGACGAGCGCCTGCTGTCCCTCATCAGCCAGGACCTGTCTGCCGAGCTGGTCGGTGCGGCGGACGGCGCACAGGCCTGGAGGCAGGTCGCCCTGCCTGACCCGGGCGGAACGGTCCCCGGCGTCGTCATCGGCTCCCGGGTGACACTGCCTCAGGCCGGCGCCTACGACCTCTACCTCTTCTACAGCCTGTCCCCGGAGCAGCGTCTGGTCAGCCTGACCACACGTAGCATCGTGCTGGCTGCCACCGCCTTCCTGCTCATGCTCGTCATGGCTGTGTGGGTCCTGGCCTGGCGCGTGCTGCTGCCGATCCGCCGGACCTCGGAGGCGGCCAGACGCCTGACTGACGGCCACCTCGACGAGCGGGTCAAGGTCAGCGGCGAGGACGAGATCGCCTCCCTGGGGCGCGCCTTCAACGAGATGGCTGACTCCCTGGAGCACCAGATCGACAGCTGGGAGCGCCTGTCCGCTGTGCAGCGTCTGTTCGTCACCGACGTCTCACACGAGCTGCGCACGCCGCTGACCTCGATCGGCCTGGCGGCGGAGCAGCTGGAGGAGGCACGTGACGAGATCACCTCTCCCCTGGCCCGACGCAGCCTGGACGTCCTGGTCTCGGAGACCTCGCGACTGCGCCGGCTCTTTGACGACCTGCTGACGATCTCCCGGGTGGACTCCGGCAAGGTCCAGCTCTCCGCCGTCGAGCAGGACCTGGGGCTCCTGGTCTCCTCCGTGGTCCAGGACACTGCCACCCACATCGACCGCATGGGGGCGCAGGTCCGCCTCGACCGCCCTGTCCAGCCGGTGATTGCGCAGATGGACACGGTGCGGGTGGAGAGAATCGTGCGCAACCTGCTGCTCAACGCCCTTGAGCACGCCGAGGGCACACGGATCGACCTCACGGTGGCTGGCGACGAGGTCGCGGTGGCGGTACGGGTGCGCGACCACGGGGTCGGGATGACCCCGGAGGTGGCACGCAAGGTCTTTGACCGCTTCTACCGTGCCGACATCTCACGCAAGCGCACGCTGGGAGGCTCCGGGCTGGGCCTGTCGATCGCCAGTGAGGACGCCTCTCTGCACGGCGGGTCGCTGGAGGCCTGGGGGTGGCCGGGTGAGGGGGCGTCCTTCCTCCTGACACTGCCACGACGACTGGGCGAGGAGGGGACTCCCGGGGACCTGCGGGGGCACCGGCCGCTGCCGGTGGTGCCCGACGACGTCCCGGAGGTTGCACGCTACGTCCCCACCAGCGGGACCCTAGGCGCCCCCGGGCCGGCCGTTCTGCCAGCCGCACCGGTGACACGGCGCTCCAGTGAGCTGGCGGTCGAGGTCCCGGCGCCCGGCAGACAGGACGCTGCCAGTGCGGCAGGGACCAGTGAGGCCGCGGGGGAGGCGGCTCTGCCGCCGAGCGTGCGTCGCCTGCACCGGATGCGTCAGGGCGCTCGCGGTACAGGGGCCGGTAGCGGTGTCACGGTCCACGGCCCGGATGAGCCGCCCTCCGGACGGACCCCGGCTGAGGCTGAGGACTGAGGCTGAGAGCCGAGCCGGCGACGCGCGAGCGGGAGAGGCACGGACGGGGGCGGCGCCGGTGATGACCGACGCCGCCCCCGTCCTCGGTGAGAGACAGCCGTGGGGCGTGCTTACAGCACCTGGGCGTCCAGACGGATCACGCCGTAGGTCCACCCGTGACGGTGGTAGACGGCGCAGGGCTGCTTGGTCGACTTCTCAATGAAGAGGTAGAAGGGGTGTCCCACCAGCTCCATCTGGTACAGGGCCTCATCGACCGTCATGGGCGTGGCGTCGTGCAGCTTCTGGCGCACGATGACAGGGGAGTCGCCCAACTGGGACTCCACCGCGACGCCCTTCTCGGTAGGCGCCTTCGGTGAGTCCTCGATGGGGGCGTCATCGGTCTCGTGCAGGTGGCTGAGGTCCTCGGCCGCAGGAGGCTGCACGCCCTCGGGGAGGTCCACGGGGTAACGACGGTGGTCCTTCTTGCGGTCGCGTGCCCGGCGCAGGCGCTCGGTCAGCTTCCCCATGGCGATGTCGAAGGCGGCGAAGCGGTCGGAGGAGGAGGCCTCGGCCCGGATGATCGGGCCCTTGGAGATCACGGTGATCTCGGCGCGCTCGGCGGTGTCAGCCTGGCGTGGGTTGCGCTCGTGGGTCACCTCGACCTCGACGCGCTGGACTCGGGGGTCGAACTGCTCGACCTTGGTGGCCTTCTCCTCGACGTAGTCGCGCAGTCGAGAGGAGATCTCAGCGTTACGGCCGACGACGGTGATGTCCATGGTGGAACCTCTTTCTGGGTCCTGATGATCCTTCAGACGGATCGAGCGGGGGCCACCCGCCGCACCTCGCGACGGGCTCTGGAAGGAACGTGACCACCTCCTGCGTGCCGTCCGCCCGCGGCTGGGCGGGACGGGGACTCAGTCGTTGAGACCCCGCGCCTTGTGTGCGTTGTGCCACACAGCTTACACCATCTGAACGCCTCATGCTTGCTTCGCCGCCCCCTGATCGCCGTGCGCTGACACGCTTGCGTCAGGCTCGGAGCGGCAGGCCCGATGACGCTCATCGGCCAGGGACGACGGTGACCTGAGCGCGGGGCGAGGGAGCGGCTGCCAGGACCAGGGCGCCCACGCACCAGGCGCCCGCGGACTCCAGCGCCCGTGCGCACGAGCCGAGGGTCGAGCCGGTGGTGACCACGTCGTCGACCAGGAGCACCGGCAGCCCGGCTACCGGTGCGAGCACGCGCGGGGGCCGGGCGCGGTTGGAGCGCCGACGGCGTGCGGAGCGTCCGCTCTGGTGCGCGGCGCCGATCTGGGGAGCGCGTCGCAGGAGGTCGGTGGACAGGACCGTGAGGTCTGCGTGCTCGGGCCAGGCCCGAGCGAGACCGCGGGCGACGGCGTCGGCGAGGTCAGCGGCCACCAGCCGGCCGCGTAGCCGGCGCGTGGGACCCGAGGGGGCCGGGACCACGAGGAGCCGGCTGCAGCGGGCTATCTGGCCTGCGGTCGTGGCCTCCAGCGTGCGGGGCCACAGCTGGCCGGCTCGCTCACCAGCCTCCCGCATGGTCTGAGTGAGGTCCTCCCGCCCGCCGTTCTTCCATCCCAGCACCAGGGCGCGTACGGGTCCGGTGTAGCTGGTCAGGGCGTGTACGGGGAGGTCCCCTGCGCCGTCGGCCTGAGGGACCGGAGCCAGCGGACCGGCCAGGAGCGAGCGGCACTGGAGGCACAGCCGTGTCTCCCAGGTCCCGCAGCCGGCGCAGCGCGCGGGCAGGAGGACGCTCGCAGCCTCCTGCAGAAGGCTGGTGGTCGTGGACGCGAGGGGGCGCAGCCGCGCCGGCAGGAGCCCCGGCAACGGGGCCGGGCGAGACGGGGACGGAGGCGGGTTGGAGCACACAGGCTGATCGTGCCGGTGCCTGGAGACGGTTGTCCCCAGCCTGGTGCGGGGGCTGTCCCGGAACGTGCATGTGGACAGTGGCACGTTCCTGTGAGGTATCGGGGCGGCACGGGTAGCGCTCAGTCCACTACGATGAATGACGCCCGCACTGGTCGTGGCTCGTGCCACCCGCAGCGGGACCGTCTGGACGTGCTCGCTGGACGCGGCATGAGCCTCGTCCTGTAGCACGCTCCGCCGTCACCACAGGGAGAAGCCAGTATGTCGCTTGTCGACCGGATCCTTCGCATCGGAGAGGGGCGCACCCTCAAGAGGCTCGACGCCATCGCGCACCAGGTCGAGTCGCTCGCAGACGCCTACCGCGAGCTCACCGATGACGACCTCAAGGAGGCCACCGACGAGCTCAGGAAGCGTTATGCCGACGGCGAGAGCCTGGACGCGCTGCTGCCGGAGGCCTTTGCCACGGTGTGCGAGGCGGCTGACCGAGTTCTGGGCATGCGGCCCTATCACGTTCAGATTATGGGCGGCGCGGCCCTGCACCTGGGCAACATCGCCGAGATGAAGACCGGTGAGGGCAAGACCCTGGTCGCCACCATGCCCTCCTACCTGCGGGCGCTGACGGGCAAGGGCGTGCACGTCGTGACCGTGAACGACTACCTGGCGGAGTACCAGTCCGACCTCATGGGGCGTATCCACCGCTTCCTGGGCCTGACCACCGGGTGCATCCTGGCCGGGCAGACCCCGGCCGAGCGTCGCCAGCAGTACGCCATGGACATCACCTACGGCACGAACAACGAGTTCGGCTTTGACTACCTGCGTGACAACATGGCCCAGCGCCCGGAGGACCTGGTCCAGCGCGGGCACGCCTTCGTCATCGTCGACGAGGTCGACTCCATCCTCATCGACGAGGCCCGTACCCCGCTGATCATCTCCGGTCCCGCGACCGGCGACGTCAACAAGTGGTACCAGGAGTTCGCCAAGGTGGCCGAGCGCCTGACCGCCGGCAAGGACTACGAGGTCGACGAGAAGAAGCGTACCGTCGGGGTGCTTGCGCCAGGGATCGACCGGGTCGAGGACTACCTGGGGATCGACAACCTCTACGAGTCTGAGAACACCCCGCTCATCGGATTCCTGAACAACGCCATCAAGGCCAAGGAGCTCTTCCACCTGGACAAGGACTACATCGTCCGCGACGGCGAGGTCCTCATCGTCGACGAGCACACCGGTCGTGTCCTGCCCGGGCGTCGTTACAACGAGGGCATGCACCAGGCCATCGAGGCCAAGGAGCGGGTGGAGATCAAGGCTGAGAACCAGACCCTGGCCACGATCACCCTCCAGAACTACTTCCGGCTCTACCCTGAGGGCTCGCGCTCGGGCATGACTGGTACCGCTGAGACCGAGGCGGCCGAGTTCGCCGGCACCTACAAGATCGGCGTGGTTCCTATCCCCACGAACAAGCCGATGATCCGTGCCGACCAGCCTGACCTGGTCTACAAGTCCGTGCGCTCCAAGCTGCAGGCCGTGGTGGACGACATCGAGGAGCGTCACGGTGCCGGCCAGCCCGTCCTGGTGGGTACCACGAGCGTGGAGAAGTCTGAGCAGCTGTCCCAGATGCTGACCCGGCGCGGCATCCCGCACGAGGTCCTCAACGCCAAGCAGCACGCGCGTGAGGCGGCTGTGGTCGCGATGGCGGGACGCAAGGGCGCGGTGACGGTTGCCACCAACATGGCTGGCCGTGGTACCGACATCATGCTCGGTGGCAACGCCGAGCACATCGCGGTCACGGCGCTCAAGGAGTCAGGGCTGGACCCGGAGGAGGACTCCGAGGCCTATGAGAAGGCCTGGCCGGCAGCGCTGGAGGCCGCCCGCGAGGCCTGCAAGGCTGAGCACGACGAGGTCGTGGCGCTGGGAGGCCTGTACGTGCTGGGCACCGAGCGCCACGAGTCGCGCCGTATCGACAACCAGCTGCGCGGTCGTTCCGGACGTCAGGGAGACCCGGGTGAGTCCCGCTTCTACCTGTCCATGGAGGACGACCTGATGCGTATGTTCGCCTCCGGCCTGGCGCAGCGCATCATGGGCTCGGACGCCTACCCCGACGACGTGCCGCTGGAGTCGAAGATGGTCTCCAAGACCATTGCCTCGGCGCAGCGGCAGGTCGAGTCACGCAACTACGAGATCCGTAAGAACGTCCTCAAGTACGACGACGTCATGACGGAGCAGCGCGAGAAGGTCTACTCCGAGCGTCGCCGTGTGCTCGACGGCGAGGACCTGGAGCCGCAGATGGAGGCCTTCCGCGCACGTACCGTGGAGACGGTGGTGGCCTCGCGTACCAGTGAGGGCCGCCCTGACCAGTGGGACCTGGACGGCCTGTGGGACGACCTCGGCCGCCTCTATCCGGTGGGACTGAGCAGGAGCGAGATCCTCGACGAGGTCGGTGGGCTTGACGGGCTCACTGCCGAGCGTCTGAGCTCTGAGCTCGCTGAGGACGCGGCAGTGGCCTACGAGGACGCTGAGCGGCGACTGGACGGCAACCCCGTGGCGCTGGCCCAGCTCGGGCCGGAGCCGATGCGTACGCTGGAGCGGCGGGTGCTCCTGGCCGTGGTGGACAAGCGCTGGCGTGAGCACCTGTATGAGATGGACTATCTCAAGGAGGGCATTGGCCTGCGCGCCATGGCCCAGAGGGACCCGTTGGTTGAGTACGCCAACGAGGGCGCCCACATGTTCAAGGCCATGATGGAGGGCATCCGCGAGGAGACGGTGGAGCAGGTCTTCGCCAACGCCGCTCGCTTCGACGCTGCCGCCAAGCGGGCGCAGGAGGAGGCTCAGACTGGCTCAGGCGCGGGTACCGTCATGGGTGACACCGGCCGCCAGGAGATGAACCAGCGTGTGAGCTACTCGGCACCCGGCGAGGACGGCACTGCCGGGGAGCGCGGCGGGCAGGCGGCCGGCTCGGAGGAGACGACTGGCATGAACCGTGCTGACCGACGGGCTGCCAAGCGACGTCGCTGAGCGGACAGCTGACGGGCGCGGCCGCCAGGCCTCAGCCGATCTCGATGACGGCGAGGACCCAGCGGCCGCGGTGCATCTCCAGGCGCGCCGCTGCTGCTCGTAGGCGCGGACCGACGTCGAGCAGCACCATGGCCTCGCAGGCCCCCGAAGGAGTGAGCTGGACGCTGGCTCGGCGCGGGCGAGGGCGGGGAGAGGTGGTCTCTCCGAGGACCCTGCGAGCCAGTCCTGCTCGACGTGCGAGCGCGTCAAAGAGCTCGGGTGTGGTCCAGCCTGACATGTGGTCTACCGGCCTCAGGCCCGCCAGGACCTCGGCTGCGGCCGTGACCAGCGCCTGAGCCATCCGTGTGGCGGTCGCCGGGGAGGTAGCGGAAGCGGGGCTGGTGCCGGGTACCCGGGGCTGGTGCGCCCTGGACTCGCGGATCGCCTCCGCCGTCACCTCCGCCTCTTCTACCCGTGGAACGAAGCGCAGCCGGTCCCACCTGCCTGGCCCCCGGCCGAGCTGCCCGGCTTCCTGCAGAGGGTGGCTGGGGGCGTGCGTGAGCTCGGCTGGTGCGTTGTGCAGCAGGTCCGCCAGCACGAGCGCGTCGGCCGCTGTGGGCAGGCGCCTGACGGCGGAGAGACGGGGCTGTGCTGGTGCGGTGAGGGTGGTCATGGCGTCATCCCTGGGCCAGGCCGGAGCTCAGCGGGTCAGGCCCTCGGGGACCGTCAGCACGGTGCCCGGACGAATGAGCGAGGGGTCCGGGCCAATGACCTGGACGTTCAGCTCGTAGAGGGCAGGCCAGGAGGTGAGTACCTCGGCGTCGCTGACGTCGGTCCTGCTCCCGGTCTCCAGGAGCTCCCTGGTGATCGTCCACAGGCTGTCGCCGGGCCTGACCGTGACCGTCGAGGTCGTCGGCCGTGAGGGCAGGGCTACCGGACGCTGCGGCTGCGTGGACGAGCTGCGGGGCAGCGGGCGGTGGGACCCGGTGGCGCGCGTAGCCGCTGGACCGCGCTGTGCCGTGCCGTTCGTGGACGTGCTCGCACTGGTGGCTCCAACGGGGTCGGGAGTGGTAGAGGCGTGGTCCTGGGCTGGTGACGTCTGGGGCAGGTGCTCAGACGGACGGGCCTGGGCGGGCCTGAGTGGCACCTGCTCCGCAGCCTCTGCGGGGACAGCGCTCCCGTCTGCAGCGCCGGGTACGGACGTGACGGCCGTGGGCGGGGTGCTGGGGGACTGGGCTTGAGGTGTGGCCGGCGGAGGTGCCTCGTCAGAGGTGTCAGGTGAGGGACCCGCCGTGCCCTCGGCTCTGGTCTCCTGAGCCGGCGCTGCGGTGTCGGTCGGGGTGGGGTCGATGCTGGTGGCACCTGTACTGACGGGCGACCAGCCAAGGTCGTCGGCCGGTACGGCGCCCTGGGCGGCGGCAGGTGAGGAGGTGGCGATGCCAAGGAGCAGCGAGCCTGCGACCGTGCGGCGTACGACAGGTGCTCCGCGTCGAGCCACGAGGTGGAGAAGGGCCTGTCCTAGACGGCTGGAGGCGACGTCGGCGTCCCGGGTGGCTACCAGCGCCAGGAGGCCTGACGCGATGTGCCACGCACCGCTGAGGGTCAGAGCCGCGCAGGCGAGCACCCCCAGCCAGGCCAGGCTGATCGGTGCCCATGGTTCCTGGGGGACGAGGAGAAGCGTGTGGGCCCCTCCGATCGTCACCGTGGCCAGGACGATGGTGAGGAGGAAGGAGAGAGCTGTCGCAGCGAGAAGGCGCCGTTGCAGTGACATGAGAACCCCGATGTTCTGTTGATGATGTTTGAGGGGGTTTGATCATCTGCGATTGTGTGTGGCGTGTCAAGAGAGAGACAGTGTGGTCCCGCGCCTGGACGGCGGTGACGTGAGGGGCGGCGGCTATGGAGTCGTCGGAGTACCTCGCAGAGCTGGAGAGCGTCTTCGCTGCCGAGCGTCGTGCACCGCCCGCAGGGCAGGATGCGGACCTGGCGGAGGCGGAGGAGGCGACGACGTCACGTCGTCCAGCGGCCCGAGGGCCGTACGCGGCCAGCGGGTGCGAGTACTCACCCGGTCTGGAGGCTCGGTCGAGGTCCTCGTGCGAAAGGTGAGGCGAGAGGCTCTTCCGGCCCAGGGGGAGGGTGGAGGGGTGGTCGTTGTCCTGCTGGACGCGGTCGCCGTCGTCTCGGCCGTGACGGGGGCGGTGAGGTCTCCTGGGGCCCCTGGCCTGACGCCTGGTGCGGTCCTGCGTGACCTGAGACGGCGCCGGGTGCGCCTCGCGCTCCATCTGCCCTCAGGCGTCGTGGCCGGGCGGGTGGCGGCCATGGGAACGGACTACCTGGACCTCATGATCGAGGCCGGCGGGCGCCTCCTCGTTGGCGGTCGTGGAAAGAGGACCATGATCGCGCTGGCCGCCGTCGAGATGGTCCGCGAGGTCTGAGTCCTGGTGCGGCTCAGGACTTCTGTGAGGCCTTCTCGGCTGCTACCAGCCTGCGGGTGGAGGCCAGCTGGCGCTCGACGTACTCGTCGAAGGCGTCCTCCGGAACCCGCCACAGCCGGCGAGCCCCGACCTGGATCGCCGGCAGGTCTCCCGAGAGGATGAGGGCGCGCACGCCCTGGGCGGAGAGCTGGAGCCGCTCAGCGACGTCGGCGATGGTCAGGAAAGATGCGTTCATAACACGATGATGACCCCGTTGGTCATCAAAACCGGTGACCGACACCCGTGTCGGCGCCAATGGAGTCCAAAAAGCATCGCAAGGGATCACAAGCACACAAGGAGGCTCTCGTGAGCCCCACCTCATGGCGTGCTTCCTGTCCCGTCCCGGCTGCTGACACGGACGTCGCCCCGGCGGGAGCACCTGCTGGGGAGGTTCACCAGCCGGGTCAGCCTGTGGCGGACCCTTCGTCACAGCCTGCGTCAGGGCACACTGGTGCCATGCGTATCTACCTTCCGGCTACTGCTGCCGACCTGTCCGCTGACGAGATCAGCCCCCGTACGGCCCACGCGGCGACTGCCGCGCTCGCAGCCGCTCTGCCGGACGAGGACGAGGAGGGGCTTGAGGTCTCAGCGAGCCTGTGCGCTGCTGACTCCTCGCTGGTCCGTCTTGCAGAGCCTGAGGCGGTGGGTGCCGCAGATCGTCGTGTGGTGGTAGCGGCTGATGTCGAGGCTGCTCAGGTACGTGAGCTGGCGGTGGAAGGAGACGTCCTGCCCGGCACGGTTGAGGTGGTTGCCGTCGTGAGCTGGGACGAGGTAGCGGCGCTCCTGGTCGACGACGTCGAGGCCGAGGCAGACGTCCGCCTCGCCCGTACCGGTGACGAGGAGGCCTTCGAGCGTGCGGCGGACGCTGACCTGCTCTGGTTCGACGTCTCCGAGCGTGAGCACCTTGCTGCCCAGCTTGGCTAGGAGGCCACGACGGTGAGCCTGGACCCCTCGGGGGTCGAGGTCACCTTGACCTGGTCAGGAATCTGACGACGCAGCTCCTCCACGTGGCTGACGATACCGACCGTCCGCCCACCCTGTTGAAGCCGTCCCAGCTCGGCCAGGACGTCCTGGAGGGTCTGGGGGTCCAAGGAGCCGAAGCCTTCGTCGACGAACAGGGTCTCCATGAGGACGCCTCCGGACTCGGTCGCCACGACGTCAGCCAGCGCCAGGGCCAGGGCCAGAGAGACGTAGAAGGTCTCACCCCCGGACAACGTCCTAGGGTCACGGGTGCGATCGCCTCCGAGACGGTCCAGGACCCCCATGCCCAGCCCCCGCTTGCGGGCGCTGTGCTTC
Source organism: Actinomyces faecalis (assembly GCF_013184985.2). NCBI lineage: Bacteria > Bacillati > Actinomycetota > Actinomycetes > Actinomycetales > Actinomycetaceae > Actinomyces > Actinomyces faecalis. The sequence continues at coordinate 531,882 of NZ_CP063418.1, forward strand.
TCGTCGTCCACCTGGATGAGCTCGTAGCGTCCTGCAGACATAGCCTCCAGCCGGTGGTTGGCGAAGTCGAGCACCTCCTTGAAGCGTTCAGTAAGGACCCAGGTAGCCAGAGGCGTGGACTCACGGTTCTCACCAGCTGCCAGGGCAGCGACGTGCAGGAGCGGGGCGTTGTCCCCGATGACGGTGACGAGGTCGGTCACAGCCTGCGACAGACGACCTGCCTGCGCCTGGAGCGCATCGGCCTCAGCCTGGGCCTGAGCCCGCTGTGAGACAGCGAGCCGCCACTGGTCCTCAGCTCGGTCCAGCACGAGGCCAGCGGCCTGGAGACCAGGCTCTTCCGCCCCGGTCAGGGCAGCGATCTCGGGGCGGGACAGTCCGGCGCGCACGCGGGCTGCCTCAGCGTCGCGGGAGCGCACGAGGCTCGACATCTCCTGTACCTCGGCCTCGGAGCGTCGCGCGCCGGACAGGGCGTCGCGGGAGGCGAAGCCTGCCTGGTCCATCTGCTCCGCCAGGTCCTGCTGGGAGAGGCGAGCGGCAGACACCAGGGCGAGCAGCCCACGCAACCGCGTGAGGCTGTCCTCGTCCTGCTCGGCCTGCTGGCTGAGCCCGCTACGACGCTGGGCCACGCTGGCACAGTCACCGCGGGCGGCTGCGACCTGCGCCCGGTCGTGGGCCAGGGCCTGCTCCTGGGAGACGAGAGTGGCAGCCAGGGCCGCGGCGGCTTCCTGGTGCTCGCCCAGACGCTGTCTCAGCTCGGACTCGCGTGCGGACAAGGTGTCCAGCTCCTGCTGGAGACCGGGACGTTCCTGCGCCTCGTCAGCCGCCTGGCTCAGGCGGCTGCGGCTCTCCTCGAGCTCGTCCGCAGCATGCTCCGGGGACCGGCCCTCCGCGGAGGCGAGGGCCTGGGCCAGCTCGGCCTCCACTGCTGCCAGGTGAGTGCTGGCAGCCTCCAGCCGCGTGCGGGCCAGGCCTGCTACCTGGTCGGCTGTCTCGAGGTCCTCACGGGAGACCGGATCGGCCAGGGCGGAGGCTGGGTGCGGGTGCTGGCAGGACCCGCACACCGGGCACGGAGAACCCGGCCGGAGCTCACCGACGAGGGTGGCTGAGGTGGCGTTGATCCATGCGGTGCGCAGGGCGTGAGCGTGGTCTTCCGCCTCGCTGGCCTGGGTACGAGCCCGCTCGACCGCGTCGCGCGCCTGCTCACGCTGTGCGCGGACCGACTGTGCCTTGGCAGCGGCCTGAGCGCGACGCTGAGCGGCTTCGTGAGCGGAACGTAGGTCCGACACGCGTTCCTGCGCACGGTGAGCGGCCTCCAGGCGCTGACGCAGGGTGGTGGCACGCCCTGGCAGCGCGTTCAGCTCCTTGCGGGCGGCATCTGCCTGCTCGGCAATTCGCGCCTCCTCCTGGCGCCTGGAGTCAGCCAGGCCGACGCGGGCTGGGATGCCGGCTTCCAGGGACTCGGCCTCAGCCAGGGCCGCTGCCTGCTCACGGCACTGGCGCGAGCGCGTCTCCAGCTCCTTCAGCGCAGCGGTCGTGGCAGGAAGACCTGGCATCTGGCCAGGCTGCGGGGCGCCTGAGACCTCGTTCCAGCTGCTCAGCCTCGTTAGATCCTGCTTGATCTCGGTCAGCGCCGGCTCCAGCGGCGTCTGGGGCCACCCTGCTTCCTCCCAGGATCCGCGCTCGTGCTCCAGCGCCTGGGTCGCCTCCTCCAGGTCCTTGAGCGCTCGGTCAGCCATACCTGCGACCGAGCCCGCGCGCCGCGCCAGGTCCAGAGCCTGCGCGGTCAGACGGGCTTGGTCGGCCTCGTCGTCGAGCTGCTTCTGAGCCTCCAGGAGGGTGCGGCGCTGGGCCAGGAGACCTGCCAGGGCCTGGGCCTGGTCGAGGTCCTCGCGTGCCTTGTCGCGTTCCTGCTGCGCGGCCTGGACGGCAGCATGAGCTGCCTGGAGCCGGTCCGCCCTCTCCTGGGTCGCGGTCGCGATCACCGTCGCCACGGTCTGAGGATCGGGAGCCGTTGCCTCGGCAGCATGGAGCAGCAGGTCTCGGGGCGTGGGCAGCAGAGCCTCCGGCTCCGCCACGTCAGGCGGGTCGGGAGGGGCCTGGCCTCCTGCCTGCGTGCCCGAGGGAGTCTCGCCAAAGGCTGCCTGCGCGAAGGCCTGTGCCGCAGCCTGCAGGTGTCGACGTGCTTCCTCAGTCGCGTTGCGGGCCGCCAGGGCGCGACGTCGCAGCTCCTCCTGGAGCTCGTCGTAGACCCTGGTACCGAAGACGTCCCGGAGGAGCTGGTGGCGCTCGTCCGAGGAGGCCCGCAGGAAGGTGGCGAACTTGCCCTGCGGGAGGACGATGGTCTGCGTGAACTGCTCACGGCTCAGCCCGATGGCACGAGTGAGCTCTGGGCCGGCCTCGTCCGGGCGCAGGGCGGCGCCCTCGCTCGGGCGGCCTTCAGGGTCCGAGAGCCTCCAGACCTTCAACGAGGCCTTCTGCGTCGTGGTCCCGCTGCCGCGTCGCTTGAGCCGCTCGTAAGCCGGGGTGCGCCTGACCCGGTAGGTGCCGGCAGAGGTGGAGAAGACCAGCTCGACGACTGTCTCGGTGCCGGGACCGGCCAGGCGTGAGCGGATGCGGTCCTTGGAGGAGTCCTTGTCTCCCGCTACGTCCCCGTACAGGGCGAAGACGATGGCGTCGATGATCGTCGTCTTGCCGGCGCCGGTCGGCCCGGTCAGCAGGAACCTCCCTGAGGAGGTGAAGCGGTCGAAGTCGATGACCTCAGTGCCTGGATAAGGACCCACGGCGGTCATGGTCAGGTGGTGCAGACGCATCAGGCACTCCTCCTGGCAGCGAGAACGGCCTCGTAGGCCTGAGCGAGAACCGCCTGCTCCTTCGCGGAGGGCTCGGCCTCGCCCTCGACCTGGAGGAACTGACGAGCCACCTCCAGCGGGTCTGCCGCACGGGTCACGCTGAGGCTGCGTCGTGGTTCCTCATCGCGTACCTCGCGGGTGACTACCAGGACCTCCCCGAAGCGTGTGCGAAGACGAGCCGGTGCCCCCAGGGGTAACGGGCCTCGAACCACCGCCCGCACCCAGGCGCCTACCGCGTAGTCAAACTCAGGACCCTCCAGCTCTTCCATGGTGCCGGTCACCGTCTCGATACGGTGAGGCACCGGCGTCGGCACGCGATCGATCTTGGTGACGCCGGTGGTGTCGATCTCCACCAGGGCCGACGACTTGGGCCATGGAGCCTCGGAGAAGGAGAACGGCAACGGGCTGCCGGAGTAGACCAGCCGGGGACGCCGTCCTGTCGCTGAGCCGGCCGGGGCGTGCTGCGGCAGCCGGATCTCCTGGGGCCGGTGCAGGTGCCCGAGCGCGACGTAGTCAAGGCCGCCGCTGCACCGGGCGCGAGGAGACCCGCCCAGGGTCTCGAAGACCTCGGACGCCACGGAGTCCACCCCGCCGACGCGGATGTCCCGCTCGGAGTCCTCGCAGGCCTGGCCACCGACGACGAAGGCGTGAGCCATGACGAGTGCCGGTACGCGCGTGCTGCCTGCCTGGCGGCGTCGGCACAGGTCCTGTGCGACCAGGCGCAGTGCTCCGCCGACGACGGCCTCGTGGCTGCGGGCCAGTCGGCCGGGCCCCGCCGGTTGCCCGGGGGACTCCGGCTCCCCAGCCGCAGCGCTGTCAGGAGCGAGGACCTCACCCGTCCGCTCGCTCAGGAGCGGTGGCAGGACCCCTCTGGTGGCGTCAGGGTCCAGGTAGGGCAAGGCGTAGACGAGTAACCCGGCGCCGCCGTCCGGGTCAGGGACGATCACCGGCTGGTCGACCTCTGCGACCTGGGCCCGTACGGCCAGGGACGGACGGAAGAGCGCGGAGCCGAAGCCGAGACGCTGCGCCGAGTCGTGGTTACCTGGAGTGAGCACCACCTGGGTGCGGTCTGTCAGGCGGCGCAGGGTGTCGTTCAGCAGACGGACGGAGTCGGTCGGTGGGATCGCCCGGTCGTAGACGTCCCCGGAGATGACGACGGCGTCCACGCCCTCAGCCTCGACGAGATCGACGAGGTGGTCGGCAAAGGCGGCGTGGGCGTCATCAAGGACGCGTCCGTGGAAGGTGCGTCCGAGGTGCCAGTCCGAGGTGTGCAGGATCCGCATGGAGGCACCTTCTCACAGGGGCGTGACACAATCTTGTACGCCTGGCTCCCGACCGGGGCCCAGGCGCGGAACCTACAGGTCACGGACCCGGTCGAGGTCACCGACCCGCTGCTCATGCCCGAGCAGGGGGCGCGGCCGGGCCACGGTGAGAGCGAGCCCCGGTTCGGGCTCGACGACTTCGGGGGCGTACTGGACGCCCTGGTGCAGGCACTGATCACGGCGGGCATGGATGAGACCCTCGCCTGGGCGGGGACCGTACGCCTGGTCGAGGTAGCCATGGTGGTTGCCTCGCGCCGGCACACCGCAGCAGCCATCGACCCACGCCTGGCTGACCTGGGAGTGCCACCGGCGTGTACCAGGGCCTGGATGACCCTGCTGGTCGGCTCCCGGACACGTACCACCAGCAGTGTCCTGGCGTTGGACGAGCACGCCCTGGGACAGCGGGCCGCCGAGGTGGTTCAGCTCCTGGAGCAGCCGGCCGAGGCAGCCTGACCCGAGGACGACGCGGGAGGAGGAGCTGGTGTGGAGGATCAGCTGTAGTGCCCCATGCAGGCGAGGATGATGATGGTGTCCTGACGGACCTGGTAGACGAGGCGGTTGGCCTTGTCAATGCGCCGGCTCCACAGGCCCGTCAGATTCCCTCGCAGCGGCTCGGGAGCGCCGGTGCCTTCGAAGGGGTGGCGCATGGTCTCGCGAATGAGCGCGTTGATCTTGCGCAGGGTCTTCCTGTCTTGCTGCTGCCAGGCCAGGTAGTCGTCCCAGGCTGCCTGGGCTCATGCCAGCGTCCGGTCCGCCACCGCGTCACTCCTCGATGAGGGCGTGGTCGGACAGAGGCAGGCGTCCAGCGTCCAGCTCGGCCTTCAGGTGCTCCAGGTGGGCGATATTGGCGGGGTGGTAGAACGGGTCGGCGGTGATCTCGAAGGGGATGCGGCGTTCCATAGCGATCTTGCGCATGTACACCGTCAGGGCAGTCGTCATGGTCAGGCCCATCTCTCGCACGACCTCCTCGACCTGGGCCTTCAGGTCAGGGTCGACCTTGAAGTTGACATTGACGGTGCGTGTTGTCATGCGATCACCTCTCCTTCGTCGCGAATTGTAAAGCGTCCGCACCTCATTGTAAAGAACATGCGGGTGCTAGCTCTCCATGGGGTGTGGAGCGCGCGGGTGTGATTCAGACGTCAAACTGAGACGTGATTGGAGACATATTTGTCTGGGTGCAAATTCTGCACCCTGGTAAATGTGAGTGCGGTCATATGTTCTGTGTGGGGGTGTCCCCTGTGGCCTGGATGGGGGCGGGGTGGTTGGCTCGAGGCTGATTCGCTCTATGGAGGGAGGTGGCCGGTGTGGGCGTCGGTGTAGGAGGTGGCAGCTAGCGGATAGGAGCGTGATCGTGTGGCTGGCTGACCGTCGAGAGTGACGGCCCACCGGTGGCTGATCTGGACGTGCACGGCGCTTCTCCGCTGCCGGCTGGGTGGTGTGCGCACCTAGCACGTGAAGGGTGAGAGGAGGCAGCGGCTGATGAGCGAGAGCCCCTGGCTGATCCCGCCGCCGCGTGCCGTGGCGCAGGCGGTGCCTGAGAGCGCGCCGGTGGTGTGGAGCCCTGGCACGGTCACTGGCGTGCAGGGCGAGGGGACGGCCGTGTCGCTGCGGGCGGTGGCGCGTGGCGGAGTGTGGGTGGTGGGGGCGCACGGCGGGGCTGGCACCACGACCGTGGCGCGCCTGCTGGGGGTGGTGTGGGTAGCTGACGCTCCGGGTCGGCTGCCCAGGGTGCTGCGTGAGCAGCTGGCTCTGGCGAGCGGTGCCTACCCGGCCTCCTGGTGCCTGCCGTGGGTGGGTGCATGGCGGCTCGCGCCTGCGTGGGACCAGCCGGTGCCACGAGAGATCTCCCGGGTGCTGCACAGCGTGCTCGGATACCGAGAGGACAACCCATGACCATGATGAGTACGTACGGCCTGCGGGCTGGGCTTCCTGCTATCGATGTCAACCCGATCGCGCCCCCTGGGGTGGCAGACATGTTCTCCACCGTCCTGGTCTGCCTGATGTGGGCCGGGGCATCTGTGCGGTGGTGGCACTGCTGACCGGTGGTGCGGCGATCACGCTCAACGCCTTTGGACGTGGCGGGGACCATGCGGAGCGGATTGCCTCCGTGATGGGCACGGTATTCGTGGGTGTGGTGATCCTGGGGTCTGCGGCCGCGGTCGGCTCGGCGCTGACAGGGGTGTGACATGGACGCGCACAGGGGTGAGCGTGAGGTGAGTGTGTTTGCGCGCTGGCCGTTTATCGCCTGTGCCTTGCTGCTGGCCGCGGTGCTGGTGGGCGGGGTGGGCCTGGTTGCGACCCGCACGGGTGGGACAGGCCAGGCTGAGGCGCCCGCGGTGGTGGCCTCCCTGCCGCCAGCCCCTGGGGGTGTCAGTGAGTCGGTGTGCGGGATGGGCCCGGGGGGGGGCTGACTGACGGGGTACCCCGCTGCTACGCCCGCTCGCCCCGGGGTGCGGTGGCGGCGGCAGCGGCGTGGATGAAGTGGATGAGCTTGCGCCAGCAGGCTGATACCGCCACCCAGGTGCTGCTGGCTCCTGGCGGTGACCGGGACCGGCTCCTGGAGGAGGTCGGGAGTGCATGGGACGGGTCGACGAGCGAGGCGATGACGGTGTGGGGCTACACCGCCCAGGTCCGGGGAACGGATGAGGTGCTGGTGACGATCGCCGCCTACCAGGCCAGTAACCCGTCGCTGGTGGTGTCCTGGCCGCTGGTCATGGTGTGGGTCGAGGGGACTGGAAGGTCGATCCTCCGGCGAACGAGGACTGGGGCATGAGACGCCTGGAGGACCCAGCGGCGGCAGGGCTCGTGCCCTGGCCGGTGTGAGAGCAAAGGAAGGCGGTGGGTAGGCAGTGGCTGACGGACAGTGCACGTGGTACGACGTGACCTGTCACCTAGGGGACGCTGCCTCCGCGGTGGTGTCCCAGGGCGTGGCAGACGTGGTGCGGGTGTGGGCACAGTCCATCCTGGAGGGACTGGACTGTGCCCTGTAGACGCTGGGCACCTACTGGGTGAGCGTGCCGACGGCGGGGCTGGAGGGAGCCAGGTCGACTGTGGCCTGCGCAAGATCGTGCGCGGTATGGTGCTGCTGGTCCTCGTGTCGGGCTCAGCCATCGCGGTCACCCAGACCGTGGTCGATATCGGGGACGAGTTCTCCACGTGGATCATTGAGCAGGCCAATGAGGGTGGTGGCTCTTTCGCCGCCAGGCTGCTGACCTTGGAGACGATGACGGGCAGCTTTGCCATGATCATCATGATCGTGCTGGGTCTGGTGGCCCTGGTTGCGCTGGTGAGCTTCCTGGTGCCGGTGGCCGCGGTGATGGGGTCGGGCGGTGGTGCAGGTGCTGTGGCCGGTGGCGCGGCCGCGACGGGCGCGATGAGCGTGGCCCGTATGAGTGGTGGTGGAGCAGCCGCGGCCAGCGGGGCAGACAGCGCACCCGCAAGCTCCTCGCCCGCGGCCAGCGGCTGTGGCTGTGCCTGGTCGGTGGTCGAGGGTCCTGCATCCTGGTGCGTTGTGGTGGTCATAGCGCGTGGGAGGAGCGGTGGGTCTGCGTCAGGGGCTGGAGGCGGGGCGGGTGCTGCTCCGGTGTGGCTGTGAGGGTGGACAGGTTGGGGGTGCCTCCAGCCAGAGCGGCGGTGCTGCGTGTCCTGTTAGCGGCTGGGGCATCAGGGACGAGCCCCTCCATGGTTGCCTTCGCCGGCTGACCGTGGACCCAGAACTCGTAGCGGGTCTCCTGGCCGTGGGCGTCATAGTGGGTGACGGCTGGGCCGTGCTCACTGTGTAGCTGACCATCGCGCAGCCTCTCCTCGCGGCGTATCACACCGTCGGTGGCGTACTAGCGGCAGGTCACCTCACCGTCGGTATAGAACAGGCGGCCGGTGAGCTGCGGAGACCCTGACTGCGCGGGTCAAGGCTGCTGAGACCCCGCAGCTGGTGGAGTAGATCGGCCGCCTGGCCCGAGTGTGGGAAAACTCTCCCTAGTGCTTAGGATCCGAGCGCTCAAGCCTGTGTAACAGGTACAAGGCTGGGAGAAGGAGCAACATCGCTGTTCCGCCTACCGCCTCGGCCGTCGCTGACTCATGGGTGAACATGAGGATGAAGGACCAGATGAACAGGCCTGTCAGCACTATGAAAAGGGCTGTGAGCAGGGACTGCGCCAGGCGCTTCTTTGGACTCATGACGTGTCTTCTCCGGGCGGCTGTTTCTACTGGGCCTCTCGGAGGCCGTTCTCCCAGCACGACAGTGCGCCGTACAGGACTATCGCACTTCCTAGGGTCGTTGCGATGGCGAGCCGTACCTTGGTCTGAATGTGTGTCTTATAGACATTCCACGTGAGCCCGTTGTATGCGGCGTTCTTTCCAGCCTCTCTGGCCAGCTGGCACCCGCCCCAGAGCGAGCCGACAATAACCGCCACCATTCCTGCAACCGCGGCTGGGGTCATCCTGTCCTCTCCCGCTTCCATCTCTTCGTTGAGGATGATGGCGAGCTCCTCTGCGCTGGAGATATCAGAATCGGGAAGATAGGCGTCGAAGGCGAGGGGGTCTACCTTGTACCTCCTGGTGGACGGATTGAACTTGATGACGTCGTTGAACAAGTGGTGGATGCTTCGCATTGCTGCTTTGCGCTGCTGCTCCGAGGGAGTGGCGGGGCACGCTGTCGTGTCGGCGTGGGCTTGACCGCTGACGAGGCTTAAGGACAGGGCTCCGATTCCGCTCCCTGCTGTCGTCAGGAAAGCCTGGCGCGAGATACGGTGGGCATGGGTGCACCTCCTCATCGATTTGTTATGTAAATCACAATGATAGTGCTGAGGTGTGAGTATGTCCACACTGCTGTCAGTGGTGATGACCGTGGCCCTGGGCTAGGCCTCGCCCACATCGGTAAAGGCGAAGACCTCCATGCCCTCGATATGCACTTGTGTGCGCCTGTCCCGCGTCAGTGGATCAAGTAGATCATCCCGCGCTGACTCCTGCGAACGGACTCGAAAGAGTCTCGGTCCGTTCCCCTCGCCAGCGCTAGCTATTAGTCCGGCACCATGAGTGAGCTCTGGATCATCAGGCAACAGGGGCGGAACATCATCTCCACCGCAACTGGCCCGGCTGCGGTACCACCAACGAGACGACGGGCAGCGGCGATAAGTTCGTCGTCCATAGGCACGGCGAGGACGCTACGGAAACTTCGGGCCAGTCAATGAAGTGACCGGTGTCAATCATGACAGTCAGCGGGATATGTTCGGGAGCGAAGCTGAGCCGTGGTGCCAGGCGCAGGTCGAGGCGGATATCGGAATCGCGCTGGATACACCTGCCTAGTTCGAACTTGACCCCAGCCTTCAACAATGTCACGGGTAGATCTAGAGGTATGAGGCAGCCACACAACCAGTGCTTGCGTTCTTTTGGCCGCCCACTGATTGTCGGTGGAACGCGCAAGCCGGGCGACCGGACGCTGTATGACCCACACAGGCTGCGGGCTGGCGAGGGCGTCAGTGGGGATGCGTCCCTTGCGCGACTGAAGAGCAGATTATGTGGCGCTGCCGTCCTTGAACGGCAGTTGCGTGGATCACGCTGCGGCCTCAAAGTAGGCGATGGAGACTGCTACGGCGCATGGGCCGATGGATTCAAGGACACGGTCCACAATCCAGCTGTTGTCCTCGACGAGGAAATCCATTCAGCCGACTCGGCGCTCACCATCCATGATAACTGCGTCCAGGTCGCGTGTTGTGCGCTCAAGACTAGTCACTGGCAGGCCGTCAATGACTGTCAGGTCAGATGGCTGAGAGCGGTCGTGTGGAGGTGTACGCGATAAATCTGTTGCAGCGTGGTCAGGTGCATCTCCTTAGGAAACGTGGTGCAGCCGTGGAGTTCGGCTGCGCTGAAGCGGGTCGCCGCCTCGTAGGAGGCGACCCGCTTCAGGGGAGGTAGTCTCCACCGTGAAAGCGTTGCGGGTTTGGGCTGAGGGCCAGGGTCTCCTGGCCGAGGTGGTCCCCGGCCGCCGTGGCATCTACGCCCCCGCTCGCACGAATCGCGTCGATCGGGCCGACGGCACGGTGGTTTGGGTCAGCTGATGCGGCGATCCGTGTCCTCCTGCTGCCCGAGGAGGCATACGAGGCGGCCATGGTTGCGGCGGCCTGTGGGCAAAAATGACCCCTCCCCGGAGAGGGCTATAGATGCTCCCCGCGCGCACGCGCGAAAGGCCTCCATCCCTTGCTCGGAGCCGCTTCGCGGCTCTGAATCAATTGCGCAGTGCCTGGCGGCTCTGCGGCCGGGCCAGACCCTCCCAGCAGATCGCTACCGGTCGTGGTGGGCCAGGCGCACTACGAGAAGCTAGGACGCGGACGTGGTCGCTTTAGCCCGTCTTCCTGCCGAAATTGCGCCGGTTCCGCGCCAGACTACGGATCGCTGGATCGCGTACGAGATCCGCGATTTCGTAAGTGCAGGCTGGACGCTTAGCGATGTCCTCCATGCGCTCGATCACTGGCCTGATGGCACCGCCTGGGCGATGACGACTCGCTCATTGCAGCACGTCCACCACTGACTCCGCTTCCGCCTCCAGCACTGGACCGACCCGCAGGGGAAGCCTCTGCCGTCGCGCTCCCAGGTGGCGCAGCGCCAACATGCGTGAGACCTGGCTGCTATCGCCGCTGATCGGGCCGCGCGGCGGCCACGCCGGTGCCGCACCGAGATGCTGCCACACATGATCCAGTCTCAGTGCGCTCTCCTGGCCTGCGCCAGCACACCAGCACACCGCCATCCAGCAACGCCTCCAGAGAACTGGAGGCCGAAGTCACCACAGGCCTGGATGTCAAGAAATTCGCTCAGTAGTCCTCAATTTCTTAAAAATGACTTTTGTTATCCGAATGCTTGCTATGGCTATAACGGAAACTCCGATACCCTTGTGTATGTTGACGGAAGCGTAGTTTTCCGTAAGTAGTTCCGGGACTATAAGACTAAAAGCGAGGGCTATTAAAACAATTGAAATTAGCGCCCCGGTTGCAGCGAAAACTTTCATACGTCGATTGGTGCTGTGCATGGGGTACTCTTTTCTATCCGAAGGGGTTGCACACAGGAGGCCCTACGAAAGCGTGGTGAATGTATGACCATCCGTCTGAATGCATGCACAGATTGGCATACGCAACAACAACTCCTGCAATTATGGGACCAGCCTCAGGAATGAGAGCCGTTAGTGCGGCGCCTCCGTTGATCTTGTTCACGAGCCATTGATCGATCTGATACTCATAGCCCCACCAGTGGGCAATTACATGAAAATGGCTTGTGTTGATAATGGGGACCTTGAAAGCGCGGGTTTCGGCAATGGTGGTGGCGGATCCTGGGGGCGAAGTTAAATCGCCTGCATACGTTAGGTCGCCTGCATAGGCTAAATCGCCCTTTGTGATGCGCTGTGCAACATTGTTCCAATGTTCCGTCAGAAGGCGAAGACCTTCTGGCGGGACAGATTTCATTACTTCCTCAGGTGCATTTAGTACATATCCGGAGGGCGTTGCCTCGATGTACTTCTCGAGGACCACGAATGACTGTTCTGATACTTGAGATGAGATCTGAGAGGATTGCGTCCCGCTGGGTGTGTATGTAGAGGCGGCGGCTACGGGGCTTGTCGTAAAGGCGAAGATGCAGGCGCGGCGCCGACGGTGATGCGACGGAAAAGAGTTGTGTTCATAGAGTCAATTATGATGTCGGTCACACGCGGTGTCAATAGTTGTTAGCCTTGGTTCTGGGGGGGGGCTCGGCCCGCTGTGGGTCTACATCAGAGGGACCTCTAGGTGGTGGGTGGAACTCTTCTGGGTTGATCTCGACAGATCCTGAGGGTGGGCCCTGTGGGCGATCTGGCGTGTCGGCGGCGTTCTGTGGGCATCTCTAAGGGGGCCCTAGTGAGCGGGTCGCATGGGCCGCGGACCTGCGCGCCATCGCCAGGCCGCCCACCAAAGGGGTGAGCGCAGACGATAGGGAGGCTGCGCGACCCATGGCCGAAGAGCTGACACACTGAATTATTTTCGTTATACGATATTGGTATACCGGTGCGAATGACTGACGAGCGCCTCCAGGCACTGGAGACCGAGGCTACCGCTACGTGAGCCATCCGCACCCACGCCATCACCGAAGTAGCAATGTCACCCAGGACCTATTGTGATCACCGGCACATGTGATGTAGGATGCTTCTACGAATCCCGTCCCACCTCTCTTCCCGAAAAATTGTTGCCGTGATAAAGACCCCCGTTTTCAGATCATTGTCCGCGTTCCTTGTGGTCGGCTGCATGGCAGCGTCCGCTGCAGTGCCCGCAGAAGCAGCACCTGTTCCCAGCTCGTCGGTCAGCGTTAACACGCAGGAGGCAGCACCAGAGGTGACACCTTCTCAATTCATTGAGGGGCTCGACCAACTCGTGGATGCAGGGAAGATCAAGTTGCTGTCTAGCCAGGTCACCCTTGCCTCAACCATCCGAAGGTACGCAGTTCTGTCACCTGAGGATGACTCGCCGATCCTCTCCTTCGAGACTCAGATCCCACGGTATGCGCCCCGTATTGGAGGGGCGATGTGGGGGTGGCAACCGGTCATCACGTTCAACCAGACTGACCAGAAGGCTATTAAGACCAGCGGTGCGGCAGCAGTTACCGCGATGGCTGCTGCCGCTGCCGCCCTTCTTGCTGAGACGGTCGTAGGAAGTTTGATCTCCGCCGGTGTGATCGCCGCTGTCGGTGGAGCTGCGAGCGTGTATGTCGGAAAGAATGGGATCTGTCCGAGGAGTCGTCCCACTCTGCAGGTCGGCACGGTTACGCTAGATGCGAGGTGTGTATGAGAGGTCCTCGTGAGGGTTTGGGTGTCAAAATAATCGCCTTCGGTGCTGCGGCCCTCGTCGTGTTCATTGTCTGCGGTCTCGTCCTTGTCGCGCTTGGAGTTGAGGCGTCGACAGTGGCCTTCATTGAGGTTGTTGTGGCCTGTGTGCTCGGCACCATGTTCGGTAGGTGGCTCCGCGTCCGTTCAAGGTAGGTGCCGTCTAGGCCTGTCCTGATTTGTCTGGGTAGGCCTAAAAAGTGGCGTGCCAACCATTTTCGTTATACGAAATTGGCATGCCGGTGCGAATGACTGACGAGCAGCTGCAGGCCTGGACCGCCGAGGCTGAAGCGGGCTACGACGTGGCCGCGCTCAAGCGTCGTGGCCGCGGCCGTCCTGGGCGGGGTGCCAGCCCGTCTCAGGTGATCGCCGTGCGCCTGATAGACGATGAAATCGAGATTCTGGATCGCATGGCCGCGACCCAGAATCTGACCCGCTCCGAGGCCCTGCGCCGCGCCCTGATGAGCGCCGCGTGAGGATCATCGACTCTGCCCGAAAACACGGGATCAGCGACAACGCGATTCAGGCTGCCTCCTGGCCCGCATGGGTCGAACCCCTCGATGAGAAGGGCGAGCAGTGGCGGGAACTGCGCCTCGGTTTCGACACCAAAGCCCGGCTCCTGGAGATGGTCGTGGTGTGCGCATCTGACGGTGACGAGGTTCTGATTCACGCGATGAAGGCGCGCCCGAAGTACATCGACCTGCTGCCCTAAGACAACGGGGCGGGGTTGCCTGCCGTCAGGGCCGATGGGGCTCGGCGGGAGGCTTCCCGCCTGGGAACCTCTGGCTGCCGCCTAGCACCCCATCGGAACGCGGGACCGCCCACAGGTAGGTCCTCAGCCGGGGGCGGTGTGCCTGGCTGAACCGGCAGCGTCCCCGATCTGCTCACCTCGGGGACTGCACTTGCCACACAGGTCCGCACGACGGGTGTCATGCCCTGTCGTGCGGACCTGGCGAACCTGGTAAACCCCTCCCGCACGCGCGGACGGACCACAACAAGCCCGCATGGGCTACTTTTGTACTGGGCAATGGCAATTCCTTCGGAATTGGGGTCGTGCGTCGCCTATCGCTCGGAAGGAGGTTGGCTGTGGCGCTGTCTGTTAGGCCGCTTTATGCGAATGGGGCGGGGTCTGTTCGTGATGCGTTGCGCTACCTGTCTGAGTGTGAGCATGGCGGTCAGGAAGCCGGTGGTGTGGAGCGTGGCCTGGACTATCTGGAGGAGGACGGGCATGCCACACCGGCTATGCGTGTGGTGGGGGTGTCGGACCAGACGCAGGCGTTCTTGGAGGAGCGTCTGGGGGTGGCCTCTGGTGAGGCTCTGACAGCGGATCAGGTGGCTCGCCTGTTTGGGGCGGAGGGGCAGACTCACCCGCTGGCTCCTGGAAGTGATGAGCGTTTGGGGCGTGCGTTTGAGCGCACGATGGCGGGCAAGCACGTGCGCCAGTCGTTGCGGGGGCAGCAGATGGTCTTCTCGGCTCCTAAGAGTGTGTCTGTGATGGCTGAGAGCTCGGATGAGGCGGTGCGGGGCACGATTGAGAGGGCTCATCGTTAGGCCATGGACGTGGCGTTGGAGTATCTGGCGCAGCAGCCCAGTGCTCGGGTGACGGTGGACGGGGTGACTCGTTCGGTGGCGGCAGATGGGCTGGTGGCTGTCTCCTACGGTCACCAGGCGGCGCGGCCGGTTGATGGGGTGGCGGACCGCGCTTGCATGACCATGTGCTGGTGTCCTCGCGTGTGCATGCGGTGGGAAGTGGCGCACGGTTGATAACAGGGACTGGAACATTGACAGTGTTCGGCGTGTCTATGAGGCGAGTTTGCGGCGCACTCTGACGCGTGATCTGGGTGTGTCCTGGCAGGTCGTGGGGGATACCGGTAGCGCGGAGTTGGCGGGGTGGACTGAGCAGGCTCATCGGGAGTTTTCCCGTCGCACTGACGGTATCGCTGAGCGTGAGCGTCAGATGAGGGACGCTGACCCGCTGCTGAGTGCGCGCAGGGCGCATGAGCAGGCAAGGGTGGACACTCGCGAGGACAAGGTTGCTGGTTCTCAGCAGGTGCGTCGGCAGGTGAACGTGGAGCGGGCGCGTGCGCTGGGTGTGGAGGACCTGGGGCGTGCCTCGGTGACGATTGAGCAAGCAGATATTGCCCCGAGTCCGTCCACGCTCCTTAGTGCTGTTACGGCGGAGCAGGCGACCTTTACCCATGATGATCTGGTGGGGATGGCGGCCACGATGCTGCCTAGCGACGGTGACCCTGCGACCCTGATGCAGGAGGCGCAGGACTTGGCGGCTAAGGCGCGGAGCCTGGCGGTGTCCATGGAGGGAGCCGCTACGCAGGTGACCACTGCTCAGGCTGATAGGGATGCGGTTACGGGCGTGCCGGTTGGTGAGCGGAAGAGCGCTGTCCGGTACACCACCGGGGAGGTTCTCGACGAGTCCAGGGCCATCCTGCGAGGGGGAAGTGAGGACCTGGGGGACAGTGGAGCGGCGGCTTACCTGGACGCGTCGAGATTGTCAGGTGAGCAGGCTCAGGCGGCCGAGCACCTGGCTCGGGGGTGCAGGCGGGTTAGCGTCATGGAGGCGGCCGCAGGCACTGGGAAGACTCACACGCTTAGCGCTGTGTCTGACGCGTATCGGGCCGCAGGGTGGGAGGTGTTCGGTCTGGCACCGTCGGGCCGTGCGGCCGCCCAACTGCGTGATGAGGGCGTGGCCGGTGAGGCCACTACCTTGCACAGTGCGGTAGCCAGGATCGAGGCAGGGAATGCGCCGTGGACGCGGGATGATGGGCGGCATCGAGTCGTTATCGTGGACGAGGCTGGCATGGCCTCGGCCCAGCACTTGCGATCTCTCATTGACTCCACGCGCGGGACTACCACCCGGCTTGTGCTGGTGGGTGACTCGCGGCAACTGGGGGGCGGTCAAGAGTCGCGGAGGTGCTTTCAGTGAGCTGTCTCGGGACCTGGGGGCGGCCGACATCCGCCAGGTCTATCGGCAGCAGGACGCCGGGGAGCGGGCAGCCACCATGGCCTATGCACGACGGCCGGGCGCAGGAGGCTGCTTCCTGGTACGTGGGCAATGACCGCATAACCATGGGTAACCGTGTTGGTGTGGTCGAGGAGGCGGCCAGGCGATACATGGATGATGAGGCCCAAGGGCTGACATCGGTTGTCGTCGCCTCGGACTCGCGCACTGTCGGGGACGTTAACCACGCGGTGCAGCAGGCTCGCGTGGCGGACATGAACCCGGAGGAGATCGGTCCGGGACTGTCGATGAGAGGCAGCGACCCCTCCCGCCCTGAGACGGCGCACATTGGGGACCTCATCGTGACCCGACGCAACGATAAGACGCTGCGAACTAGCGCCGGTGACAGCGTGCTCAACGGCCACCGCTGGCGCGTGACGGCAGTAAGTAAGCAGGGGGCGACGGTGGAAAGCGTGGGGCGTGACGGCGTTCCTGCCACTGTTGTCCTCCCCTCCTCCTATCTGGCTCAGCACGCGCACCTGGGGTACGCGGTCATCATCCACACCTCGCAGGGTGGGACATGGGACAGGGCCCACGCCATCATTGACGCCGACCGCACAGGCTCAGCCTCCGCCTATGTCGGGGCCACTCGTGGGCGACGCACAGACATCCTGATCGTCACAGACGGAGTGATGGGGCGCGGGGGGTGACGTCACGCAACCCGCGTTCATTACGGACGAGGCCGAGCACCAGCGGGTCCTCGTCGGGGCGATCCGTCGAGAGGACCCCACCCGTTCAGTGTGGGACGTGTCCCGAGCAGCCGTGCGGGAACCTGCGGAGCGTGAGCGTGCCTCCGGGCTGAGGCCTCAGCAGCGGCGCCAGGCGCTACGTACTGCACCTGCCCAGGTCGTCACCGACGCTGAAAGCACCCGAGGCCGCGCGGCCCAAACCTCACAGCAGCAGACCCTGCCATCGCGTCGTCCCGCTAGTGCTCTCCGTCCAGGGCAGACGCAGACGCCTCCAGGAGCATCACCCATGCAGACAACACGACTTCCGCTAATCCCCGAGGGGCTGGGTGCGGCTCAGATCGCCCGCATGGGCATGGATGCCGCAACCTACGCCCGGAGGTCCGGGGCTCGCCGTCGTCGCAGCGGGGACGGACGGCGTCGTGTCCTCAGGGCGCGACGGTGCCGGTGGCTACCAGGATGATGATGACCAGGCCCAGTGCCACGCGGTAGACGAGGAAGCTGGTGAACTTGTTGGAGGAGACGAAGCGCAGCAGCCAGGCGATCGTGGCGTAGGCGACCACGCCGCTGGTCACGGTGGCCAGGGCGGTAGGCAGCCAGCCGACCTGGGCCGAGATGTCTGAGGCCGCGGTGACCGCCTCCAGCAGGCCGGCGGCCACCAGCGCCGGGATCCCCATGTAGAAGGACAGCCTCGTGGCCGTCACCCGGTCGAAGCGCAGGAACAGGCCGGCCGAGATCGTGGCTCCTGAGCGGGAGATACCCGGGAAGATCGGTGCCAGCGCCTGGAAGAGGCCGATGACGAGCGCGTCCTTGACCCCGACCTGCTCCATCCCCTGACCGTTCGTGGCGTGAGCCGCGCCGTCGGGAGCGTCGGAACGGCGGTCGGCCAGCCACATGACCGCGCTCCACGCGATGAGGGCGCCTGCGATCACCCACAGGGAGCGGGAGGTGACCTCGATGAAGTCCTTGAAGGCCAGGCCGATCACGGCCACCGGGACCGAGCCCAGGATGATGCCCCAGCCCAGGGTGTAGTCCGGGTCGTTGCGACGGTCAGGACGGGTCAGGCCCGTCAGCCAGGCCCGGACGATCCGCACGATGTCGCGCCAGAAGAAGATGACCGCTGCCAGGATGGCCCCGACCTGGATGACCGCGGTGAAGGCCGTCATCCCGACGGTGTTGATGTCGTAGCCGAGCAGCTTCTCCACGATGTTGAGGTGGCCGGTCGAGGAGACCGGAAGGAACTCGGTGATGCCCTCGACGATGCCGAGGATGACGGCGTGCAGCCAGTTCATGACGCTCCCAGCGCTAGGCGGTACGGCTACGAGGGTACCGGCCAAGGCCCGCTCACCGGCTGAGGAAGGCAGTGGCGCCCACCTCACGCCTGGCCACGTGCCTAGCCGGCGGCGCTCCGGCCGGTCATGCCAGGCCTGGCTACGACGTCGGAGCGCGGGGCCCTGTCACTGCGGGTCGGTCACCTCGGACAGAGCAGCCAGGGCCTCAGCGTGCAGCAGGCCGTTGGAGGCGACGGCGCTGCCTCCCCACGGCCCCTCCTGCCCGCTGAGCGAGGTGAAGCGACCACCGGCCTCGGTGACGATCGGTACGAGCGCTCCCATGTCGTACAGCTCCAGCTCCGGCTCTGCCGCGAGATCGACCGCGCCCTCGGCCACGAGCATGTAGGACCAGAAGTCCCCGTAGGCCCGGGTCCGCCAGCACGACTGCATGAGGCCGAGCATCCCGCGCAGACGTCCCTGCTCCGCCCACCCTGACAGCGAGGAGTAGGACATGGAGGCGTCGGACATCTCCGAGACCGAGGACACGTGCAGGCGCTGTGCGGAGGACAAGGACCTCCCGCTCCAGGCCCCGCCGTCCTTGACCGCCCACCAGCGTCTGCCGAGAGCCGGTGCCGAGACGAGACCGAGGACGACCTCGTCGTCCTCCACCAGGCTCAGCAGCGTGGCCCACACGGGCACGCCACGCACAAAGCTCTTGGTGCCGTCGATGGGGTCGATGATCCACTGACGCGGTGAGTGCCCGGTGGTGCCGAATTCCTCGCCGTACACCGAGTCACGGGTACGAGCCCGAGCCAGGTACTCACGGATGCGCTGCTCGGCCTCGCGGTCCGCCTCAGTGACCGGGGTCAGGTCAGGCTTGGTCTCGACCTCAAAGTCCTGGCGCTCGAAGTGCGCCTGCGTGAGAGGGTCGACCTGGTCCGCGATGGTGTGCGCCAGGTAGAGGTCGTCACGCCAGCGGCGCGAGCCAGGGGAGGGCGCGGAGGATGGGCTCATGGTCTGAGGGTAGCGGTGCCCTGGTGCCGCTGCGCCCGTACCGGCTCGTCGTCGAGGGCCGTCCGTGCCAGCGGGGGACCGGGGCGCGACGGGGCGGCAGCGGGAAGGACACGGACCTGGACGGCCTTGACGACGGCGGCCAGTTCCGCACCGACCTCGATCCCGAGGTCAGCCACGGCCCCGGCGGTCACGACAGCGGACAGCTGCTGGGCCGGCCCAGGTTCCTGGCTGACGAGCGTGAGCCGCACGGTTACCAGCGCCCCGGTCCGTTCCAGCCCGCTGACACGTACCGGCAGGTGGTTACGGGGTGAGCCCTCCGGGCCTTTCTGCCCGCGTGGGTACAGGCCGACGGCGTCCGGTGGTACGAGCGCCACACCGGCTGAGCCACGCTGGGGCTGCCAGCCCTCCTGAGGGCGACCTGTCAGCCGCAGGCCGCCTCCGAGGTGCAGCACGGGAGCCGCGCTGTCCCCGTCGACCGTGCCGGCTAGTACAGCCGTACCCGTCAGGCTCCTGGCAAAGACGGATCGTGGGCAGGACAGGACCTCGGCGACGGTGCCGGTCTCGACCACGCCGCCCTCCTCCAGGACGACGACGTCGCTCGCCAGCGAGGTCAGGTCCAGCACGTCGTGGGTCACCAGGACCAGGGTCAGGCCCTCGGCAGCCACCCGCTGACCGACCAGGGCGCGTACCTGGGTGCGGGCCTCGACGTCGAGGGCGGCCATGGGCTCGTCCAGGACGAGGACGGCCGGACGGGTCGCCAGGGCCCGGGCCAGCGCCACACGCGCGGCCTGGCCACCTGACAGCTCGCTGCCGGCGCGGTCGGCCAGGTGCACCGCGCCAGCTGCCTCCAGCTCGCGCAGGGCCAGCGCCCGTGCCTGGCGACGCGACATCCCCCGGCAACGAGGTCCGAAGGCCACGTTGTCCAGCACGGACATGTGGGTGAAGATCCCGGGTGACTGGGCCAGCAGCGCGACGTCGCGGCGTCCAGCGGGGACGAGGACCCCGTCCCCGTCCAGGAGACGGCCGCCGACGCGTACCTGCCCGTCCTCCGCAGGGAGCAGGCCGGTCAGGACCGCGCAGGCGGTGGACTTGCCTGAGCCGTTGGGGCCGATGATCGCCGTCGCCCCACCAGCCGGCACCGCCAGGTCGACAGTGACACCGCGCTCGCGGAGACTGAAGGACAGGTCCACCTGCTGGCCGCGCGGCGTGCCGTGGCCGTCCCTGTGCAGGCTCAGAGGCTGACAGGCTAGTCCGTTGCCGTCGGCCGCAGGGGGCGTGGCCGCCTTCTGAGCGGGCCCGGAGGAGGACCGGGCCGGGCGGGTGGAGAAGCGGCGTCGGGCCAGCAGGTGGTTCCAGGGCAGGTTGGTCACCCCGACCACGACGAAGGACAGGGCGATGAGAACCACCGCGAGCGCCAGGGCGGTGGCGGTGTCGTTCTCGCGCTCGAGGTAGATAGCCAGCGGCATCGTGCGGGTCACCCCCTCCTTCGATCCCGCGAAGGCGATCGTGGCTCCGAACTCGCCGAGGCTGCGTCCCAGGGCCAGGGCCGTGCCGCGTGCCAGGGCCGGGGCCACCAGCGGCAGGGTGATGCGGGTCAGGACCGTCCAGGGCCCGGCTCCCAGGGTCCGTGCGACGGTCTCCTCATGGGTGTCGCGCGAGCGCAGGGCGGCCTCCAGGGTGACCACGAGGTAGGGCATGGCCACGAAGACCTGGGCGATGACGACGGCGGCCGTGGTGAAGGAGACCTGGAGACCGAGTCGGTCCAGGACGGGTCCGAGCACGCCGCGCTTGCCCAGCGTCGCCAGCAGGGCGATACCGGCCACCACCGGAGGCATGGTCATCGGCAGGACCGCCAGGACCCGGGCCAGGTGCACGCCGGGCCAGGGCCGGGCCAGGACCAGGGCCGTGGGTACACCGAGCACCACGCTGACGAGCGTGGCGACCAGGCAGGTGCGCAGGGACAGGCCGAGGGCTGCTCGAGCGGTTTCCGATCCCAGCAGCGCGGGCAGGTCGGCCCAGGCCACGCGCGTGCCCAGACCTGCCAGAGGCAGCACGATGACAGCCCCGCCCAGCAGGGCCAGCACGAGGACGGCGACTGGCAGCCGGCTGTGGTCTGCGCCAGACGGCCGAGCACGGCGTGCGCGGGCGGACCGGCTTATTCGGGGGGCAGAGGCCAGGGGCACCCGGATCACTCGGCCCCGGGAGCACCAAAGCCGTAGGTGTCCTGAAGGATCCTCTGGCCTTCCTCGGACAGGATGAAGGTGACAAAGGCCTGCGCAGCCCCGGTGTTGGTGGAGTCCTTGGTGATGGCGATCGGGTAGTGGTTGACCACTGAGTTGCTGGGGAGTGCGATGGTCATGACCCTGTCAGCGGCGCCGGCGGCATCGGTGGTGTAGACGATGCCGACGTCAGCCTCGCCAGACTCGACCTTGCCGCGCACGTCGGTGACCTTCTGCTCTTCCGAGACTGGGTTGAGGCTCACGCCGAGCTCGGTGGCCAGCTTTGCGGTGGCTTCGCCGCAGGGTACGGCAGGGGCGCACACGACTAGGTCAGCGCCCTCCAGCGAGCTGTCTAGGCCCGTGACGCCGGCTGGGTTGCCAGCGGGCACGATGAGGGTGAGCACATTGGTGGCGAACTCGGTCGAGGCTGCCACGAGGTGCTGCTCGGTGGCCTTCTTCATGGTGGAGCTGGAGGCGGTGGCCAGCACGTCAGCCGTGCTGCCCTCGGCTAGGGCTGTGACGAGGTCCTGGGAGCCCTGGAAGTCAAAGGTGATCGATACCTGCGGGTGGTGCTCCGTGAAGTGAGTGGCCAGCTCCGTGAAGGCCTCCTGCAAGGAAGCAGCGGCGAAGACCGTCAGCTCACCGGACAGCGGGCCGGCTGAGGTCTGGGAAGTGCCTGCGGTGCCGGTGGGGACCTGCGAGGGGGAGGTGGAGCCAGACCCGCAACCGGCCAGCGCAGCGGCGGCCGCCAGGGCCAGGGCGGGTGCGGTGGCCATGATGGTGCGGCGTGAGATGCGCATGACGTTCCTTTCAGGACGAGGAGGATTGTGGGGAGTAGTCCGCACGGCCCCTGCCCCGCCACTATTCCCCGGGCCCCGCCGTGCTCCTAGCCAGGCGGCAGGGACGACGGCGCCACCGCCAGTGTAGGAGAGAACATTCAGCGCGGTGCGTGCCGTCAGCGGTCCTCAGGCGCCTTGGGAGGGGGCGGCGTCGTCCTCGCCCTGGTTGCCAGTGCCCTGGGTGACGACTGGATGCCAGCCGTGGCGGTGGGCTGAGGCTGTGGGAGCGGCGCTGCGTGAGCGGTAGACCACATCGGGACGGGTCACGTAACCCACCGGTGCTGAGACCACGTGGACCAACCGGGTGAAGGGCCAGATCGCGAAGAGCAGGAACCCTGCCACGATGTGGGCCTTGAACACGGCTGGCACCTGTGCCATGAGAGAGGGGTCTGGCTGGAGAGTGAAGATCGAGCGGAACCAGGGGCTGATCGTCTCGCGGTAGTCGTAGCCACCGTGCAGCCCCCCGGTCAGCTGGGTGGAGACCGTCGCCCAGGCGCCCAGCAGGATCGGGACAGACAGCAGGAGGTACATGACCTTGTCGTTGGTGGTCGTGGCCAGACGGACCGACTTCACGACCAGGCGACGGTAGAGCAGCCCGGCCAGGCCCACCACCGTCATCAGCCCCGCGATCGTGCCCGGGATGACGGCGGCCAGGTGGTAGACGTGCTCCGGGACCCCGGCTGCCTCGGTCCACGACTTGGGGACCAGCAGCCCCATGACGTGACCAGCTCCCACGAGCAGGATCCCAACGTGGAACAGTGGTGAGGCCCAGCGCAGGATCGCTGACTCATTCCACTGCGAGGAGCGGCTGGTCCAGCCGAGCTGGTCAGTGCGGTAGCGCCACACGAGCCCGACCACGAGCAGGATGAGGCAGACATAGGGCAGCGCTGTCCACAGGACAGCGGACTCAAAGGTGCTCATGCGCGTTCCTTCTGCTCGCTGGCAACGGGTTGGCCGGCCGGTTGGGCTGCTGGCACGGTGGGGTAGCGGACGGGGGTGGTGGGGAAGGGCAGTGTGCTGGTGACCCCGACGGTCTCGGTGGGCGGACCGGCGGCGACCAGGGCGCGCACGCGCTCAGCGGTGGCCTGGTCGATCTCGGGCAGGGTCAGGCACACCGCCTCCACGAGGCCGGCGTAGGGGCTAGATGCCTGGGTCAGCGCGGTGCGCAGCACCTCCAGGCCCTCGCGGTGGGAGGACAGCAGCACCTGAGCGATCTCATCTCCCTCGGAGCGTGCCGAGAGCTCGAGCACCACCGGCAGGTAGTCCGGCAGCTCATCCGCCGCCATCTCGTAGCCTGCGGCGGACAGCGCCTCCTTGAAGGCCAGGATCGCGGCGCCGCGGTGCCGGGTGTCCCCGACGGCGTAGTAGCTCAGGTACAGGCAGCACCGCCGACGCTGGTCGAAGGTCGCCACGTAGTGCTCAGCCATGGCCCGCTGACCGCGCCCGCGGGCGGTGGCCACGAAGGCTGCCAGAGGCTCCCGCACGGCAGCCGGAAGGTCCGGCTGGGCCTGTAGAGCCTGCTCGACGGCGGCCAGGCGGGTAGCGAAAACATCCTCACCCGGGTAGTCCAGCAGCAGCGAGGCGGCCATGTGCACCGTCGCCCGCTGGTGGTCGGTCAGGGCGTCCACGGTCCTCATCGCCCCTGGCCTGAGGACGTCGCCGCAGGAGTCCCTGCCGGAGCGCCTCCGGGCACGCTCCCAGGGCCGGCAGCCGGAACCGGCTCACGGCGCAGCGTGGGCAGAGGGAGGCTGACCGGACCGCCCCTGCTGGTGTCTGAGCTGCACCCGCCCTCGGCCTGGCCGTGGAAGGAGGCCACCGAGTGGCAGGCAGCCGGGGCGCCGTCGCCCAGCAGCGTGCGCACGTCCGGTCCCATGGCCTGCATCCCACGGGGGACCTCGGGAGAGGTGGTGGGGATGACGTAACGGTCGTCGTACTTGGCGATGGCCAGCAGGTGGTACATCGCCTCCAGGTGCCCGCCGGTGACCCCCACGGCAGCGGCGATCTGCGGGTCGGGAGTACGCCCCAGGTTCACCTCCCGCATGTGGCAGCGCATGGCAGCGAGCCTGCGCAGCGAGAGCTCGACGGGGTTGGTGTCCCCGGCGGTGAAGAGCCCCGCCAGATACTCCAGCGGAATGCGCATGTCCGCCACCGCCGCCAGCAGCACGCGGTGGTCCTCAGCGTCCATGCCGGTGGCAGCGACCTCGTCGACCACGGGGGACAGCGGCGGGATGTACCAGACCATCGGCATGGTGCGGTACTCCGGGTGCAGGGGCAGGGCCACCTCGTAGGTCTGGATGAGGTCCCACAGCGGGGACTGCTGAGCGGCCGTGATCCAGGAGGCGGGTACCCCCTCAGCCCGGGCTGCCGCCACGACCTCGGGGTCATGGGGGTCCAGGAGGATCTCACGCTGGGCCATGTACAGGTCCTGAGGGTCCTCCACAGCCGCGGCCTGGGAGACCCGGTCGGCGTCGTAGAGCAGCACACCGAGGTAGCGCAGCCGCCCCACGCAGGTCTGCGAGCACACGGTGGGCTCGCCGGCCTCCAGGCGCGGGTAGCACAGCGTGCACTTCTCCGCCTTGCCGGTGGCGTGGTTGAAGTAGACCTTCTTGTAGGGGCAGGCGGACACGCACATGCGCCATCCGCGGCAGGCGTCCTGGTCGACCAGCACAATCCCGTCCTCGCTGCGCTTGTACATCGCCCCGCTGGGGCAGGCGGCGACGCAGGTGGGGTTGAGGCAGTGCTCGCAGATGCGCGGCAGGTAGAACATGAAGGCCTGGTCGATCTCGGTGCGGACCTTCTGGTTCATCCCAGCCAGCACGGGGTCCTCGGCCAGGGTCTCCATGGAGCCGCCCAGGTCGTCATCCCAGTTGGGGCCCCAGGAGATGGTCGGCATGTACTCGCCCGTCAGCTGGCTCTTGGCCCGTGCCACCGGCAGGGCGGCAGCGTCCTTGGGAGCGGACAGCAGCTTGTCGTACTCGTACGTCCACGGCTCGTAGTAGTCCTCGACCCCGGGCATCTGGGGGTTGGCGAAGATCGTGGCCAGCTTGCGCAGCCGCCCGCCTCCACGCGGGACCAGACGCCCGTTCGCCTTGCGGACCCAGCCGCCCTTCCACTTGTCCTGGTCCTCCCACGAGCGGGGGTAGCCCACGCCCGGGCGCGTCTCGACGTTGTTGAACCACATGTACTCCGTGCCCTCGCGGTTGGTCCACGCCTGCTTGCAGGTCACCGAGCAGGTGTGGCACCCGATGCACTTGTCGAGGTTCATGATCATGCCGATCTGAGCCATCACCTTCATCAGAAGGTCACCTCCTGGTTGGAGCGGCGGCGGATGACCGTGACCTCGTCACGGTTGTTGCCGGTAGGGCCGATGTAGTTGAAGGCGTAGGACAGCTGGGCGTACCCGCCGGCGAAGTGCGAGGGCTTGAGGACGATCCGCGTCAGCGAGTTGTGCGTGCCTCCCCGCCTGCCGGTGGACTCGGTCAGCGGGGTGTTCATCGTGCGTTCCTGGGCGTGGTACATGAAGACCGTGCCCTGCGGGATACGGTGGGAGACGATGGCGCGCGCGGCGACGACGCCGTTGCGGTTGTAGGCCTCGACCCACTCGTTGTCCCTGACGCCGATGGTCTCGGCGTCCTGCGGGCTCATCCAGATCGTCTGGCCCCCACGCCCCAGGGTGAGCATGTGGAGGTTGTCGTAGTACTGGGAGTGGATGGCCCACTTGTTGTGCGCGGTGATGTAGCGCACGGCCACCTGCGCCTCACCCGCCTGCGTGGAGCTGACCGTGCCAGGCGCCTGCTCGCCGTAGAGCGTGGCGAAGTCCAGCGGCGGGCGGAAGACCGGCAGGGACTCGCCCATGTCCCGCATCCAGTCGTGGTCCAGGTAGTAGTGCATCCGGCCCGTGAGCGTGTGCCAGGGCTTGGCGTGCTCGACGTTGACGACGAAGGCGCTGTAGCGGCGGCCCCCGTGCTCCGACCCCGACCACTCGGGCGTGGTGATGACGGGCTGGGGGCGGCTCTGGGTCTGGGCGAAGGTCACCTGCTTGCCGGCCTCCTCCTCGCTCAGGCTGGCCAGCTCGGTGCCCGTGCGCCGGGAGAGGGTCTGCCAGCCCTGGGTCGCCAGGCGGCCGTTGGTGGCGCCGGACATGTGCATCACGGCGTCCCCGGCCTTGATGGGGGTGTCGATGAGCGGACGCCCCTGCCCGGCGCCCTCACCCGTGCCGTGGGCCCGGCGAAGCGCCTCGATCTCCTTGTCCGGCACCAGCATGATCCCCTTGGTGGGGATGCCGGGGGACTCCACGAGCGGGCCCACGGTGTTGAACTTGTTGAGCAGCTCGGTGTAGTCACGCTCAACGGGAACGAGCTTGGGCATGGTGACGCCAGGCACCCACTCCTGAGGCAGCCCGGACACGTCCCCGTGGGGCATCGTCATGGCGTCAGGGGTGTCGTGGGTCAGAGGCGCGGCCACGACGTCGGTCTGGGTGCCCAGATACTGCGGCGCCCACTCAGCCACCATGCGCGCCAGCTGCTGGTAGATGTCGAAGTCGGTGCGCGCCTCCCACGGGGGCGTGATGGCCTCGTTGAAGGAGTGGATGAACGGGTGCATGTCCGTGGTGGACAGGTCGTACTTCTCGTACCAGGTGGCCGCCGGCAGCACGACGTCGGAGTGCAGCGTGGTGGAGGTCGTGCGGAAGTCTGCGGTCCACATGAGGTCGAGCTTGCCCTGAGGGGCCTGCTCACGCCAGGTCATCGAGACCGGGCGCTGGCCCTGGGGGGTCTCCTCGGCACTGACGTCATTGTCCGCACCCACCATGTGGCGCAGGAAGAACTCCGTCCCCTTAGCCGAGGAGCCCAGCAGGTTGGTGCGCCAGGAGGCCAGGATCCGAGGGAAGTTCTCCTCAGCGTCCGGGTCCTCGCAGGCAAAGCGCAGCTCGCCGCGCTCAAGCTGGTCGACGACGTAGTCCGCCGGGTCCATCCCGGCTTCCTTGGCCTGCTGGCCTAGCAGCAGGGGATTGCGGTTGAAGGTGGGGTAGGAGGGGGCCCATCCCCGCTTCATCGCCTCCACCATCGTGTCCGCGGTGGTCTTGCCAGCCAGGCTGCCCGGCCCTAGCGGGGAGGCCAGGCGCTCGGCCGGAGTGCTGTCATAACGCCACTGGTCAGTGGTCAGGTACCAAAAGCCCGTGGAGATCATCTGCCGCGCCGGACGCACCCAGTCCAGGGCGAAGGCGAACTGGGACCAGCCGGCGATCGGGCGCACCTTCTCCTGGCCCACGTAGTGGGCCCAGCCCCCGCCATTGACACCCTGCGTCGCGCACATCGAGGTCAGCGCCAGGATCGTGCGGTAGATCTCGTCGGCGTGGTAGTAGTGGTTGATCCCGGCGCCCATGACGATCTGGGAGCGGCCACCCGAGTCGATGGAGTTCTGCGCAAACTCCCGCGCCACCCGGATCATGGCCGGCCCAGACACCCCGGTGAGCTCGCTGGCCCACGCCGGGGTGCCGGGAGACGTGGCGTCCTGGTAGTCCGCCGGCCACTGACCGGGCAGTCCCGGGCGGGACACGCCGTAGCTGGCCAGCAGCAGGTCGTAGACCGTGGTCACCATCCGCCCGTCGGGCAGGCGCGTGGCCGGCACGCCACGGCGCAGGACCCCACCGCCCACACTTCCAGCCGGGGTGGCGGAGCTGGGTAGGTCGAAGCGCGGCAGCAGCACCTCCACAGGCTCAACGACAGCGCCCTGGGCTCCGCCGTCGCAGACCTCCAGCATGCTCATGACCGGGTCCACGCCCTCCATGAGCAGGTTCCAGCGGCCCTCGCCCTCGGGGGTGAAGCGGTCAGCCAGCGTCCCGCCCGGGTCGGCCGGACCGCGCTCGCGGTCCCACACCAGCGGACGGAACTCGTTGCGTGTGGCCTCCTGGCTGGCGGAGCCGGGCACGGTGTCCGCCGTGACGAAGCGCCCTGGGACGTAGCCGTCGCCCTGGCCGTGGGCCTCAAGCTCGATGAGGAAGGGGGAGTCGGTGTGCCGGCGCATGTAGTCCAGGAAGAAGGGCTCAGCCCTGCCCACGTGGAACTCCTTGAGGATGACGTGGCCCATGGCCATCCCCAGTGCCCCGTCCGTGCCAGGGGCCACGCGCAGCCACTGGTCGGCGAACTTGGTGTTGTCGGCGTAGTCGGGGGAGACCGCGACGACCTTCTGGCCGTGGTAGCGCGCCTCGGTCATGAAGTGGGCGTCAGGCGTGCGCGTCAGCGGCAGGTTGGACCCCCACATGATGAGGTACTGGGAGTTGTACCAGTCGCCAGCCTCGGGCACGTCGGTCTGGTCCCCGAAGACCTGCGGGGAGGCAGGTGGCAGGTCCGCGTACCAGTCGTAGAAGGACAGCATGGTGCCGCCGATGAGCTCGTGGAAGCGGGCTCCGGCGCCGTAGGAGACCATGGACATGGCTGGGATGACGGAGAAGCCGGCACAGCGGTCCGGTCCCCAGGTGCGGATGGTGTGGACGTAGGCCGCGGCGACGATGTCCATGGCCTCGTCCCAGCCCACACGCACCATCCCGCCCTTGCCGCGGGCGGACTTGTAGGCCCGTGAGGTGGCCGGGTCGCTGGTGACCTCGGCCCAGGCGGCGACGGCGTCGCCGTCGTGGCGCTGGCGCGCGGCGCGGAAGGCGTCCAGCAGGACCGAGCGGACGTAGGGGTAGCGGATGCGCGTGGGGGAGTAGGTGTACCAGGAGAAGGCGGCGCCGCGCGGGCAGCCGCGAGGCTCGTACTCCGGCATGTCGGGGCCGGTGGTGGGGTAGTCGGTCACCTGCTTCTCCCAGGTGATGACGCCGTCGGTCACGTAGACCTCCCAGGCGCACGAGCCGGTGCAGTTGACGCCGTGGGTGGAGTGGACCATCTTGTCGTGGCTCCAGCGACGGCGGTAGAAGGTGTCCGCCTCGCGCCCGCCCTCCAGGAACAGACGGCGCGCGTCCCTCGACGGCGTGCCGCGGCGCAGGTAGGAGCCGAGCGTGAACAGGCCGGGCACGGACTGGACCGGGGTCTCGGGCCCGGGAACGATCGGCTCGTGGGAGTCGGGGGAGGAAGCCATCTCAGGTCCTTTGTGTGAGGTCGTGCGGAAAGCGTGGGGCGGGCTAGGGCTTGTCAGCCTCGGAACGGGGCGCCGGGGCGGGCGTAGCGCAGCCAGCACACCACGGCGCACACGGCTGAGTAGACGGCGCAGATCGCCAGCCAGGTCCCGGCGTCGATCGCCGAGAGCGCCACGCCCACGAAGAACGGGCCGAAGCAGGCGATCGCTGCGGTGAAGCCGATCGCGCCGCCGGCCTGGAGGCGGGGCATGATCATCGGCATCTGCTTGAAGGTGCCGGCGTTGCCGATGCCAGCGAAGAAGAACATCGTCAGCATGGCCCACAGGAAGGGCGTGAACTGCGCGGGGGAGTCTGGGTGCATGTAGAGGGACGCCCAGGCGAGCGTCACGGCCATGCCGACCGCGGAGACGAAGGTCCACAGGCCGCCGGAGAAGCGGTCGCACAGCGGGCCCCAGGCCATGCGCACCACCGAGCCGATGAGGGGGCCGAGGAAGGCGTAGGTCGCGCCCAGGGGCAGGTTGTCGAAGCCCTGCTCGGCCAGGGGCGAGGAGGCGCCAAAGGTGTTGTTGACCAGCAGCCCGAACTGGGCGGCGAAGCCGGAGAACAGACCGAAGGTGAGCACGTAGAGCATCGTCATGTACCACGTGTTCGGGTTGGAGAAGAAGGACAGCTGGGAGCGGATGTCTGCCTTGACCGGAACGTCCTTGAGGGCGACGAAGGCCAGGACGGCGGCGGCCAGCGCCCAGGGCACGAAGAAGATCGCGGCGTTGTGGACGAAGATTGCGGTGTCGTCACTCTGGCGCTGCGGGGCGATGAAGGTGATACCCAGCAGACCGAAGCCCATGAGCCAGGGGCCGGCCAGCTGGATGATCGACATTCCGAGGTTGCCGATGCCGGCCTGGAGGTTGAGGGCGGTGCCGGACAGGCGCTTGGGGAAGAAGTAGCCGGTGGAGGGCATGTAGCCGGAGAAGGTGCCGCCGCCGATGCCGCACATGAAGGACAGGGTCAGCAGGACGCCGTACGGGGTGGAGGTGTCCTGGACGGCCAGGAACCAGCCGACCATGGGGATGATGTAGAGCAGGGAGGAGATCCCGATGAGCTTGCGCGTGCCCAGGATCGGGGGCAGGAACATGTAGATCAGGCGGATGAGTCCGCCCGACAGGCCCGGCATCGCGGTGAGCCAGTAGAGCTGGCCGGCGGTGAGGTCGAAGCCGATGAGCTTGAGCTTGGGGGCGATAGCGGAGACCAGGAAGAACACGCAGAAGGCGATGACCATGGAGAAGGTCGAGATCGCCAGCGTCCTCCAGGCGATGGACTTGTCCCAGTGGTCGGGACTCTCGGGGTTCCATCCCACCAGGACGCGGCCTGAGGTGTCGAGAGCCGGTGCCTGCTCGGCCTGGGAGGCGGCGTTGCTCATAGTGCTCCTGTCGCGGGTGCTGATGAGGTCGGTCGTGGTGCCCTGTCATGATCGGCACAGGTGGGAGCCGCCGCGACAGATACGTGCTAAGCGCGTGATTGCAAGGATTGAGGTGACTGCATTTTTCACGGCCAGCTACGAAATAAGTAATGATCGAATGATCTAATGAATCTCCTGGGCAAATGGCGGCGGCCTCGCTACGGTGGTTCCATGAGTCTTCTTCCCTTACCGGACTCCGTTCAGCCGCCGGCGGCCCAGGATGTCGCACGTGAGAGCCAGCCCGACGCTGACGTCGTGGTCCACAAGGCGCTTCAGGCCCTTGATGCCCCGGTGCCGGGCGCCGTCATCACCGTGTCTGACCGGTGTGCGAACGGAGCGCGCGAAGACCTCTCTGGTCCCCTGGCCCGGCGGCTGCTGGCTGGCTATGGCGTCGAGGTGGACCGGGTGCGTGTGGTGCCCGACGACGTCGTCGCCATCCGCGCCGCCCTCACCGAGGCGGTGGCGGAGGGCGCGCGGGTGGTGCTCACCACGGGCGGCACGGGGGTGACCCCGATGGACCTGACTCCGGAGGCGACTGAGCCGCTGCTTGACACCCGCCTGGAGGGCCTGGAGGCGCAGGTGCGTGACTACGGGCTGAGCAAGACGCCGCTGGCAGGGCTCTCGCGCGGCCTCATCGGAGTGACCGGGCGAGGGGCTGACGCCGCGCTCGTGGTCAATGCCCCGGGCTCGCGCGGCGGGGTCAAGGACGCGGTGACGGTGATCGGCCCCCTGGTGCCTCACGTCCTTGAGCAGCTCGGCGGCGGGGACCACTGAGCAGACGCGCGCGGACGAGGGCTGCGGCCTGGTGGGTCTCGCTTTCCACCGGGAACAGTCGCTGACCATGCTCGCCGCGTCGAGAGCGACTGTTCGCGGTCGAAAGTGACAAGGGGTGCGGGGAGCGGCGGGGTACCGGGTGCGAGCTCCTGGCGGAGAGCGACGAGGAGGTGCAGGGCGCTGGCGTCACCGCCCGGTCTCCTCCCACCGGCGCACCTCGTCCCAGGTGTCCAGGTCCTGCGCCGCCAGGCGCAGCCCTGGCTCCCGGGACAGGTCGACCTGGCCCAGGCGCAGGCGGGCGAAGGTCCGGTGCACCGAGACGTCACGCAGGCCCACCCCGCCCGGTGCCACGAGCTCGCGCAGCGCACGCGTGCGGTAGACCCCGACCAGGTGCTGGACGTGAAGGCGCGCACCGTCCTCCGGCTCCACGGCGACGACGCCGTCACGCACCTGCCCGGCACGCCCGTCCTGCTCCAGGCGTGCTGCCAGGACCGGCAGCGCGCGCCAGGACTGCGGGGCGTCGCAGGCCAGCAGCGCGGTGGACGCGGCCACCTGACCGCCGTCGGCCGCAGCCTGGGAGGCAAGGGCCAGCACCCCGGCGGCGACCCCGGCCACCGGCCCGCCACGAGGCGGGTCCTCCAGCGCGCGCAGCACGCCGCCGGGCAGGCTGACCTGCGCCGGTGCGACGACGACGACCCTGCGCGGGCCTCCGGCCTGGTCAGGGCGGCGCAGGTGCTCCAGGCCGTCCAGGACGTGGTCGAGCAGTCGCCTGCCTCGCGCGACGACGTCGGGCTTGCTGGCTCCGCCAAGCCGCCTGCCGGTCCCGCCAGCCAGGACGACGACGTCGTAGCCGGGCTCCGGCGTGACCTGGAGGTCCTGCGTGGTCATACGTCTCCTCGGGGCGCTGACAGGACGAGGGCCTAGCGGTCGGCGTCCGCCGGGCGCACCCAGTCGCCCGAGCGCCCGCCGGACTTCGCGGTCACCTTCGCCTCACGCAGCGCCACTGCGCGGTCCACGCCCTTGACCATGTCCACGATGGCCAGCCCCGCCACGGTGGCCGCGGTCAGGGCCTCCATCTCCACACCCGTACGGTCCGCCGTGCGCACCGTGGTCTCGATACGCACTCCCTCGTCCTCGACCGCCAGGTCCACCTGGCAGCCGTGGACGCCGATGACGTGCGCCAGCGGCAGAAGGTCGGGGACCTTCTTGGCGGCTGCGATACCGGAGACCCGGGCGACAGCCAGCACGTCCCCCTTGGGCACGGTCCCGTCACGCAGCGCCGCCACGATCGCCGGGGAGCAGCTGACGAAGGCCGTCGCGCTGGCCGTGCGCACCGTGGGCTGCTTGGCGGTGACGTCCACCATGTAGGCGGCCCCGGCGTCGTCAAGGTGGGTCAGGCGGACAGGAGAGTGGGACGAGGGGGGCACGGGAGGCTCCTTGCTTCAGGTGCGGGTCGTGGACGGGACGGGCGTAGCCGAAGCCTAGTGGCCCTGGCGGGACGTGGAGGGCCGCGGGAGGACAGCCCGTCCGGGAGCTGCCGGCTGGGACAGGGCGATGAGTGCGACCTCCTGGCCCTCGCTCACGCTGTCTGCCTCGGCCGGAACCACGGCCAGGGCCTCGGCGCAGGCGAGCGAGGCCACCAGGTGGGAGCCCGAGCCGAGCCGGTGGGTGGGCGCGACCCACAGCGCCTCGCCTGCGGCAGGAGCTGCGTGCTCCGGCTGGCTCTGAGGCGCCTGGGGACTCGTGGCGCGTACCGTGAGGTGCTGGCGGCGACCTGCCGGGCTGCGCCAGGGGACGGCCGCGCGACCGGCGACGGGCTCGGCGGAGCCGGCCAGGACGCCGGTGGGAAGACCGTCAGGGCTGGTGGCAGCGCCGTCGAAGCCGCCCAGACGAGCCAGTGCGGGGGCGACGACGAGAGTGAAGGAGACCAGCACGCTGACCGGGTTGCCCGGAAGCATGATGACGGGGACGCTGCGCCCGGCGCCGTCGTCCTCGGACGGGCGCGTGCGGAGCACGCCGTGGCCCTGGGGCTTGCCCGGCTGCATCGCGACCGTGGCGAAGGACAGGTCGGCTCCGGCCAGTGCGTGGAGCCCGTCCGCGCTGGCCTGGCCCAGGGCCTTGAGCGGGTCGAAGGCCCCGGCCGAGACGCCCCCGGAGGTGAGCACGAGGTCGGCCCGGCTCGCGGCCTCGGCGAGCACCTCCTCCAGGGACTCCAGGGTGTCACCGCTACGGGCGGTCATGACGACCTGTCCGCCTGCCTCGGCGACCAGTCCCGCCAGCAGCAGGCTGTTGGAGTCGGGGATGGTGCCGGGGGCCAGCGCGTCCCCGGGCTCGGTCAGCTCGGAGCCTGTGGAGACAACCGCCACCCTCACCCGTGGCAGGACCGTCACCCGGGCCCGCCCCACTGAGGCCAGGGACGAGACCGCCCTGGCAGACAGCACCGTGCCGCTTGCGAGGACCGGGTCTCCCACGGCCACGTCCTCGCCGGCCCGGCGGACCGCCAGATCCTCGGTGGCCTCGGAGTAGAGGGCCACCTGGCGGGGCAGCGGGTGGTCGCCGGCGTGCTGGTCGGTGTCCTCCACCTTGACGACGGCGTCAGCCCCCTCG
Source organism: Actinomyces faecalis (assembly GCF_013184985.2). Lineage (NCBI taxonomy): Bacteria > Bacillati > Actinomycetota > Actinomycetes > Actinomycetales > Actinomycetaceae > Actinomyces > Actinomyces faecalis. The sequence continues at coordinate 565,846 of NZ_CP063418.1, forward strand.
GGCAGCATGGCACCGGTCATGATGCGCATGGCCGTCCCCGGGCGCAGAGGGCCAGGCCGCGCGCCGGCGGGAACGTCTCCCGTCACGGGCAGGACGACGGGTGCGCTGACGGTGGCGCCGGCGGTGTCGCAGGCTCGCACGGCGTAGCCGTCCATAGCCGAGTTGGTCCAGGGCGGGACGGGGAGGTCAGCACACACGTCCTCGGCCAGGACGAGACCGTGGGCCTGGGGCAGGGACAGCCGTGTGGCCGGCAACGGCTGGAGGCAGGCCAGGACCTGCGCCACGTAGTCCTCCAGGGGCATCATCTCGGGCACGGCTCCTCCTGCGGTCGTTAGGCACTGAGGTCCATCATGCCGCGCGTGCGGCCGATCTCCGAGCCGCCGGCGTGCCCGGGCGGCCTCGGCGGACGGCGGCGGCTGCTCGGGCAGGCGGTGGCGGCACGACCCGTGTACCGTCGTCGCCGCAGCGGGCGCCGAGCACGGAGCCCCGGACCGAGGACCCGTGGAGGACTGATGGACGCCAGCAGGCAGGCGACGCCGGAGCCGACCCTGACCACGCCGCCGCCGGCGGCGCGTGTCGTGCGTGCTGAGGTGACCGAGGCCCCGGTCAGCGTCGACGACCTCGCGGCCGCGGTCGAGGACCGCGGCGCGGGGGCGGTGGTCACCTTCGACGGCATGGTGCGTGACCACGACGGCGGACGCGGTGTGCGCGCGATCGCCTACTCCGCCCACCCCACGGCCGGGGACGTCGTCGCCCAGATCGCCGCTGAGGTCGCCTCCCGGCCGGGGCTGCGGGCCGTCGCCGTCGTCCACCGGGTGGGGGACCTGGAGATCGGGCAGACGGCGCTGGGTGTCGCGGTCAGCGCCGACCACCGTGCGCCGGCCTTCGACGCCGTGCGTGACCTGGTCGAGGAGGTCAAGAAGCGCATGCCGGTGTGGAAGCACCAGCTTTTCGCCGACGGCAGCCGGGAGTGGTCCAACATCGCCTGACCACGGGGCCGCGGAGGAGTCAGTACCTCCTGGCCACGGTCAGAGGGCCGGATCAGGAACGGCCAGGGACGCCGGGGTCAGCCGCCGGCGAAGGGCGGCAGGACGTCGACGCGGTCGCCGTCGGCCAGGGGCGTGAGTGAGTCCGCGGGTGCGGACAGGGAGTTGACCAGGTAGCTGGACACGCCGACGACCTTGGCCATGGCCAGGTCACGGCCGGCCAGCTGCTCACGCAGGGCCGCGAGCGTGGTGCCGGCCGGGACCTCCAGCCGCTCCTGGGTGCGACCGGCCGCCTCGGTAGCGGCCGCGAAGTAGTGGATCTCCAGGCTGATGGTGTCGTGGACGGGATCGCTCATGGGCGGTGGGCCTCCTCGGGGACGGCGTGGTACCGACAGGTCTGGTGGGACGGGAGCGGCGCGGGCTCCCTCAGCCGCCGATGGCGGACATCGTGCGTGAGGGGCGGGTGAAGCCGTCGGGCACGGCCCACGGCTCGTCGCTGCCGTGGGCCAGCGGCTTGGTCCAGGTGGCGCCTGCCCAGATACGGATGAGGTCGTCATCCGTGGCGCCCTGACGCATCGGCGTGCGCAGGTCAGTCTCGGAGGAGGAGAAGAGACAGGTCATGAGCCTGCCGTCAGCCGTGATCCTGGTGCGGTCGCAGTCGTGGCAGAAGGGTGCGGTGACCGAGGAGATGATGCCGACGCTCCCGCTGGGGTAGGAGCCCGCGCCCTCGTGGGAGGACAGGGCCTGCGGGTCGACGTGCCCGGCCTCGACGTGCCACAGGGCAGCCGGACGGCGGTCGGAGCGGCCGGCCGGACGCAGGGTGAAGCCTGCCTGTGCCAGGACCTGGAGGATCTCCTCCTGCCCGACGACCTGCTCAGGGCGCCAGGACTCACGCGGTCCCAGCGGCATGTGCTCGATGAAGCGCAGCTGCCAGCCGCGGCGCAGGCACTCGGCCAGCAGCCGCGGGGCCCGACGTTCCAGCGTTCCCGGCATCGCCACGGCGTTGACCTTGACGGGGGACAGGCCGGCCTCCTCAGCGCCGGCGACTCCACGCAGGACGTCCTCCAGCCGGTCACGACGTGTGGCCAGGCTGTACTCGTGGGGGTCCAGGGTGTCGATGGACACGTTGACGCGGTCCAGGCCGGCTGCGCGCAGGCGGGCGGCCCGCTTGTCCAGGCCCAGGCCGTTGGTCGTGATCCCGATGTCGGGCTTGGTGCCGGTACGTGGCGAGCGCAGGGTGGAGACCGCCGCGACGATCTCCTCCAGGTCCTTGCGCATGAGGGGCTCGCCACCGGTCAGCCGGACTCGCTCGATCCCCAGGCGCTCCACCCCGATCCGGGCCAGGCGCGCGATCTCCTGGGTGCTGAGCAGGGACGGCGTGGGCAGCCACTCCAGGCCCTCGGCAGGCATGCAGTAGGTGCAGCGCAGGTTGCAGCGGTCAGTGACAGACAGGCGCAGGTCGCGCACGGTACGTCCGTGGCGGTCCGTGAGAACGTCAGGGACCGCCACGGACGCACCGGACGTGGACGTCAGGTCGGCCAGGCGGGTCATAGATCGATGGTAGCGGGCCCCAAGGATCAGGCGGTGCGTAGGATCTCGACCCGTGCGAAGCCCTCTGAGGCCTCGAGCACAGTGTGGCGGAAGCTCAGGGGGAGCTGGTCGATCTGGCCCAGCAGCGGGGTGGGCACGTGCGGGGCGACCAGGTCGAAGCCCTCGCCCACCGCGAGGCTGGAGGCGGCTCCGATGACGGCGGCGTGGCGCAGCCGGTGAGGAATGACACGTGCGTCCAGCGTGAGCCGCTCGGACTCGTGGCCGCATCCGCAGCCGCACCCGCCGTGGGCCTGCGCGGAGGAGACGTCCTGGACCGGGATGGTTGTGGGGGTGTCGCTCATGATGCTGTCCTCTTCCTGCGTGGGTAGGTTGCGGCTCACAGCGGCCTTCGGCGGCCGTGAGCCGTGCGTCGTTGCCGCACGGGAATGATTTTATTACGGTTTGCCTTGTGAAAAACAAGGTGCTGCCGCGTCTCGCGCTGCTCGTCCTGGCGGCGGCGTGCGTGCTGAGCGGTCTGGACGGTGCCCTGGCCCGTCTGGGCGTGTGGGCACCTGTGGGCGGAACGCTGGCTGTGCGGATGTCCACGCTGCACGGTCCGCTCATGCTCGTCGGCTTCCTCGGCACCCTCATCAGCCTGGAGCGCGCCGTGGCGGCACGCGCACGCTGGGCCCTGGCCGCACCGGCGCTGAGCGCCGCCGGATGCCTGGTGCTGGTCGCCGGAGCACCGCAGGTGCTGGGACAGGGCCTGGTCCTCTCCTCCTCCCTCGTCCTGCTCGCGGTCTACGCCTGCGTCTACCGCCGCGCTGTCTCGGTCGCCCTGGACGTGGAGTCCCTGGGCGCTGTGGCACTGGCCCTGGGCAACCTCACCTGGCTCGCCAGCCACGACGTCGTCGCCGCGGTCCCGCTGTGGCTGCTCTTCCCGGTCCTGACCGTCGTCGGCGAGCGTCTGGAGCTGGCGCGCGTCGCCTTTCTCGACCCTGCGGTCGAGGCCGTCGTGCGCGGCCTGGCCGTGATCGCGCTGCTAGGGGCGTGCGCGCTGCCCGTCACCGAGACGGGCAGGTTAGTGAGCGGCCCCGCGCTGCTGGGGCTCGCCGTCGTCATGGCCTGGTACGACGTCGCCCGACGCACCGTCCGTGCGACCGGGGGAGTACGCCTCGCGGCCACCTGCATGCTGGCCGGGTACACCTGGCTCGCCGTAGGCGCCCTCGCCTGGACGCTGACCGCCTGGACCGAGGGAGGCGGAGCGGGCTACGAGGTCGTCATCCACTCCCTGACGCTCGGCTTCGCCTTCTCGATGGTCCTCGCCCACGCTCCCACGATCCTGCCGGCCCTCCTGCACCGGCGCCTGCCCTACCGCAGGGCCATGTGGCTGCCTCTCGTCCTGCTGCACCTGGGCCTGGTGGTACGTGTGGCAGGACTCCTCAGCCAGCAGGTCCCCGCCTGGCAGGTAGGCGGGGTCGCCGGGGTGCTGGCTGTCCTGCTGTTCCTGGCCGTCTCGGCCCTGACCGCGCTGAGGGCCGGACCGCTCAGCACCAGCACCTCCTCCCAAGACGACGGCGCTGCGGCCGGCGGGGTGACAGGCCCAGCGCCCCGTGCGGTGCCTCGTGGCCGCCGTGGCCGCCGGCGCCGCGAGCAGGTGCGACGCAACGCCGTCGTCCTGGCCTGGGTGCTTGCCTCCGGGGCGCTCGCCCTCCTCGTCCTGGCTGGTCCGCTGGCACCGTGGGGCCAGTGGCTGCCGCTGCACACCCTGCTGCTCGGCGGGATCGGCTCGGCCATCACCGTGTGGTCGGCCCACTTCGCTGACACCCTCCTGCACCGCCCGGCGCTGGGAGGGGCTGTGCTGCTGGACCTGCGACTGGTGGCGCACGGCCTGGGAACGCTTGCCGTCCTGGTCGGCATCACCTCCCACCACCAGGTGCTCGCGATGGCCGGGATGAGCGTCGTGGCCACCGCGGCCCTGGCCGGAGCAGTCGCGATCGCGGTCCAGTACCGTCGCGCGGTCGCCCCGCGCCTGGCCGCCCTCGCTGTCCACTACGCCCTGGCCCTGCTTCTTCTCGCAGCGGGCGCCGCGCTCGGCTACCTCACCAGCTGGGCCTCGGAGCGTGGCTCGGCCTGGCTCGCGGACGTCCTCTACACGGCCCACACCACGACCATGCTGCTGGGCTTCGTCGGTACCACCGTGCTAGGTACCCTCACCGTGCTGTGGCCCACCATGCTGCGCACCAAGATGGAGCCCTGGGCTCCCCGGTGGACCACCCGGGGCCTGCCGGCGCTGGTCGGCGGGACCGTGGTCGTCGCCTGCTCGGGCCTGTGGCAGCCGGCTGCGGGGATCGGGACCCTGCTCTACCTGGCCGGGGCCTCAGGCGTTCTCGTACCAGCCTGGCGCACCGCCCGGCGGGTACCGCCCACCTCATTCGCCACCGCCTCGTCCGCGGCCGCAGTCGTCTGGTTCCTGGGCTGCGTGGTGTGGCTGGGGCTGGGCGTGACCGTCTCGCCGGGCGCGGACGGCGCCCGTGAGGTCATCCACCTCCTGCGCGTGCCGCTGGCGGCCGGGTTCGCCCTGCAGGTGCTGGGAGCGGCGCTGAGCTACCTCACACCCGTCATGCTCGGTGGGGGACCGGCAACCACCCGCCTGACCAACCGGGTCATGGACCGTGCCGCCGCCTACCGGGTCACGGCCACCAACGCCGGTATCGCGCTCGCGGTGGCCACGCCGCTGCCCTGGCCGGTGCGGGCGGCAGGCGCGCTGCTCGCTGGGGCTACGGCGTCCTACGTCGTCGTAGGGATGGGACTGAGCCTGCGTGAGCTGGCGCTGCGTACCCGTCGCGGGGACGACGACGTCGTCGCCACCACCCTCACCATCGGCCCGCCTGCAGGTGCCGGCGGATCCCTCACCCTTCCCGTCGGTGCGCTGTCACCCGCCTCCCAGGAGACCCGACATGACTGAGACACCTCACCAGCCCAGCCCGCAGGACGGGACGCCCCCGGCCACCGCGGTCTCCCGTCGCGCCGTCACGGCAGGAACTGCTCCAGCCGGGACGGCGGGCGAGGCGACGCACCCCGCAGGAGGCAGCGCGTCCGTGCCCTCCGCCGGTCCGGGGACCGGCCGACGCGGCGTGCTGCTCGGCCTGGTCAGCGCCGGCGCCGCAGCCGTGGCGGGCGCCGCGGTCTCGGCCTGGCGCGAGCGGGCAGGGGACCGCGGGACCCGCGACGCCGTCGCCGCCACCGGCCGGACCGTCGAGGCCACGCTACAGGTCGAGGGCATGCGATTCGTCCCGGACACCGTCGAGGTCCACGCGGGGGACCGGCTCGTGCTGACCCTGGACAACACCTCGGACCAGGTCCACGACCTCGTCCTGGACACTGGGGCCACGACCGGCCGGGTCCCGGCCGGAGGTAGCGCGCGCCTGGACGCCGGTGTCGTCGCTGGTCCGCTCCAGGGCTGGTGCTCGATCGCCGGCCACCGGGCCCAGGGAATGGTGATGCAGGTCGTCACCGGCGCCGGGGCCGGCAGCGCTACGGATCCCGGCCACGCCGGCCACGCCGGCCATGCGGACCCGGCAGGCGCCGCCGTCGACCTCCAGGCCCCGCTCCCCGAGGGCTTCACGCCCTACGAGGCGGCCCTGGCCCCGGCGCCGGCCGAGTCCGTCCACCGCGTCACCCTCACCGTCACCGAGGTCGAGCAGGCCTACGTGGGCGCGGGGGCGTACCAGACCCGCTGGACCTACAACGGCACCGCACCGGGCCCGGTCCTGCGCGGCAGGGTGGGGGACACCTTCGAGGTCACGCTCGTCAACGAGGGCACCATGAGCCACTCCGTCGACTTTCACGCCGGGATCGTCTCCCCCGACGAGCCCATGCGCTCGATCGGACCGGGAGAGTCCCTGGTCTACACCTTCACCGCCCAGCACTCAGGGATCTGGCTCTACCACTGCTCCACCGCCCCCATGAGCCTGCACCTGGCCTCCGGGATGTACGGCGCCGTCGTCATCGACCCGGACGGCCTGGCAGAGGTGGACCGTGAGTACCTGCTCATCCAGTCCGAGACCTACCTCGGGCTGGAGACTGACGCCCAGGGTGTGACGCAGGTGCCGACGACGCTCACGGACAAGATCGCGGCCAAGGCGCCGGACCTCGTGTGCTTCAACGGCGTCGCCTTCCAGTACGCCCTGGCCCCGCTAACGGCACGTGCCGGCGAGCGCGTGCGCTGGTGGGTACTCGACGCCGGCCCCTCCCTGCCCACCTCCTTCCACGTGGTGGGGCTGCAGCTGGACACGGTGTTTGCCGAGGGCAGCTACCTCCTGGGCGGCCCCCAGGGGATCGGGCGGTCCTGGCACGGGGGCTCGCAGGCCCTGGCCCTGCAGCCGGCTCAGGGAGGCTTCGTCGAGGCCGTGGTTCCCGCGCCCGGGCACTATGCGATGGTCACGCACGTCTTCGCGGACATGGAGAAGGGCGCCAAGGGCGTCCTGGAGGTCAGCTAGCCGGGCGGAGGGGCTCAGCCCCGCCAGCTCAGGTGGCAGCCGTCAGGCAGTAAGGGCGTGACCGTGAGCCGACGCCGCCCGCCCGGCTGGTGGGCGGCGTCGTCCTCGCACGCAGGCAGGGCCTCGTTGAGGAAGCCCTCGTGCATGAGACAGACCAGGTCGTGAGGGACCCGGCTGCCAGTGACCAGCGGGCAGGCCCGCAGGACGACCTTGTCCTCGACCAGCTCGGGAGCGAAGCCCATCCTGGTCAGGCCCGGAAGCAGCGTCCGGACCGCCTGGTCGGGTGCCGGGAGGGGCAGGTCGTCCTGTGCGCGGGTGGTGTCAGAGGGGCCTTCGCTGACCGCGCCGTCCTCCAGCGTGGTCTCGTGGGCCCAGCGTCGCCCGATCTCCACGGCCAGGCGCTCGGCCTCCTCTCCCTCTCCCAGGGTCTGGGCGACGGCGTCGAGCAGCGCCAGGTAGGAGTCCAGGACCTCTCCAGGGTCCGGTGCGACGGCGGCGTAGGCCAGGGCAGGACGGCCACGCCTGCCGGTGGGCTGCGCCGTGGCCGAGACGAAGCCGGCGCTGACCAGGGAGTCCAGGTGCTCACGCACCGTGTTGTGGTGCAGCCCCAGCATCTGCGCGACCTCGGCTGCGCGCAGGGGACGGTGGGCGGTCTCGACCGTCTCCAGGACGCGCAGGTGAGCGGTCGACAGCTCCGCACGTGCTGACAGGTCGTCCCAGGAGGGGTGAGGAAGACGAGGAGGCTGACGGACAGGCACGCACCGACTTTACGCCAGCCCGACGCCGGCCTGGACGAGCCGGGCCGAGGAGCGGCTGGGCCGGCTGCGCCCCTGACTACGGGGCAGGGGTGCGCCAGCCCGCATGACTCACCGTCCGGTGGCCTGGGCGGGACGGGTCATGGCCCAGTAGGTCGGCAGCGGCGGGGTGGACAGCTCAGCCACCTCTCGGTACCCCAGACGCTCGTACAGGCGCCTGGAGGCGGGAGTCGTCGACTCCAGGTGGGCGGGCAGGCCGTCTGCGTCAACCCGCTCCAGGCCGTGACGCAAGAGCGCCGTGCCGGTCCCGGTGCCGCGAGCCTGCGGCAGGACGGCGATCATGTAGGCGTACCAGTGGGGCTCGGTGGGGCGCTGGGCCTCGCACTGGGCGCCGTCGAGCAGGACCAGGTCCCAGGCCCCGCCCAGCAGTGACAGGTCCAGGCCCTCAGGAGGCTCCTGGCCAGGACCCAGTGGGCCGGCAGGGTCGCCGTCAGCCGGAGGGTCCCACAGCATCGTGCCCACCAGGCGCTCAGCCTCCCCCTCCCCCTCGACGGCGAGGTCGACCCTGGCACCCAGACGGCGGTCCGGGTCGGCGGACAGGTAGTGGCTCGCCAGCTCGACGTGGTGCAGGTGGTCCAGCGCCGCACGGGGATCGGGCGCAGGAGCCACGATCGCGCTCATCAGCGGGTCCTGGGCAAAGACCTCCGTGAGCAGCCAGGCCACGGCGTCGAGGTCGTCCGGGGTAGCGGGGCGGATACGCATGGTTCTTCCTCTCTGCCTTCTAGCGACGGTGCGTGGTCGGTACCGGGTCCTCGGCCTCCAGGGAGGGGGCGAGCAGCCGACGGAAGGACTCCAGCCGGGCACGCCGTAGCCCTCGCGGCACCTGGGACGCGGGTACGTGCCCGGTGCGGCCCGGTTCCGGTCTCAGCTCGGCAGCTTCCTGCGTCTGGACGCGCTCGGGACCGGTCCCAGCCCACTCGTCGAGGGCACAGTCGATGACGCCCTCCTCGTGGGTGCACCCGCGCGGGCAGGCCTGGGCGACCTCGGCCAGGTCCGGGAAGCCACGCAGGACGTCGGCGCTGGAGACGTGAGAGACTCCGAAGGAGCGCACGCCGGGCGTGTCGATGACCCAGCCGCCTGCGGGCAGCTCCAGGGCCTGCAGGCTGGTGGAGGTGTGCCGACCGCGTCCGGTGACCTCGTTGACGTGGCCGGTCACGCGGTCAGCCCCTGGCACGAGGGCGTTGATGAGCGTGGACTTACCGACCCCGGAGTGCCCGACGAAGACCGCCGTGCGTCCAGCGACGGCCTCGCGTACCGCGGCCACGCCGTCGCCGGCGGCACGGGTTGCCTCAGCCCGGCTGGAGGGGTCGAGGTAGGTGGGGAAGGAGCGCACCCCCAGCGGCTCGTACAGGGCCAGCAGCGGGCCGGCGTCGGCGAGGTCGGACTTGGTCAGCACCAGCAGCGGCTCCATACCGGCGTCATAGGCGGCCACGAGGTAGCGGTCGATCATGCGTGGACGTGGCTCGGGGTCTGCCACGGCGGTGACGATGACGAGGGCGTCAGCGTTGGCGACGACCGGCTTCTCGGTCCCGGCTGCGTCCCCGTCCTCAGCGCTGCGACGTAGGAGGGTGCGCCGTTCCTCGACCCGCACCATGCGCGCCAGGGTGTCCTTTCGGCCCGAGACGTCACCGACGACTGCGACCTGGTCGCCCACGACGACCTTGCCCCGGCCCAGCTCGCGCGCCTTCATCGCCGTGACGTCCCCGGAGCCGTCCTCGGTGAGGGCCGGGTCGGCCAGGCGGATGCGGTAGTGGCCGCGGTCGATACGGGTCACGGTGCCGAGCACGGCGTCGTCGTGGCTGGGGCGCTGCTTGGTGCGCGGACGTGACCCCTTGCCGGGGCGCACGCGCACGCGGGGGTCGTCGGTGCCGATGTCGCGACGGCTCATGGCTCCTCTTCCGCGTCGGGGGCGAGACGGTCCGAGCCTAGGGGGAGCGGGCGGGGCTCGTCAGCGCCAGGCACCGACGCCGGTGCGCCTGCCTGGGCGAGTACCTGCGACCACAGGCCGGGGAAGTCCGGCAGGGTCTTGGAGGTGCAGGCCACGTCGTCCAGCATGGTTCCCGGCAGCCCGAGACCTACCACGGCCGCGAAGGTCGCCATCCGGTGGTCGGCGTAGGCGCGCAGCTCGGCCGGGTGCAGCCCGGCGCCGTCGGGCAGGGCGTCAACCTCGATGCCGTCCTGCGTCTGACGTGCCACACCCCCGACCCGTCTCATCTCAGTGACGAGGGCTGCCAGGCGGTCGGTCTCGTGCCCACGCAGGTGGGCGATCCCGCGCAGGCGGCTGGCGTGCCCCTGGGCACTGGCCAGCAGGGCGAGGGCGGCGACGGTGGGGGCGAGCTCGCCGACCGCTGACAGGTCCGCGTCGATACCGCACAGCCGTCCCGTGCCGCTGGCGGTGAGGAGCAGGGAGCCCTCGGGCTGGTTCGTGGTGCTGACCCGCCCGCCCAGGCGCGGCAGCAGGGACCGCCAGGCGTCGCCCGCCTGAGTGGTCTGAGCAGGCCAGTCGGGCACGCTCACGCGTCCTCCGGACACGAGCGCGGCAGCCAGGAAGGGGCCGGCGTTGGACAGGTCCGGCTCGATCGCCACCTCGCCCCCGCGGGGGCGGCCGGGCGCGACCAGCCAGCTCCGCTCGCCGTCGGGTGCCTGCGGCTCAGGCTCGACGACGCCGATGCCACGCTCACGCAGGCTGGCCACCGTCATGGCCACGTGCGGCAGCGAGGGCACGGGGCCGGTGGGGGTGACGCTCAGGCCACCGGGCAGGAGCGGGCCGACCAGGAGAAGGGCAGAGAGGAACTGGGAGGAGCCTGAGGCGTCCACGTCCACGTGCGTGGTGAGGACGCCTGGAACCGACTCCGCCGGTGCCTGCCCCACGGGTGCGGTTGCGGCCGCTGAGTGCGGGCGGACGGGGGCCGGGGTGACGACCACGGGCAGGTGCCCCTGCCGGCCGAGGTAGGTCAGGCCCGCACCGAGCTGGGTCAGTGAGTCCAGCAGCGGACCGAGCGGGCGCAGCCGGGCGCCGTCGTCGCCGTCGAAGAGGACCGGGGCGTCTGCCAGGGCTGCCAGTGGCGGGACGAAGCGCATGACGGTTCCTGCCAGGCCGCAGTCGATCCGAGCGGAAGGGATGGGGCGCCCCGGGACCGGGGACTGGCTAGCGGCACCAGGGCTGACAGAGGCCGCGGAGGCCGTGGTGCGCACGCGCAAGGGCACAGGGGCTGGGACGACGCGCACCGCGGTGGCGTCCTCACTGAGGGACTCGAAACGGGCGCCGAAGGTCTCCAGGGCGGCTCGCATGAGGTCGGTGTCGCGAGAGCGCAGCACGCCTGTCAGGGTCGTCGGCGAGTCGGCGAGGGCGGCCAGCAGGAGGGCACGAGCGGTCAGCGACTTCGAGCCGGGCAGGCGGACGACGGCGTCGAGCTCTCCGGCTGCGGCGGGGGCGAGCCAGGGCACGGGCGTGTCGACCCGGGTGGGCGAGGCCTCAACGGACGTGCTGACGGGGTCTTTCACAGGTGCATTGTCGCAGGCGACGAGGAAGGTTCTCTCCCTGGCACTGTGGCTGCCTCCTCGCGTTACTCACTCCTCTCCCCACGCAGCTGCGAGTGGCATCCGGTCAGGAGGGGAGGTGAAGGCGTCCGGAGGCGAGGCTCCGCAGTGCTCAGACAGCCTCGATCACGGCGTTGAACGTGGCGCTCGGACGCATGACGGCGTCGGTACGGGCCGGGTCAGGCCGGTAGTAGCCGCCGATCTCGGCCGGCTTGCCCTGCACGGCTACCAGCTCGGCCTGGATCTCCTCGATCGACTCCTCCAGCCGGGCGGCCACAGGGGCGAAGCGCTCGGCCAGGGCCTTGTCCGCTGACTGCGCCGCCAGCTCGGCGGCCCAGTACAGGGCCAGCCAGGCGTGCGAGCCGCGGTTGTCCACGCCCCCCAGACGGCGCGAGGGCGAGCGGTCCTCCTCCAGCAGGCGCGTCGTGGCGGCGTCCAGGGCGTCAGCGAGCACAGCGGCCTGGTTGTTGCCACTGACCTCAGCCACGTGGCGCAGTGCCTCGGCCAGGGCCAGGAACTCTCCCAGGGAGTCCCACCGCAGGTAGTTCTCCTCAAGCAGCTGCCGCACGTGCTTGGGGGCAGAGCCTCCGGCGCCGGTCTCGTACAGGCCTCCGCCGTTCATCAGGGGCACCACCGAGAGCATCTTGGCGCTCGTGCCTACCTCCAGGATGGGGAAGAGGTCGGTGTTGTAGTCACGCAGCACGTTCCCGGTCACGGAGATCGTGTCCTGCCCGTCACGAGCCCGCTCCAGCGAGAGCCTCGTCGCCGACACCGGGTCCATGACCCGCACGTCCAGGCCCTCGGTGTCCTCCTCGGCCAGGTAACGCTTGACCAGCGAGGCGATGACGCGGTCGTGGCCGCGCTCCGGGTCCAGCCAGAAGACGGCCGGGGCACCGGTGGCCCGGGCCCGGCGCACCGCCAGCGCCACCCAGTCGCGCACCGGGGCGTCCTGGGTCTGGCAGGCCCGCCAGATGTCACCGGCCTCGACGTCGTGGGACAGCAGCACCGTGCCGGCAGGCGAGCCGGCGCCCTCGGTGACGACCACCTCGACGCGCCCGGCGGTGGGGACGAGGAAGGTCTTGTCGTGCGAGCCGTACTCCTCAGCCTTGCGGGCCATGAGCCCGACGTTGGGGACCGAGCCCATCGTCGTGGGGTCCAGGGCCCCGTTGGCCTTGCAGTCCTCGATGACGGCCTGGTAGACGCCGGCGTAGGAGGAGTCGGGGACGACGGCGAGGGTGTCCTGGGTCTGGCCCTGGGCGTTCCACATCTTGCCCCCGGCGCGGATCATCGCCGGCATGGAGGCGTCGATGATGACGTCGCTGGGCACGTGGAGGTTGGTGACGCCTCGGTCCGAGTCCACCATCGCCAGGCCCGGACCAGCCTCCAGCTCCTCTCGGATCGCCTGACGGATCTCCTCGCCCTGGTCCAGCCGCTCAAGCCCGGCCAGGACCGAGGCCAGGCCGTCCTCGGCACGCAGGCCCGCCTGGGCCAGCACCTCCCCGTAGGTCGCGAAGACCCCGGGCAGGACGGCACGCACGGCGTGGCCGAAGATGAGCGGGTCGGAGACCTTCATCATCGTGGCCTTGAGGTGCACCGACAGCAGCACGTCCTGGCTCCTGGCCTCCTCCACCTGCTGGGCCAGGAAGGTGTCCAGCGCGGCGGCGGACATGAAGGTGGCGTCCACGACCTCCCCTGCCGTGACGGGAAGCGAGTCGCGCAGCGTGAGGGGGGCGGCGCCGTCAGCAGGAACGAGCCGGATCTGGAGGGTCCCGGCCTCAGGGACGACGACGGACCGCTCGTTGTGCCGGAAGTCACCGTGGTCCATGGTCGCCACCCGGGTGCCGGACGAGGCGCTCCACCCGCCCATCGAGTGCGGGTGCGAGCGGGCGTAGGCCTTGACCGCGGCCGGGGCACGGCGGTCGGAGTTTCCTTCGCGCAGGACGGGGTTGACAGCGGACCCCTTGACGGCGTCGTAGCGCTCACGTGCCTCGCGCTCGGCGGGCGTGGCGGGGGAGTCGGGGTAGTCAGGCAGGTCCACGCCCTGGGCCTGGAGCTCGGCGACGGCGGCCTTGAGCTGAGGCAGGGAGGCTGAGATGTTAGGCAGCTTGACGATCGTGGCCGACGGTGAGGTGGTCAGCGCCCCGAGCCTGGCCAGGGCGTCCTCGCCCAGGTCGAAGGCTGCCAGGACACGGCCGGCCAGGGAGATGTCGGCGGTGCTCACGCTCACGTCGGCGGCGCCGGCGAAGGCCCTGACGACGGGGAGGAAGGAGTGGGTCGCCAGCATCGGCGCCTCGTCGGTCAAGGTGTAGATGACGTCGGCCTCGGTACCGGGCAGCTCACTCATGGTCTCTCCTGACGGCTTGTTGACTGTGACGGACAGCCTATCGTGTGACCTCGGTCCTACCTGCCCATCTGCTCGTGACGCGAGACGCCGGGCTGAGACTGAGCGAGGGCCACCGGTCAGGACGAACCGGTGGCCCTCGTGGCGGACGACGGCTGGTACGAGGCTCAGGCCTCAGCGGCACTGAGGTACGCGGCCTCCATCGCCTCTCGCTGGGCGCGGGCGTTGGCGCGGCGCCAGGCCAGGGAGGGCTTGCCCTCACGGTCGACGGCGGCCAGCAGCAGGCCGGCTCCGACGGCGCCCCCGCGGGCCAGCCCGGAGAGGGTCTCCTTGCGCTGGGCCTTGTCCCGCACGGTCCACACCGGGTTGTTGACCAGGGTCAGGGGCAGGTTGAGGGTGGCGAGCACGACGGCGCACGAGCGAGGAGCCGTTCCTGTGGCAAGACCCAGGCCTGCTGCGACGCTCACGGCACCGCTGACGCGAGTCAGCATCGTCGCGTCCGAGGTGAGCATCGGTGGCAGGCCGGCCTTCTCCAGCGTCGGCATGACCTTCTCAAGCTTCTCGACGTGACGCTGCGGGCGCGCGATGGCGTCGACGCCGTCAATGACGAAGGAGGCGGCGAGCATAGGGCGGGCGAAGGCGCGCAGAAGATCCATGAGGTCATCCTCGCGCACCTGGGCCCCGTGTGCCAGCCCTTACGGGACTGAGGCTGACGGTCGTCAGCGGCGGGAACAAGATCCGGCGCGCCGTCGTTAGGGGTGTCGATGAGCAGGACAACCGTGACCGTACCCGCCGCGGCGCAGCCGGGCGCCCGCGAGGGCAGCGGGCTAGGCTCGTGGCTGATGAGGGATATCCAGACCACCGGGGCCGCTGGCCCGGATGACGCGCACGAGGCCCTGGGACGCCACGACCTGGCCGAGCTGATCGATCCTGACGGTGAGCCTGGCGAGCAGATCGACAGGGCCCCGAGCACGGAGACCGAGGCAGAGCGGGCCGCCCGCTTCGAGGCTGACGCGCTGCCCTACCTGGACCAGCTCTACGGCGCGGCCCTGCGGATGACTCGCAACGGGGCTGATGCCGAGGACCTGGTCCAGGACGCCTACGCCAAGGCCTTTGCCGCCTTTCACCAGTACCGTCCGGGCACCAACCTCAAGGCCTGGCTGTACCGGATCCTGACCAACACCTTCATCAACTCCTACCGCAGGAAGCAGCGTGAGCCGCTGCAGTCGGACGCCGACGCCGTGGAGGACTGGCAGCTGCACCGCGCTGCCTCGCACGACTCAGTAGGCCTGCCGAGCGCCGAGAACCTGGCTCTGGACGACCTGCCTGACGACGACATCAAGGCTGCGCTCCAGGAGCTGAGCGAGGACCGGCGGCTGGCCGTCTACCTCGCTGACGTGGAGGGCTTCTCGTACAAGGAGATCGCCGAGATCATGAACACCCCCATCGGAACCGTGATGTCCCGTCTGCACCGTGGTCGGCGCCAGCTGCGCGAGCTGCTGGCGGACCACGCGCGGGAGCTGGGCTACCTGCGAGACGGGGAGAGTGCGGACGAGAGAAAGGGTGAGCACTGATGGGGGACGCGATGCGGCCGGGTACAGGCGAGGGGGTACAGGACCCCGGGTGCTCCTGCAGCGAGGCTCGGGCCCATCTGGAGGCCTTTCTCGACCACGAGTGCGACGGGGACCTGAGCAGCCGGCTGGCTGAGCACGTGGCCAGGTGTGAGCACTGCTCGCGCCTGGCGGACGCAGAGGTGCACCTGCGCGAGATCCTGCGCTCGCGCTGCGCTGAGCAGGCGCCGCCCGAGCTGCGTGCGAGGGTGCTGGGGAGGCTGTCCGTCATGCGGAGCACGACGGTGAGCCAGGTCAGCGGCGGTGGTTGCACGGTGACCTCGTACAGTTCCACCGTGCGCTACAGCCAGGACTGAGGCTGGTGGGGCGTGACCGGGCTCATGGAGCCTGTGCTGGTCGCGGTGTCACGCCGTATGCGAGGATGGTCTGCGGTTAGTGCCCGGTTGGGCAGCCCACACTTGAGGAGGCCACTATGAGCAAGCGCGGTCGTAAGCGTCGTGCCCGTGCGAAGTCCAACGCGAACCACGGCAAGCGTCCCAACGCCTGAGCCGGGTCGCTGCGGCACCCAGGTCAACGACGGCGGCCGGTCACCTTCGGGAGGCCGGCCGCTTTGTCTTACCTCTGTTCTTTCTGAGAAGTCATTGTAGAGATGACACGCTCGGTGACGAGGTCGTGTGGCTCAGGGGCAACGGGGCTGTCGCCAAAGAGTCGGTCTTTACGGGCCTCAACCCAGTCCACGCTGTCAAGCCGAACCAGAACGTCCTGCAGACGGATGACGCCTGGGGCCTCGTCCCGGCTCCGTCGTTCCCGTGCGGGTGTGCAGGTACGCCGTTCAGTACGCAGGTCCGAGGTGCGCACTCACACCTGCACGCTCGCCAGGGAGGAGGGCCTAGGCGGTCGGCTCAGTCACGCCCATCCACTCGTACCACCCGCGGTGCAGCACCAGCCAGGCCATGAGGCCGTACCCTGCCTGCCCCGGGTGCGTACCTCCGGCGCTGGCGGTATCCGTCTCCCACTGGTCGTGGTTGCGCAGCGCGTTGAAGGTCTCGACGAAAGGAGTACCGCGCCGGCTGCAGACCTCGCTGACCGCGTGGGAGAGCCTGGCCGTAGCGTCGGGGTCGACGGCGGGGAGCGGAGGCGGCCCCACCACGAGGCACGGACGGTGCTCGCTAGCCGCGGCGTCCAGGATGTTGGCCAGTGCCAGGCGGCTGCGGGCCGGCGAGACCCCGGCGACGACGTCGGCCGTACCGACGCCGATGACGAGCCGGTTGACGCCGCCGTGGCTCGTACGCCTGACGACCTCCTCGTGCCAGCGCTGGGCGAGCTGCGCCGTGGTCTCTGACGGGACGGCGAGGGTGAAGGTGACGGCGTCGACTCCTCGGGTGCGAGCCATGACACGGCCGGTCCAGCCCAGAGCGCGGGCGTCGCCGTAGCCGGCCACGAGCTCGTCGCCGATGAAGTGGATCCGCGTCTGCTCCACGGGAGTCCTTTCTGATCGCCTGCCTGTGCGCCTGACGCTACCGCGCGCAGGTGCCCGGGCGCAGCAGCGACAGGGGTCCGTCCGCCCGATCACACGGCTGACTGGCCACAAGCGTGCGGACGACCGGGAGGACCGACGGCGCAGGCAGGTCAGTCAGCGTACTCGTGGCAGGAGAAGCCTCAGTCACGGGCGAAGGCCTGGGCCATGAGGTCGGCCTGGGTGCGCTTGTAGGCGCCGACCGTGCCGACCGCGGGAGCCGCGGCCTCGGGACGCGAGACGAGGCGGACCGGGCCGGAGGCCGTCATCGAGTCCGGCAGGTGCAGACCGAGGTAGGGCCAGACGCCCTGGTTGGCTGCCTCGTCCTGGACCCAGCAGACCTGCGCGCCGGCGAAGGGAGCCAGCGCCTGGGTGAGCTCGGCCTCGGGCAACGGGTAGAGCTGCTCCAGGCGCACGATCGCCACTGAGGTGTCACCTCGCTTGGAGCGCTCGGCCAGCAGGTCGTAGTAGACGCGGCCCGAGCACACGAGCACACGCGTCACCCCTGTGCCTGAGGCGATAGCGGGATCCACCTCGCCGATGACCGGTGTGAAGCAGCCGGACGTGAATTCCTCCACCGGGCTGGAGGCGGTCTTCAGCCGCAGCAGCTGCTTGGGGGTGAAGACCACCAGGGGGCGGCGTGGGCGACGGTAGGCCTGCTCGCGCAGCATGTGGAAGTGGTTGGCCGGGGTTGAGGGCATGACCACCCACATGTTGTCCTGGGCGCACATCTGCAGGTAGCGCTCGATGCGTGCTGAGGAGTGGTCCGGCCCCTGGCCCTCCTGGCCGTGGGGAAGCAGGAGGACGAGCCCTGAGCGCTGACCCCACTTCTGGGTGGCGGAGGTGATGTACTCGTCGATCACGGACTGGGCGCCGTTGGCGAAGTCCCCGAACTGGGCCTCCCACATGGTCAGTGCCTCTGGCCGCTCCACCGAGTAGCCGTACTCGAAGGCCATGGCCGCGTACTCGCTCAGCAGGGAGTCGTAGATCTCCAGCGGTGCCTGGTCCGGGGTGAGGAAGTCCAGCGGCGTCCACTCCTGGCCGTTGGCGTTGTCGTGCAGGACCGCATGACGCTGGGCGAAGGTTGCTCGACGTGCGTCCTCCCCGGCCAGGCGCACCGGCACGCCCTCCATGAGGAGGGACCCCAGGGCGATGAGCTCGCCCAGACCCCAGTCAATGCCGCCCTCGCGCGTGGCCTGCTGACGCTTGGCCAGCATCGCCGCGAGCTTGGGGTGGATCTTGAAGCCCTGGGGATAGGACACCTGAGAGTCGCCGACGCGCTCAACGACGTCGCGTCCCACCGCGCTGGTCCACCCGATCATCATGCCGGCGCCGGCCTCCTGGGAGGCGGGCACCTCCAGGCTCGTGCGTGCCTGGCCCACGGTTGTGGGGTCCGCCTGGGACTGTGCCTCGGCATCGTCCTGGGGGCGGGTGAGGGGGGCGTCGTCCCCGGCCTGGTGGGCGGCGCGCGTCTCGGTCAGGATCCGCTCCAGCTCACCGTGGAAGGCGTCCTCAATCGCCTTGGCGTCCTCCGTGGTGATGTCACCGCGGCCCACCAGGTCGCGGGTGTAGACCTCGCGGGTCGAGGGCAGGGAGTCGATGAGGTGGTACATGACCGGCTGCGTCATCGAGGGGTCGTCGCCCTCGTTGTGTCCGCGGCGGCGGTAGCAGATGAGGTCGATGATGACGTCCTTGTGGAAGGTTGCCCGGTACTCGTAGGCCCGGCGCGCTGCGCGGGCCACGGTCTCGGGATCGTCGGCGTTGACATGGAAGATCGGCACCTGCAGGCCCTTGGCCAGGTCCGTGGCGTAGGTGGTCGAGCGCGCGGAGGCCGCGCCGGTGGTAAAACCGATCTGGTTGTTGACGATGACGTGCACCGTGCCGCCCGTGCGGTAGGCCGGCAGCTGGCTCATGTTGAGCGTCTCGTAGACCACGCCCTGGCCGGCGAAGGCGGCGTCGCCGTGGACGAGCACGGGCATGACCGTGTAGCCCTTGTCTCCCAGGCCGATACGGTCCTGCTTGGCGCGCACGATGCCCTCGACGACGCCGTCGACCGTCTCCAGGTGAGAGGGGTTGGCCGCCAGGGACACCCGGGTGCTCACACCCTCGGTGCCGGTGTAGACGCCCTCGGTGCCTAGGTGGTACTTCACGTCCCCGGTTCCGGCGCCGGCGATAACGCCGTTGCCGTCAAACTCGTCGAAGACCTGACCGTAGGACTTGCCGGCGATATTGGTCAGCACATTGAGACGCCCGCGGTGGGCCATGCCGATGACGACCTCGTCCAGGCCGTCGTGGGCGGCCTCGTCCAGCAGACGGTCCAGCAGCACGATGAGGGACTCCCCGCCCTCCAGGCTAAAGCGCTTCTGCCCCACGTACTTGGTCTGCAAGAAGGTCTCGAAGGCCTCAGCCTGGGCGAGCTTGGTGAGGATACGACGGCGCTCCGCGGCGGTGGTGGCCTCCCACTCGGCTTCCAGGCGCTCCTGCCACCAGCGGCGCTGGGCCGGGTCCTGGATATGCATGTACTCCACACCCACGGTACGGCAGTAGGACTCGCGCAGGCGCTCCAGGATCTGGCGCAGCGTGGCGCGCTCGGTGCCGCCCAGGCCTCCGGTGGGGAAGGTACGGTCCAGGTCCCACAGGCTCAGGCCGTAAGAGGACAGGGACAGGTCGGGGTGGCGGCGCAGGCGGAAGGTCAGGGGATCGGTGTCCGCGGCCAGGTGCCCGCGCTGGCGGAAGGCGTGGATGAGCTCGGCCACGCGTGCGGGCTTGCCGGTCTCCAGCTGCGGGTCGTATGTGGTGTCCCGCTCCCAGCGGATGGGCTCGTGCGGCACGCGCATGGAGGAGAAGCAACGGTCCCAGAACCCGTCCAGCCCCAGCAGCTTGCGCTCGACCAGGCGCAGGAACTCTCCTGACAACGCGCCCTGGATGACGCGGTGGTCGTAGGTCGAGGTCAGGGTGAAGGTCTTGCCCACGCCCTGGCGTGCCAGGGTCTCCTCGCTGGCCCCGGCGAAGGCAGCGGGATAGGCCATCGAGCCCACGCCGATGATCGCGCCCTGGCCAGGCATGAGGCGGGGCACCGAGTGCAGGGTCCCGATCATGCCAGGGTTGGTGAGCGTCACGGTGGTGCCACGGAAGTCCTCGACCTCAAGCTGACCGTCACGGGCCTTGCGCACCAGGGTCTCGTAGGCGGTGATGAATCCGGCCAGGTCCAGCTCGTCGGCGCGCTTGATCGAGGGGACGAGCAGACGGCGCTCACCATTGGCGGCGGGGGCGTCCACTGCCAGGCCCAGGCCGACGTGGGCGCTTTCGCGCAGGGTCGGCTTGCCGGCGCTGTCTACCGCGTAGGCGACGTTCATTCCGGGCACCTCGGCCATGGCCTCGACCACGGCCCAGCCGATGAGGTGGGTGAAGGAGACCTTGCCGCCACGGGTGCGGGACAGGTGCTGGTTGATGATGGCGCGGTTCTCGATGAGGACCTTGGCAGGGACCGCCCGTGCGGAGGTCGCCGTCGGGATCGACAGGGACTCCTCCATGTTCCTGGCCGTGCGTGCGGCGGCACCTTTCATCCGGACCTCGGCGTCCTCCTCACGGACCTGGCCGGCCAGGTCGAGCGCGCGCAGCAGGGCGCGCTGGTGGGCATAGGGGGAGGTGGGCGGGGCGACGTCGGAGGCGGGAGCCGGTGGGAGGTCGGAGCGCGTGACGTCCTGGGCGGCAGAGGCCTGACGGTGCGGTGCGGCGCCGGCCCCGGGCAGGGCCTCCTCGGACTGCGAGGGCTGGGCGGACGTCGGCCGGGTCGAGAGGGCCGACGGCGTCGTCGCTGCGGCAGAGGCGCCGTCGTCGCCTGAGACTTTAGTCCCAGACGGGCTCGCTGCGGGCTGCTGCGGGGCTGGCGAGGAGCTCGTGGCAGAGGTGCTGCCGGACTCGAACAGGGACCGCCACTGGGGTGAGACCGAGGAGGGGTCCTGTGCCCAGGCGTCCCGCATCTCCTCCACCATCCACTCGTTGGCGCCGAAGTCAGGGGCGGTGTTGTTGTGGCTCGACACGGTGGCCTCTCCTCGTTGGTACCTCGTCGCAGCGCTGCGCAGGCGAGCCCGGGCTGGTGGGGCAGGTCTCGGCGCTGTGTCCTAGGCCATCCTAGGGTCGCTGGGTCGGCTCTGTGAGCAAAACGCGGGACCAAAGACACAGGACCGCTCCGGGGCTTGACCGTGGCCAGGACGGTCAGTGGTACCGTGCTGACCACTATGCGACGACACGCCCGCCGACCGCGTCAGCGCGGTGCCGGCCAGCCGGCCGAACCCGACCACCCGCACCCTCAGACCGCTGCGAGTCCTGGGCGACTGAGGCGCGGCAGGGGGGCGCGATGACCCACTGGCTCATGATCGCCCTGGGCGTGGTCCTGACCGCTGGCACGGCCGTCTTCGTGGCAGGCGAGTTCTCCCTGGTGGCGCTGGACCCCTCGACCGTGGAGACCCGGGCCGCAGAGGGGGACCGTCGCGCGGCAACCGTGCGCAAGGCCCTGGGGCGACTGTCCACGCTCCTGTCCGGGGCACAGGTGGGGATCACCCTGACCACGATCCTGCTGGGCTACACGATGCAGGACGCGCTGGCCTCGCTGCTGGAGGAGGTCATGGTCGGCTGGGTGGCGCAGTCCGTGGCCACCGGTGCGGCTACCGTGATCGCCCTGGTCTTCGTCAACGCGTTCTCGATGGTCGTGGGTGAGCTGATCCCCAAGAACGCCACCCTGGCGGACCCGCTGCGCGCCGCCGGGCTGGTGGCTCCGCTCCTCATGGCTTTTACGACGGTGCTCAAACCCGTCATCACCGTCCTCAACGACACCGCGAACCTGGTCCTCCACCGCCTGGGCATCGAGCCCGCCGAGGAGATCAGCGGGACGCGCTCCGCCGGCGAGCTGGCGGCCCTGGTGCGCCACAGCGCCGAGGAGGGGACGCTGGACGTCTCCACCGCCACCCTGCTCACCCGCTCGATCGGGGTGGGGAGCCTGACCGCCGTCGACGTCATGACCGACCGCGGCCGGCTCCACGCGCTGGAGGCGGAGGCGACGGCGGACGCCGTCGTCGACCTGGCGCGAGCCACCGGCCACTCTCGCTTTCCGGTCATCGGTGAGGACGTCGACGACGTGCTCGGCGTGGTCCACCTGCGCCGTGCCATCGCCGTGCCCTACGAGCGCCGCTCCTCGGTGTCCGTGGCCTCCTCCTCGCTCATGACCTCGGTGCCGCGGGTGCCGGAGACCATGCCGCTGGCCTCCCTGCTCGTTGAGCTGCGTGCCGCCGGCAGCCAGATGGCTCTCGTGGTCGATGAGTACGGCGGGACGGCCGGGGTCGTCACCCTGGAGGACGCGGTCGAGGAGATCGTCGGTGACGTCGCTGACGAGCACGACCGCCGCCGCAGCGGGGTCCACATGGACACCGACGGCAACTGGATCGTGCCCGGCTGGATACGACCGGACGAGCTGGCCGCGCGCGCTGACGTCCACGTCCCTGACGACGGCCCCTACGAGACCCTGGGCGGCCTGGTCATGGCCGAGCTCGGGCGCATCCCCCAGATCGGCGACGTCGTCACCACCGCACGTGCCTGCCTGACCGTCGAGGCGATGGAGGGACGCAGGGTCACGCGCCTGCGGGTCCGCGGCCTGGAGCCGGCGGACACGGACGGCAAGGAGGAGCGATGAGCACGCCTGCCGCCCTGACGGTCACCGTCCTGCTCCTGCTCGGCAACGCCTTCTTCGTCGGCGCCGAGTTCGCGGTCACCTCCTCACGCCGTTCCCAGCTGGAGCCGCTGGCGGAGGCGGGTGACTCCAAGGCCGCAACGGCGTTGTGGGCGCTCGAGCACGTCTCGCGCATGCTGGCTACCGCTCAGCTGGGCGTGACCCTGTGCTCCACCGGCCTGGGGGTCGTGGCGGAGCCGGCGATCGCCCACATGCTGACCCCGCTGCTGGAGAAGGTGGGGATCGGCTCCGCCGGGGCGCACGCGGTCGCCGTCGTCATCGCGCTGGTCATCGTGGTCTACTTCCACGTGGTCGCCGGCGAGATGGTGCCCAAGAACATCTCAGTCTCAGCGCCTGAGACCGCGGTGCGGTGGCTGGCGCCGCCGTTGGTGTGGGTCTCGCGCGTCTTCGGCCCGGTCATCACCGTGCTCAACGGCTTCGCCAACTGGGTCCTGCACCTGATGGGCATCGAGACCAAGGACGAGGTCTCAGCCACCTTCAACGCCGCCGAGGTCGCCTCGATCGTCGAGCGCTCGACCGCCGAGGGCGTCCTGGAGGACGACTCCGGCCTGCTGACCGGGGCACTGGAATTCTCCGAGGAGACGGCAGGCTCGGCCATGGTCGCGCTGGACGACCTCGTCACCCTGCCCGAGGGCTGCACGCCTGAGGACGTGGAGCGGGCGGTGACGGAGACCGGGTACTCGCGCTTCCCGGTCGTCCGCCTCGCGGATGACGGGGCAGTGACCGTCACCGGCTACCTCCACCTCAAGGACGTCCTGTACGCGGAGGACGACGAGCGGCAGCAGCCGGTACCTGCCTGGAGGGCCCGTGCCCTGGTCCCGGTGACGGCTGAGGCAGAGATCGAGGACGCGCTGGTCTCGATGCAGCGCACCGGCGCCCACCTGGGACGGGTCGAGGACGAGGCGGGCCGCATGCTCGGCGTCCTCTTCCTGGAGGACATCCTCGAGGAGCTTGTGGGCGAGGTGAACGACGCCATGCAGCGTGAGGACCACCAGCGGCGAGAGCGCTCCTGAGCGAGCCTGCGCGCCGTGGCACTGTCCACAGAACCACTCGTAGGCCTGGCGTGTTCGTCATGTGATCGTTATCGTCCCTTGTGGCGGTTCCTCTTGACGGACCGCCTTCCAACCGGGCGGCTGGTTCTGGCTGCTCGGCGACCACACAGCTCCTGGAGGCACCCGGCGTGAGTTCCCAGCCGATGACTCGCCGTCAACGGCGCGACGCCGAGCGTGCTGCGCTCGCGGCCGCGCAGGGTCCGCTCGCCCTGTCCCAGGATGATCTGGCCGATCCGGCCTCGGCTGACACCGAGGACATCCCGCCGGTCCCGCAGGCCGAGCCCGGAGAGGTCCCGCCGGCTGCGCTCGCCGAGCAGGTCGAGCGCGAGATGGCTGAGGAGCCGTGGCGACCTGCGGCGGTCTCACCCGCTGAGCTGCATGCCATTGAGCGTTCACACCATCGGCGTGGGGGCCGGCGTCGCGCGCCGGGGTCTGACGGTCCAGCCTGCCCCGGCTCGACCGCCACGGGCAACGGGCGGGCGTCGGCTGGGACCTGGCTGGGAATGGCTGGCCGTGCGGGGGTCCTGGTGGTTCTGGCCTCAGTCACCGTCCTGGCCCCGCTGGGCTCCCGGCTGAGCCTGTCCAGCGCCGCCAGCGCCTCCGTCGTCGCGGCCCAGGCCGTCGCTACCAGCACGGCCACGGCGGCCGCCTCCTCGGTCGCGGCCGCGGTGCTGGGGTCAGACGCCGACCTGGACGAGTCCACCGACGCCGCGCTGTCCAACGTCCCTGACGCCGCGACCCTGGCCCGGATCCGCGAGGCCTACGTCAACGCCCAGACCTGCACGGTCCAGCCTGTGGGCGCCTCAGGGGACACGGCCGCCTTCGCCCAGGCTCCTCAGGTCGTCAACCCGATGGTGGCCGGGACCTACACGGTCTCCTCAGACTACGGCTACCGCATCCACCCCACGCTCGGCTACCTCAAGCTGCACGCCGGCCAGGACTACGCGGCTGCCGTCGGTACCCCGATCTACGCCGCCGCGGCCGGTAAGGTCGTCACGGCGGGCATGTCCTCTGACGGGACCGGCACGGTCGTCATCGAGCACAAGCTCGACGGCGAGACCTGGTACACCAGCTACCTGCACATGTACGAGGACGGCATCTACGTCCACGTAGGCGACGAGGTCAGTGCCGGCCAGCTCATCGCGGGCGTCGGCTCGACCGGGCGCTCGACCGGCGCCCACCTGCACTTTGAGGTCCGCACCGCCAACGACAGCGCCGACGAGACCACCGTCAACCCCTCCGGCTGGCTGGCGGAGCACGGTGCGGCAGAGCTGACCTCCAGCTGCTTGTAAGCAGCGGAGGGAGCGCAGGTGCTGGGCGTCATGAGCTGGTGAGCTGCCATGGCAGGACGACGACGGTGCGAGGTCATCGCCCACCGCGGTGGGGCCGCTGAGGCCCCGGAGAACACCTGGGCAGGGGTCGAGCACACCGTGGGGCTTGGTCTGCCCTGGATGGAGACGGACCTGCGTCGCAGCGCTGACGGCGTCGTCGTGCTGTCCCATGACGAGGACCTGGCCCGTACTGCCGGCAGGCTTGAGCCCGTCGCCTCCCTGATGTGGGAGGAGCTGTCAGGTCTGGACGCCGGTGACGGGCGTCCTCCGGTGCGTCTGGACGACCTGCTGTACGCCTTTCCCGACCTGTGCCTCAACGTCGACCTGAAGGAGCCGGGCGTCGTCCAGGACGCGCTGCAGGTGGTGAGGATGGCCGGAGCCCTGGAACGGGTGCGTTTTGCCTCCTTCTCAGCCCGTCGGCTGGCTGTGCTGCGGCGGCAGGAGCCGCGGGCGCGTACGTCGCTGGGCACGGTGGACGTGGCTGGGCTCGTGCTGCGGGCGGAGGCGGCGGTCGCGCTACCTCACAGCCGCTGGGGCTGGCCGAACGGGAGGGTCGACGCGGTCCAGGTCCCGACGACCTTCCGTGGTGTGAACGTGGTCACCCCACGATTCGTGGCACAGGCGCACTCCTACGGCCTGGAGGTTCATGTGTGGACCGTCAACGAGCCGGCCGAGATGCGTCGGCTGGCGGCTCTCAACGTCGACGCGATCATCACTGACGTCCCGCAGCGCGCCCTGGAGGTCCTGGGCGGCTAGGTCGGGGCCTCGCGCCGAGACCTGAGCGCAACCGACGCATACTGACCGGTAGGGAAGTAAGGTGTTCGCGACGATCGCGTCCAGGTCAGAGAGGATCACCATGAGCGAGTCCATCCGGCAGCACGTCGCCTCGACGCCGATCGCGGTGCCGACCTCGGAGGAGGGACCGCGTGTCGAGACCGCCGCCGGGCCGGTGCGAGGCCTGTGGCGCCAGATCGTCTCCGCCCCTGACCGCCAGGGGCCGGCCCCGCTGTTCACTCGCTCGGCGGCCTTCTACGGCATCCCCTACGCCGAGGCGCCTTTCGGCGAGCGGCGTTTCATGGCGCCGGTACGCCGGGCGGGCTGGACGCAGGAGCTCGCGGCGCTCACGCCGTCGGCCACCCCGCAGCGCGGCTCGATCTTTGACGATCCCGCCATCCCCGAGCCCTCGGTGTCGGGGGAGGACTTCCTGACCGTCAACGTCTTCACCCCGGCCCCGGGGGACGAGGGGGCCAGGCTTCCGGTGCTCGTGTGGATCCATGGCGGCGGCTGGTCCTCCGGCTCGCACAACTCGCCGTGGTACGACGGCGCTGCCTTCAACCGCGACGGCGTCGTCACCGTCTCGGTGGCCTACCGGCTGGGCTACGACGGCTACGGCTGGGTGCCCGGCTCTGACGCGCCTGACAACCGCGCGGTCCTGGACCAGGTGATGGCGCTGGAGTGGGTGCGTGACAACATCGCGCGCTTCGGTGGGGACCCGGGGCAGGTGACCGTGGCCGGCCAGAGCGCCGGCGGGGGCAACTCGATGGTGCTCCTGGCGGTTCCGCGCGCCAAGGGCCTGTTCCATCGGATCATCAGCCAGTCTGGTGCCCTGCCTGAGCGCAGCGCGAGCACCACCCGGGCGATGAGCCGCACGCTGGCCCAGGTGCTGGGTGTAGAGCCGAGCCTGGAGGGGATGCGTTCGGCCACCTATGACGAGGTCTTCGAGGCCTCCCGCAAGGTCACCGTTCCTGACGGCCCAGGGCTGTCGGGCCTGGCGGACCCGGTGGAGGCGCTGCGCGGTGTGCTTGGCCACTCCGGATCGGATATCCCCTTCCTGCCTACCGTTGACGGCGAGGTCGTTGCCCTGGGGGAGGTCGAGGCGCTGCGCAGCGGCTGGGGCGCGAAGGTCCCGGTTCTGGCCGGCTCGACCACGCACGACTTCTCCTTCGCCGGCCTCGGGATGGCGGAGGCGATGGAGGGCAAGGACCTGCGTGGGGTACTGGTCGCCGGTGGGCTGAGCGACGAGCTCGCCCAGCGCGTCATCGAGGCGCATCCCGAGCACGCTGAGCTTCCGCATATGGTGGTCGGTGACGTGATCTCTGACGCCACCTTCCATAAGGTCATCGCCGAGTGGTTCCTGGCGCGCCAGGAGGCTGCTGCGGGGAAGGGGACGACGCCGGCCGGCTCCTACGCCTACGAGCTCGCATACTGCGCTGGGCCCCTGCACATGGCAACCCACTGCATGGACGTGCCCTTCACCTTCGACTGCCTGGCTGATCCCTACTGCGAGCACACGCTGGGCGGAGGGGCTCCGCAGGAGCTGGCGGACGCGATGCACGGCGCCTGGGTGCGTTTCATCCGTGAGGGCCAGCCGGGCTGGGAGCCGTGGACCGAGCGCAGCGTGGGACGACGTTTCGGGGACAACCGCTCGGGACGGATGACCTTGCAGGAGGACCGCGTGCTCTTCGACACTGACCGGGACCTCGTGACGGCGAGCAGGTAGTCCTGTTCGGAGCGGCGTCTGGGCGGACCAGACGCGGTGGGCCTGGCGGTGCACCGCCGTCGGGATGATTCAGGCGTGCCGTGGCCCATGCGACCGCACCAATGCGATGTACGGCAATGAGCGTAGGTGCGTCCAGGGTCCAAGGCGACGAAAAGAAATGTGCTCAAAATGTGTTCAAAGGCCGCCGAAGCCAGATAAGACGATCCCCCGGAATCATTGAGATTCCAGGGGAAGGTGCTGGTGCCCCGGACAGGATTCGAACCTGCGACCTTCTGCTCCGGAGGCAGACGCTCTATCCACTGAGCTACCGGGGCCCGCTGGCAGACTGTACCAGCGCTGCTGCCAGGTACGAAAACGAGGGGATCTGGTCGGTGCGTGGGCTCAGCCTTGGCCGCTCAGCGTGAGCCATAGCAGGGCGATGTTGAGCACGATGATGACGACAGCCACCACCCGGCTCACCCAGCGCAGAAGGACGCCGTCACGCCAGCTGCCCATGACCTGCTCCGAGCCGGTCAGGCGCATGAGCGGCACGATAGCGAAGGGGATGCCGAAGGAGAGCACCACCTGGCTCACCACCAGCGCCCAGGTCGGCTCCGACCCGAGAGCGATGATGACCAGCGCCGGGATCAGGGTGATGACACGCTGGAGGAGGATCGGGACCCGCACGTCCAGCAGCCCTTGCATGATCTCCGAGCCCGCGTAGGCCCCCACCGAGGTCGAGGCGAGTCCTGAGGCCAGGAGGCCGATCGCGAAGACGACCCCGACACCGCTGCCCAAGGAGGCCGTGATGGCGGCGTGCGCCCCCTCGATCGTGTCCGTCCCCTCGACCCCGGACAGCGCGGAGGCGGCCAGGAGAAGGAGTGCGATATTGACGCAGCCGGCCACGGCCAGTGCCCACACGACGTCCACTCGTGTGGCGTGGATGAGCCTGCCGGTGCGTGAGTCCTGCCCTCGTCGCGCTGACGACGCCGTTGCCGCGTCCGGGGTGCCAGCCTGCTGGCTGGTCTTCTCGGCTATCTCGTTGACGACGGCGCCGTGCAGCCCGGTGTCGTCCTGTCCGCCGGCGTCGCGGTGCGCCCGGCCCTCGCCGATCTCGTCGTGGTGGTCACGCACCAGTGAGGAGTGCAGGTAGATGGCGTGGGGCATGACGGTGGCGCCGAGCATCGAGGCGGCGACGAGGAGGGAGTCCGTGCCGTGCAGCCGCGGGACCAGGCCGGCTGCGGTCTGCCCCCAGTCGGGTGGGGAGACGAAGAGACCGCCTACGAAGCCGATGGTGATGATGACCAGCAGGCCGACGACGATTCCCTCGAAGGTGCGTTGGGACCGTCGCTCCTGGACGAGCAGCAGCCCGACGGAGACGACGCCGACGATGCAGCCCCCGGCCAGCAGCGGCAGGCCGAAGAGCAGGTGGAGGGCGATCGCGCCGCCGATGACCTCAGCGAGGTCGGTGGCGATCGCGACGAGCTCGGCCTGGAGGAAGAAGGCGATCCTGCCTGCTGGCCTCATCCGGGGCCGCAGGACCTGGGGCAGCGAGCGTCCGGTGACGATGCCGAGCTTGGCGCTCTGGTACTGGATGAGCACGGCCATGGTGTTGGCCAGGACAAGCACCCACACCAGCAGGTAGCCGTAGCGGGCGCCGGCGGTGACGTTAGCGGCGACGTTCCCAGGGTCCACGTAGGCCACGGCGGCGACGAAGGCCGGCCCGAGCAGCGCCAGCAGACGGTGCCGTGGCGGAGCGGGGGAGGGACGGGGACGGTGACGCTGCGCGATGGTCTCAACGTCGTCGGGCACGGCAGGCTCCTCAGAGAGATTTCGGCTAACCGAAATGTTAGCGTGCGCCGGTGGTTCTCGCCGTGCGGCCCGCCGTGACGTGAGGCGCAGCTGCACGTCGTGGCAGCCCTGACCTCCTCCGCTACCCTGGAGCCGTGACCCCAGAAGAGCTTGCTGAAGCGATCCGCACCGTCCTCCTCGCAGCCGTCACCGACGGCGACCTCAACCTCCCGCAGAAGGAGGTCCCGCTGCCCAAGGTCGAGCGTCCGCGAAGCCGCGAGCACGGCGACTGGGCCACGAACGTCGCTATGCAGCTGGCCAAGAAGGCGGGCACCAACCCGCGCGCGCTCGGCGAGCTGCTCGCCGCCCGCCTGGGTGAGGTTGACGGCATCGCCTCGGTCGAGGTCGCCGGCCCCGGCTTCCTCAACGTCCGCCTGGACGCCGCCAGCGCCGGAGAGCTGGCCCGCACGATCCTGACGGCCGGAGCCTCCTACGGGCGCAACGACTCCCTGGCCGGCACCCACGTCAACCTGGAGTACGTCTCGGCCAACCCCACCGGCCCGGTGCACCTGGGCGGCGCGCGCTGGGCCGCCGTCGGCGACTCGCTGGCCCGGGTCCTTGCCGCCTGCGGTGCGAAGGTGACGCGTGAGTACTACTTCAACGACCACGGCACCCAGATCGACCGCTTCGCCCGCTCCCTGCTCGCTGCCGCCCGCGGCCAGGAGACCCCTGAGGACGGCTACGGCGGTGCCTACATCGGCGAGATTGCTCAGACCGTCACCTCCGGCGAGCTGGAGGCCGGCCGCCCCGACCCGGCCACCCTGCCTGACGCCGAGGCGACCGAGGTCTTCCGCGCTCGCGGTGTGGACCTCATGTTCGACTCCATCAAGGCCGAGCTCCACGAGTTCCACTCCGACTTCGACGTCTTCTTCCACGAGGACTCCCTCCACGAGTCCGGCGCCGTGACGGCCGCCATCGAGCGGCTGCGTGAGCGAGGGGTCGTCGAGGAGCACGACGGCGCCACCTGGCTGCGTACCACCGACTTCGGTGACGACAAGGACCGCGTCCTCATCAAGTCCGACGGCGACGCGGCCTACTTCGCCGGCGACGTCGCCTACTACCTGGACAAGCGCCAGCGAGGCGCCGACTGCGCCATCTACCTGCTGGGTGCTGATCACCATGGCTACATCGGTCGCATGATGGCGATGTGCGCCGCCTTCGGTGACACCCCGGGCGTCAACATGCAGATCCTCATCGGCCAGCTGGTCAACCTGGTCAGGAACGGTCAGCCCGTGCGTATGTCCAAGCGCGCCGGCACGATCGTGACCCTGGAGGACCTGGTCTCGGCCGTGGGCGTGGACGCTGCGCGCTACGCGCTCACGCGCTCGTCCATAGACTCGATGATTGACATTGATCTGGACCTGCTGGCCTCCTCCTCCAACGACAACCCCGTCTACTACGTCCAGTACGCCCACGCCCGCACCCGCAACGTGGCCCGCAACGCCGCCGAGCACGGTGTGGAGCGCGAGGGTGCCATCGCCTTCGACCCTGCTGCCCTGGACGACGCCGCCGACTCGGCCCTGCTGGGTGTGCTCGCCCAGTACCCGGCCGTGGTGGCCCAGGCGGCTGCGCTGCGTGAGCAGCACCGCGTGGCCCGCTACCTGGAGGAGCTGGCCAGTGCCTACCACACCTGGTACGCCGCGACCCGGGTCACGCCGCGCGGTGAGGACCCGGTCGACGCCGGGCACGTGGCCCGCCTGTGGCTCAACGACGCCGTCTCCCAGGTCCTGGCCAACGGCCTGGACCTGCTGGGAGTCTCCGCTCCGGAGCGCATGTGAGTGCCGTCGTCGTCCCGGCCGGCGAGGCGCCGCTGGGCAGTCTGCGCGCCCCGGAGCCTCATGAGCGTCCGGACCTGTGGCCGACGACCGTGCGGCGCGGCCCGGACGGCGCCCTCACTGTCGGCGGGCGGTCCCTGGACCAGGTGCTCGCCCAGGCACCCACGCCGGTCTTCGTCCTGGACGAGGCGGACCTGCGTGGCCGCGCCGCCAGCTGGTCAGCGGCGATGGCCGAGGAGTTCTGGCCTCAGTACGGCATGAGCGGTGGCGACGCCTTCTACGCCGCGAAGGCCTTCCTGACCACTCGCGTCGGCCAGGTCGTCCTCGAGGAGGGCATGGGTGTCGACACCGCGAGCAGGGTCGAGCTCGCCGTCGGGCTGTCGGCGCTGCAGGAGGTCGACGGCGTCGAGTCTGTTAATCGCGCCGGTCGGCTCGGGCTGCACGGCAACGCCAAGACCGAGGCGGAGATTGCCTTCGCGCTGCGCCACAGGGTGGGGCACCTCGTGCTCGACTCCCTGGAGGAGGTCGGGCTGGCCGCCAGGGCGGTACGTTACCTGCGTGACAGCGGGGCCTACGGCGCTGACGAGACCGGTCAGGTCATGGTGCGCCTGACCACCGGGGTGCACGCCGGCGGGCACGAGTACATCGCCACCGCTCACGAGGACCAGAAGTTCGGGCTCTCCGTGGCGGCCGGCACGGCACGTGAGGCGATCAACGCGATCATTGCCGCGCCTGAGCTGAGTCTGCACGGCCTGCACTCCCACATCGGCTCCCAGATCATGGACCTTGCGGGCTTCCGCGAGGCAGCGCGCGTGGTCCTGAGCCTGCGGCACGAGGTCGCCCGTGACACCGGCGTCCTGGTCGAGGAGATCGACCTGGGTGGCGGCTATGGCATCGCCTACACCGGTGCCGACCCTGTCCCGCCCTCACCGGCGCAGGTGGCGCGCACGCTGGCGGAGACGGTCCGCTCCCTGTGCGCCGAGCTGGGCGACGCCGTTCCGCACGTGTCCGTCGAGCCCGGGCGCAGTGTCGTCGGGCCGTCCACCCTCACGCTCTACACGGTGACCGGTCTCAAGCACGTGGTGCTGGGAGAGGGTGCCAGCAGGCTGTACGTGAGCGTGGACGGCGGGATGAGCGACAACATCCGTCCCGCCCTCTACGACGCCGCCTACACGGCTCTCGTGGCGAATCGCTACCCTGACCCGCAGGCGGGTCTGGTGCGTGCTCGCGTGGTGGGAAAGCACTGCGAGTCCGGGGACGTCGTCGTGAGGGACGTGGACCTGCCCGCGGACCTGAGGGTCGGCGACGTCCTGGCGGTGCCGGCTACCGGTGCCTACGGACGCTCCATGGCCTCGAACTACAACCTCTTCGCCCGCCCGGGCGTGGCCTGGGTGCGTGAGGGGGAGCAGGGCTGGCTGCTGCGGCCCGAGACGGTCGAGGACCTCCTGCGCCTGGAGGGCTGAGCCTCGTCGCGGACCGGGGCGTGCGTTCCGCTGCCGGGGCCGCGCTGAGACCGCTCGGACCGTGTCGGTGGTGGCGCCTATGCTGTCCTCGTCCTGCACGACGTCGTCGCCCGCCTCAGTGAGGTGGCGCCGGCGGCGTGGTTCCGGCTCTCACGATTGGTGGCTCCCGTGACCCTCTCCTCCGCCCCGACCTCGGCCCTCGCGACGCCTGAGCGCCCTGCCTCGACGCCCCTGCGCGTGGGCGTGCTCGGTTGCGGGACCGTCGGCACGCAGGTGGTCCGCCTCCTCCTGGAGCAGGCGGAGGAGCTTGCAGCCCGCGCCGGAGCCCGGATGGAGGTCACGGGCGTGGCCGTGCGGGACGTCAGCGTGCCGCGGGACCCGGCGGTCCCGTGCGGCCTGCTGACCGATGACGCCACCCAGGTAGCGACCTCCAACGACCTCGTCATCGAGCTCATCGGGGGGATCGAGCCCGCCCGGACCCTCATCCTGGCGGCCTTCCGTGCTGGTGCGTCGGTGATCACCGGGAACAAGGCGCTCATTGCCGCCCACGGGCCAGAGCTCTACGCGGCTGCTGCCGCGGCGGACGTCGACTTCTACTACGAGGCTGCCGTGGCCGGCGCCATCCCTGTGGTCTACGCGCTGCGCGAGTCGATGGCGGGCGACGTCGTGACCAGCGTGCTCGGCATCGTCAACGGCACCACGAACTACATCCTGGACGAGATGAGCACCAAGGGGCTCAGCTTTGACCAGGCCCTGGCGACCGCCCAGGAGCTGGGCTACGCCGAGGCGGACCCGACGGCCGACGTCGACGGCCTGGACGCCGCCGCCAAGGCAGCCATCATCGCCTCGCTGGCCTTCCACACCCGGGTCGGTCTCGACGACGTCACGGTCGAGGGGATCCGCTCGGTCACGGCAGAGGACATCCGCGAGGCCCACGCCTCAGGCTGTGAGGTCAAGCTGCTGGCTATCGCCCAGCGTCGTGACGACGAGCACGCGCGGGGCGTGTCGGTGCGTGTCCACCCGGCCCTCGTGCCGGCTGACCACCCGCTGGCCAGCGTCCACGGTGCCTTCAACGCCGTGCTGGTCGAGGCGCAGTCCGCGGGGCGTCTCATGTTCTACGGTCAGGGCGCCGGGGGTGCTCCCACGGCCTCGGCGGTGCTGTCCGACGTCGTCGCGGCGGCCGCGCACCGCGTCTACGGCGGCCAGGCTCCACGTGAGTCCAGCTATGCCGACCTGCCGATCCTCGGGGCGGAGTCTGCCCTGACGCGCTACCAGGTCCAGCTACGAGTGGATGACCAGCCGGGGTCGCTGGCGATCGTGGCCGGTGTGTTCGCCGAGCACGAGGTCTCGATCGACTCGGTGCGCCAGAGCGCCTACGTCGGCGGGAACCAGGCGGTGGTCACGATCGTGACCCACCGTGCGCCGGTGGCTCACCTGGACGCAGCCGTGGACGGGCTGCGACGTGAGGCCCGCGTGCTCGACGTCGTCTCCGTCCAGCGTGTGGAGGGGGAGTGAGATGCGGTTGACGCACGAGTCCGCCTCGGTCCGGGTCCCTGCGACGACGGCGAACATGGGGCCGGGCTTCGACTCCTTCGGCATGGCCTTCCGCTACTACGACGAGGTCACGGTTCGTCCGGTTGCCGGGCCGACGCAGGTCGTGGTCGAGGGCGTGGGCGCAGGACGGGTCCCGACCGATGACGGCAACCTCGTGGTCCAGGCACTACGCGCCGGGTTGGAGGCGGTAGGCGCCCCGCAAGCAGGCTTCGAGATGCACTGTGTCAACCGCATCCCCCACGGAGGCGGTATGGGCTCCTCGGCCTCGGCGGCGGTGGCCGGCCTGGTCCTGGCCCGAGGCCTGATCTCCGATCCCGAGGCGCTGGGGGACGACCTCGTCTTCGACATCGCGACCCAGTTCGAGGGACACCCGGACAACGTCGCCCCGGCCGTCTTCGGTGGGGCGACGGTGGCCTGGACCGATCCTGACGGCACGCCGCACGCGGCGCCGATGCCGGTGGACTCCCGCCTGCCCGTCAGCCTCCTCGTACCGCCGGAGACCACGAGGCTGTCGACCTCGGAGGCTCGCAAGGTCCTGCCCGACTCGGTCCCGCGTGCCGACGCGTTGTTCAACACCTCGCGCGCCGCGGTGCTCATGCTGGCGCTGGCTGGGCGTGCGGACCTGCT
This sequence comes from Actinomyces faecalis, assembly GCF_013184985.2. Classification (NCBI taxonomy): domain Bacteria; kingdom Bacillati; phylum Actinomycetota; class Actinomycetes; order Actinomycetales; family Actinomycetaceae; genus Actinomyces; species Actinomyces faecalis. The sequence goes on from NZ_CP063418.1 coordinate 600,525, forward strand.
CATGGCAGGTACTGAGGACCGGCTCCACCAGGAGTACCGTCGTCACGTTCTGCCCGAGTCCATGGCGGTGATGGACTCCCTGCGTGAGCAGGGGTACCCGGCAGTCATCTCCGGCGCGGGCCCTACGGTTCTGGTCCTGGCGGACCTTCCCCAGCAGACGCGTTTCACGCTGGAGCGCCACGGCTGGACGGTGCTACGCCCCGGCGTCGACATGAAGGGGGCCCGGCTGACCTCACAGGCCTGAGCGCTCCGTATACTCCGTGAGGTCCTCATCGAGCTCCACGACGTGCTGGCGCAGGGTCTCGGGCGATTCGACGACGGCGAGCGCCTGGCACCGTGCCGCGAGCTCGCTGAGCTCGGACAGGGCCTGAGCCGAGCTGTGGGTGGCTTGCGTGATCTCCTGGGACAGCTGCTGCGCGACTGGTGGCAGGCTCGGGTCTTGGGCGGCGGGGCTGGAGCTCCACATGAGCAGCAGCTGGCGGGGGATGGTCAGGACCCGTTGGGCCTGGGCAATCGCCTCGACCGTCTGCGCCGCCAAGCGCTGGTGCTGCGCGCTGTGGCGGGCGAGTTCAGCGATACCGTCGCCCAGCGCTTCGGTGAGCTGGCGGACGGCACCGTGGGACAGGCTCCCTGTGCCCGCAGCATCGGTGGCCTGGGAGTCGATGCGTTCAGCGATGAAGGAGGCGGTGATGCCGGCGTGCAGGCGTGCCAGAGCGATGCGTAGGCGCATCCGTCCAACGCTGCGCCCCATCTGGGTCAGGTCACGCACGAGCCTATCGACCTGTTGACTGACGATGCCCTGCATCTGGAGCCACAGTCGCAGCAGCTCGGTGAGCTGACTGACCCTGGCACCCTCCTGCTCCAACACAGCGACGGACTCGGGGGTGAGCCGGGCCGGAGCCAGGGCGTGGGACAGGCGGTGGCTGGATGTCCGGAGGCGGCCTGCGAGCTCGGCGAGCTCATCCTGCCGCCGCGTCCATGCGCTGAGGTCCTCGTTGAGATCGGTGATAGTGCGCAGCATTGTCCCCAGTGGCCCAGAGGCGAAGGGGCGCTCAGGCCAGGTAGCACCGAGCTCCTCGCGCCGGGCAACCTCGGCTGGCAGGGCGGTGTTCTGGAAGGCCTCGTAGTCCTCCATGCCCAGGCTCTTGACGGTACGGACGATGTGGGCAGCCCCGTGCTCAGCTGCCTCACGCCGCGTCGCTCCCTCGGCCAGGACCCGGTCTTCGACCTTGCGGGCGCCGACGTAGACGGACAAGGCGGTGGAGAAGAGGTCCTCACACACGGGACGGGTGCGCACTGACAGGTAGCTGCCGTCCCTCAGCGGGGTGACGGTGGCGAAGACGTCGTACTCCGAGCCATCGGCCGCGAGGTTGCGCACGTAGCAGGCGAAGACCTGCCCTGAGGAGATGGTGTCCCACATCGCACGGAAGGCGCCGCCCGGCATCGCGGGGTGGCGGATGATGTTGTGGGGCGCGTGGAGCAGCTCCTCCTGGCCAAAGCGTGAGAGGCGGACAAAGACCTCGTTGGCGCTCGTGATCACCCCCTTGGCGTCAGTGGTGGAGAAGAACATGTCATCGAGGCCGACTTCGTGGACGGCGCCGGTGGGGCAGGTGGGCATGGGGAGGTTCCTGTGCAGGCAGGGCGAGGATGTCGCCGCGTCGGTTGAGGTAAAAACAGCGTAGAGGACGCCGGGCCTGTGTGCGGCCGCATGGGACATAAGACCTGTTACTACCTCATGCAGGGGTGATGAAGTGCCGGCCCGGCCGCACCTGACTCCGGAGCGCCGCAGACATCAACGGCCACCAACAGCCACTGCCACACCGACGGCCTCAGTCACAGCATCACTCGGGTGCGCAGTGACCTCAGGCCCTGCTATATTGGCTGGTGACGGCCCTGCGGATTGCACCGCCGTCGCGCACCAGTTGGGACTCCCGCCTCCAGGACTGCCTGGGCGCCGAGGTCCCGCGGTGCACGACTCATCCTGTGACTGAATCCAGGACAGTCCCGCACCTGCCGCACCTCCGCCACCAGGCGACCGGCGGCGCCCACACCTTAAGGACACTCGTGACCGAGACTTCCAGCTCTCAGCCCTCGTTGGCGACCATGCGTCTGGCCGAGCTCCAGCAGCTCGCCTCCTCCATGGGCCTCAAGGGCACCTCCCGCCTGCGTAAGAGCGAGCTCATCGCTGCTATCCGTGATGCCGGCACCCCGGCCCCCTCCGGCTCCGCCCCCTCCAGGGCGGTAGGCAAGGGGAAGCCGGCTGCTGAGGCTCCTGCCGGGCCAGAGCCCTCGGCCTCCGCGGAGCAGGGCGAGGACGAGGGTGGCCAGGCCCGTCCGCGACGTCGTCGCGTCACCGCGGCCAGTACCGCCCCCAAGCGCGAGGGCCTTGCCTCGCTCGAGCTCGACCTGCCGGTGCGCTCTGACGGCGAGGCTGCGCGCCGTGGGCGTGCTGAGCGAGTAGTCCACGACGAGGTCGTCTCCGGCTCTGAGGTCCGGGAGGCTGGCCGTGAGGGCTCGCGCCGCTCACGTCGTCGTGCCCAGGCTGCGGCTGGTGCTCCGGAGCGTCCACAGCGAGGCGCTCGGAACGACTCGGCTGAGGACCACCTCGACGCTAAGGCCGCCCTCATGCGGGACCTGGCGGACGCCACCGGCACGGCTGCCGTCGAGCCGGCTGAGCGCCGTCGTCGTGAGACTGACAACGACTCCCGGGGAAACCAGGGATGGGACGAGGACGAGGGACGCGGCGGGCGCCGTCGTCGTGGCCGCAAGCGTCGTGAGCGCGAGGGCTCGCAGAACGAGGGACGCCAGGGCGGGCAGAACGAGCGTGCACCGCGTGAGGACGAGGTCCTCCTGCCTGTGGCGGGCATCCTGGACGTAGCGGACGCCAACCACGCCTACCTGCGCACCTCCGGCTACCTGCCCGGGGCCAAGGACGTCTACGTCTCAGGCCAGCATATCAAGGACAACGGCCTGCGGGCCGGAGACGCCGTGACGGGATGGGTCCGCGAGGGTGGCGAGACCGCCAACCCCGGTGGTGGCGGGCGTAACAACCGTCGCAACAACCGCGCCAACCGGCAGAAGTACAACCCGCTGGTCAGTGTCGAGACCGTCAACGGCATGGACCCCGAGCGCGCCAAGCGCCGTCCGGAGTTCACCAAGCTGGTCCCGCTCTACCCGCAGGAGCAGCTGCGTCTGGAGACCACGCCCAAGGCGCTCACCCCGCGCGTGATCGACCTGGTCTCGCCGATCGGCAAGGGACAGCGCGGGCTCATCGTCTCCCCGCCCAAGGCCGGTAAGACGATTGTGCTCCAGCAGATCGCCAACGCGATCGCCGTCAACAACCCCGAGGCCCACCTCATGGTCGTGCTCGTCGACGAGCGTCCCGAGGAGGTGACGGACATGCAGCGCACGGTCAAGGGCGAGGTCATCGCCTCCACCTTCGACCGCCCCGCCTCGGACCACACGACCGTGGCCGAGCTCGCCATCGAGCGTGCCAAGCGTCTGGTGGAGCTGGGGCAGGACGTGGTGGTGCTGCTGGACTCCATCACCCGCCTGGGCCGCGCCTACAACCTGGCAGCCCCGGCCTCCGGGCGCATCCTGTCCGGTGGTGTGGACGCCTCGGCCCTCTACCCGCCTAAGCGCTTCTTCGGAGCCGCTCGCAACATCGAGAACGGTGGGTCGCTGACCATCCTGGCCACCGCGCTGGTGGAGACCGGCTCGAAGATGGACGAGGTCATCTTCGAGGAGTTCAAGGGCACCGGAAACATGGAGCTGCGGCTGTCCCGCCAGCTGGCGGAGAAGCGCATCTTCCCGGCCGTGGACGTCCAGGCCTCCTCCACTCGCCGTGAGGAGCTGCTCATTGACCCGGCCCAGCTGAAGATCATGTGGCGCCTGCGCCGTCTGTTCTCCGGCCTGGAGCAGCAGCAGGCCCTGGAGCTCGTGCTGGGCAAGCTCAAGGAGACCCAGTCCAACGCCGAGTTCCTCATGGTTATCTCCAAGACCACGCCGCAGGGAACGTCGTTGGCTGATGCGGACGAGGAAAGCAAGATGGCCTGACGCTCTGCGCCGTCGGATGACGCCTGTGACTGGCCGCCCAGTGTGCTGGGCGGCCAGTCGCGTATCTGAGAGGTGAGAGCCTGCTCGGATGCCGGCGTGTCACGATCGATGCCAATTGATGCTGGGCCAGCACATGGATGTGTGTGCCGTCCTGCGCTAGCAACGAAAAGTCTGCTGGCTACGTGTGGGTCTGGAATATTGGCATCATTCGTGACACGCGGCGGTGTCCACAATCACGCCCGGCTGCGTTTGCGGGGCGTTGTGCCTGCCTTGACCCTCCCGATATCATTTCCCACTGGTTTCCGGTTCACCTGCGTGGTCCGCACGTGGGACCCGGGGCCCTCTGAATGCTAGGAGACACCATGAAGCAGGGGATCCACCCCGACTACGTGACCACCACAGTCACGTGCACCTGCGGCAACACCTTTGAGACCCGCTCGACCGTCACCTCCGGTGAGATCCGCGTTGACGTGTGCTCGGCCTGCCACCCGTTCTACACGGGCAAGCAGAAGATCCTTGACACCGGTGGCCGCGTGGCCCGCTTCGAGGCTCGCTACGGCAAGCGCACCAAGTAGGCAGCCTGCACGACGCCGGCGGACCGACCCTCGTGGTCGCCGTCGGCGTCGTCGCGTCTGAGGCGGGCCTGCCGGAGGTGCCGACCGGTCCCCGGGCCTCGACGCGTCGACCTACGACGTCCCAGGAGGAGAGCATGAGTCAGGACCAGCACGAGGACTTCTCGGCGGCGTTGCCGCTGCTGGAGGAGTATGCCGGCATCGAGCGTGACATGGCTGATCCTGCTGTCAGCTCTGACCCGGGAGCCATGCGTCGCCTCGGTCGCCGATACGCCGAGCTCGGGCGGGTCGTGGCAGCCTACCGCGCCTGGCAGGCCGCCAGGGCCGACTATGACGACGCCGTCGAGCTGGCTGAGGCGGACCCGGACTTCGCCGCTGAGGTCCCTGGCCTCCAGGCGGCTGCTGAGGCCGCGACCGAGCACCTGCGCGAGGTCCTCGTCCCGCGTGACCCCGACGACGCCCGCGACGTCATCATTGAGGTCAAGGCCGGCGAGGGCGGCGAGGAGTCGGCCCTGTTCGCCTCTGACCTGGCGCGCATGTACACCCGCTACGCCGAGCGCATGGGCTGGGGCGTCGAGGTGCTGGACGCCACCGACTCCGACCTGGGGGGCTACAAGGACATCCGCCTGGCCATCAAGGCCCGCTCAGCGGTTGAGCCCCAGGACGGGGTGTGGGCGCACCTGAAGTACGAGGGCGGGGTCCACCGGGTCCAGCGTGTCCCGGTCACCGAGAGCCAAGGACGCATCCACACCTCCGCCGCAGGCGTCCTCGTCATGCCCGAGGTGGATGACCCCGGTGAGCTGGAGATTGATCCGGGCGACCTGCGCATTGACGTCTTCCGCTCCTCCGGGCCCGGCGGGCAGTCCGTCAACACCACCGACTCTGCCGTGCGCATCACCCACCTGCCCACCGGGATCGTGGTGTCGATGCAGAACGAGAAGTCCCAGTTGCAGAACAAAGAGGCGGCCCTGCGCGTACTGCGGGCGCGTCTGCTAGCCGAGCGCGCGGCCCAGGCGGCTGCCGAGGAGGCGCAGGCCCGCCGGTCCCAGGTGCGCACTGTGGACCGCTCTGAACGGATCCGCACCTACAACTTCCCGGAGAACCGGATCGCTGACCACCGTACCGGCTACAAGGCCTACAACCTCTCCACGGTGCTCGACGGCGACCTCGGTCCGGTCATCGACTCCGCCATCGCTATGGATGAGGCCGAGCGCATGGCGGCGGTCGGGCAGAAGTGACTGCCTCAGAGCCCTCACGGGACGGCCTGGACCGATACGCGCTGCGTCGCGAGGTGCGTGCGGCGGGGATGGAGCTGGCGGGTGCGGGAGTCGCCTCGCCGTTGGTGGACGCGCGAGTGCTGGCTGAGCACTTGCTCGGGCGCCAGGTCCTGCTTGCCGACGGCGCCGGCGCCGACTTCCTGCCCGCCTACCGGGCGTTGGTGGCGCGTCGGGCGGCGCGTGAGCCGCTCCAGCACCTGACGGGGCGGATGTGGTTTCGAGGGCTGGAGCTGGTGGCTCGGCCTGGCGTCTTCATTGTGCGCCCAGAGACCGAGGTCGTGGCTGGAGCGGCGATCGAGGAAGCGCAGCAGGTGGTCCTCCTCCAGGGGCGGGCGCCGGTCGTCGTCGACCTGTGCACTGGCTCTGGGGCGATTGCCATCGCCGTGGCCGCAGAGGTTCCGGCGGCGCAGGTGGTTGCTGTTGAGCTGGCTGACGGGCCGTTCGCCGCGGCCGGGGAGAACTGTGAGCGTCTCGTACCAGGACGTGTGCGACTCATCCAGGCCGACGCCATAGCGGACGGGACGCTGAGCGAGCTGGATGGGAGCGTGGACGTCGTCGTCTCTAATCCTCCCTATGTGCCGGCCGAAGTCGTGGAGGACCCTGAGACGGCGCTGCACGATCCGGTGCTGGCCCTGTACGGCGGGGGAGAGGAGGGGCTTGAGATCCCGCGCGCGGTGGTCGCCAGGGCTTCCCGGATGCTGCGGCCCGGAGGTGTGCTGGTTATGGAGCATGACGCCGGACAGGGTGCAGCGTTGCGGGAGACGGCGCGTGCTGTGGGAATGGAGCAGGTACGCACGGGACAGGACCTGACCGGCCGGGACCGCTACCTGCTGGCGATGCAACCCTTCCTGTGAGCGGCCCACCCTTTCTACCCACGGACAACCTTTTCGTCATCCGGACAACCAAAATCCCAGGGTTTACCTTGTCCGGATAACGAAAAGGTTGTCTGCGGGGGGCGGAGGGCAGGAAAGGCCGAGAGGTGAGCCGTCGGCTCTCAGGCGGGTATCTCAATGACCCTGTCCGCGATCTGGGTGACCAGCGGGTCGTGGGAGGCCAGAAGGATGGCGCAGCCGTGGTGGGCCTGGTCGTGTACGAGCTCTAGGACCAGCTGCGTGGAGGCTGAGTCCAGGGCGGAGGTTGGCTCGTCCAGGCACAGCAGGCGCGGGTCGGCCAGCACTGCCCGTGCCAGGCTCACCCGCTGACGTTCCCCTCCGGACATGCGTCACATCCTGGATCCCTCCTGCACGCTGTGCCATATGACTGGAGTTGTCCAGAGCCGGGAGGAATTGCTCATGCGGGTGCGTGAGGAAGACGTGCGGTATTTCTCATCCACTGAGGAAAGCGTCAGCTGCGACATCGATGGGGATACCGCCGTGATGACGGGACGCAGTGCGGTGGATGCGCGGATCTATGGAACTCGAGCGAGCTGGCCATTACAGCTTGTCTTCCAGGCAGGCCGTCGTCCCCATGGATGGGTGCTCACCAGCGCACAGGCTTCAACCTACTGACCTGCGATGAGCCTGGGTGGGATGAGAGATCCCGGACCTGGGAGAGTGTCAGTGGGCTGGCCTAGTCTTGTCCTCAGTATGAACGCGATGAATTCACTCTTCGGTGCCCTCCCCATGCCCGGCAGCACGAGTGCTCCGGCTGAGACTGCCTTGCCTTCGCTGACTCCTGCGGCCTCGAGCTGGGACGACGGCTGGGCGGACTCACTGGCTCACGGTGAGGCGCCGGCTGAGGAATGGGCAAACGAGCCCGACGACGCTGCCGCACCCAGTACGGAAGACCTCGCCGCCGTCGCACCGTCCTGGGAGGAGCGACAGGCTGAGACCGCCGCTCTCGTGGCACGTGCCCAGGCCAACGCCGCCGCGGCGCGTGCCAGGGCCGCCGGCCAGGGCGAGGGCGGAGACCTGGGCGCCGGGCGGGGCAGCGGGACGCCGGGCTACGCCTGGGGCGTGACGGTCGCGGACCCGACAGAGCTGGTCAAGGGACTCAACCCCGCCCAGGAGCAGGCCGTGACCCACTCCGGCGCACCCCTGCTCATCATCGCCGGTGCTGGCTCGGGCAAGACCCGGGTGCTCACCCACCGCATCGCCTACCTGCTGGCCACGGGACGGGCCCGCCCTGGTGAGATCCTGGCGATCACCTTTACCAACAAGGCGGCTGCGGAGATGCGTGAGCGCGTGGCCGGCCTGGTGGGCCCGGCCGGCGAGCGGATGTGGGTGTCCACCTTCCACTCCGCCTGCGTGCGCATCCTGCGCCGTGAGCACGAGGCGGCCGGGCTGCGCTCAACCTTCTCTATCTACGACTCCGCCGACTCCCAGCGCCTCATCACGCTGATCGTCAAGGAGCTGGGGATCGACTCCAAGCGCTTCACCCCCAAGACCTTCGCGAACCGGATCTCGGACCTGAAGAACGAGCTCATCACCCCGACCCAGTACGCCGAGCGAGCCGTCACGTCCAACCCTCTGGAACGGCACCTGGTGGAGGTCTACCGCGCCTACGCCGCGCGGCTGGTGGCGGCCAACGCCCTGGACTTTGACGACCTCATCATGCGCACCGTCCAGCTCCTCCAGACCAAGCCGGCGGTCGCTGAGATGTACCGGCGGCGCTTCCGTCACATCCTGGTCGACGAGTACCAGGACACCAACCACGCCCAGTACGTGCTCGTGCGCGAGCTCACTGGCGGTCCCGGGACCTCGGGGGAGGGCAGTGCGCTGCCTGCGGCCGAGCTGACGGTGGTGGGGGACTCCGACCAGTCCATCTACGCCTTCCGCGGTGCCACGATCCGCAACATCGAGGAGTTCGAGCAGGACTACCCGGCCGCCCGCACGATCCTGCTGGAGCAGAACTACCGCTCCACCCAGAACATCCTCGACGCCGCTAACGCCGTCATCTCCCGCAACTCCGGGCGGCGCAAGAAGAACCTGTTCACCGACTCCGGTGCCGGGGCCCCGGTGACCGGCTACGTCGCTGACTCCGAGCACGACGAGGCGCGCTGGATCAGCTCCGAGATCGACCACCTGGCCGACGAGGAGGGCGTGCGTCCGCGCGACGTCGCCGTCTTCTATCGCACCAACGCCCAGTCCCGCGCCCTGGAGGAGGCGTTCCTGCGCTCAGGCCAGCCCTACAAGGTAGTGGGCGGCACCCGCTTCTACGAGCGCCGCGAGATCAAGGACGCCATCGCCTACCTGCGTGCCATCGACAACCCGGACGACGACGTCAACATCCGCCGCATCCTCAACGTGCCCAAGCGAGGGCTGGGGGACAAGGCAGAGGCGGTGCTTGCCGAGCACGCTGCACGCTACGAGGTGTCCTTCGGTACGGCGGTGGCTGACGCCGCGGGCGCGCTACGTCCCCTGGAGGAGGGGGAGGGGGCCGGTGACCTGGACGCCGGGGGGACTGAGGCTCCACTGGTTGAGGGCCTGGCCACCCGTGCGCGCACGCAGGTGACGAAGTTCTACGAGCTGCTCACCGGACTGCGCCACCAGCTGGCAGCAGGTGACGGCGTGGCGGACCTGCTGGACTCGGTCCTGGACGCCTCAGGGTACCTGGCTGAGCTGCGCGCCAGTGATGATCCCCAGGACGCCACCCGTGTGGAGAACCTGGCCGAGCTGCACTCGGTGGCCGCCGACTTCCAGGCCGCCAACCCTGACGCCGCGCTTGCGGACTTCCTCGAGCGCGTCAGTCTGGTGGCGGACGCCGACCAGCTGCCGGACTCGGCCGACCTTGAGGACGAGGCTGCCCGCAAGGCCGCCGAGGACGGCCAGGTCACCCTCATGACCGTCCACACGGCCAAGGGCCTGGAGTTCCCGGTCGTCTTCGTCACCGGCATGGAGGACGGCACCTTCCCGCACTCACGCTCCCTGGCCGACGACGCCGAGCTGGCCGAGGAGCGTCGGCTCGCCTATGTGGCGCTCACCCGGGCGCGCAAGCGCCTCTACGTCACCAGGGCGGCGGTGCGCTCAGCCTGGGGAAGCGCCCAGGCCATGCCCGCCTCACGCTTCCTGGACGACATCCCAGCCCAGACCATGGAGTGGAAGCGTCTGGCCTCCTCGATGGACGCCCTGCGCGGTGGCGGGACCGGCTGGGGGAGCAGCTGGGGCGAGGGCGGCTTCGGATCCGGCCGTGGCTTCGGCTCAGGCAGCTCACGTGGGTACGGTTCGCAGTCCTACTCGGACGACGACGACTTCGCCCCCGCTATTGGCTCCGGCCGGCGCACAGGCAAGCTCGGGAGAGTCGAGACCCCCAAGGACCGTTTCGAGGCGCGGCGCGCTGAACACGCAGCCAAGCGGGGCAAGCCCACCCGTCTGGACGGGTCGTCCGCGGCCAGCGGGGCGGCGGACGCGTCGGAGCTGCCGGCAGCGGTTCAGGGGCTGAAGGTGGGGAACCAGGTCCGTCACGACTCCTACGGCCTGGGCGAGGTGACGGCGATCGAGGGCTCGGGTCGCTCCACCGTGGCTCATGTCGCCTTCACTATTGATGGTGCACGCACCACCAAGCGCCTCATGCTGCGACTAGCGCCGCTGGCGAGGCTCTGAGCGCCGCGCCTCAGGCTTCGCCAGCCGGCATACGCCTCAGCCCTTGACCGCGCCGTCGGTCATCCCGGAGATGAACTGGCGCTGGAGGAAGAGATAGAGCACCACCATCGGCGCGGCTACCAGCACAGCGCCTGCGGCAAGCAGGGTGGAACCCTGGGTGTACTGGCCCTGGAAGAACGCCAGGCCGAGCGGCGCGGTACGCATCGTGCCCGAGGGGGACATGACCAAGGGAATGAGGAAGTCATTCCACGTCCACATAAAGGTCAGCACCACCTGGGTGACCACCGCAGGACGCGCGATCGGTAGTAAGACCGAGCGCAAGATCCGCAGGTCGCCGGCGCCGTCGATGCGTGCGGCCTCAAGAATGGCCGGGTCCACGCCGCGGAAGAACGCGCGCATCCAGAAGGTTCCGAAGGCAAGCGACTGGGCGGTCTGGGGCAGTGCCACCGCCCAGATCGTGTCGGTCAGTCCCAGGGTGCGCATATCGAAGAACAACGGCAGGACGATCGCCTCGCTAGGAACCATGATTCCCAGGAGGAAGAGATAGAAGATCACCGTGCCACCGCGAGGCTTGAGCACCCCCAGGACGTATCCGCTCATCAGGGACAGCACCAACGCGAGGCAGACCACCAGCACTGCGATGAGGACAGAGTTGCGCATGTAGTCTGAGAAGTGCCCCTGTTCCCAGGCAGTGGCGTAGTTCTCGACGTGTCCCCATGAGGAGTCGCCGATGGACTCAGACTTGAGAGACAGGAAGACGACGTACAGGACCGGGAGCAGGGCCTGCGCGGCGAACAGAGCCAGGATGACGTAGCTGAGCAGCCGCTCGGTTTTGGAGATTCTCACTTGTCCTTCTCCCCGAGCAGGTTGATGGTCAGGTTGATCGCGAAGATCACCAGCGTGAGGACCACGGCCAAGGAGGAGGCGGTACCCACGCTGCCCAGACGGAACGCCTGGTTGTAGACCTCGTAGCTGGGCACGGTGGTACTTGTTCCAGGCCCGCCAGAGGTAGTGACGTAGACCAGGTCAAAGGTCTTGAGGGCCGCGATCACCGTCAGCGTGAGGCTCACCAGAATCTCAGCCCGTACGCCTGGGACAGTGATGTGCCGGAAACGCTGCCACCAGCCAGCGCCGTCGAGCATCGCGGCCTCGTAGTAGGAACGGGGGATGCCGGCGATGCCACTCATGAGGAGCACGGTCACCAAGCCGGTGCACACCCACGTGCCGATGAGACCGACGGCGGGCAGCGCGGTAGCGAAGTCGCCCAGCCACGCCCGCGTGAGACTGTTAAGGCCGACGGCGCGCAGCGCAGAGTTCATCAAGCCGTCCGGTGCGTAGATGCGACGCCAAGCGATAGCGAGAACCACCATGGCGATGACCTGGGGAAGGAAGACCACGGTGCGGAAGAAGCCGATCCCCTTGACCTCAGAGCGCGTCAGCAAGGTAGCCAGGACAAGGCCGATCGCTAGAGGGAAGACCGCGTAGAAGATGATGAGGATGAGGGCATGGAGGAAGGAGCCTGCGAGCCGTGGGTCGGTAAACGTGGCGACGTAGTTACTCAGTCCAGCCCAGCTTCCCGTACCCAGACCATCCCACTCGTAGAAGGACAGCATGACGACGCGTCCGAGCGGATACAACATGAAGGCGCCGTAGACGAGGAGCGGGGGAGTGAGCAGGCCGATGATGACAGCCTTGCGGCCGCTGGTCTTGGACCGAGGCCGACGCCGTGTCGATGCGGGGGCGAGGTCGGAGGCGGTGGTCATCAGAGTCCTTCCACCAGGTGAGGCAGGTGTCGGTTGAGATTGGTGCCGGAAGTAGCCGGGGTGGGGTATGCCGCCCCGGCTGCTTCTGGACCTGTGAGTGGTCGTCAGGAGTGACGACGGAGGTACCTGGCGAGTCGTGCCAGACTCACGAAGCAGTGAACTCGGTGTAGGCAGCCTCGAGGGTGTCGAGGAACGCCTCCGGCTCAGTCTGGCCGTCGAGCAGCTGCTGGAGGGCATCGCCCAGGACCTGGTCGAAGGTCGGAGTGGCGTAGTCCAGGTACGGCAGCACCTCGCCGGAGGTTGTCAGGTCCTGGAAGGCAGTCATCACTTCGCCGACGACGCCGCCGGCATCAGCAGCGAAGCTGGCGGTATCGTTGATCGGGACGTTGCCGGTGTCAGCGAGCACCTTCATGGCGTCAGCGTTCGTAATGAAATCGATGTAGGCAGCTGCCACATTCGGGTTCCTCGCCGCAGAGGTGATAGCGAAGGGCAGGCCCGTGCCTCCGGTCGTTGCCGGCTTGCCGATGGCCTTGGAGGCAGGCGGAAGCATGAAAGCGACGTCGTCGCCTAGGACCGCCTTCAGGTCGGGGGCTAGCCACGAACCGGCGATGAGGTAGGTGCCTGTGCCAGTCGAGAAGTCCTGCCACACGGTGTCGTAGTCGACGCCGTTGAAGCCCTCATTGAAGTATCCCTTGGCTGCCCACTCCTGGACCTGGGTTGCCGCCGCGAGGTTCTCCTCGGTCTTCCAGCTGGCTCCCGCGTTGCCGAAGCCGAGGGAACGGACGTCGTCCGCCGGTACGTGGGCGCCCTGAACCGGGCCGAAGACGTGCAGAGCGGGCCACTTCTCGACGTTACCGAGCATCAGCGGCACCTTGCCGGCAGCCTTGATGGTAGCGAGCTGCTCCGTCAGCTCCTCCCAGCTGCTCGGCGGCTCTAGACCCAGCTCGGCCAGGCGCGAAGGAACGTAGTAGATACCGACTGCCTCGCCTACCTGGGGCAGGCCCCATAGGGAGCCAGAGCCGAAGGTCTTACCGTCTGCGGAGTAGGAGGAGTAGGACAGGATGGACGCGGAGTAGCTCTTGTCCCAGCCGTAGGCAGAGATCCACGGGTCGAGGGAGATGAGCTGCCCGGCTGCGACGAAGGCGCCCATGGTCGAACGTGAGTTATTGGCTTCGACGACGTCAGGCGCATCGTCGCCAGACAGGGCGAGGCGCAGAGTGGTCTGTAGGTCATCGAAGGACTGAGAGACCCGCTTGATGGTGACGTTGGGGTACGTGTCCATGAAGGCCTTGTTGAGCCGTTCCATCTGCTCGTTCTGGCCGCCACGGACTTCCTGGTCCCACACGGTCAGCGTGACGTCCCCGACGCCGGAGATGTCAGTGCTGACATCGACGGGCGCTGCGGAGGACGAGGACGAGCTCCCCGACGGGGTGCATGCAGCAAGCAGCCCCATGGCTGCCAGGGCTGACGAGCCCATGAGGAGACGACGCCGTGAGAAGGAGCCTGGAATGAGTGAGCTTGAGGAGGTGGTGGGGTGTGACATGGTTTCTCCTTGGTTGTGTGCTGTCTTACTCGACACTGAGTAAAGGCAGAGTGAGGGCTGCTCCTAGGACGAGATGAGATCGAGGAAGCTCAGGTCGTAGCCGTCTGGTAGCTCGAGGCTGCGTGCGAGCTGAGCGACGTGTGGCAGACGTGGGGCATTTGCTGATCCGCCCGGTGCTCGCAGGGTGCACGCGGCGGTAAGCGAAGCGAAGGACAGAGCACCTCGCAGGCTGAGCCGGTGTGCCAGTCCCCACAACAGACCTGCGCTAAAGGAGTCTCCCGCTCCTGTGGGGTCAAGAGGCGTCACCGGAGCAGCGGGCAGGCTGATCTCCTGCCCCTCGCTGACGGCGACGACGCCCTGCGGCCCGCAGGTGACAACGGCGAGGGGTACGCGCTCGGCCAGTGCGCGGGCGGCGTCGTGAGGGCTACGTGTACGTGTGTAACGCTGAGCCTCGACCTCGTTGGGGACGAACACGTGCACCAGGTCGAGGGGGTCGAGATCAGCGGGGTCCCATCGCTCGGTGTCGTCCCAGCCGACGTCTCCCAGGACTACGGGCGGATGAGCCTGTGTCGACCAGTGCTCTAACGCGGCGCGGCCGGTCTCGACCGCGCGCAAGTCGGCGACCACGGCGGACGGAGTGGTCTGCACGCCGTCTAACGCGGGGGACTCGTCGCTGCCTGCCGTCGTCATCGCACGGTCACCGTCGAAGGACAGGGAGACAGTGACGCTCTGTGTGGGGACCTCTGGGCAGGAGCCGAGGTCAATGTCTTCCGCTTCGAGATGCGTGCGGACGAGGCGACCAGCCTGGTCAGTGCCCAGGTATGAGCGCAGTGTGACGGGAAGATCCAGGCGTGCGAGTGCTACTGCCTGATTGGCGCAGCCGCCAGCCATGATGGCGCACTGGTCGACCCACTGCTCTTCTCCTGGCCGCGGGGCGTGGCGTAGTCCCGTCATGACGACGTCGAGGAAGAGCGGTCCGATCACGCAGACCGGGTGGTCGCTGCCTGGCGCCGGACGCACTGCGGAGGTCAGGGTGTCTTGCGTGTCTGACACTCTGGCGTGGGGCGGTGGAGTCGTCATCCTGTCCTCCTTGTCAGGGATTTGGCTCACGTTTCTCATGACACTCTACGCCGAAAAGGTCACGAGTGCGCAATATCGCTCAAAATTGATCACGAGTGCGGTATGATGCAGCTATGTTGGCTCAGCAGCGACGCTCCCGGATTGTCGAGATTGTCTCGGCCGCTGGCGGTGTGTCCGTGACGGATCTGGCTGCCCGGCTTGATGTCTCAGCGTCAACCATTAGGCGCGACCTCAATACCTTGGATCGGCAGGGCGTCCTGCAACGCGTGCGTGGCGGCGGGGCGGTCGAGGTTGAGGACATGCCTTTCCATCATGTCGCCCAGCGGTCCTCCAGCGAGAAGGAACGGATCGGGGCTGCGGCCGCTGAGCTGGTCAACGACCGTGATGTGGTGGTCATTGATATTGGCACCACCTGTGCGGCGGTCGCGCGTCACTTGCGTGGCAGGAGAGTCACTGTTGTCACGGCCTCGCTGGCGGTCGTCGACGAGCTGCGCGAGGACCGCTGCGTTGAAGTGATTGTCCTCGGTGGCCTGCTGCGTTCGTCGTATCTGTCGATGGTGGGCACGCTGACGGAGAACGCCTTGCGCGACCTGAGCGCCGACATCGCCTTCATAGGCACCTCTGGTGTCCGTGATGACGGCGTCGTCATGGACTCCACTGGCACGGAGGTGCCGGTGAAGCATGCCATCCGCAGTGCCGCGGAACGGCGTTGCCTGCTCGCCACAAGTGACAAGTTTCCTGGCTCCGGCCTGCTGCCGGTTTGTCGGCTTGATGAGCTGGAAACGGTTGTGACAACCGCAGAATCTACCCACGCCCCCCTGACCGATCTGGAGGGCTCTGACACGGAGGTGTTATTCGCATGAAGCTGCTGATTGTCGGAGGCGGAGGCTTCCGTGTCCCGCAAGTGATTGAGGTACTTGCGGCCGCACGCGCCGGATCGGGGCTCTATCCCGGCCTGGTTGTTGATGAGGTCTGTCTGTACGACGTCGACCAGATGCGGCTGGACGCGATGGCGGCAGTCATCGCCTCTCTTGACTACCCTCAGGCGCCGCGCATTGCGGCCTCGACTGATCTGCGTGAGGCTGCGTGCGGAGCAGACTTTGTCTTCTCTGCCATGCGTCAGGGCGGAACCTGCGGCCGTGTCACCGATGAGCTGGTGGCGCTTGATGAAGGCGTTCTGGGGCAGGAGACGGTTGGCGCGGGTGGCTACGCCTATGCCTTCCGCACGGTTCCCGTCGCCATGGAATTAGCACGCGTCTTGCGTGAGGTCGCTCCTGAGGCCTGGGTCATCAACTTCACCAACCCTGCCGGCATCATCACCCAGGCGATGCGTCAGGTCCTTGGTGAGCGCGTCGTCGGTATCTGCGACACCCCGATTGGTCTGGTGCGTCGAGCGACGACGGCGGTTGGCGGAGATGCAGCACGCGTCTCACAGGTGGGTGAAGGCACCGGCGTCGACTTTGACTATGTCGGCCTCAACCACCTGGGTTGGCTCCGCAGCCTGGAGGTTGGCGGAGCTGACCGGCTTCC
Source organism: Actinomyces faecalis (assembly GCF_013184985.2). Classification (NCBI taxonomy): domain Bacteria; kingdom Bacillati; phylum Actinomycetota; class Actinomycetes; order Actinomycetales; family Actinomycetaceae; genus Actinomyces; species Actinomyces faecalis. The sequence goes on from NZ_CP063418.1 coordinate 616,887, forward strand.
CGCGCTCCTGGCCGACGACGCCGCTCTGGACCATATGGAAGAGACGCGCACCATCGGCGCCGACTGGATCCGAGCCCTGGGCATGCTGCCCAATGAGTACCTCTTCTACTACTACCTCAACCGCGAGTCGGTCGCGCGAATCCGTAGCGAGGCGCAGACTCGTGGCCAGTTCCTGCACCAGCAGCAGGCTGATTTCTATCAGCAGGTCACCGATCACCCTGACCAGGCCGGTCAGCTGTGGACCCAGGCGCACGACGAGCGTGAGGCGACGTATATGGCTGAGTCCCGCGAGGCCTCGGAGCGGGCTGGACGTCGTGCTGAGGACATCGCTGGTGGCGGCTACCAGCAGGTCGCGCTGGATCTCATGACCGCGATCGCCACCGGTACTCCTGCCCGAATGATCCTGGATGTGGGCAACAGCGACGCTCACCGTCGTGATGGCCGGGGCCTGCTCCTCCCGCAGCTGCGTGAGGACGCCGTCGTCGAGCTGCCGTGCGTGGTTGACGCCGACGGCGTTCACCCCCAACGCGTAGCCCCGCTGACCGGAGCCGAGGCTGGCCTGGTCACCATGGTCAAGGGGTGCGAGGAGCTGGTGATCGAGGCTGCGCTCCACGGCGACGAGACCTTGGCGTGGCGGGCTTTGGCATCGCACCCGTTGGTGGACTCAGTCAATGTCGCCCGCCGCGTTCTCGACGGCTACATCGAACGCAACCCGCTGGTCGCCAAGACCTTCGGGCACTGATCTCTCACGGTTCTCCCTGTCCTCGTGCGGCCCCGGCCTGGTGTGCCGGGGCCGCACGTGCTCCCGGGCCCGGGGCCGTGGTCAGGAACGCTCGACGATATCCATCATGAGCTCGCAGGCCATCGAGTTCGACCACGAGAACCAAGCACGAGTGAACTGGGTGGGATCATCGGGATGGAAGCTCTCGTGCGTCATCCCCGTGCCGGCATCGGTCGCCAGGATCATGGCCAAGCACTCACGGGCCTCCTCCAGATCGCCGGTGAGTCCCTGCACAGCGAGGGCAATGTGCCAGACATAGCCGTCAGGCGTGTGCGGGGAACCGATACCTCGAGCACAGGTGCCCTGGTAGAAGAAGGGGTTGTCTTCACTCAGCACCCACTGACGTGTGGCTCGATATGACGGGTCGTCCACGCTGATATCCGAGGTGAGAGGGAGTGACAACAGCGACGGCATATTGGCGTCATCCATGGCGAGCTTGCCGCCGAGACCGTCGACCTCATAGAGATACCGTTCTCCAGCCCTCCCGTAGCTCTCCACACCGTCAGCAATCTCCTGCGCCACCCTTGCGGCCTGCTGTGCCAGCGCATCGTCATGCCACAGCTCGGTAGCGAAGCGGGATACCGCGCGTAGCGCTGAGACAGCCATGAGCTGAGCAGGAATGTTGTAGCCGTATGTGGAGGCGTCGTCGGAAGGACGGAAACCACTCCAGGTCATGCCGGTGACCGCTACGGGTGCGCCTCGGCCCTCACGGGGCAAGGTGTCAATCGGCTCACTGGGGCGGATATGACGATAGGTGGAGCGGGAGTGGTCTTGTTCGAGCTCCCACTGGTCAACGATCCGCTGACACGCCTGGTGAGCAGTGGCATCCAGGTGGGAGGAGTCAGCAGTGGCACGCCAGAGATGATCGGCCAGCCTGATCGGGAAGGCCAGCGAGTCGATCTCATACTTTCGCTCCCATAAATCAGGGCTGAGATCAACATCCTCGCTGTCGAAGTGCGCTCCAGTGGGACCGGCATTGAAGGCATTTGCGTACGGATCCACGCTGATGCACCGCCATTGCTCGGCGACCAGGCCGCGCACGGTGCGCTCGACCTCGGGTAGGTCCAGCAGCCGCATAAACGGAAGAACCTGGGCTGAGGAGTCACGTAGCCACATCGCTGGGATGTCGCCCGTGATGACGAAGACTCGATCGCCATGCCACGTCATCGTGGTCTCCCAGGTGTCCAGCATGAGCTGAGTAAAGCGTTGGGCCGCGTCATCACCACACTGTGTGGCGATACGTCGGGCCCATGACTCCAAGGCCTCGCGCAGCGCTGGCCCCGCTGGATTGGTCCGTTGCCTCTGAACGCTCATCATTGTGCTCCTGTCAGCCTGCATATGCGGCAGTCGCGGTTTCGCCGCTCGTCGTGCGAGCACGCTCCTGATCGGGGTGAGCGGCGAGGACTTCTTCCTCACGGCACCAGGCGACCTCGCAGGCGGTGAGCCGTTCGAGATGGCAGCCCAGCTCGGCATAGCTGGCGGCACCTGCGGAGCTTCCGCTCCACAGCTGCTGGGCGATGGAGGCCCCGCGCGGCCACAAGAGGTTCTCCGCGCGCGACCAGGTACGCACGTACTCCGTCCACAGCTGGAACTGCCCGCCGAGCAGGTGACCGGTCCCGGTGCCTGCGCAGCGCCGGAGGAATGTGCTCAACCCGGCGGTCCTCTCCAGTGGCAGGGCCTGGCCGATCGACACCGGACGGTGGGGGCCGGTCACCTGGTCATAGTCGAAGTAGGTCAGTGAGGCGGGAGCGGCGATGAGGTCATGTCCGCGGGTGAGAGCTGTGTCGGCGAAGCTCCCCCAGTCCCGCCACAACATGATCGTCACCGCTGGGTCGATCTCGCCCTCGACCACCTCGTCCCAGGCCACGACCCGTCGCCCGGCACTGAGTACGTGGGAGCACACCTCGGCCTCGAACCACGCCTGTGCCTGGGCCCGGGTGCTGGCCCCGATCCGTGCCATGGTCTCGCGCGTGCGCGGGTCGATGAGCATCTCCTCCCCAGGGCACTCGTCCCCGCCAACGTGGATGGGGGAGCCTGGGAACAGGTCCATGGCCGTGTCCAGGACGGTGCGGCAGAAGTCGAGGGTTGTACGGGTCAGGGACAGGACGTGCCAGGAGATGCCCCAGCAGGTGCGCGGGTGGCGCGGGTGGCCGCACCCCAGCTCGGGATAGGCGGCGATCGCCGCCTCCATGTGCCCGGGCATGTCCACCTCGGGCATGATCGTGATCCCCAGCTGACGTGCTCGCGCCACCAGGTGGCGGATCTCAGCCACGGTGTAGAAGCCTCCGTGGCGCACGCCGTCGTGGTGGGCCACGTCATCACAGTCATTGGTGTCCGGCGCAGGCTGGTGGCCGGGGACGTCACCGGGGCGCCAGGCGCCGACGTCGGTGAGCAGGGGGTAGTCCTCCACGGGCAGGCGCCAGCCCTGGTCGTCAGTGAGGTGAAGATGGAGGACGTTGAGCTTGTGCAGCGCCATCATCTCCAGATGGCGCTCGAGCCCCTGGAGAGGCAGGAAGTGGCGTGCCACGTCCAGGTGCGAGCCGCGCCAGGAGTGGGCAGGGGCGTCCTCGATGCGCACTGCCGGCAGCACGAGGCTGGCGGGGTCAATCGGCCCGGGGCCGAGGACCCGCGCCGGCAGGAGCTGGAGGATCGTCTGTACTCCCCACCCGAAGCCGGCGGGCGTGCGGGCGGCCAGGGTGATCTTTCCGTCCTGCGCGAGGAGCCTGTAGCCCTCCTCAGGTACGCAGGGATCGTGGGTCAGACGCAGCTCGGTCGCCTCCGGGGCGTCAGTGCGGCCGGTGCCGGCAGAGCGGGTGAGACGCTCGATGAGGACGGCCACCGCATCGGGTGCCAGCTCACCGCCGCTGACGTGCACGCCGCCGGCCAGGCTCACGCTGCCGGGCAGCCATGACAGGACCTGGGGACTGGGAACGAGGTGGGGGCGTGGGGCGGTGGTGAGGCTGGGGGAATCAATCATGACAGCGGCTCCGGGTTCCAGGAGGTGATGAGTGGGTCGAGGAGGTCGGGGACGACGGCGTCGCCCGTGGTGGTGCGGCCGAGCGTGACGACGAAGGCTCCTGTGGCCAGGGCGGCCTGGGCGCCCATCGGGGAGTCCTCGAAGATGAGGCAGTGCTTGGGCTCGGCGCCACAGCGACGGGCAGCCTCCTGGTAGAGGTCTGGGGCGGGCTTGGAGCGGGCGACGTCGTCAGTACCCAGCATGGCACGGAAGCGGCTGTCCCAGCCCAGCGCGGTGATGGTACGGCGCACGACGGCGGAGGGGGAGTTGGACGCTACGGCGATCGGGATCGCCGGGTTGATCCGGCCCACCAGCTCCGCCGCGCCGGGCATGGGGCTCACGTGGTCTCCCAGCTCCTCGTCGAGCAGGATCAGTAGGCGGGCCGTGGTGGCCTGCAGGTCTGCCCCGGGCAGCTCGTCCTGGTAGGCCTTGGCCAGGTCCTCAATCGTGCCTCCGGGGATGACCGGGGCGGGCCAGGTGGCTCCGCCCTCGGTCCACAGACGGTTCGCGGCGGCGACCCAGGCGCGTTCAGAGTCGACGAGAGTGTCATCCATGTCGAACAAGATGGCCTGGACCTGGGAGGGCAGCGATCCCCCCGCGGGGGTGGGGCCGGTGTGGCAGCCGTGTTCAGTGCTCATGCAAGACGCTCCTGACGATAGAAGAGGGATAATACGTGTTGCTCATGTATCAAGGTGTGATGACATCTTTCATCATGCGCTGTGGTATTGAGAGTGAGTAAAGGATGATGGCAAGCGTAGAGTGGGATAACGACACCTCATCCCGCCTTCCTGGGAAGGAGCCAGTAGACATGGCACGTTTTGCCTTCCTCGTCATTGGAGACACGCAGTACCTCTTCGACGGTGAGCGTGAGCGCCCGGACCTCCTGGAACGCACCTTCTCCCAGGCACGTGAGATCGCCCGCTCCTGCCAGACCGGGCCGGTCGCGCACGTCATCCACGTGGGGGACGTCACCGAGCATGGGTGGGCGCAGGAGTGTGAGTCGGCCGCCACCGTCCTGGCGCAGGGATGCCGCAGCCTGGGCGCGGGGATGAGCGTGGTAGCCGGCAATCATGACATCGACCAGACCACAGACGACTCCCGCGGGACCACTCCCTTCCTCCGGGCCTTTGGTCCGCACGGTGACCTCGTTCAGGCGCTGTCGGAGGCGGGCCTGAGCCAGACGCCGGTGGTGACTGGGCCAGGCGGGTACTCCACCTGGAAGGTCCTGCCGGTGGGCGGGGACGAGGCCCTCCGGGTCGCGGTGCTCACCCTGGACTGGCGGCCGACTCAGCAGACCTACCGATGGGCCCAGGAGCTGCTGGCCGCGCACCCGCAGCTGCCGACCGTCCTCGTGACTCATGACGTCGCCCTCCACCATCGCGATAGCGACGGCGTCCCCACCGGTCCCGGCGAGCTGACCGAGCACGGCGAGCGCCTGATCCAGGTGCTGGCCGGGCATGAGCAGGTCTTCCTCGTCCTGGGCGGGCACGAGTGGCCCTCGACCCGCCTGCGTTACCAGGGGCGCGAGATCCACGCCGTCAACTACCAGGAGCTTCCTTACGGTGGCGGCGGGGCGGCCCGCTTGTACTGCTTTGACACGGACCGGGGCCAGTGCGAGGTCGTGTCGTTCAGCCCCGGTGCCAGTGACGGCACAGTCATGGCCTCGGTCGCGGCCCGCCGCGCCCTGGCCCTGGCGCGCCCGCAGGACCAGTTCCGTTTCCCGCTCCCTGCGTCCCTGGGTGGCCAGAAGCGGCCTTGGCAGGCCGATGGCCTGGAGCTGTTGATGGAGGAGTCCGACCCGCAGGTCCTGGCCTCGAGTGAGCTCACGCTTGAGCTTGGTGGCCGCCATGTCATGGAACTGGAGATCAGTCTGCCCCGCACAATGCCTGACTCCTGGCAGGTCATCATGTGCCGGTTGACATCGGGACTGAGCGCACCGGATGGCTCGCCTGAGCCGCTGGCGGCACTGAGCCTGTCGACCGAGAACTTCCTTGGCTGGCAGGCTTACCTTGCTGGCGCGCAGGGAGGCACAGGGCCTGGGCAGCGCCCGTGGGCTGAGACCTGGCAGACCTCCCACGAGCTCGAGGTGGGTGCGCAGGTCACGGTGGTCATCAGTGGCGGCTGGAGCCAGGCTGGAGATGGTGCGCCGCAGGACGCGGCGGCGCGTGCCTGTGGTCTGTGGGTCGACGGCGACCGGGTCGGACGCGATGACGGCCACAGCCGGCTGCCTCTCCTGGCCGGTCCATGGCGCTGGCGCGTGGGTGCAGGTGAGTACGGAGGGCAGGAGGCTGATCCGTTCCAGGGACGTCTCACACGCCTGCGCGTGTGGGGCAGTGGCGGGACCGTCTCCTCGCCCCACTGAGCTGCTCGGAGCCCGGCAGGATCCCAGGGGCCAGCAGGCGCCTGGGACGGGGGCGGGCGAGGGGGTCACCACTCGAAACGCGGGTCCCGCGTGGGGCCGGTCGCAGTGATGTCGCGCAGGACGCCCAGGTCGGGGGCCTGCCATGACCCCTGCTGCGCACCGACACACTCCAGCAGCAGGTTCATCACCTGCTCAGGGCGCAGTACCGAGGGCCTGGTGGCGGCAGCGGGCAGCGGGCCCCCCACTCGGTGGACGATCAGGAAGGAACGGCGGACCTCGACCTCATCCTCACCATGACCGCCTTCAGGCTTGTGTCCGTGGTCGGTGGTGACCGCAATGAGCCAGTCCTCACCCAGCTGCTCATGACGCTCGGACACAGCCTTGACGAGATGACGCGTGGCCTCATCCACCCGTGAGACCGCCTCACGGTACCTGGCGGAATCGGCGCCATAGGCATGGCCGGTCGCGTCGACCCCCTCAAGGTAGACCACGGCCCCGTCCGGTCCCTCGTGCAACAGCTTCCATGAGGCCCAGGTGCGCACCGCGTCATCTGAGGCGAGCAAGGACTCCAAGGAACCATCATGGCCCGGGTGGAAGAGCTGGTGCTGACCAGTGCGCTGCTGGTCTACGCGCGAGTGGATGATCGGGCCAGGGCCACTGGCCTGAGTGAAGGCGTCCCAGGTGGCCGCGGCGATGGTACGCGCAGCCGGGTTGGCGAAGAACAGCCGTGAGAGGATGTCCGGGCGCCTGGCCAGGTCATGGCCCACGAACTCATTCCACCACACGTTGCACTGCTCGTGGGTGGAGCCGGTCAGTAGCGAGGCCCAGCCCGGTCCGGAGTCGGTGGGCGGAGTCATCCACACAGGGATCAGCCGTCCCTGGCTGGTCTCGTCCCCACGCGCCAGCCTGGTCAGTGTAGGGGCCAGGCACCCGGGTACCTCATCGAGACTGAGGGTGTGGTCTGGCACCGTGCCGCCACTGGCAACCTGCTCGCACACGAAGCGTGGGTCAGATGGGTGGTCAGGGGAGGCGAAAGCCGGATCCGCCGCCACCAGGGAGGGCATGGCCAGGTCGGCACGCAGGCCGTCGAGGCAGATGAGAAGAAGCTTCATGCGAGGGCCACCTTGAGGGTGAGGATCTGGAAGGGGTGGAGGGACAGGCGTACAGGCGCGCCAGCGGCGAGGGCGCCGTCAGGCAGCTCCTGGGTGGGGTGGTCCACCGGATCCTCCAGCAGGTCCACCTCCCCGATACCGGCTGCGTCAATGGCCAGTGTGAGGTCGATGATGCTGTGGGCGCCGGCATCCTCATGCAGCCGCAGCACGAGATCACCGCTGCGATCGAAGGCGGTCTTGACGGTGTCGACCACCGCGGCCGAGGCCGGAGTCAGGCCATCTACCCTCGCTAGCGGCGGCAGATGCAGGGCCCCGGGCATCAGCCTGACGGGCTCATTGGCACGTTCACCGGCCTGGCGCGCACTGGCCAGGTCGGCGCCAGCAACCAGGGCGTAGCGGATCGAGTGGTGACCACGGTCAGCCTCCGGGTCAGGAGCCTGGGGTGAGCGCAGCAGGGTCAGGCGTGCCGTGACACCGCTGGTGGGCGCCGTCGCGCTGCCCCCGGCAGGCAGGACGTCGTGACCGTAGGTCGACTCGTTGGCCAGGGCCACCCCGTAGCCGGGCTCGGACAGCAGCAGCCAGCGGTGGGCGCTGGTCTCAAAGCGAGCCTCGTCCCATGAGGTGTTGGGGGCGATGGGACGCTCGATGGAACCGAACTGGATCTCCCCGACCGAGTGGGTGGCCCGCACCGCCAGCGGGAAGTCGACCTTGAGCACGCGGGCCCGCTCCTGCCAGTCGATGTCCAGCCCCAGGTCGAGGCAACGGGAGTCCGCGTCCAGTGTGATCGTCTGGACGGCTGTGGAGGAGCCAAAGGAGCGGCGCACCCTGACCTGGGCGCGCAGCTCGGTGTCGACCGTGACGTCGATGGCGTCAACGGCGTTGATCTCCGTGCGCCCATGACGGTAGTGGTGCTGCAGCTCCCAGGCGTCGAAGCAGCTGGGGTGGTCAGGGTGGAGGACGAGTCTGTTGCCCGCCGTCCCCGGTAGCAGCAGCTCGCGACCACTCGCCAGGTCTGTCACCGAGCTCAGGTTGCCGTCAGGGCCGATCACGGCCTGCACGAGTCCGTTGTCGAGCACGAGCTGGGTGTCGCGGCGAGTCAGGCTCACCTGGTGACGTGGTTCGACGGTGGCCTGGGCGAGCGGGAGAGCACACCGACCGCCCAGCTCGACCAGCGCCAGCCGGGGGGTGCGGTCGCCGCTGGCCGGCTGACCACCCGGAGCAGCGGACAGGTCCACCACCTCGCGCCTCGCCTGGGGCGCAGGGTTGAGTACCGTCATCTCAGGCAGGTCATGGAGCCAGGAGGTGGCCTGGCCAGCGGTGCTCACGGCGTCGTCCTGGGCCTGGGCGGTCAGCGCCGCCCAGGCGCGCCCGGTCAGGGCCTCGATCTCAGCGGCTAGGCGCGAGTACTCCTCACGGGCCTCACGATTGACCCAGGCGATGGACGAACCAGGCAGGATGTCATGGAACTGGAGCAGCTCCATGCGCTGCCACAGGGACTCCAGCTCCTCGTGCGGATAGGGGGCGCCGACCCGCCCGGCCATGGCGGCCAGCCACTCCAGCGCGCTCAGGGCGGCCTCAGTGCGTCGGTTGCCCTGCTTGAGCGCGTGGTTGGAGGTGTAGACGCCACGGTGGAACTCCAGGTACATCTCCCCTCGCCACACCGGGGCCTGGTCCTCGTGCTCGATCGCAGCACGGTAGAAGCTGTCAGGGGAGCCCAGCTCGATCCGTGGAGCGTCTTCCAGATCGGCGAAGCGCCGGGCGCGCTCAACCATCTCACGCACCGGACCGCCTCCGCCGTCGCCGTAGCCGAAGGGCAGCAGGGAGAAAGGTGTGCGGCCCTTCTCCTTGAAATTCCGCTCGGCCTTGGTCACCTCCTCAGGGCTGATGATGGAGTCGTAGCAGTCCACGGGCGGGAAGTGGGTCCAGATGCGAGTGCCGTCAATCCCCTCCCACCAGAAGGAGTGGTGGGGCAGGGTGTTGGTCTGGTTCCAGGACATCTTCTGGGTGAAGAACCACTTCATTCCTGCCAGCCGTGCGATCTGCGGCATGGCTCCGGTGTAGCCGAAGGAGTCGGGAAGCCACAGGCAGTCCGGGCGCACGCCCAGCTCACGCTGCATCCACCTCAGGCCGCTAGTCAGCTGGCGCACGAGGGACTCACCACTGGGCAGGTTCGTGTCCGACTCGACCCACATTCCTCCTACGACGTCCCACTGGCCGGCGTCGATAAGCTCCTTGACCCGGGAGAAGACCTCGGCCGAGCCCTCCTTGAGCCACTGGTAGTGCTGGGCTGAGGTGCAGGCGAAGTGGAGGTCGGGGTACTCCTCGGCCAGAGCGACGACGTTGGAGTAGGTCCGTACCACCTTGCGGCGGGTCTCGCGCAGTGGCCACAGCCAGGCGGAGTCGATGTGGGCATGGCCTACGGCAGTGAAGTGCTGGGCCGAGGCGTTGGCCCCCGAGGCGATGAGCGGGGCCAGGATCTTGCGTGCAGCGGCGGCGCCCGCGACGATCCCGGCCGAGTCGACGGCGTCAGTGGCCTTCTCCAGGCCACGCAGCAGGACGGCCCGGTGGGTGGAGTCCTCAGGGAGGCGTCGCATGAGGCCGTCAAGCACCTCAACGTCCAGGTTGAGGTGCCACACCTCGTCGTCTCGGCACACCAGCTCCGCCCCGCGGAACTGCCACAGCGGGTCGGGGCTGCGCGTGGGCAGATCGCCGTTGGGGCTCGGCTTGTTCATGTAGTCGCCCATATTGGGGTTGGCGGCGGCCTCGATATACAGGCTGACGCCGCCGTCGGCGCCGATGATGGGGGTGCCGGCCTGCCGGAGCCGTTCTGCCGTGGTCCCGCGGGCCAGGCGCACAGTGCGGTTCATGGGATTGACGCCCTTGAGCGGGTGCCCCTCGATGGTGAAGACCGTGCCCTCGGACTGATTACCTGCCCAGTCCCCCTCGAAGCCCAGGTCGATGCGCATCTCCAGACGCTCGCGATCCTCCTGGGGGAGGCCGGTGGGCAGCGTGCCGTCAACGCGGATCCACCAGGTGCTCCAGGCCGGTCCCCACCAGCTGCCCACGGGCAGCGCGGTGAAGCTGCCGCCCAGGTCGTGGGCGCGTGCCTGCTCAAAGGGGACCGGCTCGCCAGGAACCTTCCATGCTGTGGCGGACAACGGGGCGATGACCCGGTACAGGTGGGGGGCCAGGCGCCAGCGCAGCTCCTCGATGCGCTCCTCGACCAGTGTGCGGTCCTTGTGCACGGGGCCTCCTATCAAGACGTCGGTGTGTTGTGGCGGGGCACTGGGGGTGGGGCCGTGCCGATGGGTGGATGCTCGGTCGCGGCAGCTGGCCGGGGTGGCAGGGGCCGCGTCATGGTCAGGCTGTGATGACGGATGAGGACGAGTCCTGGCAGATCCGTGCCAGGGGCTCGGGAAGAGACGCATCGGTGATGATGCCATCGACTGCGGTGACATCGAAGGGCGAGGAGTCACCCTGCCCGACGAGCTTGTCGGCGTCGAAGAGCAGGTAGCTGGAGCTGGCTGCCTGGAGAATCGCCCTCTTGATGGCTGCCTGGGAGTGGGAGGTGTCTCTGACCCGCCCTGTCTCAGACAGCCCTGAGCACCCCAGGAAGGCCAGGTCAGCCTGCTGGCGGGCCAGGGCGTCAACCACAGGCAGGCCGTCGAAGCACTGATAGGCCTCTGACCAGTGCCCGCCCAGGAGCGTGAGCCGGATATTGGGCCGGCCCCGTAGGTGCTCGAACACCGGGATGGAGGCGGTCACGACGGTGATGCGGCGGGAGGCCAGGGCCATGGCCGCGTACAGGAGGGTCGTTCCGATATCAAGGATGACGGTGTCCCCATCCTTGACCAGGGACGCGGCGGCGGCGCCAATGCGCTGCTTCGCGGAGCCGTTGCGGCCGACCTCCTCCTGGAAGGGGTCATCGATGTCGGTGGGGATCTGTGCCCCTCCCCAGGTCCGGGTGAGTAGGCCCTTCTTCTCCAGGGACATGATGTCGCGCCGCGTCGTTGCAGGGCTGACGCCCAGAGCATCAGCGATCTCGGTGATACTGGCGCTCCCTCGCGCTTGCAGGAGGGCGAGAACGGACTCCTGCCGAACGGACTTCAGCATGGCAGGAGCGTAGCTGAGGGAGAGAAAAAATGTGCACAATCGATCAAGGACGTCAGGATGTGTCATGAGTCGCCACGAGATGCTACGCTACGGTGCGTCGGGATCGCCCGATGGGAATTGAAGAACCATGTCTATCGGCCTGTTCGCAGAGTTAACTAGCAGTTCACCAAGGGAGGCGAAACTGTGACAGCCTCTTCGTTCCCCCGCGCACCCAGGGAGTGAGTCTCTCCTGGTATCACGGCGCGGTGCGACGGTTCCCGGGTGGCATGACAAAATTTGATCAACGTCCACCCCGATGGCCGGGGTGGACGTGGCGGGGTCACGCAGCGGTCCCGCCCAAGCAGACAAGGAGACTGCGATGCAGCTGTCGCGACGCACGTTGATGCGCACCGGCGCCCTCGGCCTGGGCGTGCTCGGTGCGGGGGCCATGGCGGGGTGCTCGACCTCAACCTCCCCCTCCAAGAGCAGCGGCTCGGGTAGTGACGAGATGGTCCTGTGGACCTGGCCCGAGGGCTTTGGGAAGGACGTCTTGGACGCTGTGGCCGCGCAGTTCCCGGACCATCCTGTGCGCCAGGACGTTATCGGTGGCGACTTCAAGCAGAAGCTCACCACCACATTTACCGCAGGCAGCGGCCTGCCGGACATCGCCGGCGTCAAGGGTGAGGACATCGCGTTCTTCCGTCAGCACGCCGACTACTTCGTGGACCTCAACACCCTGGGGGCCGAGGACCTCAAGTCCACGTACCTGGAGTGGAAGTGGGCTCAGGCCACGACCACGGACGGCAAGCAGCTGGGTGTTCCGATCGACATCGGCCCGACCGCCCTGTTCTACCGCTTTGACGTCTTTGAGGAAGCGGGCTTGCCCTCTGACCCTGATGAGCTTGCTGCGGCGATCCGCACCTGGGACGAGTTCATTGAGCTGGGCAAGAAGCTTCTGGACGCCAAGCCGGATACCTTCCTGGTCCGTAACACCTCCGGCATCTTCGACACGGTCTGGCCCCAGTCAGGCAAGGGATACATCGATGAGTCGGGCACGTACATCGGCGATGGCGACCACATCCGCGAGGCGTGGGACACGGCGATGAAGGCCCTTGACGCTGGCATCGTAGCCAAGATCGAGTCCAACACCGCTGATACCGCCGCGGCAGTCAATGAGGGCCGCCTGCCCGCGGACTTCGGCGCCTCCTGGCACCTGGCTGACCTCATGGTTGACGCTCCGGAGACGGCAGGGAAGTGGCACGTGTGTGCCCACCCAGGCCCCGCCACCAACAACGGCGGCTCCTTCCTCACGATCCCGGCGGGAGTGGCTGACCCCGAGACCTCCTTCGAGCTCATCAAGTTCATTCTCAGCCCGGCCAACCAGGTCCTGGAATACGTGGACAAGGGCAACTTCCCGTCCACTCCTGAGGCTTTTTCCGACCCGCAGGTCGCGGGACCGGTGGACTTCCTGGGTGGGCAGAAGGCCGCCGAGGTCTTCGGTGCCGTCGCTGAGACGATCGAGGTCCTCTACGAGGACCCCAACCACTCCGCCGTCCAGGCTCCCTTCATCGCCCAGATCGATCTGGTCGAGTCCTCAGGCAAGGACCCCGAGGCTGCGTGGAAGGACGCCGTGGAGGAGTCCAAGCGCATCGCCAAGCAGATCGGCCTGACGGTCTGAGGCACGATGGTGGCTCATCCTTCCCTCCGAACGACCTCGGCTGCTGCCGCCCACAGGGCGGGCGGCAGCAGCCGAGGCGGTCGGCGCCGTCAACGCGGTTCGTGGTCCCCCTACCTGGCGATCTCACCCTATTTTCTCTTCTTCCTCGCCTTCGGGGCGATGCCCATGGTCTTCACCATGCTGCTCGCCTTCACCAACTGGTCAGGACTGGGGGACATCCACTTCATCGGGCTAGAGAACTTCCAGTACCTCATCACAGACAGGCTGTTCTACAAGTCCCTGAGCAATACCCTCATCTTGTGGGTGATGTGCACGGTCCCAACCCTGACCCTGGCGACCATCGTCGCCCTCATGCTGAATTCGACCCTGCGTCTGTCCACGACCTATCGGGTGATCTACCTGGTCCCCAATGTCACCTCGATGGTGGCTATGGGTATCCTCTTCTCTTCGATCTTCTCCTCACGCTTTGGCCTGGCCAACGCCCTGGTGAGCCTGTTCGGTGGGGACCCGATTCCCTGGCTGCAGAGCGAGTGGGGTATCAAGATCGCAATCGCCTGCCTGACGACGTGGAGCTTCGTGGGTTACAACGCCCTGCTCATTCTGGCCGGGCTCCAGGCCATCGACAAGACGCAGTACGAGGCCGCTGCCATTGACGGCGCCAACTCCTGGCAGATCTTCTTCAAGATCACCTTGCCTCAGCTCCGGCCGATCGTCCTGTTCGTCACGCTCATGTCCACGATCGGCTCGCTGCAGTCCTTCACTGAGTCTCAGGTGCTGACCTCCTCCAACTCCTCGGGAGCGGCATCGGCCGGTGGCGTGGGCAACTCGGGTCTGACGATGGTCATGTACTTCTACTCTGTCGCCTTCCAGGAGAACCGCTACGGCTATGGTGCGGCGATTGCCTGGGGTGTGTTCGTCGTCGTCATGTTCTTCTCAGCCATCAACTGGTTGGTGACCAAGGAGCAGAAGGGGAGGCGCTCATGAGCCTGTCCGTCAAGACCGTCTCCCCAGCTCTGTCCGGGCCGTCGATCAGCTCCCGTCCAGCGCGTCGTCCACGACTGACCTACCGGAGCAAGTGGGCGATTGCTCGTCACGTGGCACTGACGGCCGGCGCCCTGCTGGCGATCTTTCCCTTCTACTGGATGGTTGTCCTGGCGACGCACAGCTCGGAGGTCATCTATCAGTTCCCGCCGGTGCTGACCCCGGGAGACAAGCTGGGGGAGAACCTGGCCTCTATCTTCTCCCGGATCAATATCTGGGCGGCGATGTCCAATACGGCCGTCGTTGCCTTCAGTGTCACCTTCCTGGTCCTGCTCATCTCCTCGCTGGCGGCCTTCGCCTTTGCCAAGTATGAGTTCGCGGGCAAGAAGGCGTTCTTTGGCGTGGTGATGGCTACCTTCCTGCTGCCTGCGCAGCTGGCCACCATCCCGCAGTTCCTGGTGATGAGCAAGCTGGGCTGGGTGGGGGACCTCAAGGCCCTCATCTTCCCGTCGCTGGCCAGTGCCTTCGGTGTGTTCTGGCTGCGTCAGTATGCGGCGAGCTCTATCCCCAGCGAGCTGCTAGAGGCGGCCAGGATCGATGGCTGCGGCTTCTGGCGCCAGTACGTCCACGTGTGCCTGCCCATGATCCGCCCGGCGCTGGGCTTCCTGGGGATGTTCACCTTCATTGGCTCGTGGAATGACTTCATGTGGCCACTCATCGTGCTCAACGATCCCTCCAGGCTCACCCTGCAGGTGGCTCTGAGTCAGCTCAAGACCGCGCACGGCACCGACTACGGCATGCTCATGTCCTCCGCGCTGATCTCCGTGGTGCCGTTGCTCCTCATCTTCTTCGTGGGGGCCAAGCAGTTCATCGCTGGTATCACCGATGGTGCACTCAAGAGTTAACGGGATGACCTGACACTCCTGTCGCCGAGACGGCACGTGGCCGACGGCGGGGAAGGACCGGGTGGTCGCCATGGGCGGCCACCCGGTCCTTTGTGATCCCGGGACCTTGGACGCCAGTAAGTAAGCGTTGAGATGCGATATCGCCGAGCGTGCAGCGCCCTCGGTGATCTCAATGGAGAGGAATACTCATGACCGCCGCGCACGGTCGCACCCTTCGTGTCCGGAACGGAGATGATGTCCTCTGGTCTCGTTGACGCCGTCATCATCGCTGTGCCTGACCCCTTCCATGCTGAGCTCGTCCACGCCTGCCTCGACGCCGGCCTGCCGGTCCTGTGTGAGGAGCCGCTGACGCTCACCGTGGAAGAAGCCGGGGAGATCATCCGCAAGCACGACGCGCTGGAGCGTCCTTTGCTCACAGTGGGGTTCATGCGCCGCTTCGACCCCAGCTACCGTGCGATGAAAGCACGCCTAGCCTCCGGCAGCGAGGGGGCGCTCCTCATGACCCACTCCTGCCACCGCAACGTCGAGGCCTACCCAGGTCAGGACTCTTCCGCCACGATCACCAACTCTGCTGTCCATGAGATTGATGTCCTTCCGTGGCTCGCGGGCAGCATCGAGATGCCTTCGGTTCCTTCTCTGGCTGAAGCAGATGAGTACGTCGTATCCACCGGTGTGACCCGCCAGGCTGCCTATCCCGCAGACTGGCGCCCGCGATTCCCTGAGCACCACGATCGTCGCTGACGCCTTGGTGCGCTCGATGAATGAGGGCGGGGCACGGATCAGTGTCCCGTCCCCCGCGTCGGTTCTCGACACCGCCGCGCAGCTTGGCATCAGCGCCGTCAAGCTTCCTACCGGTGGCTGGTCATCGGCTCCACACTGCGACGTGCGCGGCCTGCTGGCTGATGACCGCGCGCGAGCGTGGCGAGAGCACAGTCGTGCTCATGTCCGGTCTGCCAGGTGGAGCCGCTGGAGATCAGGCTCCAAGCTGGGTGACGACCTCCTGGCCGCCGGAGACCCAGACGATTCTGGACGACCAGTGGAATGAGGTCGCCATTCCTTATCGGAAAGCCCTGGCCGCATACGGCCATGTCCTCAGGCACACGGATGCCGCGCCGTGTCGGCTCACGTATCACCGAGCTCGGTGATCGCGGCTCGCACGCGCTTACTGCCCGCTTGCCTGATGGAACGTAGCTGACAGTCGCCGTCGAGACGCCAGCAGCGCAGCGACCTCTGTCAGGCCAGGGCTGCGTGACGGCGTACGTGTCATAGCCGGAGCCTCACGGGCCTCGCTTTGACGAGGCTCCTCCTGAGGATCTCCACTGACGTACCAGTCTCCAACGAGCGTGTACTCGCGGGTTGGAACGAGAGCACCCGCAGAGGAAGACGGCCTGTGGGAAGGGGCGGCTGTCAGCTCTGCTTGCGGGCTTCTTCGTCAGCGACTTGTTCCAGACCGGTCTTGACCGACAGTGGGATGGGGCGGAAGGCCAGGGCGACGAGGGCGGCGACGACGAGCACGGGTGCTAGCCCGAGAAGCACGGGGCCGAGAGCATCCTGGTAGGCAGCAGAAATGTGGGCCTGTGTGCTGGGATCCATTGAGGCGATCGCTGCCGGAGTGAGCGACGTGGCGTCCTGGCTGCTCAGTCCTACTGCTAACAGGCTGCCAGTCAGACGCGAGGTAAAGAGAACTCCGACCACGGTGTTGCCCACGCTGACACCGATCTCGCGGAAGAAGTTGTTGGTCGAGGTGGCCGTGCCCAGTACCCTGGCGGGTAGGGCGTTCTGGATGATGAGGACGGACAGCTGCAGGAACATACCCACGCCCAGCTGCAGGATGAACACTCCCACGCCAAACCACCACACGGGGGCGTCAGAGGGGATGAGCCCGAGCACGGCCATGCCGCAGGCTGCCAGGAGCGAGCCCAGGACCGGATAGATCTTGTACCGGCCGGTGCGCGAGACCAGCCAGCCGGAGGTCACGGACCCCAGGAACATGGCGATCGCGCCGGGAACGAGCACGAGCCCGGAGACGGTGGGGGAGACGCCGTGAACCATCTGGACGTAGGTAGGCAGGTAGCCATTCATGCCAAACATGCAGGCACACATGAGCACGGCAACCACGGTCGCGACGATGAAGGTGTGGTTCGTCAAGATCGACAGAGGCATGAGGGGGTCGTGGGCGCGTTTCTCGACGGGGATGAGAGCTGCCCAGGAGAGGACGGTGATGACCCCCAGGGTGATGATGAGCGGATCTGTCCAGGCGTAGGTGGTGCCGCCCCAGGTCGCCAGAAGCACGATGCCTGTGGCGCCGATACTGGCGAGGGCGAGCCCAGCCCAGTCAATGTTCAGGCGGGTGCGACGGCGAGGCATCTTCAGGGCGATAGCGACGGCGATCCAGGCGAACAGGCCGAAAGGCAGGAAGAACCAGAAAATGCTCCGCCAGCCAAGCCACTCAGTGAGCCACCCTCCGAGTAGGGGGCCCAGGATCGCGGCGATTCCGAACATCGCGCCCATCGGGGCCATGTACTTGCCTCGCACGCGTGGCGGGATGAGGTCGCCGGTGATGGCCTGGGAGCAGATCATGAGCCCGCCTCCGCCCAGGCCCTGGACGAAGCGGAAGACGGTGAAGGCCATCATGTCCGGGGCTGCCCCGCACAGGGCGGATCCGCCTACGAACAGGGCGATGGCCAGGAGATAGAGGTGCTTGCGCCCGACGAGGTCGCCCACCTTGCCGTACAGGGGCATCGCCAGGGTCTGGCCCAAGGTGTAGGCGGTGATGGCCCATGACATGTGGGCGACTCCGCCCAGCTCGCCGATCACTGTCGGTAAGGCGGTGGCGACGACGGTGTGGTAGAGCGCTGCCAGGAACTGCACGGTCATGAGGCAGGCGTAGACCAGCCAGAACCTGGCGTCGGGACGGAACGTCATGACCTCGGTGGAGGGGTTCTGTGGGCGGTCTGGCGGGGTGGGTCTCGTGCTCATCGTGCTCCTCATCGCAACCGCGCCATTATGCCAGCTCCTGGGGATGGAGGGTCATGACGGGGGCGCGAAGATGACCACATGGTCGATAACAAAATGATGACAAGGTGGCCTCTTCCTCGGCCTTACGGGCTGGTCGGGGTTAGTGTGGTTCGCGAGTCGACGCGCGTCGATAGTAGTAGGGGAGTAACGAGGCACTCCTGCGACGCCGTCATTCAAGGAGGAAAGACTCATGGCCACCTCACTTCCACGCCGTCGTCTGATCCAGGCCTCTGCCGTCGCTGCGGCCCTGGCTGCGGCAGCCGCCTGCGGCTCCAAGGACAAGGGCTCCGGCTCCTCGGGCTCGGCCGCGTCCTCGGGCACCTTCGAAGGTACTGGCCCGATCACCTGGGTCCAGGGCAAGGACAACTCTGGCGGCATGGTCCAAAAGCGCATCGACCAGTGGAACGCGGAGAACCCTGACGAGCAGGTCACTCTCATCGAGCTCAGCGCCGAGGCGGACCAGCAGCGCCAGTCCTTCATCAACAACGCCCAGACCAAGTCTGACGCCTATGACGTCATCTCAGTAGACAACGTGTGGGTGGCTGAGTTCGCTGCCAACCAGTGGATCGTCGAGCTTCCCAAGGACGAGCTGGCTGACCCCGACATCATCGAGTCGGTGTGGAACACGGGCCTGTACATGGACAGGCTCTACGCCATGCCCTTCGCTACCGACTCCTCAATCATGTACTACCGCAAGGACTTCCTTGACGAGGCCGGCGTCCCGGTGCCCACCAGCTGGGAAGAGGTCATCGCCGCCGTCGACGCTGTGCGCAAGGTTGCTGGCCACGAGAAGATCGGCGGATTCGGGGGGCAGTTCGCCAAGTATGAGGGCCTGACCTGCTGCGCCAGCGAGTTCATCAACACCTTCGGAGGATCCTTCGTCGATGACTCCGGCGCCGTCACGATCAACTCCCCGCAGGCCATCGAGGGCTTGCAGCTGCTCGTTGACGGCTTCAAGAACGGCTACATCCCCACCGAGGCCCTGGAGTGGAGCGAGGAGGACGGCCGCAATGCCTTCGAGGCCGGCAACCTGCTCTTCTACCGCCAGTGGCCGTACCAGTACGCCAATAACCTCGAGACCCTGGGAGAGGAAAAGTTCGGCGTCGCTGCGCTGCCGAGCCTGGGTGGGAACACCTTCGTCCCGACCCTGGGGGGACACAACTGCGGTATCTCGGCCTTCTCCAAGAACAAGGCGACGGCACTGAAGTTCGTCAAGTGGTTCACCTCCGCCGAGTCCGAGAAGTACGCCCTGGAGACCCAGACACTGGCCCCCATCACAGCCTCTCTGTACGAGGACTCCGACATGCTGGCGAAGTTCCCCTACCTGCCCACGCTGCGCGAGTCCCTTGACGCCGCCAAGGGCCGTCCCAAGGCCGTGGCCTACGGTGACGTCACCGCTGCGATCCAGGACGCGATCTACCCGGCCATCAAGCAGGAGACCAGTGCCGAGGAGGCCATCGCCTCCCTGGAGACGGCTCTGAAGGCCCTGAGCTGACCAAGGTCCTGGCCGCCGCGCACCCGCGGCGGCCAGGACCCGTCAGGAACGACGGCGTAGCACGTCTCCCCCTGGCGCGCACCCTGGGGTGCGGCACCGAGGTCGTGCCCCTAGGCCCGGTCTGTTGCTATCGAAGGACACCCATGAGCACAACGAAGTATGCGCCGTCCGCGCTCGGACGGCGGTCCACGACCACCCGGGCACAGTCCCGGCTCGCGTGGATCCTCATGACCCCGACGGTCATCGTCCTGATGATCGTCATCATCATCCCGGTTCTCCAGTCCCTGTACCAGTCCCTGTTCGGCAAGGCGGGCCTGGACCCTGAGACCGGCTTTGTCTCCGACGTCGAGCCCTTCATCGGGCTGGAGAACTACACAGCGATCTTCTCTGACGCCGGGCAGCGCTTCTGGACCGCGGCCTGGAACACCACCCTGTTCGGCGTGGTCACCGTCCTGGCGGAAACCGTGCTCGGGGTGTCCATGGCGCTCATCATGCACAAAGCCATGCGCGGGCGCGGCTTCGTGCGCGCCGCCATCCTCGTGCCCTGGGCGATCCCCACCGCCGTCTCCGGCATCCTGTGGGGCTGGATCTTCAACCAGAACGGCGTGGCCAACGCGATCCTGGGAAAACACATCATGTGGGCCTCGGGAGACCTCAGCGCCAAGATGGCCATCATCATCGCCGATGTGTGGAAGACAGCTCCCTATATCGGCCTGCTGACCCTGGCTGGCCTCCAGGTCATCCCGGATGAGGTCTACGAGGCCGCCAAGATCGACGGAGCAAACGCATGGAGGCGTTTTACCCGGATCACCCTGCCGCTGGTCAAGCCCGCCCTCGTGGTCGCCGTGCTGTTCAGGACCCTGGACGCCCTGCGCATGTTTGACCTTCCCTACATTCTCATCGGCCCACGCAAGTCCAGCGTCGAGACCATCTCTATGCTCGTCCAGGACGAGGCCTCCAACCTCCGCTACGGATCGGCAGCCGCCTACGCGCTCATCCTCTTCCTGTACGTCTTTGTCTTCGCCTTCGCCTTCGTCAAGATCACCCGTGCTGATCTGGGAGCCAGCACCGAGAAAAAGCGCAGGAAGGGCGGGCGCCTGTCCGCATCGGTCTTTCTGCCTGGCTGGCGGCGGGGGACCAAGCCCGGCTCCGCCGTCGTCGCTGCTGCCGCCCGGAAGGAAGATGAGGTATGAGCACCGCCACCGCAGTCACAGGACGCCGCGTCGTGGAGCGTCCGTCCAAGCGCGCCTCCTGGGGGCAGGTAGCCTCCACCTTCGGCATCGTCCTCATCGTCATCTACTGTCTGGCGCCCTTCTACTGGATGATCGTGTCCTCACTGCGCCCGGACTCCGAGATCTTTGACAACTCCTGGTGGCCAGCCAACCCCTCGCTGGAGAACTACGAGGCGGTCTTCGGGGCCAAGAACAACTTCGCCCAGGGACTGGTCAACTCCCTCATCGTCTCGGTGATCGTGACCATCGTCGCCCTGGCGATCGCGACCTTCGCCTCCTACGCGCTAGCGCGTCTGGACTTCCGCGGCAAGGGCTTCCTGCTCCTGGTGGTCCTGGCCACCTCAATGTTCCCGCTTGTGGCCATCATCGTGCCGCTTCTGAAGAACTTCTCGGCCTGGGGCTGGATCAACACCTACCAGGCCATGATTATCCCGGACCTGTCCTTCTCCCTGCCCCTAGCGGTGTGGAACCTGACCAGCTTCTTCCGCCAGATGCCCCAGGAGCTGGAGCAGTCGGCGATGGTGGACGGGTGCACGCCCGGTCAGGCCTTCCGCAAGATCATCTTGCCGCTGGCAGCGCCCGGGATCTTCACCACCGCCATCATCATCTTCATCGGCGCCTGGAACGAGTTCCTCGTGGCGGTGACCATGATCAACGATCCCACCATGCAGCCGGCGACCGTGCTGCTGAGCAAGTTCACCGGTGCCTCACAGTTCAACACCCCCTTCGGCTCGCAGATGGCAGCCGGTGTGGTGATGACCCTGCCACTGGTGATCATGGTGCTCATCTTCCAGCGCCGCATTGTTGCAGGCCTGGCCGCAGGTGGCTTGAAGTCCTGAGACGGTCCGCTCCCGGTGCGGGTGGGAGCCCGCGGGGCACGCCGGATGACCTCGCTCCAGCACTCCCGCTCCTGGTACGAGGGCCAGAACAGGTCCACGCTCCCACCCGCGCCGGTGCCAAGTCCGCCTGGTACGCCACTGGCTGGGCGCAGGCGAGTAGACCACCAGGCACTCCTGTCTAGGAGGCTACTGGTACCGGAGTTGACCCGTGTACGCCACCGGCCACTGAGACCATCTCACACCAGCCCCCTCCCAGACGGCCGCTGGCGCACCCACCGTAGGATCATGGGGCACGCACCTGAGGCCGCCGAGCGGGTAAGGAGGAGACATGGCTGCCACCCGCGCTGATGTGGCCCGTCTTGCTGGCGTCTCGCCGTCGACCGTCACCTACGTGCTCACCGGCCAGCGCTCAACCAGCCAGGCCACCCGCGAGCGCGTGCGCAGGGCCGTTCAGGAGCTGGGCTACCAACCCAACCTGCTTGCCTCCTCCCTGGCCTCACGCTCGGTGCGGAGCGTGGGCGTACTGCTGCGTATGGAGCGCGAGACGGTCGAGGCGGGGGACCTGCTCTACATCGACGGCGTGAGGGCGGGGGTGGAGAGCTCAGGGATCCAGGTCGTGGTGCCGATGGGTCTGCGCTCGCGGCCCCAGGACAACCTCCACGACCTCATCCGCTCGCGATCCATTGACTCGGCCATCCTCATGGACGTGGCTATTGATGACGAGCGCGAGGCCCTCCTGCTGGAGGAGGGGGTGCCCACGGTCCTCATCGGTACGTCCGGACGCGGCGGGGGTGCGCCCTCGATTGACGCAGACTTTGACCAGATGTCCGAGCTGGCCATGCGGCACCTGGCGGGGCTCGGCCATGAGCGCGTCCTCATCGTCACTCGCAGCCCTGATATCGAGACCGCGCGCGCCTACCAGGCCCAGCATGAGGCCGTGCGCTCGGTGGCCCAGCGTGTGGGGCTGACCGGCATCTACCGGGCGCTGACAGACAATGTCACCTTCGGCGGCCAGCTGGTGGGGGCCGAGGGGCTGATTGAGGGCTGCACGGCGGTGCTGAGCAACAACCCTGCCGTCCTGTCCGGGATCCTGGCAGCAGCACAGGCACTGGGCCTGGAGGTGCCACGTGACCTGTCTGCGATGTCGATGGGGGCCCTCGTGTCCGGCGGTGGTGGCGAGGTCCTGCTCAGCGCGGCCGACGTCGATGCCTACGAGATGGGCCATACCGCAGGCAACATGCTGGTGCGCCTCATCAAGGAGCCGGGACTAGACGAGCACGTGTCCATGCCCGCCACCCTCAGTGACCGTGGGACGACGGGACCGGCGCCACGGCGCTGAGCGAGACTGCCGCAGCGCGCAGGTACCAGTCAGACCGTGACTGCCGCTGCCAGCGCTACGGCACTAGCAATGGCGGTGCCCGGATGCGGTGCGCGATGACAGGACTGGCGGGACCCCTCGCCGTTGATCCGCGGAAGCCACCCTGCCCCTGCCTGTAGCGATAGCGCCCCTGAAGGGCTCCGTCAGGAACGGCGGAAGCCTCCTTCGGTGGAGATGACCTGCCCGGTGACCCAGGCGGCCTCGTCAGTCAGCAGCCAGGTGATGAGCCGGGCTGGATCCGCCGTCGTCGGCATCCGGCCGCCGGGAAAACGAGGCGCAAGGGCAGCAATCAGCTCGGGGCTCATGTAGCCGGTGTCCACGGGACCGGGGTTGACCGTGTTGAGCCGGATGCCTTCCTCGGCCAGGCCGGCCGCGAGCGAGGGGGTGATGCCGGCCAGTGCCGCCTTGGAGGTGGCGTAGGCGATCTCTCCGGGCATCGGGCCCTCGCCCTGCCCCGAGGTCATGAGGACGACGGCTGTGGCGAGCTCCGGGCCCTCCCGCCTGGCTGGTACCTGGACAGGCACGGCGGTCCGGCAGGCCGCAGCGTGCGAGGCTGGTGCGGTGGGCTGAGCTGACGTGATGGCCTGGGTCGGTTGGGTGCTGGTGCTTGGCTGGGCACTCATGACTGGCGCAGCGTCAGTTACAGACGTGATGTCCGGCGTCGGGGCGGCGTCACAGGGTGGGGAGGCAGAGTGCCGACGGTGCTCGGCCAGGGCCTGGACCAGCAGGAGGCTGGAGCGGGCGTTGACCTGCCAGTGGTGGTCGAGGTCAGTGGCGGTGACCTGGGTGAGTGTGCCGTCGTGGCCGGAGGCAGCGTGGTTGCACACCAGGGCGTTGAGGTCCCCCAGCTCGTTGACCGCCTGGCGCACCAGTGCCGCAGGAGCGGTGGGATCGGCAAGGTCTGCCTCGGCATGGGCCACGCGCGCCCCGACCACGAGGTGGCTGCGCACGCCCTCGACCACGGCAGCGACGTCGTCGGCACCCCAGGGCTGGGCGGCGTCGTGCGGGGCAAGGTGCTGGAGGAACAGGCTTGCCCCCATCTGGGCGGCCCGGCAGGCGATGGCATAGCCGATCCCGGCCCGGCGCGAGACGCCGGTGACCATGACGACCCGGCCGGCCAGAGGAAGGGTGGCGGAGCCAGGTGGCTCAGGTTGGGGGTGGGTGTGCGTGGGTGAGGGGGCGGTGGTCATGGGTACTCCTCGGCTGGAGGCGCGTCGCTTACGCCCCGGAACAGTCGGTTTCGCAGCGGCCCGCTGCGAAACCGACTGTTCACGAGCGAAAACGATGAGGGGACAGGGACGGGGCTATGACAGGAGACGGGGCGGAGCCCACCTCATGCGATCTCGGCTACGGCCGTGAGGATCTCCTCGGGCAGTCCTACTGCACGCAGCCCGGACAACAGCGCGCCCCCGCGCGCCCCGCTGGTGACAACCTGCCAGGCGCGGTCCTTGACCTGGTACTCCAGCTCGGCCGGCTCCAGGATGGTGAAGACCTCGTCAGCCAGGGAAGGAGGCTCGGTGGTGACCCCGGAGAGCTCGATGACGACGTCCTCGCCCGGTCGCACCGTGCCCACGTGCACGTCCAGGCCCCCGCCCAGCGTGAAGCCGTCAGCCTCACGCTCAGTGACCTCCACCGGCCTGCCAGCGACGCTCGCGCTGACCTGGCCGCCCGTGCTGAGCAGGTGGAGGGTGAGCTCGCGCTCCGCCGGCGCGACGCCGTCGGCCCCCTCCTGCGTGACCTCCAGGCGCGCGGTGGCAGCCTCCTCGTCCCAGGTCAGCGTGAAACGGGTGCGCACCACGCCATCCTCACCGGGCTCGGGGGAGGCGTCGTCCTCCTCCAGGACGAACTCGCCGTCGGCACCGGGGACCACGATGGCACCCAGGTGGCGCGGGTTGTCTCCGGCTGCCTCGCTCAGGTCCTCTGCTCCCACCAGGACCTGTCCGGCGCGGGCGAGCACAGGAATCTGATCCAGCGGACGCGACAGGCTCATCATCGCGCCGTCAGCACCAGCCTCATAGCGTCGTCCGGTAGGTAGATCGAACCATGTTCCTTCCGGCAGCCAGGCGCTCTGGCGAGCTAGCGACGTCGTCGGATCGGCCTGGCTGACCATGGGGACAACCATGAGGTCACCGAAGAGGAACTGTGTGCGCGACGCGTAGGCGCCCATCTGACGTGAGTAGTCGTGGTAAACGGGTCGGACGGGCGCGAGCCCTTCAGTGTGTGCACGCCGGGCCCAGGTGTAGAGGTAGGGCACTAAGCGGTGACGCAGACGCAGATGAGCCTCGATGGTGGCGCGTGCCTCGCGGGAGTAACGCCAGGGCTCCTTGGAGTTGAACACTGAGTCCGTCGAGTGCAGGCGGTTGATGGGGGAGAAGCACCCCAGCTGGACCCACCGCGCCATCATCTGCGAGTCCTTGACACCAAACATGTGACCACCGATGTCGTTAGACCACCAGTAGTAGCCGATGTTGGCGGCAGTCGCAGTGAACTCTGGCTGGAACACCAACGACTCCCAGGTGGTGACAGTGTCGCCAGAGAAGCCGACCGGAGTGCGGTGGCTCGACGCGTCAGCAAAACGGGAGAAGGTCACCGGACGGCGTCGATAGGTCTCCACCGAACCGTCTCCGGTGGTGCGGGTGCGCTCACGTCCAGAGTCGAGATAGTGAACGTGGTTGAGCATCCAGAGTGGATCCAGGCCAGGGATGTCCGTGACGCCGCCCTGCTGCCAGTCCAGCCACCAGAAGTCCACGCCCTGCTCCTCCAGAGTGTGGTGGGCATGGGTGAGGTAGGCGGCGGTGAAGTCCTTGTCCCCGATGTTGAAGGGGATCTCCTTACCACTGTCTGGGTCCAGGCCGAGCTGGCGGGCCATGGGCTCGTAGGCGTCCTCGTGGCGGCGGATGCCTGCGGCCGGGTGGAGGTTGAGTGTGACCTCCATGCCCCGGGCGTGCAGGGCGTCAAGGAAACGCTGGGGGTTGGGGAACAGGTCAGTGTTCCAGGTGTATCCCGTCCAGCCGTTGCCGATGGCGGGATCAATATCGACCCAGTGCCAGTCCATGTCGATGACGGCGACTGAGAAGGGCAGCTCCTCCTCCTCGAAGCGGTCCATGAGCTCAAGGTAGGACTGCTCGGAGTACTTGTGATACCGGCTCCACCAGTTGCCCAGCAATGCACGGGGAATCAGTGGGGTCGGTCCGGTCAGCTGGAAGAAGTCGCGCAGCGCAGCCTGGTAGTCCTGGCCGTATCCGAAGAGGTACAGATCCTCGTCCGCCGTTGAGCCGTCGATGGGGCTGGTGCCTGGGCGTGGCTGCACCCACTGGTCGTTGAGGAGGAGCAATGAGCCGGAGTCGTCAATGAGGGAGTAGCCGTTGAGGGCCAGGAGTCCTGGGTTCAGGAGCGCGCGTCCGTCCACCTCGTCCAGAGTGCGGCAGGTGCCACCCAAGTTAGTCGGGTAGGTTTCTTCAGGATTCCAGGTCTCCCCGTGGTGCCACGTGCCTCCGTGTGGGGACAGCACTGCGGTCCGCAGACTCACGCTCAGTCCCGAACGAGAGAAGCCGCGAGAGGGCTGATAGGTGAGGTGGAGGTGCTCGGTGAGGATCTCGACGCGATCCTCACCGCGGACCACCTCGAAGGCGGGGGCGGGGCCCAGGTCGCGGTTGAGTACCAGCTGGGTGGCGGCGTCGACGAACTGGCCGCTGGCGCAGTGCTCCATACGGATGAGGCGGTCCGTGAGTACCGTGAAGCGGGTGTCCTGCCCGACCTCGACGATCGCATCGGGACGCGCGGGCGCGGGGGAGAGCTGCGCGGTGGCGTCAGATAGTGGGGAGGACATCATGATCCCTTTCAAGGTTTCACGCTAAACCAAAGAAAAAGGTACTCTGTTCCCGCCCGGTGGTCAACGGTCGGGCGCCGAGCGGGCTCACATGAGGAGAGAGCTATGACGACACTGCGCGACGTCGCCCAGCGAGCGGGCGTGAGCGCGATGACGGTGTCGAATGTTGTCAATGGCCGCTCCGGGAAAGTCTCGCAAGCCACCATCGAGCGGGTTGAGGCTGCCATACGTGAGCTGGGCTATGTCCCTAACGCTCAGGCGCGCACGCTGGCGGGAGCGTCATCGCGCATCATCGCCCTGGTCTACGGCGTCTCTCCCGAGCGAGCGCCCCTGAGCGCGCCTCACGAGTCGTTGTTCGTGGGGGCGTGCGAGCAGGCGTGCCACGAGGCGGGACTCGCCGTGATGCTGTGCGCCTGCGTGGACGAGGACGCCGACGCCCTCCTGCAGCGGCTACGGGGCTGGAACGTCGCCGGGGCCATCGTCATGGGGACGACCCCGACCGATGCGCGGGCGCGGCTGTCTGAGCTGGGTGTGCCGGTGGTGGCGATCGACTCACGCTCGGCGGAGGTTGCCGAGCTGGTGCAGCGGCAGGGGGGCGAGGCTGCTCGGCGGCTGGGTGCTGGAAGCGCGGGCTCCGGCCTGCCGGAGGGTGGTGACCAGGCTCAGGCGGCTCACGGCTGGGCCTCGCTGGCCTCCGGCTTCTTCACTGTCGGGATCGACGATGGTGGCGGTGGAGCGCTGGCTGGCCGCCACCTGTGCGAGGCCGGGCACACCAGGGTCGTCTTTGTGGCCCCCTACCCGCGGCTGTCCCGTATCGACATCGACCGGCTGGCCGGGTTGCGCGAAGGCCTCGGGGCCCGGGGCCAGGTACGTGTGGTCGAGGCTGCGGTCGACTACTCGACGGCGGTCGAGGTCGGGGCCCGGCTCGCACGCAGCATGAAGGACGCGGGCGAGAGCGCCGTCTTCGCCTCGGCTGACCTGCTGGCGATAGGGATCGTCGCAGGGCTTCGGCGTTCGGGCGTCAGGGTGCCTGACGACGTGTCGGTGGTGGGGTTTGATGGCTTTGAAATCTCGACCTACAGCGACCCGGTGCTGACCGCCGTCGTCCAGCCGATAGCCGATAAGGCTGGCGAGGCAGTGCGTCTGATCCAGGGCGCGCCGGAGCGCGAGATCGTCTTGCCGGTGAGCTGGCGCGAGGGCGGGACGCTCGGCCCTGCCCGCTGATCGGGGGAGCTGGATGCTGAGGTGCTGAGTCGGACCCTGCGCGCCGGGCGGTGTCTCAATCGATGCCAATCGGCCGTGCCTGGTCTGGACGTCTGTTGCTGACGACGTCGTTCCGGCGATAAGTGCCTGCGTTCCGGTGTGCTGGGTCAGGTCCTGGCCGGATTGGCATCGATCGTGACACGCACGTAGTTCAGGCCAGCCGCTCCCGGCAGCGTGATGGCAGGTGGATTGTCGCGCGGCCTGCCCGCCTGTGGACAAGTGCGCACGCTCGGTTGCTGACGAAGAGGACGCCGCGTTTTCATACCCTATGGGGCGAGGTGACCACAGTGATCCAGACGATGCAGACCCGTTGAATGCAGGGCTGATACGACGTGTGCGTGCTGCGCGTGGTGCGATCCGCCTGCGGGACCTGCAACCCACGCGCACTCAACGACGTCGGATCGCCGATCTGGTCGCTCACCGACAGTTGTACATCGACCATGGTGTCGTCTTCCTGCCGGGCGCGCCACGCGAGCTGGTGCTGGCGCGGCGGTATGCAGGGCTTGTGACTTGCGGTGCCGGCGCGAGGGCCTATGGGCTTCCGGTTCCCTCATGGGTGCGCGCACCGCTCCACCTGTGCGTGCCGCACGGGCGTTACGACCCGTGCGGCGTCGTCGTCCATACGGACCGCCGATTGTCGCGGCCAGCACTGCAGTCTCCTCCCTACCCGCCCGTTGCTGAGCTTTTGGCTCGCTACCTGTGCTGCGATCGCGAGCCGGAAGTTCCGCTCGCCGCCGTCGACGCCGCACTGAGGCGAGGAATAGTCACACGGCAGCAGATCCTGGACTGCCTGCACGGGCGGACCGGTGCGCCGGAAGCCCGACGGCGACTAGCGATGGCAAGTGCGCGGGCGCGCTCGCCGCTGGAGACTGCTGCGCGGGTCGATCTCCACGAGGCGGGCCTGTCCTACCGCGATGGTGTGGTGATTCCACGCGTCGGGGAGGTCGACTTTCTGGTCGAAGGGCTCGTTGTCGTCGAGACTGACGGACGGGAGTTCCATGATGATCTCTACAGCTTTGAACACGATCGGCGTCGGGATCGTGCGCTTGCGGCACTAGGGCTGGTGACGCTGCGTTTCACCTATGACGATGTGCGTTCCCATCGCGTCGTCCCGGATGTCCGTGCGGTCCTGGCTCGACATGGTCGTGTGCCAGCGCAAGGTGTCACGATTGATGCCAATCGGCTGAGGTCAGTGTGAACGGTTGTTGTCGACGACGTCGTTTCAAGGGAAAGTGCGGGCCTGCCAGCGCGCTGGACAAGGGCTGGCTGGATTGGCATCGATCGTGACACGGTGGCGGGCAGCAATCGCTGGTTTACCGCTCCACCTCTTCGGCGTATGGTGGTGATAACGCCGACGTCGGCGTCTCCGATCGCCCAGGAAGGTCCGTCATGGTCTACCCTCTCATCGCTTCGGCCAAGCACGTCGGCGAGGACGCCGACTGGTGGCGCCGCGCCGTCGTCTACCAGATCTACCCACGCTCGTTCCAGGACTCTGACGGTGACGGCCTGGGAGACATCCCCGGCATCATCTCTCGCCTGGACTACCTCGACTCCCTCGGTGTGGACGTGGTGTGGCTCAGCCCCATCTACCGTTCCCCGCAGGATGACAACGGCTACGACATCTCCGACTACCAGGGCATCGACCCGATGTTCGGCACCCTGGAGGACTTCGACGCCCTCGTCGAGGGTCTGCACAAGCGTGGCATGCGTCTGGTGATGGACCTCGTGGTCAACCACACCAGTGACGAGCACCCGTGGTTCGAGGCCTCCCGCAGCGCCAAGGACGACCCCAAGCGTGACTGGTACATCTGGCGCCCGGCGCGTGAGGTCGAGGGCAAGGCTCCCGGGGAGCCGGGAACCGAGCCCACCAACTGGGGGTCGGCCTTCTCCGGCCCGGCCTGGCAGTGGGACGACAGGACGGGTGAGTTCTACCTCCACCTCTTCTCCGTCAAGCAGCCGGATCTCAACTGGGAGAACGACGAGGTCCGCCACGCCGTCTACGACATGATGAGCTGGTGGCTGGACCGGGGCGTGGACGGCTTCCGCATGGACGTGATCTCCCTGATCTCCAAGACCTACCCGCTCGTCGACTCCCCGCAGGCCGCCGGCTCGCCCTACGGTGACGGCTTCGTCGCCACCGCGAACGGCCCGCGCGTGCACGAGTTCCTCCACGAGATGAACCAGACGGTCTTCGCGCCGCGTCGCCGCCACATCATCACCGTCGGCGAGACCGCTGGCGTGACCCTGGAGGAGGCGCAGCGCTACACGAACCTCGACAGCCCGGAGCTGGACATGGTCTTTCAGTTCGAGCACGTGAGCCTGGACGCTGGCCCTGGCGGCAAGTTCGACCCCCAGCCGCTGCCGGTGGCTGCCCTCAAGGCCAACCTCGCGCGCTGGCAGGACGGCCTGGCTCCGGTGACTGACGAGGCCGGCGTCATCACCGCCGAGCGCGGCTGGAACTCCTCCTTCTGGGACAACCACGACCAGCCCCGCGCCGTCTCCCGGTTCGGCGACGACGACCCCGCGTTCCGTGTCAACAGCGCCAAGACCCTGGCCTCGGTCCTGCACATGCACCGCGGCACGCCCTACATCTATCAGGGTGAGGAGCTGGGGCAGACCAACACGGTCTTCCGCAGCATCGAGGACTACCGGGACCTGGAGTCGGTCAACTACTTCCACGAGCGCCTCAGCCTGGGCGACGACCCTGCCAAGGTCCTGGCGGGCCTGGCGCCGGTCTCGCGTGACAACGCCCGTACGCCGGTCCAGTGGGACGACGGCGAGAACGCCGGCTTCACCACCGGCACGCCCTGGATTGACGTCACCCCGAGCTACACCGAGATCAACGCCGCCGCTCAGGTGGATACCGCCGGTAGCGTCTTTGAGCACTACCGTGCCCTGGTCAGCGAACGGCACCGCTGCCGCACTCTGGCGCTGGGAACCTTCCGGCTGCTGGACGCTGACAGTGCGGACAGCTGGGTGATCCTGCGCGAGCACGTCGCCGACGACGGCAGCCGTGAGCAGCTGCTGCTCCTCGCCTCGGTCACGCGCCAGGGTCTGGACCTGGGGGCCGGCTCCGTGCTGCGCGAGCGGCTGTCGGGTGAGGGCGTGGACCTGGAGGAGTGGGCGCAGGCCGAGCGTGTGCTTCTCGCCTCTGTGCCCGCCCAGGAGGCCGCAGCCTCGGGGCACGGTGCCCCTGAGCGTCTGGAGGGCTGGGACTCGGTGATCCTGCGTCGCCGCGGCTGAGCTGTGCCTGGCTGGCCTGTTGAGGCAGGGCTGAGTCTGGGTAGCTGCTGAGCCATCCTGTGAGTGAGCAGGTGCGTGGGTGGGCATCCGGGGGTGCACTGCCGTCCGCGCACCTGCACACTCGTGTGTTCCCAGGGACCGTCTGCCGCGAGCGATGGACCTCCTGCCCCGGCAACGAACCAGCGCCTGGACCGACCGCCAGCGCTCGGGTCGACCGCCAATGCCCCGATTGACTATCAACGCCCGGATCGACCACTGAATTCGCGCGAATTCAGTGGTCGATCCGGGCGTTGGTGGTCAGCCCCGGCTCCGACGCAGAGTTTGAGGCCGACTCTGGCGGCGCCCAGCCCAGGCTTTCTCCACCCAACGTACTGCCAGGCAGCCGGCTACCAGCACGCCCAGCGCCCACACGGGACCTTGGGTGAGCTCCCACACGAAGACCGCCGCGAACAGCGGAGCACGCTGCGTCACCGCCAAGGTGACACCGGCCCCCACGAGCGCCATCGCAGGCACGCTCACCGCCATCCCTGCAGACGTCAGCCCGACCGCCACCACTGCGCCCACGCTCGCTCCGAGGCTGAAGGAGGGAGCGAGCAGCCCTCCGGTCGCTCCTGCTCCCAGGGTGGCGGCGGTGAGCACCGGCTTGAGGACCGCGACCCCAAGCAGGGCGAGCACCGCCGTCGTCGTCACGGGAGAGGAGACGGCAGCCTGGAAGGCGTCCTTGCCGTTGCCCGGCAGGACGGTCAGCCACAACGACGCCAGTCCGGTCAGGGCTCCGGCGCCCCCGATCGCTAGCGGCAGGCTCCAGCCGTCGGGCAGCCGGTGGCGGCCTACCCACGCCCACAGCCCGCGCGCGGCCACCCCAGCCAGGCCGGCTGCCACGACCACGATCAGGCTCGAGGCCAGGGTGGGCCAGGACAGGGGTGCCGAAGGCATAGCGATCGATGCGCTCGCGTGGGAGTGGAGCCAGGACACGCAGGTCGCCAGCACGCTGACGGGCACGGCGAGCAGCAGGCCGCGGCGACGGCTGCCGGCCAGCATCATGATCTCGACGGCGTAGGCGGCTCCGCCAAGCGGTGCGTTGTACATCGCTGCCAGCCCCGCGCCGGCAGCGGAGGCTGCCAGCAGCGCCCTCCACCGCGGCTCCAGCCCGAGCCAGCGCGCCAGTCGTACGGCGACGGCGCCCGCGGCCAGTCTCGGGGCTCCTTCTCGACCGACGGAATTGCCGCCGCCGACGGTGAGGACCTGGACGACGGCGTCGCCGAAGGGCCGGAGGATACCGATACGTTGGGAGGCGGGGCGGGCTGAGCCGGTGAGCGCGGGGGAGGACTGCTGGCGAGCAGGCGTCTGCGTGGTCGCCGTGGGCTGTGCTGTGCCGGCCTCGGCCACGACCTCCTCGACGCTGACCACCCCGCCGGTCGCGCGCTGCCACCACCACAGGGTGCCGGCCAGGAGTCCTGCCGCGGCGGGGGCAGCGACGCGACGCCAGGCTGGGGCTGCGGCGACACGTTCGGGCAGGGTGCCGTGGGAGACGCCGTAGAAGAGCCACTCGAAGGCCTCGAGCAGGACGGCCATCGCGATACCGATGAGGCCCGCCGCCAGGCCTGCGAGTACTGCGGCCAGGACCAGGCGGGCGACGGGACGGCGGTCGCGTGCGCTGGACCGCCGGCCTGGCAGGTCAGGGGAGCCTGGGCCGGTAGGGCCAGCAGGGGCGTGACTAGTGAGGGCGTCGGTAGCAGGATGCGACATCGCGCATGACGATAGCGGGCTTGCCGCCCTCAGGGCATGGTCAGGGTCTGACCGCTAAAGTTCCGGATGACCACCTATGCCTGGATCGACCACTGTATTTGCGTGAATACGGTGGTCGGTGGGGGGATTGGTAGTCAGTGAGGGTTTTCGTGGTCGGCAGTGGCGGGCAGCGCCACATTCCACCCATTTCCTGACGAGCCGTCAGGACGGTAGTCTCACCCTTTGCCGAGGCTGCTGATCCGTGCTGGTGTGAGGGACTAGCCCGGGGATACGCTGCGTGACCGGATCGTCGGCGCGCCTGTCTGGCGAGATCTTCGCCGCCTCGGCATTGTGTTGTCTCCGTGACCTTAGTTCTGGATCCTGGAAGGACCCATGCTCCTGCCATTGTTGCGCAGCTACCTGCGCCCTTACCGAGCCCTCCTGCTCGGCGTCCTCATCCTGGAGGCCGCGCAGGTCATGGCCTCGCTGTACCTGCCTAACCTCAACGCCGCCATCATCGACACCGGTGTCGCCCAGGGCGACACCGCCTACATCTGGCGTACCGGCGCCTTCATGCTCCTGGTGTCCGTCATCCAGGGCACCTGCGCCATCGGCGGCACCTGGTGCGCTGCCAAGGCCGCGATGTCCATGGGACGTGACCTGCGCAGCCAGCTCTTCCGCCGCGTCGGCGACTTCTCCGAGCAGGAGGTCTCCCGCTTCGGGGCCGGCTCGCTCATCACACGCAACACCAACGACGTCCAGCAGGTCCAGACGCTGGTCCTCATGGGGTGCACCATGCTCGTGACCGCCCCGATGTACGCCGTCGGCGGCGTGGTCATGGCGGTGTCCCACGCGCCCAGCCTCTCCTGGCTCATCGCCGTGGCCGTACCGGTGCTGCTGGTCATCGTCGGCGTCACCGTCGCCAAGATGGTCCCGCTCTTCCGCGTCTACCAGGACAAGCTCGACGCCATCAACCGCACCATGCGCGAGCAGCTGACCGGCATCCGCGTCATCCGCGCCTTCGTGCGCGAGGAGGCCGAGACCGAGCGCTTCCGCGACGCCAACGCGGACATCACCCGCGTGGGGGAGAAGGTCGGCCAGCTCTTCGTCTTCCTCTTCCCCGCCACCATGCTCGTGCTTGACGTGACGATGGTGGGCGTCATCTGGTTCGGCGGTCACCAGGTCGGCGACGGCCGGGTTGAGGTCGGCACCCTCGTGGCCTTCATGACCTACCTCATGCAGATCCTCATGGGAATCGTCATGGCCTCCTTCATGACCATCATGATCCCGCGCGCCACCGTCTGCGCCGAACGCATCAGCGAGGTGCTGGCCACCGACCCCTCGATCGAGGCCGTCCCCGACGCCACCACCACCTTCTCAACCCCCGGCACCCTGGAGATGCGCGGTGTCTCCTTCACCTTCCCTGGCGCTGACGCCGCCGTGCTGGAGGACATCACGTTCCGAGCCGAGCCAGGCCAGACCGTGGCCGTGGTCGGCTCGACAGGATCGGGAAAGACCACGCTGCTCACCCTCGTGGCCCGTCTCATCGAGCCCACCCACGGCCAGGTGCTGGTTGGCGGCGTGGACGTGACGAAGGCCGAGCCCGAGGCCCTGTGGTCCCAGATCGGCCTGGTCCCCCAGAAGCCCTTCCTCTTCGCCGGCACGGTGGCCTCCAACCTGCGGCTGGGCCGCGAGGACGCCACCGACGAGGAGCTGTGGCAGGCCCTGGAGATCGCCCAGGCGGCGGGCTTTGTCAAGGAGATGGACGGCCAGCTCCAGGCGCCGATCGCCCAGGGCGGCACCAACGTCTCGGGCGGACAGCGTCAGCGCCTGTCCATCGCCCGCGCGGTCGTGCGCCGTCCGGCGCTCCTGCTGCTGGACGACTCCTTCTCCGCCCTGGACGTGGCCACGGACGCCCGTCTGCGTGCGGCGCTGGCCCCAGCGACCGAGCAGGTCACCAAGCTCGTCGTCGCCCAGCGCGTGTCCACCGTTGTCGACGCCGACCTCATCCTCGTCCTGGACGAGGGACGTCTGGTCGGCGCCGGCCGCCACGACGCGCTCGTCGCCACCAGCGAGACCTACCGCGAGATCGTCACCTCCCAGCTCGGAAGCGGGGCCGCAGCATGAGCACGAAGAACCCTCAGTCCGCGGCGCACGGACCTCAGGAGCCTGAGGTGAGCGCGACGGGCAGCCAGACGGCAGCGTCAGCTGCGGCTGCGTCGTCGGCCCCCGAGGCGACGACGACGCAGCGGGCCTCCGCCCTGGAGGTCACCGACGAGGACCAGGCCCTGGCGGCCGCGGCCCTGGCCGGGGCCGCCTCGGACGACTGGAGCGCCGGCCCGCCCCCGGGCAAGGCCACGGAGTTCTGGCCCTCCTTCAAGCGCATGGTCGGCCTGCTGCTTCCTTACAAGGGGCACCTGGCGGTCGCCGCGGTGGCCTCCGTGTCCTCAGTGGCCATGGCCGTGGCGGCGCCCAAGGTGCTGGGGCGGGCCACGAACCTCGTCTTCGAGGGCGCGATCAGCTCGCGCCTGCCGGAGAACCTGACCAAGCAGCAGGTCGTGGACGGCATGCTGGCTGCGGGCCAGGACACGATGGCCCAGATGGTCGAGGCGATGAACCTCGTCCCCGGGGCCGGGATCGACTTCGAGGCCCTGTCCCGGGTGCTGCTGACGGTTCTGGCCCTCTACGTCTTCTCCGCGCTGGCCGGCTGGCTGGAGGGCTGGGTCCTCAACCGTGTCATGGTGCGGGCGATGTTCCGTCTGCGCGCGGACGTGGAGGACAAGATCCACCGCCTGCCCCTGTCCTACTTCGACAAGGTGCAGCGTGGTGAGCTGCTCAGTCGCGTCACCAACGACATCGACAACGTCACCAACACCCTCCAGCAGTCGCTGTCCAGCGCCGTGACCTCGGTGCTCACCGTCATCGGCGTGCTGGCGATGATGCTGTCGGTGTCCTGGAGGCTGACGCTGGTGGCCCTCGTCATCCTGCCGCTCATGGGTGTCCTCTTCGGCATCATCGGGCCGCGCTCGCAGAAGGCCTTCACCCTGCAGTGGGCGCGCACGGGCAAGCTCAACGCGCGTGTGGAGGAGTCCTTCTCCGGACACGCCCTGGTGCGCACCTACGGGCGTACCGAGGGCTCACGCGCCGACTTCGACGCGGAGAACGAGGAGCTCTTCGCCGCGGGCCTGCGGGCACAGTTCCTGTCCGGCATCATGATGCCGATCATGCAGGTAGTGGGGAACCTGGGGTACGTGGCCATCGCGGTGGTCGGCGGGCTCATGGTCTCGGGAGGCTCGCTGCGCCTGGGAGACGTGCAGGCCTTCATCCAGTACTCCCAGCAGTTCACCCAGCCCCTGGCCCAGCTTGGTGGCATGGCCACGGCCGTGCAGTCCGGGACCGCCAGCGCCGAGCGGATCTTCGAGCTGCTCGACGCCGAGGAGGAGCGGGCGGACCAGACCGGTGCCGAGGCGCTTGCGCCGGCGGGTGCAGGGACGGCCGGTGCCGGTGCGCCGGCCGGAGCCGGGGTCATCGAGATGGAGCACGTGCGCTTCTCCTACGACCCTGACTCCGAGCTCATCACGGACCTCTCCCTCAAGGTCGAGCCAGGTCAGACGGTGGCGATCGTCGGCCCGACGGGCGCGGGAAAGACGACCCTGGTCAACCTGCTCATGCGCTTCTACGAGATCGACGGGGGCCGGATCACCCTGGACGGGGTAGACACCTCGGCCATGCGGCGCCGGGACGTGCGTGCGCGTACGGGCATGGTGCTGCAGGACCCGTGGCTGTTCGCCGGCACGATCCGCGAGAACATCCGCTACGGGCGCCCGGGCGCCAGCGACGAGCAGGTCGAGGCCGCGGCCCGCGCCTGCTACGTGGACCACATCGTCCGGGCCCTGCCCGAGGGGTACGACACGGTGCTGGACGAGGACGCCGCGAACGTCTCGGCCGGGGAGCGTCAGCTGCTGACGATCGCCCGTGCCTTCATCGCCGACCCAGCCGTCCTCATCCTGGACGAGGCGACCAGCGCGGTGGACACGCGCACCGAGCTGCTGGTCCAGCACGCGATGGCGGCGCTGCGTCAGGGGCGTACGAGCTTTGTCATCGCCCACCGCCTGTCCACGATCCGTGACGCGGACACGATCCTGGTCATGGAGCACGGGGACATCGTGGAGCAGGGCAGCCACGAGGAGCTGCTGGAGCGTCAGGGCGCCTACTGGGCGCTCTACCAGAGCCAGTTCGCCGGTGCTGCGCGAGACACGATGGCCTGACGGGCGGGTGAGACCATCCTGCCTGCGGGCGTGAGCCTCACTGGTCCACGGCGTCCCCGGTTGCTCCGGGTACTCGGACTCCCAGGGACGCCGTGGACCGGGTATGAGTGAGACCAGGCGGGTAGCAGGCAGGCTAGCCGCTGACGGGCCCGAAGGTCGGCACCTGCTCGGGTGAGAGCACACCAGTGGAGTGGCTGACCAGGGACACCGCCTCGCGCAGTCCCATCCACCACTGCTCACGCGGCCGGCGTGAGTCACGGTCCAGCTGGTCGTACATACGCTCCAGCGGGTGGTGGGCGATCGTGCCCTCAACCAGCCCCACATAGCTGGACCGCGTGCCACCCCGCTCCAGCTCGCCAGCCAGCAGCCCCAGGGCGTGGTGCACGAGCTTGGTCGCCATGATGCGGTCGAAGGGTGTGGGGTCCCCACCCTGCTGGACGTGTCCGATGATGGCCTGGCGCACGTCGTACAGGCCCTTGCCCTCCTGGGCGAAGATCTTGGCAAGCACGTCCGTGGTGTAGCTCTCGCTGGCCCGCTCGTTGCGCACCACGAGGTAGAGCTTGCGTCCGGAGCGGAAGGACTCCACCATCCGCTCGGAGTCCGCAGCCAGCTGCGCCAGGGTGATCCCCTCCTCGTGGAGGTAGACCTGCTCGGCCCCGGCGGCGATGGCGCTCATGAGGGTGAGGTAGCCGCACTTGCGGCCCATCGTCTCGGTGACGAAGCAGCGGTGCGAGGCCGCGGCCGACTGCTTGACGGCGTCCAGGGACCGCACGGCGTTGTTGAGCGCCGTGTCCGCGCCGATGCTCAGCTCGCTGCCAGGCAGGTTGTTGTCGATCGAGGCCGGTACGCACACGATCGGGATGTTGAAGGCGGGGTAGCGGTCTCGCTCGCGCACCAGCAGGTGGGAGGCGAGGTAGGCGTTGTAGCCGCCGATGACCAGCAGGGCGTCGATCCGGTGGGACTCGATGGAGCGTCCCAGGGTGTAGAGCTGCTCGACCGTGGGGATCTCGCGGCGTGTGCCGAGCTCCGCCCCGCCGTCGCCGACCCAGCCCTCGACGTCGTCCCAGCTCAGCTCACTGACCCTGCCGTCGATGAGGCCGGGGAAGCCGCCGTGCACGCCGAGCATCGTCATCCCGTGGTCCAGCCCCAGTCGCACAGCGGCACGCGCGGCGGTGTTCATACCCGGTGCCAGCCCTCCGGCGTGGATGATCGCCACGCGCCGGGCCGCCGCGAGCTCGCTGGCCGACGGCGCAGCCGCCTTGTGGTGCAGCTCGCCCAGCGCCGCGGGGTCGAGCTCGGGCGGGGTGGACATGGTCTCGAAGATGGAGAGCATCTGGCCGAAGCTGCTCCCGCGCGCAGCCACCGCCCCCTCGAAGTCCTGCGCGGCCACGAGGTCCTTGACGGCGCGGGTAGCCGCGATCTGCTCCATCATGGGCAGTCGGTGGATGCGGTTGTGGCGCTCGGCGATGATGACCGGCTCAGACTCGGTGGTCGCGGTCAGCACCTCGCGGGCCGCCGCGCAGCCCAGCAGCGTGGACATCCAGCGGTCGTAGGCGCTGGGCTGCCCACCGCGCTGGACGTGGCCGAGGATCGTCACGCGTGCGTCCTCACCCAGGCGCTCCTTGAGAATGCCCCTGACGTCCTCAGCCGTGATGCGGTTGCCCTCGCGGTCGGTGGCGCCCTCGGCCACGATGACCATGGACTCGCGGCGCCCGGCCTGGCGTCCCTTCTGCAGCTTGAGGCACATGTCCTCCTCCCACCCCTCGCCCGGCGGGAGCTCTGGCACGAGCACGTAGTCACAGCCCCCGGCCACCGCCGCCATGAGGGCGAGGTAGCCGCAGTGGCGGCCCATCACCTCGACCACGAAGGTGCGCTGGTGGGAGGCGGCGGTCGACGAGATGTCGTCGATGGCCTCCAGGATGCGGTGGAGAGCGGAGTCGGTGCCGATGGTCATGTCCGCGCCAACCAGGTCGTTGTCGATCGAGCCGACGATGCCGGTGACGATGAGAGCGGGGTGGGCGGCACCGACCTCGGCGCTCACCCGCCCGGCGGACACAAGCTCATCTACCAGGCCCGGCCAGTTGTGGCGGAACTCGTTGGTGCCGGTCAACGAGCCGTCTCCTCCGATGGCCACGAGCCGGTCGATACCGTGCTCCAGCAGGTGGGCTGCGGCGTCGAGCTGGCCCGAGCGCTCGCGGAACTCAGCCGAGCGGGCGGTGCCGATGATGGTGCCGCCCTTGTGGAGGATCGAGCCCACGGAGTCCCACTCCAGGGGGCGGATGCCGTCCCCACCGGCTACGGCACCGGCCCACCCCTCCATGACGGCGTAGGGCTGGGCCCCCATGCGCAGGAGGGCGCGCACGACGGCGCGCACGGCGGCGTTCATACCCTGGGCGTCCCCGCCGGAGGTGAGGATGCCGACCCGCACGCGCTCGCCGTCGGGCGTGGGCACGGCCTCCTGGCGGAGGGTGGGCTCGGCTGCGGTGGCGCGCGTGGCGTGCTGGTCCATGAGGATCCTTCCCGGAGGGGTGTCAAGCGCCATTGTGGTCGCTCGGCATGTGGGTGTCACCTTCCGCTGGCTGCCAGGTGGGATGACGGCGGTGCTGGTGCGGAGCCTGGACGGACCTTGGTCCCGAATCCTCTCGCGGTTTGGCCACGCATGACCGGGGTCTCGCGTTAGGCTCGATGGCGGATCACTCCGGTGCGGCGCAGTCAGGCCGCTGCCGGACGGGACCGGACCCGGAAGGACACGACGTCTATGGATCTCTACGAGTACCAGGCGAGGGAGCTGTTCGCGAGGCACGGGGTCCCCGTGCTGGGCGGGCGGGTCGCCACCTCTCCCGAGCAGGCCGAGCAGGTAGCGACCGACCTCATCAACCACGGTGCTGACCTGCTCGTGGTCAAGGCACAGGTCAAGACCGGCGGACGAGGCAAGGCCGGTGGCGTCAAGCTCGCTCGCTCGGCGGCTGAGGCCCGTCAGCACGCTGAGGCGATTCTTGGCATGGACATCAAGGGCCACACCGTGCGCACGGTGCTCATCTCCGAGGGCGCGGACATCGACTCAGAGTTCTACTTCTCCATCCTCCTGGACCGTGCTGAGCGCCGGTACCTGGCGATGTGCTCGCGCGAGGGCGGTATGGAGATCGAGACTCTGGCCAAGGAGCGCCCCGAGGCCCTGGCCCGCGTGGCGGTGGACCCGATCGAGGGGATCACCTCTGAGGTGGCGGTGCGCATCACCGCTGAGGCCGGCTTCGAGCCCGGTCCTGTCGCCACGAGCGTGGCCGCCGTCATCCTCCAGCTGTGGGAGGTCTTTACCGCTGAGGACGCGACGCTCGTCGAGGTCAACCCCCTGGTCCTGACCCCGGACGGCACGGTGCTCGCGCTGGACGGCAAGGTCAGCCTGGATGAC
The DNA here is from genome assembly GCF_013184985.2 of Actinomyces faecalis. Taxonomy (NCBI): domain Bacteria; kingdom Bacillati; phylum Actinomycetota; class Actinomycetes; order Actinomycetales; family Actinomycetaceae; genus Actinomyces; species Actinomyces faecalis. Next base: position 657,516 of record NZ_CP063418.1, read on the forward strand.
AACGCCTCCTTCCGTCACCCCGAGCACGCCGCCCTCAAGGACACCTCGGCGGCTGACCCGCTGGAGACGCGTGCCAAGGAGGCCGGGCTGAACTACGTGCGCCTGACAGGTGAGGTGGGTGTGCTCGGTAACGGCGCGGGCCTGGTCATGTCCACCCTGGACGTGGTGGCCAGCGCGGGTGAGCGCCACGGAGGGATGCGCCCGGCCAACTTCCTGGACCTGGGAGGCGGGTCCTCGGCGGAGGTCATGGCCACAGGACTTGAGGTCGTGGCCTCCGACCCGCAGGTGCGCGCGATCCTCGTCAACGTCTTCGGCGGGATCACCTCGTGTGACACGGTGGCCAACGGCATCGTGACGGCGGTGAGTGCGCTGGCGGACTTCGACAAGCCGATCGTGGTGCGCCTGGACGGCAACAACGCCGCGCTGGGGCGCCAGATCCTGGCCGAGGCCGCCATCGACGGCGTCACGGTGGTGGACACTATGGACGGCGCGGCCGACGTCGTCACCGCCCTGGCCGAGAAGATCGGTCAGAGCGCCGCAAGCAGCGAGCAGGGAGCCTGAGGACCATGAGCATCTTTCTTGACGGCACTGACCGCGTCATCGTCCAGGGCATGACCGGCTCGGAGGGACGCAAGCACACCCGCCGCATGCTGTGCGCCGGGACCCACGTGGTCGCGGGCGTCAACCCCCGCAAGGCCGGCACCACGGTGGCCTTTGACGTTGAGCCGATCGGCCCCGGTGCCGGTGCGGTGGAGGCCGGCGAGGTCGAGGTCCCGGTCTACGGCACGGTGGCTGAGGCCCGTGAGGCCACGGGCGCCACGGTCTCGGTGGTGTTCGTGCCTCCGGCCTTCGCCAAGGGCGCGGTCATCGAGGCTGTGGACGCAGGCATGAGGCTCGTCGTGGTGATCACCGAGGGGATCCCGGTGGCGGACGCGACCTACGTCCGCTCCTACGCCGCGTCCAAGGGCGTGCAGATCATCGGCCCGAACTGCCCGGGCATCATCTCCCCGGCGCGCTCGAACGTGGGCATCACCCCGCCGGACATCACCGGCCCCGGCCCGATCGGCCTGGTGTCCAAGTCCGGGACACTGACCTACCAGCTCATGCACGAGCTGAGGGACCTGGGCTTCACCACCTGCATCGGCATCGGTGGGGACCCGGTGGTGGGCACGACCCACATCGATGCCCTGGCTGGCTTCGAGGCGGACCCGGACACCAGGCTCGTGGTCATGATCGGTGAGATCGGTGGCGACGCGGAGGAGCGGGCGGCCGCCTACATCAAGGACAACATGACCAAGCCGGTGGTGGCCTACGTGGCCGGCTTCACCGCGCCTGAGGGCAAGACGATGGGCCATGCCGGCGCGATCGTCTCCGGCTCCTCGGGCACGGCAGCTGCCAAGAAGGAGGCCCTGGAGGCTGTGGGTGTGCGCGTGGGACGCACCCCCACGGAGACGGCGGACATCGCCCGCGAGCTCTACCGCGCGCTGTAGCAGCGCCGCGCACGCAGCGGCAGGAGGCCCGGCCCGGCAGGTGGCGTGCTGACGCCCCGCCGAGCCGGGCCTGCCTGTGTCAGCGAACAGGGCTGACCTGGGCTGCTCCGGCCTGCCTGTGCCCGGCCGGCCAGGTCCTCGCGGTAGTCTGACGGCGGCCCAGGTCAGAATGGGTTGACGGCGTCGCCCGCAGCAAGGGGAAGGCAGAGCACTGAAGAGCGCACTGAAGGACAACTCGCTGCTCGCACGTGCTGGTGCCCGCACGCGCTCCCTGCGCCTGCCTGCCCTCCACCTGCCGCGCGACTGGCCCTTCGCCGTGCGCGCCGGCGCGGAGGTGGTGCTCGGCAGCTGGCTTGTCGTCGTGGTGCTCACCCTAGCGGTCTACATGGCCACCTCCTCCATGGATGCTGCCGCCGCCCTGTCCGTGGGGACCGCTCTGCGTACCGGTACCGCCCTGTGGTCACTGGGCCTGGGCGGCGGCTACGGCTCGCCGAGCGACCCGGCGGGCGCGATCGAGCTGCCGCTGCTGGGCCTGACGCTCCTGCAGCTGCTCCTCGCACGCTCGGCCGTGCGCCGCGCCCACCTGCGCACCGCAGCCTCCGGAGGCCTCCTCATCCTCACGACGACGGCGCTTGCCGTCTTCCTGGTCCTGGTCACCTCGCCGGCAGGCTCGCGTACCTGGCCGGCGATCCTCGGTACCGCCGTGGTCAGCACCCTCGTCGTCAGCGCCGACCTCCAGCGCCGGGGCCGGGGGTCGCGGCGCCTGGCGGACTGGTGGCACGAGCGTCCAGCCTGGGTAAGCCCGGCCCTGGTGCTGGCACGTGACACCGCAGTGGTCCTGCTTGCCGCGAGCGTCCTGGTTCTCCTGGCGGCGGTAGTAGACGGCAGTGCGCGCGTCTCGCGCCTTCACGACGCCCTGGCAGGGGGAGGGGTCATCGCCTCCGCCGGCCTGGTGCTCCTGCAGCTGGGCTGGGTGCCGACCGTCCTCGTGTGGGCACTGTCCTGGCTGGCAGGCCCGGGCTTCGTCGTGGGCACAGGATCGACCTTCACGCCCGACCACGTGGTCGCCGGCGCCGTGCCGACGCTGCCGGTACTGGGTCTGCTGCCCACCGCGTCCCTGGGAGGTGAGGGCTCCAGGACCGGTCTGTACCTGCCGATGGTGCTGACGGCGGCCGCGCTGGTCGTCGTCTGGGTGTGTCGGCGCCGCCTGCGCGCGCTGCCGCTGGCTCAGGCGGTCATCGCCGCAGTGGCTGCGTCGCTGCTGGTCGCGCTCGGGACCGGCGCCTGCTGCCTGGCTGCCTCAGGCTCGATCGGTCCGGGCAGGCTCGCTGAGGTCGGTCCGAACACGGTCATGACGGTGGTCCTGCTGCTGGTGGAGGTTGGCGTGGGCCTGGTGGCGGCTGCGGTGCTGGTCCACCCGCGTACTCGCGTGGCTACGGAGCACGGCGTGCGCCAGACGGTGGCGGTGGCCGGATCAGCCGCGGCGAGCACGCGAGAGAAGGTCGAGGCCGGTGCACGTGCGGCCCAGGAGAGACGAGAGCGTGTGCGTGCCGAGCGTGAGTCTGCACGGGCCCGGGGCTCTGACGACGCCGAGGCAGAGCCGATCGGGGCCGACACCGCCGTACCTGCGCAGCGGGTTGCGGAGGATGCCGGCGCCGAGGCCGGCCCGGTCGTGGCCGGTCCTGAGCGCCGCGAGCCGCCTCGCCCCCAGCCTCGTGGTGAGTGGTCACCAGCGGCGGATGAGACCGCCGCCACAGCCGGGCTGACCCAGGTGAGAAAGGAGGGCAATGATGCTGACTGACAACGTTGTTCCCAGCCACGCGACCACTTCCTCCACCACCGGGCCGGCCCGGCTCGTCGTCCTCGTCTCTGGCACGGGCTCGAACCTGCTGGCCCTGCTGCGCGCCTGCCAGGACCCGGCATACGGCGCCGCCGTGGTGGGCGTGGTGGCGGACAAGGAGTGTGCCGGCCTGGACCACGCCCGCGCTGCCGGTGTGCCTGCTGTGGTGGTGCCGCCGCGGGACTTCGCCGATCGTGCGGACTGGGACCGCGCCCTGGCTGAGGCCGTGGGCGCGCTGGAGCCTGAGCTTGTGGTCTGTGCCGGATTCATGCGCCTGCTGGGCGAGCCTTTCCTGGTGCGCTTTGAGGGGCGCATCCTCAACACCCACCCCTCGCTGCTACCGGACTTCCCGGGCGCGCACGCCGTCCGGGACTCCCTGGCGGCCGGTGCCACCCGCACGGGCGCCTCGCTGTTCTGGGTGGACGCGGGCGTGGACACCGGCGCGCTCATCGCCCAGGTGGAGGTGCCGGTGCTGGAGGGGGACACTGAGGAGACCCTCACTGACCGGGTCAAGGCTGCCGAGACCCCGCAGCTGGTGGAGCAGGTCGGCCGCCTGGCACGGGCGCATGAGTATCGAATGGAGGCAGGTAGTGCGACCTCTGCCCAGGGGACATAGGGGAGGGATATGAGGATGACACGATCTGAACCCTCCCACCTGGGCGTCGTCGGCTCTGCTGTGTGGGGCATGTGGCACCACTGCCCTCGGTATCAGCCAGCATCTGAGGACGGTGGGTAGGCGGGGGACCTCTCCCACCCCGCGGACGGCAGGTAGCTGGATGGTGAGAGGGTGTCCGCCCGCTACCTTCCCCGCCCGTGCTAAGAGCTGGACGGTCTCGTCATCAATGTGGAGTAGCTGAATCCGCCCCTGCGCCCGCACTCAGGGGTGGGTGGGAATGAGGGCTGAGGGGCCGTAGGCCTTGAACCAGTCATCGGAGTAGAAGAGCGATGGGGAGCTGTTGTCGCCCTGGAAGTCTGCCGGGGACTGATGAAGGTAGGCTTGGAGCGTCAGCACCTGGCGGGGGGTGGCACCCGTGCGACTGAACTCGACGTTGAGGGTAGCCGTGTTGAAACCGGTGCATTCGGAGTCGGAGACTGGCTGCGCGAACTCCACCAGGAGGTGGGTGGTGCTGACGGAGAGTACCGTCCAGTGACCTGGGACCTGACCGGATTTATTTGCGGCCGCGATGGTATCCCCTGGGTGTAGTGGTGTCGTTGTCCCGTCAGTGGTGAAGTCGCTGGCCAGGGTGGTTCCGGACGTCCCACCGGCCGGAGCATTGAACACCGAGCCCAGGTCGAGTCCTGAGTCGCGGGAGGCGCGCAGCTCAATTCTGACCCGCCGGTCGCCCGAGGGGACGGCGCAGACGTCGTCCCCACTCAGGGCCCACAGCCGGGGCGTGAGACTGAGGAACAGACCGTCATTGCCTCCGGCCTGCACATCGGTGTTGAGATTGACGTGAATATTTCCGCTATGACCACTTACGGCCATGGCGGGGGCCGCCGCCGTGACAGCCAGGATGGGAGCGGTCCAGGTCAGACCTTTGACAACGGATCGACGGGGGGGGGTGAGCATCAGCGTGATCTCCTGGATGGTTGGATAGGCTACCAATGGACATAGATAACTATAATGACAGTAATTGGTATAGGCAATTAGTGTGTCGGTGCTGTGCTCCTACGGCAATCACCCACCAGCGTTCACGGGCTCATCACGGCAGCAGGCGGTGGGTGGTGGACTACTGACCTGGCTGGCTGCACGCCAGTGCTCACAGGTTCTTTTCCCAGGCAGGTGCGGGCTGCTGAGTTGCCTCCAGCGTGCAGGGCTCCTCGACCTCTGGGCGGCGGAGCCCGCCGTCGCGGGCCTAGCCCACCTCGACCGGCTGGGGCGCAGCCTGCTGGCGAAGAAAGCTGAAACTGCCCGTGGCGGGGTCGTAGGAGAAGACTGCCTCCTGGATCCTGCCGTCCTCGGAGTGGTCCGCGTCCTGGCCCTGTCCGATCATGATCTCGATGACGCCGTCCACCATCGCGGCCGCGATGGGGGTGTCAAAGGGGTCAAAGCCGAGTCCGGCCACCAGCTCGGTCGCGTGAGGGATGTCCGCTTCCATGAAGCTGGCGCCACCGTCCTGCGTGATCGCCAGGGAGCCGCGACCGTTCCCGAAGATCCCCAGGTTCGGGCTCACCCAGGTCGCCAGCGTCATGTCATTGGTGACGGCATCTGGCACAGACACCTTCTCCCAGGTCAACGCGGCCCCAGGCGTACCAGCATCCACCTGTGACCGCCACGCGCCGTAGTAGGAAGACCCTAGCGCCCGGTCCACCGCAAAGGCCACACCCACGACACCGTCGGCGTAGGAGACGAAGGACGTCTGAGCATCGCCCTGGCCGATCACACTCCGTTGCCAGCTGGCACCCGAGTCCAGGGAGTAGAGCAGGCTCACCTCCTGAGCCTGGCCGCGGTCCGGGCCGTAGGACAGGAAACCGGTGAACTCGGGGCTGACCACGTAGCCTCCTCGGTCCAGGCTGGTGCGAGGAGATCCATTGGCAGTGGCGATGACGCCGTCGTCAGCATCGGGAACGGTAGTCCAGGTGGATCCGGAGTCGTAGGTGACAGCAAGCTCACCCTCCCGGATGCGGTAGGTCGCGGGCACGGAGGCATCCGGTAGGACCTCGGCCGGGGATGGTTCCTCCCGCAGACTTGGGTCGGTGTGGATCTGGTACTGGACGGGTGTGCTGACGGTCAGGACGCGGTAGCCGCCATCGGCAGGAGCGAGCTCGAGCACGAGCTGTCCACGCACCTGGGAGCCGTCACGGTAGAAGGCCGTGCTCTCGCCCGTCAAGGCCGAGCTGGTGAAGTGCTCGATTGCGGGCAGGCGTGGGTGGAGCGCCACGTCCACCTGGACCCAGGCGCGGATGCCGCTGGTCTCCTGGATCCGCTCATCGGCTGGTCCGAGCCACTGGATCTGGGTAGCCGAGCCGCCAGAGAGCTGGAAGGACGGGGAGACCGTGAGTGAGTGGTGCTGCTCCACCCACTGACCGAACCATCGCCCGACGGCTGGGACCACGCTGGCCTCGTCCAGCGCCGCCTCGCCTTGCGCTGCCTGCGTCCCGGTCCCTGCGCCCTCGCCAGACCTGCCGACGCCGGGGCCTGCCTGTCCGCTGTCGCTTTCCGTGGCGCTGAGGGCTGGGATGACCTGGCCGGGAATGCTGGGCTCCTCGTAGCGCAGCCAGAAGGCGGTCAAGACGGCGGCTGCGATGAAGAGGAGCGTGAGGAGAACAAGGCAGACGAGCAAGAGGGGGCGCACGGGCCTGCGTGGCGCGCGCGGTGGCTCCGGCGGGGTGACCACGTGGTGGGCCTCAGCGCGTGGTGGGAGTGAGCGCCCTGCGGACGGCCTCGATCGACCAGGCCCACACGACGTGCCCGGCGGCCTCGGACACGTGCTCCTGCCAGGGCTGCTCGGTGGCCGGAGGAACGGTGCCGAGCGCCGGCAGGAGACCCAGGTGGAAGCGCGAGGAGCGGTGAGCGAGCATGAGGACCTCCGTGTCATGTGACCGTCTTCTGCCGGCCGGGTCCGGGGCGAGCGTGAGCGCAGTCCACCGCGTGCGGGACTGGGTAGGAGCAGGTGGCCTGACCGAGGAGAGCGGTCGCGTGTGGCTGTCTTCCAGACAGTGTATGCCGTGGAGATGTCCCAAGGCGCCGGCGGAGCCGGCTCGGGACGCCGGGTCGCACCGGCGATGTCCTCGTGTACTGGCGGAGGCTGTTCGGGATAGACTCCATCCGGTCGCAACTGGCGAGGGTGGGGTACCACCGGGGAGCGACCACGATCCACCGAAAGGGCGTCGCCCGCCTGGGCGCCCTGCCGACCGATCGCACCAGGAGAGCGCATGACTACGCCGTCCGTTCCCTCTACAGCCCAGGCTGTACCCACCAAGCCTGTCCCGACCGAGGGCCTCGTCAATCCTGAGCAGGTCGCCGTGCGCCGGGCACTCATCTCCGTCTACGACAAGACGGGCCTGACCGAGCTCGCCAGCGCCCTCGTGGACGCCGGCGTCGAGATCGTCTCCACCGGCTCCACCGCCGCCACTATCGCCGGAGCCGGCCTGCCCGTCACGCCCGTGGAGCAGGTCACCGGCTTCCCCGAGTGCCTGGAGGGCCGCGTCAAGACCCTCCACCCCCGCGTCCACGCCGGCATCCTCGCCGACCGCCGCAAGGGTGAACACATGGCGCAGCTTGACGAGCTCGGGGTGGCCCCCATTGACCTCGTCATCGTCAACCTCTACCCCTTCACGGACACCGTCGCCAGCGGTGCGCCCTTCGACGCCTGCGTGGAACAGATTGACATCGGCGGCCCCTCCATGATCCGTGCCGCCGCCAAGAACCACCCGGCAGTCGCCGTCCTCACCGACCCCGCCGAGTACGCCGAGGCTGCCCAAGCCGTTGCCGCCGGCGGCTTCACGCTGGCCCAGCGCCGTCGTCTGGCCGCGGCCGCCTACGCCCACACCGCCGCCTACGACGCCGCCGTGGCCACCTGGTTCGCCCAGCAGACCGAGGAGCCTGGCGACGCCACCGCCCCGGCTGCGCCCGCCCGCTACGTGGGAGTCGGCTACGAGCGGCTCGACACCCTGCGCTACGGCGAGAACCCCCACCAGGCTGCTGCCGTCTACCGCACCGTCGGCGAGCGCGGGGGAGTGGCCGGCGCCCGCCAGCTCCACGGCAAGGCCATGAGCTACAACAACTACACGGACACCGACGCCGCCGTGCGCGCCGCCTACGACCACGGTGACGCCGTCACGGTCGCCGTCATCAAGCACGCCAACCCCTGCGGCATCGCCGTCTCTGCCTCCGGGGACGTGGCCGAGGCCCACCGCCTGGCCCACGCCTGCGACCCCGTCTCCGCCTACGGCGGCGTCATCGCCACCAACGCCACCGTCACCGCCGAGATGGCGCGCCAGGTCAAGCCCGTCTTCACCGAGGTCGTCGCCGCCCCCGCCTTTGAGGACGAGGCTGTCGAGATCCTGTCCGCCAAGAAGAACCTGCGCCTGCTCGTCGTCGAGCCGCCCACGCGCGAGGGCTACGAGATCAAGCAGGTCTCCGGCGGTGCCGTCATCCAGGAGCGGGACACCTACCAGGCCGGGGACGCCGACCCTGCCAGCTGGGAGCTCGTGGCCGGAGATGCTGCAGATGAGGAGACCCTGGCAGACCTGCGCTTCGCCTGGGAGACCATTCGCTCCGTGCGCTCCAACGCCATCCTGCTCGCCAAGGGCGGGGCCACTGTGGGAGTCGGCATGGGACAGGTCAACCGCGTGGACTCCTGCAGGCTCGCCGTCGAGCGCGCCAACACCCTGGGTCTGCGTGAGACCGGGGACGCTGCAGCGGACAAGCAGGAGAAGGGCGCCGTTGGCGGGGCTGATGCCTCCGAGATCCTGGATGCCCAGGCTCCCGAGCGTGCCCGCGGGGCCGTGGCCGCCTCTGACGCCTTCTTCCCCTTCGCGGACGGCCTCCAGGTCCTTATCGACGCCGGTGTCACGGCAGTGGTCCAGCCCGGAGGGTCCATCCGTGACGAGGAGGTCATCGCCGCGGCCAAGGCTGCGGGCGTGACCATGTACCTCACCGGCAACCGGCACTTCGCCCACTGAGCTGGTTACGGGATGTGTTGGTGACCTGTGGCCCTTGCGGCTCATAGTGGAGACGGTGGCGGGGCTGTGCCACGTCACAATGGAGCCGTAGCGATATCCTGACCGTGAGGAGTTTGTCATGACCCAGGCACTGGTGGCTGCACCAGTCATACTTGCGGCTGTCCTTGCCGGGGCGGGGGCGGCCAAGCTTCGCGATGACGACGCACGTGTCGCATTGGAATGGGATCTCATGCGTGTCCCTGAGCGGCTCAACCGGCGTTGGCTGCGTCGTTCGCATCCGTGGATCGAGATCCTCCTAGCGGGGATGCTTCTCGTATCGACAGGCGTACTCGGGGTGCTCGCCGCCTGCGCTGCCTTGGCGCTGTGCGTGGCATACACGTCTTTCGTCCTGCAGGCTATGAAGGTGCCGGGCGCTGTGTGCAACTGCTTCGGTTCTGGGCGCGCGACGGTCCTGAGTCGGCGCACGGTGCTGCGCAACGGTCTGCTCGTCCTGCTTGCCGTGCTCGCGGTGATCTCGACAGCGAGCCAAGGTACCTTGCTGACCCAGGCACTGGCCGACCCTTCGGTGGTGGCTTGGGCAGGTGCCGTCCTCGTCGCGATGGTGGTCGCCTACCTGGTAGCTGACTCGGGGGGAGTGGGAGACCAGACCCCGGACGGACCATCGGCGGTGGTTTCTCCTAACGATCACAGTGATGCCGCCTCGGAGCCAGAGGACTACGTGCGAACGCTGACACCGCGTGCCACGGTCCGGGAGGAGGACGGGACGCCGGTGGACCTGTACCGCGTCTCGCAGAGGCAGGCGCAGCTCCTGCTTTTTGTTGCTCCTGGGTGCGGCCACTGTGAGGTCGTGGCGGCGCGCATTGATGAGTGGGTAGAAGCCATGCCACCCCTTGGTATCCACTTTGTGGTGGCTGGCACGGTCGCACAGCTCAAGGATCGTCGCCCTGAGTGGGTCAAGCACGCCTGGTATGACTATGACCGTGCTGCCGCTCATATGCTCCAGTGTGACGCGACCCCATCCGCTGTGCTGCTTGGCACTGATGGAATGCTGGCTGGCGGGCCGGTTTCCGGTGATGTGACTGTTCTTGACTTTGTTGAGGAGATACGTCAGCAGCTTGAGGCGTAACCCTTGGCGCGCCGTCGCGGATCGTGGCGGATGGTGACTGGATCGCTACCATGACTCGCGTGAATGACGGACTGGGGCATGAGCCGGTAGGCAGGAAGATGGACCTGCGCCGCAAACGTCCCGGCTGGGCCGAGCGCCACCACGAGCCCTACTCCACGCTCGCCGTCGTCGCCACGGCCGTAGCCACCCTCCTGGTCCCCCTTCTCGCCGTGCTCGGATACAACCGCATCGCCGTCATCTGGCTCGGGCTGGAGGTTCTCACCCTGGCTGTCGTGCGTGTCATGCGGCCTGACGGCACCTGGATCGCTGCGCGCTCGCGCCGCTTCGACGTCGTCTTCGGCATCCTGCTGGGACTAGCGGTCCTGGCGCTGAGCTGGTACGCCACTCTTCCCGCCATCGTCTGAGCGCCTTCTGAGCGTTGGCTGCCGTTCACCGTGTGAGGCGGCGCACGAACTCATAGACTGCTGCTCACCACGCGAAACTCCTCGTCGTGATGAGCGGCCGGCATGCCATGCTGCCCGCCCAGGGCGCTTGTTTGCCGCCCGTTCCCATCCCCGTGACCGGAAGGCGCTCCATGCCGAGCACGCAGACTCCCTCACACCCCACCACCTCCTCCGCCGTGAGCCGCTTCCTGGCCAAGGGCGGGATCCTCGTGTGGGTCATCTTCGCCATCATCCTGGCCCTGGTGCTGGGATCCATCAAGGTCGGCGGCAACCCGCTGGTGCCCGAGGCCATCGGCCGCGTCTTCGCGACCTTCTCTTCCTTGTTCAGCCAGTTCCTCAGCTTCTCGATCCCGCTGATCATCATCGGGCTGGTCACGCCTGCCATCGCGGACCTGGGCCGCGGTGCGGGCAAGTGGCTCGCGATCACCACGGGCATCGCCTACGGGTCGACTCTCTTCGCGGGGTTCCTCACCTACCTCGTGTGCGCCACCGTCTTCCCCTCGCTGCTGGGCGGGCACGCCCTGGACAGCGTCGAGGAGCCTGGCAGCGCCCTGGAGACCTTCTTCACTGTAGAAATGCCTGCGCCGGTGGGGGTCATGACGGCGCTGCTGCTCAGCTTCGTGATCGGCATCGGGATGTCGATGGTGCCGCGTGGCGTGCTGCGCAAGGGCTTCATCGAGTTCCGCGCCATCATCACCACGCTCATCGAGAAGATCATCATCCCGCTGCTGCCGCTGCACATCTTCGGCATCTTCCTTAACCTCACCTACACCGGGGAGGCCTGGTCGATCATGCGCACGCTGCTGCGCGTGGTGGTCGTGGTGCTGGTACTGGAGGTTGTCATCCTCGGCGTCCAGTACGGCGTGGCCGGAGCGGTTGGGCGCAAGAACCCGGTCAAGGCGCTGGTCACGATGCTGCCGGCCTACCTCACGGCCCTGGGCACCTCCTCCTCGGCGGCGACCATCCCGGTCACGCTCGCCCAGGCCAGGAAGAACGGCGTCTCGGACGCGGTGGCCTCCTTCACCGTGCCGCTGTGCGCCACGATCCACCTGGCTGGCTCCACCTCAAAGATCTTCGCCTTCGCCTTCGCCATCTGCCTGACCCAGGGGATCGACGTCTCCGTGGCCCAGTGGGCCGGCTTCATCTTCATGCTCGGTATCACCATGGTGGCCGCCCCCGGCGTGCCCGGCGGTGCCATCATGGCGGCTACCGGTCTGCTGTCCTCGATGCTCGGTTTCGACGACGCCCAGGTGGCGCTCATGATCGCCACCTACATCGCGCTCGACTCCTTCGGTACCGCTACCAACGTCACCGGTGACGGCGCGATCGCCATCGTCATCGACAAGATGGCTGGCGGCCAGATCGGTGACGAGGGCGACCCGGAGAACACCCGTGAGCTCTCCTTCGACGGCGTGGCCTACCTGAGCCGCGTGGCGGTGGAGGGCGTGGTCAGCCCTGAGGAGCTGGCGGCCTCGGAGCAGGCCAGCGGCCACACCGACAAGGAGGTCGGCTAGGGCCGGCCTGGCCTCGGTTGAGGCTGTCTTCCTCGATACTGTCGCCGCCGACGCGCAGGGTGACCTGTGCGTCGGCGGCGACAGTGTGTCTGGCGGCGACAGTGTGTCGGGCGGCTGGGAGTGCCGCTGTAGGAGGAGTGTGCTGGTTCGTGAGATCGCGCCTGCGGGCGAGAGAACGCGCCTGTGGGTTCGGATCGCGTGTGTCGCACGCGCAAGATGCGCTGGAGACGCGAGATCACGGTGAGAGGGCGCGAGCTCACGGAGGGAAGGCTGGGCCCCAGCGCGTCCTGTGTGACGTGGATGACGCCGATGGCGAACACCCGACCGCCAATCGTCCCTGACGTGCTCGGCCCCGGGGCCGTAGGCTTTTTCCATGGGCAGCGCCCGGCGCGGCCCGCGTGACAGGCTCGTGCAGGCACGGCCTGGTCAGTCCAACCAGTCCTAGAAGGAGTCCTTCATGGCTAACGCCCCCGTCAACGTCACCGTCACCGGTGCCGCCGGCAACATCGGTTACGCGCTGCTGTTCCGCATCGCCTCCGGTGCCCTGCTCGGCCCGGACCAGCGTGTCAACCTGCGCCTGCTTGAGATCCCGCAGGCAGTCAAGGCCGCCGAGGGCACGGCCATGGAGCTGTTCGACTCCGCCTTCCCCACGCTCGGCTCGGTGGACGTCTTCGACGACCCGAAGAAGGCCTTCGAGGGTGCCAACATCGCCTTCCTCGTCGGCTCGATGCCGCGTAAGGCCGGCATGGAGCGCTCGGACCTGCTGTCGGCCAACGGCGGCATCTTCGGTCCCCAGGGTGAGGCGATCAACGCCGGCGCCGCCGAGGACATCAAGGTCCTGGTCGTGGGTAACCCGGCCAACACCAACGCCCTCATCGCGGCCTCCCACGCCCCGGACGTCCCGGCCTCCCGCTTCACCGCGATGACCCGCCTGGACCACAACCGCGCCCTGGCCCAGCTGGCCGCCAAGACCGGTGCGCACGTCTCTGACCTGGACAAGGTCACCATCTGGGGCAACCACTCCTCCACGCAGTACCCGGACCTGACCCACGCCACCGTCAAGGGCCAGCCGGTCACCGACCTGCTCGCGGACCGTGCCTGGGTCGAGGAGGACTTCATCCCCACCGTTGCCAAGCGTGGTGCGGCCATCATCGCCGCCCGAGGTGCCTCCTCGGCCGCCTCGGCCGCCTCCTCGGCGATCGACCACGTCCGCGACTGGTGCCTGGGTGTCAAGGACTACTCCTGGACCTCCGCCTCGGTCATGTCTGACGGCTCCTATGGTGTGCCTGAGGGCATCATCTCCTCCTTCCCAGCCGTCAGCGAGAACGGCGAGTGGAAGATCGTCCAGGGCCTGGAGATCGACGACTTCTCCCGCGCCAAGATCGACGCCTCGGCTGCTGAGCTCCTGGAGGAGAAGCACGCTGTGCAGGAGATGGGCCTCATCTGACACCTGCTCCACGCTCTGTGAGCACTCGTCAGCCGTCTAGCACCGCTGGGCTGACAACAGGTCCCGGCAGCCGCTGCACGCGGCTGCCGGGACCTGTGCACATCTGGAGGCGGGAGGTCCTCGGCCTTGTGAAGAAGGGGGTAGGCCTAGGAGGGATCGGCGCGTGCAGATAGGAGGGAAAGCTCCGGTCTGAAAAGTGCACCCCGATACTGGTCTAGACCTATACTGACTTCTAGCCACGCGATGCTACGTGGCTTGAGCGGACAGGTCCCTTCCTGGTTCGTCTCACTGAGAACAGCGTCGTTTCCAGGAGAAAACATGCGTACCCCTCTCATCCGTCGTCGTCTCGTGCTGACCGGTGCGGGCGCGATCGCCTTGGCGGGCACCCTCGCTGCCTGCGGCACCTCCGGCTCGAAGGAGTCCTCATCCTCAGGTGACTCAGCTGAGGATGCCACCTCGGGCGATGCGAGCAAGGTTGACGTGGTCACCTGGTGGTCAGCAGGCAGTGAGAAGGAGGGCTTGGAGGCCCTCGTCAAGGTCTTTGAGACTCAGTTCCCTGACACCATGTTTGAGAACAAGGCTGTTTCCGGAGGTGCCGGATCCCAGGCCAAGCAGAAGCTTGCCGCTGATCTGGCGGCCTCCAATCCGCCGGACACCTACCAGGCCCACGCCGGTGCGGAGATCCAGGCGGATATTGAGGCAGGCTACCTGGTGGATATCTCCTCACTCTATGACGAGCTCGGCCTCAAGGACGCCTTCCCCGAGACCCTCGTGGAGCGTCTGAAGGACTCCAAGGGCAAGATTTACTCCATCCCCTCCAATGTCCACCGGGCCAACGTTGTGTGGGCGAACGTCAAGGTCCTCCAGGCTGCTGGTCTGGACCCGAGCACCCCTGCCAAGGACATCGACGGCTGGCTGGCGGACATGGAGAAGGTCAAGAACGCAGGTTTCACTCCCATCACCATGGGCATGGCCTGGACCCAGCTCCAGCTCCTGGAGACCGTCCTCATCGCCGACCTCGGAGCCGAGGCCTACACCGGGCTGTTCGATGGCAAGACGGATTGGGCCGGATCAGAGGTCACTGCAGCCCTGGGACACTACGAGAAGATCGTGGCCCTGACCGACTCCTCGCTCTACACCGAGGACTGGGAACCAGCCATGCAGCCGATCTTTGAGGGGAAGGCAGCCTTCAACGTCATGGGCGACTGGGCTGTGGCCGGCTTCGATGCCGCAGGCCTCAAGCTAGGCACCGACTACGTCGCCTTCCCGGTCCCCGGCACGGACGGCATCTTCGACTTCCTGGCGGACGGCTTCGTCCTGCCCGACGGCGCTCCGCACCCGGGTGGTGCCAGGAACTGGCTGCAGTGCATCTCCTCGAAGGAGGGGCAGATCGCCTTCAACACCGTCAAGGGCTCCATCCCCTCACGCTCCGACCTGACCGATGAGGAGAAGGCTGGGTTCAGCGACTACCAGCAGTCCGCCATGGAGTCCTTTGGCAAGGACACCATCGTCTCCTCCATCGCGCACGGGGCCGCCCTGCCTGCTGCGGCCTCCAATGCGATGAGCGACGCCCTGACCAAGTTCTCGCAGGGGGCTTCTGACCTGGCCGGCCTGCAGAAAGAGCTTGCCAAGGCCTACGCGGACAACGCTGCCTGAGCCGAGTCCACATCCACTGGCGTGTGGTGACGGGGCGTTCCGCCGCCACACGTGCGCAGGCACATGCCATGCCTGGGAGTGCTGTCGAGTGCCACCTCTGCTGTGTGAGGAGGAAGCGTGGCACCCTGAGAGCGGCGCACGGGGCGACAACGACGTCGCCCCGTGCGCGAGGCATGCCATGGACAAGCCTGTTGACCACTGAAAGGAAGATGACCCATGCCAGGTGGCACCACCAGACGACGCAAGACCCGCTGGAGGCAGTGGGGGCCAGGGCTGTTGCTCTTGTCTCCGTCGTTGATTCTCGTGGGCGTCTTCGTCTACGGGATGATCGGGATCAATATCAACACCTCCATGCTGGACATGCACAAGGCTTCCCAGGTCTCGGGCCGCAAGCCCTCTCGCGTGGTGGGCCTGGAGAACTTCATCAACCTCTTCAAGAACCCTGACTTCCAGCACTCCTTCCTCAACCTCATCCTCTTCACCGTAGCCTTCCTGGCAGGCACGCTCATCATTGGATTCCTGTGGGCCTGGCTGCTGGACAAGCCCATCAAGGGCGAGGGACTGTTCCGGTCCGTCTACCTCTTTCCCATGGCCGTGTCCTTCGTGGCCTCCGGTGTGGTGTGGCGCTGGTTGCTCAACTCTGCCCAGGGGGAGCAGGCCTCAGGCCTGAACCGTCTGCTGGAGATGATGGGACTGCGTTTCCTGGAGAACTCGTGGACCCAGAACACGACCTTCGGCATCCTGGCCATCGCCCTGCCTGCGGTGTGGCAGCTGGCTGGCTACGTCATGGCCCTGTTCCTGGCAGGTTTCCGTGGCATCAGTGATGACCTGCGTGAGGCAGCCCGCATGGACGGTGCCAACGAATGGCAGCTGTACAGGTCGATCATCTTCCCTCAGCTCACCCCGATCGCCCTTTCCGCTGTCATCATCGTGGGGCACATGTCCCTGAAGTCCTTTGACCTCATCATGTCGATCACTGACCAACGCACCTACTCCACCAAGGTGCCTGCCATCGACATGTTTAACTTCATGACGGACAACGACTACTCCAACGCTGCCGCCGTGGGAACGATCCTGCTCGTAGTGGTCGCCATCGCCGTGATCCCCTACCTGGTCCATGACGCGCGAGGGAGGAAGTGAGATGGCTGTGACCACCGTTCACCAGGAACCGGCATCCTTCACGAGGACCGTGCCCGGGCCACGGAGCCCACGCCGTGCGGGGCAAGGCGGCGTCATCGCATGGAGCACGCTCCTGCGTTATGTGCTTTTGCTGGCCTCTCTCATCTTCGTCCTTATCCCTGTCTACGTCCTGATCATCACCTCCTTCAAGAACGGGGCGGAGGCCTCACCAGCGACCACCTGGTACCTGCCCAGGACCTGGGACACCTCAAACTGGGTCAAAGCATGGAACGAGCTGAGGGGTGGCTTGCTGCGCTCGCTCATGCTCGTAGTCCCCTCCTCGCTCATCTCGGCGATGCTCGGCAGCGCCAACGGCTTCGTGCTGTCTAAGTGGCGCTTCCCCGGGGCGAACCTGGTGTTCACCCTTATCCTGTTCGGCATGTTCATCCCGTACCAGGCGGTCATGATCCCGCTCATGCGTCTGGTGACCACGGCGGACCTGGGCTTTGGCATCCACACGCTCATCCTCATGCACGTGGTCTACGGCATCCCGATTTGCACACTCATCTTCCGCAACTACTACGAGACCATCCCAGACGAGCTCATCGAGGCAGCCAGGGTTGACGGTGCCGGGATGCTGCGCACCTACTTCTCCGTGGTGCTACCAGTTTCCGTGCCCAGCTTCGTGGTGGTCATCATCTGGCAGTTCACCAGTGCCTGGAACGACTTCCTCTTCGCCCTCTTCTTCGGGGGCGGAGCCCAGTCCGGTCCGGTGACTCTCGCCCTGAACAACCTGGCCCACGGCTCGATCATGGCGGACTACGGGGCTTCCATGTCTGGCGCGTTGATTGCCTCGGTACCGACGCTGCTGGTCTATATCTTCCTGGGCAAGTACTTTGTGGGCGGGCTCATGTCCGGATCGGTCAAGGGCTGAGGCGGTCGGCTGGCTGGCGGTAGTAGCCGGCAGCCAGCCGACACGGTGGACGCGCTAGAGTCGGCGCCATGGCCAGGCGAAGCTCTCGACGTCCCTACAGCCAGGGACACGTCCCGCTACGGATGGAGCGTTTGTCCTCGATGCCACGCACGCAGACCGGTCCTGGCGGGGCGGACTTCACCGTCCGCCATGTCAGCGGTGGGTCCAAGCGGTACACCTGCCCGGCCTGTAACAACGCCATCGTGCCAGGTACACCTCACGTGGTGGCCTGGTCCAATGAGTCGCTTTTCGGAGTCGACCGTGGGCTGGAGGAGCGCCGCCACTGGCACACCGCCTGCTGGGAACGCCACCTGTGGTGAGCTGACGGCGGCGCCTGGCGTCGTCGTCAGGGCAACGGCTCTGGTGACCGCTCCTCCCAGCCAGGTAGCAGGCGGTCTAGGGCGAAGCGCAGCGGCACGATATCCCCGTCGCGACCGCCCTCGCCGATCGTCATCGGGGCAGGCTCGGCCACCGGGTGGGCGCCCATGAGCTTCTCGCGCAGCGACAGGCGCATCGACAGCACGTAGAAGCGCCCGTCGGTGTCGATGCCGATGGTCTGATCAGCACGCAGGTACCAGCCGCTGAGCTCGGTGCGCGCGCTGCCCCCGCCGTAGCCCTGCACGCGCAGCGGCTGAGGCTGGAGACCCTCGGCGCGGGCGACCTGGAGGAAGAGGTCGATGATCTGGCCGGCACGCTCGTGCTCAGCCGCCTGGCGGGCCTGGAGCAGCCGGGCGCGCTCGGCAGCGGCCTCACGACGGCGCACGGCCCAGTCCTCGTCCTGGCTCGCGGGCGTCGGGGGCGTGGGGGAGTCGGCGGTCATGGCCTCAGCGTAGAGGGTGACGGCGCAGGCTCAGTGCCGCGTCACTGCACGGAACCACCCTGCGCAGTACCGCAGGGCGCCACAGCACGGGACAGCAGGCTCAGGTGGGGCCTGAGGGCGGTGCAGCCTCTTCCGGCCCCCGGCAGTGTCCAGGGTGGCGCACACTGGTGCCATGACGAGCACCCCACGCCTTGACCTCACCGTTGACCCTGCCGCGGCAGATCCCGTCTTCGCCCAGATCTGCCAGGAGCTGCGCCGCCAGGTGGACCAGGGCACCTTGCCGGTGGGAGCCCGGCTGCCCGCCACCCGCGCCCTGGCCGAGCAGCTGGGGCTGGCAGTCAACACGGTGGCCAAGGCCTACCGGACCCTGGAGGCCGAGGGCGTGATCGAGGGGCGTGGCCGCTCGGGCACCTTCGTCCGCGACCAGAGGGGTTCCCAGGCACAGCAAGCAGCCTCCGCCTTCGTGACCCGGATGCGTGCGCTCGGGGTCAGTGAGGCGGAGGCCGCTGAGCTGCTTCGTCGAGCCTGGAAGGCCTGAGACCACTCTGGCCAGAGGCCGGGCCTGGCTCAGCCCTGCTCGTCCTCCTGGTGCTCAGCACTCGGGCCGGCCACGGACGGCTGTCCCGTGTCCTGCTGACCGTCTGCGGCCGTGTCCTCGCCGTCCTCCTCGGAGGCAGGAGCAGGAGCCGCCTCATCCTCAGGTGCCGGCGCCGGGTCGGCCTCCACCTCGGCGGCTGACTGGGCGACGGGCGCTGCCGGGTGGAGGGCCTGGTTGATGACGTCAGAGAACACCGGCGCCTGCGGCACCGCGTGACCCAGCACGCCGCGCATCTCCTCCAGGTAGGAGGCCACGGAGTCGCGCTGGCGCTCGAGCTCCTCGACCTGGCGCTCGGCGGCTGCCAGACGCGCCTCACCATCGGCACGGGCAGACTCGACCATCTGTGCGGCCTCGGCGCGGGCGTCCTGGAGGACCTGCTCGGCCTGACGCTCGGCCTCAGCCTGGCGGTCACGCGCCTCGGCGTCGGTCCGTACGCGCACGGCCTCGGCGCGCTCAATCGCCTCCTGCAGACGGGCCTCGGCCTCCTCGGCCTGCTGCTGAGCCTGCTCGTTCATGACACGGATGCGCTCGGCAGCTGCCTGGTGGGCGTCGGAGTCCTCCTGCGCGGCAGCCTCGTGCTGTGCTGCGATCTCCAGACTGGTCTGCTGTCGCAGCTCGGTGGCCTCAGCACGGGCGGCCTCTGCCTCAGCGGCGGCCTCGCGGCGCAGCGCCGTCGTCTCCTCGGCAGCCTCCCGACGCAGGGTCTCAGCCTCGCTCCGGGCCTTGTCCAGCTCCGTGGCTGCCTCGGAGGCCGCGAGGGAACGGACCTTCTCAGCCTCCGCGGTGCTGGTGGCGCGCAGCTCGTCGGCCTCGGCGGTGGCTGCGTCGCGGGTCTCAGCCGCCTCACGCTCGGCGGAGACACGCAGCTCGGTGGCCTCCTTCCTCGCCTGGGCGAGAACGAGCTGTGCCTCACGCTCAGCGCTGTCACGCACGTTGGTGGCCTCAGCCTCAGCCTCGGCGGTGACCTGGTCAGCCTTGCGGCGGGCGGAGGCGACCATCTCCTCAGCGCGGGCCGTGGCGTTGGCGGTCGTCGTGGAGGACTCGAACTCCGCCTGTGAACGCAGCTCAGCGGCGTCGCGGCGGGCGTCTGACAGGAGCGTGGCAGACTCGTTGGCTGCCTGCTCAGAGACACGCTTGGCGTTGGTGCGAGCGCGGGCGAGCAGGGCCTCGGCCTCGGCGCTGGCCTTGGACAGGACGGTCGCGGACTGCTCCTCAGCGCTGCGCAGCAGCTGCTCGATGCGCGAGCCGAGACCCGCGTAGGAGGGAGTGTCCGTCTCACGCAGCCGGCGCTGAGCGTCAGCAAGCTCGCCGGCCAGCGTCATCGTGCGCTGGTCCAGGCTCTCGACCTCGCGGCGAGCGTCAGCGAGCTGGCGCCGCAGGGTGTCGATCCGCTGGTCAACCTGTGCGCGGTCGTAACCGCGCATCGTGATCGTGAAGGCCTCGGTCCCGTCAGTCACGTCTGTGTCCTCCTCACGACGGCCGCGCGCCGTCTGCGAGGTCTAGGGTATCGGCGTCGGCCACCGTCGTGCTGACTCGCCTCGGTGCGTGGCTGGCCCCTCAGCGGCGTACGACGCCGCTGAGGGAGGCTGGCACGCACCCGCTGCGTGGTTCCGCTCAGGGCGCAGGATCCTGTGATCTTGCCCGTGACTGCTGCGTATGAGCCGCTCGCATGGGATTCTGGATTGTCCGACGTGCCAGGTGGACCAGGGAGCGTGCCTCCTGCTCGGCCACCCAGGCTCGCACGACCGTCGTCGCGGCGAGTGCGTCGGACCCCTGTCCGTTGAAGCAAGGAGACCGCGTCGTGAACCGACGTATCGTGAGTGCGATCGCCGCTGCCGCAGGACTGATCGTCATCGCCCTGGCCGTGTGCTCCGCCACCGTGTGGCGTCCGAGCTCGACCGCCGAGGCGACTCTGCCGGCCGCTCCCGACCAGCCCTACGTCCTGGTCGAGCCCGGGGTGCTGGGCCTGGTCAACTCTGACGTCACCGTCACCGCGTCCTCGCAGGGTCAGGACGTGACCCTGGCAGTGGGCTACTCCGCTGACGCCCGCGCCTGGCTCGCCGACGACCCTTACCTTTCGGTCACCGGCCTGAAGGACTGGAAGACCCTGGACACCACCTCCGTGACCGAGCGCTGCGAGGCCGGCCCGACGGCGAGCGGCGCCGCTACCAAGACCGCCAGCGAGACCCCCTCGACCGAGCCGAACGACGCCGCTGCGGCCGAGGGCTGCACGCCCCTGACCGCCTCCGGCGCCGACCCTGCCGGTGCTGACGTGTGGCAGACCTCGGTCACCGAGACCGACACGGCCACGACTGAGCTCGACGCCACGGACACCGACCTCGTCGTGCTCGCCTCCACGGACGACAGCGACGCGGCGCCCACGCTGACCCTGACCTGGTCGCGCTCAGTGTCCACCCCCTGGCTCGTTCCGGGTCTGGTGCTGGGTGGCCTGCTCATCCTGCTGGGCGTCTTCGGTCTGCTGCTCGACATCCAGATGCGTCACGCCGACCAGCAGCGCCGCCAGCGCGCTGCCGAGCGTGCCGCCCGCCTGGCCACGGCCGACTCCACCGCGACGATGGGCATTCCCGCCGTCAACGACCCCAACCGTCCGCTCACCCGCCGTGAGGCGCGGGACAAGGAGCGCGCGGAGGCCGCGGGCGAGGAGTGGATCGATCCGCGTACCGGCGTCGTCTACGTCGACGGCGTCGCCGCGCCCTCCGTCCCGCAGGCTCCTGAGCAGGAGCCTGAGCCGACGGCCGACGACGCTCCTGGCTCCGGCCAGGACGCAGCCGGTGAGGCGGGCGAGCCCGCGCAGGTCGACGGGCCGACCGAGCCCGCGACGGACGAGGACACCCTGGAGGCCGCCGGTGCGGCCCGCGGCTCCGCCGTCGTCCCGAGCCTGGACGAGGAGACCGTGCGCAGCCTGCGCGCCTCCCGTGAGCTGGAGACCGAGGAGGCCTTCAGCCTGACCGACGAGGACCCGGCTGCTGAGGACGAGCACGCAGCACCTGCTGCCTCCCGAGACGCCGTCGGAGAGGACACTGCCGTCATCGATCCTGTGGACCCGACCGCCGAGGGTGAGGAGAACGCCTGATGACTACCCGCCGACACTTCCTTCTCGGGGCCGTGACCACCGCTGCCGCCGCCACGCTGGCCGCCTGCTCGCAGGAGGTGCCCGCCACGCCGTCGGTCACCTCCAGCGCCACCCCGCGCCCGGTGCTCGACGCCGACCGCCTCACCGTGGTCCTGGAGCGGATCGGCAAGGGGCTGTCCGCCGCGGACTCCGCCAGGAACGGCGAGGCCCTGGCGGGATACCTCACCGGGCCGGCTGCGCGCGTGCGCACGGCCGAGTACGCCGTCGCCCAGGCTGCTGAGGACGAGTCCCTCATCCACACCTTCTCCGCCACCAGCCAGGCCGGAGCGGTAGGACTGACTACGGGCTTCCCGCGTGCTGCCCTGACGATCACCGAGCCGGTCTCTGACTCCGAGCCGCCTTACCTGCTGGTCCTGTCGCAGGAGACCGCGCGCGACAGCTTCGAGCTGTGGGCGTGGGCGCGTCTGTTCGCGGGCGTCGAGGTGCCGGCCACCTCCACCGCGTCGGTGGGCTCGGAGCAGGTCGGGGCTGACTCTGAGGGCCTCGTGGCCACCCCTGAGGAGGTCCTGGCCGCCTATATCGAGCTGCTCAACAACCCTGAGGGGGACAACTCCCTGGGCTTCGCGGACGACTCCCTGCGTCAGCGCGTGGCCTCCGAGCGCGGCGTCGACCTGTCCGGCATGGGGACGGTCTCGGTCACCGCCACCGCAGGGTCGGACGGGTTCAAGGGCCTGCGCACGACCGAGGGCGGGGCGCTGGTCGCCACGACCCTGTCCTTCACCACCACCTACACCAAGACCGTGGCCGGATCGACGCTCAACGTCGGCGGGAACGTCGGCAAGCTGCTGGGCGGGGACACTGAGGTGCGTGGTACCGTGACGGCCTCCTACGACGTCATGATCGCCTTCTCCGTCCCCTCGGCAGAGGCCGGTGGCGAGGTCGTGGCGCTGGGAGCGGATCTCGTGCTCGCCTCGGCAGCACGTGACGACGCCGCCGCGCCTCAGGAGTAGACGCCGGACCGCCGTCGTTGACGTCGTGGATGACACGGCGGCGGCTCGAGGTGCCGACGCGCCAGCACCGTCTCCGGGACCTGCGCCCGGGTCGGGACCGGCCGTGACCACAGGACCAGGAAGAAAGAAGAACTTCAGATGAGCATGTTCGGAGCTGTTGACCTGTCCTCCCTCGCACCGCGCCAGACTCCTGGCGCCGGGGCCGGTGCGACCGGGGCCGCGGGAGCGGCTGCGGGCGGGCCCGGTACGTCCCAGCCTGCCGCAGGCGGTGAGGGACCGGTCCTGCCGGCTCCGCTCGTCGTCGACATCGACGCCACCAACCTGCGCGACGTCGCCGAGGTCTCCACGCAGGTGCCGGTGGTTGTCGTCCTCCACACCCCGCGCTCCCAGGCCTCCACCGAGCTTGCGGGGCTGCTGGAGAAGCTGGCCACGGAGTACGGTGGCCGCTTCGAGCTGGCGAGGGTCGACGTCGACGCCGCTCCTGAGGTCGCCCAGGCTCTCCAGGCCACGGCCGTACCCGCGGCGATGGCGCTGCTGGCCGGCCAGCCGATGTCCCTGTTCCAGGGGGCTGTGCCCGAGGACCAGCTGCGCGGGCTGCTTGACCAGCTTCTCCAGGTTGCCGCGGCCAACGGTGTGACCGGACGGGTCGCCGTCGACGGAGCGACTGAGGCTGAGCCGGCAGAGCCCGAGGAGACCGAGGTCGAGCGTGAGGCCCGTGAGGCGATCGAGCGTGGTGACTTTGACGCCGCGATCGAGGTCTACGACCACGCCGTCGCCCAGAACCCCGGCGACGACCAGCTCAAGGTCGCGCGCGACCAGATCCGGATGCTCGCACGGATGGACGGCAAGGACCCGCACGCGCTGCTGGCTGCGGCTGACGCTGAGGGGGCTGACATCGAGGCGGTGCTGGCCGGCGCCGATGCCGCGCTGGCGCTGGGGGACATCAACGCCGCGCTGGGGCGCGCCCTGGAGGCCGTGCGCTCCCACGGTGGGGAGGAGCGTGAGGCGGCACGCGTGCGGCTGCTCCAACTCTTTGACGTCATCGGGCAGCAGAGCCCCGAGGTCGCCCGGGCGCGCCGCCAGCTGGCCGCGCTGCTGTTCTAGAGCCTGTGGGAGAGGTCTGAGATTGCGCCTTCACGTCGTCGGATCGCGCTTACGTGGGGTGAACGAGCGTGTAGGGCGCGATCTCATCCTGAGGACGCGATCACACGCCTGGAACCGCTGAAGCCATGCCGGTAGGCGTGAGCTGAGACACGCAGGTGCCCGCGCTCGCCTTCAAGAAAGGCGAGCGCGGGCACCTGCGTGTCAGCCGGACGCTACTAGCTCCCGCACCCTGTCAGCAGGTCAGTCGATCGGCTCCGGGGTCAGTCGATCGACTCCGGGGTCAGCTTCCACACCTCACGGGCGTAGTCGCTGATGGTGCGGTCGGAGGAGAAGCGGCCCGAGCGGGTGATATTGACCCAGGCTTTGCGCTGCCAGGCGCGCTGGTCGGCGTAGTCGGCGGCCATGCGGTCCTTGGCCTCGCGGTAGGCCGCGAAGTCGCCAAGCACGTAGTAGACGTCAGCCGGCTCGTAGCTGGGCTCGAGCAGGCTGCGGCGCAGGTCAGCGAACCAGCCCGAGCCGTTGTCGTTGAGCGTGCCGTCGGTCAGGGCGTCCAGGACGCGCTTGAGACCTGGGACCGTCTGGTAGGTGGCCACAGGGTCGTAGCTGGCACGCAGCGTGGGCAGCTCGTCGTCGGTGGCACCGAAGATGTAGGCGTTGTCCTCCCCCACGGCGTCCAGGATCTCGACGTTCGCCCCGTCTAGCGTGCCGAGCGTCAGGGCCCCGTTCATCATGAACTTCATGTTCGAGGTACCCGAGGCCTCCTTGCCGGCCATCGAGATCTGCTCGGAGACGTCAGCGGCCGGGATGATGTGCTCGGCCGGGGAGACATTGTAGTTGTGGATGAAGACGACCTTGATCGTCTGGGAGACGACGGGGTCGTTGTTGACCAGGTCCGCGATGGCGTTGATGAGCTTGATGATCGCCTTGGCACGGACGTAGCCGGGGGCGGCCTTGGCGCCGAAGATGAAGACGCGCTTGGGCACCTCCAGCGTCGGGTCCTCCTTCATCCGGAAGTACAGGTCCAGGATGTACAGGGCGTTGAGGAGCTGGCGCTTGTACTCGTGCAGGCGCTTGATCTGGACGTCGAAGACGGCGTCGGGATCGATCTCCACGCCTTCGCGCGCGGCCACCCAGGCGGCGAAGTCGACCTTGTTGGCGTGCTTGACCTCAGCCAGACGGTCCAGGACGGTCTCGTCCGCGGCGTCGGTGTACCTGGCCAGGACGGACAGGTCACGCACCCACTCGTCCGAGCCGGTGACCTCGTCCAGCAGGGCGGACAGACGCGGGTTGCACTGGCGCAGCCAGCGGCGAGGGGTCACGCCGTTGGTCTTGTTGTTGAAGCGCTCGGGCCAGATCGTGTGCCACTGCCTGAGGGTGTCGCGCTTGATGATCTCGGTGTGCAGCGCGGCCACGCCGTTGATGGAGTACGAGGCGTAGCAGGCGATCCAGGCCATGTGGACCAGGCCACCGTGGACCGGGGACATGTAGTCGATCGTGCTCTCGTCGACCCCGCGCTCAGCCAGGTCGATGCGGAAGCGGCGGTCGATCTCGTAGATGATCTCAAGCACGCGCGGGAACAGGCGCTCGAAGATGGAGATCTCCCAGGTCTCCAGGGCCTCGGCCAGGACGGTGTGGTTGGTGTAGGCGAAGGTCTTGGTGACCTCGGCCCAGGCGTCGTCCCAGCCCAGGCCGTGCTCGTCCATGAGGATGCGCATGAGCTCGGGGATGGCGAGCACCGGGTGGGTGTCGTTGAGCTGGATGGCGTTGTAGTCGCAGAACCCACGCAGGTCCTCGCCGTGGTGGGTCACGTAGTTCTCGACGATCTCCTGGAGGGAGGCCGAGCAGAAGAAGTACTGCTGGCGCACGCGCAGGAGCTTGCCCTCGTAGGTGGTGTCGTTGGGGTAGAGGACACGGGAGATGTCCGCGGTCCGCTCGCGCTCGACGATGGCGTCGGTGAAGCGCTGGGAGTTGAAGGCGTCGTAGTCGAACTCCTCCATGCTCTCGGCCTTCCACAGGCGCAGGGTGCCCACGTTCCTCGTGCCGTAGCCGGTGATCGGCATGTCGTAGGGGATGGCGCGCACGGTCAGGTCGTTGTAACGGACGATGCGCTGGGCCTCCTCGCGGCGGATGACGAAGGGATAGCCCTCCTCCATCCAGGCGTCAGGGTGCTCGGTCTGGAAGCCGTCGGAGAAGAGCTGCTTGAACAGGCCGTAGCGGTAGAGGATGCCGTAGCCGGCGACCGGGAGGTCGAGGGTGGCGCAGGAGTCGAGGAAGCAGGCGGCCAGGCGGCCCAGGCCCCCGTTGCCCAGGGCCGCGTCAGGCTCCTGCTCCAGGACGTCGCTGAGGCTGCGACCGAAGGAGTCCACGGCCTTGGTGGCCTCGTCGACGAGACCGAGGTTCGTGAGGTTGTTGAGCAGGGCACGTCCCATGAGGAACTCGGCGGAGAAGTAGTGCTCCATGCGGCCGGCCCGGTAGCGCTGCTCGGTGGCGTACCAGCTGTCCGCGATGGCGTCGACGACGGCGGCCGACAGTCCCTGCCAGACCTCCATCTCGGTGGAGGCGCCAGCGGGGTGCCCGGAGACCGCCCGCACCTGAGAGGGCACGGTGGAGGCCAGGTTCTGCGTCATTGTCTATCCCTTGTCCATACGACGGATGAACGTTGCTGAAACTACTTGCAGCGACGTTGACAGCCTACAGGCTCAGCCCGCTCGCGGCATCCCCAAGCCTGCACCGTCCCGGTCAGGACTTGCCGACGCCGTCCATCGCCTCATCCTGAAGAACGTACGTGCCGGCGTCGTCCAGCCCTGCCCGTGCAGGACGGATCTGACCGCGGCCACGGATGTCACGGTCCCAGGCATCCTCTATGTCTGTGGAGTGAGCAGCGAAGAACTCCTCAAGTTCTCCCCGCAGGTTCGCTGCCACACCAGCCCGCGAAGGCACGCCTGCCAGGTTCTCCTCCTCCAGGGGGTCGGCGTTAAGGTCGTAGAGCTCGCTGGGGCCCTCATATCGGTCAATAAGCTTGTATCGGCCCGAGCGGATCATGCGTCCGCCACCGTACTCGTCAAAGACGACGACGTGCTCGTCCGTATCCTGGCCCTGTCCGCGCAGGAGGCCAGCCACTGAGCCGGCTGCACGCAACGGGTCTGCGCCCGCTTCCACCCCAGCCAGCTCGCATATGGTCTCGTAGAAGCTGCAAGCGCTGACCGGCCTGGTGACGGTGCGTCCCTGGGTCTGGCCGGGCAGGGCGAACCAGGCAGGCACTCGTACCGAGTTCTCCCAGAAGTTGAGCGGGTAGGTACCGTTGCCCTTGCCCCACAGCCCGTGCTGACCGCAGCTGAAGCCGTTGTCGGACATATAGACCACGACCGTCTCCTGCTCCAGGCCGTGCGTGCGCAGGTGCTCCATGAGCGTGCCCACCGCGCGGTCAACCCCTGACAATGAGGCAGCGTAGCCTCGCAGCCTGGGGACGGGATCAGCGAAGGCTGAGGCAAAGTCGTTGTAGGCCAGAGTCCATGGGTGTGGTGCGGTGCGCGGGATGGATGGGAAGTCGGTGTCGGCGTAGATATCCATGAGGTCGGCGGGGTGGTTGCCGATCCACGGTGAGTGCGGCGCGGTGAAGCTTACTTGGAGGAAGAAGGGTGATCCTGGGTGGTCCCGGGCGATGGCGTCGATCATGCCGCAGGCCTCCTGGGCGGCGGCATCAGTGAAGTAGCGCGGCTCGCTGGTCTCACGCCCCTGGGCGTCCCAGATCGGGGCCTCGTAGTAGGGACTGCCGCCGTAGCGGTGGGCGTACCAGTAGTCGAAGCCCGGTGCGGGATGCTGTGAGGTGCCCACGTGCCACTTGCCGCTCATCGCGGTGGTGTAGCCCGCGTTATGGAGCACCTCGGGAAGGGTGCGTACTCCCTTGATAAACGGCTCCTCTGTGGCCTGCGGGTGTCGACCACCCACGAGCCAATCGTGGACGCCGTGCGCCGAGGGCATGTAACCAGTGAGGAGGGATGCCCGGGCTGGTGAGCACACCGGGGAGGCGCAGTAGTAGTTCTCGAAGATGGTTGAGCGGTCCGCCAGCTCGTCCAGGACAGGGGTGATTAACTCCGGCCAGCTGGCACCCGTGGCCCACGGTCCTTGATCGTCAGTGAGGAGAACCAGGAAGTTCGGTCGGGGCGCAGGCGCGTCAGGGCTAGCGTTAGGTTCAGGGGCGTGAGGCATGAGATGGTCCTTGGTGCTGTCAGAGGGTTCACGGTACTGGGGTTGTTATGGGCGGCGTCGCCGGATACGAGGGGTGAGGGCCAGTGCTGTGGGTACGATCGCGTTGAGCGACGTTCGCATGCCGCGGCGTCAGGCGATGAGGGGAAGGCGGGAACACGATGGCGCGAGCCACCCGTGCGGACGTAGCCAAGGCCGCTGGGGTGTCCGTGGCGACGGTCTCCCACGTCATGAACGGCCGTGCCAAGGAGCTGGGGTTCCTGCCTGCCACGGCACAGCGCGTGCGGGAGGCCGCGGCGGCCGTGGGTTACGTGCCTCGCGCCTCGGCCCGCAGCTTCCGCTACCAGACGAGCAAGGTCATCGCCTTGTTCTTCCCAGACCTGCCCGCTTCGCTGCGCCTGCCGGTGTTTAACGAGGTGCTCACCGGTGCGATCGACGCCGCCCGTGCGCAGGGTCACTTCATCTTGCCCGTGCCGGTGGGTCAGGACCCGCGCGCCACGGTTGAGGAGACCCTGCGCGAGATCGAGCTCGCCGGGGCGGTGTGTCGCCCCACCCCAGGGATGGAGGAGGCTGGCACGCTGCTCGACCAGGCCGAGGTTCCGGTGGCGTGGATCTCGACTGGTCGCCAGGCGCTTGAGGCTCCCGGCTGCGCTGCCCTGGGAATCAACGAGGCCTCGGGGGTGCGCCAGATGCTCACCGCAATCGACACCTCCCAGGTTCGCCATCCCGCGGTCCTCATTGGCCCGGGTGAGGCCGGGGACCGCCTGCCCGCCTTCCTCGAGCGCTTTCCCGACGCCCGGGTGCTGACGGCTCCCGGCTGGCTGGCGGGTGATGCCCGGCAGACGGCCAGCACCTTGGTGTCCGACGGCGCCGACCTGGTCTTCGCAGGCAATGACCAGCTTGCGCTGGCATGCTGCGAGGCGGTGACCGCCCACGGTTTGACATTGGCTGATGACGTTCAGGTCTTCGGCTTCGGTGACATCGACTCCGGCCCTGCCCAGTTGATGGGGATCTCCTCCATCCAGTGGCCCGTGGCCGAGCTGAGCCGGCGGGCGGTGCAGGCGCTCATCACGGGTGCCTCCGGGACTGATGCCCTGACGGATGATGGGCCCCAGGAGATCACCCTTCAGACACTCGCGCATCCGCGCTCCTCCACCCGACCAGCCCGCTGAGCTGGTCGGGAGGGTGCAGGAGCAGCGCCTGTGGCATGCACCGGCCCCGTGTGAGGCGGGCGCATGCGGTGGCAGGACGCTGTGCTGCGCCCTGCTACCACCATGACGTCCTCCTGGCGCGACCGGCTCAGGCGGCCTGGGACTCATTGGCTGAGATTTCCTCCAGGTGCCCGTTGGTCCCGCTCAACCACGGGTTGGCCAGCACGAGGAGGAACATCGCCAGGTAGACCAGCGCGAAGGGAGCGATGGCGATGTAACCGAAGGTGTCCATCAATACCGGGATGAGGAAGACGACTGTGGCACTCATGACGCGGGC
This sequence comes from Actinomyces faecalis, assembly GCF_013184985.2. Lineage (NCBI taxonomy): Bacteria > Bacillati > Actinomycetota > Actinomycetes > Actinomycetales > Actinomycetaceae > Actinomyces > Actinomyces faecalis. The sequence goes on from NZ_CP063418.1 coordinate 687,072, forward strand.
CATCGACTGGGTGAATCCGGCCCCAAAGCCACGCAGCTCAGTGGGGTAGGCCTCGACGGACCACACCACTGCGAGCATGCCCGGACCGAAGTAGGTGGTGAAGGACCACACGACGAAGGAGATGGCGAGGATCCACGGGCTCAGACCCCCCAGCAGTCCCATGACAGCGGCTGTAGCTGTCAGGATGGCGGAGGTGCGCAGACCGAGGGTGCGACGGTTGACCTTGTCGATCTGGGTGCCTCCGATGATGAGGGCGAGCGCGGCGACGACGTTAGCCGCCAAGGTGATGAGGAGGTTGTTGGTCTCCTTCAGGCCCACGGCGGCGAAGATGATTGGCCCCATGAAGGACACGACTGGGCCCGCGGTGGAGTTGAGCATGAAGAAGGCCGTGGCAACCATGACGCGCTTGCGGGTGTCGCCCCGCAGGAGGGTGGCATAGCTGCGCCTGGCGGCTTTGGGCTTGGCCTGGGTGATCTCGTCGGACAGCCCCAGGGCACGCACGATAGCCCACGCCTTGGCCTCCTGGCCGTTGTGGATGAGCCAGCGAGGAGATTCCGGCAGGCGACGGCGCAGGAGAAGGACGATCAGGGCTGGCACGGCCGCGAAGAGGAACATCCCCCGCCAAATCCATTCCTGGTGGCTCTCGGGGACGACGGCGTAGAGCGAGAGCGCCAGGACGACTGAGAAGATCGCGCCGAAGACGAGCATGGCGTTGAGCAGGGCGCCAGTAACCCGCCCGCGCCGCTTGGCTGGGGCGATCTCAGCGAGGAAGGCCGCGGAGGTTGACAGGTCCATTCCGACGGCCACGCCAATGAGGAACCGCATGACCCACAGCATCCACACCTGGGTGATGAAGGCGGCGGCGACGGCGGTGAGGATAAACACCCACAGATTGAAAGCGAAGACTCGCTTACGGCCGATGCGGTCCGACAGGTCCCCGAAAACGATGAGGCCAACTGCGGTCCCGATGAAGGAGACGGCCACGAGCAGACCCTTGTCCAGAGCGGTCAGGGCGAAGGTCTTGGACAGGAAAACCATCGCAACGCTGATGACGGTCAGGTCGTAGCCGTCAATGAACTCTCCGAAGGCGATGAGGGTCGAGGAGTGCTTCTTGATGAAACGCGCGTCCTTCTCGGCGATCTCGTAGGTGCCGACATTTGTATGAGACATCCTGGAACTACTTTCGTGAACAGGAACGCCATGCTTCCTTGCATGACCACGCTAAGTTATCACGAGATAATACAAGCGGATGCCGCCTTTATCGCGAGATAATATTGCTCTCATCACATCTTTCCTTGATGTAGTTGAGGCTGCCCATGCCTGAGTCTCCGCCGTCCATGGCGTCGGTGCTGATGGTCTCGTCCCAGTCTCCGAAGGGGTGCGCGGCCACCGTTATGAGCTCTATGGAGGCCATAGTCAGCCATCTTGATGCCGGGGACGAGCTCAATGGTCAAGGCTGTCACTGGGCATACGGCCTGGGGTGGTGCCTGCGGGGCCTGGGTGTTGGTCGTGCTGGGTGCCGGGGCGGGGCGGGGCGGGATCATCGCGAATGCCACGTCCTGGATTGCGATAGTCAAGGTGACAGGCTCGTGTACCTCCAAGTGTCGTAAGGGAGCCTGCTGCGTCAACGCCAGCAGCGTCCAGACCTACTCGCGCGCCGACGTTATCTGCATGAACCCCTGCCCGAGGGACTGCACTGGGCCCGCCACCGCCTGAGGGGGCGTCATTCTCAACGAGTCGTGGGCAGGGTCTTAAGCCCTTGGTGGCTTGACATCGTGACTCGGCAGCCGCGGCTGCGTGAGGTCACGATCTTGACCTTCTTGATCGACATCTTCTCTCCTCCCTTTCAGGAAAACATGATCGGGGTAAAGAGATGTGCGTCAGTACACGCGGTTGTGGTGCGAGGAGATGAGTGCGTAGTTGTCCGCCTGCCTCCCCGATGCCAAGGACGGAAAGATGAGAGGGGCTCAGTCCCGGCTGGGACGCAGGAAGATCGCGCCCATCGGGGGAACGCGTAGGCGTACCGAGGCCGGACGGCCGTTCCACGGCAGCTCCTCAGCCTCGACGTGCCCGAGGTTGCCTACGCCCGACCCGCCGTAGTCGGCAGCGTCGGTGTTGATGACCTCGTCCCAGCCTCCTGCGAAGGGCAGACCGACGCGGTAGCCCTCGTGCGGTGTGCCGGCGAAGTTGACGATCGCCACCACCAGGTCGGCCCGGCCGTCCGGACCGACCCCCTTACGCAGGTAGGACAGGACGTTGTGGTCCCCGTCCCCGGCCTCGATCCACTCGAAGCCACGGTGGGAGAAGTCGTCCGCCCACAGGGCGGGGGAGTCCTGGTAGAAGGCGTTGAGGTCGCGTACCAGGTGAAGCAGGCCCTGGTGGCCCGGGTCGTCCAGGATCCACCAGTCCAGCGAGCTCTCCGCGTTCCACTCCGCGCCCTGGCCGAACTCCTGGCCCATGAAGAGCAGCTGCTTGCCCGGGTGGGACCACTGGTAGGCGTACAGAGCGCGCAGCCCCGCCAGCTCCTGCCAGGGGTCGCCCGGCATCTTCGACAGCAGTGAGCCCTTGCCGTGGACGACCTCGTCGTGGCTGAGGGGCAGGATGAACTGCTCGGAGAAGGCGTAGACCAGGGAGAAGGTCAGCTCACCGTGGTGGTAGCGCCGGTTGATCGGCTCCTGGGCGAGGTAGCGCAGGGTGTCATTCATCCAGCCCATGTTCCACTTGAGCCCGAAGCCCAGGCCCCCGTACTCGGTGGGAGCGGTCACGCCAGGCCAGGCGGTGGACTCCTCGGCGATCATGACGATGCCCGGGTTCTTGCGGTAGGCGGTGGCGGTAGCCTCCTGCAGGAAGCTGATGGCCTCCAGGTTCTCCCGGCCCCCGAACTGGTTGGGGTGCCACTGGCCTTCCTCGCGGGAGTAGTCGAGGTAGAGCATGGAGGCCACCGCGTCCACGCGCAGGCCGTCGATGTGGAACTCCTGCAGCCAGTACAGGGCGTTGGCCACGAGGAAGTTACGCACCTCGTTGCGTCCGAAGTTGAAGATGTAGGTGCCCCAGTCCGGGTGCTCCCCGCGCTGGGGGTCCGGGTCCTCGTACAAGGGGGTGCCGTCAAAGCGCGCCAGCGCCCACTCGTCCTTGGGGAAGTGGGCAGGCACCCAGTCAAGGATGACGCCGATACCTGCCTGGTGGAGGCGGTCCACGAGGTAGCGGAAGTCGTCAGGGGTGCCGAAGCGCGCGGTGGGGGCGTAGTAGCCGGTCACCTGGTAGCCCCAGGAGCCGCCGAAGGGGTGCTCGGCCACCGGCATGAGCTCGACGTGGGTGAAGCCGGCCTCCTTGACGTAGGGCACGAGCTCGTCGGCCAGCCCGCGGTACCCCAGTCCCTGGCGCCAGGAGCCGATGTGCAGCTCGTAGATGCTCATGGGCCCGGCGTGGGGGTCCGCCTCACTGCGCTTGGCCATCCACTCCTGGTCCTCCCAGGTGTGGAAGAGGTCGGTGACGACCGAGGCGGTCGCCGGGGGGACCTCGGTGGCCCGCGCCATCGGGTCGGCCTTCTGGTGCCAGGAGCCGTCAGCGAAGCACAGCTCGTACTTGTATCGTGCGCCCACGCCCACGCCGGGCACGAACAGCTCCCACACCCCGGAGGCGCCCAGCGAGCGCATGGCGCTGGCGGTGCCGTCCCAGTAGTTGAAGTCGCCGACCACGCGCACGGCACGGGCGTTAGGGGCCCATACCGCGAAGGCAGTCCCCTCGACCTCGCCCATGGGGCCGCTGTAGTGCTTGACGTGGGCGCCCAGCACCTCCCACAGCTCCTCGTGACGACCCTCCGAGATGAGGTAGGTGTCCATCTCGCCCAGGGTCGGCATGAAGCGGTAGGGGTCGTCCACCCGCGTGGTCTCCTCGCCGTAGGTCACGTCGAGGCGGTAGTCAGGGACGGTGTCCCCGGGCAGGAGCGCTACCCAGACACCGTCCTGCTCGTGGACGGCCGGGTAGCTGGCGTCCTGGGTGACGACGGCGACGGCGTCGGCCAGGTGACGGACGGTGCGTACCGTCACGCCGTCCTTGCCCACGTGCGCGCCCAGGACGCTGTGGGGGTCGTGGTAGCGGGCGTAGGCCACGTCCGACAGGACCCAGGACTCGACGGGGACAGGCTGGGCACCGACGGTGTCAGGGCCGTGCGGCTGGTCGGCAGCAGGGGAGGGCGTGACATCGTTCATACCTCCACTCTCCCACGGGCAGAGTCCTTGGCGGGGGACTTTGTGCCGATGACCTGTCGGATTCCGGCTACCGGGATCTCCAGCCAGGCCGGACGGTGACGAGCCTCGTAGACGGCCTCGTACAGCGCCTTGTCCAGCTCCAGGGCCGTCAGGAGCACCTGTGCGCGGTGACGGCCGGGCTCGGTCGCGCAGGGCAGGACCTCGCGGTAGCCCGATGAGAAGGCCTCACGCACGGCCTCCAGCCAGCCCGGGTCGGTGGCCCGGCCGACGGCGGCGGCGTAGTCGAAGGAGCGCAGCATCCCGGCGACGTCCCGCAGCGGCTGGTCGGGGCGGCGACGGTCGGCCAGAGGGCGCAGGGGCTCACCCTCAAAGTCCAGGACGTACCACCGTCCGGGGAACTGGTCCTCGTGCAGCGTCTGGCCAAGGTGGTAGTCGCCGTGGACGCGTGTCGCCGGCTCCAGGTGCTCCAGGGACGAGACGGCGTCCAGGGCCTGGGCGACGTGGCCGGCCAGGCCCGGAAGCCGCTCCTGGAGGGCCGGGACCTCTGCCAGCGCCCACCGGGCCCGCTCCTGGAGGTCCCGACGCAGCTCAGCGGGGCTGACCGGCTCGCTCGTGCCCAGGGAGGAGGCCAGGTGCTCGTGCATCCGGGCGGTGGTCGCCCCCAGGTCGCGCGCCAGCTCGGTGGTAAGACGACGGCGGGTCCCGCCCTCGCCGTCGTCCTGACCTGCCAGCGCGCAGAAGAGCTCGAAGCCGTCGGTGGCCTGGGGGACGAAGGTCGTGGCGACGGCGGAGTCGGCGGTCACGGCCTCGCCGTCCGTCCCGGCGCCCGGCAGCTCCAGGGTCGACCAGGCCACGGGCGTGCGCACCCGGTCCCAGCCGCTGCGAGCCAGGGCCACGGAGACCTCGACATCGGGGTTACGGCCGGGGGCCAGGACCCGGAAGAGCTTGACGATGAGGTCGCCGGTATCCAGGTCCTGCGGTGCCGGCGGCATCGCAGGACGGGCCCCGCCCGGGGCGGAGCCGTCGGGACGGGCCGCGGAGCCGCCCTCGTGGGGGCGGGGCAGCGGCGCGGGCAGGATGACGCTCGTGTTCGACTGCTCCCCGGTGGTGACGTGCAGACGCTCGGTGCGCTGGGTGATCGCGGTGGCCGCCGGGGTGCTCAGCGTGGAGCCCGCTGCAAGGGCCGCACGGGCCCACGCCTGCCAGAAGGCAGGGTGGTGCGGCGCGTCCACGACCGCGCTCGCCCCGCCCTCCAGGACGAATCCCGCTGCCTGGGCGTCCTCCCTGGCGCCGGTCAGGGCGGACAGGACGGCGACGTCGTCCACCACGAGCGGGACGTGGAGGAGGACCTCGTCTGGACCGGTGGCCTCGTCCTGGGCCGCGCGAGGCAGGGCCAGGACCAGGTCGTGGATGCCGGGGGCGAGCTCGACGTCGACCACCACGCGCGTGCTGGCAGCCTGCGGGGCCGGGCCGGACCTGAGCGGGAACCAGCGGCGCGTGGACGCCCAGGCCAGCAGCTGAGGCAGGAGCTCAGCCGTTCCGGGCCAGGGGTGCGGGCTCATCGCAACGGTTCCACGTGCAGCACGTGCGCGCAGCGGCCGGCGTAGGGGTCCAGCCTCACGTAGCTGACGGCTCCCCACGTGAAGACCTCCCCGGTCAGCTCGTCGGTCACTCGTACCCCCGCGTCAGGCGGCAGCCCGAGCCGGGCCATGTCCAGGTACACCTGGCCCTCGCGTGCGTGGTGGGGGTCAAGGTTGACCACCGTGAGGACCACGTCCTCACGGCCTGTGGGCGAGTGCTCGGCGTCCACCCGCTTGGAGTAGGCGATGAGGGCGTCGTCGCTGGTGCCGTGGAACCAGACGTCCCGCAGCTGGCGCAGCGCCGGGTGAGCGGCGCGGGCGGCGTTGAGCCTGGTGAGCAGGTCCTCGATGCCGTTGGCGCGGGCGGCGGCGAAGTCACGCGGCTTGAGCTCGTACTTCTCGTTGTCGATCTGTTCCTCGTACCCCGGGCGCGGGGTGGACTCGGCCAGCTCGTAGCCGGAGTAGATGCCCCACGTGGGGGACAGCGTGGCGGCCAGCACGGCCCGCAGCTTGAAGGCCGGCACCTTCCCGTTGGTCATGAAGGGGGTGAGGATGTCGTGCGTGGTGGGCCAGAAGGCCGGACGCAGGACGTGGGCGGTGTCCTGGGAGAGCTCGACCACGTACTCGGTCAGCTCCTCCTTGGTGTTGCGCCATGCGAAGTAGGTGTAGCTCTGGTGGAAGCCGATCTTGCCCAGCGTGCGCATCATGGCCGGGCGGGTGAAGGCCTCGGCCAGGAAGAGCACCTGCGGGTGGGTGGCGTGGACCTCACGCAGCAGCCGCTGCCAGAAGCTGAGGGGCTTGGTGTGGGGGTTGTCGACGCGGAAGATGGTCACCCCGTGCTCGATCCAGGTGTAGACCACCTCACGGACGGCCTGGTAGATGCCCTCCGGGTCGTTGTCAAAGTTGAGGGGGTAGATGTCCTGGTACTTCTTGGGCGGGTTCTCGGCGTAGGCGATCGAGCCGTCAGCCAGGACCGTGAACCACTCCGGGTGCTCGGTCACCCACGGGTGGTCAGGGGAGCACTGCAGCGCCAGGTCGAGGGCCACCTCCATGCCCAGCTCGTGTGAGCGGGCCACCAGGGCGTCGAAGTCCTCGAAGGTGCCCAGCTCGGGGTGGATGGCGTCGTGGCCGCCCTCAGACGAGCCGATCCCGTAGGGCGAGCCAGGGTCACCCGGGCGGGCGGTGAGGGTGTTGTTACGGCCCTTGCGGTTGGTGACGCCGATCGGGGACAGGGGCGTGAGGTAGAGGACGTCGAACCCCATGGCGGCGATACGGTCCAGCCCCTTGGCCGCGGTGCGCAGGTTGCCGCTGGTCCAGTGCCCCTGCTCGTCCACGCGCGCACCCAGCGAGCGTGGGAAGATCTCGTACCACGAGCCTGTCAGTGCCCGGGGCCGGTCGACCTGCAAGGGGTAGGTGGCCGAGGGGGAGACGTGGTCACGCAGGGGCAGACGCTCCAGGGCCTCGGTGACGTCCGTGGCGACGCCTGCGCCCAGGCGCTCGCGGACGGGACGAGACCCGTCACGCAGGGCGACGGCTGCCGCCCGCAGGCGAGCGACGTCGTCGGCGCCGCGACCGGGGACCTCGGCGGCCCGGATGAGGACGCGGGCGCCCTCCTCCAGCATGAGGTCCACGTCAATGCCGGCCGGGACCTTGATCTCGGCGTCGTGGCGCCAGGTGGCGTAAGGGTCGGACCAGCCCTCCACGCGCAGTCCCCAGTCTCCGGGCTCGTCCGCGACCAGACGTCCCTCATAGCGGTCCATGCCTGGGGCGACGTCCACCATGCGCACGCTCGGGCCGTCGGTGCCGTCGGGACGGACCAGGACGGCGGTGGCGCCGTAGCGGTCGTGGCCCTCACGGAAGACGGTGGCGCGCACGGGGAAGACCTCGCCGACCACGGCCTTGGAGGGCCAGCGCCCGTCCTCCACCACGGGGAAGACCTCAGTGACCGGGATACGCCCGATGAGTGAGAAGGGCGCGGGCTCAGGCACCGCCTGAGGCACGGCAGCGACCGCCGAGCGGCTGGGAGCCGCCTGCTCCTGCGCAGGTGAGGCGGCGCGGGAGCCTGGGAGGTCACCCTTGCTCGTGGAGGCGGAACGGGACCTGGATCTGGTGTTGCGCGTCACAGGCGCAAGGCTACCCGACCCCGAGAGCCCACACGCGCACGCTAGGCGAGCTCCGTCAACCGCGAGCGGGTAGCTATGCACCCGAGTGAAGGCCTCTGAGCCCCTCACTCGGGTGCATAGCTACCCGCTCGCGGAATTAAGGGAGTCAGTAGTCCATGTGCATCGCGGTACGCACGGCGTCCAGAGTCTGGCTCGCCACCTCGCGAGCACGCTCGTTGCCGGCGTGCAGCACCTGGAGCAGGTAGTCCTCGTTGGCGGCCAGCTCGGCTCGACGAGCACGGATAGGAGCGAAGAAGTCGTTGACCGCCTCCGTGGTGACCTTCTTGAGGGTGCCTGCACCGCCGTCACCGACGCGGTCGGCGATCTCCTCCGGCGTGCCCGCCCCGCACAGGGAGGCCAGCGTGAGCAGGTTGGATACCTCCGGGCGGCCGACCGGGTCGTAGGTGATGACGCGCTCGGAGTCCGTCTTGGCCTTCCTGAGCGCCTTGGCGGTCTCGTCCGCGCTCATGCGCAGCTCGATGGTGTTGTGACGCGACTTGCTCATCTTCTCCCCGTCAAGACCCAGCAGGAGCGGTGCCTCGGACAGCAGCGCCTCAGGGCGGCGGAAGACCGGGTGCTCCTTGACCACGCGCCCGTAGCGCTTGTCGAAGCGCTGGGCGATCAGACGCGCCTGCTCCAGGTGAGGGAGCTGGTCCTTGCCCACGGGGACGAGGTTGGCCTGGCAGAAGAGGATGTCCGCGGCCTGGTGGACGGGATAGGTGAGCATGAGCCCGGTCATCGCGCGGCCGTCAGTGGCCTCCAGCTCGGCCTTGACCGTGGGGTTGCGGTGCAGCTCGGACTCGGTGACCAGGGAGAGGAAGGGCAGCATGAGCTGGTTCTCCTCAGGCACCGCCGAGTGCGCGAAGATCGTGGAGCGCTCGGGGTCCACGCCCACGGCCAGGGAGTCGGCTACCAGGGACAGGACGCGCTCGCGGACAGGGCCCACACCGTCACGGTCGGTGATGACCTGGTAGTCGGCTACGAGGATCCAGGTGTCCACGCCGCGGTCCTGGATCTTGGCCCAGGAGTGCATGGTGCCGAAGTAGTGCCCCAGGTGCATGTTGCCGGTGGGACGCACGCCGGTGAGCATGCGGTAGCGGCCGGGGTTGACGTCCAGGTCGGCCTCGATCTCGGCGCTGCGGGCCATGGAACGGGCGAGGGAGGCGTCAGAGGTGGCGCCGGCGAGCGCCTCCTCGGCCTTGGTAGGGGCGGTGGGCTCCGGAGTCTGCGTCATGGCGTCATCCTAGGCGAGGGTACTGAGGCTGCCAGCCGAGGGACGACGGCGGTCCGACCTCGGTCCTCAGGCGGCCTCAGACGAGATCCTCACCCGACAGGTACAGCCGCAGGCTCAGCGCGTCCATGGTCGTGGTGTCACCCGGCCGGTCCTGCCTGCAGCCCGTCATACCGGTACGTGCGGCCTGAGCCTGTGGCGAGACGGCGACGTGAGACCTACCGGCTGGTCCGCGCCCCACCCTGCGGGCCAGCGCGAAGGCAGAGGTGTGCGGGCGCGGGACCGCCCAGGAGGAGTCCCAGGTCAGGTGCCAGTCACGTCCGTGCGCGCCGGGCAGCGTGACCTCCACCTGGTCCAGGGAGCCGTTGATGACCACGAGCAGGTCGTCGTCGCCCACCGGCACGCCCGAGCGCAGCATCTGGACCACTCGCGTGTGCGGGTCGTGCCACTGCTCGTGCTCCATCGCCTCGCCGTCGGCGCGGTACCAGGCCAGGTCCGCGATCGAGTCCCCGTCAACCGGCAGCCCGGTGGCGAAGGCCGCGGGGCGCATAACCGGGTGCTCGCGGCGCAGGCGCAGCAGGAAGCGGGTGGTGGCCAGGACGTCGCGCTGCCAGGTGGCCAGGTCCCAGTCGTACCAGGACACCGGGGAGTCCTGGCAGTAGGAGTTGTTGTTACCGCCCTGGCTTCGGCCGACCTCGTCGCCTCCCAGCAGCATGGGCGTGCCGGCCGAGACCAGGAGCGTGCCCAGCACGTTGCGAGTGGACCGACGGCGCAGCACCTCGATCGGGCCGCCGTCCACGCCCTCAGGGACCGGGCCCTCGAAGCCGTGGTTCCATGAGCGGTTGTCGTCGGTGCCGTCGCGGTTGGCCTCGCCGTTGGCCTCGTTGTGCTTGTAGTCGTAGGAGACCAGGTCGCGCAGGGTGAAGCCGTCGTGGGCGGTGACGAAGTTGACGCTGCCCAGCGGCCCGCGTCCTGCGGGGTACTCCCCGCCGGAGAACAGGTCCGCGCTGCCTGACAGGCGCGTGGCCAGGTCACACAGGTCCGAGCCGGGCAGACCCTTGGCCAGGGCGGAGGCGTCGGAGAGCCAGAAGGAGCGCACGGTGCCGCGGTAGCGGTCGTTCCAGTCGTGGAAGGGGGCGGGGAACTCGCCGGTGCGCCACCCGCCCGGCCCCACGTCCCAGGGCTCGGCGATGAGCCTGGCGCGCTGGAGCACCGGGTCCGTGGCCATGCCGATCAGCAGGGCGTGGCGCGGGTTGAACTCTGAGCCCTCGCGTCCCAGGGTCGCCGCCAGGTCGAAGCGGAAGCCGTCCACGCCGATCTCGCTGACCCAGTAGCGCAGGGAGTCCAGCGCCAGCTGGACGGCCCGGGTGGAACGGAAGTCCACGGTGTTCCCGGTTCCCGTGACGTCGGCGTACTGGGCGGGGCGCCCGGGGGAGTGCAGGTAGTACTCCAGGTTGTCCAGGCCGCGCAGGCTCAGGCTCGGTCCGTCCACGCCTGACTCGCAGGTGTGGTTGTAGACCACGTCCATGACGACCTCGAGCCCGGCCTCGTGAAGGATCGAGACCATGCCCCGCAGCTCGTCGAGCACGGCCTGGGGGCCGGCCTCGCGCGCGGCGGCGGTGGCGTAGGAGGGCTCGGGGGCGAAGTAGGACAGCGTGGAGTAGCCCCAGTAGTTCGTGCGCGAGCTCTTCAGGAGGAAGACCTCGGAGAAGGAGGCCTGGATCGGAAGCAGCTCGATCGTGGTGACACCGAGGGAGGTGAGGTAGCTGATCGTGGCCGGGTGGGCCAGGCCCGCGTAGGTTCCGCGCAGCTCGGGCGGGACCCCGGGCATGTCGTGGGTCAGGCCCTTGACGTGGGTCTCGTAGATGACTGTCTGCTCGGGCGCCGTGCGTGGGCCGGGCACGACGGGGAAGGTCGGGGGGCCGGTGACCACGCCCAGGGCCACGTGGCTGGCGGAGTCCAGGAGCGAGGGCGTCATCGGCTGGGCCACCGGGCGCAGCCGCTCGTCGACCTCGTGGGCGAAGATCTCCGGACCGAGCTCTGGGGTCCCCTCCAGCGCACGTGCGTAGGGATCGAGCAGGAGCTTGTTCGGGTTGGCGAGTACGCCCTCGTCAGGGCTCCACGGCCCGTGGACGCGGTAGCCGTAGCGCTGGCCCGCGCCCACGCCCGGGACGAAGGCGCCCCAGGCGCCGCGCTCGGGCCCGTGCATGCCGACCCGCCGCTCAGCCAGGACCCGGCCGGCGCCGTCGGTCTGGACCAGGCACAGGTCGACGGCGGTGGCGTGCGGGGCGACGACGACGAAGCTCGTCCCCTCCGCCTCGGTGGTGGCGCCCAGACGCGTGCGGTCGCGGGCGTCCTCGGGGCAGAGGGCTGCAGGCAGCACGGTGAGGGATTCAGACACGCCTGCCATTGTCTCGGTACTCCGGGGACCGGACAAGCTCAGCGCCGTGCTGTGTCACACGTACGGCAGGTGAGGGTGCTCGCACCCTCGGTTCCGCGCTCGTCCCTGCGGCCCGTCCCGCCCCGGGGCCGGGGTGCCGTGCGTCTCAAGCGTGCCCGGCCCCCTGGCACCTGAGGAAGGGTATGGCAACCTTGGCTGCATGAAAATCGTCGTCTGCATCAAGCACGTCCCCGACGTCCAGTCCGAGCGCCGCCTGGAGGACGGGCGTCTCGTGCGCGGTGAGGAGGACGTCCTCAACGAGCTCGACGAGAACGCCGTCGAGGCAGCCGTGGCCCTGGTCGAGGACCTCGGCGGTGAGGTGGTGGCTCTCACCATGGGCCCCGAGGACGCCGAGGACGGGTTGCGCCGCGCCCTGCAGATGGGAGCCGACTCCGGCGTGCTGGTGACGGACGAGTCCCTGGTAGGGGCCGACGTCGTCGCCACCGCCCGCACCCTGGCTGCCGCGATCGCTCGCATCGGCGGGGTGGACCCGGCTGCGCCGCGCGAGGAGGGGCAGGTCGTCACCGGTGACGTGGACCTCGTCATCACCGGTATGGCCTCCCTGGACTCCATGACCTCGATGCTGCCCGGCGCGCTCGCCGCAGCCCTGGGCGTACCGGCTCTCACCCTCGCCAGCACCCTGGAGGCCGCGGACGACGGCGAGGTCGTCGTCACCCGTGCCACCGGCTCCCTGCGCGAGACCCTGGCCGCCCCCACCCCTGCGCTGGTCTCGGTCACGGACCAGGCCAACGAGCCGCGCTACCCCAACTTTGCCGCGATGCGCGCCGCCAGGAAGAAGCCCGTGAACACCTGGGACCTGGCTGAGCTGGGTCTGGAGCCGGGAGCCGGACCGGACATCGCCGTCGTCAGCTCCCAGGCCCGTCCGCCACGTGAGGCCGGCACCATCCGGACCGACGCAGGGCAGGCCGGGCGTGACCTGGCTGTCTGGCTGGTGGACAACAAGCTGGTGTGAGCCGGGCCCGCCCCACAGACCTGCACGCGAGAGACTGAAGAAGCAATGACTGAGACGCTGACTGACCCGATCCTCGTCCTGGTGGACCTCGAGGCCCCCTCGGACGCTCCCGGCGGCCTAGGCGCTGCCCAGACCACCCACGCCCGTCCCACCGGACCGGCCCTCGACCTGCTGGCGGGAGCCCGTCACCTGACCAGCGGCGACGTCGTTGCTGTCGTGCTCGGCACGGTCGGGGCCGACGCCTCGGCCCTCCTGGCGGCGGCCGGTGCCACCCGGCTGCTGGCCGCTGAGCTCGGGGGCTCGCAGTCCCTGGCCGGGGTCGCCGCGGACGCCCTGGTCTGCGCGGCGCGCAGCGTGCGCCCCGCGGCCTCCCTCGTCGTCTCGGACTACCGCGGCAAGGAGGTAGCCGGGCGTGCTGCCGTCCTGCTGGGCTCGGCTGCCGCCTGTGACGTGGCCGAGGTCGAGGTTCGTGACGGAGCGCTGCACGCCTCCAGGCTCGTGCTCTCGGGCTCCTGGTCCACGACGACGCGTCTGGCCGCCTCGGGAGAGGCTGCACCGGTCCTGGCGGTGCGTCCCGGTGCCTTCGCGGCCGCCGGTGTCGAGGCGGGCGAGCTGGACCGTGAGGTGCGTCCTGAGCCGCTGGCCGTGGAGGTCCTTGACGCTGAGGTGAGCCCTCAGTCCCTGTCCGTGCGCCTGGTCTCACGTGAGCAGGCCAGCGTCGTCAGCGGGCCGGACCTGGCCCAGGCTCGTACCGTCGTGGTCGGCGGGCGCGGGGTCGACGGTGACTTCGACCTGGTCCGCTCGCTCGCAGAGCCGCTGGGTGCGGCAGTGGGTGCGACGCGTGTGGCCTGCGACGAGGGCTGGATCGAGCGCAGCGCCCAGATCGGCCAGACCGGGCTGTCAGTCGCTCCACGCCTGTACGTCGGCCTGGGCGTGTCCGGGGCCGTGCACCACACCAGCGGCATCCAGGGGGCGGGCACGATCGTGGCCGTGTGCGACGACTCCGAGGCCCCGATCTTCGAGATGGCCGACTACGGCATCGTCGGTGACGTGCGCGAGGTCGTCCCGCAGCTGGTCGAGGAGCTGGGTCGGCTTCGAGGATGAGAACCTGTCCGTCCTGGACGGGTGCGGGTCTGAAGGTCCTGGCGCTGCCGGCTTTGTCAGGCTAGCCTTACCTGAGATCTTAGGCGTCCCAGGAAGAGGAACCGTGACACTCTCGGCTCAGCCGTCCCAGCCCGGTCCCGCCGTCCCTGCGGCTAACCGCTCCGTGGTCAGCCAGCCGGCTGTGACCTCGCGGCGCATGGCGCGGAGGCTGCTGTCCGGGACCGGGTGCGCGAGCGTGACCGCCTACCGCTACGACGGGACCGAGCCGGTCGTCGTTCTGCACGCTCTGGACACCGACGGGCGGGTCCTCGTCGCGGCCCGCCCCGACGGCGGGCACGTCCTGGCCCAGGTCGGCTCCGGGGCCGCTACCGAGGTCCGGCTCGACGTCACCCTGGAGGCTGCCGAGGCGGGTATGCGCATCACGACTGCGAGCGCTCACCTGCTCGGCACGCTCACCTGGCTTGCTGATGCTGAGGCGGCGCGGGTCCTGGCCGGTGAGGCCGCGGGCTGCCACTGCCCGGTCACGGGTGAGGACCCGCTTGCAGGGCTCGCTGCCCTGGCGCAGGCTCCGGGAGGCCGTCTCGGCGTCATCGAGACTGAGCGGGTCATCGTGCACGACGCCCTGGGAGTGTCTGGTCACGCGATGACTGAGGTCCTGGACCCCGACGCCGGGGGCGCTCCGGCCCTGCTGTGGACCGCCTTCGACGAGGTCAGTGCCCAGGAGGAGGTCGGCGGGCTGGGTGACGCCGTGCTTGACGTGCTGTGCGGCGGCGTCGTCGAGGGGGACGTGCCTGGGATCGTGTGCTCGCACCGCCCGGCTGAGGGTCTGAGCCCCTCGCTGTGGGACCGGGTGCTGTGCGTGGACGTGGCGCCGGACGCGGTGACGCTGATGCGGCTGGGTCGTGGCTGCGTGGACACGGTCCTCGTGCCGCTGCCGGCGGGAATCCTGCGGGCCTGCCAGGTGGCGCCGGCGCTGACCGAGATGGTCCAGGACGTCCTGGTGGAGCGGCTGCTCAGGCCCTGAGGGGCTCAGCGAGCCTGGCAGGGCAGACAGGCTGCCTTGTCCTCGCCGATCGAGATCGCCTCGGCGGTGCACATATCGACATAAGACACTGCCGTCGCGGGAGAAGCGAGGAGTACAGGCATAGGCGGCAGCGCGTTGTCGCACAAGCGGGACGCACTTCTTGCGCACGTCTCCTGTTTCCGCATGAGATGAGCCGAGCCTTGCTGAGACGGACCTGAGGAGACGGGGCCTGCGTCAGTGTGTGACAAGGGCTGGGCACCCGCAGGACTCGCCGACAAGCAGCTGCATCGGGAACAGGGTCTGCGTGGCCTGGCGCTCCGGCTGGGTCGTGGCGTCGACAGCGGCCCGGGCCATCGCCTCAAAGGGCTGGGTCAGGGTCGTCAGCCGGGGAGTGCTCATGAGCACTGACTCCGTGCCGTCGGTGGCGACGAGGGCGATGTCCTGGGGCGTACGCATACCCCGCTCCCACAGGGCGCGCAGCGCCCCCAGGGCGAGCAGGTCAGATCCGGCGAGCACCGCCGTCGGCGGGGTGGGGGTGTCCAGGAGACGGCGCATCGCCTGGTAGCCGGCTGCCCGGCTCCACCCGGTGGTCTCGACGAGGGTCTGGGGCAGGTCGTGCTGGGTCAGTGCCGCACGCCAGCCGTGGACCCTGCCGTTGAGGTCCCAGGAGTCCAGGGGTGCCATGAGCAGGGCGATGTCAGTGTGTCCGTGGGCGATGAGGTGGTCGACCGCCTGGCGGGTCCCTGCCTCCATGTCAGCCCCGATCGTGTGGTGGCTGGGTGAGGGAGCGGCGGCGCACAGCAGCGCCGTCGGCAGCCTGCGGGCGAAGGCGTCGTAGGAGCCGGGCTCCTTGACGGGGGAGATGACGAGGCCGTCGACCCCGCGGTCGATGAGCGCGGCGATCAGGTCGTCCTCGCGTCGCGCAGAGGCGTCGGTCGTCATCAGGAGCGTGCCGAAGCCGGCCTGCTCCGCCGCGGCGGCAATGTGCTCGACGAGCTCGGCGTGGTAGGGGTTACGGACCCCGGGCACGCACACGCCCAGGAGCCGTGAGGCTCCCGAGCGCAGTGCCCGCGCTGAGGCGTTGGGGCTGTACCCGAGCGCCTGGATAGCGGCCTCCACGCGCTCGCGCGCCTCGGAGGAGACCGGGCGGGGGCCGTTGTTGACCACGTAGGAGACGACGGCGGTGCTGACGCCGGCCGCGCGGGCGACGTCAGCCTGGGTCGGCGAGGCGGGGCGGTGGTCCGGGGTCATCCTCGTTCCTCGGTGGGGTGGTAGGGGCAGCCTGGCTGGCGTGCGCAAGCCAGGGCGTCGGGTCCCGTCGGTACGAGACCCGAGCGCCTGAAGGGCTTCCACAGAGTATTCTATGCGTATAGAGTTCATGTGGCGACCGGATCGGTCGCCGCTGGCGGCGTCGAGGCGGACGGCCGCTCGTCGATGAGATCTCACTAGGACAAGGACCCCGCATGATGCTCACTCGCACGGTGCACCTGCGCCATGACGGAACCTCGCTCGTGCTGGCAACCGACCCGTCGGGCCTGCCCACCGTTCCCTACTGGGGTGCCGACCTCGGTCCGCTGGACGAGGAGGCCCTCACGGCCCTGCTGGAGGCCACCACCCGGATGAAGGTGGACAACGACCCGGACCTCGTCACGGCTCCGAGCATCCTGCCGGCTGCCTGGACCGGCTGGTCGGGCAGGCCTGGTCTCGTGGGTCACCGGGGCGACGGGACGGCCTGGTCCCCGCGCCTGACGGCTGCCCGGGTGCTGGTCCGGGGCTCTGACGGAGCCGACGAGGTGGTCGAGGAGGGTGCTGTGCGCGTCGTGGATGACGGCAGCGTCGTCGTTGACCTGAAGGACCGCGCCGCAGGGCTGACCGTCTCCGTCGAGCTCGCAGTGGCGGCCGGTGGCGTCGTCCAGGCGCGGGCCGTGCTGACCAACGACGATGAGCAGGCCTACTCGCTGGAGGAGCTGAGCCTGGCGCTGCCCGTGCCGCTGGAGCACGACGAGGTGCTCGACCTGACCGGGCGCTGGGGACGGGAGCGCAGCCCGCAGCGTCATCGCGCCACCTTCGGCACCTACCTGCGTGAGGGACGCCACGGACGCACCGGCTTCGACGCCACCGGTGTCCTGGTGTGCGGGCAGGAGGGCTTCGACTTCCGTGGCGGCGAGCTGCGTGGGCTGCACGTGGCCTGTCCGGCCAACCACCGCACCTACCTCGACCGCCTGCCCGAGGGCTACCAGGTCCTGGGTGGGGGCGAGCTGCTCATGCCTGGTGAGGTCAGCCTCGCTCACGGCGAGTCCTACACCGGCCCGTGGCTGCACTTTGTCCACGGTGCGGGCCTGGACGAGGCGGCTCAGCGGCTGCACGCCTGGCAGCGCAGCCTGGACACCTCTCCGTCGGCTGACCGTCCGGTGACCCTCAACGTCTGGGAGGCCGTCTACTTCGACCACTCCCTGCCCACGCTCCTGCGGCTGGCGGACCTCGCCGCGAAGGTGGGTATCGAGCGTTACGTGCTTGACGACGGCTGGTTCGGCTCGCGCCGGGACGACACGTCCGGGCTGGGGGACTGGGTGGTCTCCGACGAGGTCTGGCCGGACGGGCTCGGGCCGCTCGTCGACCACGTCACCGGGCTCGGGATGCAGTTCGGGCTCTGGTTCGAGCCGGAGATGGTCAACCTCGACTCTGACGTCGCGCGCGCCCACCCGGAGTGGATCATGGCGGCGGGCGAGGAGCTGCCGCTGAGCTGGCGCCACCAGTACGTGCTCAACCTGGCTATCCCGGAGGCCTGGGAGCATGTGCGCTCGCAGGTGGACGCACTGTTGACGCAGTACCCGATCTCCTACATCAAGTGGGACCACAACCGCGACGTCTTCGACGGCGGGGACCGCACGCGTGGCGGTCGGGCCAGCGTCTCGGCGCAGACCCGCGCGGCGCTGGCCCTCATGGACCGCCTGCGTGCTGACCACCCCGGTCTGGAGATCGAGTCCTGCTCCTCCGGCGGGGCGCGGATCGACCTGGAGATGGTGCGTCACACCCAGCGCTTCTGGGTCTCGGACGACATCGATCCGCACGAGCGCCAGTCCATCGTGCGCTGGACCCAGCAGCTTATCGCTCCTGAGCGTCTGGGCACCCACGTGGCCTCGCACCGCTCGCACACCACTGGTCGTCAGCACGACGTCAGCTTCCGCGCCTGCACCGCCCTGTGGGGGCACATGGGGGCTGAGTGGGACCTGACGAGCGTCACCCAGGACGAGCGTGACGCCCTGGCGCTGTGGGTCGACTACTACAAGAGGCACCGCCACACGCTCCTGACGGGCAAGGTCTACCGGGACGAGGTGGGTGACTCGACGATGTGGCTGCACGGCGTGGTCGCCCAGGACGCCTCGGAGGCAGTCTTTGAGCTTGCCTGCCTGGAGCGCAGTCCTCTGGCGCACCAGGGAGCAATCCGCCTGCCGGGCCTGGAGAGCCAGGCGCGCTACCGCGTCCGTCCCCGGGTCCTGGGACAGGAGCCCAGCGGATTCGTGGCGCCGCCGTGGTTCAACGACGGTGAGGGCGTCGTCCTGACCGGTGGTGTGGCGGGGGCCGTCGGGCTGGCTGCTCCCACCCTCAACCCCGACCAGGCGCTGCTGATCGAGGTCGAACGGGTCTGATGCCCTGCCGGTGCCCGGGCGCGTGCTGGGTTCCGGCCTGACTTAGGTCGACCCCGCTGGTCCTCTCTGTCTCCGGCCTGGTACGGATCCTGTGGAAGCTGCGTTTTCCATCGGCTCCGCACCGGGCCGGAGGTCTGCCTGCCCGTGGGAGGGGTTGACGACCCGGTGTGTCTGTGTCACTGTATTAATGCACTCATACAGATGGGGGTGAGAGAGGCCGATGCAGATTGACGACTCGCGTCCGATCTGGGTCCAGCTCGTCGCCGAGCTCCGCCTGAGGATCGTCTCGGGCCAGTGGGCGCCGGGAAGCAGGATCCCCAGCGTGCGTGAGCTGGCCTCAAGCGCTGGCGTCAACCCCAATACGGTCCAGCGTGCGCTGGCCGAGCTTGACCGCACGGGGTTGACGGCGGCCGAGCGCACCGCCGGACGCTTCGTCACCGCTGACGGTGCCGTCCTGGACGCCGTGCGTGCCGAGCTGGCCGCCGAGGCCACTGACGCCTATCTCGCCTCGATCGCCGGGCTCGGCATGGGCCTGGACGAGATTACCGACCTGCTCGCAGCGCGCTGGCCCGCCACCGACAGCTGGACCACCCGTCACACCAAAGGAGAGCTCTCATGACCCCCACTCATGTCCCAGCACACGACCCTGGGGGCGGCACGCCCCCTGCTGCGGCTGGAGAGTGTCCGTCGGCGTCAACCTCCACAGCCCGCCCCAGCGGCACCATTCCTGCTGTTCCCGGCGGGAGCGACCGCAACGCCGTCGTCGTGAAGCACCTGACCAGACGCTTCGGGAGCCTGACGGCCCTGGACGATCTCAGCCTCACCTTGCCCGCTGGCCGCGTCACGGGGCTCATGGGCTCGAACGGCTCAGGCAAGACCACGTTGCTCAAGATCCTGGCTGGAGTGCTTTCCGACTACGACGGTGAGGTGAGCGTTGCGGGCTACGCGCCAGGGCCGGAGTCCAAGGCTCGTGTCTCCTTCCTGCCGGACGCAGCGTTCCTGGCGGAGTCATTGACGGTGCCGGCAGCCATCAGCCAGTTCGCCCGGCTTTTCACGGACTTCGACGCCGACAAGGCACGCATACTCTGCCAACACTTCACGCTTCCCCAGGACCGCACCCTGAAGGGCATGAGCAAAGGCATGGGGGAGAAGCTGAAGATCGCGCTGACGATGTCCCGCCGGGCCGAGGTCTACCTCCTGGATGAGCCGATCTCCGGGGTGGACCCTGCCACCCGTGAGGTCATCCTCGACGGCATCCTGTCCGACTTCGACCCGGGCGCCCTCCTGCTCGTCTCCACCCACCTCATCGCCGACGTCGAACCGATCGTGGACTCCGTGGTCTTTCTTGACCAGGGCCGGCTCCGACTGGCCGGTGACGCCGATGACCTGCGCCAGGCCCACGGCATGGGGCTGGACGCCCTGTTCAGGAAGGAGTACCGCTGATGCTGGCAACACTGCTCCAGGAGGAGCTCCTCTCCAAGGGCCGCGGCTACCTCCAGGTCCTTGCTGTCCTTGCCGTCGCAGGCATCGGGGCCTTCGCGGTGGGAACGGTCCCGGCACTGATGGGAGCAGAGCTCCTGACGACCCTGACCTTCACCATCGTCATCGTCGATTTCCTGGTGGCCGTGCCGATCGTCGTGGTCAGCGAGCTGATCGACTACTGGCAGTCGATGTACGGCCAGCGCGGCTACCTCACCATGAGCATCCCGGCTCGCGGCCGCGAGGTCTTTGGGGCGAAGGTGGTCTTCAGCCTCGCGGTGACCCTGGTCTCCATCATCTTCGCGGCCCTTGGCGTGGCGGCGGTGGTTATCGGTAGCGCCTGGGTGCGTGGGGTCACGGTGGACAGCCTCATCAGCCCGCTGCACGAGGTCATTGACGCCGTGGGGACAGGGTTTTTCTGGGGCTTTGTGGTCTTCCTGGTCCTCCAGCTGCTCTCCTGGGTGGTCATCACCGAGGCGGTCATGTCCCTTGGTGCGCAGGCCAGGTGGAACCGCATGGGGATCGCGGCGCCGATCATCGGCGTGCTCCTGGTCTACCTCATCAACCAGGTACTCATGGTGGTGTCCATCATCCTCGTGCCGGTGGGCCTGGACCTGGCGAGCCACCAGATCGTCTCCGAGGGGTCGCTGCCATCCATGGTCGAGACCTGGGGGACGGGCGAGGACCTTTCGGTCCTAGGACTGGGATTCCTCCCGGTGCCGCTGCTCCTGGCCCTGGTACTTGCATGGCGGGCGGTCCCGGCGATTGAGAGACGCACGAGCCTGCGCTGACGCGATGGGCCGTGCAGCGGGTCCTGGTTCAGGCGACCGTTGCCTGGGCCAGGACCCGCTCGCCGTCCCGGCCGCCGTAGACGACGACGCTCTGGCCTGCCGCCAGCCCGCGCACAGGCTCATGCAGGCGCGCGTGCAGGGCGGAGCGTGCAGGGTCGACGAGGACGTCGGCCGGGACCGGACGACCGTGAGCACGGACCTGCACGGCGACGTCGGTCCAGCCCTGAGCCGGTGCTGGCTGGCCGGTACAGGGCTCGTCGACGCCGTCGTGGCTCTGGAAGCAGGACGCGGCAGGCTCTGCCTCATCCGGGTCCGCCAGGAGGACCAGGCCGTCGGCCTCGATCTCATGGCGAGAGAGCAGCTCGCGCGCTCCCACGACGACCTCGTTGGTAGCCGGGCGCGTGGCAAGGACGTAGCGCGGCTGGCCGTCGGGTGCAGGACGGTCCAGGCCCAGGCCCCTGCGCTGGCCGATGGTGAAGCCGAAGTAGCCCGAGTGCCTGCCCAGCACCTTGCCGTCAGGGCTGACGAGAACGCCCTCCTGTGCTCCCAGCGAGCGCTGGAGGAAGCCACGGGTGTCCCCGTCGGCCACGAAGCAGATGTCGTAGGAGTCAGGCTTGTCCGCGACCGGCAGCCCGCGCTCGGCGGCCTCGGCGCGTACCGCGGCCTTGGAAGGGGCGTCCCCGAGCGGGAAGAGCGCTCGCGACAGGCCCTGGCGCCCGGAGACCGCCAGCACGTAGGACTGGTCCTTGGCGGAGTCAGCCGCGCGGGACAGGCACAGCCCGCGTGCGTCTCCCGGACGTCCCGAGCTCGCGCCTCCGGTGAGTCGGGCGTAGTGTCCGGTAGCCACGGCGTCGAAGCCCATGACTAGGCCCCGCTCCAGCAGGGCGTCGAACTTGACCCGCTCGTTGCATCGGACACAGGGGTTGGGTGTGCGGCCTGCGCGGTACTCGGACAGGAAGTCCGCCACGACCCTGTCCTCGAACTCCTCGGACAGGTCCCACACGTAGAAGGGGATACCGAGGATCTCAGCGGCCCAG
Organism: Actinomyces faecalis; assembly: GCF_013184985.2. Classification (NCBI taxonomy): domain Bacteria; kingdom Bacillati; phylum Actinomycetota; class Actinomycetes; order Actinomycetales; family Actinomycetaceae; genus Actinomyces; species Actinomyces faecalis. Next base: position 708,754 of record NZ_CP063418.1, read on the forward strand.
CGCGCGTCCGCGGAGTCCTCGATGGAGCAGCAGCCGCGTGAGCCCGACCTGGTCTGGGCGCGGTTGCGGGTCAGTGCCATGTGGACGCCCACGACCTCGTGGCCGGCGTCCACCGCGCGTGCGGCGGCGACGGCGGAGTCGACTCCGCCCGACAACGCAGCCAGTACCCGCATGGCGCCTCCTGCTCAGCTCGTGGTGACCCGTGCCGCTGACCGCGGCTCCAGGGCCGTGGGGAGCCTAGCGCCCGCCACGGTCCCCTGACGAGGCCGGGGCGCGGTGACCTTGGTCCGCCGGGGCCGGTGTGACTCGACAGGTCCGGAGCGGGCGGAGGCAGGACCGGCAGGACGCAGCGGCGGGGAGTCGCGCTGGTCCGCCTGGGCTCAACCGATGCCGCGCGGGCGCAGTTCCCTTGCCCGACGAGCCACCTCCAGGGCGTGGGGCAGCGCGGCCAGCAGCCGGTCCACGTCCGTCGCCGTGGTCCCGTGTCCCATCGTGCAACGCAGGGTGGAGCGTGCGGCCGCCTCGTCATGGCCCATGGCCAGCATGACGGTAGAGGGCTGGGTGACCCCGGCGTGGCAGGCTGAGCCGGCAGAGGCGTCGATACCGGCCAGGTCCAGGTCCATCAGGAGGGCCTCGGAGTCAGCCCCCTGACAGGTCAGGTGCGCCGTGCCGGGAAGGTGCGGAGCATCATCGGGCAGCGTCGGACGGACCCCAGGCATCGCCGTCGCCCCAGCGAGCAGACGCGCACGCAGCGCCTCCAGGCGGGCCGCCTCCACCTCCTGCTCGGCAACGGCGAGCTCCAGGGCCAGCGCCAGGGCTCGGGCCCCGACCACGTCCTGGGTGCCTGAGCGGATGCCGCGCTCCTGGCGTCCACCGCCAGCGGCAGGGACCAGGGCGACCTCGCGACGCAGCACGAGCGCGCCGACCCCGACCGGGGCTCCCAGCTTGTGCCCGGACAGGGACATGGCGTCCACGTCCCACGCGCTGAAGGCGACGGGAAGATGGCCGACCGCTGCCACGGCGTCCGTGTGGACCGGGACCCACTGCGGCGTCCCACGCCTCGCTGCGCCGCTCACGCGCCGTACCGCGGAGACGATCCCTGCCACGTCCTGGACCAGTCCCGTCTCGTTGTTCGCCGCCATGACGCTGACGACCGCGGTGCGCCCGGGCTCCACGGCGGCCGCGACACGGGCGGGGTCCACCCGACCGACCTGGTCCACACCCACCACCGTGAGGTCAGCACCCAGGGCCTGGGCCGTACGGGCGGAGTCTGCCACGGCCGGGTGCTCGACGGCACTGACCACGACCTGCGGCCTGCGGGCCCCGGCAGCGCGTGCGGCGAGCACGCGCCCGATCACGGCCAGGGAGTCTGCCTCCGAGCCGCCTGAGGTGAGCAGGACCTCGTGCGGGTCCGCACCGAGGGCCGTCGCGATCCGTGCGCGGGCCTCGGCCAGCAGGGCACTGACACGTCTGCCTGAGGAGTGCTGCGCCGACGGGCTCGCCCACCCGCCCAGGCCCGAGGCCAGGTCCTGCGCGACCTGCTGCGCGACCTGCGGACGTAGGGGAGCGGAGGCGGCGTGGTCGAGGTAGACGCGTGCGCGGTCCGCACCTGGCCCTGGGGCCACCCGTCCTGGAGCGGGGAGTGGCGAGGTGGCCGGACGTGGTGCGGGCTGAGCGGACATGGCACCAGGGTAGGTGGGGGCACCGACACGAGATCGCGCGCCTAGGCTTGAGACATGCAGACCCCCACGGCACCGGCTCCAGGACCCTGCCCGCAGACCCCGGCCCCGCAGCTGTCCCTGGCACGCAGCCGTACCGACCGTGACGCCGTCCGTCGCAGCGAACCAGGCCTTCTGGAGCGCCTTGCCGCTGATTGCGCGACCCGCCTGGTCCTCGTCGACGCCCGAGGACGCGTCCACCTGGACGCTCCGGCCGCCCACCCTGACCTGCCGACGGACGGCCTGACCCCGGCCCAGACTGGCTCGCCTGGGTTCACCTCCGCCCAGGGTGCACCGACCCTGGCACCGTTGTCAGCCACGGACCTCGACCTGACGGGCCTGGTGACCTTCTACCTCGGGCGGGCTGACGGCGTGAGCTGGCTGGCCGCCGTCGTCCCGCCTGAGGACGCAGCCGTGCAGCCGGGCGACGCCGAGGGGGCCGCGCGGCCACGTCCTGACCTGGCTGCGCTCACGCAGCGCTACCCGGCCTCCGCGCTGCGTGCGGTCGGAGCCACGATGTCCGCCCACGACGTCGGGCTGGCCACCCCCGCCGTCGCCCTGGCCGCCTGGCACGCCAGCGCTCCCTGCTGCGCGGCCTGCGGGCAGCGCACACAGGTCGTCCAGGCGGGGTGGGCGCGACAGTGCCCCGGCTGCGACGCGCTGTCCTTTCCCCGCACGGACCCGGCCGTCATCATGGCGGTCACGGACGAGCACGACCGGATCGTCCTGGTGCACGGTGCCGCGTGGCAGGAGGGCCGCTACTCTACCGTGGCCGGTTTCGTGGAGGCTGGTGAGAGCGCGGAGGCCGCGGTGGTGCGCGAGGTCGCCGAGGAGACCGGGCTGCGCGTGGCGCGGGTCGAGCACGTGGCCACCCAGCCCTGGCCCTTCCCCCGCTCCCTCATGCTCGGTTACCGCGCCTGGCTTGAGCCTGGCCAGGTGGACGCCAGGCCCGACGGCGAGGAGGTCACCGACGTGCTCGTCCTCAGCCGCGACGAGCTGGACGACGCCGTGAGAGAAGGCACGCTCGTGCTGCCGGGGAGCACGTCGATCGCGCGCATGCTCATCGACCGCTGGTACGACGACGTGCAGTGACGCCTGTCCCCAGGCGGGGTGGTGCGGGTGGCCCGGCTCAGGCTGTGACTGGTGTCGGTGGCTCGTGGCAGGCTGTCACCAATGAACCGAGCAGACTCCGCCCCGCGCTCCTCGCCACCGCGCCCTCGCAGCCCCGAGGAGCTGCTTGACGCCCTGGACCCTGACCAGCGTGAGGTCGCTGAGCACCTGGAGGGGCCCATGTGCGTGCTGGCCGGGGCCGGAACGGGCAAGACCCGCGCGATCACCTACCGCATCGCCTACGGGGCGGGGACCGGTGCCTACCAGCCCAGTCAGGTCCTGGCTGTCACCTTCACCCAGCGTGCCGCCGGGGAGATGCGCTCGCGGCTGGCGGACCTGGGCGTGCCCCTGGTCCAGGCCCGTACCTTCCACTCCGCGGCCCTGCGCCAGCTGGACTACTTCTACCCCACGGCCATCGGGGGGCGGCGTCCGCGCGTGCAGGAGTCCAAGGCCGGGCTGGTCATGACGGCGGCCAGACGCCTGGGGCTTCCGGGTGACCGTGCCTTTGTCCGTGACCTGGCGGCCGAGGTCGAGTGGGCCAAGGTGACGATGACCCGGCCTGAGACCTACTCCCAGCGAGCCGCGCAGGCGGGTCGCACGGCCCCTGGCGGGCTGGACCTGGAGACCGTGGCGCGCCTGTACGACGCCTACGAGGCGGTGAAGACCGAGAGCGAGGTCATCGACTTCGAGGACGTGCTGCTGCTCATGGTGGCGGTCCTGCGCAGCCGTGAGGACGTGGCCGCGCAGGTACGCGGTCAGTACAAGCACTTCGTGGTGGACGAGTACCAGGACGTCTCGCCTCTTCAGCACCGCCTGCTCCAGCTGTGGCTGGGGGATCGACGCAGCCAGCTGTGCGTGGTGGGGGACGTGTCCCAGACGATCTACTCGTTCACAGGAGCCACTCCGCGGTTCCTCACCGGTTTCGCCACGGAGTACCCCGGGGCGCGTACCGTGCGCCTGACGCGGGACTACCGATCGACCCCGCAGGTGGTGTCCCTGGCCAACCGGGTGCTCTCGCGGCCACGGCGCTCGGGAAGGCTGGCGCTGCCCGCAGGTGCCGTCGAGCTGGTGGCGCAGCGCCCCAACGGTCCGGCGGTGCGCTTCAACGACTACGACGACGACGCCTGCGAGGCCGAGGGCGTGGTCGCCCAGGTGCGCAGGCTCCAGGACGCTGGGGTGGTACTGAGTGAGATCGCGGTCCTCTACCGGACCGCGGCTCAGGCACCCGTGATCGAGCAGGCGCTGGCTGAGGCTGGTATCGGGCGGCTCGTGAGGGGCGGAGCACGTTTCTTCGAGCGTGAGGAGGTCCGTACCGCGATGCGGCGCCTGCGGGCGGCTGCGGCCACGGAGCGGGCCCGGCTCAGCGGTGACCTGGGAGAGGACGTACGCACCGTGCTGGCCCGAGTGGGCTGGGGACCGCAGGAGCCGGCTCCACGCGGTGCCATGAGGGAGAGGTGGGACAGCCTCAACGCCCTGGTCGAGCTGGCTGACGACCTGTCCTCCGTACGAGGCACCGACCTGGGCGGGTTCGTACGTGAGCTGGAGGAGCGGGCACAGGCCCAGAACGCGCCGGCAGTCGAGGGCGTCACGCTGTCCACCATCCACGCTGCCAAGGGCCTGGAGTGGGACGCGGTCATCGTCGTAGGCGTGACGGACGGCCTGCTGCCTATCAGCCTGGCCGAGGGACCGGAGGGGATCGAGGAGGAACGGCGCCTGCTCTACGTGGCCGTGACACGTGCCCGCGAGCACCTGGTCCTCAGCTACGCCCGGGCGCGCGGCGCCGGATCACGAGCCAGCCGTAAGCCCTCACGGTTCCTTGCCGGAATCTGGCCTACCTCGGAGCCTGTGGCTCCCAGGGCCGCGCGGCCCTCCTCACCCAAGGCCTCCAGGCGGCAGGCCGCCGCTGAGTTCGAGGCAGAGAACGACCCGTCCACGGTGGCGCTGTTCGAGGAGCTGCGCAGCTGGCGCGTAGAGGTGGCGACGCGCAAGTCCGTCCCTGCCTACTCCGTCTTCGCTGACAGCACCCTGAGGCTGATCGCCATCCTCAGACCCTCGACGCTCCCGCAGCTGTCCGCGGTGCACGGGGTCGGCCCGGTCAAGCTTGCGGAGTACGGCGACGCCGTCCTCCGAGTGGTGCGCGAGCACCAGACCGCCTGAGCCACTGCTCCATAGCCGGGGGCACCTGCCCGCGCCGTCGCCTGGGGCTGCTGTGTCCTAGCGGTCAGCCAAGGCACTCTGGTCCTGGTCCTGGTCCTGGTCCTGGTCCTGGGGCGGCTCGCTGCCCTGGCGGGTGAGCGCGCCCAGGCACCGGGGGTGGACCTGCCACTGACGCACGACTCCCAACGGTGCCAAGGCACTGACGTCGACGCTCAGCCCGCGCCACGCGCCAGGGCGGTCCACCAGGCACTCCAGGACCGCACGAGCGGTCAGCGCAGCCGCCTGGTGGACGAGCAGGCGCTCCAGGGACGCAGCCGGCAGCAGACGCGCCTGCGTGGCCAGCGTCGGCCAGCACGGGTCGGCCTCGCACTCCCACAGCTCCAGGCAGGTCCGGCACACCGCAGAGACGTCGTCAAAGAGCGGGCCGACACGGATCGTGACCTCGCTGCAGGTCACACTCAGGTGAGGGACGCCCGCCTGGGTCAGAGCGCGCTCACGGACCGGGTCAATGACGTAAGGATCGATGAGGACCACCAGATCAGGGCCCTCTCGGTCGTTCTGGTACCCCCGAAGCCGCGGAAAGCCGGAAGCGAGATCCTGGGTCACAGCCGGGTCCTCGCTCAGGAGTGCCCCCACCCCGCTCTCAGCCAGCAGCCTGGCCAGCTGAGCCGTGAGCGGACCGGTCCCCAGCAGCGCGACCGTGCGCTTGCGCAGGCTCCGGCTGCGTTCGGTAGGGGAACGGACCAGGTGCTCCCAGTACGACTCGTCACAGTCACGAGGGTGGTTCTTGTCCGGCAGAAGGACCCCCTCGCTGCGCAGCAGACGAATCAGCGCGTGCGCACGTGCTAGCGGAGTATGTGTGGCGCGCGAGGCCCGGTAGACGTCCTCGGCGGTGGCGCCGTCCTGGAGGCGGAGGAGCAGGTGCTGCTCGCACTCGGCGAGGCCGTCGAGTACCAGGGCCTGGGCCGGGTCGACGCCGATCTGGCACTGGCCCGGCCCGCGCCACAGCACCGGTGAGTGGCCTCGTACACGTAGCATGGCGATCCTCCCGCCTCGGTCACGCCCGGTCGTGATTGCTGGGAAGAGACCTCGCAGGAAGGCCAGTGCAGCCGGGCGTGGTGAGAGCCTGGCACCCGCGCCAAGTCATGACCACAGGAGGACAGATGGCTGTGGATAACCCTCAGGGGTGGGTGGTGACTGACCCATGTATCCACAGGTTCGCTGATCACACTCGGCCCGACGGGGACTAAGGGAACGAGCGGCCTATGTGTCCACTGGCTCGTGATCGCGGTCTGCCGGTGGAGATGCGGCCTACTGCTTGAGCACGGACTGACAGCTGGTCAGGGGGCTGGTGTCACCGGCTGCGATAGCCTCGACGGCCTGAACCGCCTCGTGCAGGGTGGACACGGCGTAGACCTGCATCCCGTCGGGCTCGTGGCCGACGACCTCGGCGCAGTTGTCCGCAGGAGCCAGGAAGAAGGACGAGCCGGCGCTCTTGGCCCCCGCCATCTTCTGGGCGATCCCTCCAATCGGGCCGACGGCGCCGTCCACCGAGATCGTGCCCGTCCCGGCGACGTCCTGGCCGCCGGTGAGGTCACCCGGAGTGATGGAGTCGATGATGCCCAGGGCAAACATCATCCCGGCGCTGGGGCCACCGACGTCCTGCAGACCGAAGGAGGCGGTGACTGGTGAGTCGGCGATGACCTGGAGCATGAGACCGAGCAGGGAGCCGGTGGAGTCGGGGGTGCCGTCGCCGTCGTCGTCGCTGGGGGCGATGGTGGTCAGGCTCGTCTCGGACGGCTGCCCGTCCCGCTCCAGGCCGATGGTGACCGAGGTGCCCGGAGCGATCGTGCTCATCAGCTGGCGGAGCTGGCTGAAGGTGTCGATGGTCGTGGTCGCAGCGTCCTCGCGGGTCAGGGAGACCAGGACGTCGCCGGGGCGGACGTCCGCCCCCTTCTGCTCATCGGCGGTGCCCTGGACGGTCAGGATCGTGCGGCTCGCCTCGCCGCTCTCCAGCAGCGCCGCGACCACTGCCGCCTGCTCCGAGCTGGTCATCTGGGCCTGGTTGGCCTGCTCAACCTCCTCGGCGCTCATGGAGGAGGGGCACACGGCCTCTCTGTCCACCACCGTCTGCTCCGGACTCAGCCACGCTGTGATCAGGTCGAAGGTGGTCACGGGGTAGCCAGGACAGCCGCGTACCGCCACCGTGGTCATCCGCAGGGCTCCTGCTGCCGGGTAGGTCTGGGTCCCCTCAACGGCGATGACCGCTGTGGCCCCGACGTCATCAGCCTGCCCCGACGTCCCGGCACCCTCCTGATCGGCGGAGCCGAGCACGTTCCAGGTAGGCCCGGGGCTCTCGATGACGGCGTTGACCGGGACGGTCGCCCCGGCGACGGCGATCACGACCGCGAGAACGAGACAGGACACCCACCACCGCATCCGTCGAGGACGGTGTCGAGGTGAGCGGTCACTGCCTGCAGGCCGGGCGCCGTCGAGGGAGGTGAGGTGGCTGGTCACGGCGACCATCATGCGTCAGGAGCCTGGAAGCGTGCTGCGTGGATCTCCTGAGGCAGGACGAGGGCGGAGCCCTCCCGTGAGGTGCGAGAGGCTCTTCGGCTCGCGTCCGGCTGGCATCCAGGAATGCGTGGGAGCATACGTGTGTTGCGGCACGTACCCGAGTGCTCGGGCACCAACCGAGAGGAATCCATGTCCAGCTCCGCCCATGAGGACCCTTTCCACGAGATCGAGCAGATGCTGTCCTCGCTGTTCGGACCGCAGGTGGCCGGTGACGCCGTCGGCGCGCTGCGCGCCTCCGGGGTCGATCCGGCTGATCTCGCCCGGATGGGCGGCCTGCCCGACCTGTCCCAGATGAGTCCCGGGCAGATGATGGCGCTCCAGGCCCAGATGCAGCAGGTCATGGCAGGCTCCTCCTCGGGGCAGGCCGTCAACTGGGCCATGGGCAAGGAGCTCGCGCTGCAGACCGCCCGCGTTCCCGGTGACCCCGCGATCACCGCTGCCGTAGCTGAGAACAGCCGCCAGGCCCTGAGCGTGGCGGACCTGTGGCTGGACACGGTCACGGACTTCATGCCGGCGCCGGGAGAGCGGGAGGCGTGGTCGCGCAGCGAGTGGGTCGAGCGCACCCTGCCTACCTGGAAGGAGGTGTGCGCGCCGGTAGCCCGCGCCGCTACTGGCGCTCTTGCTGACGCTCTCGGTCACCAGGTCGACCAGCTGCGCCAGGACTCCGACGGTGACGAGACCGCCGGGAACGCCGCGCGTCAGATCGGTGCGCTGTCCGGGGTCATGCGCTCGATGGCAGGAACGGCCTTCGGGCTGCAGCTGGGGCGCGCGATCGGGGAGCTGGCCGCGGAGGCGGTCTCGGCGACCGACGTCGGCCTGCCGCTGAGCCGCAGGCCGGGAACGGCCCTGGTCCCTGTGGGGGTGACGGCCTTCGCTGAGGGGCTGGAGTCCAGCGAGGACGAGGTCCGTATGTTCCTGGCCGTGCGCGAGGCGGCGACGGCGCGCCTGTACGCGCACGTGCCGTGGCTGCGCAGCCAGGTCCTCGGCGCCCTGGAGTCCTACGCCAGCGAGATCCGCATCGACACCGCGGCGGTGGAGTCTGCCGTCGCGCAGGTTGACCCTTCCGACCCGGAGGCGATCCGACAGGCCCTGGAGTCAGGCATGTTCGCTCCTCAGGAGACCCAGGCCCAGAAGGGCGCTCTGGAGCGTCTGGAGACGCTGCTGGCGCTGGTCGAGGGGTGGGTCGAGGTCGTCACGGCCCGGGCCACGGCCCCCCACCTGCCTCACGCCGTGGCGCTGCAGGAGATGCTGCGGCGTCGCCGTCTGGCGGGCGGGGCGGCTGAGCAGGTCTTCGCCCGGCTCATCGGCCTGGAGTTCCGGCCCAGGCGCGTGCGCGAGGCGTCGAGGCTGTGGACCCTGCTGGGTCAGGAGGTCGGCGACAGCGAGCGGGACGCCTTCTGGCAGCACCCGGACGTCATGCCGACGGCGGTGGAGCTGGCTAGCCCCGAGGACTTTCTCACCATGCGACGGGCGGCGCAGGACATGGACACCCAGATCGACGCTGACCTCGCCTCGCTGATTGACGGCACGCTGGGCTACGCCGACGGCGCCGCCCAGGCCGACGAGAACAGGCCGGCAGGGCCCGGGGACCAGGACGAGGACTACGGCGCCTGAGGCGACCGGGAGCCGCACTCGTCGCCCGGACGTGGACGGCGTGCAGGCAGGGCGCGCCGTCGTCCCGGGCGCGGTCGCTCAGGCGAAGGTCGAGCCCAGGGCCTCGATGAGGCCTGGCACCATCGCCTCGCCCTGGACGACGGCGTCGGAGGTGTCGCGCGAGCGGGTGCGTACCGCGCACCAGGCCTCGCCGTCGCGCAGCACGCCGACCACGATCCTCACGTCGTCACGGGCGGGGTGGGTCTGAAGGAAGGCGATGCGTTCGTTCGGGTCCTCGATGGAGGCGGCCTCCTCCTCGGCCGAGGGCGGCAGGGTCACCCGCTCCACGCTCAGCGCCACGCCGTCGACGGTCTCGGGCCAGGCGAGCTGGGCGAGCAGGTCCTCCAGGCCCGTGGCCTCGGGCAGCTGCTCCTGCTCGATGACGGTCAGGGCGTGCGGGTCCTGCTGCGCCTCAGCCAGGGCCGCCTCGTCCAGGACAGTGGCGAGGTCCGGGTCCGTCTCCAGCGCCGTGGCGGTGCGTACCAGGGCGAAGACGGCGACCGGTGCGTCCCAGCCACGGTGGGACATGTGCTCCTCGACCTCGGCGACGACGCGGGCCAGTGCCGCCTGGGAGGCGGGCAGAGGGGGGAGGGTGGTGGGTGAGGGCGTGCCAGACATGGTCCGAGACTAGCGAGGCCGACGGCTCGGTGCCGCGAGCCCCGGCACGGCTCTGCCTCGGGCGGACGCCGGTGCGTGGGCGTCTTTGTGGGGCTGACGCGACCTGTGGGACGATGAGCGGGTCCGGCGCCTGAAGCCGGCAGTTCCGTGCGCATCTGCGCAGCGCCAACCACGACACGGAGTGAACGTGAGCACTAGGCCCGACGACGAGCCCGCAGACAAGCCGGGCGACCACGAGGACCCTGTCCCCAGCCGTGAGGACCGTGTGCGCGGCGGCTTCTTCCAGCCCGACGCCACCCGCGCGCCGCACCGCGACGGTGACCCGGCCGCCTCCGGGCCCTCCGCCCGGAAGAACGAGCCCCGGCGTGAGGAGGACGACGACCGGCCTGAGGGCGCCGGCTTCCCCTTCGGCCTCGACCCTACCGCCCTGTTCGGGGCCGGCCGCTCAGGTGCGGCAGGGCGCGGGCAGCGCCCGGAGCAGGGCTCTCGTGGCAAGGGCTCGGGCGACGACGGCGCAGGCCAGGCCCGGCCGCGTGAGCGGGGAGGACGTCGTGGGCCTGGGCCCCTGGCTCTGACCTTCATGATCCTGGCCGGCCTGGCCGTGGTCCTGCTGTTCCTGTCGCGGAGCTGGACCGAGGTGCTGTGGTTCAGCCAGCTCGGCTTCTCCCGGGTCGTGTGGACGCGGTGGATCGCGGCGGGCGTGATGTTCGGCGTCGGCACCCTCATCATGTTCCTCGCCGTGGTCCTGGCGATGACCAGGGCCTACCGGGCCAGGGAGATCACGCTTCCCTATGACGAGGCCTCCAGGAACCTGGAGTCCTACCGCACCGCCTTCGAGCCGATGCGCAAGCCGCTGACCCTCATCGTGCCTGCGGTGCTGGGCGTGTTCGCGGCCGGGACAGAGCTGGTACCCCGCTGGCGTGAGGTCATGCTGGCGCTGAACTCCAGCATGTTTGGCACCACGGACCCCCAGTTCGGGCTGGACGTGTCCTTCTACGTCTTCATCCTGCCGGTACTGACCATGGTGGTGTCCTACCTCAGCCGGGTAGTCGTCTTCGCCGGTCTGGCAAGCGTCGTCGTCCACTACCTCTACGGAGGTATCTCGGTGGCTCGCCAGCCCCACTTCACCAAGGCGGCGCGGATCCACCTGTCAGTCTTCCTGGCGCTGTTCGCGCTGCTGCGGGCGGCCAGCTACTGGCTCAGGCGCTACCAGGCCCTCTACTCCTCCAACGCCAAGTTCGACGGTGCGAGCTACACCGACGTCAACGCCGTCATCCCGGCTAACGCGATCCTGGCTGCGATCGCCGTCGTCATCGCGGTGCTCTTCATCGCCTCGGTGAGGGCGCACTCGTGGAAGCTGCCGGTGACCGGAGTCGTGGTCATGGTCGCCTCGGCCCTGCTCATCGGCACGGGCTACCCGCTGGTGATCCAGCGCTTCGTCGTCGACCCTAACGCCCAGCGTGAGGAGGCCGAGTACATCCAGCGCAACATCGACGCCACGCTGTCGGCCTACGGCCTGGACGGCATCGAGACGACGAGCTACAACGCGGCCACCACCGCGCAGGCGGGGCAGCTCAAGGAGGACGCCGAGTCCACGACCTCGATCCGTCTTCTGGACCCCAACCTGGTCTCAGCGACCTTCAAGCAGCTGCAGCAGAACAAGCAGTACTACTCCTTCGCCTCCGACCTCAACGTCGACCGCTACAACGTGGACGGGCAGTCCCGGGACACGGTCATCGCGGTGCGTGAGCTCAACCTTGACGGCCTGGACGCCGGGCAGCGCACCTGGATCAACGAGCACACGGTCTACACCCACGGCTACGGCGTGGTCACGGCCTACGGCAACACCGTCGCCTCGGGCGGCTACCCCTCCTTCTGGGAGGGCGGGATCCCGTCGACCGGTGACCTGGGGGAGTACGAGCCTCGGATCTACTTCGGTCAGGCCTCACCGTCCTACTCCATCGTGGGTGGTGACGACGGCGGTAACCCGCGCGAGCTCGACTACCCCGACGACGAGTCGGACTCCGGACAGGTCAACACCACCTTCGCGGGCGACGGCGGGCCGGACGTGTCCAACCCGTGGAACCGTCTGCTGTACGCCGTGCGCTTCCAGGAGATGAACATCCTGTTCTCCCAGGAGGTGCGTGACGGCTCGCAGATCCTCTACAACCGCAACCCGGCCCAGCGCGTGTCCAAGGTAGCGCCGTGGCTGACGCTGGACGGCAACCCCTACCCGGCGGTGGTCGATGACGATGACGACCCTGCCACGCCCAAGCGCGTGGTGTGGATCCTCGACGGCTACACGACGACGAACAACTACCCCTACGCCCAGCACGAGTCCCTGGAGGCCACGATGGCGGACGCCACGACAGGCCGGTCCTCGCTGCTTGGGGCGCCGGAGAAGTCTAACTACGTGCGTAACTCGGTCAAGGCCGTGGTTGACGCCTACGACGGCTCGGTGACGTTGTACGAGTGGGACGAGGAGGACCCGATCCTGGCGGCCTGGTCCAAGGTCTTCCCAGGATCTGTCACCCCGATGAGCGAGATGAGCTCAGACCTCATGGCCCACATGCGCTACCCGGAGGACCTGTTCAAGGTCCAGCGCACCGTCATGGCGAAGTACCACGTCACCGACCCGGAGGACTTCTACTCCGGTGGTGACTTCTGGAAGGTCCCGGACGACCCGACTAAGTCCGGCTCCGGCGCGCAGGCGCCCTACTACCTCACGCTCAAGATGCCGGACCAGGACAAGGCCTCCTTCTCCCTGTCCAGTGTCTACATCATCGGTGGTAACACCGACCGCAACGTGCTGACCGGCTTCCTCGCGGTGGACTCTGAGACCGCCTCGGGTGAGGCGGGGGTGCGCAACCCGGGCTACGGCACGCTGCGGCTGCTGGAGCTGCCGCGCTCGTCCAACGTCTCTGGCCCGGGCCAGGTGCAGAACAACTTCGACTCTGACTCCACCGCGTCCCAGGTCCTCAACCTGCTCAGCCAGCAGGGCTCGCAGGTCATCAAGGGCAACCTGCTGACGCTTCCGGTGGGCGGCGGTCTGCTCTACGTCCAGCCGGTCTACGTCCAGTCCTCCTCGGGCACGCAGTACCCTCTGCTGCGCAAGGTGCTGGTCTCCTTCGGTGACAAGGTCGGCTTCGCTGACACGCTGTCGGAGGCCCTGGACCAGGTCTTTGGCGGGGACTCCGGGGCCCAGACCGGCGAGGACGTCGTCGACGGAGACGCCGCGGCAGCCAACGACACCTCAGACGCCGAGGCCGCGGCGGCTGGGGCGGTCGACACTGACGGTACGCCGGCGGCGACGACGGCTCCGAGCCAGGACGCCGGTGCTGCTCCCACGCAGGCTGCTACCGCCGCCCCGGCCGAAGGCGGGTCCGCCGGCGACGCGCAGACACGGCTGGATACGGCTCTGTCAGATGCTCAGAGTGCAATGACCGCCGCGAACGAGGCCATGAAGAGTGGTGACTGGACCGCCTATGGTGAGGCTCAGACCCAGCTCAATGAGGCACTTAACCGGGCAATCGCCGCTCAGGAGGAGCTGAAGAGGTAGGGGGAGAGGTCGCTGGGAGCCTAGCGGGTGCCCAGCAGCCTGTTCCGGCGACGACGGCGCAGTGGCCTGGCAGGTGCCAGGTTGTTGCGCCGTCGTCCTTGTTCGGGCGAGCATGTCAGCCCCGAGGGGACTGGCTCACACGCGGGTGAGTAAAGGCACGGGTAACGGGTTTGAAATGGCCTGGAGGCCCGCCTAGTATTGCTTTCACCGACGCGGGGTGGAGCAGTTCGGTAGCTCGCCGGGCTCATAACCCGGAGGTCGCAGGTTCGAATCCTGTCCCCGCTACGAGAGAGGGAGCCCCGGCACCAACAGGTGCCGGGGCCTTCTGCTGCCCGGGCACGTACTGAGCGGGTGTCCATCTTCCGTCCGCGTCGCGTGACGGCATGATGTCTTGGACGTCCAAGTTGAGAGCATCGGCCGTGTCAAAGATGTCCTCTAGGCTCCAGCCGATCTGCCCTCTGAGTTTCATGGAGACAGTCGGGGGAGCGACGCCTATCCTCCGCGCCAGCTCGGCGCGGGTGATGTTGTTCGAGAACATCACCTGATTCACGGTCATGCCGATAGCTTGGTCGGGGGTGAGGCCGACGGACTTCTGGCGTTTCGTCATGGGGCAATCATATAAAGAAGCGTCAAGATTGTCAACGTTGGGTAGTTGCACTGCATTCCGTCATGGGTCATACTGTTGCCTATGGACGTTAGGAATCCTGAGTTTGGTCATGACTACCTCAGTGCTGCCGAGGCTGCTGCGCTGCTGCCGAGTACGTCCGCTCAGACGGTCCTGCGCTGGGCAAAGGATGGCTTGCTTCCTTACATCGAGCTGCCGGGGTCACGTGCGCGCCGCAAGTTCTTCCTGCGGGAAGACATAGAACAGTTGCTCACTCCAAAGGTTGCGACCTCGGCCTCGTCTGCTGCTTCGGCTGCGTCCCCTGATGCTGCGGGTGAGCTGGTGGGGCAGGAGGTCCTGCCGTGGTGAGGATGCCGGAGGTCTATTGCGCTGGTGCCGGCCACGATCACGTCGGTGACCTGAGGGATCTTCCAGCTGTGGTGACCGATGGTGAGCGTGAACGCGCTGTTCATGGCTCATTCCTTTCTGGGGGACGACAGAGCCCTTCTGTCTGTCCTTCTGCCCGCTGGGGAGGCGTTCTCCCTAGGTGGGCGTGGGCGGTGGCGTCTGGCCTCCGCTCTGCGAGGTTCCGTGCTTCCGACACGGTGTCCTCTCACCTGGTACGTGGGTTGTGGGCTCACGGCCCACGTACCAGGCCCCTGGTTGTGGGTGGTGGTGCGCGATGAACGAGGTTCCGTTGCTCGTGCTGCGTGGGCCGGCGTCAGTGCTGCGGCGTGATGGTGTAGTGGCTGGTGTGGCCGAGTGTGGCAAGCGCGTAGCGCACGTCAGGCTCGGCGGGCAGTGTTCCCAGGAGTACGCGATGGTGATGACTGCTCACGCTGAGGCTGACACCGTAAGGAAGCACGAGGTAGTTGCTCTTGCGGAAGACGTGTTCGGCGGTTGGGTTGGTTGGGACGGCGATGACGTGGTCGCAGCCCTGGTCGACCGCCAGGGTCGTGACCTGGGCGATGAGATCCCTGGCAAGACCCTTGCTTCGGTACGCGCGCTTTGTGAAGAGGTAATGCACGACTACCACCTTGGTCAGGAGCCACTGGTAGGCGCTGTGGTTGCCGGGGTGCAGCTTGAGAAGCTGCTCGGCCTCGCGTGCGGGTGGGGTGGTGAAGACTCCTGCCACTACCTGCTTGCCGTCCCAGTAGCCGATGAGCCTGCCGTGGGTGGGGTCGGTGTCCCCGAAGGTGGGCATGACGGGCAGGTCCCAGTTCTTGTTCATTTCTTTGGCGAGCAGGCGCCGCAGCGCTTTGTGCTGCTGGGCATTCGCTGGCTCGCCGAGATGGATCGTGCGAGTAGGGGAGGTGGTGTGTCGTGAGGACTGCATGCGAATTGTTCCTTCGTGGTGTTGCGACCGGCGCGCGCTGTCCGTGCTCGCCGGGTGGACGGTGCGGCTCTCGTACCTGTCCTCCTGCCCGCTGGGGATTCCTTGTTCCCACGTGGGCGTGGGCGGTGGCTTGCGACCGCCGCCCTACGAGGTACGGCTTTCCTAGGGCTGTTACCTCGCGCCTGGTACGTGTGGGGTGCGCGCACTCCTGGCGTACCGGGGCGGCGGTACCTGACCGCCTCCCGGTGTGGTGGGCCGCACTAGTAGCGCGGCCCACCACAAGGGATGGTGTGGGTTGGCTAGCACTCGACGTGGATCACTCTTGGATGGTTGAGGTAGAGCACCTGGTGGTGGTCTCCGACGCCGTAGGTGATCAGGGCCTTGCCGTTGGCAAAGAGCTCGTCGAGGCCCTGCATGATCTGGTAGTGGTGGTCCCACGGGATCTGCCAGCTCGTGCCGTCGATGGTGAGGGTGAACGTCTCCTTGTTCATGACCTGTCTCCAGCTGGGGGACGGCAGAACCCTTCTGCCTGTCCTCCTGCCCTTCCGGGAGTTCTTTTCTCGGGTGGGCGTGGGGTGGCGGTATCTGACCGTCACCCGGTGAGGCCTTGTGCTTCCGACACGGTGGCCTCGCACCTGGTACGTGGGTTGTGCGCGCACGGCCCACGTACCAGGGCTGTGAGCTCGGGGTTCTCTTTAGCCGTGCATGGTGACGGGTGTGCTTCGGTCGATGAAGACGCGCGTGTCCTTGCCTCGGCAGGGGAATCGGAGTGTTTCGTGGCCGTGGTGCCAGATCGTGTCGATCTGGTCGTGTACGGCCCACCACTGCTCCATGGGTACGTGCCATGCGCGGGTGCCGATGGTGAGGGTGAACGTACGCATGATGCGTTCTCCTTCCGATGGGACGACAGAGCCGTTCTGTCTGTCCTGTTCCAAGCCGGAGGAGTCCTGCCTCTGGCTTGGTGCCGGGTGCGGGGATTGGTACTCCCTGTCCTGGCTGGGTGGTGGTGTCTGACCGCCGCCCGCAGGGGTGCCGTGCTTGCGACGTGGTTTCCCTGCACCTGTGACGTGTGTGGTGGGCGCACACCGCGCGCGTGCGGGTGGTCGGCCGGTGGGAGGGATCTGACAGGTTCCCTCCCACCGGTTGGGTCACCCGGTGGGGTGTGGCGTGTTGGTGTCCTGGATGGTGATGAGGGTGCCGTCGGGGACGTAGACCGTGTAGGTGGCGTGGGTGTGGTCTGTGAAGCGGACCAGTCCGTGACCGTCGTGCCAGATCCTGTCCAGGCTGGTGACCACGTGGTGGTAGTGGTCAGCGTCGACCTGCCAGCTGTGGTGACCGATGGTGAGCGTGAACGCGCTGTTCATGGCTCATTCCTTTCTGGGGGACGACAGAGCCCTTCTGTCTGTCCTTCTGCCCGCTGGGGAGGCGTTCTCCCTAGGTGGGCGTGGGCGGTGGCGTCTGGCCTCCGCTCTGCGAGGTTCCGTGCTTCCGACACGGTGTCCTCTCACCTGGTACGTGGGTTGTGCGCGCACAGCCCACGTACCAGGTGCTCGAGCTGCTGGTTCCGGCTATCCGTGGAGGGTGACCGGGGTGGTGCGGTCTATGAAGACGTAGACGTCCCGCCCATTTCTGGTGGGGAACCAGAGTCCGCCGTGTCCGTGCTGCCAGATCGCATCGACCTGGTCGTAGACGGCGTACCAGTGCTCCATCGGCACACGCCACGTGCGGGTGCCGATGGTCAGGTGGAAGGTTCGTTTGAGCATTGGGGGACCTTTCATCTATCGGACCGCAGGTGTTTCCTTGCGGTCTGGTGCCGGGTGCAGGGACTGGTTCTCCCTGTCCTGGCGTGGGCGGTGACATCCGACCGCCGCCCCGTGAGGTGCCGTGGTTCCAACACGGTGTCCTCTCACCTGGTACGTGGGTTGTGCGCGCACGGCCCACGTACCAGGTCCCTGGCTGAGGGTGGTGGTGCGCGGTGATGGAGCACGTGGAGGCTGCCTGGGCCACGCGGTGCGCGTGCCTGGGGGACAAGCTGGTGCTGCTGGCCGTGGCCAGTGCCGCCGATGAGGAGGGCCGGTGTCGTCTGGTGCCGAAGGAGCTGGCCCCACGGGTGGGGATGAGTCCTGCCCGTGTGGATGGGGCCCTGGCTGGGCTGCACCGTGACGGGCTCGTGCGGGCTCGGCGTTGGGACGACACCGGTGCCTGGTCTGTGGCCTTGCTGCTGGAAGGAGCGCGGTGATGGGTGTGATGAGCCTGCCTGTCGGGGGCGTGCGCTGCCCGGGGGTGTGTGCTGACGGGGGCCGGTGCCAGGCGCTGGTTGTCCCTGCTAGCGGACCTGGGGTGGGCGGGCACTGGCGTACCGCTCACGATGGTCCCCATATTCCTGGGTGTGACGAGGGGGCTGTGCGAGACGTCCTGGCCAGGGGCGATGACCCTGCTCCTGTGGTGCGTGCCCTGCACAAGGGCAGCGGGCGTGCTCAGGACTGGATCGACGCTCTGCGCCTAGCAACTGGTATCAGTGACGAGGAGCTCTCACGCTGGAGCGCAGGGGAGTGGGAGCGGTGGGCGCGTTTCCACGCCGCTATCCAAGAGGGGCAGCCGGCCCGCCTGGCAACGGGTCTTCCCAAACGTGTGTACTACTCGGCCCTGATCAACCCCGGCGACAAGGTGGCCCTGACTGCGGCCCCGCCGCAGGCGACCGGGTGGCGACGCCCATACCCGTGCCTGGGGGAGGCGCGACTGGCTGCGGACATGCGGATCTTTGACAACGACTACGTGCGCCTGGGCGGTGACATGTTCGGCGTGAACCTGGACGCTGTTGAGCAGGTGTGCGCGTTGTCGGTGGATCAGGCATGTGGCCTGGACGGGGACCAGGTGGTCGGGCCGGTCGGCCTGTGGGGCACGCTCCTGCCTGACGGCGAGCAAGGGGTGTGTGCGCAGGTCACCGAGCTGGTCGTCACTGGCCTGCGCGACTGGGGGCCAGAGGCCTTGACCGACCTGCTGGGCGAGCCCACCACCACCCAGCACGACCTCGACAGCACCGGTGGGGCAGTTGATGCCTGGACTCTTGGCTGGTCCTGGGCTGGCGGGTCACCGGAAAGGTGGTGGATGGCATGAACATCTCTTTCAAGTCCCGTCGACGCAAGCGCTCCCGCCTTGAAGGCTGCCGTGTGGCGACGAGTGCTGAGGCAGTTCAGGACCCGGGCCGCATAATCATGGCTCGAACCCGCTCAGGACGCACCCTGGCTGCTCCCCAGGCACAGCCCGCTGCCGCGCCCAAGAACCAGCACTCCGACGCTATGAGGAAGGCTCTCAGCCTCATCCGGCGAGCCTGGGCTCTCGCCCGCCGCGCAGGTCGTGGAGGGAGGCTGCTGTGAGCGATGGTGGACTGACGTGCTCTGGTAGGACCACTTCGGGTCGGGAGTGTGGGGCGCGTATGCGTCTTTGCTCCTCCCCGGCTGGGAAGATCATTCCCTTCTTCCGTGCCGAGACCCCTCACGCTGCTGGGTGTGACGAGGGGGCGTGGAACACCGGCCCTGAGGTCGTAGCCGCCTTTGACGCCCTGCGTGAGGGGCGTGACCACTCCGCTGGTCAGTGGCTTGAGGCGCTAGCGATGTACCTCCAGGCAGGATGCTCCGCTCAGTGGGACGTGTGTTCGTACCTTGCTCAGTGGGCGCCAGCCCAGTGGCAGGCCTGGGCGGACTATCGCAACGCCCTGGCTACCGGTAGCGCCTACGAGGCTCCGTGCATTCCTGAGGGCCTGTCCAGGCTGCTTGGCTTCCCGGTCATGCCTGCGGACATGACCGCTTCTTTCCCCTACCTGGGGTTCGTCTGCTGCGGTGTGCAGGACCTGGTAGACGCCCGCCACCGGCTTGGTAGCGGCTTGATCGTGTCGAGCGCCCTGTTCGGCGGCCCGACGCTGCCAGGGCTGCTCCAGGCCCGGCGTCGAGTGAGTGGTGTCCTGGAGCCCGGTTCCTGGTGGCTGGAGGCCACTGTCCTGCTGCTGCCTCAGCCCAGCGGCCACGGCGTGCTCGCCGAGGTCAGCGAGGTCCTTCTCTCCGTCAGGACAGACAACGACTGTGCGTCAGCTGGTGCGGACCTTGACGGCCTCTTCCCCCACGCCCTGACTGGCACCTGCACCTGCTGCGGCACACGCACCTGGAGGTGGGAATAATGAGCTTCCAGGCTGTGCACTGGGCGCTGCACGAGGTGCAGGGTGTGCCCAACAAGCTCGTGCTCGTTGTCCTGGCCGAGTACGCCGACGAGCACGGCTGCTGCTGGCCCAGCCAGCAGGCCATCTCCCGGTCCGCCGAGCTGTCCGAGTCCACGGTGCGCCGCACCCTGCGCGCCTACGAGCAGATGGGACTGATCTCCTCCACCCACCGCTACGTCGTCGACGAGGACGGCAGCAAACGACGTGCCTCCAACGTCTACCAGCTCCACATCGGCACCCAGCCCCAGACCCTGGCCGAGACCCTCACCGAGCCGGCCACGAAGGCTGAGGAGCCTGTGGACAACTCCGCTGAGGGGCTACCGGTCAATCTGACCGGTAGGGGCGGCCCTGTGGAAAACTCGCCTGTGGGTAACTCTGCTGGACACCGAGTTTCTGGCTTAAACACTTATACCGGTCAGTCTGACCGGAAGGTAGGGGCTACCGGTCAAATCCGGGGGGCTACCGGTCACCAGGTGACCGGTATAACTACTATCCAAACCACCATAGAGAACCACCAGACCAGACCTGACCAGACCCCGAAGTCTCACCAGGACGCGAGCGAGTCTGCGCAGGTCGGGTCGGGTCAGGTCGGGCCTGACGACGGCGGCGGTGACGGTGGACAGGCTGCCTCGTCGGTCTCGTCGGCCTCGGTGGCTTCGCCTGCCTCGGCCGGTCCTGCCGGTCGGCAGGCGCCTGCTGGCCGGGACGCGGGGCTGATCGCCGCCTGCCTGCCGGCCTGGATGCACCCGATGGACGCCCCGGGCGCGGCCCAGGTCGCGGGGCTGCTGCGTGAGCGGGTCGAGGCGGGATGGACCCCCTCACAGATCGCCTCGCTCATGGACGCCCCGCCCCCGCCTGGGGGTGCGCGGCGCCTGAGCGCGCTGGTGGGCTACCGCCTGGAGGCCAACGTGGCGCCCGAGCTGGCGCCCGCGGCCCTGGCCCGTCCGTCGGCCAGTGCCCAGGATGACCTGGAGCGGCAGCGTGCGGCGCGCTCGGAGGCCCTGGCCGCCACCAGCCGCGAGACGGACCCGGCCTGGGACCAGGCCCTGGAGACCGCCCGCCAGACCATGCCGGAGGCGTCCTGGGTCGAGCTGGCCGTGGAGGCCCGCAGGCTCCTGGCCGCCCACCGGCCCGCCCCGGCCACGGGCCGGGCGCCAGCGCCCCAGCCGTCAGCAGGCGCTGCTCGTGAGGGACCACCAGGCCGGGCGGCGTGATACGTGCGCCCACGCTCTACGACCCGTGTGAGTGTCGGTGCCACCGCCTACCATCACCACCAGCACCGACCCCGAACCCAGATCCAGATCCCAGATCCCAGATCCCGATCCCAGATCCCGAACCCGATCCTGTCCCCCGAGGTGAACCCCCGTGAACGACCCCGTGACCCCGACAAACCCCCACGAGCCGGACCGTGTCGAAACGGCGTCCGCGCCGCAAGGCTCGCGCCGACCGTCCAGGAAGGTGCTGATCGGTGCTGGCGCGGCGATCGCTGTCGTGCTGGCCGGTGCGGGCGGTGGCGCCTGGTGGCACCACAGCCAGTCCCAGGCCCGCGCCCAGGCGCTGGCCGCGTGCCAGGCCGCCCACACGCAGGTCCAGGAGGCGGCTGCCAGCCTGGCGCAGGACGCTGAGGACGCTACCGCCCTGCTGGCTGAGGCCGAGGACGACGCCACGGTCACTGGCTCCCAGCGCGACGCCCTGGACGAGGCCCTGGCCGGTGCGACGAGCGCCACCGAGACCGCCCCCGCCGCGTGTGATGCGAAGGCAAGCAAGAAGGCTTTAGAAAAGGTTCGGTCGGGTCTGGACGAGCAGAACAAGACCCTGACCACCGCTGCGACTGCTTTGGCTGACGCCTCCAAGGTCGTGGAGGAGGGGCTGCTGGCCACCGCCACCACCGCCCTGGACCAGGCGGTGGCTGACGCAGGCGCCAAGGCCGGTGAGGTCGAGGCCGCTGTGGCTGAGGCCGAGGGCAAGGTGGCTGACGACGCGGTGCGCACCACCGCGGCCGAGGCAGCCACGGCCCTGCGCGCCGCGATCGAGGCTGCCGGACAGGTCGACAGGACCAGCCGTGGCGCGGTGAGCGAGCAGGCTCAGGCCCTCACCGATGCCACGGGTGCGGCTGAGGAGGCCCGCGCCGCCCTGGCCCAGGCCCGCACCGACTGGGACGCAGCCCAGGCCACAGCAGCAGCCCCCGCTGCCAGTGGTGGTGGCTCTGCCTCTGCTAGCGCCCGCACCAGCGGTGGTGGGACCGCCTCACGCGGTGGCTCCTACAGCAGCGGCGGCGGCTATACAGGCGGCGGCTGGGCCGGTGGGGTCACCAGCAGCGGCGGTAGCGCCTCGACAGGTAGTACAGGTGGTGGTGCCCCGTCTGGTGGCGGCTCCTCGTCCGGCGGAGGCCTCTCAGACTGGACCGTGCTCCCGGGTGATGGCTACATCAAGTTCTGCGGCGATACCTCAGGTGACCCTGCCCGGGTTTGCGAGGTCAAGTAACACAACTGCACAGACTTCGTGGGGCGCCGTGAGCGGCGTGCCTGCGACACAGACTCCCTGGTGGGCAGGCCGGTAAGGCCTAGGAAACCACGTGCCTGCCTGCCAGGGCCTAGACCCCCGACTCGCACTCCTGCGGGTCGGTCCGAATCCGCATCCTGAAAGGACGCAGAAATATGGTCAAGACGACCACTCCGGGTGTGCCGACGGCGCACCGCTCACGACTGGGCTCCAGCCTAGCCGCAAACCCCCGCCGGGCGATGCTGCGCCGCTGCGCAGCAATCGCTATGACCGGCACCCTGGCCCTCTCCGGCCTGGCAGGTGCGGTCGCCAGCGATGCTTTTATCCCTCAGGCTCATGCTGTGGACGCCTCCGAGACCTCCGGCTACCGAGGCGTCAACGTCGGGCGCGGCTACGAGCTGCGCTACACCCTCGGCGGTACCAACACCCACTGGCTGGGAGCCAACCGTGGTCCGGACGGTGGGCTGGCCTGGTGCATCGACTGGTCCGCCCTCGCGCCGACCCCGGACCAGCTGCTTAACCCTGCTGAGCTCGCAGCGCAGGACCAGCGCGGGGACACCCCGAGTGAGCTGAGCCTGAACCCGGCTCAGACGTACACGGTGTTCTCCCAGTACGAGAGCGTCAACGAAGAGAACAGCCGCGCGGCGCTGTCGATCCTGGCCCACGCCAACTACGACAGGGGCTCCTACGTGCCCGGGATGCTCGCTGCGATCCAGCAGGCATTCCCCGACGCCTACGCGACTGCCGTCAGCTACGCATCCTGGGGCAAGCAGAACACACCCCAGAACTACGAAATCCCCAGCGCCTCCGCACCCACCCAGGTTCGCACCGGCACGATCAACAACATTATCGTGACTGCTGACGACGGCAGCGTCATCACCGGTATTCCGGTCAAGGTGGTCCTGCGAGGCCCGGCCGTCTTCGACGCTACCGGCACTGACACCTGGACCGGCACCTCCGCCTCCACTGCTACCTCCCTGGCCTGGACAGCAACCGGCAACGGTGAGGTCGCCTTTGACACCTACTACCAGCTTCCTGGCGGGAAGATGGTCAGGTACGACGGTGCTGGCAATGTCCAGGACGAGATCGGCGTCTCCGGTCCGTATGATCCGCAGCAGGTCACCAAGCCCGGACAGCCTTTCCGTGTGTTCTATGACTTCCAGCCGGTGGCTACGTCATCGGTGGTGGATGCTGGGTCTAAGGTTGTGGACCACGCTGCCACGTCCCTGTCGGACACGATCCGCGTCAGGGCTGACGAGTCCTACAGCGAGTCTCCGGAGTGGATGTACGACGGGGCGGGGAACCTGGTGCCGGTGGTGCTCCGGGGTACGGCGTACTACGTGGGCCAGCGTCCTGCTGAGGTCCCGGGTGAGGTGCCTGCGGGCGCGCAGGTCGTGGGTTCCACGACCGTGACGGCGACGGGTCCGGGTACCTACACCGCCACCATCACCACTGATGCGCCGGTTGACTCGCAGTTCGTGACCTGGGTGTGGGAGGTCGTCAAGGCCGACCAGGGTGACTACAGCTCTTATGTGGCTGGGGACTGGTCGGACTCGTGGGGCCTGGCTGATGAGACCACGAGTGTGCGTGAGAGGGTGGAGGTGGACTCCACGATCCAGTCCAACGTGACTAAGTCGGGTACCTACCTGGTGGACAGCCTGTACGTGGACGGCTTTGACGCCGACCACACGGACTTCGAGGGTGGGGCTGGTTTCGCGGCTGACGTGGACGAGATGACGCAGTCGCTGTACTTCTTCCCCGCTGACCTGCCGGTGGTGGACGCGAACAAGGACAAGGCCCGGCTCATCGGTGAGGTCACTGTCCCCGCCAGGAACGGCTACGTGGACCGTGTGGGCTCGGGCAAGTTCAAGATGCTGGAGGGCTCTCCGGCGGGCACCTACGTGTTCGTCACCTCCTTCGCGGGTGATGACCGTACCGAGCCCTACGCCTCCTCGGTCACTGACAAGTACGAGCAGGTCCGGGTCGAGCCCACCCCGCCGGAGATCAGGACGACGGCGACTGACAAGGCAGACGGCGACAAGCTCCTGGCCAGCACGGGGGACGTGACGATCCAGGACAAGGTGTGCCAGGCCCCGGGCAAGAGCCTGAAGGTCGGTCAGACCTACACGCTGACGGCTACCGCCATGGACAAGGCCACCGGCCAGGCCGTCCTCGATGACAACGGCAAGCCGTACACGGGTAGCGCGGAGTTCACTCCCGCCTCTGAGGATGACTGCGGCCTGGTGGACGTGACCATCCCAGCGAAGAAGCTCAACGGCAAGAGGGTCGTCATGTTCGAGGCCGTGGCGCTGGACGGCACGACGGTGGCCCTGCACACCGACATCAACGACGAGGGCCAGACCGTCGAGGGCGGGGAGGAGCCCGAGGTGGGCACCACGCTGACCGACAGGGCTGACGGGGACCACGAGGTCGCTCCCGGCCCGGTCACCCTGGAGGACAAGGTGTGCCCCAGGAACGACACCACGTTCGTCGCGGGGCGGACCTACACGGTCACCGGTCGTCTGATGGACAAGGCCACCGGCAAGCCGGTCGTGGGCAAGGACGGCAAGGAGGTCACCGCCTCCTCCGACTTCACCCCAGCCACGTCCACTGACTGCGCGACGGTGACCTTCGCGTTCGACACCTCTGACCTTGCGGGCCGCGACGTGGTCGCGTTCGAGAAGGTGTTCGAGCAGGGTCTGGACACTGAGATCGCCTCCCACGAGGACATCAACGACGAGGGCCAGACGGTGCGGGTGAGCGAGCCGGGCAAGCCCGGCAGGCTGGCCAGGACTGGTGCGGCTGCCACCCTGGCGGGTGTGAGCGCTGCTGGCCTGGTCGGCTCGGGCGTGGTGCTGGTGCGTCGCCGCAGGAACACGGTGGCTGGCAGCGAGATGGCTGACGTCGAGCTGGTCTGAGGCTCCTCCTTGCTCCCTGGTCACCGTGTATCGGGGTGGTCAGGGCCACGGGTGGAGGCAGGGGTGGCGGTGTCACGGATGCGTGTGGGGCGGTGTTTCCGGGGGCACGCACCACGCCGCGCAGGGCTTACGCGACAGGCCCGCCAGGGGGGTGAGCAGCGTGAACAACGCTTGACGCTGCTTGCACTGCTCACCCCCCATTTCAGTTTTGCGATCACACTCATTGTTTTTAAGGAAGGAAACCTTTCTGATGGCTACGCACCGCAACGGCAAGTACGAGCCCAAGCATTTGGCTCCGCGTCACTCCAAGACAGCCCGCGCCCTGGGCCCGTCCCTGGCGCCCGCGTCCCTGGCCCTGGGGGCGGTCGTTCTCGCCCCTACTGCGGGCGCTGCTGAGGCGCCCGTCCATGTGCCGAGCCTGGATGCTGGTGTGGCTGCCAGTTCTGCGCTTCTGGTGGATCCGGTGTCCGCGGAGCCTGTCCCGGATGGCCTGGGTGGTGTATCGGTGGTGGGGCCCGCTCCGGTGGACCCCGCCCCGGTCGACCCGGCCCCGGTCGATCCTGTACCTGCTGAGCCGGTGCCGGCTGACCCGGTTCCTGGTGAGCCGGTTCCTGGTGAGCCGGTGCCGACCGACCCGTCCCCGGCTGACCCCACGGGTCCTGTGCCTGCGGACCCGGTCGCGCCGGAGGCGGACGGGTCGGTGGGGCCTGGCGACCCTGGTACCTCGGGTCCCACGGACCCGGCTGCTCCTGACCCTGGGCTGCCGCAGGAGCCCACAGAGCCTGTTCGGCCTGGCGTGCCGGTGGCGCCGGGGACGGTGGTTGACCCGCAGGTCACGCCGGTGGTGGACGTGTCGGATGGCTCGTACTCGCTGGGTGAGGTGGCGCCGTCGGGGTCGACGTGGGTCGTGCCGGATGCCTCGGTGCCGGGCCGGTACGTGGCGGTGTCTGGTTATCGCAGTGGTGCGCGGCTGGCGCACACGGGCACGGAGGCTGTGGTGCTGGGTGTGGCTGCGGCGGTGAGTGCGGCGGCGGGTGGCCTGATGGTGGCCTCGCGTCGTCGTGGGCGTCACGAGGCGTGAGCGGGTGACAGTCGCCCGCCACCGGGTCACGCGGTGGCGGGTGGCTGTGGTCGGGTCACGACGGGGGAGATAGCGATGGCGGATGTGACAGTCACCCTGACTGGGAGTGGCTCAGGGATGGTGGCGGTGGCGGGTCGGACGACGCCGCTGCGCGGGGCCGGGTTGGAGGCGGCGCGCGAGGAGGTGCGCCAGCTCGTGGCGCGTGCGGCCCGGGAGGCGGGGCGGGCGCTGGTGATGGAGGTCAGTGAGCCCAGCGGGCTGTGGCAGGTCGCGGTCGCGCCTGACGGCACGGTCAGTGCGGCGGGTGCGGGCCAGGCACTGCCGGGTGCAGGCAGTGTGGCACCACCACCGCCCGCTACGACCTCTGCGACAGCACCCGAGGTCGACGCTGATGATGAGTCAGCAGCTCGCCCGCAGTTTCATCGTGTGGTGCGTGTGGGCGTGGCCGGTGGAGCAGACACGGTCCCCACGGACATTGCAGCTCAGGGCGCGGACGTGTCTGAGCCGGTGTCGGCGCCTTCACCTGCCTCGGTGATGGCGGATGCTGTGCCTGCGCCTGCACTGTTCGTCCCGCAGTCCTCTGGGGCAGCTCAGTGGGAGCCAGCACAGGAGCCTGGGGGAGGAGACAAACGCCGCCACGGGCGAGTGATCGTTGTGGCGGCTTTGGCGCTAGTGGCGATCATTGTGATCGCTGCTGGAGCGTGGGCTGTGAGCACGATCAGGTCTGGCGCGGATCAGGAGGCACCAGAGGCATCCGAGGGGCAGGCCAGCGCTGCGGCTGAGCCGGAGGCGCCGGCGGTGCTGCGAGCTGGGTCCGGGTCGTGGCTGTGTCAGGCAGACGCTGAGGGCGTGGCGTGCTGGGGTGCTGCCGCTGACGGGGGCACGGCAGCACGCTCACAGATTTCGGGTATCGACGGCGCCGTGCAGGCGCTGTCAGTGGGCCGGGGCTTCGCTGTGGCGGTGACCGGGTCTGGGGCGGTGTACGCCTGGGGCGCGGGTGATAGTGGGCAGCTGGGTGTGGCGCAGGTGCCGCCTGCCGGGCAGGCGGTGCACGTGGGTGACCTGCCTGGGCCTGTGTCTGAGCTTGTCTCGGGCACCGAGCACACCTGCGCGATCAGCGACGGTCAGGTGTGGTGCCTGGGCTCGTCTCGCGTCGGCCAGGTCGGTGGGGTGGTCACGGCTGACCCGGTGGGCCTGACCCTGGTGGAGCTGGACGGGCGCGCGGTGAGTCTGGGGACGTCCGGGTGGGACACGTGGGCGGTGATGGAGGGCGGGTCGGTCGTGGCCTGGGGCTCCAACCAGTGGGGCCAGGTCAGTGACGCTACCGGTGTGTCGATGGTTCCCACCGTGGTCGCTGACGGGGGCCGGTGATGGAGGCGGTCAGCTGGAGAGGGTGGTTGGAGGCGCTGGCGGGCCTGTCTCCCACCGAGCACCTGGTGGCCGGTGAGCTGGCGCGCCTGGCTGACTGGCGGGGCAGCGCGATCGCGTCCACGACGTACCTGATGACGACCACAGGCCGATCACGGGCCTCGGTCTTCCGTGCGTTGGGGGAGCTAGAGCGCCGCGGTGTGATTGTGCGCGAGCAGCGACGATCCCGGCGTGGGCGTCGCCAGGGGGCGACCCGCTATCGCCTGGTGGAGCGAGTATCAGCTCCTGCCACCACAGGTAGCCAGGCCCACCACGTTGTCGGGATGGATGTGGTCAGTAGCGAGGGTGAGGTCGTCAGTCCTGATGATGATGGGCGGCTGCGCGAGTTGATCGCCCACGCTGCGAGCCATGAGTGGCAGGGTGGTGCGGCGCAGGTGCTGGCCCGTACGGTCATGGTGGAGGCGTCCGGCCAGTTCGCGGGAGCGGTGCGCCGCGCGCAGGACCTGGGCGCGATGAGCCGCGACGAGGCTGTGCTGGACACCGCCACGCGCGCCTGGGAGGCGCTGGTCACCAGTAGCGACGCCATCGTCAGGGCGTCGCGGCCCTGGGCGTGGTGGACGACGATCGTGGCCCGCGTGGGCTACGAGCTCGACGACCGGCAGGCTGTGGCGGTGGACCCGCACCTGGTGCCCGAGGAGGGCGTGCGTCCTGGAGGAGGTTCCACGAGCTCGGCGTTCGGGGTCGATGACTTCGAGGAGCGCCTGACGGGGCTGGTCGAGGCGCTCGTCGAGGCGGGCATGGAGGAGACGGTCGCGTGGGCGGGGACCCAGCGGCTGGTGGAGGTGGCGATGGTGGGCGCCTCACGTCGCCATACGGCTGCCGCGATCGACCCTCGCCTGGCGGACCTGGGGATCGGGCAGGAGTGCGCTCGGGCGTGGATGACGCTGTTGGCAGGCTCACGCCGCGGGTCAGCGGCATCGATCCTCAGGCTGGATGAGGCTGAGCTGGCTCGGCGTGCGGGGGATGTTGTGCAGCTGTGGGCCGCCCAGAAAATGGCTGCGTAAACCTCTGTGATGCAGATCTCAATTGTCTGGGTCTCACAATGAGACCCAGACAATTGTGTTTGTGGTCACATGCCGGTTTGGGTGGGGTGGTCCCCGATGATGCGTGTGCTGGTGGTGGTTGACAGGGCGCGTGCTGCGGCGTCGATGAGGGGCCTGTAGTCGGTGTCGGCGTCGACGGGGACCCATTGGGTGTGGGTGATGGTGGTGAGTCTGTACCAGAAGGCGACTGCGTGGACTGGTGGCATGCCGTAGGCGGCGGCGTCGTGTGCGTACTCGGCTACTGCGTCGGCGTAGGAGGCGGCGGCTAGGGGGTAGAAGCGGGAGCGGGCTGGGGGTTGGCCGTCGACGGTGACGACCCACTGGTGAGTGACCTCGGTGTCCACGTGTGCTCCTGTCTTCGGGTGCGCTCATCGCGTACGTGGAGGGTGAGAGGAGGCTCCCCACGATGTCCCAGCCCAATCCCTGGCTCCCGGCTCCAGCTCCAGCGCCGGCTGCGCCTGCGCCTGCGGCGCCGGTGGCGTGGAGCCCTGGCACGGTCACGGGTGTGCGTGCCAGTGGGCGCAGGCTGCCGGTTCGGGAGGTCGAGCAGGCGGGGCTGTGGGTCACCGGCGCTCATGGCGGGGCCGGGGCGACGACGTTGGCTCGGCTGCTGGGGGCGGGGGACTGTGGTACGGCCTGGCCGCACCTGAGCGGCGGGACGGTGCAGGTTCTGGTGGTCGCGCGGACCAGTTGCGCTGGGATCGAGGCTGCCCGTGATGCCGCTGTGGGGTGGGCTGCTGGCCAGGCTCCTGGTGCCCGGCTGCTGGCAGTGGTGTGGATGGCCGACGCCCCAGGGCGTCTGCCACGGCCCCTGCGTGAGGCCCTGGCGATGGCGTCGGGCGCCTACCCGGCCTCGGTGGTGGTGCCGTGGACCGCGCGGTGGCGTCTGGCTCCGGCCTGGGGCCAGCCAGTTCCTCGTGAGATCTCCCGGGCGCTACAGGGCGTGCCCGGATACCGAAAGGACAGCTGATGACCCTCTACAGCCACCTGGTGACCCTGGCTCCGCTGGTCAGTCCCACCCCGCAGGCCCCGCCTGGCGTGACGGAGAAGGTGAACATGATCCTGGGCTACACGATGTGGGCCGGAGGCATCGTGGCGGTCCTGTCCCTGCTGATCGCCGGCATCGTCATCATGCTCAACTCCATGGGGCGGGCAGGTGACGGGGCTGAGCGCGTCGTGCGCGCGCTGGGCTTCGTCTTCATCGGTGCGATCGTGGTCGGCGGTGCTGGTGCGATCGGCTCCGCCCTGGTCCCGGGCGTGTGATCCTGTGTCTGACGACGTCACCTCGACCCCGTCGCCGTTCACGCGTCCGGCCTTCATCGTCTCGGCGGTCATGCTCCTGGCCCTGGTGGTCGGGGCGGTCGCGCTGTGGCTGACAGGCAGTGACCCCGCGCCCAATACCCCTACTGACGTCTCCGTCTCTCAGGCTGGCGCGCCAGTGGCGGGGAATGAGTCGGACTCAGTGTGTGGCCTGGCACCTGGTGACCAGAGTGTGCCGACCACGCCGCTGGGAGTTGACACCATTGAGATTGCCCCTGGCCTGGTGGTGCCCAGCGTCGATGGGGCAGGCCCGGGCGTCACCGATGGCGTCACCCGCTGCTACGCCCACTCGCCCCGGGGTGCGGTGGTGGCGGCAGCCAGCTGGATCAAGTGGATGAGCTCGCGCCAGCAGCTCGACGTCGCCACTGAGACGCTGCTGGCACCCGGCAGCGACCGCGACCGGCTCCTGGAGGAGGTCAGGCGTACGTGGGACGGGTCAACCGGCTCAGCGGTCACCGTGACCGGCTACAAGGTCAAGGTCCGCAGCACCGACGAGGTCCTGGTATCGGTCGCCGCCACAGACAGCCGCCAGCCCGGCCTGGTGGTGGCCTGGCCACTGGTCATGGTCTGGGTCGAGGGTGACTGGAAGGTCCAGCCTCCGGCTAATGACGAGTGGGGCATGGAGCGAGTGGACCAGACGGCTGAGGGCTTCGTGCCCTGGTACGTGTGAGGGGGCGGCGGTGGCTGACGGAGAGTGCTCCTGGTACGACGTGCCGTGCAAGCTGGGGTCGGCAGCCTCTGACGCGGTGTCCTCGGGCGTGGCTGACATGGTCAAGGGGTGGGCGCAGTCAGTGCTTGAGGGTGTGGACGCCACGCTGAGTGAGCTGGGCACGTTCTGGGTGGATGTGCCCACACCGGGTCTGTCTGGCTCAGGTGCGTCGGTGGGCTGGGTGCAGTCAGCAGTGAACCCGCTGACGCTGGGGCTGGCGGTGGGGTCGATGATGGTCGCCGGGATCACGCTGATGATCACGCACCGGGGTGAGTCCGTGCGCAAGATCGTGCGCGGTATGGTGCTGCTGGTCCTCGTGTCGGGCTCAGCCATCGCGGTCACCCAGACCGTGGTCGATATCGGGGACGAGTTCTCCACGTGGATCATTGAGCAGGCCAATGAGGGTGGTGGCTCTTTCGCCGCCAAGCTGCTGACCTTGGAGACGATGACGGGCAGCTTTGCCATGATCATCATGATCGTGCTGGGCCTGGCGGCCCTGGTTGCCAACATCGTCCAGATCGGGCTGATGTTCGTGCGCTCAGCGATGCTGCTGCTGGCGGTCGGGATCATGCCGATGGCTGCGGCAGCGTCCTTCACCGACTGGGGCGTGGAGTGGCTGAAGAGGCTCATCGGGTGGACGGCGGCTTTCGTCGCCATGAAGCCCACGGCCGCGATCATCTACGCCCTGGCTATCAGGCTCGTGTCGGGTAACAGCTGGAATATCGCTGAGGACGACGAGCTGATGAAGTTCATTCTTGGCAGCATCATGATCATTCTGGCGGCTTTCGCGCTGCCTGCGCTGGTGAGCTTCCTGGTGCCGGTGGCCGCGGTGATGGGCTCGGGCGGTGCTGCAGGTGCTGTGGTCGGTGGTGCGGCCGCGACGGGCGCGATGAGCGTGGCCCGTATGAGTGGTGGTGGTGGTGGTGGAGCCGCCGCGGCCAGCGGGGCAGACAGCGCACCCACAGGCTCCTCGCCCGCGGTGACAGGTGGCGGTAGCGGCTCGTCAGGCGGTGCGGTGGCCCTGCCGGCACCTGGTGGCGGTCAGGCGCCGTCGGCGGGCGGTGGCGCGGCGGGAGCCGGTGCGGGCGGTGGCGCGGCGGGAGCCGGTGCCGGTGCCGGTGGTGGCGCGGCTGCGGCGTCTGGTGGGGCTGCGTCTGCTGGTGCGGCGGCAGCCACAGGTGGTGCGAGCCTGGCTGTCACCGGCGCGATCCAGGCGGCGAAGACCGCGACCTCGGCGGTGCAGGGAGCGGCTTCTGAGGCGGCTGGGGCGACGGGCTCTGGGGAGGTGCAGCGGTGAGCAGCGCTGAGCCTGTGGTGCGGACCTACGGCAACTGGAGGGTCAGCCGGGCTGCCGGGGTCGGGAGATTCACGATCGGCCAGACCCTAGCTCTGCTGGGAGCGGCGATCGCCGTTGTCATGATCAATCAGATTTTCGGCATGGGGTGGGCGGCCGGCACCGGGGTCATCGTCGCCGTCCTGGGCCTGGCCAGCGCCGTGAGGGACAAGCACGGCATGAACATGTTTGACCGGAGGAGTGAGAAAGTGGCGTTCCGTAGGGCTAAGAGGCGCAAGGCGACGAGCTACCGCAGCGGTGTGCTAGCGAGGTCGAAGCGTGGGGATGGTCGCTGCCGGCTCCCCGGCATCCTGGGAGCCACGCACGTCAGTGAGCATGAGGACGCTCACAGGCGCCGTTTCGCCGTGATCCATCACGGTGACGGGCGGCTGAGCGTGGCCATGGCGCTGGCTCCTGCCGGTGACGGCCTGGTCGACCAGGACATGGTCGACCGCGAGGTCGCCTTGTGGGGGATGTGGCTGTCGGACCTGTCGGATGAGGCAGGAGTGGTAGACGCCTCGGTGACGGTGGAGACCTCACCTGACACGGGGCAGAGGCTGCGCCGTGAGGTGACCTCTCGCGCTGACGCCACGGCCCCACCCATTGCAGCGCACATCATCGACGGCGTCGTCGATGCCGCAGGGGCAGGTGGGGCTCGCGTGCGTACGTGGGCGACGGTCAGCTTCGACCCTGCCAGGATGAGCTCAGACAAGCGCGGCCGCACCAGCCGAGCGGTACGTGACATCGCGACCCGTCTACCGGGTCTGACACAGAACCTGGCTGTGGGTGGAGCCGGAGCGATCCATCTCATGACTGCCGATGAGCTGGCACGCCTGGTGCGTGTGGCCTACGACCCGGAGGTTGAGCCCGTCCTGGATCAGGCCGTGGTCGACGGAGCTGAGATCACTCTGGACTGGGCTGACGTGGGACCGGTGGCCGCTGAGGCGACATGGGACACCTACCGTCACGACTCGGGCCTGTCACGGTCATGGACGGTGACCCGCCCACCACGGGGCATGGTCCAGTCCGGGGTGCTGCGCAGCCTGCTGCAGCTCTCACGCGACGTGGAGCGCAAGCGCGTGACCATGCTGTACCGGCCCATGGACGCAGCCCGAGCACCGGAGGTCGTCGAGCGGGACGTGGACAAGGCCACCGCCCGCATCAAAGCCTCCCGCAGGCCAACTGAGCGCATGGAGCGGGACGTCGCCCAGGCACGCCAGACCAGCCAGGAGGAGGCCGACGGCGCCAGCGTCGTGGATTTCGGCTGTGTGGTGACGGCGACCGTGTCCGGGATTGATGCCGAGCGGCGCCTGGTGGACGCCTCGGCGGCGGTGACGAGCCTGGCTGCGGGCTCGCGGATGCTGGTGCGCCCGGCATACGGCGCACAGGACTCAGCGTTCGCTCTGGGCCTGCCGCTGGGGCTGACTCCAGCGCGGCAGACGCTGAGCGGGGGATGGTGAGCATGGGTATCTACGACAAGATCATTGCGTCCCTGATGGGGCAGTCCGAGGCGGCACTGAGCACCGGTGGGCCGGGCTTGGGCCAGGCGGGCACGTGGCCGAGGATGGAGCCCCAGCGCGGCACGTCTCGCCAGGTGTGCGGGCTGTGGCCGATGGTTGTGGGCGGGTCCGCCCCCATGATCGGTGTCCCGCTGGGCAGGGTGCTGTCGGGGGCGGGGATGCTGTGCGCCGACCACGTCTCCTGGTTTGAGCGGGGCCTTATCTCTGCCCCCTCAGCGATGGTGCTGGGGCTCAACGGCCTGGGCAAGTCCTCACTGACACGGCGGATTGTCACAGGCCACGCCTACATGGGGATCCACTCGATGGTCCTGGGCGACATCAAGCCCGACTACGTCGACCTGGTCGGTGCCCTGGGTGGGCAGGTGATCGCGATCGGTCACGGCGCCGCGGGGATCAACCCGCTGGACGCGGGCAACGTCGATGAGGCAGCCCGGCTCCTGGCAGGGCACCCGGCCCAGCGTGACGCACTCCTGGCGGCGGCGCACGAGCGCAAGAAGAACATGATTCTGTCGCTGCTGCAGATCATCCGGCGCCAGCCACCGACGAACAGGGAGGAGATCGTCGTCGATGAGGCGGTCTGCCTGCTGGAGGAGGCCGGCGGCACGCCCGTGCTGGCTGACCTGCTCGGCATCATCCGCCAGGCGCCGGATCGGCTGCGGGTGGCGGCGCTGGACCGAGGCGACCTGGAGCGCTACCGAGCAGTGACGGAGGAGCTGGAGGTGTCCCTGACCGCGTTGCTGTCGGGGCGTTTTGGGGGAATCTTTGCGGCAGCAACGACGACGCCGATGATGATGGACCGCAGCGTGGTGTTCGACGTGTCCTCCCTGATCCATGAGCACTCCGACCTGCAGGCAGCAGTGCTCCTGGCCTGCTGGAGCTACGGGTTCGCGACGGTCGAGATCGCTCAGAGCCTGGCGGACGCGGGCGTGGCCCCGCGTCGGCGCTACAACCTGGTGATGGATGAGCTGTGGCGCATCCTGGAGGCGTCCTCGGGCATGGTCGACCGGATCGACTCGCTGACCCGACTCAACCGCACGATCGGGATCGGGCAGATGATGATCACCCACTCCATGTCTGACCTGGATCAGCTCGCCAGCGAGGAAGACCGCATTAAAGCCAGAGGCTTCGTCGAGCGCTCGAAGATGCTGTTCCTGGGTGGTCTGCCTGCCCGTGAGATGGGCCTGCTGCGCGGGGTGTTCCCGTTCTCTCAGGCTGAGGCGGACGTGCTCGGCTCCTGGGCGGCGCCAGGTTCGTACGACCCGTTCACCCAGTCGGCGGGTCGCCCTGCTGGCATGGGCCGGTTCATGCTGAAGACCTCGGGCGCGCCGGGTATCCCGTTCAGCGTCGAGTTTGCTCCAGGCGAGCAGACGCTGTCTGACACCAACAAGCGCTGGGCCAACAAACACTCACAGTCGGTGGCGTCGTGAGCGTGCGTGACGAGGTCGGCTCGTTCGAGCCAGGCACGCTGGCCGTGCTCGTCCTCATGGGTGCAGGCGGTGGCGCGGGTGCGGCGCTGGTGGCGGGGCTGCGAGTGTGGGCGTGGATCACCGCCTCCGCGCTGCCGGCAGGAGTGGGACCGCTGCTGCGCGGGGTGGCTGGTGGCCAGGTGCCGCTGACCGCGGGTGTGTGGGCGTGCGTGGTCGCTGTAGCTCTCTGCGTACTGCTTGTGGTGGTTGTGGCACGGCGAGTGTTCAGTATGGGGCGTGGCACGCGTGCGGATAAGGCGGCCTCGCGCACCGGGCGAGCAGCCGATACGCGTGCACTGTCTACTAGGGCGGTCGCCCGTAAGGCCCGGCGCCTGGGCGTGCAGGGCGGCGGGATCGGGCTGCCGATCGGGCGGGCCGTGGCCGGGGGACGACCACTGTGGAGCTCGTTTGAGGACGTGTGCCTGATGATCGCGGGCCCCAGGACCGGAAAGACCACGAGCTGGGTGGTGCCCAGGATCTTTGCAGCGCACGGGGCGGTGGTGGCCACCTCGAACAAGCGTGACGTCGTCGACGTCACGCGCCAGCAGCGCTCCACCAGGGGGCGGGTGTGGGTCTTCGACCCGCAGGGCCTGGCCGACGAGCCCCAGACCTGGTGGTGGAACCCGTTGTCGTACGTCACTGACGCCGTGAAGGCCAGGGCGATGACGGAGGCCTTCGTGGACGCCACCCGTGACCCCAAGGCCCAGTCCAACGCGTTCTTCGACTCAGCCTCACGCGACCTGGTGGCCGCCCTGCTGCTGGCAGCAGCACGAGGCAACCGGCCACTGGGAGAGCTGCACCGCTGGCTCAACGACCAGAGCGACGCCGAGCCGGTGCGCCTGCTGCGGCAGGCCGGCGAGGTCCGTACCGCCGAGACCCTGGAGGGGACGCAGGCCCTGGTACCGGAGACCAGGTCGGGCGTGTACGGGGGAGCGGCCACCATCATGAGCTTCCTGCTCAACGAGCAGGCGATGGCGTGGGTGACCCCCAGCCCGTGGGTCGAGGAGCTGCGCCAAGAGCGGTTCGTGGCGAGCACGGACACGCTCTACCTGCTCAGCCAGGAGGGACCGGGCAGCGCCTCCCCGATCGTGACGGCGCTGACTGTGGCGGTGACTGAGGCTGCCCTGGCCCACGCCAGGACCCAGCCCGGTGGCAGGTTGGCGTGCCCGATGCTTATCGAGCTGGACGAGGCCGCGAACGTGTGCCGGTGGCGCCAGCTACCGGATCTCTACTCGCACTTTGGGTCACGGGGGATCTGTGTGGACACGATTCTGCAGTCCTGGTCCCAGGGCGCCCAGGCCTGGGGTGAGGCGGGCATCCGCAAGCTCTGGTCCGCCTCGAACGTCGCCGTGTACGGGGGCGGGGTCAAGGAGAAGGCGTTCCTGGGCGAGCTCAGTGACCTCATCGGCACGCACTGGCAGGACTCTCGCCAGCGCTCCTACGGGCGGCAGGGCCGCAGCGTGAGCGTGTCGACGGCCTCGCAGCAGCGGCCCATCGCCTCGGTGGCGGACCTACAGGGGCTGCCTGCGGGGCGGGCGTGGGTGCTGGCGTCAGGGTCGACGGCGCTGCTGGCAGCCCTGGTGCCCTACTGGAAGAACCAGGACACAGACGGTAGGAGGGGCTGATGAGCCAGGAGCAGGTAGTCAGTGACCTGACCACAGAGGTCACGATCATGGTGCGGGCTGGAGCGCAGATGGGCCGGTACATGGCCGACGCCCGCCGCGAGGCACTACGACGAGCACAGGCGACGGACCTGGCCAAGGTCCGTGCCCTGCGTGAGGCGATGGAGCGTGAGCGGCGACTGGCCGAGCCGGTCGTGCGCCAGGCCAGCCAGGCCGGCTTCTGGGAGCAGGCCAGCCAGGAGGACGGCGCCTACGTGTACGCCGTCGCCTGCCGCTTCGCCACGATCGACCCTGCCGCGGCCCTGGCGGCGCGCACGTGTGAGCGGGAGATGGCCGAGCGGTGGGGCGTGCAGGTCGCGGTGGGTGACTCGACCCGAGCACAGGCCCACCCGGTGGACTCCTCCGAGCTTGAGCCACGGAGGCTGGAGGCCGTCGTGCCTGCGTTACCGGGCGAGGTGCGGGACTGGGCAGGGGTTCTGGATGCTTCTGCCCAGGCGGACAGGGCAGAGGCGCGGGCTGTTGCGGCTGGTGACTCCAGCGTGCAGGCGGCGCGCGAGGAGGAGAGCAGTCGTGCGCAGTTGCGCCAGGTGCTTGAGGACTGGCCGCAGGTCGCGCGCGTGGAGGTGTCCACGACCCAGGCGTATGTGGAGGACACCGGTGAGGTCATCACGGTCGCGGACTTCACCGCAGTGGACGGTGAGGGGGCGCGTGTGGAGGGTGCCTCCAAGGCCCTCAATGATGCGGCGGATGAGTCCTGGGAGCCGAGCGTGTTTGTGGCTCGGATGGCGGGGCGCTCCTACAGCCGGGATGATTTCGGTGTCGAGCTCGGGCGCCCGGTGATGGTGGCTGCCGGGCAGCCTGCCCCGCAGGGTTCCCCAAGGGTTGCCAGGTGGGACTCGGCTGAGGCCCGCCAGGCGTGGGCGCAGCAGCGACGGGCTGCGGGTATCGACCCGGTGGCGGTGCGGGCGGCGGTCACAGGGGACATGGCGCTGTCCCAGCCGGCCACGCGCGCGACGGTGGTAGCGCGTGCGAAGCCGACCGGCGGTCGCGCACCGGTGCAGCAGGCAGTGGCGAGCCGGGTCAGCACACTCACCGCATGAGGGTACTCGTGCACACTGTTGGCCTGGACGGCTGAAAGGTAGTCTGGTAGTCGAGACATGGGGGAGGAGGCAGGCTGATGAGCCAGACAAGACTGCGGTTTCGAGACCTCAAGCCGTATGAGGCCCCTGAGTCCCTACTGGAGCTCAATGGGCCGCGCACGGGGCTGGTCACGCTTCCTCTGCGTATCCGTTGGGTGCCGGGAGACCGGACCTACGACGTTGGCAACGACGCCCAGGCGCAGATCGTCTATCAGGCCGTGCTGGCCGAAGGCACCGCGGCCGACCAGCGTTCTTTTCTGAGTGCGCAGCGGCTTGTTGAGCTGTGGCCGACGCTTCACCTTGATCAGCGCGTCGTGGAGCTGTGGCAGGGCAGGTTCGGCGAGCTCAGGGGGCTGGAATGGCCGACACGCTCGGTGACGAACAACGTCGCCTAGCCCAGTTAGCGCTAGAGGCGTTGGGCGCTGATGGCTTTGCATTAGCTGGGTCAGGTGCGATTAGGGAACATGGCCTGATCCATCGTCCGACCCAAGATATTGACCTGTTTACAGTCCACGATGCACAAGACAGGTTCACCACCGCGTTCGACCGATTGGTCGGCCATCTGCGCGGGCACGGATATGTTGTGGAGATCGGGAGAACGCTGCCGGGCTTTGCCGCGCTCATGGTCACTTCACCGTCTGGTGTGAGCATTGGCGTCGATATGGGAGTGGACTGGCGCGAGCAAGCCCCTGTGCAACTGGATGTTGGGCCGGTACTCGCGTTAGAAGATGCTGTGGGAAACAAAGTTGCTGCGCTGTTCTCACGAGGCGAGGCCCGCGACTACCTCGACGTTGACGCCATCCGATGCAGCGGGAAGTACACAGATGCCCAGATATATGAGTTGGGAGCCCGTGCAGACGCTGGTTTGACTCTGGATTACTTCGCAATGCGCCTGGATCAGGCAGCGCAACTGAGACCAGAGCATGTAGCGGAGTATCACGTGTCCTCGGAGCAGTTGGAACAACTGCGCCAGCGTATGGCGGCGTGGGCAGCGCAGATCCGTCAGAGCGCAGAAGCGTTGGCCGAGATTGACCCGAGAGCTGTGAGAGCAGCGAAGACGGGCATGCTCGCTATGCCGCAGACGACGACATCTCATGGCACGGTGGCATCTGCTGAACAAAATGATGACATTGGCCTACCTGCGCAGGTAACTGAGACTCAAGGACGGATGCCCACACTGGGCGTTTAGCGCGGTTCGAATAAACCCTCGGGTGCAGGCTCGCATGGCAGGAGCGCCTCGTGGTGTGGTGGGTGGGGGTCGTGGCCACGGTCCGAGGAGCACTTGGCGAAGGGGCCGGTGGGGCTCATGAGCTGGCTCATGATGGGGTCGGCGTAGTGGGTCAGCCACTTGGCAGTGCCTGTGGGGCCCTCGGCTAGGCGCATGGACTCCCACGCCTGCCACAGGGCGGTCAGGCGGAAGACGGCCTCGTCGTGCATCCACCATGCCGGACACCACTTGGCGCCGCTTGCCGAGCCTGTGGCGCGCTCGTAGACGCGAGCGACCAGCCCCTCGACGAACTGGTCCAGTGAGGGGAACTGGAGGGGCGGAGCGAGCTCCTCGCCGGCATTCTCGCCGGCAGTGTTGTCGGGTGTTTCGTCGACGTGCTCGGTGGGGTCGGTGCTGGGCTGGATAGTGGTGCTCACAGGGTGCGTCCTTGCTGCTGCTGTGGGGCTGCGAGGTGAGAGGGGCGCTCGTGTGGCGTGGACACGCCTGCGGCTGCCCCTGGTGCGGGTGTGCCACCGGCCAGCTCTAGGGCTGAGCGTGTGCGCTGGGTCTGGGCGGGGCCCAGGACGAAGCCGTCGTAGGTGGCTGAGGCACGCTTGCCGTGCAGCCAGTACTCGCAG
This sequence comes from Actinomyces faecalis, assembly GCF_013184985.2. Taxonomy (NCBI): domain Bacteria; kingdom Bacillati; phylum Actinomycetota; class Actinomycetes; order Actinomycetales; family Actinomycetaceae; genus Actinomyces; species Actinomyces faecalis. The sequence continues at coordinate 748,225 of NZ_CP063418.1, forward strand.
GAGGACTCGTGTCCGCGGGCGTCGTAGTGGGAGACGGCTGGGCCGTGCTCACTGTGCAGCTGACCGTCACGCAGCCGCTCCTCGCGGCGTATCACGCCGTTGGTGGCGTACTGGCGGCAGGTCACCTCACCGTCGGTATAGAGCAGCCGTGCGGTGAGCTGCCGGTCCGTGAACCACGACTGTGTCTGTAGGTGACCGTCTTCGTCCCAGCTCTCGGCGGCTGGGCCGTCGGCACGGTAGTAGTCGCCGTGGCGCATCCACTCGCGTTCGCGCATGACGCCGCTGCGGTCGAATGCGTAGTGCGCAGGGCCGTCGTCGCGGTGCCAGCTTCCGTTGGAATTAGAGAAGGTGACGGTGACGCGTCCCTGAGCGTTGCGGAACCAGCGCAGTGAGCCTGCCTGGTCGAGGTTCCAGGTGTAGCTCTCCATGCCGCCGGCCTCGGGCACGTGTACCGCGGGTGCTCCGTAGGCACGTGTGATGGTGGCAGGGTCGAGGTAGGTGCTGTCAGGTAGGGCGCTCATGTCTCAGCCTCCAGGTGGTGGGGACCGGGTTGGTCCGCTTCATCTGGTACGTAGGCAGTGCGCGCACACGGTGGCGCTAGAGGGTGAACCCCTGCGTGTGCGGCTGGACGTGGGGCGGGCGCTGGTCGTCGGTGGGTGGCTGCTGGGATCTGGCACCGGCTGCTGGCATGGCCGTGTGCATGATGCTGCGCGAGCGCTCGGCGGCGGCGTGCTGGGTGTGGTAGCGGTCCAGTGCCGGGTCGACGGCTCTGCGTACGATCCTGACAGCCTCAGGAAGGGGTGGCAGGTCGGGGAGGGTCTGGTACAGGGCAGCAGCAGACGGGCTCGGCGTGAAGGAGCGTGGCAGAACCACCGTGTTGTTCTCGGGTCTAGGCGATGCCATGACACTGTGGAGCTGGCGTGTGAGCTCGTCGACGTCTGGCGGGAAGTGCTGGCACAGCAGGACCAGGTCGGTGAAGTCACGGTCCCTGGTCGAGGCGTGATCACCGTGGGTGGTGGCGGTGGCCACGAGCTTCTCGGCCACGTGCACGGCCGAGGACACCACAGGGACCTCGGGCCAGTCCGTGAAGCGGCCGATGTCGATCTTGGGAGTGAGCTCGATGAGGTCAGGGTCGAACCCGAGACTGTCAGCGACCAGAAGATCCATGCTGATGACGGACAGCTTCTGCATCCGCTGCCCAAGATCCATCGTTGGCTGGATCTTGATCTTGACCAGATCTGGTCGGATTGGAGAAGAACTGACACCACGAACCTTGAAGGAAAGGAAGTCCTGATCCGGCAACGGGCGCTCAATAGCCTGGGCGAATGCCTCCACGGCATCGTCAGACGACGTCGCCTGTACGACGGCGTCGATGTCTCGTGTCGTACGGGGAGCATTCGGTAGACGAACCAACAGTGCCTGGGCGCCTTTGACCGCCCAGGTGGTCTCCGGCGCATACGACAGACGGGCCACCAGGCGCTGCATGATCCACACCTGCTGAGAGGTTGTCCGCTCGTCAGTCGCGTGCGCTTGCCTGCGTGCTCTCAATGCCTGTCGAATCGCGTTCCCGTCTGCAAACGGCTGCTGTTGGGTCATGCTGCGGCCTCGAAGTAGGCGATGGAGGCTGCCGCGGCGCGTGGGCCGACGGCTTCCAGGACACGGGCCACGCTCCAGCCCTTGTCCTCGACGAGGAAGTCCATCCAGCGGGCTCTGTGCTCGCCGTCCATGACGGCTGCGCCCAGGTCGCGTGTGGTGCGCTCCAGACTGGTCACTGGCAGGCCGTCAATGACTGTCAGGTCAGATGGGGGCAGCGGTGCCGTGTGGAGGTGTGCGCCGTCAATGTGTTGCGGCGTGGGCGCGGTCAGGTGCATCTCCATAGGAAGCGTGGTGCAGCCGTGGAGCTCGGCGGCACTGAAGTGGGATACCGCCCCGTGGGCGGCGGCCAGCTCAGGGGATGTTTTCTCCCAGGAGAACAGCTCCGGGGTCAGGAGATGGAAACTGAGGTGGATCTCTTCGCAGCACGTGTCGTTCATGAAATGACCCACGCTGTACAGTCCGTCATGTTCGTCGGCAAAGTCTTCATCCCCGGCCGCGAGGGCGTCGATCATGGACTGGGTAAGTCCCAGACGGCGCATCTGGGCGCAGGTGATCACACCTGTCTGCCGACGCGCGACATCCAGGATGCGCGCGTATGCCTCCTGCCGTGTACCCATAGCGTCATTGTCCCAGGGATACCACCCATACGGAAGAAGGAAGCACGAGCTGGGACAGTGAGCGGGGAGCCAACCTCGGGTCTTGCAGTAGCGGCCTGCGCTGGTGGGGTGCTTCTTACCGCACGTCTGCGCATGTGCGTAGGCACGCTCACCCACTCGGGGGCGCCGTCTCGTAGCCAGATCGTGGACTGGGAGTGGTCGTAGCAGCCCGCCATCTCCCCTGGCGGGCGTCCCCAGCGCACGCGGGCGCCCTGCTGGGCGCAGTCGCGCATCAGGGCGTCCAGGGTCGGTCGGGTCACGCACGGCAGGCTAGAGGCGACCACCGACACGAACCGGTGAGGGCGGCTAGGAGGCGTGGACCCAGTGGGCGGTAACTCCAGGGGTGACCTCCAGCCCGCCGGGGACCTCCAGGGCGGGGCCGTAGACTATGGTCTCGCGGCCCACGTGCTGGATAGCAGCCGTGTGGGCGATGTCGAAGGTCGCGCAGCGTGCCTGGCCGTAGAGCTCGTCCCAGATGACCTTCTTGTCGTCGTAGGTCAGCAGCCACGGGTAGGGGGCCTGGAGCAGGTGGTCGGCCAGGTGCTCGTGGTCCTCCATGCCGAAGGCGTGGAGGTAGAGGTTGCCGCCCTGCTCGACGTAAGGGGGATCGGCGTAGACCAGGACGTCGTCCTCCAGGGGCTCCATGGTGGTCAGGAAGTCCAGGCCGTCGAGCTCGGTGACGTGGATGCGCTCGCCCAGGGCCGCCACCGCCTTGACGCGCTCGATGAGGGCGGGCTTGTTGAAGCGGGCGTCGATGCCCCACTTACCACGCTGGGCTAGCCCTCCGATGGGGCGGGCGTCCAGGATGCCGGAGCGGTTGGTGCGGTTGAGGTAGAAGGTGGCGAACCCGAGCGTCAGGTCCTCGCCCTGTCTGCTCTGGTAGATGCTGCGCTGGTGGTGCCACTGCTCGACCGTCACCGGGGTGCCCTCGATGAGGTCGCAGAGCTCGCGCGCAGTGTCAGGGGCGGTGATGGTGCGCCAGAAGGCGGCGATGCCGGCGTTGACGTCGTTGAGGTGGACGTGCTCGACGACGCCGTCCGTCAGCAGGCGAAGCGCGGCTCCCGCTCCGCCTGCGTACGGCTCGGCGTAGTGGGTGGGGACAGGGTACTGGGCGTTGACCAGGCGCGCGAAGAAGGGCGCCAGGCGCGCCTTGCCGCCTGGGTAGCGCAACGGGGACAGGTACCTCACGGGTCAAGAATGCCTTTGATCGTCGCCCGTGGCCACCCCACGCGCCGACGCACTCAGGTCATCGTTGATCGCGGTGATGAGCGGCGACAGCACCTGGTTCGCGCGTTTGGCGACGTCTTGCGCAGCAGTGAACTGGTAGGAGTGCACACAGTCGTTAAGGTCCTTGATCAGGTGCCCCGACTCCTCATTGGTACGGATCGCCGCCCATGTGCCCCGAAGCGCCGGGATGCTGGAGCTCTTGCTATCAAGGTTCGGGTCAAGGTGGCGGAGTACAACCGTAATCTTGTCCTTGAGCTGACTCTTCTTGGTGCTAAGCGCTCGCTCCTCGATCAGTGCGTCGACAGCATGCTCGACAGCCGCACGGGCAAGAATCGCGCACGCCTCGGGATACTCAGCGATCTCAAGACGCTGACACTCCTTCAGCAGGCGATTGACTCGGTCAGGCATCGCGCCTCGCCGCGCACCCCAGTACAGGTGGGTCTCGGACTTTCGAGGGCGTTCCCGTTGCCTGCTCTGCGGGCTTGGGCCTGAAGCAGGCTTGCTCTGCGTGGAGCCGTGTCCTCCGCCCGTAGGCTGGGCAGGGGCCTGACTGGCGGGCGAGGAGTCACGAGCAGCCAGCGGCGCTGGCAGCGAGGGGACGGAGGCTGAGACGTCTGCGTGCCCGACGGTGCGGTCCCAGAGGCCGGACAGGACACGTTCGGCGGACTCTCGGTCGTTCAGGGTACGTGAGGTGATCGGTTGATCAGTTCGCCCGCTGCTCGAAGATCGTTGTCCCGCCATGCCGCTCATGAGCTCAAGGATGAAAGGCCTGACCTTTTGCGGGTCAGCCTTGACCTCGATCTTGCCGCTGCTGTTGAGCCCAGCGCGCAGAAGCTCTCGAACCTTCCAGTCGTAGACCCTGTTCATGAGCGTGTACTGCTCGCGCCGCGCCTGCTGTACCGCGTCGGAGACCTCGCCGTCATCGACATACGTCTCTTCCAGCCAGTACCAGAACTCGTTCCACCCAGTCGGGTCTCCGCCGTTGGACACCTGGTCGAGGTAGACCATCTCCGGCCCCCACGGTGCCGTGCCCTCACCTTTCCCTTTGCCGTGGTGCTTGATCTGGATCCAGTACCGCGCGTCAGCGCGACGCTCAAACTTGACGCAGCCGGGACGCTGGTAGTCGTCGTCCGTCTCGATGCTGTCGCGTATCTTGTTGAACCTCCGCCGCCATTCTGGTGTCGGAGCCTTTTTCGGGTTAGACAGGAGTCGGCACGCCACCAGGCGGCGGTTGCCCTCAAGGACGACCATCTTTCCGTTCTCTTCCACGACCGCCCACGACTGGAGCGGGTCTAGCCCCTTGTCTGCGATGCTGCGTGCAAGGTGGAGGATCTCGTCCCCGAACTTGTCCAGGAGCCGCTCCATGGCCTCTTTTTCGTCCTTTGCGGACGGGCGTCCGAGCCTAGGGTTTCGTAGATCCAGGTGGAGTCGTGTGATAGACCGCTGCTTCTGCGGGATGTAGGGCATGCTTGGTCTTCCTTGTTCCTGGGCCGGCCTAGTTCTTAGCGCCGGATGGCTCGTTGTGTCGTGGTTGTCGTGGAGAGCCGAGCCGCTGGGCTGGGATCCTCACAGTGTCTGCTTGCGCTCCTGGGTCGGCGGCGGTGTGGGCCAGGGGCGGGCGGAGTCTTCGGTGCGTGAGTGCTGTGCTGGTGTGCTGACGGTGGCGATCGCCGCGATGGAGCGGATGCGCTGCGCCTGGTCGTCGGTCAGGGCGGCGGCTTCGCGCTCGAGTGAGCCAGGCGCCGGTGTCGTGATGGGCGCGCGTGGCGGCAGGGTGTCGGTGGCTGCGGGCGCCGGCAGGGCAGCCAGGCGGGCGGCCTGTGCCTGGGCGTGCTGGCGGCTGGTGGGCGGTAGCGGCTGGGCGTGGGTGAGCTCCCAGGCCGCAGCAGTGTCACGCAGCAGTGCCGCGGCTGTCTGGGTCTGCTGGGCCTGCTGGTACAGCGAGGCCAGTGAGTGGACGAGCTGCATGGTCTCGGCTGCCAGCAGCATCGTGGCCACGCGCTGGTCCTTGACGGTCAGTGACAGTGTGCGCGCGGCCAGCAGGACCGCTCCGGGAACCTGCACCCGGTCGCGGGGGCGGGTGTGGGTCTGGGCGTGGCGTCCGGTCACGCGTGCTGCGCGCATAAGCGTGGCACGCTCGGCCGGGTTGGTGGTGGCCACGCCTGCGGCCGCGAGCAGACCGGAGACGTCGCGTGTGGCGTCTGCCAGCGCGACAGGGTCGTAGGGGTTGATGGAGCGCAGCTCGTGGTCCCATGTGCGCAGGCTGTCGGCGGCTGCGTGCCACGCGCTCATCGGTGACGCGATGGGGGAGGAGGTGATCTTGTCTCCGCGCCATGCTGCCTGCCAGGCCTGGACGGCCATCTGCGCACCCACGGGAGTATCCATCCACCGGGTGCGCAGCCGGGTCAGTGACAGGTCGCGCGCCAGACGCCCGCCTCCGTACCACTGGGAGGGGCGTAGCGGGTTGGTGGAGTGCAGCGCGACGCAGTAGCCGACCACGACGTCGGTGCGTCCGGCAGCGAAGCGGGGGCGCACGCGCACGCCCGTCTCGCGCAGACGGATCACGAAGTCGGGCTCGTCGACCGCGGCCACGGCCGCGGCGCGCACGCGCGCCTCCAGCCTGGCACGGTCAGTGACCACCTCATGGCCACGGCCTGCCGCGTACTGGTCCGCCTGCCGGCGCTGGGTGGCACGCAGGTCAGCAGCGGAGTCGGCGCGCGCACCACGCCGGTGCTCGCGCGACTCGATCACCATCAGGCCATATTTGTGTTCGAGCTGGTTCGCGGTGCGCTGTGCTCGGCGCTGGTCCTGCCACGGTGACCACTTGGTGCCGTCCTCGCGCACGATGTTGGCAGCGATGTGGATGTGGTCGCCGCCGTTCTTCGAGGCGCCGTGGTGGATCGCGACCCACCTGCACGGCGCCTTGCCGTCAACGCCAGTGAAGCCCATCTCGGCCATGAAGTCAGTCGCGATCGCGCGCCACTTGTCCTCGCTCAGCGGCCCCTCCTCCGGTGACAGTGACAGGGAGCAGTGCCACACGTGGTTGGGGCGGTCGGCAGCGGTCTCAACCTTGCCGGTTGCGTGGTTGAACGTGCGCACGCTGCCGGTGGGTTGAATGCCGAGCTCGGTCATGTACTGGTCGACGAACTTGGCGATCTCGTACCCCTGCGCGGGGGAGAGCTCATCCCATGCGCCCCAGCGACGCATGATGATGTCTGAGCCTGCCACCACGTGCGGGGACTCGTGCTCGTTGGACCTGCCCGGTCCCACGAGATAGTTGAGCAAGCCTGGCGTCGATCCGCCCTGAACAATGGCGGGGATCATCGGCGCACCTGGATCAGGATGTCGTTGATGTCGTCAATCGCGCGGTGCACGAGCTCGACGACCTGAGTGAAGTCGGCGGGTACTTCAGAGACGGTATTGGCGTGGTAGGCGATCTGGTTGAGGTTGTTGCCGATGCCGTCGAGATCGCGGCGCATGTCCCGAAGTGCCGCCATCGCCTCACCCATCTCTGCAGGTGCAACGGCTTCCGGGGCGACAACGGGATTCTGTGAGGGACGCAGCGCAGCATCAACCAAAATCTTCGCCATCGACTCGCCCGTCGCCTCAGAGCGCAGCTCCAGCAGCTCGCGCTCCTCATCGGACAGGTAGACGGTCAAAGGCTTGCGGCGCTGTCCGCCGCGCAGGCGCGCACTACGGCGACGGTCATAACGAGGTGCGGACACCGCACGCTCTTCGTCACTCGTCGACATGGCAACCACCTCCGCACCCTTGAAATGCCCAGCGCAGCGACCCGAACGGGACCACACCACAAGTGTGCCCTGCTGGACGACGTCAGTCCAGCAGCAAGTTACTTAGCACCAGTGCTAAGTTCCAACTTGCTCTGCGTTCGGCTCACCCCCGGTGAGGCGGAAGGATCTGCACCGACGAGTCGGTGCCCGGCCACCTCACGTGGCCGTCTCACCGGCGCTTTGCTGCAGCCGCGCAGCGTGCAGCAGACCGGATTCCTGCACCACCGTGTGCGCGCAGGGTGCAGCGCCAGGAACGCTGAGCGCTGCAGCCTGCGCTGCACGCACGAGGTCGGGTCAGGTCAGGGCGCGCCGCCTGCGGCGGGGCGGCGCGCTACGCCGAGCGTGCGCTCACGCAGGACGTGATGGGCGAGTGCGGACCTGCGTGCGCAGGCTGCTGCACGTGTGGTGTGCGCTCACCGAGTACGGACATGACACAGGCCGCGTCACGCACGCGTCCACAACCACGAGAGGAACACCCATGACCACCGACCCACTCACCGCACTACTGCGCACCGACACCGAGCGCACCGACGCCGCACGCGAGCTCGCCACCGCGATGACCGCCCTCGTCGACGCGGCAGCCTCCTACAAGGCCGCGTGGCGACACGCGACAAGTCTCGGCTGGGCGCGCACCGACCTCGTGCGCGCCGGACTCCTCGCCCCCCAGCGCCTGCCACGCAACCTCGCCCGCACCACGCCACAACCCACAGCCACGCAAGACACGGACCCCGGCGAGAGCTGATCAACACAACACGATGGTGGTGCTCCCCGACGAATGGGTGTCGGGGAGCACCACCAGACGGACTCTGAGATCAGTACACTGCCGCTATGGAGTCCATGGAGTCACTTGCGTACGTGCTCGCACTCACGCGCACCAAGCGACGCGGACTCACCCAGGGCGAGCGCGTGCAGGACCTGCTCGCCGAGCGTGATCCGCAGGCCGTCTACGACCGTCACCGCTACGAGGCGGGCGACATGCTCCGCGGCGCCGCAGGCGACGAGCTGCTCGACCAGGCACGACGCGACATCGACACGTGGGCCAACGCCGGCTACGGCGTCGTCTCGGTCCTGTCAGACCGCTACCCCACCCGTGTGCGTGAGGTCCACGAGGCACCCGCCCTCCTGTACTACCAGGGAGCCCTCCTGCCCGACGACGACGGCGTGTGCGTCGTCGGCTCGCGCCAGGCCCTACCCAGAAATTCTGATGAACAAATCTCTTCTGTCGCGCCCTGCTAGTGCCGGTCATGTCAGACTGCCTCGTCACACCTCGGCCCCAACCTTCTTCTTGGACGAGTCTGGATCCAAGGGCAGCGGCGGACGCTTCTTCGTCGTTGCTGCCGTCAAAGTGGCAGATCCCGACAAGCTCTTGCGAGGTATCGAAGGTGTGCGCCAGGCGCGGAGCTTTCGGACGGAGTTTAAGTTCAGCAATGTCACCAGAAATGCTCTACCGGCATACGAGGCCTTGGCAGACGTCATAGCTGAATCGTCGGCAACATGCGGTGCGTTTGTCGTTGACAAGGCTCAGGCGGATCCGTTCGCAACCGGGCTACCTCAGTGGAAGGCGCATAACTGGACCTCGGTTGCGCTCGTGAAGGCTATGGTCTCCAGGAGAGAGATCGCCACAGTGCTTACGGACTCGATTTCCACGCCTGACGGTACGTCTTACGGAGCTGAATTAAGGGCCGCTGTCAATGACGCTTTTCGCTGCATGAGAGTCGCAACCGCGCTGTCTCTGGACTCTTTGACGTGCGATGGGCTGCAGGCCGCAGACCTTATTGCATCGGCTATCGCGCATGAACGAAAAGCTATGCAAGACTCGACTATCGAAGAATTTGCTGCACGCAAAACACCGAAAGCTCAGCTATCGCGATATGTGGCCACCCGTCTGGGCCTAGCAAACTTCAACGACTGTCGAACCGAGCGTGTCCGGATCCGTACCGCGGCTTCGGTTCCATCGATTTCGATTGACAGGGAGTCGCTCTGAGCTATACTTACAACTGTTCGCAGTCCTAGCCGCTGGCTTGCAGCTGCGGGCCCTGATCCAGGCCTCTGGTCTGATAGTCGGGTATGAGGAAGACTGTCTCCTCACACAACCGAAGACGATCATCGCGCCGCCCTCCAGCCCGTTGCTGGAGGGCGGTTGCATATTCGATGATGGCATGATCCGGCAAGCTGAGCCCTTGACATACATCTGCTCCGCAGGTCCACGCTACGCACCAGTACGGGACTACACACATACATGTACTCAGGGACGTGTTGCGCCCACGGCGGGCGCAACAGGGGCTAGTGCCCGAAGAGGTCGTCGTGCCCACCGGTACGCTGGAGGATCGCTTGCGTCTGAGTGGTAGTCCAGATCAGCAGCCAGTCACCAGCGTTGGCGACGTGGCACTCATTGCTCGCCTCCCACTGGCCACGCAGACGATGCATGCCGTGATGACGGACGAGCTCATCCCTAGCCTGATCAGTGTCGGCAACGATGAGATCGATAACCTCACGCAGCGGTGCCAGGTCCACGTGCTTCTTCCGGAGAGCCTTGACATCACGTCTGAACCGAGGCGTCGGCTCCGGTGCCAGAACCATCAGAGACCCAGGTCCTCGTACATCGCCTCAGCAGTGTCGTAGGTGTGCTGACCCGAAGCGATGATCTGCCGAGTCTGCTCAATCGCCTCACGACTGGCGGCACTGGGCTGCGGGTAGGACAGGTTAAGGGGAATACGGTGCTCCCGGATCATCTGAAGGTAGAAGGCGCGGGTCACTGACGACAGGTCGAACCCGAAGTCCTCAGCAATCTGGGTGACACCCTCCTTGACGGAATCCTCAACACGTACAGTGATCGTTGCCATGCCTAACGCCTAACTCGTGTACTTCCCATGTGCGACATCAGTATATCTCCGTTTGACTGTTGATTGCGCTATGGTCAGTGAAGTGATATTGGAGTGCCCGTGAGCGACAGACAGGATGACAGTGGGCGGTGTCAGTAGACGGAGACGTGGATGTGGTCGTAGTGACCGCCGGAGCAGCTCGTAGGGTCGTATAGGCCGCCGGCTCCGTCGTAGGGTCCCCACGTGCCTGTGCTGGCGGTCCAGATCTGGCCCTGCCAGATCACGTAGTGGACGCCGAGCTGCTGGGCGTTGGCGACCAGCCAGTTGGCTGCGGCGTTACCCGCCAGGGTGCCGGTGGTGGGGCTGGCGGCGCGGCCTGGGTCGCCGAAGGTGCACCCGTAGAAGGGGATGTCGCAGGCACGGCCGCGTGAGTGGTCGGAGCCGGGGTTGAAGGTGTGGGCGTCCCAGCAGTACAGGGCGGGAGTCACGATCTGGGGGTAGGCAGCCATGAGGGCGGTGACCATGGCGTACGTGCGCGGCGTGACGGAGGCGGCGGCGTGAGCGCCGGGCGTGGGGTCAGGTACTGAGGCCGCCTCAGCCGGCAGGCTGGAGGCGTCGTAGACGGGACCGGCCACCAGCGCGTCGGCGCTCTGTGCAGCCCCGGCCCCGCCGCCGGAGTACTGCACCGCGTAGGAAGCCATCGCCGCGATGATGGCGGACACGTAGGCCTGGGTCTCAGCGAAGGGAGGCACGCCGCCGGTGTCCAGGACTGCTCCCATTCCGGCGTTGTATGCGGCCAGCGCCAGCTCCAGGACGCTGCCGCTGATCCGTCCCGCAGCCATGTACTGCTTGACCAGGGCGACCTGGTCGCACATGTAGTGGCCCTGGGTCCAGATCGCGTCGTGGGGGTTGAGGACGTCCGCGCTGCCGTCGCCGTCGCCGTCCTTACCGACCGCGGCCCAGGTGGCCGGCATGAACTGCGCGATCCCACGGGCGCCCGCGGGCGAACCAGCGTTCGGGTCGAAACCGGACTCAGCGGCCAGCTGAGCCGCGATCACAGACGGGGTGACCTCCTCACAGATGGAGCCCGCTCTCAGCACGTCAGCCACGTACTCACTGGGCACCCCAGAAATCCCCACCGCCGTGCCAGAGGCGGCCTGACCGCTACCACCACCGAGCATCATCGGCAGCACCATCGCAGGCACAGCGAGTACCGCCAGGACAGCCTTCCTCACAGCCTCATCCCCCGCCCCGTCCGCGGGCCAGGCCGCACCGGCGGCCGCTCGTCTCCGCTGCTCGGCTGGGGCGTCTGGGCGGGGCTGGCGGTCGTAGCCATGGCGATGATCGCCTTGATCCGATCCGGCCTGAAACCCGCCGTCCTCTGCCCATCAGGGGTCTGGATGATGGGCAGAGCAGTCAGACCCTGCTGCCTGAGCTCGGCGACCAGCTCAGGGCGCTCGTCGAGGTCGACGACCTCGAAGGAGACACCCTTGACGGCCAGGGACCGCTGGGTCAGCGCGCAGCCCGGACAGTCGTGGCGGCTGTAGATCGTCACCGCAGGCTCAGACCCTGACGACGGCGACGGTGCGGATGCGGACATGGCAGCTCCTCTCTCATGACAGGCCACCCGGACGGGCCTGCCATGAGGGACGTAGCCGGTGAGCGCACGCATTCAGGGTGCTCGCGTGAGCGCAACGCACTGGGCCTACCCGCGCTGGCGGTGATGAGCCTGTCGCGCTTCTTTCGTAATACATGTAGTCTCAGTATTACTGAGAGTGTGGAGGTGAGGACCATGGTGACGTCTATACGGCTCGACCCGCAGATTGAGCGGCGGTACGAGGCGCTGGCGCGCCACACGCACAGGTCAAAGTCTTTCTACCTGCGTCAGGCCATCGAGCAGGCTATCGACCGCATGGAGTTCGAGTACCGGGTGCTCAGCGCGGTTGAGGACGTGCGCGCGGGCCGTATGAAGACCTACAGCCTGGACGAGGCGGAGACGCTCATTGGCGTGGACGATTGAGGTTGCGGACAGCGCCGTTAAGGCGCTGCGCAAGATCGACCCGCAGGTGCGGCGGCGTATCTGGAGCACGGTCCGTGAGGTTGCTGAGCTTGAGGACCCACGCTCCCGAGGCAAGGCGCTGACCGCTGACCTTCGTGGGCTGTGGTGCTACCGTGCCGGGGACTGGCGGATTATCTGCGACATTGACGATGGTCGAGTTGTCGTGGTCGAGGTCGGGCGCCGATCTCGGGTCTACGGGTGAGGGCGGGGTGTGCGCGAGGCTCTGGGGGAGCTCGTGCACCGCCTCGCCCGCAGTGTTGAACAATGCGAACAGGCTAGCCAGACAAGAACGGCTCAGGACGGTAGAAGCCCTCCGCACCCTTCAGACGCACCACCACTGGGAGGGGCGTAGCGGGTTGGTGGAGTGCAGCGCGACGCAGTAGCCGACGATGACGTCAGTGCGTCCGGCAGCGAAGCGGGGGCGCACGCGCACGCCCGTCTCGCGCAGACGGATCACGAAGTCGGGCTCGTCGACCGCGGCCACGGCCGCGGCGCGCACGCGCGCCTCCAGCCTGGCACGGTCAGTGACCACCTCATGGCCACGGCCTGCCGCGTACTGGTCCGCCTGCCGGCGCTGGGTGGTGGCGACAGGCGTCGAGTCGAAGGTGACGTGGCCTCAGCGTCTGGCTGCATGTGCTATCGATTCGAGCGACATGTGTTGCAAGTCATGTTGATGTGCGCTAAATTATATCTGTCAGTTCAATGAAGGTTGGAATGAGTTCGTGCGTATTGTGCGGGTCTCGATGCTCGCCGCCCTAGCATTGCCGTTTGGGAGTTTCCCTGCTTTGGCCGCCGAAAGTGGGCAGCCACAAGAAAATCGCACCGTGTATGGGGGTGAGGTCCAATCACTTGACCCATCTCGAATTGATTTTGTGCCACCCCTGGAAGATGAACGATATAATCAGCCTTCAATTCAGGATCGGAGTGCGTGGGGGCAGCAATGGGTTGGTGGGTTCACCATTAAGGGGGTCGGCATTCCGAAAATCGTGTTAACCCATCAAATTGCTGGAAGTGGCACGCACATTAAGAGTGAGCAAGCGTACGCTATGTCGTCAACCGGTCGTATCTGTAACTATCGAATTGACTACCAGAATCGTCGTGGCAGCACCATTTACAGTACTTATGTTGGGGCAACGCAATGGGGGTGCTATCCTGTTGGGACTAGCTGGGGCGGGAATAATCCGCGGGCACCGTACTATGTCAAGAAAGGGCTTCAATGTGCCCGCTTGTTCTCGGGCGGAGACTTTGTGGGGGAGCAATGCCACCAAATCTACTGAACGGCTTGTCGGTCACGCAAACTGATCGCATGCGTAGGGTCGCATTTTGGGTGCGCTTGACTTTCTCTCTCGCATCCTTAGCGTTCATTTGTGCGGCAGTCAATGGGTTGCATAACGCGTCAAAGTATCTCGTGCTGAACGATCTTCAGTCGGTCGAGGTGGAGGTGCAGTTGCTGCATGACGTCTGTCGGCATCTGATGTGTGCATTGATAGCGTTATTTATCACTGTTGTCGTTAACTGGTTCGTTGCATCCAAATATATGAGGGCCGCTGCGGTGGGCGAGCAGTAGTTATCCTCCGAGAGTCAATGGTCTGTCTGCGATTCATTGGTGGCGCTGCTGTCGCTATATGTCAATGTATGGAGTCGGTCAAAACGATGCGATGGCGCGCGTCGGCAGTATGAGGCAGTCAGTGCCGCTGGGGCGAAGCGTTCATCTTGCTCTTGTGGGCGTGCGGGCACTGAAGGTAGTTTGACTGGTAATGGTGGACGTGCTTCTATTTTAGTCCTGATTTCTGCTGTTTCCTTCGGGATTTATGGTCGAGTCAAGCGGAGGTAGTGTTAGCTGGCGGCCTCTACAGCGCGGCGTAGGGCGTCGTCTGGTGGGGCGGTGTAGCGCTGGGTGGTGGCGACGTTGGTGTGGCCGAGGAGGCGCTGGACTGCGAGGATGTCGCGCTCTCCCGAGTAGGCTCTAGTTGCGAATCTGTGGCGCAGGGTGTGTAGGCTCCAGCCTTGCGGGAGGACTCGGGACGCGAGCTTGCCCAGCCACTCGGAGCTGATGTGTCCACCAGCTCGTGAGGGGAACACCCATCCCTCAGGGCTCTGGCTCCCCATGTGGAGCAGGAACGCGGCAGTCTCGTCGGATAACGGGACGACGCGGCGCTTGCCGCCTTTTCCGACGACGGTGAGTGACCATCCGCCGAGGTCCTCGAACATGTCTCGGGTGTTGACTGTCGGGATCTCGCTGCGTCTGAGCCCCACGCGCCCTGCAAGGATCAGAATCGCCTGGCTACGCTCGTCTATCGGACTATGGAGTGACTGCTGATAGAGCTTTTCTGGGATGGGGCGCGGCGCCCCGATGGGGCGTTCGATAGAGGGCAGGCCAGCAGCAGGACTGTCGTCAGGACGGATCAGGGAGAAGAAGCGGCGGAGACTGACGTAGTAGGAGTGTCTGGTCTCCTTCGCCCAGGTACGTGACCCAGCCCAGGTGACGAGCTCCTGCGCTGTGATAGTGGCCGGGTCTAGTTCAGGTACGGATCGCGCAAAGGTGCGGATATGACGGAGTCGGGTCTGGACGGATCGCTCCATCAATCCGCTGGCGCGCAGGTGCGACTCGAACATGACGATGGACTTCTGCCACTGGGAGGGCACTGGACGGGGCTTGTTCATCGCCGTGATTGTGGAAAGCAGCCCGCGGATCTGTCCGCCGTTTGGTTGTACTGCGAGGCAGGACACCACCGGCCTTACCGGTACCACTGGGACTGCCAGTAGTGCCAGTGGTACCGGTAAGGCCGGTGGTGCCGTCATGCGGGTCTGCCAGTCGGGATCTCGCCTGCCTGGGTGGGGACGTAAGGCTCGCTGCCGTTATGGCGGTCCTCGGAGTCCTGGACTGCAGCTTCGATGGCCTGGCTGACCCACGCGGAGAAGCTGATGAACGGCTGACCAGGCTTGGCTGCCTCGACCCGCCAGGCGGAGCGTGCGCGCCCGGCCAGATCCGTGGGCACGTAGACGGTCAGCTTCGTCTGGGTCGACCGCTTACTGGTACTGCCAGCAGCGCTGGCAGTACCAGTATTGCGGGTGTTGCCAGTAGTGCTGGTGGTGGCTGGTGCGGCTGGGTCCGCGGACCCCGCTTTGCGGATACGTCCTGTCAGCGCGCTCAGGTCACCTGGCTGGGCTGGTGGAGGCGTCTGGGGCTTCATGCTCAGTGCTCCTTCGCAATCTGCCGGGCGACGGCGGTGATGGCGTTGACGTAGTCGTGGGCGTCGTCTCGGGGTACTGGGAGGTGGTTGGTGGCCGCGGTGGCCACGACCTCTCGCTCTGGTAGGGGGTGGTCGATGAGCAGTCCCGGGTAGGTGGCTGCGAGCTGGTCACGCCACACGACCCGGTCGCGGCGGTCGCCTCGCCAGCGGTTGATGAGGACTCCAGCCAGGCGCAGGTCGGGGTTGTAGTACTGCTGGACCGTGCTCAGGGTGGTGATGATCCCTGCGACACCGTCGACGGAGCTCGTACGAGGCTCGGTGACGATCAGCGCCTGGTCCGCGGCGGTCAGGGCGCTCAGTGTGAGGGTGCCCAGGGACGGCGGGCAGTCGATGAGCACGTGGTCCCACTGCTGGTGAGTACCCGTCAGGGCTGTGCGCAGGTGGAACTCTCGTCCGGCCGCGCTGTCTGTCTCGCGCGTGGCGAGGGCTCGCTCCGCGGGCACGACGTCGATGCTGCTCCAGCTCGAGGGCTGGACCGCCTGAGTGATGCAGCCAGGGCCTGCCTGCCCCGCTGCGACAGCGGTCAGGACGTCATGCAGCGTCAGCGTCTGAGGATTGATACGTGAATCGAGGATTGAGCTGGCGTTGGCCTGCGGGTCAGCGTCGATCACGAGGACACGCTTGCCGAGGTGGGCGAGTGCTGCGGCGAGGTTGACGGTGGTGGCGGTCTTACCGACGCCGCCCTTCTGGTTCGCGATAGCGAGGATCACGGCAGTCTCCTGGTAGTACGGGTGATGGGTAAAATGCTGGTAATACTGGGAATGCGGGTCATACGGGTGGTTATCCGGCGATAGCGGATCGAAAGTAGGACGTCAGATCGAAGCGGCTGTCCCAGGTCTCCACGCGCCCATCGGTGTCTGCTCTGGAAGCGGCTCTCCACGCCTGGATGAGGGCGTAGGGGGTGTATCGCAGCCAGTACTGTGCATTGAATGTGTCAATGTCGAGGCGAGCGCGTACGAGAGCCAGGCGCTCCTCCTCGGACGTCGCGAGGACGTCCTCAAGAAGATCGAGATCAAGGCGGGCGTGGTAGTCCTGTCGCAGAGCGTCGATGACCCATTGGTGGGCCGCGTCGAGGCTGTCATGGTGGAGCGTGTGACCTGCGAGCTGAGCGTGCTGACCTGGAGCAGCCAGCAGGGCGCGGACGTTGGGGTGACTCATGGTGTCTCCTGGTAATGCTTGTGATGGCGGCGTTGCTGGTTTTGCTGGGGATGCGCAAAATGCTGGTAATGACGGTCAGCATCGAAGAGGTCGTAGCCAATGGCTCACAGCGATGTGAGCGCGCAGGTCGTAGTACTCGATCCAACAGATCAGGTGCCGGAATCGGCGTCGTGCTGCGGATAACCCGGAGGTCGCAGGTTCGAATCCTGTCCCCGCTACGAGAAAAGCCCGGTATCCAGGCGAAAAGTCGCTGAGATACCGGGCTTTGTTTTAGCCGGATGGGGCCGATTCCCTAGGTTATTCCCTACCTTTCATCAGAACCCCATTCCGTCGTTCTCGTGCTCAGGCTGGGGCGTGTCGATGCTCTCGCTCACGTCCCGGACGTGGCGCTCGACGGTCCGTTGGCTGTGCTGCTGACGGTCGAGCGTGCGCTCGCGCGTGGTCGTCCAGGGTCCAGTCCAGGTATCGCGTGCCCGGGAAGAGCTGGCAGGTGTCCCCGCAACCCACGGTGACGACGAGGATGAGGTGGTCTGCGGGCGCGGACCCGGCTGGGCGGACCTCGACTCGTCCGTGGGACAGGGCGGTCGAATGCCGCTGCCATCTGGGACCGGCCGGCGTTGTGGACGCAGACGAACAGGACGGACGACTTAGCACTCATGGCTGTCTCCTTGCGATCGTGGGGGTCGGGTAAGGTGGGTAAGCAGGTTGACGACCTGCTGGTAGCCCTCGGGGCCGATCGAGAAGTACGCCCGCCTGCCGCGCGTCTCGCGGTGGACAAGGCCCGTCTCCACGAGCTTCTTGAGACGGTGGGACAGCGTTGGCTGGCTGACGTCGAAGAGGTCAGGGACCGAGCACGCGCACACCGAGGTCGACGGTGTCTCCCTGCTGATCGCCCTCGGGCTGCTGGTCATGATGTACCCGGTTCTCGCCAAGGTGCGCTATGACCGCCTGACGACCGTCACCTCTGACCGGCGTCTCATGGCTACCTCGCTGGTGCTCAACTGGGTGGTGGGACCAGCGGTCATGTTCGCCTTGGCCTGGCTCTTTCTGGCTGATCTCTCCGAGTACCGCACGGGACTGATCATCGTCGGGCTCGCCCGGTGCGTCGCCATGGTCATCATCTGGAACGGCCTCTCCTGCGGGGACCGGGAGGCTGCGGTGGACTGTCGTACGAACGACGCACGACCCTGGCCTTCACCGCAGCCGGTAACAACTTCGAGCTGCCGACAGCCGCAGCGCCGCTGAAGGAGGCTCCGGGTTGTCTGATGGCGTGACGGGGTCGTCTAGCGTTTGCGGGCCCTGATCGCGAGCTGAAGCGGTAGGCGACCCGGGGCGTCCTGAAGACGGTAGCGGCCGTCAGGCTCTTGCACCATGAGGTCCGGCCACGGGCACCAGGCGGAGTACGGGGTCTCCTCAAGGTGGCCGGTAGTGAGGCCGGACTGATGGAGGTGTCCTCGTCGAGCGTCATGAGCACCGGGCGGTCGTCCTGGATAAAAGCTGCCCAGGATCCGGCGCGCGATGAAGGCTATCGTGCGGCAGCGTGATGAGAGTGGCTCTGGTCCATGACGCGCAGGGTCTGGATCACGGCGTAGGTCAGCGGTGCCAGGTCGTCAGGCAACGGCGCTGACAGGTTGGTCCACCGCAGCTCGGTGATCTCGTGAGCAGGCAGAGCCCCGGGCACGTACGGGTGAGCGAAGACGTGAGCGACGACGTCGTGTCCTGCCTCGTTGGCGGCTGGCGCGGTGAAGGTGACCAGCGGCTGGAGGTCCTCAGGGGCGACGGCGATCCCAAGCTCCTCGTCAGTCTCCCGGGCGGCTGTCTGGGCAGCGTCCTCTCCGGGCTCAGGCTTGCCTCCGGGAAACATGAACAGATGGGTCCCCTGCTTGCGAACGGTGAGGAGCCGGCCGTCGTCGTCGAGCATGACGACCGCACTGACGATGATCTGCTTGCTCACGGCCGGCGACCTTATCAGTCGGGGGAGTCGTCGCCCGGGCACCACAGACGCGCGTTGGAGCACGCTGTGGTGCGTGCCTGTGGATATGCAGGCGGGAGTGTCGGCCCCGTCGCCTATCGTCGTCTCAACGGCCTCGAACAGAGGAGTGCCGTGAGCGGCACACCGGAACACCTACCCCGGAGCACGAGCCTTGCTGGCCTAGGAAACCGACGCTCGTGCGCGGGGTCTCTTACCCATCCTCACGAAAGGAAGACGGAGATGGCCAAGACGACCACCTGGCGCGAGCCCCGAGCGCGCCGCTCACGGCTGGGGATGATGATACCGGGGCCTGGCGGTCTGCGACGGGGTTGCGCCGTCGTCGTAGCGGCAGCGGCACTGGCCAGCGGACTAGTGGGAATGACGGCGCTGCCACTGTCTCCGAGCCTTGGGTTCCATGCGCAGGCCCAGGCCGCAGTGACGAAGATTCCTCCCAACACGGGTGAGGGTTATCCCTTCTACGACTCTGCAGGCACCTACCACTGGCTGGGAGCTAACTCGGACCCGGTTACACCGGGTGTGCTCAACTGGTGCATCGAGTTCGGGCCGGCCCCGATCAGGACGGCCGCGCAGATGGTGGACGCCCGTGAGCTGACCGAGCAGGTCCAGCGTGCGGACACGGCGCCCGCGCTGAAGATCGCCCCGGCCCAGATGTACTGGCTCCTGACCAAGTACGAGCCTGTGGACCAGGCGGACTCACGTGCCGCGCTCGCTATCCTCGCCCACGCCAACTACGACGTCGCCCCCGAGGCTGCCCGCATCATCGCCGAGATCCCGTCCGCCTTCCCCTCTGCCTACGCCCTGGCTGAGGCCTACGCGGCTGAGGCCAGGGTCTTAACCCCGCGGACCTTCACCACGGGCGAGGCCCAGGGGCAGGAGGCGGGGCGCAGCGGGCAGATCGAAGGTATCGCCTCCACCGCAGCGGACGGAAGCCTCATCGCCAGCGTCCCGGTGACGGTGACGCTCGTAGGGCCAGCGGTCTTTGACGCCACCGGTACCGCGACCTGGTCAGGGGTGACGCAGGACTCGCCGGTCTCGCTGGCCTGGACGGCGACGGGCAACGGTGAGGTGAGCTACTCGGCCCGCTTCAGCGTGCCCAAGCAGGTACTGAGGTACTACCCCAATGACGGCTCGGCCCAGGACATGATCACGCGAGGGCCGGAGACGAGCACCGAGATGATCGAGATCGAGCAGCCCGGAACCCCTTTCCAGGTGCGCTATGACTTCCAGCCGATGGGTACCTCCCAGGTTCACACGGTCGAGGTCAACACCGACGGCGCGATCAGTGACACCCTGACCACGGCGACGGATGAGTCCTATAGCAACCCCTCCTGGATGGCTGAGGCTGGTCAGCCGGTCCCGGTGGTCTACAGGGCCACGGCCTACTG
This sequence comes from Actinomyces faecalis, assembly GCF_013184985.2. Classification (NCBI taxonomy): domain Bacteria; kingdom Bacillati; phylum Actinomycetota; class Actinomycetes; order Actinomycetales; family Actinomycetaceae; genus Actinomyces; species Actinomyces faecalis. Next base: position 768,166 of record NZ_CP063418.1, read on the forward strand.
GTCACGATCCCGGCCGGCTCACAGTGACCAGGTCCCGCAGGGTGCGCAGAAGGTGGGGGAGACGACGGCGACGGCGACCGGGCCGGGGCAGGACCTGCGTGCCAGCCTTGAGCTGGGCAAGAGGGGGTTTGTCACCTGGGTCTGGGAGGTGCGCAAGATCGACCAGGGGCAGTACGAGTCCTATGTGGCTGCGGACTGGCTCGACGGCTACGGCCTGGCCAACGAGACGAGCAGCGAGAACTTCGACTTTCGTCCCGTGGGTACCTCGCACGTGGAGGAGTGGAAGGTCACTGAGCCGGAGTCCGTCCCCTGCGACACGCTGACCGCATCGGTCGACCCGGCCTACCGCGACGGGGAGTGGACCAGGATCGTCTCGCCCGACTCCTTCGACGAGGGTGGCTTCGTCCCGGTGGTCTACACCGCTACTGCCTACCGGCTGGAGCCGGAGACCCTGCCAGTGACGGCACCGGGCGTTCCTGAACGCGCCAAGGAGCTGGGACGTGTCAAGGTCACGGCGAACGGGCCGGGGGAGAAGGTCCAGGCCTGTCTCGGACAACCTGTCGGCCCGGGCTTCCTGACCTGGGTGTGGCGGGTGCTGGAGGAGGACCAGGCGGCTCACGGACGCTGGATCGCCTCGGGCTGGTCGGACTTGTACGGGGTGGCCGAGGAGACCACTTCCGTCGTCTACCGCGCGCAGATCGACTCAACCATCCAGGTCCACGCCACGAAGAGCGGTGAGTACCTCTCGGACGACCTCTTCGTAGAAGGGTTTCCCTCTAACCACGGGGACTTCGAAGGCGGTATGGGATTCGGGGCGGACGAGAAGGAGATGACGCAGTCGCTGCTCTTCTTCCCGGAGGGCCTGAAGGTTTCCGAGGCGAACAAGGCCCAGGCTGAGGTCATTGCCAGCCTCCAGGTGCCGGCCCGCAACGGCGCCTACTTCCACGTCGGCTCTACCTCCTTCAAGGTCAAGAAGGACGGCGGCGGGGCTGATGTCCCCGGCACCTACGTCTTCGTGACGAGCTTCGCCGGAGACGACCGCACCGCGGCCTACACCTCCTCGGTCGAGGACGTCAGTGAGCAGTACGTGGTGGCTCCGGAGCCGGTACGGCCCGAGATCGGGACGACGGCGAGCGACAAGTCTGATGGTGACAAGGTTCTTCCGGCCACCGGCGAGGTGACCATCGCCGACCAGGTGTGTCAGAAGGAGGGCAAGCCCTTGGAGGCTGGCAGAACCTACACCCTGACCGCACGTGCGATGGACAGGGCGACGGGAGCGCCGATTTTGGACGAGGCAGGTCAGCCCTATACCGGCACGGCGCAGTTCACTCCGTCGGACGCCTCTGACTGCGCGGTGGTGGAGGTGACGGTCCCGGCCTGGCTGCTGCACGGCAAGACCGTCGTCATGTTCGAGAACGTGACCCTGGACGGGCGCACCGTGGCCGTCCACACGGACATCGAGGACGAGGGTCAGACCGTCACGGGTGCGCCGGTTCCAGGAGTAGGGACCACGCTGACTGACTCGTCCGACGGCGACCACGAGGTCTCGCCCGGTCCTGTGGTGCTGGAGGACACGGTGTGTCCCAAGAACACGACTACCTTCGAGCCGGGGCGGACCTACACGGTCCAGGGACGGCTCATGGACCGGAAGGCTGGGAAGCCGCTGACCGGGAAGGACGGCAAGGAGGTGGTGGCCTCGACGGACTTCACACCGGCCTCGGCCACTGACTGCGCCGTCGTCAGCTTCTCCTTCGATACCACAGCCCTGTCCGGGCACGACCTCGTGGCCTTCGAGCGAGTCTACGAGCCTGGTAGCCAGGTGGTCCTGGCCTCCCACGAGGATCTCGACGACGCCGCGCAGACGGTACACGTGACCAAGCCGATGCGGCCGCTGGTCCAGACTGGTGCGACCGTGGTGCTCGTGGCTCTGGCTGCCGCTGGACTCATCGGCTCGGGCACTGTGCTGAGCCGGACCCGGCGCTGAGCCGAGCCCCAGGCCTGTGCGCCACTGGTCCGCACAGGCCTGGGCTGCGGCCCCGGGCGGACAGCTGGCGCTCTTATGTGTAGCACCGGTCTGCGCGGGTTGGGACTGCAACCCTGGACGGCTGGTTGGTACCCCTCTATGTGGCACCGGTGCTCACAGGCCTGAGGTTTTCCGTGAAAGCTAGGTATGACTGCCTCTGTCAGTCTGGTGAGGATGCTGTTCCCCTGCGCCCAGCCCCAGTCTCTCCTTGCCCTGACGCAGTCACTGCCTGTCGGCCCCAGACTGGCGCCTCGCCTGGTCTTGGTGCTTGTGGTCAGCCCCTCGTACCGGGGCAGGGCCTCCTTGGCACCTCGGCCCCAGTGAGGCACGGCCAGGGCATGTGTACGTACCTGGTACCAGGGCTACTGTTTCCCTCCGCCCCGGCGAGTGTGGCCAGGGGTGTGGTTGGCCCCTCGTACCTGGGCCAGGCCGTTTGCGCACAGCCACAGGGCTGTCAGTGTCCAGGCAGCAACAGCGGGCCACTCGTACGCGAGGAAGCTCCCGAGCGCAGCCAGGCTGGCCAGCATCCCTATGGCGAGGTGGAGGAATCCGGCTCCGCGCTTGTGAGAGACAAGCGCCTGCCCATCCTCGTGGACCAAGCGCCGTGCCCACCCACCTGGGTCGCCAAGCTCCTCCCAAGGATCGGCGGTGCCAACCAGGGCGCGAGTCTCGGCGACCAGCCGCTCGCGCACGGAACGGCCGACCATCTCCGGCCGTGCCAGGCGCCGGTCAAGCTGGGCGTACCACTGTTCGGGTGTGCCGTGACGGCTGTGGCGGGAGTAGTCCTCCTTGTCCCAGTCCATGTAGTGCCATCCCACAACCACGAGGAATGCTCCATAGGGGACACCGAGCCAGCTCGGGCCCTGCCACCATCCCTCGGAGGTGACGGCCCAGATAAAGATTCCGATTCCGATGAACGTAGCCGTTGCCCGCCGGGCCGCCAGACCGGGCTGCCCCCGCAAGGCGGTGCGGATGGTGGACCACAGTCCACCAATTATGAGTGCCAGGCTCGCAAATCCCAGTGCGTGATCCACCCCGAAGTGGGTGTGCTTGTTACCCACGAGGATCTGGAAGGGCCAGATGAGTACAAAGTAGATGCCGATCACGGTCATGACAGAGCAGATTTGCGCGACGAGCCCGATTTCCTGGCGTTCCTCGGCGGCGCGCGCCTCCTCATCATCGGTCTCCGCGGCGAGCTGGGCTGCGAGGACATCGGGCTGGCCAAAGAGCTCGGAGACATCGGTGGGGCAGGTGCCCTCTGCCTTCTCCTCGGCCCGCAGGGCGATGAGGGCTTCGCGTTGGGCGTCACGCAGACATACGGTGGTCGCGGTACTGAGGTCGCCGCGCCGGATCAGTTCGATGGCGAGGCGATCGATCCAAGCCTGGTCAGCAGGACTGAGGTCGGCACGGTTCTTCGCTGTCATGGGCAGACTCCAGGTGTTCAGGGAATGGGGTGTCGGGGAGCGTTCCGGCTTAGGGGAGGATCTGGTGCTAGGGCGGCCTTCTGTGGAGGAAGTAGGAGGGCACCGATCGTGCCGGAGAACTGGGTCCATTGAGTGGCATAGGCCTCCAGCTGGCTGTGGCCGGCCTCGGTGAGGGTGAGCATCTTGCGTCCTGGACCGCCGTCGCCTGCGACCCAGGTGGCCTTGACCAGGCCGTCCTTCTCCAGTGTGGTGAGAACCGGGTAGAGCGCGCCACCCTTCACGTGCCCCAGCCCGGCAGCCTCAAGGGCTTGGGTGATGGCGTAGCCGTATGTGCGGCCGCGGGAGATAACGGCGAGGACGGCGGCCGGCAGGAAGCCACGTAGCCATGCGGGTGGGTAGCCCGTGGTGACATGGGCCCGCGCGATCTTAGGAGACATATCTAGATATTAAAGATAAGTAGTTAGATTGTCTATATAGGGTGTTGTCTGACTGGTGAGCATGAGGTGACGGTGACTGCAGGCGCGGGTGAGAGAATCCCGGAATCGCTCAGTGATATATCCTGAACCGTCCATTGCTTCCCGTGGCTGGCCTTGGAGCATCCTGTGGCTCTGCAGGAGGCTCTCGAATCACCCGTTGCCTCTCATGGCCGGCCACCAGTGTGAGCAAATGGCTAGGGGCTTGGCCTCTAAGGTGGGTTGGCGCCGGCCTGGTGGGCAGCCTGGTCTCCGTGGCGGCCGCGGTCCTAGACTCCGCTCATGTCAACGCTGACCTATCTCACTGAACCAGACTGCGTTCGTCCCGAGCAGGTCTCGGGCTTCTTCGTTGGCTGGCCGACTCCTCCTAGCCCGCAACAGCTCGTGGACGTCATGGACGGCAGCTACCGGAGAGTGTGGGCACTGGACGGTGAACGAGTGGTCGGTTATGTCAGTGCCATCAGTGACGGTGTCCTCAACGCCTTCATCCCTTGGCTGGAAGTCCATCCGGATTACCAGGGGCGGGGGATCGGCGTCGAGCTCATGCGTCGGATACTGGAGCAGCTGGATGGTATGTACGCCGTTGACCTTGCCTGTGACCGCGAGCTGTTGGGCTACTACGAGCGACTCGGGTTCTTTGCTGGTCATGCCGTCCACCGCCGTGACCCGGGGGTGCTTCAGGGATAGCAGGCGATGGTGCCGTGGGAGGACAAGGGGAACGGTGGCCTCGGAGCGTGGCGCGAAAAACGCGGGGTTCCGCTATTGCTATCGCTCGCCTGATGGACGGGTCTCGCTGTTGTCCTCCCGAGGCACCATTCCTGTGCTGTCCTAGGGTGAGCAGTTCACGGTGCGGACGGCGCCAGTACCTCGTCAACCTCTACCGCGCCACAACGCAGTGAGTGCGAGATATGCGTCTTGACCGTTGACATGGACAACCATGGACGGTTGCACAACTTTTGCTCGCGCCGCCCCGGGGATACTGAGCCATGATCACGCCGGTGCGGCAGGATCACAGGCTTCCTGATGGTGATGGCAGCCCTCTTCCCGGTTGCCGCCACCCGACTGGACCGGATCGAGAAGTGAGTGTCATGAGTGCGCCCGCGTGGGGTGGTGGGATCTGCTCGTGGCAGAGATCCTCAGGCTGCGTCGGTCCCTGATGCGGGTCTTTGTGCTGCTCCTGGCCGCTTGCCGCTGCTGACACTGTCTGCGCTGGAGGGTGCGACGGTGACAGTGGGCCGGGGGGGGGCATCCTGTGGCCGCCGTCGTGGGGCCATCGCGGCGAGAGGGCTCATATCCGTCCCGTACGGACAGCAGTTGCTCCTCAGTCCTGTGTGCCCAGGTGCTCACTCCGTAGCGCTTGGATCCGGCGCTCTAACTCGGCGCTCTCCAGCGGCATATGCGTGGCAGTCGTGGGGTCAATGAGCGTGCCCAGTCGGCTGAGCTCAATGAGTAGCGGCACGGTGGCGATCCCTAGTTCGGTGAGGCTGTAGCGCCCCTGCTTGCCGCGAGGCGCCTCCTGTTTGGTGAGGAAGCCGTGCGCTGTCAGGTCTGCCAGGCGCCGGGAGAGTAGTGGGGCACTGATGCCTTCCTCGCTACCGGTGAGCAGCTCGCGAAAAGAACGGTGGTTCTTTGCTGTGATGTCCCGCAGGATCAGCAGACTCCACCGGTCGCCCAGAAGCTCGATGCTGCGGTTGATTGGGCAGGAGGATCTCGGTTGCTCAATCATGGCGCTCCTCGTGGTTGCGTTCTGTTATCACTAAGGCTACGCTTACCCCAAGAAGTTGCAAAATATAACTACGTGGAGGAATGTGTGCGTGCCTATGTCTTGGACCGGTACGGTGCCCCGCTTCGCGCGACGCAGATCGCCCGCCCTGAGCCCAAGGATCACGAGGTCCTCGTGCGGGTGGTGGCCAGTGGGGTCAACCACCTGGACGAGCGTCTGCGCCTGGGCGAGCTGAAGTCACTCTTCCCGCTGCACCTGCCTAAGGTCATGGGCTCCGAGCTCAGCGGTGAGGTGATCCAGGTGGGTCGTCAGGTCCATGGCCTTGCGGTGGGGGACAAGGTCTACGGCTTCCCGGGTCCGCAGGCCATGGGAAGCTTCGCCCAGTACGTGACGGTTGATGCTGCTGCCCTCGCGCTCGCCCCCTCCTCGGTCCCGCTCGTTGACGTCGCCGGACTGCCGGTTGTAGGCCTGTCAGTGTGGCAGGGTTTGGTGGGCCTGGGGGGTCTGAGCTCCGGTCAGCGAGTCCTCATCCATGGCGGTGGCGGGGGAGTGGGGTCGATCGCGATCCAAGTCGCCAAGTACCTGGGGGCCTATGTCATCACCACAGCCTCGGCCTCCAGCGCCCAGGCCGTCCGTGACCTCGGTGCGGACGAGCACGTTGACTACACCAGCCAGGACTTCACCCATGTTCTCAGGCATCGCCCGGTTGACCTCGTCCTGGACACCCAGGGCGGCAAGGTACTCGAGCGCTCGCTCCAGGTGGTGCGCAAAGGTGGCATGGTGGTCTCACTGGCAGGCACACCTGAGCCGACTCTGGCTGACCGCCTAGGCTCGGGGATCATGGTCAAGGCAGCTCTCGGTGCGATGAGCTGGCGGCTGCGCAGGCGTGCGGCCCGCCTGGGCGTCACCTACCGCTTCCTGTTTATCCGGCCTGATCGTGATGGACTGCGCAGTCTGGCGCGGATGGTGGACGACGGCGTCCTGCGCCCAGTGGTGGGGCGAGTCCTGCCCGCTGAACAGACCCTCCAGGCTTTGGAGGTACTTATGGCCGGTGGCGTGCACGGCAAGATCATTGTGAGCCACGTTCTGGAGAGCTGAGTTCGTCGGTATGGCAGTGCCGGCGTGTGGGACGCGGAGTGACTCGTCGCAGACCCACCGCTGTGGGGCACGGTAGCCGCCGTGCCCCACAGCGGAACCAGATCAGTGATTTGTCCCGCCGATGACCTCATCCGACTGGAACTCGGTGTAGGAAGCCAGGCTGCTGTCCGTGACGATGCGGGCGAGGAACTGGAGATTGGCGAGGTTGTCGCTGCGCCTGCTGCGTTGCCAGGTGAGGTCGATCGTGATCTCCTGCCCGGGATCGAGAGTGCAGGCAGTCTCAAGGCTGGACTGCGGGGAGGATAAGGTCGGCGAAATCAGTGAGTCCACGCTCTCATTGCGTGAATTGGGTGTCTTCCCGGCAGTGGCAACGAGCGTTGTGGGCTTCTTATTGAGGATCCCAGAGGAGTCGAGCGTCCACACGGAGAAGACGACCTTAGTCCCGGCAGGCAGGGGCACTGTACCTGTGTTGGCGATAGTCAGCGTGAGTGGGACGGACATGGTGGTCGTGGCAGGCATGAAGATGCTCGCATTCTTCTCCTTGGCCACTGGGACTTTGACGGGGGATGACAGCGTCAGGTTCAGGCTCTGCCCCTCGTAACGACGCAGTGCCGTTGCGCGTGTTGCGCCGCATGAGGGGGAGGACTGAGAGACAGCCAGGGCGGGAGCTGCCGCAGCGATGGCGATCGCAGGAACGGCCCAGGAGGTGCCAGCCAGGACGGTGCGACGCGAAAGGGATGAGGTCATGGTCCTTAGGCTCCCATCGAGATGCGGATGACGCCGCTGATTGTTCCCTGCCACCAGATGCCGTCCTTGATGAGGCCGACCATCTCCAATGTGTCGATTCCACCGATTGCGGCCAATCCGGGAATTATTTGTTCGTAACGGGTGAGGCCCGTTTCTGGATCGATGGCCACGGCGTGAACGTTGCTGCCCGTGGTGCCAATGAGAGTAGGACGACGTTCACAGGTGTAGATGAGGTTGTCGGGGACAGACAGGCGGGGGACGGCCGCTGAGTAGACATCGGTGCGGTTCCACACCTGCGTCAAGCCGTCATCAGTGACATCCCAGCGCTCCATCCCCGGAGCGAAGGGCGCGCTGGCAGGAACTGAGGTCCCAGCACCGTCCGGGTACTTGGGATAGGGGTAGCCGTAGGTTGAGGCACCGAAGACTGTGTTATTGATGCCGATCATCGAGTTCTCGGTGCCAGACTTGCCTGCCTGGAAGAGCGCTGCTGACCCGATCAGCTCCCCATCGGAGACCCTGTAGACGATCGCCGACTCCTGGCTGTCGGCGTTGTCAGAAAGCATGACGTACTCGCCGCCGCTCGGCCCGAAGAAGGTGGGAGAGGCGCCGGATCCCCAGGACAGCTGGCCAGGCTTGCGGTGGGTGCCGCGGTCGTAGCTGTGGGCCCACACAATACGCGGGGTGTTGTCGGCGCCTGCAGTGAGCTGATAGATGCCGTAGTTGGTGATGACGTTGACACCATCAGGGCTTGAGGAGATCGAGTTGTCGACGTTCTCGTCACTACTGAACTGACGCAGTGGGGTGGCACGGATGAGGCCGCGTTCAAGATCGACGACGATCACAAGGGACTTCTTGGAGGCGATCCAGACCCGCCCCTGCCAGTCTGGGGTCAGTCCGACCACCTGGTCACCTTGGAGCACCGAGGACAAGTCTACGCGCTGGTCAATCCGCAGGTTGCGGCCGTCAGTGTCATGGGTGACGCGGATGAGCGTGGAGGTCCCGTCTACCAGCACCATGCGGTTCTCATTGTCCACGTACGCGTAGACACCGCCGAGCAGAGCTCCCTTGGGCAGGTTGAGGTCATTTAAGACAGTGCCGTCCGAGCTCATGGTGGTGACATTCGGTTGGAGTCCAATGAGATCAGAGGAGAGCACCTTGGTGCACAGGATCTGGATGATCCCATCAGCACCGGAAAGGATGGTGGGGCAGGCACCGCCCAGAGGGATGGTCTTGACGTTCCACTTCCCTCCGCTTGCAGGAATTCCAGGACCCGATAGTGGTGTCGCATCGGATGCCTGTGCGTCGCAGTGCATGGTCGCCGCACCTGCGGGTCCAAGGTAGGGGTTCGCGGGCGCATTGTAGGTAAAGGGCAAGACTTGCTCCCGAGTGCTAGTGCGGCAGTGCTGTCCTCTGGGCGTGCTTCACGGCCCCAGTCTCGGCAGAGAGCGTAAAGGCCGCCAGCAGACGATGCCTAGTCCACAAGTCCTGATATGCCTAGGCCTGGTTCTTTCCGCTAGCTAGGTACGCAGTCAGGGCCCACGGGTCCTGACAATGTGCAGGCCTGGGTCCTGTCCGCACAGGTGCGCGCGGACCGCGGCAGCCTATTCCTGTGTTCGCCAGGAGCGGGGGGAGTCGGACCGGGATCATGATGCCCGGTACGCTGGTCCGGCGCCCTCCGCGACCTGCCTCCTGTCCGCGATCGAAACGGAGCCTCACGTGCTGCTCGCCCTCGTCGCCCTCCACATGGTGGTTGGTGGCGTCGTGCCGCTCCTGGCCCGCAGGATCGGCACCCGGGCATTTTTCCTCGCCGCGCTCGTCCCGGCTACCTCCTTCGCCTGGCTCCTGGCGCAGGCAGGCACCATCACCTCTGGCGGCACCCTGGCGGCTGACCTCAGCTGGATCCCGGCTCTCGGGGTGTCCCTGGCACTGAGAATGGGGTTGGTGCAGTGGGTGCTCGCTCTCATCGTCACCGGTGTCGGCTCGCTCGTCCTTCTCTACTGCCGCTGGTACTTCAGCCCTGGCCCGGCGGCGACGCGCTGCCTGACGCTGCTGACCTGGTTCGCCGGCACCATGCTCGCGCTTGTCAGCGCCGACGACCTCATCGTCCTGTACGTCATGTGGGAGCTGACCACCGTCTACAGCTACCTGCTTATCGGTAACGACTTCACCCGCAAGGCCAACCGCGGTGCGGCGCTGACCGCGCTCATCGTCACCACGATCGGGGGACTGGCGATGCTGGTGGGCATCGTCATCCTGTGGGTGCTGACCAGCACGCTCAGCCTGTCAGCCATCGTGGCAGCGCCGCCGAGCGGCACCCTGGCGACGGTCGCGGCGCTGCTCATGCTCGTGGGCGCCCTGAGCAAGTCTGCGCTGGTCCCCTTCCACTTCTGGCTGCCGGGTGCCATGGCCGCCGCCACGCCCGTGTCCGCCTACCTGCACGCCGCCGCCATGGTCAAGGCAGGGGTGTACCTCGTGGCGGTACTCGCTCCTGCCTTCTCCTCAGTACCTGGCTGGCGCCTGGCCGTGGGGCTGCTCGGCGCAGTCACCATGCTCATCGGTGGTTGGCGCTCCCTGCGTCAGACTGACATCAAGCTGTTGCTGGCCTACGGCACGGTCAGCCAGCTCGGCTTCATGGTCCTGCTGACAGGCATGGGTACCCGCTCGGCCGCGCTGGCGGGGCTGGCCATGACGATCGCCCACGCCCTGTTCAAGTCGGCCCTCTTCCTCGTCATCGGTATCATCGACAAGTCTGCCGGGACCCGCGATCTGCGCGAGCTGTCCGGGGTGGGGCGGCGCATGCGCTCCCTCAGCGTCGTCATGGTGCTGGCCGCCGCCTCCATGGCTGGGCTCCCGCCCATGCTCGGTTTCGTGGGCAAGGAGGCCGCCTTCGCCGCCTTGGTGGCCCTCGTGCGCCAGGGGGACGGCACGGGCCTGCCTCCGGCCGTGGCGGTGCTGGTCCTCATCGCGGTCGTCCTGGGCTCAGTTCTCACGATGGCCTACTCCCTGCGCCTGGTCTGGGGCGCGCTCGCTCGAAAGCCTGGTAAGGAGGACACCGCTCTGACGATGCCGGCGCGCGGCATGCTGCTGGCTCCGGCGGTGCTGACGCTGGGCAGCCTGGCTGGTGGCATGTTCTCCTCGATGCTGGGGCACGTCCTGGAGCCCTACGCCGACTCGATGCCGCTGGGCCTGCCTAGTACACACCTGGGCCTGTGGCACGGGCTGGGGGCGCCTCTGGCTGCCTCGGCCATCGCAGTCATTGGTGGTACTGTCCTGTTCACGAGCCGTGAGCGGGTGGCTCGGATCCAGTCGACCTTCCCTGAGGTCGTTCCTGCTGACGAGTGGTACCGGCGCGGGGTACGTGCCGTTGAGCGCGCGGGCGTCGAGACGATCTCACGGGTCCAGGCAGGATCCCTGCCGGTCTATCTCTCAGTCATCCTCACGGTCGCCGTGCTTGCGGTGGGGACGCCGTTGCTGCTGACGACCAACTGGCCCAAGACCACAGTCTGGGCTGACTCCCCGGCCCAGGTCGTCGTCTCCGTCGTCATGGTGGCAGCTGCCCTGCTGGCCGCGGGCTCGCGCGGGAGGGTCCGCGCGGTCCTGCTGGTGGGCGTGACCGGGTTCGGGGTCTCTCTGCTCTTCCAGATGCACGGCGCCCCGGACCTGGCTCTGACACAGGTGCTGGTTGAGACCGTTACCCTCGTAGTCTTCGTCCTGCTGCTGCGGCGCATGCCGCGCTACTTCACCAACCGGCCGCTGGCTGCCACCCGCTGGTGGAGGGTCCTGCTCGCAGGGGCCGTCGGTCTCGTGGTGGTCCTGCTGGCGCTCATCGCTCCCAGCCTGCGCGTGGACGAGCCGGCGTCCTCCGGGCTGTACGAGTCGGCCAAGAGCTTTGGCTACGGCTCCAACATCGTCAACGTGGTCCTGGTCGACACCCGAGCCTGGGACACCATCGGCGAGATCTCGGTGCTCGTCATCGCCGCTACCGGCGTGTCCAGCCTGATCTTCCTGCGCTCGCGCAACGTCAGGCACGTGGCACGGGGCGCCGGACGCAGCCGCCGGGTCACCCGTGGCGGCGTCGGGGAGGACCATGCCTGGCTGCGTGGCTCGCGTTCTCTGAGCCCGTCAGCGCGCTCGCTGCTGTTCGAGGTCGTCACCAGGATCGTCTTCGGCGTCATGATGATGGTCTCGGTGTGGCTGCTCCTGCGCGGGCACAATGCCCCTGGTGGCGGCTTCGCGGCCGGCCTGGTGGCTGGTATGGCGCTGATGACCCGGTACCTGGCTGCCGGAGCCAGCGAGCTGGAGGAAGCGGCACCGATCGACGCCGGCCACCTGCTGGGCTCGGGCCTGCTCGTCTCCCTCGTCTCAGCGCTGGCACCCGCTGCCCTGGGCGGCACCGTCCTGCAGAGCTATGAGATCAGTGTCCAGGTGCTGGGAGAGGAGCTCCACCTGGTCTCCTCCACGGTCTTCGACGTCGGCGTCTACCTCGTCGTCGTCGGTGTCCTGCTCGACTACGCCCGAAGCCTGGGAGCCGGCATCGACGCCCAGGCGCGAGAGCACCGCGCCCCTGTACCCCGTCCCAGCTCGACCGTGACCGCCCCGGCCCAGGAGCAGCGCCCATGACCGCCAACCTCACCCTCGCACTCGTCGCGGGCCTGCTGGTGGCCTGCGGGGTCTACCTGCTCACCGAGCGCTCACTCTCGCGTATCCTCATGGGTGTCATCCTCATGAGCAACGGGGTCAACGTCCTCTTCCTCGTCGCCGTCGGCCGCGCCGGTCGGCCGGCGATCCTGGGACAGGAGGACCCGGCGGCGATGACGGACCCGCTGCCGCAGGCCATGGTGCTCACCGCCATCGTCATCACGATGGCCGTGTCCGCCTTCGTCATGACCATGGCCTACCGCTCCTTCCAGCTCTCCGGCCACGATGAGGTCCGCGACGACGTCGAGGACCGTCGTATCCGTGAGCTCGCCGAGCGGGACGAGACCTCGACCTCCTTCGAGGAACAGACCTTCTCTGACACGGGAGAGGACGTGGTCAGCGAGTGAGCAACGTCCTGGCCCTTCCTGTCCTGGTGCCCATGCTGGGCGCCGCGCTGGCGCTGCTCGCCGGCCGCCGACCCCGGCTCCAGCGAGCGCTGTCCGTGGCGGCGCTGGGCACCGTCGTCGTCGTGGCGGCCTTCCTTGTCTACCTCACCGAGACTGACGGCATCCAGACCCTGTGGGTCGCGGCGTGGCCGGACTCGGCCGGCATCGTGCTGGTCGCAGACCGGCTGTCCTCCCTCATGCTGCTGGTCGCCTCGATCGTCACCCTGGCCGTGCTGGTCTTCTCCACCGGGCAGGACCAGGAGGAGGTGCGTCAGGAGACGCCGGTGTCGATCTTCCACCCGACCCTGCTCCTGCTCAGCGCCGGGGTCTCGGACGCCTTCCTTGCCGGGGACCTGTTCAACCTCTACGTCGGCTTCGAGATCCTTCTCTTCGCCTCCTACGTCCTGCTCACGATGGGGGCGACCCGGCCGCGTATCCGGGCCGGCGCGATCTACGTGGTGGTCAACCTCGTCTCCTCGGCGCTCTTCCTCATCCTGCTGTCTGTGGTCTACACGGCTACCGGTACGGTCAACATGGCCGAGCTGGCGCAGCGTGTGCCACAGCTGCCGGATGACATGCAGCTGATGATCCAGGCGCTCATGCTCACCGTCTTCGGGATCAAGGCCGCGGTCTTCCCCCTCTCCGCGTGGCTGCCTGACTCCTACCCGACGGCGCCTGCGCCGGTCACCGCCGTCTTCGCTGGGCTGCTGACCAAGGTCGGGGTCTACTCGATGCTGCGGGTGCAGACCCTGATCTTTACCGAGCGGCCGCTGACCACGATCCTGCTCATCGTGGGGGGCGCCTCGATGATGGTGGGCATCCTGGGGGCCGTGGCCCAGAGCGAGCTCAAGCGTCTGCTCTCCTTCACCCTGGTCAGCCACGTGGGCTACATGATCATGGGCGTCGCCCTGGCGACTACGGGCTCGGTGGCGGCCGCTATCTACTACACGGCCCACCACATCACCATCCAGACGGCTCTCTTCCTCACAGCGGGCCTCATGGCTCGTGTGGGAGGCTCGACCGAGCTGGACAAGGTCTCTGGCCTGGCCTCGCTGTCCCCGCGGCTGGCGCTGCTCTTCGGGATCCCGGCTCTCAACCTCGCTGGTATCCCACCCTTCAGCGGCTTCATCGGCAAGATCGGGCTCATGCGGGCCGGTGCCCAGGTGGGCACGCCCCTGGCCTGGTTGCTCGTGGTGACCTCGGTGGTCGCCAGCCTGCTCACGCTCTACGTCATGGCCAAGGTCTGGAACCGGGCCTTCTGGGGCGAGGTCCGTGTGGTCGGTGCCCGCAGGACCGGCACGTCCCGTTCGTCCAGGCTCTCCGCCTCAACCGTGCATCCGGAGGAGACGACGGCGCAGCAGGCATCCGCCCCGGTCACCACGGTGACGCCTGCCGTGCGCGAGGGCGGGACGCCGGCGGCACCGGCAGTCGCCTCCACGTACGTGGCCGAGCCCATGCCTGGTGTCATGGTCGGAGCGAGCCTGGGGCTGATCGCTGTCTCGCTGGCACTGACGGTGGCAGCAGGACCGTTGTACGAGTTCTGTGAGCACGCTGCCACGATGCTGCTCAGCGACGGCTACGTCACGACCGTGCTGGGAGGTCGCTGATGGACAACCAGCTGGGCACGCGCGCGCGTGAGGGAGCCGAGCGGGCACGACGACGCCTCCGACGCCCACGCGACCTGAGCGGGAAGGGCGTCAACCTCGTCCTGCTCACGGTGGTGTGGGTGCTCCTGGCCGGCAGGCTCAGCGTCTTCACGCTCGTCAGCGGGGCGCTGATCGCCGTGGCGGTCACTGTCCTGTTCCCGATGCCGGCCATCGTGTGGCCCGGGTGGATCCATCCGGTCGGTCTTCTCCGGCTCGTGGCGGCGGTGACCTGGGACCTGGCCCGTGCCTCGGTGGAGCTGGCGTGGTTCGCGCTGTCATGGAGACGTCAGCCGCGCTCGGGCGTGGTCGCGGTTCCCTTGAGCTCGGACGCTGATCTCTACCAGGTCGCTACCGGCACGATCCTGTCCATCGTGCCGGGGTCTGTGGTGGTCGAGGCCCGCTGGCGCACACGCACGCTGTACATGCACATCTTCGACATGAGGGCCGACGACGTCGCTGCCGAGCAGGAGGCGGCGCTGAGGGCAGAGCTGCGTATCCTGCGTGCCTTCGGGACGAACGAGGAGATCGCTCGCGCACGGGAGGTCCTCAAGGCCCTCGGTACGGGCCAGCGTCCTGAGGCGAGCCAGCGGGACGGTCTGTCGGACGGTGCTGCGGTCGGTTCCGTGGACGACGCCGGTGCTGCCGTCGTGACTGACGGTACTGGTGAGTCGGCGGGGAAGGAGACGGTATGAGCGTGCTCATCACGGTGGCTCACGCCCTGACACTGGTCCTGCTCCTTGCTGCCGCGGCCATGACGCTGGCTCGTATGGCGATGGGGCCTTCCAGCCTGGACCGCTCGATCGCGACCGACCTTCTGACAGCGGTGACGGTTGCGGCAACGGGCCTGTACGTCGTCGTCTCCGGCTCGGTCACCGCGCTGCCGGTGCTCGTGGTCCTCAGCCTCATCGGTTTTACCGGCCCCGTCGCTATCGCCCGCCTCATCTCCAGCCGGGCGGCACAGGTGCGCGACCTGCGCCGCTCCAACCGACGTGGTTCTGCACCCGCGGTGTCCCGGGGTACGAGCGAACGGGCGCTGGACGTGGCCCAGGCCTGCAGCACGGCTGCGTCTGAGGCTGCGCAGAGCTGGGACGATGCCGAGGACGGCGAGGACTCGGACGCTGATACGGAGGGACGCCGATGAACGGGGTGGCAGATCTCGTGGCGGCCCTGCTGCTCCTGGCAGGGGCCTTCTTCTGCTTCACGGCCGCGGTGGGGGTCCTGCGCTTCCCTGACGTCATCACGCGCCTGCACGCGGCCACCAAGCCGCAGGTCTTCGGCCTGCTCCTCATCCTCACCGGTATCGTCGTCTCCCAGCGCAGCTGGGAGGTGGCTGGTATCTGCGTGCTGGTGGCCGCCTTCCAGATCGCCACCAACCCGGTCTCGGCCCACATGGTCTCTCGCACGGCCTATCGCACCGGGCTGTGGGAGGCCGGTGACGCTGTCGTCGACGACCTGGCCAGCGACCTGGAGAAGGCAGGGTACCTCCATCCGGAGGACCGGGTCGACGACGACCTGTCCGCGCCACCGGCGCCGTAGGTGAGCGGGACGCTCAGCAGGAGGGCTACCTGGACGGAGACGGAGGTGCCTGACGGTACCTACAGACGCAAGCGGTGCCTGCCTCCCGCGCGGGAGGCAGGCACCGAGCTGAACATCCTGTCGGGTGTCGGGCGTCAGGGACGAGTCACTCCTCGCCCTTGAGACGGTTGACCACGCCCTGGACGGAGTCCTTGACGTCGTCGACCTTCTCAGCGACCTTGCCCTCAAGGTTCTGCAGCTTGCCCTCGGTCTCAGACTCCTTGTCACCGGTGACCTTGCCGAGGGTCTCCTTGGCCTTGCCGGCGAGCTTGTCAAAAGTAGCGTCGCTGTCTGCCATCGTGGGCTCCTTTCGTCGGTGACGTTGCAGCCACAGTCTCCCATGCCCGCTGGTGGTGCGCAGTAGTCTGGTGCCCCAGAGCGATCATGTTCTCCCTAGGCGATGTGTCCGGGCCCATTCCCGCAACCGTGTGCTCAGGGAAGCCGTGGCCTGGGCGTGGCCTTAGGCTGTGATGGTCCCATGGCACTGCCGCCCTCCCTCCTCACACAGAAGGGGACGCTGATGTCCTCCACCTCCTCACCCTCCGCTGCGCCCGAGGCCGGATCCGGCCTCATCGAGAACGCCGGGCTCGACGTCATCGCCGAGTCCGAGCGCAAGGGGCGCCCCTCCGACCTCTTCATGCCCTGGTTCGCAGCCAACATCTCCGTCCTGGGCCTGTCCTGGGGGTCATGGGTCCTCGGTTTCGGGCTGTCCTTCTGGCAGGCCGTGGTCGCCAGCGTCGTCGGGGTCGTGGTCTCCTTCGGCCTGTGCGGCGTCGTCGCCGTCCTGGGCAAGCGAGGCTCGGCTCCTACGCTCGCCCTGTCTCGCGCGGCCTTCGGCTACAACGGCAACCGCCTCAGCGCCGCCATCTCCTGGATGCTCACCGTGGGCTGGGAGACCGTGCTGTGCGTCAGCGCCACGCTCGCCTCGGCCACAGTGCTGCAGGCGCTGGGCTGGCACAACCAGGTCGGTGCCCAGGTAGTCGGCTTCCTCATCACCGTGGGGCTGGCTGCCTCAGCCGGAATCCTCGGTTTCGACACCATCATGAAGGTCCAGACCTGGATCACCTGGGCCACGGGCGCGCTGACCGTCATCTACCTCGTGCTCGTCGCTCCGCAGATCAGCTTCTCCGCGCTGTCGGAGCTTCCTGCGGGCAGCGCCGCCGCTGTCATCGGCGCCCTGGTCATGGTCGTCACGGGCTTCGGGCTCGGTTGGGTCAACGCCGCTGCGGACTACTCGCGCTACCTGCCCCGCAAGGCCTCGACCGCCGGTGTCGTCGGCTGGACCACCTTCGGCTCCTCCCTGCCCGTGGTCGTCCTGGTCATCGCCGGCATCATGCTGGTAGGCAGCGACCCTGAGCTCGGCACCGCCATCGACTCTGACCCCATCGGCGCGCTGACCACCATCCTGCCCACCTGGTTCCTCGTGCCCTTCGCAGTCGTCGCGATCCTGGGACTGGCAGGCGGCATCATCATGGACCTGTACTCCTCGGGCCTGTCCCTGCTGGCTACGGGACTGCCCGTCAGGAGGCACGTGGCTACCGCGATCGACGCCACGATCATGACCGTGGGCACGATCGCCGTCATCGCGGGCGCGGACGACTTCCTTGGCCCCTTCCAGGGCTTCCTCACCACCCTGGGCGTGGTCATTGCTGCCTGGGCCGGTGTCATGATCGCCGAGGTCCTGCTGCGCAAGCGCGACTACGACGAGGCCGCGCTGGCCACGCCGAACGGTGTCTACGGCTCGGTCAACTGGGAGGCCGTGGGCCTGGTGCTCGTCGGCTCGCTCGCGGGCTGGGGCCTCGTGGTCAACTCCGCTGCCTCGTGGCTGTCCTGGCAGGGCTACCTGCTCGCGCCCCTGGGCGGTCGCGAGGGCGCGTGGGCCTACGCCAACCTCGGCGTGCTGGCTGCCCTGGTCATCGGCCTGGTCGGTCACCTGGTGCTCGGTGCCTCCCGGGTGCGTCGTCAGGAAGGACGCTGAGCATGACGACGACGGATCCTGTCCTGCTCGAGGCGCTCACCCTCTCAGGCGGCGTGGACGGGCCTGGACCGGCCCTGGAGGCCGCTCACCAGATCGCGCGGCGCACCGGCACTGACCGCCACGACCTGCTCGTCGTGCTCGGCTCAGGGGCTGACGGTGCGTTGGAGGGCTGGGGTGAACCTGAGGCGACGCTGCCGCTGTCTGACCTGCCTGGTGTCCTGGCGCCGGTCGCCCCCGGCCACCGGGACCTGCTGGCCTCCTACCGTCGAGCCCTGCCGGGAGACGACGCCGCCAGCCTGCGTGTGCTCGTCGCCTACGGCCGCACGCACCTGTACGAGGGACACGGTCCCGCACCGGTCGTGGCGACGGCTCGTGCCGCAGCGGCAGCGGGCGTACGCGCTGCGGTGCTCGTCAACGCCAACGGGTGCCTGCGCGACTGGCACCTCGGCGACGTCATGGCGATCACCGACCACCTCAACCTCACGGGCTTCTCGCCCTTTGACGGCACGGTCTTTGCGGACGTGCGTGAGGTCTGGGACCGGCGCCTGGCCCAGGTCCTGCGAGAGAGGACCGAGCGTGAGGGAACCTACGCGGCGCTGCGGGGCCCGGAGTACCAGACCATGGCGGAGACCCGGTTGCTGGCGGGAGGGGGAGCGGACGCCGTCGGCATGTCCACGGTCCTGGAGGCCATCGCCCTGCACCAGCTGGGCGTGCGCGTGGCTGGGATGAGCGTCGTCTCCGACCTGTCCTTCGCGGCCGACGCCACGGACCCTCAGGAGGTCGTCCGCCTGGTCTCTGGCGCGCACCGCACCCTGGCTGACGGCGTGGACGCAGTCGTGGCCGAGCTCGCGCGCGCCTGACTGACGCCAGGGCCTCTCACTGTGTCCAGGTACCTGGTCCCGCTGCCTGGACTAGGACGCCCGTCCCCGTGCCGGGCGCTGCGCTCCCGGCTAGCCTGGTCCCATGGCATCTGAGACCAGCGCTGCAACGCGCAACGAGACCGACTCCATGGGCGCCGTCGAGGTCGCCGCCGACCGTTACTGGGGAGCGCAGACACAGCGTTCCCTGACCAACTTCAACATTGGACGCGAGACCTTCGTCCTCACCCGTCCTCTCATCAAGGCGCTCGGCGTGCTCAAGAAGTCCGCCGCCCTGGCCAACGCCGAGCTGGGCGAGCTGCCCCGCGACATCGCCGACCTCATCGCCCAGGCCGGTGACGAGGTCATCTCCGGCAAGCTGGACGACCACTTCCCGCTCGTGGTCTTCCAGACCGGCTCGGGCACGCAGTCCAACATGAACTCCAACGAGGTCATCTCCAACCGCGCTATCGAGCTGGCTGGCGGGGTCATGGGCTCCAAGACCCCGGTCCACCCAAACGACCACGTCAACCGCGGCCAGTCCTCCAACGACACCTTCCCCACGGCGATGCACATCGCCGTAGTCGACGAGCTCCAGCGGATGTACCCGCGCGTAGAGCAGCTGCGCAACACCCTGGACGCCAAGGCCAAGGAGTACGACGACGTCATCATGGTGGGCCGTACCCACCTGCAGGACGCCACCCCGATCCGGCTGGGCCAGGTCATCTCCGGCTGGGTCGCCCAGATCGACTTCGCCCTCGATGGCATCCGCTACGCCGACTCCCGCGCCCGCGAGCTGGCCATCGGTGGCACCGCGGTGGGTACAGGCCTCAACGCCCACCCCAGGTTCGGTGCGCTCGCCGCCAAGAAGATCTCCGAGGAGACCGGCATCGAGTTCACGCAGGCGGACAACCTCTTCGCAGCCCTGGGCGCCCACGACGCCCTCGTGCTCGTCTCCGGTGCGCTGCGCGTGCTGGCCGACGCCCTGATGAAGATCGCCAACGACGTGCGCTGGTACGCCTCCGGCCCGCGCAACGGCATCGGCGAGCTCATCATCCCCGAGAACGAGCCCGGCTCCTCGATCATGCCCGGCAAGGTCAACCCCACCCAGTGCGAGGCCATGACCATGGTCGCCGTCAAGGTCTTCGGTAACGACGCCACCGTTGGCTTCGCCGGCTCGCAGGGCAACTTCCAGCTCAACGTCTTCAAGCCCGTCATGGCCTGGTGCGTGCTGGAGTCCATCCAGCTGCTGGGTGACACCTGCGTGTCCTTCGACGAGAACTGCGCCTACGGCATCGAGCCCAACCAGGACAAGATCCAGGACAACCTGGACAAGAACCTCATGCAGGTCACGGCCCTCAACCGCCACATCGGCTACGACAAGGCCTCCAAGATCGCCAAGAACGCCCACCACAAGGGCCTGTCCCTGCGCGAGTCCGCCCTCGAGCTCGGCTTCGTCACCGACGAGGAGTTCGATGCCTGGGTGGTCCCGGCTGACATGACCCACCCCTCCGCCGCGGACGAGTGATCGTGCTGCGCTCGCGGGCTGTGCCGGGCTAGCAGCCCGGCACAGGACCCGCTGCCGCGTGCAGTACTGGACGACGGCGCCCCGCACCTTTTCCTGCAAGGTGCGGGGCGCCGTCGTCATGTGAGGCACGTCAAGATGCGTACAAAAATAAAAAGTGCGTACACTTTAGGTGGTTCTTCCGTCCTGGAAGAATCTCCCTCCGCACAAGGAAGTGTCCTGTGAAGCGCATTCACTACGCCTGGTGGGTCTTCGTTGCCTGCTGCGTCCTGTCCGTTGTCGGCTTCGGACTGACCATCAACACCGCTAGCCTGTACTGGACGGCCATCGCCAAGGACCTGGGGGTGACGATCTCGCAGGTCTCCCTCATGTCCACCATCGGCTCCCTGGCCGGCGCCGCGATCCTGGCCGTCACCGGTCAGCTCTTCGCCAAGGTCGACGCCCGCATCCTGCTGACCACCTCCTTCGCCCTGACCGCGGCGACCTACCTGCTGGGCGCCACGGCCCACGACATGTGGGTCCTCTACCTCGTGGGCCTGGTCCAGGGCGTGACCAAGACGGTGGCGGTCTCCATGTCCATCGCCATCCTGCTGGCCAACTGGTTCGAGAAGCAGCTGGGTCTGGTCATGGGGATCACCGGGGCGCTCACCGCTGTGGGTGGCTCGATCTTCTCCCCGATGGTGGGATCGTGGATCGCTCAGGACGGTTGGCGCCAGGCCTACGTGCTGACCGCGATCGTCATGAGTGTGACGATCCTGCCGTTCACCATCTTCATCACGCGCCTGCGCCGGCCCGGTGTCGACACCCCCTACGGCTACGACCCGACCACGGGCGCGGAGCAGTCGGCCGACTCCGGCGTCCTGGCACGTCGCGCCTACCGCAGCGCTCCCTTCGTCGGCTTCGTCGTCATCGTGCTCCTGCTCCAGGGCGTGGCCTCCCTGGTCCAGCACGTACCGACCTACCTCAACCTCGGTGGCCTGTCCGAGGTGGCGACCGGCGCCGTCTTCTCCGCGCTCCTGCTGGGTGCGGCAGCGGGCAAGCTCGTTATCGGAGTGCTGCTGGACCACGTGCCGGCTCCTGTCGCCCTGGCTGTCTTCGCGCTGATCGGTGGCGGCGGCTGGGCGGGCCTCCTCCTGGTCTCCGGTCAGAGCCCACTGTCGGTGGCCTCCTTCGCCGCCGGTATGGGCCAGGGCTTCGCGCTGGTGGGCCTGCCGCTGCTGGTGCGGCGTGTCTTCGGCGGCCTGGACTACGCCACGATCTGGTCCACCGTCTCCCTGTTCGGGGCGCTGGGCAACGCCATCATGGTCTATGTCCACGGCCTGCTCCACGACTCCACCGGAGGCTACGAGCTGTCCCTGACCATCAACGTCGTCTCCTACGCGGTGGCCTACGCCCTGGTGCTGCTGGTCATCGTCGCCGGTCGCAGGCTCGTCTTCGACCGAGCCGGCTCGCGTGAGGACGCCAGCAAGGCCGCCCAGGTCGGCGACGAGGCGGTGGCCTGACGTGCACGAGGACGCGAGCACACAGACCCGCGTGCCTGAGGGCGCGACCATCCAGGCCTCCACCGGCCCGGTGCGTCGCTGGGCGGGGATCCGGTACGCCAGCGCTGAGCGCTTCGAGCCTGCGCGGGCAGTGGACGTCCTGCCGAAGGAGGCCCTGACCCCGGGGCCCGCCCCGGCGCAGCCCCTGCCCTACTACGAGGACCCGGGTGCGCCGGTGAGCGAGGACTGCCTCAACCTCACCGTCTGGGCGCCGCTGGAGACGCCCGAGGATCCTCTTCCGGTGGTCGTGTGGATCTACGGTGGCGGCTTCGAGCACGGCGCCAACTCCTCAGCCTTCTCCGACGCCTCAGCGCTGGCTGGCACCGGCAGGGTCATCTCGGTGGCTCCCAACTACCGTACCGGTGTCCTGGGCTTCCTCTCGCTGTCCCACCTGGGCGGTTACGACGGCGCCTCCAACCTCGGTCTTCGCGACGCCGTGCTTGCCCTGCGCTGGATCCAGCGCCACATCGCAGCCTTCGGTGGGGACCCGAGCCGAGTCACGGTCGTGGGGGAGAGCGCTGGAGCCTTCATTGCCGGTGCGCTTCCTGCTGTTGACGAGGCGTCAGGGCTCTACTCCGGGCTCGTCCTCGCCTCGGGCGGTATGAGCCGTGTCGTCCCCGGATGGCGTGCCAAGGAGATGACGGCGGCCTTCCTGCGTGAGCTTGACGTCGAGAGCGATCCCCAGGCCCTGCGTACCGCCACGCTGGACGACCTCTTCTCGGCCCAGCCGACAATCGCCGTCTCGGACATCGGTCAGCGCAACTCCACCGCGCCCCAGGCGCTGGGAATTGTGAACGACTCTGCCGAGCCCACCGGCGTGCTCACCATGCACCCCATGCGCGCGCTGGAAGCGGGCCGGGCGGCCTCGACGCCGATCCTCGTGTGCTCCACCCGGGACGAGATCTCGGCGTTCCGCAACCCCGAGGTCTTCGACCCGGCGGACCTGGAAACCGTGCGTGGCGAGATCGAGGACCTGGGGGTCGAACGGACACAGGCTGAGGCCCTGGTGACGCACTACGCGAGCCTTCCTGAGACTCCGACGGGGGAGGCGGGCAGCACGCCAGGGCTGGTACGTCAGCGTATGCTCACCGACTGGATCTACCGCCTCCCGGCTGCACGAGCCGCGCTGGCTCAGGCCGCGGCCGGCGGCACCGCCTACCTGGCGATGACCGGGCGGGCCGACGGCGCCCAGGCGGGTCACGCCTGCGACGGTCCAGGGCTGCTGGGGGCCAGCTGGCCGCAGTCCACCCCGGCGATGAGGGCCCGTGACGACCAGGTGCGCGGCTGGGTGCTGGACATGGCGACCAGTGGTGACCCTGGCTGGCCTGCGCTGCCCACCGGTGAGGCCTTGGCTGCCAGGCGCGCTGAAGAGCTTGCTCTGGGCCAGGGCGCCGCCGTCGCCGTGGCGGGCGAGGACTTCGACGCGGCCGGTGACTACCGGACGATGACCGAGCTGTGGCGCGGGGTCGACCGGCCCTGAGCCTGTCTGCGCCTGTCTGCGCTGCCTGGCAGGTCGGACGACGCAGCGACGTCAAGCACTGACCGGCCCGCCCAGGCGACGTCGTCGGACGAGCACGAGGTGGCGGGGACCCCCGTAACGGGGGTCCCCGCCACCTGCGTCTACGGCTCCTAGTCAGCCATAGAGGCCAGCAGGGCGTCACGAGCGTCGCGCAGGTGCTGGCAGAAGAGACCGGCCAGCCTGGCGGGGTCGCGCTGGTCGATCGCCTCGATCATCTGGCGGTGCTCGTCGTCAGCCTTGGCCCGCCCGCCGAGCGTGCCGATGTTGAGCGCCGAGTAGGGCTGAGAGGCTCCTAGCAGCTGGACGCACAGCGCCTGCGTGCGAGGGCGCTCGGCCAGGGTGTACAGCGCCTGGTGGAACTCGTAATTCGCCTCCAGCCAGTCGCCGTGCTCCTTGGCTGTCTGCGTGGCCGCGGCGAGCGCGCGCAGGCTGGTCAGCGAGCGGGGAGAGGCGGCGTCGACCACCGGAGCGGCCAGCGTCGGCTCGACGGCGATACGGAGGTCGTAGAGCTCGGCCACCTCAGCGGGCGTCAGGGACCGGACCACGGCACGGCGTCCGGGCCGCAGTTCCACCAGGCCCTCGCCGGCCAGGACCGCCAAGGCCTCGCGCAACGGGTTACGAGACACCTCGAAGTGTCGGGCGAGCTCGTCCTGGGGCAGCAGGCTGCCTGGAGCGAGCTCACCCTGGCGGATGGCTCGGCGCAGCGCCGAGGTAATGCGTTCAGGAGCGGTCACGAGGTTCTCCTCCGGGTGTGCTGCGCCGTCAGGTCGCGGGCACCTGAACCCTACACGGGCCCCGGCAGGGCCAGGGAGCAGGTGAGGGGCTAGAGGCTGACAGGCGGTTCTCCTCCGCGACACCTGCCTCCTCCAGGGCACGCAGGCTCCTAGGGCCTGGCCATCGGCCTTGGGGAAGCGGGTACGACACGAGAGGTTCCGGTGAGCCGGACGACCACCTAGATGCGAGGCGGCGTGTTCTGGTGGTTGGGGCGTGCATTCAACTCATCGCGGCGTGCCTGTGTCGAGGCGGCGTGCCGGCAGACGTTTCTGGGCACGCCCTCATCGCACAAGCACGCCGTCAGCGAGCTGGTGCACGCCGAGAGCGGGGTGAGGGGCAGGTGAGCCGCCTCCTGCACGCTCTGGAGTACCTGTGCGAGCCCGCGCACTGGTCCGGCGCCCTGGGTATCGCGGTCCTGCTGGCCCAGCACGTGAGCTACACCCTGGTCACGCTCACGCTGGCCAGCCTCCTTGGCCTGCCTCTGGGCTGCTGGGTCGGCCATACCGGGCGGGGGCGGCCTGTCAGGAGCAGCACGCGCCCTGCCCACCCTCGGACTGGTCACGCTCTTCGCGCTGGCCCTGGGCATCGGGCTGAGCGCACCCTTGCTCGCACTGGTCGTCCTGTCCCTGCCCAGTATCCTGACCAGCGCGTACACGGCCGTGGGGTCTGCTGATCCTGAGGCTGTTGACGGGGCGCGCGCCTGTGGGATGAGTGAGGCCCAGGTCCTGCTGCACGCCGAGCTGCCTCCAGGAGCTGCGCACGCTCAACAGTCGGTCGACCGTTGACGGGCTCGATTCCGCGGTGATCGCCAAGGAGTGGCTGACCGAGCACGAGCTGGTGGGCTGAGCCCAGGGATCAGTGGCGGGTGGGTGCGGCTGTTGAGGCGCGCTCCACGAGGCGAGGGACGAGAATCTGCTCGCTGGGTAGGTATTCGCGTGCCGCGCGGCCGATCGCCCTGTCCAGTGCCATCTTGGCCATGAGCGGGGCATTTTGATCGATGGTGGTCAGAGGCACCTGCGCCGAGGCTGATCGGCGGGCATTGTCGAAGCCGATAACGCTCACTCGCCCTGGAATGTCCACCCCAGCTGTCAGCAACCCCTGCATCAGGCCCGAGGCCACGCGGTCGTTAAAGGCGACGACCGCCGTCGGAAGTGGTGCGGAGCGCTCCAGCAGCTCGGCGGCGGCTCTCAATCCATCCTCGCGCTCCAGGCCTCCATGGAGGATCTCGCCGTGCTCTGCCAGGCCGTGGCGCGCCATGGCCTGGTGGTAACCAGCCTCCCGCTGTACGGAGGAGGGGACCTGGGCGCCATTGACGTGGACGATCCGTGAGTGGCCTAGCGACACGAGGTGGTCCACCGCCAGGGCCATCCCGCCAGCGTCGTCGACTCTGACGACGTCGACATCCTTGGACTCCAGCGGGCGTGCAACCGTCACCACAGGGACTTCGTCGGCCAGCAGGCGAAGACGGGCGGTGCCCAGCTGCGGGCCGAGCATGATGAGTGACTCGCACCGGTCGCGCAGCAGTGTCTCTGCTGCCCGGCGGTCATCGATGCCGGGTACCACCGCGGACAGGACCAGCTCGTGCTCGGTGTGCTGGGCGGCGGCGTACAGGCCCTCAACGAGCTCAGCGTGGAAGGGCTGGTGAACGCCGAAGGTGACTCCGATAAGTCCGGAGTGGGATCGGCGTAGAGCCCGGGCCCGCTGGTCAGGACGGTAGCCCAGACGTTTGGCCACTGCCTTGATACGACGTCGGGACTCCTGGGAGGCTCCGGCGGCGTCGCGCATGACGATGGAGGCTAGCGAGACCGAGCAGTTGGCCTCGCGTGCCACATCGACGAGGGTCACAGCACTCTTGCGTGGGGTGGGCATAGGGCCTCTGTGTGGTGTCTGGAGAGCGGATGCGTGAGGAATCTAGAACGTTCTGGCATAGGTTGCAAGCAGTAGATTGTTGAGAATCAAGGAAAAAGTGGCGATCTG
This sequence comes from Actinomyces faecalis, assembly GCF_013184985.2. NCBI lineage: Bacteria > Bacillati > Actinomycetota > Actinomycetes > Actinomycetales > Actinomycetaceae > Actinomyces > Actinomyces faecalis. Next base: position 794,130 of record NZ_CP063418.1, read on the forward strand.
TGGTGAGAGGTGAGGGAAGGGTTGCGCGGCGTGGAACGTGCTTCGTGTGCGGGTGACTGGCCCGTTCGTGGAGGGCGAGGACGGAACCGCTTCCCCCTCCTGGCTGGCGCCGCGGTCGTGTGGTCCGCGCTCCGCCACACGTGATACCCGTGCAGGAGGTAATGGCACTGCTGACGGCCTAGAAGAGTTAAAAATCTAGAACGTTCTTACGAAACTTTGAGAACAAAAATTCGCTTAATAACAGACGAAAGTCGCCATCTATCTTGAGAGAAGATGAGGGTAGGAGCGCAATCAGTCTGCAACGTGCTAGTTTCCTCTCGTCGCCAGGTGGCGATGCTGCTACCAGATATGACCTGACGAAGGAGTCATCGTGTCTCTTGCTTCCCCCGTCCGGCTCGCCCTGATCGGCGCCGGACGCATTGGAACCCACCACGCCCGTGCCATCGCGCTGGATGTTCCCACTGCCCAACTCGTCGCCGTCGTCGATCCTCGTGAGCAGGCGGCCCAGGCCCTTGCCCAGCCCCTGGGGGCGCGGGCTGAGTCAGATGCCACGGCGCTCATCGACTCTGAGGACATTGACGGCGTCGTCATCACCACGCCCGCTGCCCTCCACCGTGATCTCATCGTCGCCGCCGCGCAGGCGGGAAAGCACGTCTTCACTGAAAAACCCATCACCACCGAGCTTGATGAGGCCCACGAGTGCGTGGAGGCGGCCCGCCAGGCAGGGGTCGTCCTCCAAGTCGGCTTCAACCGGCGCTTCGCCCCCGGCTTCATCGCAGCCCGTCAGGCGGTCGATGACGGGCGGGTGGGCACCCCCCAGCTCCTGCGCTCCCTGACCCGCGACCCCGGCCCCTACAGCGGGGATCCGGCACGCACTCCGGCGTGGACCATCTTCCTGGAGACCCTCATCCACGACTTTGACACGCTGCGCTGGCTCAACCCCGGTGCCGAGGTCACGGAGGTTACCGCCCACGCTGACGCCCTTATTCGCCCCCAGGCGCGTGAGTCCGGCTTCCTGGACACCTCTGTGGTCACCCTGCGCTTCGACAACGGGGCCTTCGCCACCGCGGAAGCGAGCTTCAGCGCCACCTACGGCTATGACGTGCGTGGTGAGGTCTTTGGAGACGGCGGCATGGCAACAGCAGGTTCGCCACGTACCAGCAACATGGACTACTACGGACCGGCCGGAGTCTCTTATGACACTTCCCGCGCGGACACCGATCTTCTCCACAGCGCCTACGTTGGAGAGCTCTCCGCCTTCACCCAGGTCATCAATGGCGCTGAGCTACCTGTCCCCACCGGTGCCGACGGCGTCAAGGCACTGCAGATCGCCCATGCCGCCATCCGCTCCATCCAGGACAACCGCACCGTCGCCATCAAGGAGATCGCCCGATGAGCCCCGTCACCGTCCCCACCAACAACGCCTTCTCGCTGGCGGCGTGCTCCGAGATGATCTTCTTGGAGCGCCCCTTCATGGAGCGAGTGGAGGCCATCGCCGCCCGCGGTCTCAAGGTCGAGATCTGGGACTGGTCCACCAAGGACCTTGATGCCCTGGCAGCTCGTCGGGCCGATGGCGTCCACATCGACTCAATGACCGGCTACCTTCAGGGTGACCTCACCACCGACGAGGGCGTCTCCCGGCTCCTGGCAACCGCGGAGGAGTCACTCAAGGCAGCTGAGAAGCTGGAGTGCCCACGTCTGAACTTCCACGGCACCGGTCTGGGAGAGGGCGGTATCCCCGTGGTTGCCAACGCCCACCCCACACCCAGCGACTGGCTGCGGGCCGTTGACACCTGCGCCCGCCTTGCTGAGCTTGGCCAACGCGAAGGACGTGTCTTCGAGCTGGAGAACCTCAACACGGCCGTGGATCACCCCGGGACCCCGTTCGCCAAGGCCAGTGACACCCTGGCTCTGGTCAGCGCCGTCAACTCTCCCCACCTGCGGCTGAACCTGGACCTCTACCACGCCCAGATCGGCGAGGGAAACCTCATCGAGGCCTGCCGCGCCGCCCTGCCATGGATTGGAGAGATCCAGGTGGCTGACGTGCCCGGCCGCGCCCAGCCCGGAACCGGTGAGATCAACTATGCCGGTGTGGCCACGGCACTAGCCGAGATGGGATTCCGTGGCACCGTGGCCATGGAGGCCTTCGCCTCCGCAGACTCCGAGACGGCGCTGGATGACTTCATCCGCGCCTTCAGCGTGGAGGTGAGGGCGTGATGGCTGCTGTGACGTCATCTGGGGCCCCACGCGGCGCAGGCTCGGGTGGTGGGGTCAAGGAGAGAGTTGACAAGCGTCTGCTCACCATCCGCACCATCGCCACCCTTGGTGGTCTCCTGTTCGGCTACGACACCGGCGTGATCTCGGGAGCACTACCCTTCCTCAAGATGGCGGCAGAGGAGGGAGGCCTGGGGCTCAGCGCCTTCCAAGAGTCCATCGTTACCTCCTCCCTGACCCTGGGAGCCGCTTTTGGTGCCATCGTCGGCGGCCGGCTGTCCGACCGCTACGGGCGCAAGAAGAACATCATGATGGTGGCCGTCATCTTCCTGCTCGGCGCCGTCGGCTGTGCAGTCTCCCCCAACTATGGCGTGCTCGTGGGCTTCCGCTTCTTCCTTGGCCTGGCAGTTGGGGGCGCGAGTGCCACCGTGCCGGTCTACCTGTCTGAGATGGCTCCAGTCAGCATCCGTGGGACCATGGTGGCCCGCAATGAGCTCATGATCGTCACCGGTCAGCTCCTGGCCTACTCCTTCAACGCCTTCATCGCCGTTACCTGGCCCCAGGCACATGTGTGGCGCTGGATGCTGGTCATTGCCTCTCTACCGGCCATCGGCCTGTGGATCGGGATCCACCTGCTGCCGGAGTCCCCACGCTGGCTGGCCAACAAGGGCCGGGTGCAGGAGATGTGGGAGGTCCTCAACGAGGTGCGTATGCCAGACGAGGTTGAGACCGAAGGACGTGACATCGTGCGCCGCGTTGAGGAGGAGCGCAGCGTGGGCAACGGCTCCTGGTCGGACCTGCGCGTGCCCTGGATCCGGAAGATCACCCTCATCGGCATCGGTCTGGCGGCCCTGTCCCAGCTGACCGGCGTCAACGGCATCATGTACTACGCACCGACCATCCTGCAGACCACGGGCCTGGGGACCCAGGCCGCCCTGGTAGCCACCATCGCCAACGGTGTGGTCTCGGTGGTCGCGGTGTCCATCGGTATCGGTTTCCTCAAGCGCCTTCCACGGCGCCGCATGATGCTCATCGGTCAGTTCGGCGTTGTCGTCTCGCTCCTGGCACTGGGCTCGATGTTCCTGGCCCCCGAGTCCATGGTGCGCAGCCTCATGGTGCTGTTCTTCATGCTCACCTTCCTGTTCTCCATGCAGTGCTTCATCGGCCCGACCTTCTGGCTCATGCTCTCCGAGATGTTCCCGATGCGGGTGCGAGGGCTGGCCAACGGTGTTGCCGTGTTCTGCAACTGGATGGGCAACGTCATCGTCGCCTTCGCCTTCCCCAACCTCATCGAGGCCGTTCAGGGCAATACCTTCTTCGTCTTCGCAGGCATCAACCTGGTCACGCTCATCTTCTACTTCCGCTACCTGCCTGAGACCTTCGGGCACTCGCTGGAGTCCCTGGAGCGTCACTTCGAGGAGAAGTACTCCTGAACGTAGGCACGTGAGGCTTGGTGACACGGCCTCCTTGTCCGGTCTGTGGGGCCCAGCCGCAATGCGGCTGGGCCCCACAGGTGTGTGCACACGCAGCCAGCACACGCCGGGTACGCCCCAGCGGTATCGTCACGGCCCTCACACGCGTCTGGCAGGCCGCGCTCTGCCCAGGCGCGCCCAGGCCACGAGGGTCGAGACCAGCAAGATAGACAGCGCAAGCATGAAGGGTGCCAGGGGCTTCCAGCCGTAGAGCGCCGTCGCCGTCACCGGGGCGACGATCCACGTCACCGAGCCGGTTGCGTTGAGTACCCCGGCCACGCCGCCCTGCTCGGCGGGGGAGACCGCCAAGGAGCCTCCTGCGGTGAAGCCCGGGCCAGTCAGCCCTGAGGCTGTACCGAGGACGAAGGTCGAGGTGGCCAGGGCCCAGGCGGAGGGGGCCCACGACAAGGCCGCCAGCGCCGTCAAGCCCAGCACCGTCCCCGTCCGCAGCAGGCGGACAGGCGACCAGGCCAGGCGAGGGACCGCCAGCAGCTGCGTCGCCATGGCCCCAGCGGCATTGGCCAGGAGCATGAGACCGGTCAGTGACACGGCAGACTGCGCAGGAAGACCCAGGCGGTCCTGGACGATGAATCCCATCGTGATCTGGACGACCCCCGCAGTGAAGAACATGCCAATGCCGGCCCCCATCCAGGGTGTGATCCGGGGGTCCCGCCAGGACACGTAAGGAGGCAGCGCGTGGCGGTCCCTGGGGGAGGGTGCGGCCGCAGGCCGGGAGGAGGTACTGTCCTCACGCGGCACCCACCGCCACGCCACCAGCAGCGAGATGAGAACGAACCAGGGTGTGGCGTGGACCGGGGCGAAGATCCACCAGGCCGCCAAGGCGGAGGAGACCACCGAGCCGATCATGATCGAGAGCTGGACCGACCCCGAGAACGCCGCCATGCCGCGCACGCGGCTGGCCTCATCGGGAGTGATCTCGGCAATGAGCGCCTGGCCCGTGGGAGGGATGGCGGCGACTGCCGAGCCGAAGAAGGGACCGCGGGCCACCACGATCGCGGCGGAGGCTACGGCGGCGCCCAGCAGACCAGCCGAGCGCAAGCCCACGGCAGCGCTGAACAGGCAACCGGCCACCAGGGCGAGGCTGAGGGAGGTCAGGAGCACCCGCCGTCGTCCCCAGGCTACTGAGCGTCGGCCCCAGAACTGGGAGAGCATGGTGACGAACAATGCTGCCGCTGAGACCGCCAGCCCCACCACCCACTCAGCCAGGTCCAGCGCCCGGGCCAGCGGGGCGATCGACACATTGAGCATGTTCTGCGCCACGTAAGTGAACAGGACGATGACCAGCAGCGCGCGCAGTGTGGTCGAAGAGGTCAGCGTGTGTGATGGGGAACGTCTCTGCTGCCCTGAGGCATCAGGGCACGGTGGGATGGAACTGGGCTCGGGCACCGCGCCACCATAGCCGTCCCTGAGCGGCAGGCAGAACGTGGGAGCGCGAGGGGACGAGACCGTTGCTGCTTGCACGAGGAGGTGAGGCGGTGCGGAGCGTGCACGCTGTTGGTATCGTGGATGGCGCTAGCGTGGTGAGGAGGTGGAGGAGCGGGTGACCAGGCTTGGCACGAGGACCTGCTCGGTGGGCAGGTAACGGTTGGTCGCCCGCCCGATCGCCCGCTCCAGGGCCGTGCGGGCCATGAGGCGGGTGTCCTGAGCGATGGTGGTCAAGGGGACGATGCAGCGGCTCGCCTGACGGGAGTTGTCGAACCCGGTGACGGAGATGTCTGCGGGTACGCTGAGCCCGGCCGTAACCAGGTGGCTGACGATGCCGGAGGCACAGCGGTCATTGAAGCCCATGACCGCCGTCGGACGCGGCTGCATGGCAAGGACATCATCGGCAGCCCGCTGGCCGTCCTCCTCGTTCAGGCCCCCGCGCAGAACTTGGGCCTTGTCACCAAGCCCGAGCGAGTGCATCGCCTCGCGGTAACCGGCCACACGTTCCTCGCAGCCCGGGGCGCGACCACCGTCGACATGGATGATGCGTTCATGGCCGAGGTCATGAAGGTGACGGACCAGCTGGTTCATGCCACCGCGGTCATCGATCCGCACGATGTCGATGCTCTGCGACGCCATGGGACGGGCGACCACGACGACGGGCACCTCGGATCCCAGGGCGGCCACCCGGGAGGTGGATACGGTTGGCCCCAGGAGGATGAGCGCCTCGCAGCGGTCCTGGAGGAGGGGCTCGGCGGCCGCGATGTCGTCGGTGTTCGCGACCACGGCGCCCAGGACGAGCTGGTAGTCCGTGTCGTCAATGGCCTGGTAAAGACCTTCGACGAGGTCGGCATGGAAAGGCTGGAGCACGTTGAAGGTGACGCCGATGAGTCCGGAACGCTGGCGGCGCAGTCCTCGGGCACGCTGGTCAGGACGGTAGCCGAGGCGGTCCGCCACAGCGCGCACGCGCGCCCGGGTCTGCTCAGAGGCCCCGGGCGCGTCGCGCATGACGATGGACACGAGGGAGACCGAGCAGTTGGCCTCACGGGCGACGTCGACAAGGGTGACCTTGCCGCTGGGGCCACGAGACATGTGTGTTCCTCCGCTCTAGTGCTCCACCTGTGCCGGAACGTTACATGGCCGGGAGGGCAGAGGTATCCACCCTCCCGGCTGCTGCCTAGGAGTAGCGGGCCTCCATCTCCAGCTCGATCTGTTCCAGGGACTTGTCCTTGGTCTCAGGCATAATCTTGAACAGGACGAGTGCCACCACGAGGTTGAGCACCCCGTAGAAGGTGTAGGTCAGGCCCCCACCCAGCCCCTCTATCATGGCGGGGAAGGTCCAGGTGATAATGGCGTTGGTGATCCACAGGCAGAACACTGCTGCCCCGTTCATCACACCGCGTACGTCCGCAGGGAAGATCTCCCCCATCATGGTCCACACGACTGAGCCGTTCGTGGCCTGAACAACGAGCATGAACACCCCCATGAGGGCGAGGACGAGGAAAGCTGCCCACGATGGCGGGGTCGTGCCTGTACTCATGTGCGGGGCGATGGCGAACTGGAAGGTGGCGGCGATGGACAGTAGGACTACCCCGACGGCGATGACGTCGAAGATGAGGATGGTGCGCCGGGGCAGACGCCCCACGAGCCAGATGCCGATCGCTGCTCCGACCACCGAGAACACGCCGTTGGCGACCTGGGAGGTGATGGCCGCGGATGTTCCCATGCCGGCGTAGGAGAGGATCTTGGGCGCGTAGTACATGACGGTGTTGACACCGGTGGTCTGGTTGATAACCGCCAGGAAGATACCGACCAGGAGCAGCTTGCGCAGCCACGGGGTCGCAAGGACGTATCCCAGACCCTTGGCCCGGACACTGTCCTGCTCGTGCTGGCGTGCCTCGACCATGTCGATGATCTCATCAACCAGGGGGCCGTCCTTGGACTCGTGGCGCACACGCTTGAGGGCGCCGATGGCGTCATAGAGGCGTTCCTTGGCAATGTACCAGCGTGAGGACTCCGGCATGAGGCGGATGCCGATCCACAGGGCGATGGCGGGCAGCGAGGCGATGACGAGCATGTAGCGCCACGTCATGCCGTTGCCTGCCGAGATCATGAGCTGGTCGAGGAAGGCGTGGTAGTCAGCCTCGCTCATGGAGCCGCCGTTGGATGCGGCCAGCGCCGTGATGTCGTCGTAGAGATAGGTACCTGGTGCCAGGGTGCCTGAGGGGTCAGCATCAATAGTCAGCTGCGGACCGCCGTTGGCGGAGTTGATGATGGCGTTAGTGGTGTAGGCCAGCAGCTGACCGGTGATGATCATGAGCTGGTCGACGGCCACGATCGAGCCACGGATGCGCTTGGGGGCCGTCTCGGCCAGGTAGACCGGGACGGTCGCCGAGGCCCCTCCGACCGCCAGCCCCAGGACGAAGCGGAAGGGGTACATGACCCACATGTTGGGGGCCAGGGCTGTGCCGAGCGCGCCAAAGAAGAAGATGATGGCGAGCATCGTGATGTTGTGGCGCCGTCCGAACCGGTCAGACAGACGCCCTCCGAACAAGGCGCCGAAGGCGGCCCCCACCAGGAGGACTCCTCCGATAGCGCCCTCCTCCAGCGCGGTCAGCTGGAGGCCGCGAGCTGCGAAGGGCATGTACATGTACGGCAGGGCGCCGGAGATGACGCCGGTGTCGTAGCCGAACAAGAGGGAACCAATGGTGGCCACGGCTGCCAGGGCAGCGATTCCTCGGCGCTTGCCCGATGGAGGTGTGGCATCGACCGCGGCGGAGATCTGCTCGTGGGTCAGCGCACTGAGCTGGGAGTACTGGCTTGCAGGATGCTGGCTCATTGGGCCACCTCCACGGTGAAGGTCGACACGAATTCCTCCAGCGCGGCGTCGCAGACCGCGGTGGAGCCGTCCGGCCCGTCTCCGGTCGCCCAGGCCTCCATACCGATATTGCCTCGATACCCCATGTCAGCAAGGGCGCGGGCCACGGCGCGGTAGTTGATTTCGCCGGTTCCGGGCTGGGCACGGCCAGGGACGTCGGCGACCTGGAGCTCGCCGATATAGGGCAGGCTCTCCCGGCAGGTCTCGATAAGGTTCCCCTCGCCGATCTGGGCGTGGTAAAGATCCAGATTCATTTTCAGGTAGGGGGAGTCCACAGCGGCCACGAGCGCGAGCGTGTGCGCCGCGAGGGCGAAAGGAGTACCTGGATGGTCCACCGGGAGGTTGAGGTTTTCCAAGGTGAAGACGCGTCCCTCGCGCTCCCCGAGATCGGCCAGACGGCGGCATGTGTCTGCGGCTCGCAGCCAGTCGCTGGGTGTGGGGTGAGCGTTGGCGACGACGGGGATTCCACCCTCACCCAGGCCTGTGCCGTGGAAGTTGAGGACCGGACACTCCAGCTTCTCAGCAGCCTTGAGGGACTCCTGTGCCGTGGACAGGAGCTGACAGGTCCCGTCATCCGTGGTGAGGTCTCCCTGGATGTATCCGGTCATGGAGACCACGTGTACGCCGTCGGTGCGCTGGGCAGCCAGGGCATCAAGGTCCTTGGTGGTCCAGTCCCAGATCTCCACTGCCAGACCGTGGTCGGCGATCGCCGTCGTGCGCTCCAGGAAGGGCTTGTCCAGGTAGATCATCTCGGCGCATGCCGCCAGGGTGAAAGCCTTCACTTGGCCACCTCCGACAGCTCGACGGGACGGGACTGCATGACGGAGGCGATGGCAGCGTGTGCCACACGCAGGGCACGTAAGCCGTCCTCAGCGCCAGGGACCGGGAGCTGCTCGCCGCGCACGGTACGTATGAAGGCCGTGAGCTCCGCGACGTAGGCGCTGTGAAGCAGGTCGGTGTCCATCCGGGATGTTGCCCAGGAAGCACCTTCGGGACCGAAGTAGGTCATGTCGTTTTCGCGGCCGCTGCCGGCGATAGCCATACCGCCGGAACCGAAGACCTCCCCGCGCACGTCATAGCCGTAGAGCGCCTCGAAACATGCCTCAGCGGTGGCGACGGCGCCGTTGTCGAAGGTGAGGGTGACGTGGGCGGTATCGATGAATCCATCAGCCTTGGCCTCTGGGCGAATCAAGGCATTGGCCACGGCGGAGACGGTGAGGACCTCGGCGGTGGGGTTGAGCCACAGGAGGGTGTCGAAGTCATGGATGAGGGTCTCCAGGAACATGGTCCACTGGGGGATGCGGCTGGGGTCGGCGGCAAAGGGCCCTGGGTCACGGGTAAGGGAGCGCATGAGGCGGATGGCACCGATGCGGCCGTCGTCGACCGCCGCGCGGGCAGCAGCGAATCCGGGGGCGAAGCGGCGGTTGAAGCCGACCTGTAGACGTACTCCTGCCTGTGCACAGGCGTCAATGGCACGGTGGGCGTCCTCGATCGTGGTGGTCAGAGGCTTTTCGGTGAAGACGTGCTTGCCAGCCTGGGCCGCGGCCACGATAGCGTCTGCGTGCAGGGCGGCGGGAGTTGTGATGAGGACGGCGTCAAGGCCGGGATCAGCTAGCGCTTCCTCCAGGGTGCTGACCGGGCGGGCTCCGAGTTCTTCAGCCAGATGCTGGGCCGCCTGCTCGCGAGGATCGACGACGACTGAGATCCTCGCCCCGGGGACCTCGGCAGTGACGGCTCGGGCGTGGTGGCTGCCGATACGTCCTGCACCGACCAAGGCGATTGAGATGAGAGGGGTTGTCATGTCTGAACTCCTGTCTCCGGTGACCGCTCCAGTGCGGTCCGTGATGACGGAAGGAGACTATGACGTTCTAGTAGTGAATTGAAGGAAAATGAGGGAAGTCTAGATGGCATCCAGGTGAAATGCTGAAGTGACGTAGAAAAGACTGTAGAAAAGGACTCTAACGTTCTAGTTTCAGCTTGCGCTTTCGTGACGAACCCAGTGGTCAACCCGCCAGGCCGCGTCCCCTGAAACCGGACGCCACCAGCCCGCTGGGTCAGAACGGGACTTATCCAGGTGCCAGTGAGCGGGTGTGAGCAGGGGAGCGTGTACCGCGTCCTGGCCTGCCTGAACACGCACGTCAAGGTCAAGGGTCGAGACCACAGCCGTGTCAACCAGCCCCAGGGACAGGGCCTGGTCATAGACACGTCCTCCACCGATCACCCACACACGTGGCAGCCACTGGTCACGCTGGTCGCGTGGGTCAGGCCCCAGGTCAGGAAGCGCCCCCCGGGCAGCCTGGACCGCCTGCCTAAGATCGCTCATAACCAGGGCCGAGGCGTCAGACCACCCTGGCTGGCGCGTGAGCACGATGCTGCGTCGCCCGGGCAGGGCAGCGCCAATGGAGTCCCAGGTGGTGCGGCCCATGATGACCACTCCACCCAGGGTCGCGGCCTTGAAATGGCGGAAGTCAGCGGGCACGCGCCACAGCATGCCGCCCCGGGCACCCAGGATGCCGCTGCGGTCCTGGGCCCAGATCGCCCCGACGTCGTGGATGCTCACACCGCCACCGGAGCCTTGATCGCAGGGTGGTGCTCGTAGCCTGCTGAGGCGTCGATGTCCTCCATCGTGTAGGTGTCGATGGACTCGGCCTGGTGCAGCCGCAGCGTGGGGAAGGCATAGGCCTGGGGCACGTGGGCCAGTTGCTGGCGGACCTGATCGACGTGGTTGTCGTAGACGTGGCAGTCGCCGCCGGTCCACACCAGCTCACCGGGCTCCAGACCCGTCTGCTGCGCGAGCATGTGGGTCAGCAGCGCGTAGGAGGCGATGTTGAAGGGCACGCCGAGAAAGAGGTCGGCGCTGCGCTGGTAGACCTGTAGGCTCAGTCGGCCGTCAGCCACGTAGCACTGGAAGAAGGCGTGGCAGGGAGCCAGCGCCATACGGTCCAGCTCGCTGACGTTCCAGGCCGAGACCACCATCCGGCGTGAGTCCGGGTCGTGCCGCAGGGTGTGGATCAACTGCGTGATCTGGTCGATCGCCCCGCTCTCTCGCGAGGGCCACGAGCGCCACTGGACACCGTAGACCGGGCCGAGCTCACCGTGCTCGTCCGCCCACTCGTCCCAGATGGTGATGCCGTGCTCACGCAGCCAGGCGATGTTGCTCGCGCCCTGGAGGAACCACAGCAGCTCGCCCTTGACCGCCTTCATGGCGATGAACTTGGTGGTGATCCGAGGAAAGCCTTGTGACAGGTCGTAACGCAGCTGGCGGGCGAACAGGGAACGGGTACCGGTCCCGGTGCGGTCACCCTTGGGGGTTCCGTCGAGCAGGACCTCTGCCAGCAGGTCCTCGTAGGCGACGTCGACGCCGTCGGGAGCCTTGAGCCCCATCCGCTCCAGGCTCGGGTATCCGCTCGGAACAGGTGCCGTACCCGTGGACGGTGCCGTCATGCCTCGATCACCTCAACGTCGTCGGTATCAAGCGGTGCGGGGCCCAGCGCCGCCTGAGCGCCCTCGATCACCTGGTTGGCCAGCGCGCGTCCGCCGCTCCACCCGATGGCGGCGCCGATCCCGAAGGGGAGAAGACGCCCCAGGACCAGGGCGCCGCCGCGCACGGCCTGGTGCCTGGCCAGTCGCTTGACGAGCTGGGCGTTGATCGAGCGCACGGTGGGCATCGGCATCTGCGCCAGGGACTGCGCCGCCCAGTACAGGGTGGACAGGCCGAGGGACCCCTGGATGGCCTCGGCGCCGTCCTGGCCCAGGAGCGCCGAGAGCACGAGTGCACGCCGTTTGTCTGGTGTAACCACGCGCATGCCCTGCAGCTCAGCGACGGTCAGGACGTACTTGACCGCGCTAGCCAGGAAGACCGTGGTCTGCCCGACCGTCAGCACCGCTGCGGTACCGGTGCCGACCGCCGGCAAGGCCGCCGAGGCACCCACCGCCCCGGAGGTCAGCCCGGACTCGGTGCGGAAGCGGTCAGCAGCACGGCGCGCGAGCTCAGCGACATCGGCACCGGGGTACTCCCGGCGCATGTGCGCAACGTTTTCCTCAATGCGACGCGCGGGCAGCTCAAGTGCCTTGTCCAGCGCTCGTTCAAAGACGGTAAGCCGGGTTGACATGTGCTCGTCCTCAGTCCTTGTCGTCCAGCAGGTGCAGGCGCACAGCAGCACCTTTCTCGATCGTATGACCCACGGTGCAGCCGCGCTCGATCGCACTCTCGACCCGCTGGTGCAGGGTGGCTAGCTGCTCAGCGGTCAGGGAGGACAGGTCGGTGATGATCTGGACATCGAGATCGGAGTAGCGCTCCTCATCCTCGTTCTTGATCGAGGCGCAGATGACATTGGCCTCGAATTCCTCGCCCAGCGCCTTGGCCAGCCGGTGGTCGGCAGACAGGGTGTTGCAGGTGGCCAGGGCTATCTTGAGCAGCTCGCCGGGGGAGAGCTCACCCGGTCCCGTCCCCACGCGGACCTCACCGCCGCGCGCGTTGTGAGCCAGGTACTGGCGCGTGCCGGTGCGCTGGGCCCACACGGAGTTCGTCTCGGTGGGGGTGATGATGTCAGAGGTGTCAGTCATGGCTCGATCGTGTCATGTGAGGGGGAGGAGGACTAGTGCGTGGGCGCGCTGTTCGCCCCAGGCTGGCGGCGGTCAGGCGCGCTACCGGGCACACGTCGGTCACGGGGTGAAGGGTCAGTGGTCGGCGAGCCAGGCGGCCGCGCGCCTCTCCTCGTCGGTGACGACGGCGTCGACCATACTCATCGCCTTGTCCTCCAAGGACCGTCCCAGCAGAGGGACGTTGACACCGAGGTCCAGGTCCATGGTGAGCGTCGTGACCTGCGTCGTGGCCGGCCTCAGGCGTAGCCGGGCACCCAGGCGTACCGGTGCCCCGCTCACGGTGACCTCCATGCTGCCGTCGCGGGCGCCGTCGTCAGCCGGCTCGCCCCAGGACTCGCTCAGGGCGAAGCCGACGGCGGAGCGCACGAAGCGCGCGGCGGCCTGCGGCAGGCGGCTGGACGGGACCTGCCCGCGGACGGTGGAGACGAAGCCTCGGCCGCGCTCGGTGACCTCGACCTCAGCGTCCTCCAGGTCGACCCGGCTCAGGCGCCCACGCAGGTAGCGAGGGTCGGCCAGCATCTGGGTCACGCGCTGTGGCTCGGCGGGATAGGTAACTGTCACGGTCTTCTTCACGACCTAGATCCTGCCACGTGGCACGCCAGGCCCGGTGCCTCGGTACGATCCACCTGTGTCAAACCTCTTGCCGACCGCTATCCGTGGCCTCGTCGACCTGGACCCGGCCGACCTGGACTGGCTCCACCAGCTCGTGGCCGACTGGCAGGTGATCACGGACCTGTCGGTGTCCGACCTGGTCCTGTGGGCCAAGACCGACTCCGGGCGCTTCGTGGCCATCGCCCACTGCCGGCCCTCGGGCGGCAACACGGTCCACCTGGAGGACGTCATCGGGCGGCGCATGCCCACCGCCCGTGAGGCGATGGCTGTCGAGGCCTACGACGGCGAGCAGATCCTCGTGGCCTCGGACCCGGAGTGGACCGGGACGACGGCGGTGCGTGAGGAGTACGTGCCGGTGGTACGTGAGGGGCACGCCGTCGCGATCATGACGCGGGAGACCTCTGTGGGTCTGATCCGTGGCGGCAGGCTGGGGGACAAGCACCTGGAGGACCTGGCCGACTCTCTGTGCACGATGATCGCCGAGGGCACCTTCCCGATCCGCGGGGCCGGCACCACCATGAGGCACGGCACGCCACGCGTGGCCGACGGCGTGGTCCACCTCGACGACGAGGGCCGGGTCCGCTTCGCCACGCCGAACGCGTACTCCTGCTTCCACCGCCTGGGTATCGACGGTGAGCTGGAGGGATGTCAGCTTGCCGAGGCCGTGACCTCGATCATCCCGGAACGAACTCCGGTGGACGAGACGATGGCCGTGGTGCTCATGGGGCGTCAGGCCTGGCTCACTGAGGTCGAGGTGGGAGGAGCGTTCCTGTCGCTGCGCTCGATCCCGCTGACGCTGGGCGGGCACCGTGCCGGTGCCGTGCTGCTGGTGCGTGACGTCACCGAGATCCGGCGGCGTGAGCAGGTCCTGCTCAACAAGGACGCCACGATCCGCGAGGTTCACCACCGGGTGAAGAACAACCTGCAGACCGTCTCGGCGCTGCTGCGGATGCAGGGGCGCCGCGCCACCAACGACGAGACCCGAGAGGCCCTGGCCGAGGCCGAGCGCCGGGTCGCCACGATCGCCACCGTGCACGAGGCGCTGAGTCACAACGTCGACGAGACGGTCGACTTCGACGAGGTCTTTGCCTCCATCCTGCGCGGGGCGGCCTCGGTGGCCACCGCGACCGGGCGGGTCGCTACTCGCCTGGAGGGCAAGTTCGGAGTCGTCGAGGCTGATGCCGCCCAGGCCCTGGCCACGGTACTGGCCGAGCTGGTCACCAACGCCGTCGAGCACGGTCTGGAGGACCGCGACGGCACGGTGACCGTGACCGCGCAGCGAGAAGGGAGCCGGTTGGAGGTCCACGTCATCGACGACGGCCAGGGGGTGGCTCCGGGCAGGATCATGAGCGGGCTGGGCACACGCATCATCCAGACGCTGGTGCGCGGTGAGCTGCGGGGCTCGATCAGCTGGCAGTCCGCCGAGGGCGGGCAGGGCACGGACGTCGCCATCCACGCCCGCCTCCAGGAGTCCTGAACGGCAGGCCCACGACCGCCCGTGCTATGACAAGCGCCCCGAAGCCTAGGTTCCGGGGCGCTTGCTGTGAGGAGGGCCGGGTCAGGAGGAGCGGCGAGCGCGAGCGGCGCGGCGCTTGAGAGAACGGCGTTCGTCCTCGCTCATGCCTCCCCACACACCGGCGTCCTGGCCGTTCTCCAGCGCCCACTTCAGGCAGGTGTCAACGACGTCACAGCGAGCGCAGACCTCCTTCGCCTGAGCGATCTGGGCGATGGCAGGACCAGTGTTGCCAACGGGGAAGAAGAGCTCAGGGTCAACTGAAAGACATGCTGCCTGGCTGCGCCAGTCCATGAGGGCTCCCTTCGGGGTCGTTGCAGTCAGCTGCTCAGCTGAGGCGGTGCGCCTCGAAGGTGAACAGCGGGTGACCGCGTTCTGGGTCAACCCTCACACGTGGGCACAGGGAGGGCAAGAGATGCGCGATGAGACCTGTGCCTGAGATGCTGTCGTGATCCTCACAGGGGTCTTTCTCCACCTCGGTGCTATGCGTTGCTCGTTCAGGCGGGGCGAGCCACCTGGATCGGTTCTGCGCGACCGTGACGCACCAGCGCACCGCGTCCCGGCTGGGTGGGATGACGAGGGTCAGCCACCGCCCGCAGCGGGACTCCAGCCACCTGGGAGGTGGGACCGACCGTCGGCCACAGCACGATGAGGTCTGCCCGCGACCTCAGCTCGGCCAGGACGCCGCGAAAGCTGGTCGCCACCCGCTCGGTCAGGGCTGAGGCCAGGACCGTGCGGCCCTGTGACAGAGCCTGCTCGATGTGGCTGAGCCCGCTGCCTGCGCACAGGTCCAGGTCGTCGACGACGAGGGGATCTCGTGCTGCGCAGACAGCCCTGAGCGTGGCCAGAGTGGTTGAGCGTCCGGAACCTGCGGGCCCCACCACGAGCACCGAGCCTTCGGGGACGGGGAGCGGTGCAGCGTCGTCGCCTCCCACCGCCCAGACGGCCGCTGCGAGGCCGTCGGCGGTGGGCTCCAGGAGAAGGTCCGTGGGAACAGGCCGCAGCCCTCGAGGACCGGGCAGACGGCCCTTCTCTCCCGGCCCCGGAAGAAGGACCTGGCACTCCACCGGCCGGGACGCCTCCGGGTCGTAGCCCGACAGCACCCCTCGTCCTGGGACTGAGCCGGTCACCACGCCTCTGGGCAGACCGGCGACGGCCGCCTGGTCCCCCTGGCTGGCACCGAGCACCAGGCGGGTGCGCACCGTCGTCGCCCAGCGGGAGACGGAGTGTGACAGCGGTGCGCTGATGACCAGCCCGGTGCCTGTGACGCCACAGGCGCGGCACAGGGTCTCCAGCAGGACGAGCCCTTCACCGGGCCCGCGTGAGGCGTCGACAGCGGGCACCAGGCGGTCGACGTCGTCGAGGACCAGCACGTCGCCGCTGAGCGCTCCACCTGCTGCCAGCTCCCACAGCCGTGCCAGGCGGCGAGGGTCCTCCGGCCCGACCACGGTCCCGACCCCTGCGGCACCCTGTGCGAGCACGGGATAGCGCTGCCTGATCTGCTCGGGCAGGCCGCACAGGTGCACGCCGTGGCCGGGTGCCGGGCCGCCGTCTGCCAGGGCTGCGTCCAGGAGACCGAGAGCGGCTGAGGCCAGGGCCGTTGAGCGTCCGGACCCGGGTGAGCCCAGGACGAGCAGAGGCTGGTCCGGCCGCCACCTCCAGGCAGTGGTCCGCTGGTCCTCGGGCTCGTCGAGCAGCGCCAGCGCGATACCTGTGGACACCTCGTCGGACGGCTCGATCCTGGGACCGGGGCGCTGGGCGTGGTGCGGCAGGGGATCGGTCCAGGGGCGCCACGTCCTGGCACCGAGCCGGGAGGCCGCGGCGCACAGCTCGTCCACCATCTCGGCCACGCTCTGGACGACGCCGTCCTGCGAGCCGCACCACGGTGCCTGCAGCACCAGGCGCTCGGCCTCGTCCAGACCAGTGACCATGAGACGGCCGGGGCCACCGGACAGCTCGGCGGCCTGCGCGTGGCCAAGGACATCGCGAGAGTCAGCTGGGTCCAGGACCCGCAGGCACACGCGCAGCGAGATGTTGGCGCGCACGGTCTGGGACACTGCGCCGGACGGACGCTGTGTGGCCAGCACGAGGTGCAGGCCCAGGCTGCGCCCCTGCGCAGCGACCCGTACCAGGTTCTCCAGGACCTGTGGGTGGGAGCTGGCCAGGACGGCGAACTCGTCGACGACGATCACCAGCCGCGGCGGCGGGGACGCAGGAGCCGACCTGGTCGGGCACGCCGAGGAAGGTGCGCTCCCCGGCTGGTCCGAGCCCGGTGGCCGCAGCGACAGCGCCTCCCACGCCGCCAGGTCGGCCAGGGCGAGCCCGGCCAGGAGCCTCTCCCGACGGCGCACCTCGGCCTCCAGCGAGGCCAGGGCCCGTGCGGTCATGGCCGGGTCCAGGTCCGTCAGCACCCCGGCAGCGTGTGGCAGTCGTGTGAGGGGGCCGAAGGCCGAGCCTCCTTTGTAGTCCACGAGCACGAGACACAGCCGCTCAGGGGGCAGGGCGCAGGCCAGCTGGAGGAGCCAGGCCCGCAACAGCTCGGACTTGCCCGAGCCCGTGGTCCCTGCCACCAGGGCGTGAGGCCCGTGCTGGACCAGGTCGGCAACCGCCTGACCACGTGCACCGACTCCCAGCACCGCCTCCAGCCCGGTGGTAGCGGCTGGCGAGGACCACCTCAGCGCCACCTGGTCCTGGTCGACCTCACCGACGAGGTCGGACAGCAGGACCTGAGCCGGCACGGAGTCCTCCTGCGCACTGACATCGATGGCTGGTCCTGCCAGCGTGGTCGAGTGCTGCCTCCAGGCCTGGTCGATCAGGGTGGTGGCGGCCACGGCCCAGGTCTGTGACGGTGGCGCCGTGCGCGGAGGGACAGGGCGAACGGCCGTGGCCCAGGAAGGCAGGTGCTGGCTGCTGCCAGCCAGGCGAGCGGTAGCCGGTCGGCTGTCCTGCCCCCACCACAGCCGCCAGTACCCGTCCTGGTAGCGGGCCAGTCCCTGGCCGGTAGCGACCACCTGGGCGCACCACCAGGTCAGACAGCGCTGTGCGCGGGGGCCGGTCACCGCGACGCCCTCGCCTGCCGCCAGCTCCAGCAGGTTTCGTCGACGCCGGCGTCCCAGCCACGCGCTGAGCGTCGTCGTCTGTGGCACGGGTGCGGCGGGCTGGGCCAGGAGGAGGAGCATCTGAGCCGGGTCCGGCCTGCGGTGCTCCCAGCCCGTGGCTCCCCGGCGACGGCGTGCAGGACCGTGGCGGCGGCGCTCAGCACGCCCGACCAGCCGTGTGAGTACCAGCAGCGCCAGGGGCAGGGACATGAGCGCGCTGGACCAGCTGCGTGTGGAGGCACCGCGCGAGAGGACTAGGGTGAGCGCCCCGCCAGCCGTCGCCAGGACGGCGACGGCGGCCAGGAGGCGCCACCAGGGGCTACCCGTGGCGGGCGCCGGTACTGCGGGGCAGAGCCGGGACGGGCGGCGGCGCAGCTCCAGGCGGCTCGTGCCTACCTGGAGACGCTCGCCCTCGCGCCACACCGAGCCGCGTCGGAGCCGTCCAGCCGCCGGAAGGAGGAGAGGACCCAGACGCCGGCGTCTCCACAGCGGTGGGACGCTGCAGGCGACCGGGCTGACGACGACCCTCTCAGGCAGGACCTGGACGGCGAGCTGGCGACGTGAGGCAAAGGGATCAGTGAGGACCTCGCCCCGTCCGAGCACGAGGGTGCCGTGGGCGGGCAGCGCCAGGACGGCTCCGGCGTCGGGGCCGCTGACGACCGCGAGGTGCCAGGGCACGGTCAAGGAGACCAGGGCCTGTGCGGCCGGCGGGCACGTAGGAGCAGCTGCCATGCCTCGACCGTGCCAGGCGCGCGCCTGTCGCCGCTGGACGGCTGTGGAGGGTCGCCGTCCGGGGTGTCACGGCAGGTGCCTGTGGAGCCCGGGCTGTGACACCCTGAGGGTATGTGCGGACGCTACGGCTCCTGGAGCGCCGGGGCGGCGGTGGCTCGCTACTTCGACGCCGATCCCCTTCCCCCGACCGAGGAGGTCGAGGCCTCGTGGAACATCGCGCCAGGATCCGACGTGCGCGTCGTGGTCGAGCGTCTTGCCCGGGACAGCGCGGGAGACGACGACGTGCGTGCAGCCCGTCAGCTGCGTTGCGCACGCTGGGGGCTGCTGCCTGGCTGGGCCAGGCGGGCTGACGTCGCCTTCCGCGCCTTCAACGCACGCAGTGAGACCGCAGCGAGCAAGCCCACCTTCCGACAGGCCTTCCGCTCCTTCCGTGCCCTCGTGCCCGCCGACTGCTGGTACGAGTGGCGCCGCCCGGCTGTCGACAGCGTGAGCCCGGACGAGCCTGAGCGACCTCGGTCCCGTCCCTACGCCGTCAGCCGTCAGGACGAGGAGCCGCTCGCGCTGGCCGGGCTGTGCGCGTGGTGGCCAGTGCCGGCCTCGCACCCGGCGCCGCGGCCTGGTCCCAGCATCCACGACAAGGACGGGGCACGCTGGATGCTGACGTGCACCATCCTCACCCGCCCGGCGCGTGAGGAGCTTGCCTGGCTCCATGACCGCGAGCCGGTGGTGCTGGGTACCTCGGTGGTCGACCGCTGGCTGGACCCCTCACTACGTGAGCCTGGTGAGGTCTCGCACCTGCTGGAGCAGCCCGGCCCCGCGCTGCGGTGGTGGGAGGTCGGCCCCGAGATCGGCTCGGCACGCTCACGCGGTCCTCAGCTCGCCCTTCCCCTGCGCAAAGACGGCGAAGGGCTGGTATGAGGGAAGATGAGCTGGTGAGTACCCAGTCCACGTCCCCCGCCGTACCCCCCGCCGCCCCGTCCGGTCCTGCCGATGGCCTCCGGGCCGTGCCTGAGGCCCCCCGACGTCGCTGGGAGGAGCTGGCCGAGCTCGTCGAGCGAGCGCGTGCCGCCTACTACGACGCGCTGGACGGGCAGTCGACGACCTCGGACGCGGCCTACGACGCCCTGTACCGCGAGCTGGAGGACCTTGAGGCTGCCTGGCCGCAGCTGCGCACGCCAGCCTCGCCTACCCAGCGCGTCGGAGGGGAGCGAGCCCAGGCCTTCTCCCCGGTGGTCCACGCTGAGCGCATGTACTCCCTGCAGGACGTCTTCAGCCTGGAGGAGGTCCAGGAATGGGCTGAGCGGGTGGCAGGGGACCTGTCGACGAGCGACGAGGCGCTGGCCATGACCGCTGAGGTCAAGATCGACGGCCTCGCGGTCGCCCTGACCTACACCGACGGCGTGCTGACTCGGGCTGCGACGCGAGGCGACGGGACCACAGGTGAGGACGTGACGGCTAACGTGCGCACGATCGCCTCTGTCCCACAGTGCCTGAGCGGTCAGCAGGTCCCCAGGCTCATCGAGGTCCGGGGGGAGGTCTACTTCCCGGTAGAGGCCTTCGCTCGCTTCAACCAGGAGCGTCAGGAGGAGAACGCCCGGCGTCAGGCACGCAACCAGGCGCTAGAGGTGCAGGAGACCGGCAGGAGAGCGCGTCAGGAGTCCCTCCTGCAGGTCTTCGCCAACCCCCGGAACGCCGCCGCGGGGTCCTTGCGCCAGAAGGACCCCGAGGTCACCGCAGCGCGCCCGCTGGCCTTCATCGCCCACGGCATCGGGGCCTACACCCCTGCTCCGGGGCAGGAGCCGCCTGCGCTCCAGCACGAGTGGTACACGTTGCTGGCAGGATGGGGCCTTCCGGTATCTCCCTACAACGCCGTCGTCGCCGGCCGAGAGGAGCGTGAGGCCTATATCGCGCGCTACGCCGAGCACCGGCACGACCTCGTCCACGAGATCGACGGCATCGTCTTCAAGGTCGACTCACGCGACCAGCAGGCGCGCCTGGGCTACACCTCGCGCGTGCCACGGTGGGCCACCGCGTACAAGTACCCGCCGGAGGAGGTACACACCCGGCTGCTGGACATCGACGTCCAGGTGGGGCGGACCGGACGGGTCACGCCCTTCGGCATCATGGAGCCCGTCACCGTGGCCGGCTCCACCGTGGCCAGGGCGACGCTCCACAACGCCGAGGAGGTGGTGCGTAAGGGCGTGCGTATCGGGGACCTCGTGGTCCTGCGCAAGGCTGGCGACGTCATCCCGGAGATCGTGGGACCCGTCATGGAGGCCCGCGACGGTTCAGAGCGTGCCTTCGTCATGCCCGCGGCGTGCCCCTCGTGCGGCACGCCTCTCGCGCCGGCCAAGGAAGGAGACGTCGACCTGCGATGCCCCAACACGCGCTCGTGCCCGGCTCAGGTCACCGAGCGCGTGGCCCACGTGGGCTCACGCGGTGCGCTGGACGTCGAGGGCCTGGGGGACGAGGCCGCTGCTGCCCTGACCCAGCCGGACCTGGGACGTGAGGAGGCGCTCGCGGCCCTGGCTGCCGGGCACTACCTGGAGACCGAGCGCGGGCGCATCCGTCTGAGTGCCAAGGACCTGGAGAGCCTGGCTCCGGCCCAGCGCCTGGGGCTGGCGCGCCAGCGTCTGGAGGAGCACGGCGTCACCGAGCAGGTACCGGTGCTCTCTGGTGAAGCCGGTCTGTTCGACCTGTCGGTCCAGGACCTGCGGGACGTGGCTGTCTACCAGAGTGTCCGACGTCGGGGCGAGCCCACCGGGAACTGGCGCCTGGTGCGCTTCTTCTGGTCTAAGCAAACCTATACCCCGGACGGTGAGGTCCGGAAGGCAACGGCTCCGGGCAAGAACGCGACCGCGGTCCTGGCCCAGCTGGATGCGGCCAGGTCCCAGCCGCTGTGGCGGGTCCTGGTCGCTCTGTCGGTCCGGCACGTCGGGCCGACGGCGGCGCGTGCCCTGGCGACACGCTTCGGCTCGATGGAGGCCCTGCGGCAGGCCAGCCTCGAGGAGCTCAGCGACGTCGACGGCGTGGGGCCCACCATCGCCGCTGCATGGCTGGAGTGGCTTGAGGTCGACTGGCACCGCGAGATCCTGGACCGGTGGGCGGCTGCAGGCGTGCGTACCCAGGACGAGACCGTGGCACGCGCTCCGCAGACCCTGGCGGGACTGACCGTCGTCGTCACCGGCGCTCTGGAGCACTTCACCCGTGACGGGGCCAAGGAGGCCATTGTCGAGCGCGGGGGCAAGGCGTCAGGCTCGGTGTCGAGACGCACCAGCTACGTGGTGGTCGGCGAGAACGCCGGGTCAAAGGAGGCCAGGGCTCGCGAGCTCGGCGTACCCGTGCTGGACGAGGACGGCTTCCGAGCCCTGCTGGAGCACGGACCGGCCGAGGACGAGGAGCAGGCGGACTAGCCGGGGAAGCGGTCAAGCGGCACGGAGTGGCGCGACGAGGCCGGGGTGACAGGCGTGTCACCCCGGCCTCGTGCCGCCGGTCGTGGCACCCGGCTGGCCAGCCAGGTGCGTGGCAGGCTCAGTAGTGGCTGACCACGGTCGTGCCGATCTCGGCCCATGTGTAGATCCACTGGGCCTCGCTCACCGGCATGTTGAGACAGCCGTGTGAGCCGGAGTAGCCGAAGCTGGATCGCCAGGGGGCGCCGTGGAATGCGTAGCCGCCGTGGAAGTAGGTCACCCAGGGCACGTCAGGGGTGACGTAGCGCGAGCCGTCCACGTTGTCTCCTCGCATGGTCTGCGAGGCGTACTGCAGGTAGACCTTGAAGGTGCCGGTCACCGTCGGGGTCTCGGGAGCGCCGTCGACGATCGTGACCGGTCCGCGGACCACGGTCGCGCCCTCGTAGGCGGTGACGGTCTTGGCTGAGAGGTTGACGTCGACCCACTTCTCACCGGGTGCAGCCGGGTAGACGAGGTTCTCCGCGCCGTCGGCGATCGGGCGGTCCTCCCAGCCGGCCTCAACCTCAGACGTGACGAAGGAGCCGCTGTAGGCCTTGCCCTCGGTCAGGGACTGGGTGATCGCGCTCGTCAGGTCCTCGGAGTTGGACACGACGACGCCGTTGACAGCCTCAACCTGTGTGGCCACGACCTCGCCACGGGAGTTGACGTTGCGCTGTCCCGTCACCGGGTCCTTGCTCACCTGCGCGCCCTGGGCGGCGACCCACTCGCCGACCTTCGCAGCGTCGATCGAGACGGCAGGCGCGGTGTTCTCACCGGGCTCGATCCTGACCCAGGAGGCCTTGGCGGGACCGTCTGCTGTGAAGGTGGAGGCGGCGTCGGGGGTCGTCACGGTGACGTCGAGCGAGACGAGCTCGTTGGCCTTGTCCGCCGCCGACTGGGCGTCAGCGTCCGAGACGAGCGGGGCGACAGTGGTGTAGCCGAGCTCTACCGACTGTGACGTGAGGGTGGTGGCCGCCTTGGTGACGGCCTGCTCCAGCACGGCAGGGTCCAGGCCGGTGCCGTCAGCGGCCGGGGTCGTGGTGAAGGTGGCTCCGTCAGCACCCAGGGTGACAGTGGCGTCGACGGCCCTGGCCTGGTCCTCTGGGACCAGGCCAGCGGCGTAGGCAGCGACAGCGTCCGGGTCCGTGGTCGTGACGACCTTGACGTCGTTACCGGTGACCAGGGCCTTGAAGCGGTCGAGGACCTGTGCTGACCGCTCCATGGCGTTGTCGGCAGTGGCCTCAGCGTCCACGCTGGTCCCCAGGTCAGCGAGAGAGGCGGTGGCCTGGACGTCACCGCTGAGAGTCACGGTGGCGGAGTCTGCGCGCTGGGTGACGATCTGGACGATCTCGGAGCGGGTCTTTCCGGACACGTTGACCCCGCCCACGTTCGTACCGGGGACCGCGGTGTCGGCGTAGTGGGAGGCGTAGGCATAGCCTCCGGCCCCTGCGACCCCGACGAGGAGGAGCGCAGCCGCAGCGGTCCACAGAGGCCACCGTCGCTTGCGCGCAGGCTCAGGGCGGTGCCCGTGGGAACTGTCCTCGTCCAGCGAGGTTGACGTGTCCGTCTTGGCCTCAAGGCTGGCCTGAGAACCAGGTGCCGGGCTCGCAGGCGTCTGCGCCGTGCGGAGCGTCTGCGTGGGCGCCGGCGGGATTACTGAGGGCGTGTCGTCGGCAGCAGGAGCGGCTGTCTCGGAGACCGGGTGCGCGCTAGGGCTCGTGGAGGAGGTGACGGCAGGCAGGGACTCGGTGTCCGCACCCGTGGCAGCGCCGGAGACGGCAGCGGCGCCGAAGACAGAGGTACGTCGCACGCTCGGGGTCGCGTTGTAGGGCGTGGGAAGGACCTCGTCCGGGCCGGTGGACCCACCGGCCTGCGGGGCACAGGTGTCTGCTCCCTGGACCTTTTCCTCGTCGTGCATGCCTGTTTCCCAGTTCTGGGGTGCTCGTGCCGCCCCGGTCTGGCTCTACCTCACGCAGAGTCTGTGACGCCATGACAACGGTAGATAGTCCGATTGTCAATCAGGTGGGCTGGTGCGAGCCTGTGAGATCGTGCATGTGGCGTCACCGGCTTACCGTGGCGTCCGGCTAGACTCAGCGGCATGTCTGCCATCTCCAAGGACGAGGTCGCCCGGGTCGCGGCACTCGCACGTGTGGCCCTGACCGAGGAGGAGGTGACGCGCCTGGCCGGTGAGCTGGACGCCGTCGCCTCGTCCTTCGCCCGGGTCACCAGCGTCGTCACGCCTGACCTGCCTGCCACCTCACACCCTGTTCCGCTGACCAACGTGCTTCGCGAGGACGTCGCGGGCCCCACGCTCGACGTCGAGGAGCTCCTCGCCGGTGCCCCGGCGAGCGAGAGCTCCATGTTCCTCGTGCCGCAGATCCTGGGAGAGGACTCCGCCTCATGACCACCGCCCTCATCAAGGCCACTGCTGCCGAGCAGGCTGAGGCGCTGGCGAGCGGCGACCTCAGTGCCCGCGAGCTCACCCAGGCGCACCTGGACCGTATCGAGGCCGTCGACGGCGCTGTGGGGGCCTTCCTCGACGTCGACGCCACCAAGGCCCTGGCCGACGCGGACGCCGCGGACGCCGCTCGCGCCGAGGCTCGTAGCCAGGGGCGTGAGGTCCCGGTGCTGACCGGTGTGCCGGTAGCGGTCAAGGACCTCTTTGTCACCCGCGGACAGGTGACGACCGCTGCCTCCAGGATGCTTGAGGGCTGGGTCCCGCCCTACGACGCGACGGCGGTTGCCAACCTGCGCGCGGCGCACATGCCGGTCCTGGGCAAGACCAACCTCGACGAGTTCGCCATGGGCGGCTCGACCGAGCACTCGGCCTTCCACCGCACCGCTAATCCCTGGGACCTGGGACGTATCCCGGGCGGCTCCTCGGGCGGGTCCGCAGCCGCCGTCGGTGCCTTCGAGGCACCCCTGGCCCTGGGCACGGACACCGGTGGCTCGATCCGTCAGCCTGCGGCCGTCACGGGAACGGTCGGCGTCAAGCCGACCTACGGCACCGTCTCGCGCTACGGCGTCATCGCCATGGCCTCCTCCCTGGACACCCCCGGCCCCATGGCGCGGACCGTCCTGGACACGGCCCTGCTGCACGACGTCATGGCCTCCTACGACCCGCTGGACTCCACCTCTCTGTCCGACGCTCCTCGCGGCATGGCTGAGGTCGTGCGGGCGGCGCAGGCTGGCCGTGACCTCACCGGGCTTCGTGTGGGTGTCATCTCCGAGCTCGACGGCGGCGAGGGCTACCACGCCGGCGTCATGGACTCCTTCCACGCTGCCCTGACGCTGCTGGAGAGGGCGGGCGCGGTCGTCGAGCCCGTCTCCCTGCCGCACCTGGAGTACGCGCTGGACGCCTACTACCTCATCATGCCGGCTGAGGTCTCCTCCAACCTCGCCCGTTACGACGGCATGCGCTACGGCCTGCGTGTGGAGCCCACTGAGGGCCCTGTGACGGCGGAGACCGTCATGGCAGCCACCCGCGGGGCAGGGTTCGGTGACGAGGTCAAGCGTCGCATCATCCTGGGCACCCACGTGCTGAGCGCTGGCTACTACGACGCCTACTACGGCAGCGCCCAGAAGGTGCGCACGCTGGTCCAGCGTGACTTCGACGCCGCATGGGAGCGCTGTGACGTGCTGGTCTCGCCCACCGCGCCGGTGACAGCCTACCGGTTCGGGGAGAAGGACGACCCGCTGGCGATGTACAAGCTGGACGTCACCACGATCCCTGCCAACCTCGCTGGTGTCCCCGGCATGAGCCTGCCCTCCGGGCTGAGCGACGACGGGCTGCCGGTCGGCTTCCAGGTCCTTGCTCCCCAGCGGGCAGACGACCGCCTGTACCGGGTGGGTGCCGTGCTGGAGGCGACGCTGGAGGAGAGCTGGGGCGGTCACCTGCTGGACCGCGCCCCCGAGCTGAACGAGAAGGAGGCCTGAGATGGCTGACGAGCTCATGGACTACGACGAGGCGGTACGCCGTTTCGACCCGGTCATCGGCCTCGAGGTGCACGTCGAGCTGGGCACCGCCACCAAGATGTTCGACGCCGCCCCTGTCGCCTTCGGCGGGGAGCCGAACTCGCGCGTGACCCCCACCTCGGTGGGACTGCCTGGCGCCCTGCCGGTGGTCAACGCCAAGGGCGTGGAGTACGCCATCCGGATCGGCCTGGCGCTGGGCTGCCAGATCGCCGAGTCCTGTCGCTTCGCGCGCAAGAACTACTTCTACCCGGACCTGGCCAAGGACTTCCAGACCTCCCAGTCTGACGAGCCCATCGCTTTTGACGGGGCGCTGGAGGTCGAGCTGGAGGACGGCAGCTTCTTCACCGTCCCGATCGAGCGGGCCCATATGGAGGAGGACGCCGGCAAGAACACCCACATCGGTGGTGCGGACGGCCGTATCGAGGGCGCGGACCACTCACTGGTGGACTACAACCGTGCTGGTGTGCCCCTGGTTGAGATCGTCTCTCGCCCCATCATCGGCGCTGGTGCCAAGGCCCCGGAGGTCGCGGCCAGCTACGTGCGGACCCTGCGTGACATCTTCCGGGCCCTGGGGGTCTCCGAGGCCCGTATGGAGCGCGGGAACGTGCGTGCGGACGTCAACGTCTCCCTGCGCCCGAGCCCTGACGCCCCGTTGGGGACACGTACCGAGACCAAGAACGTCAACACCTTCCGCGGGATCGACGGCGTCATCCGCTACGAGATCCAGCGCCAGGCCGCCATCCTGGCTGCTGGGGGAGAGGTTCTCCAGGAGACGCGCCATGGTCAGGCTGACGGCACCACCAAGCCAGGCCGGGTCAAGTCAGATGCTGACGACTACCGCTACTTTCCGGAGCCTGACCTCGTGCCCGTGGCCCCGAGCCGGGAGTGGGTTGAGCAGATTCGCGCCTCGCTGCCAGAGATGCCGGCTGCCAAGCGCCGTCGGCTCAAGGATGAGTGGAGGCTGGCAGATGAGGAGATGCGCGACGTCGTCAATGCTGGCGCGCTGGAGCTCATTGAAGCCACGACACTCGCCGGAGCCAGTGGTCAGGCTGCCCGTAAGTGGTGGATGGGAGAGCTCTCCCGTGCCGCCAAGGAGCAGGAGGTCGCTCTGGAGGAGCTGGCGGTCACCCCGCAGCAGGTAGCCCAGCTCCAGAAGCTGGTCGACGACGGCCGGCTGACGGACAAGCTGGCCCGCCAGGTCCTCGAAGGGGTCCTGGCTGGTGAGGGAGACCCCGAGGCTGTCGTCGAGGCGCGAGGTCTGGAGGTCGTCTCTGACGACTCCGCCCTGCTGGCTGCCGTCGACGAGGCGCTGGCGGCTAACCCGGACGTCGCTGACAAGATCCGCGGCGGCAAGGTCCAGGCCGCGGGCGCGATCGTGGGCGCGGTCATGAAGGCCACCCGAGGCCAGGCGGACGCCAAGCGTGTGCGTGAGCTGGTCATGGAGCGCGTCGGTGCCTGACGCGTCTGCGGGACTGTTCTAAGACGGTGCCGATGGTCTCGGGCGGCAGGTCCTCCTGCCGCCCGAGACCATGTCTGTGTCGCAGGCTCCCGCCTGCCCGGTGGAGGGCTGCCGCCGGCGGTCAGGCGCGACTACGGCGGCTGCGTGCTCAGGCGCTCGGTGAGGGACGCCGTCGTCCTACGGCAGCATCTCGAAACGTGGACAGTGAGTGAACAGGTGTTCTCTGCCTCGGACTAGGCTCGTGATGTTCCGCAACGAGGGTCGCGCGGCGTGTGCGCTGACCACAGACGCAGAGGAAGAGCCCATGGCCCACCCCAGTCCCAGCTACACCGTCGCGCTCCACCTGGAGGTGCCTGCCTCGCAGAAGGCAGTGACCACCCTCGTGGACACCGCCTCGGCAACCGGTGCGATCGTCAACGGTGTCGACGTGGCCGACACCGACGGCGACACGCTCATCGTCGACCTCACCGCAGACACCCGCGACTCCAAGCACCGCGGCGAGCTGGTCGAGGCGCTCAGGTCGATCGAGGACGTGACCGTCCACAACGTCGGTGACTCCACCTTCCTGGCCCACGTGGGAGGCAAGGTCGAGATCGCTCCACGTACGCCGATCCACAACCGCCGTGACCTGGCACGTGTCTACACTCCTGGCGTCGCGCGTGTGTGCAAGGCGATCTACGACCACCCTGAGCGTGCTCGTCAGCTGACCATCAAGCGCAATACAGTCGCTGTCGTCACCGACGGCACGGCTGTGCTCGGTCTGGGGGACATCGGTCCGGAGGCCTCGATGCCGGTGATGGAGGGCAAGGCCGTCCTGTTCAAGCAGTTCGGTGGGGTCGACGCCTGGCCGGTTGCCCTGGACACCAAGGACCCGGAGGAGATCATCAGGATCGTCAAGGCCATCGCTCCCGCGTACGGGGGTATCAACCTGGAGGACATCGCAGCCCCTAAGTGCTTCGACATCGAGGCGCGCCTACGGGAGGAGCTGGATATCCCCGTCTTCCACGACGACCAGCACGGTACCGCCGTGGTGACTCTGGCCGCGCTCATCAACGCTCTGAAGATCGTGGGCAAGAAGATCGAGGACGTCCGCATCGTCCTGTCCGGCGTGGGCGCAGCGGGCACAGCGATCGCCAAGCTGCTCATGGCGCACGGTGCCACGGACATCGTCGGCTACGGCCGCGACGGTGCGCTGGACGGTGCGCACACCGAGGGCATGAACGAGCACCGCAAGTGGCTGGCTGAGAACACCAACCCGCGTGGCGTGACGGGCAGCCTCAAGGACGGTCTTGCCGGGGCGGACGTCTTCATCGGCGTGTCCGGGCCGAACCTGCTGGAGCCCGAGGATCTTGCGGTCATGAACAAGGACGCCATCGTCTTCGCCATGGCGAACCCGACTCCTGAGGTCGACCCGATCGGAGCCGCAGACCATGCCGCGGTGGTGGCCACCGGTCGCTCCGACTTCCCGAACCAGATCAACAACGTGCTGGTCTTCCCTGGGCTGTTCCGTGGTCTGCTGGACGCAGGCATCGTCGATATCTCCACCGACCTCCTGCGAGCGGCGGCCACCGGCATCGCCAGCGTCATCGCTCCGGAGGAGCTCAGCCCGGTCTACATCATCCCCGGCGCGTTCGACACCCGGGTGGCCGACGCCGTGGCTCGCGCCGTGCGCAAGTTCGCGGAGTCCTGAGCCGACGGCGCAGCCGGTCCCGGACCACCGCGAGCCTCGGACCTGCGCCTGTGCCGGCCGGCTGGGGTCCGCTGGTCTCAGCGCAGCCAGCTGTCACCGACCTCGGGTGCCCACCAGCGTCCTAGGCCCGACGCGTCGCCAGCTGTCGTGAGCAAGACGACGATACAGCCAGTCACCGACGGGGTTGACGAGTACGGCGACGAAGGACTCCAGGGAATGTCCTTCCGTGACGGCCCTGAAAAAGCCCTCAGAGCTCCTAGTCAGAGAATCCGGCGAAACCGGAGCCAGGGATGTTGCGTGCCGAATTCACCCGCGCTGAGTAGAGGCTGTGACAGGGAGGGGACGTCGTCCGACTGTGTGGGTCAGGTCATGCTGTCTCAGGTTGACGATGCTGGGTGAGGTCTGGCTAGAGTATTCCCCGTTGCGCAGAGCGCTTGGGAAGCAAACCGAGTGCTCTCGTAGTTCCGAGGATAGGGATCCTCAGACGATGTGATCGGGATCAATGATCATCGACTTGACATCGAGTGAACAGATCTCCTAATCTAGCGGATGTCGCTCGCCGGAGCGAGAAGCCCTTCCGAGGGATTCAAGATCCGGGTGGGTGTGTTGTTTGAGAACTCGATAGTGTGTCATGTTTTTTATGCCATAGTGGGGATGGCTGGGCTCTTGTTTTGGGGTCTGGTTGTTCTTGTTTTGTTTTTGGTTTGCCTGCCTTTGGTCCTGTTTTTGGGGTCTGGGGTGGGTTGGGCCTGGTCTGGTTTTCTGGGCTTTTGTGCTTTCTGTGGGCTGGTCCTGGCTGTTGTGGTTGGGGTTGGTTTATGGTTTGTGTTTTTGTTTGGAGAGTTTGATCCTGGCTCAGGACGAACGCTGGCGGCGTGCTTAACACATGCAAGTCGAACGGTGATCCTCAAGCTTGCTTGGGGTGATGAGTGGCGAACGGGTGAGTAACACGTGAGTAACCTGCCCCCTTCTTCTGGATAACTGCTTGAAAGGGTAGCTAATACGGGATATTCTGGCCTGCTCGCATGGGTGGGTTTGGAAAGGGTTTTCTGGTGGGGGATGGGCTCGCGGCCTATCAGCTTGTTGGTGGGGTGATGGCCTACCAAGGCGGTGACGGGTAGCCGGCCTGAGAGGGTGGACGGCCACACTGGGACTGAGACACGGCCCAGACTCCTACGGGAGGCAGCAGTGGGGAATATTGCACAATGGGCGCAAGCCTGATGCAGCGACGCCGCGTGAGGGATGGAGGCCTTCGGGTTGTGAACCTCTTTCGCCAGTGAAGCAGGCCATCTCCTTGGGGGGTGGTTGACGGTAGCTGGATAAGAAGCGCCGGCTAACTACGTGCCAGCAGCCGCGGTAATACGTAGGGCGCGAGCGTTGTCCGGAATTATTGGGCGTAAAGAGCTCGTAGGCGGCTGGTCGCGTCTGTCGTGAAATCCTCTGGCTTAACTGGGGGCTTGCGGTGGGTACGGGCCGGCTTGAGTGCGGTAGGGGAGACTGGAATTCCTGGTGTAGCGGTGGAATGCGCAGATATCAGGAGGAACACCGGTGGCGAAGGCGGGTCTCTGGGCCGTTACTGACGCTGAGGAGCGAAAGCGTGGGGAGCGAACAGGATTAGATACCCTGGTAGTCCACGCCGTAAACGTTGGGCACTAGGTGTGGGGGCTCTTTCCGGGGTGTCCGCGCCGTAGCTAACGCATTAAGTGCCCCGCCTGGGGAGTACGGCCGCAAGGCTAAAACTCAAAGGAATTGACGGGGGCCCGCACAAGCGGCGGAGCATGCGGATTAATTCGATGCAACGCGAAGAACCTTACCAAGGCTTGACATGTGAGCGTCTGCCTCAGAGATGGGGCTTCCTCCTTGTGGGGCGCTCTCACAGGTGGTGCATGGTTGTCGTCAGCTCGTGTCGTGAGATGTTGGGTTAAGTCCCGCAACGAGCGCAACCCTTGTCCCGTGTTGCCAGCACGTCGTGGTGGGGACTCGCGGGAGACTGCCGGGGTCAACTCGGAGGAAGGTGGGGATGACGTCAAATCATCATGCCCCTTATGTCTTGGGCTTCACGCATGCTACAATGGCCGGTACAGTGGGTTGCGATGTCGTGAGGCGGAGCGAATCCCTTAAAGCCGGTCTCAGTTCGGATCGGTGTCTGCAACTCGACACCGTGAAGCTGGAGTCGCTAGTAATCGCAGATCAGCAACGCTGCGGTGAATACGTTCTCGGGCCTTGTACACACCGCCCGTCACGTCATGAAAGTCGGCGACACCCGAAGCCCGTGGCCCTACGGGGAGCGGTCGAAGGTGGGGCTGGTGATTGGGACGAAGTCGTAACAAGGTAGCCGTACCGGAAGGTGCGGCTGGATCACCTCCTTTCTAAGGGGAGTGTGGCAGGTGCGTGGTGCTGGTGACGGTCCCCCTTTTGTGGTGGGGGGCGGCTGGTGGTCGTGCCTGTCTCGGAGCGCTGTGGTGTAGGGGACCGTCGGGGTGCCTTCCTCTTGGGGGGTGCCTGGGCGTCCTGGCCGGCCCTGTTGGGGGCTGGTCCGGGGGTGGCACGCTGTCGGGGTCTGGGGCAGTGCGCCCTAGGGGGCCTGGCTGCGGGTCCGGTTGCGCGTGGTGCGTGGCTGGGGCCTGTGGTGTGGGTGGGTTGGTTGTGAACTGTATAGTGGACGCGAGCATCTTTGATCTTTGCGCACGCACGCGTGTTGCGTGTGTGTTGTTTTGTTTGTTTTTTTGAGCGTTCGGTGGATGCCTTGGCATCAGGGGCCGATGAAGGACGTGGTGGCCTGCGATAAGCCTCGGGGAGCCGGCTGACGGGCTGTGATCCGAGGGTGTCCGAATGGGGGGACCCGGCACGAGCTATGTCGTGTCACTCGTGCCTGAATTCATAGGGTGCGGGGGGTGACGCGGGGAAGTGAAACATCTCAGTACCCGTAGGAGAAGATATTCCGTGAGTAGTGGCGAGCGAAAGCGGAGGATGGTGAAACCGTGTGCGTGTGATACCCGGCAGGGGTTGCGTGGGCGGTGTTGTGGGGCGTGCTCTTCCACCTTCTGCCGGGGGTGGGCGCAGTAAGAAACTGGTGTGGTAGCTGAACCTCCTGGGAAGGGGGGCCGGAGCGGGTGACAGCCCCGTAGGCGAAACCGTGCTGGCTGCGTGGGCGTGTTCCCTAGTAGCACGGGGCTCGTGGAATCCTGTGTGAATCTGCCAAGACCACTTGGCTGCCTGAATACCTCCTGATGACCGATAGCGGATGAGTACCGTGAGGGAATGGTGAAAAGTACCCCGGGAGGGGAGTGAAACAGTACCTGAAACCGGGCGCTTGCAAGCCGTCAGAGCCTCTCCTTGGGGGTGATGGCGTGCCTATTGAAGAATGAGCCTGCGAGTTAGTGCCGTGTCGCGAGGTTAACCCTTGGGGGGTAGCCGTAGCGAGAGCGAGTCTGAAAGGGCGTCTGTAGTGGCACGGTCTAGACCCGAAGCGGGGTGATCTACCCATGGCCAGGTTGAAGCACGTGTAAGAGCGTGTGGAGGACCGAACCCACCTAGGTTGAAAACTGGGGGGATGAGCTGTGGGTAGGGGTGAAAGGCCAATCAAACTCCGTGATAGCTGGTTCTCCCCGAAATGCATTTAGGTGCAGCGTCTCGTGGTCCCCGGCGGAGGTAGAGCTACTGGGTGGCTGATGGGCCCCACAGGGTTACTGACGTCAACCAAACTCCGAATGCCGTCCGGGTGCAGCGGGGCAGTGAGACAGCGGGGGATAAGCTCCGTTGTCGAGAGGGAAACAGCCCAGATCGCCGGCTAAGGCCCCTAAGCGTGTGCTAAGTGGGAAAGGATGTGCGGTCGCGCAGACAACCAGGAGGTTGGCTCAGAAGCAGCCATCCTTGAAAGAGTGCGTAATAGCTCACTGGTCAAGTGATCGTGCGCCGACAATGTAGCGGGGCTCAAGCACACCGCCGAAGCCGCGGACCTGCCACGTGTTCCCTACCGGGTGTTGTGCCTGGTCAGGGGTGGTGGGTGGTAGGGGAGCGTCCTGCACCGGGTGAAGCCGTGGAGTGATCCAGCGGTGGACGGTGCGGGAGTGAGAATGCAGGCATGAGTAGCGATACTAGGGTGGGAAACCCTAGCGCCGAATGACCAAGGGTTCCAGGGCCAGGCTAGTCCGCCCTGGGTGAGTCGGGACCTAAGGCGAGGCCGACAGGCGTAGTCGATGGATGACGGGTTGATATTCCCGTACCGGCGAAGCACCGCCCATGCTGACGCGCGGGTGCTGACCCACGCCCGGCACCACGATCGCGCCTCCTGGTGGCTTCGGCTGCTGGTTGGTGTGGTGGTGCGGGGTCTGGGGACCCTCCGTGCAGGTAGGCAAGCGTGTTAACAGGGGTGACGCACAGTGGTAGCCTCCGCGGGCCTGATGGCTTGGCCCGTTCAAGCGAGCAGCCCGACAGCCAGGTAAATCCGGTTGTCTTCCTTTGATGGTGAGGGTGAGACGTGATGGTGACCCGCCTTCGGGTGGGGATAGCAGGGTGATCCTGGGGTGCCGAGAAAAGCCTCGACGCGATGGTGCCAGCCGCCCGTACCCTAAACCGACACAGGTGGTCGGGCAGAGTATGCCTAGGCGCACGAGTGAATCATGGTGAAGGAACTCGGCAAAATGCCCCCGTAACTTCGGGAGAAGGGGGGCCCGAGCCCTGAGGCCCCGTCTGCGGGCTGGGGGTGAGGGTCGCAGAGACCAGGGAGAAGCGACTGTTTACTAAAAACACAGGTCCGTGCGAAGCCGCAAGGCGATGTATACGGACTGACGCCTGCCCGGTGCTGGAAGGTTAAGAGGAACCGTCAGCCCCCTTTGGGGGTGAAGCGGTGAATTTAAGCCCCAGTAAACGGCGGTGGTAACTATAACCATCCTAAGGTAGCGAAATTCCTTGTCGGGTAAGTTCCGACCTGCACGAATGGCGTAACGACTTCTCCGCTGTCTCCACCATGAGCTCGGCGAAATTGCACTACGAGTAAAGATGCTCGTTACGCGCAGAAGGACGGAAAGACCCCGGGACCTTTACTACAGCTTGGTATTGGCGCCCGCTATGGCTTGTGCAGGATAGGTGGGAGACCGTGAGGCAGCCACGCCAGTGGCTGCGGAGTCGTCGTTGAAATACCACTCTGGCTATGGCGTGCGCCTGAACCTCGGCCCGTGATCCGGGTCAGGGACAGTGCCTGGTGGGTAGTTTAACTGGGGCGGTTGCCTCCTAAAGAGTAACGGAGGCGCTCAAAGGTTCCCTCAGCCTGGTCGGCAACCAGGTGTTGAGTGCAAGTGCACAAGGGAGCTTGACTGCGAGACCGACGGGTCGAGCAGGTACGAAAGTAGGAACTAGTGATCCGGCGATCCCGAGTGGGTGGGTCGTCGCTCAACGGATAAAAGGTACCCCGGGGATAACAGGCTGATCCTGCCCAAGAGTCCATATCGACGGCATGGTTTGGCACCTCGATGTCGGCTCGTCGCATCCTGGGGCTGGAGCAGGTCCCAAGGGTTGGGCTGTTCGCCCATTAAAGCGGTACGCGAGCTGGGTTTAGAACGTCGTGAGACAGTTCGGTCCCTATCCTCTGCGCGCGCAGGATACTTGAGAAGGCCTGTCCCTAGTACGAGAGGACCGGGACGGACGAACCTCTGGTGTGCCAGTTGTCCCGCCCGGGGCACGGCTGGTTGGCTACGTTCGGGAAGGGTAACCGCTGAAAGCATCTAAGCGGGAAACCATCTTCAAGATGAGGTATCCGCACCACCTTCGGGTGGTGGCAGGCCCCCAGCAGACTACTGGGTTGATAGGCCGGACGTGGAAGACCTGTAAGGGTTGGAGCTGACCGGTACTAATGGGCCGACACAAACACCAAACACCCACCCCCCATTGCTGGGGGTGGGGGCAGGCCACGGCTGCTGCGCGTCCACTATACGGTCCAGGACCAACCCAACCACCACACCAGGCTCACCACACCACACCTCGTGGTGGGCACTGCCCGAGCAGACTGTCTCGGTGGTCATAGCGGGGGAGCCACGCCCGGTCCCATTCCGAACCCGGAAGCTAAGACCCCCAGCGCCGATGGTACTGCACCCGCCAGGGTGTGGGAGAGTAGGACACCGCCGAGCACACAACCACACAGATCGGGACACAGGCCCCGCACCCCCACCCCCGCAACACACGGGCGGCCCCCGGGGGCGCGGGGCCAACCCACACCCCCACAACACACACACGGGCACCACCGTGGACAACACCACCAGTGCGCCCCGCCCCTTTGTCTAGCCTCACGCCACGACTATCAACGATGATGGAGGCGTGACGCATCCCCATGACTTCCATCAACCGATCCATCCTGACCTGACCCTCGACGCCGACCGGCTCATGCTGCAGTCGGCTGTGGTCCTGAGACTGGGCACGATGATGCTTGCAGCAGGTGCTGGCTCCTATCGTGTGAAGTCATCGATGGCGAAGGCCGCGGCTGCCGTCGGCCTGGACCGCCACGAGGCCACAGTGACGATGACGGAGATCGTGACCTCGTCCTATGTCGGCGACCGCTTCCGTACTGAGGCCGCAGAGGTACGCCGTGTCGGCGTGAACGTCGACCGCCTCGAGGCCCTGCGACGGATCGTCCACGACCTCAATGAGCACGAGCGCGTCGAGGAGCTCAACAGGAAGCTCGACGAGGTTCAGCGTATGCACGGGCGCTACGGCGTCTTTGCCAACGCCGCTGCCTCAGGGGTGGCCTGCGCGGGATTCTGTTTCCTGAACCAGGGGGGCTGGGTCGAGTGTCTGGCGGTTCTGTTTGCCGCCTCCCTCGGCCAGGCGGTGCGTAGGCAGATGCTAGAGCGACACTTCCAGCACTTCTTTACCTGGATCGTCTGCGGCGTGGTCGCGTCGTCGGTGTACATGGCGCTCGTGACCCTGCTGGGGGCTTTCAACCTCATTGACGGCAACCACCAGGGAGGCATCATCTCTGCGATCCTCTTCCTGATTCCAGGCTTCCCGATGGTGACCGCGATGCTTGACCTGGCTCGTCAGGACTTCTCCTCCGCCGTGTCCCGGGCGTCCTACGTGATGCTGGTGATGGCCGCTGCTGGTGTGGCGGTGTGGACGGTGACCTTTATCTTCCACTGGGACGTCGAGGCGACCTACGTCTACAAGCCTGAAGGCCTCCTGCTGTACGGCCTGAGGATCTTCTGCTCGTTCATCGCTGCCTATGGCTTCGCCATGCTCTTCAACGCCGGCCCGAAGGCGGCCGGCTTGGCGGCTACGGTCGGAGCGCTGGCGAACACGGGGCGCCTGCTGCTCATTGACGAGTTCTCCGTGCCGTGGCAGCTGGCCGTAGGCCTCGCGGCGGTTGTGATCGGCTTGCTGGCTCAGGCATTCGTCTCCCGCGCGTCCCTGTCGCGGGTGGCCTTGTCCGTTCCCGCCGTGGTCATCATGATCCCGGGTGTGCCGTTCTACCGTGCGATCTCTGCGCTGAATGACCAGACTGTGGCCCCTCACGCAGCGGTCGGCGTGGCGGCGACGAACCTTGCCGAGGTGTTCTTCGTGATCACGGCAATCGGTGTCGGCCTCGCCATGGCACGCATTCTGACCGACTACCGGTGGCGGCACGACGTCCCGACCTCCGCCGTGGCCTCCTTCCTGCCCTCCCACGGATCCGGCTCGGAGCCAGGGCGTTCCTGACACCGGCGCACGACTGCGACGAAGCGGGGCCCCTCACCTCATGGTGAGGGGCCCCGCTTCGTCGCAGTCGCTCGTGGTCACAGGCCGCCGAGGACCTGCGCAATGAAGATCTTGCCGATCATGGCTACCGGGTAGACCATGGCGTAACCCAGGGCCACACGTGGGTCAGAGCCAGTGCGTTCGTTGGCGAAGGCGAGGACCGCAGGCTGGGTCTGGGCCCCACCGAGCAGACCGGACAGGCGCGTCCCGCCCATCTTCACGATCCAACGCATCGAGGAGTACAGGCCCAGGCCCACGATCGTGGTGATGACGAAGCCTGTGACAAGGATCTTCCACCAGTCACCGCCAGTGAAGGCGTTGGCGATCTGACCGCCGGCCTTGGTCCCGGCCTGTGCCAGGAAGACCAGGAGCCCGAACTCTGCGAGAACCGCTGTCGCCGTGAAGGGCAGAGCCGTGACAAAGCCCTTGATACGTCCGATCTTGCCAAAGACGAGACCCACCAGGAGCGTACCCGCCGCCGAGCCGATCGAGAAGGTGGCTCCTGTGGGCGTGAGGAACTTCCACTCACCGAGGATGATGCCAATCCCCATTCCGATTCCGAGAGCGATGGGGTTGATCGATGACAGGCCGCGCGAGGAGTCGCCAAAGTACTGTGAGATCTCCCTCATCCTGCTGGTTGGCCCGACGACGCGCACACGGTCACCCTGCTGCAGGACCAGGTCCGGGGTGCCGACCATATCGGTGTCACCCCGGCGCACACGCGAGATCGTTGCTCCGAACTTCTCGTCCACGCCCAGCTCGGCGACCGTGTGTCCGGCGAGCTTGGGGTCAGAGACCGTAATGCGGCGGAAGTCAAGGTAACGGCGGTCCTCAATCAGAGAGTGGGAGGACCCGTGCCCCAGTGCTTCGATGACCTGGCTGACGGCGTCCTGGGTGCCAACAACCGTGACGAGGTCATCGACATTGACCCTGTCAGTGGCACTCGGGCGCGTGATCGGACCGCTCTCACCACGGCGAAGGCGCGAGAACTTCAGCTCGCCCGAGATCGTCTCGGCGATGTCGCCAATGAGAGGGGAGTCCTCACGCTCGACGCGGATGGTGCGGTTGACCAGGGGAGAGGGCTTGTCCTTGTCGGTGCGGCGGTAGCGCAGCGCCAGCAGGCAGAAGAACAGCATGCCGATGACGCCGTAGAGGTAGGCGACGGCGTAGCCGACTGTTGCGACAGCTGCGCCGTCGGGGTTCCCGGCCAGGGTGGCGGCGTTGCCTGCGGCGGCCAGGGCCGGGGTGTTAGTGATGGCCCCGGCGAAGGTACCGGCGATGAGGGCGGAGTCCATCCCGAGCGCCCGACCGACCCCCAGACCGGCGAGCGCCGCGATGACGAAGGCCGCCAGCATGAGGGCTAGCGGGCCGACGGCGGTCCGGATGACGTGGAAGAAGTTCGGGCCCGACTGGACGCCGATAGCGAAGGTGAAGATCGCCAGGCCCAGGGTTCCCAGCGGGGCCGGGACCTCAATGGGCACGCCCTGGGACACGCCCCAGGCTGCCAGGACGATCCCGGCGAACAGTACCGCGGCCGCGCCGAGACTCACCCCCTTGACCTTGACGTGGCCGACGAGCATGCCGAGGCCGATGAGCAGGAAGAGCACGAGGACGGGGTTGTCCGCCAGGTGCGTCAGGAGTCCGGTGACCACGATGGTGCGCCAGCCTTTCACGGTGATGCGTTGCAACGTGCATCAGAGCTTGAATGAGACACCTAGATTGTCCCCTGGATTGCCCGGACAATGGCGGACTTCAGTCCGTCCGGTCGTGTCGCCTGCTGTGATGGTTCCCTCGGCGGCGTCGCGGAGGGCCCGGGAACCGCTTCTGGACGTGGTCGGGATTCCGTCTCAGAACTCGTGATTCCATGATGTGAGACTCAATGTCCGGAAGGTGACTGGCGTTCGGGAACCCTCTACCGTTACGCCTAGCCGGAGGAACCAGTCTCCGGACGCGCGGATGCCTCAGACCGACAGGAGGGCAGCCGATGGACCGCATCGACGATTCCATGGCCCAGGACCGGCAGCTGATGACAGGAGCCCAGGCGCTCGTGCGCGCCTTGGAGGACATCGGCGTGACGGACATCTTCGGCATGCCTGGCGGCGCGATCCTCCCGTTCTACGACCCGCTGCTGGCTAGCGAGAAGATCCGGCACGTCCTGGTCCGTCACGAGCAGGGAGCCGGTCACGCCGCCCAGGGCTACGCCATGGTGACCGGCCGGGTCGGCGTGTGCGTGGCGACCTCTGGCCCTGGGGCGACGAACCTCATCACCGCCATTGGCGACGCCCACATGGACTCAGTGCCCATGGTGGCCATCACGGGTCAGGTCGGTGCGCGTGCGATCGGTACGGACGCCTTTCAGGAGGCGGACATCGTGGGGGCGACGATGCCCTTCGTCAAGCACTCCTTCCTCGTCACCTCGCCCGACGAGGTGCCTGCACGAGTCTTTGAGGCCTTCCACCTGGCCTCGACAGGGCGTCCGGGGCCGGTTCTCATTGACGTCACGAAGAACGCCCAGGAGGAGCTGACCCAGTACGTCCGTCCTGAACGGCTCGACCTTCCGGGCTACACGCTGCCAGGCAGGCCCAACCAGCGTCGCGTCGCTCAGGCTGCTGAGGCGATCGCCTCGGCTGAGCGCCCTGTGCTCTACCTCGGTGGCGGTCTGAGTCGCGCCGCGGTCGGGACGGAAGAGCTGACCGAGCTCGTCCAGACGGTCGGAGCGCCCTTCGTCACGACCCTGACCGCGTTGGACGTCATGCCGACCAGTCACCCGCTCAACCTGGGCATGCCGGGGATGCACGGGACGGTCGCAGCGGTCGGGGCCCTGCAGAGGGCGGATCTCGTGATCTGCCTGGGAGCTCGCTTTGACGACCGTGTCACGGGAAAGCCGGACACCTTCGCCAGGCACGCCTCGGTTGTCCACGTCGATATCGACCCCGCTGAGATCTCGAAGATCCGTGAGGCAGACGTACCGATCGTGGGAGACCTCAAGGACGTCGTCCCGGCTCTCACGCAGGCCTGCCGCGAGCAATTCGCC
This sequence comes from Actinomyces faecalis, assembly GCF_013184985.2. NCBI lineage: Bacteria > Bacillati > Actinomycetota > Actinomycetes > Actinomycetales > Actinomycetaceae > Actinomyces > Actinomyces faecalis. Next base: position 834,032 of record NZ_CP063418.1, read on the forward strand.
GTGGAACCGCGTACGGAGATCGACCAGTGGCTCACCGAGGTGGCGCACACCAAGGCTACGTACCCCACCAGCTGGACGGACACCGACGACGGCCTGCTCCAGCCGCAGGAGGTCATCACGCACCTGGCCCGGCTGGCGCCTGAGGACACGGTGTGGGTGACCGGGGTCGGCCAGCACCAGATGTGGTCCGCGCACTACCTGGAGTTCAACCGCTCCCGCTCGTGGCTGACCTCAGCCGGAGCCGGCACGATGGGCTACGGGGTCCCGGCGGCCATGGGGGCCAAGGTGGGTGCACCGCAGCGCCCTGTGTGGCTGATCGACGGCGACGGTTGCTTCCAGATGACGAACCAGGAGCTGGCGACCTGCACGCTCAACGAGATCCCTATCAAGGTCGCGATCATCAACAACTCCTCGCTCGGCATGGTCCGCCAGTGGCAGACCCTGTTCTACGGGCAGCGCTACTCCAACACCGACCTGCATACCGGTGCCGGTACCGAGCGGGTGCCTGACTTCGTCACGCTCGCACAGGCCTACGGAGCCGTGGGCCTGCGCTGTGAGCGCCTGGAGGACGTCGATGACGTCATCGCCCAGGCCAACGCGATCAACGACCGGCCCGTCGTCATCGACTTCATCTGTTCCGCAGACTCCCAGGTATGGCCCATGGTCGCCGCCGGGGTGTCCAACGACGACATCCAGTACGCCAAGGGCATGAGCCCGAGGTGGGAAGAGGAGTGAGACCGTGAGCGAGAAGCACACGCTGTCCGTCCTGGTGGAGAACAAGCCTGGCGTGCTCACGCGCGTCTCCGCGCTGTTCACCCGCCGCGGCTTCAACATCCACTCCCTGGCGGTCGGCCCGACCGAGCACGAGGACGTCTCGCGCATCACGGTCATCGCTGACGCTGAAGGGCTCGCGATGGAGCAGGTGACCAAGCAGCTCAACAAGCTGGTCAACGTCCTCAAGATCGTCGAGCTCGATCCTCAGACCTCGGTGGGGCGCGAGCTCTACCTCATCAAGGTGCGCGCGGATGATACCAACCGCACCGCTGTTCTTCAGATCGTCGACCTCTTCCGCGCGCACGTGGTTGACGTCTGCCCGACGTCGGTGGTTATCGAGACCGTCGGCTCGGAGTCCAAGGTCAAGGCGCTCCTGGAGGCTCTGCAACCCCACGGGGTCAAGGAGATCGTCCAGTCCGGCGCCGTCGCCATCTCGCGCGGCCCTCGATCCATTACCGACCAGTTCAAGGAAAAGTGAGGCACCATCATGGCAGCTGAGAAGTTCTACGACGACGACGCAGACCTGTCCGTCATCCAGGGCAAGAAGGTCGCGGTCATCGGCTACGGCTCGCAGGGGCACGCGCACGCGCTGAACCTGCGAGACTCCGGCGTCGAGGTCGTCGTCGGCCTGCGTGAGGGTTCCTCCTCCGTGGCCAAGGCTGAGGAGGCCGGACTGCCCGTCAAGCCTGTTGCCGAGGCTGTGGCCTGGGCCGACGTCGTCACGGTCCTCGCTCCTGACCAGGTGCAGGCCAGCCTCTACGCCGAGGAGATCGCGCCGAACATCAAGGCCGGTTCCGCCCTGCTGTTCTCCCACGGATTCAACATCCACTTTGACTACATCAAGCCTTCTGCCGACATCGACGTCATCATGGTCGCTCCTAAGGGCCCGGGCCACACGGTGCGTCGCGAGTTCGAGGCGGGCCGTGGCGTGCCGGTGCTCGTGTGCGTCGAGCAGGACGCATCTGGCCAGGCCTGGCCCCTGGTGCTCTCCTACGCCAAGGCGGTTGGTGGGACCCGTGCTGGTGCCATCAAGACCAGCTTCCGTGAGGAGACCGAGACGGACCTCTTCGGCGAGCAGGCCGTGCTGTGCGGTGGCGTCTCCCAGCTCATCCAGTACGGGTTCGAGACCCTGGTCGAGGCTGGCTACCAGCCGGAGATGGCCTACTTCGAGGTATGCCACGAGATGAAGCTCATCGTGGACCTTATCAATGAGGGTGGTATCTCCAAGCAGCGTTGGTCCTGCTCGGACACCGCTGAGTACGGCGACTACGTCTCCGGCCCGCGTGTCATCACCCCGGACGTCAAGGAGCACATGAAGGAGGTCCTGGCTGACATTCAGGACGGCTCCTTCGCCAAGCGCTTCATGGAGGACCAGGCCGCTGGCGCCCCCGAGTTCAAGAAGCTGCGTGCTCAGGGCGAGGCGCACCCGATCGAGAAGACCGGTCGCGAGGTCCGCTCCATGTTCGCGTGGCGCGCTGAGGTGGACAAGGACTACCACGAGGGCTCCGTGGCTCGCTGAGTAGCGAGGAGAACCTGGAAACCGTGCTTTTTCGTGCGGGACCGGTAGCGACGCAGGTCGTATTCCCGGTTTCGTACGGAAAGACGTTCCTGACGCCGCTGGTGCCGTCTCGAGAGACCTGAGCGTGACAGCATGGCTGAGGGAGCAGGGGTCTGCTGACAGGCGGTCACCATTCGGACGTTCAGTCTCGAATGGTGACCGCCTGTCTACCCTGGGGTTATGACTGAGGCTCAGCACACGCGCACCGTCAAGCTCGCCGTCATCCCTGGCGATGGCATCGGCAAGGAGGTTGTTCCCGAGGGGCTCAAGGTGCTTCGGGCTGCTCTGGAAGGCAGCGGTGTCGAGGTCGTGACCACCGACTTCGACCTCGGCGCTGACCGCTGGCACCGCACCGGCGAGACCCTGACCGAGGAGGACCTGGAGGCGATCAAGGCTCACGACGTCATCCTGCTAGGCGCGGTGGGTGACCCCTCGGTGCCCTCGGGGGTGCTGGAGCGTGGCCTGCTCCTGCGTCTGCGTTTCGATCTGGACCACTACGTCAACCTGCGGCCCTCGAGGCACTACCCGGGTGTGCCGACCCCGTTGGCGGAGCCTGGCGAGATCGACTTCGTCGTCGTGCGTGAGGGGACAGAGGGCCTGTACTGCGGCAACGGGGGAGCGGTACGCACGGGTACCCCCCACGAGATCGCCACCGAGGTCAGCGTCAACACGGCCTTCGGTGTGGAACGGGTGGTGCGCTACGCCTTTGACAAGGCGCAGGCACGTCGCAAGCACCTCACACTCGTGCACAAGCACAACGTCCTGGTCCACGCCGGGCACCTGTGGCGGCGCACGGTCGAGGCCGTGAGCAAGGAGTACCCGGACGTCACGGTGGACTACTGCCACGTCGACGCCGCCACTATCTACATGGTCACGGACCCTGCACGCTTTGACGTCATCGTCACTGACAACCTCTTCGGTGACATCCTCACTGACGAGGCAGGTGCCGTGACCGGGGGGATCGGTCTGGCGGCCTCGGGCAATATCAACCCGGACCGCACCTTCCCCTCGATGTTCGAGCCCGTGCACGGCTCAGCGCCAGACATCGCGGGGCAGGGTAAGGCTGACCCGACGGCGACGATGAGCGCCGTCGCGCTGCTGCTGGAACACATCGGCTGCCCGCAGGCGGCAGCGCGCGTCGAGGCGGCCGTCGAGGCGGATATGGCCGCCCGGGCTGAGGCCAGTGCCGCTGGAGCCCCGCTCGTGCGCTCGACCAGCGAGATCGGTGACGCTGTCGTGGCGGCGCTCCGGGCCTGAGGCCAGGAACATGGCAGCCTCGTCATGAGATCAGAATATGAGAATCGGCCGTCCGAAAACTGGGCTCGGGAGTAGCCTGCCGCTATGACTGAGACCGCTGCATCCGTCACCAGCTCCCTTGAGACGCCCCTGGCACGTGCCGCCGCGGTCCCGGTTCCTGCTGCCGATGAGCTCGCTGGGAGGTTCCCGCTCACAGGCCCCGCTCGGATCGCCAGCGGCGCCGAGCGGGTGCGGGCTCTGACTGACCTGCACTTCGGGCACGTCTTCTCCGACCATATGGCGCACGCTCGGTGGAGGCGTGGCCAGGGCTGGTCCGAGCACGAGATCCAGCCGTACGGCGAGATCTCGTTGTCTCCGGCCGCAGCGGTTCTCCACTACGGCCAGGAGGTCTTTGAGGGCATCAAGGCCTACCGCCACGCTGACGGGTCGATCTGGACCTTCCGTCCGCGCTACAACGCGGCACGCATGAACGTCTCGGCGCAGCGCCTGGCGCTTCCCGAGCTGCCTGAGGAGGACTTCATCGCCTCCCTGGTCGACCTTGTACGAGCGGATGCGCCGTGGGTACCGGACGGCGAGGGCGAGTCCCTCTACCTGCGGCCCTTCATGTTCGCCTCCGAGGCCTTCCTCGGGGTCCACGCCTCCGGCGTCGTTGACTACTACCTCATTGCGTCTCCGTCAGGTGCCTACTTCACCCACGGTCTGCAGCCCATCAGCATCTGGGTCTCCCAGAGCTACCACCGCGCAGGCCGCGGTGGGACGGGGTTTGCCAAGACCGGCGGCAACTACGCCTCCAGCCTGCTGCCTCAGCAGGAGGCTGCTGCGCAGGGCTGCGACCAGGTGTGCTTCCTCGATGACGTCACGGAGAAGAACCTGGAAGAGCTCGGTGGCATGAACATCATGGTCGTCGACGCCGACGGCACCGTGCGTACCCCTCATCTGACCGGCACCATCCTGGAAGGCAGCACCCGCTCAGCGATCATCCGGCTGCTCACCGACACCGGCCGCAAGGTCGTGGAGGACACCATCACCCTGGAGGGGCTACTGACTGACATCGAGTCAGGCAAGGTCAGTGAGGTCTTCGCCTGCGGGACCGCCGCCGTCGTCGTCCCGCTGGGACAGCTCAAGGGCGAGGGCTTCGACGTACGGATCGAGGGCCAAGAGGTCACACGCGAGATCCATGACCGTCTGACTGGCATCCAGTACGGGCGCGAGGAGGATCCCTACAACTGGATGTACCGGCTCGCATGAACCTGGCCGGCCGCGTTGCCACCTATGACACGACCCTGCGCGACGGCGCCCAGCAGCAGTCCGTCTCCTTCACGGTGGAGGACAAGCTCGCTGTCGCCCGGATCCTCGACCGCCTCGGAGTGGCCTACATCGAGGCCGGCTGGCCCGGAGCCATTCCCAAGGACACCGAGCTCTTCGCGCGTGCGGCCGCCGAGCTGGAGCTGAGCACGGCCAGGCTCGTCGCCTTCGGCTCGACCTGCCGCCCTGGTACAGACGCTGAGGAGGACCCGCAGCTGCGAGGACTGCTCGACTCCGGCGCCCCGGTGGTCACCATCGTGGCCAAGTCCGACCCGGCGCACGTCGACCGTGCCCTGCGCACCACGCGTGAGGAGAACCTGCGCATGGTGGCGGACTCGGTGCGGCTGCTGGTGGAGGCCGGCCGCGAGGTGATGGTGGACCTGGAGCACTACGTCGACGGCGTCGCACGAGACCCCGGCTACGGGGTCGAGGTCGCGCTGGTAGCGGCTCGAGCCGGAGCCGGCGCCGTGATTCCCTGCGACACCAACGGAGGAAGCCTTCCCGGCACGGTGGCGACCGAGGTCGCCCGGCTGCGGGCGGCCCTGGACGCCGCCGGCCAGGCGGGCTGCGTCGTCGGCATCCACACTCACGACGACTCCGGGCTGGCCGTGGCCACGGCCATGGCCGCCGTGGACGCCGGCGCCCGGCAGGTCCAGGGCTGCGTCAACGGCTTCGGCGAACGCACCGGGAACGCCAACCTGCTCACCCTCATCGCCAACCTGGAGCTCAAGACCGGCTACCAGGCGCTGCCGGGAGACAGCGCGGAGCGGGGCCGCAGGCTGGAGGATCTGTCCACCGTCTCACGCAAGGTAGGCGAGATCGCCAACCGCGCACCCTCCGGGCGGCTCCCTTACGTCGGGAGCAAGGCCTTCGCGCACAAGGCCGGGCTGCACGCCAGCGCGATCAAGGTCGACCCGAACCTCTACCAGCACGTCGACCCTGCGCGGGTGGGTAACACCATGACCATGCTGGTCTCAGAGATGGCAGGACGCGCCTCGATCGAGCTCAAGGCGCGTGAGCTCGGCATCGAGACCGGCGGTGACTCGGCGATGCTGGCCAAGGTCACCGAGGTGGTCAAGGACCGGGAGGCGGCGGGATACGCCTACGACGCCGCAGACGGCTCCTTCGAGCTCCTGCTGCGCCAGGCGCTCGGTCAGCTTCCGGAGTACTTCCGTGTGGAGTCCTGGAGAGCCAGCATCTCGGCCCGTCCTGCTGCGGGTGAGGAGGTCCTCCCGGCCGACGGGGCGACCGTGACTGACTCCGAGGCGACAGTGCGGATGTGGATCGGCGGCCAGCGCCTGGCGGTGCTAGGGGAGGGCAACGGTCCGGTCAACGCGCTCGACCACGCACTGTGCGACGCGCTGGCGACGGTCTATCCCGAGATCCGGGCCTTCGAGCTCACCGACTTCAAGGTCCGGATCCTCGACTCCGAGCGTGGGACCCACGCGATCGTGCGTGTGCTCATCGACCTCACTGACGGAGAGCGCAGCTGGTCGACGGTCGGTGTGGGCACGGACATTATCGAGGCGAGCTGGGAGGCGCTGACCGACGGTCACGTCGTCGGGCTCCTGCGAGCCGGGATCGAGCCGCGCTAGAGCCGACCGGCCTGGCTGCGTCGTCGTCGACCGTGATAGCCACCGTGCGGCGGGATGCACCGCCTTGGTAGGACTGGGGGCAGCGCGGCTCCTTCTGGACAGCGCAGCCCCGGCATGACAAATGCCCACCTCCGCTTTTCGTCGCAGTGGCGGGCATTTCTCTCGGGGTGGCTGACGGGGCTCGAACGACCCTGAGCCACCTTCCGGGACTGTTGCGCAACATGGACTATCGCCCGGTATGACGCCGTTCAGCGTACATCATGACGACGGCCGAAAAATCACGAAAAGGTCTCAAAACTGCCACCGGTGCCACCCCAAAAACGACAGCACCCAGGCGCCTGAGAGAAGACGACAAGAAGCGCCCCCACCGGCCAGTTACGGCTGGTGGGGGCGCTTGGTGTCTTAGGTGGGTGTGCCGGGTAGGGACAGTGGCCAGGTGCCTGCTGGCAGGGGCAGGCTCAGGTGGGCGCTGGCGGCGGTGGTCAGCATCCATGACGCGCCACCACCGGTGACGTAGGCGTGGAGGTTGGTCCCGCTGCTGGAGCCGACCGTGTAGTCCGTCCACGTGTGAGAGGCAGGGTGCTTGGCCATGATGAGCGGGGCGAGCTCGCCAGGCACTGGCAGACGGCCCTTGAATCCGCCCTCGCTCTCGTTGACCAGCGCCCAGTTGGCCTTCCTCCACCGCAGATCGACGCGCCCACCGCACAGACGGACCTGGTAGCCGTCGAGCAGCAGGCCAGGATTGACGGTCCTGGCCCAGGCCGTGACATCTCGCCAGCCGGTGTCGCCGTCGACCACGACCCAGCCGGTGGGGCGCCTGCGCCACACCCAGGCCCCCACACCGGCGCCGTCAGTCGACACGTAGGTGGAACCCACCGGGGCGGTGCGCACCTGCTCGGCCAGGTCAGGGGGCACGGCCCCCACGTCGGGGCGGCCCGGCCCCACGACCTGCATGTGCGAGGGTGACCCGGTAGGGCCGCGCTCACCCTGGGGGCCTGTCTCACCCCGGGGCCCAGGCACGCCCTGGGGTCCGGTGGGGCCCTGGGGGCCTGTCTCACCCCTAGGCCCAGGCACGCCCTGGGGTCCGGTCTCGCCCCTAGGCCCAGGCACGCCCTGGGGGCCTGTCTCACCCTGGGGGCCGGTGGGTCCCGCCTGGCCCCTGGGGCCTGCTGGACCGGTCTGGCCGCGCGAGCCTGTGGGGCCCTGGGGTCCGGTCTCGCCCCTGGGGCCGGTCAGGCGCCCGGCCTCCACGGCCTCACGCACCGCCGACAGGTCCCCGGCGGCGGCCTGGGCGGCGGCCTGGGCGGCGCGTGCCGCGCCCTCAGCCACCGTCACCGCGTCACCCTCATACGCGGCCTGCGGTACCAGGTCGGCCAGGTCGTAGACCTGCCCGGCACGCAGCACCACGTGGGAGCGCCAGTCCACCCCGGGGGCGACCAGGCGCAGCAGGTAGGTCCACTCACCCCCCGGCTCCACGCCGGGGGCCTGGCAGCCGACCACGTCCACCCAGGCCCGCCCCACCCCGCCCTCACCGGTGCTGGTCAGGCGGCCGGCCTGGTCGAGGGTGGCGCGCGCCCGGTAGGCCACCACCACCCGACCACCCTCCAGCACGGCCCTGGGTGAGCAGGGGTCAGGGTCCAGGGACAGGGTGCCGCCAGCAGGGGCGGTACCGTCGGGCAGCACCACCCGCCCGGCCAGGCGCGCCCACGGCACCGGAGGGGCAGGTACGGTCTCGCTCATAGTCTCTCCTTCAGTGCGTCCGGCGGCTCAGGTTCAGGTGGGATCACCGAGCAGGTGGGGGCCAGTTCCATGAGCTTGTGGCCCCAGGAGCGCAGGGCCCAGGCGTACTCCAGTGCGTGCCTGGCTAGTCTCTCGGCGGCTTCCTCGGCCTTCTCGGACTCGGCCAGGGCCTTCTCCAGCTGCTCGACCCGCTTGTTGAGGGAGTCCACTGTGGTCGTCAGGGCCTTGACGGTGACGTCCAGCCTGGAGACCTTCGCGACCTCCCGCTGGTTGACCCGGTTCGTGAGGTTTCCGATGCCTACGCCGACCAGGCCGACGAGGGCGACGATCACAGAGTCAGTCAGCCACGGAGGCATAGGCACCCGCCTCCCCGGTGGCGACGGCGGTGTCAGCCCGTGCAGGGTCGGCGACCGAGGTCAGCACGGAGGCGATGACGGCCAGGGCGACCGTGGAGGCCACAGCCGGCCAGGGCACGTCCCCTACAAGGGTCGCTGTCCCGATGCTGGCCAGGCAGGTTTGGGCGGCGGTCTTGGCGGCCCGCTCGCACACGCCCAGCCACCAGGTGCGGCGCGTGTACGGGCTGGGTGCGGCGTGACGTGTAGGGGCAGGCATGATGGTGGTCCTCTCAGTGGTGACGTGGTGCGGGGTCAGGGGTGGACGGCCAGGCCCTTGGACCCGGCCCAGGAGTGGTTGAGCGTGATCTGGACGGCCCGGTAGGTCTCGGTGTCCCACACCCCGGTCAGGGGCACCTTGTGGCCCTCGGGGATGCCGGACTGGTTCCACCACGCCTGGAAGGCCTTGATCGTCTTGGGGCCGTCGACCCCGTCCACTACCAGGTGGTCCTCGCCGGTAGCGGCCCGCATCTTGTAGGTGTCCAGCTGCCAGGTCAGGGCGTACTGGAGCGCCCGCACCACCTGGGACCAGGGCGCGGTAGCGGCCGTGCCCAGGACCTGGCGGACACGGGCACCGGTGGCAGGCCCCCACTGCCCGTCCACGGACAGGGGGTAGAGCACCAGACCGCCCGTAGCCGGCTTGGCTGGTGCCCCGCCCGCGAGGGCGCGGGCGCGGGCGTCCAGGTCGGCCAGGCGCGCGTACCAGCGGCCCGGGCAGGCGGTGGACATGTGGTCACGGTGACCGACCAGGGGCAGGGGCCCGTGCTCGGAGCGGATCGCGGCGACCAGGCCCGCCACGGTCTCGAGGTCGGCGTCGCTCATCTCCGGGCGGCACTCGATGCCGATCCCGCGCGGGTTGCCGGAGGGGCCTGCGTGCCAGGCCCGGTCCCGGTCGGACACCAGCTGTGTGACCCGCCCGGCGGACGCGACGTAGTGGGCGGACGCGCCGTGGTTGGAGGACCTGCACAGGTAGTCCACGACTCCCTGGTGGGTCTGGCCGTCGGCCCCCCAGTGGTGGATGACGACCTGGTTGGGGGCACCAGCCGGACGGCCAGCACTGAAATTAGGTGACTGCCTCACGTCGGTGACGGCGGTGTTGGGGACGATCTTGGTCACGGTCTCCTCCTGGGTGCGGGTATGGCAAGAGCCCCGCACCGGTGTGGTGACGGGGCTCGGGTGGGTCGTGTGTGTAGGTGTCAGGCGAGGGCCCACAGGGCCGGGACGCCTGGCGGCTCCCAGCCGGTCTGTGAGGTGTGGGGCTGGACGCACCGGTAGACGGTGCCGCCGTAGGACACCAGGTCGCCGGCCGTGTAGGAGGCCCCTGCCTGCCAGGTGGGCGTGTCAGGGACCAGCTCGTGGTCCGCGCCCCCGCCCGGGAGGCGGGTGCCGTCCTCAGGCCGCGCGGTGACCTCCTCCCACAGGTCCCCGGTGCTGGGGGGCCAGGAGTTAGCTGGGTGCTTGGAGCGCCACAGCCTGCCCTCGTGGGCCACGACCCGCCCCAGCGGGTAGGCGTCGTGCGCGCCGGTGGGCTGGACCCACTCAGGCCACGCACCCACGTCAGCCAGGGCCTCCTCGGTGGCCTCAGGCTGGGAGCCGTCGCGGGCGTCAAGGTAGTCAGCGGCGATCCGCTCGGCCTGGCCCGGTGCGCTGGCCAGGGTCTGACGGCGCCCGGACTCGACCAGGACGGCATCCCACAGGGCCTGCCACTGCTCGTCGGTCATGGCGCGGAACTGGTCCTCGGTGATCATCTCATCTCACTCTTCCTATCTGACTGTGTGCTGGGGTCAGGCGACCCAGGTGGCGGTGCCGTAGCACCAGCCCGTGCCCCAGGTGAAGGAGCTGGTGGGCTGGACGCTGATCGACCTGTCCGCGCTCCTGTACACCAGGGGCACGGCGTAGGCGCCGGCGTGGAGGGTGCCCAGGCTGGTCCAGTCCGGTGGGGCGGGCACACTCGCTGGTATGTGAGCGATCGGGAACCCCTCACTCCCCCTGGTGTCGAATGAGCTCCGGGGCCAGCGGATGGTCAGGGGTGCCAGGTGGAGGGCACCGACGCTGTGCACGTGTCCGGACGACGGGTCGAGCACCCACCAGCTCTCCGCGGTCAGGGGAGCGGACGAGCGGACGTCCCCGGCCTGCACCGCCTCCCACCTGGTACCGTCCCACGCCCGGAGCACCCCGGAGACGCGGACGTAGACCGGGTTAACGGCCGACGCGGCGACCCCCCTCACCAGGGCGTCAGCCTCAGCCTGGGTGGCGGCAGTCAGTATCCCGCCCACCGGTGTCGTCCACCGCGCACGGACGATGCTCGCGGCAGGGACGTCCGCCCCGACGGTGGCACCGCGCGGCACGGTCACCGTGAAGACAGCCAGGGCGCCGGACGGGACCGACGGCACCCTCGGCGAGGACGACGGCGTGCCCTGGGTGACACCCACCTCTACCTCACTGTCAGGGTGCGTCCCATCCACCTCGTAGTCCCAGTGACGCACCCACACCACGTCTGTGCGCGGGTAGGTGGTGGACCCTACGGCCAGGGGGACCTCGCCGGCCTCGACCCGTGGGCACAGCCACCCTCCCCTGGGTGAGGAGATCACGGCCGTGAACGCGCTCCAGGCGATCGCCATACGCGTGTTGGGGCGGGTGACCTCGGCGGCCCCGGTCTCAGCCATGATCCCCTCAGCCCTCGCCAGGGAGGCCAGGGACAGGCGCATGTCAGCGGGCGTGGTCACCCCCTTGGGGCGCCGGTTCCGCTCGTCCCAGGCTGTGACGATGCCGCGGTGGGTGTCGACCATGATCAGGTCCTCTCGTGTCAGGTGTAGGAGACGACGGCGTCCAGGCACGTGGTGCCAGGCCCCGTCACGGTGCCGGCGGCAGCAGCGACGGTCAGGGTGACAGCGACGGTCTGGCCAGCCAGGACGGGCGCGGTCAGGGCGGCGCTGCCAGCCAGGTACCAGGTGCCCGGCTCCCCCGGCACGAGCTGGAGGGCCGGAGAGCGGACCCCTGCCACGGTGACCACCAAGGTCGGCTGGGCCGAGGCGCGCACCTGGCCGGTGGCGGTGGCCAGCACCAGGACGCGTGAGCGCCCAGGCGGCACGGTCACCGAGGTGGTGACCACCGCCTGCCCGGCGGTGGCGGACCAGTCGGAGCGCTGACCGTGCACGACCGTCACCTCGGGGGCGGACGCCGGCACCCGGGAGGCTCCCACCTGGCCGGCGGTCACCCCGGACAGTGACGACACCTGCCCGCTCAGGGCGCGCAGGGCGTCAGGCACGACCGTGGCCGCCGACCTGATCGGCGCGTACAGCCCCATCAGGCCACCCCCTCAGCGACGACCTCACGGCACGAGCAGGTGACCCACTCGCCCTCGTCACCGGACGTCTCCAGCACCTTGAGGACGATCGTTCCGGAGCCGAGGTAGGGGTCGTCGTGACGCAGCCGCACGTGGTCGCCCGGCAGGACGGCGTCACCCAGCGCGTAGCCAGACTCGTCGGTACGGCGGGCCCTCAGAGAGACGACCTCGGTGGACCTGGCGCGTACGACCGTGGGGGTGCGCGCCCACCCGGCCAGCGTCGTCAGGTCAGAGACGGTGGAGTGGGAGGTGTCAGCCGCCTGCAGCAGCGGCCAGCCGCGCCCCTCCAGCCACCGGTCGTGGTGGTGGGCGATCAGCGTCTGGTCGTCCTGCGAGCCACCCCTGGCCCACGAGTCACCCACCATGTCCGAGGCGTCCTCCTCCACGGACAGGTCGATCAGCGGCACCGCCCTGCGGCGGGCGTCCCAGGAGTGCTCGCCACTGACCAGCTCTGGGGATCCTGTGAGCATGTGCCAGGACAGGGACGTGCCCCCGTCGGCCAGGCGCGGGTCGAAGACGATTTCCGGCCCGTCGATGACTCCGGTCAGGTCCTCCAGGCGGTCGGCGACCGTGGCCAGGTCCGGTCCCAGGTAGTTGCGTACCGACCCGCCAGCCTGCTTCTGGGGCAGGACGACCGGCAGGGTGCCTGCGGACAGGGCCAGGCCCACCAGGTCACGGGCGATGGAGGGCAGCGTCCCCGACATGTGCACCGTCCACGGGGGCGGGTAGGTGCCGTCCCTGCCGGCCACCTGGCCGCCAGAGTAGGAGTCCAGAGCGGGACTGAGCACGAGGCGGCGCTTGAGCAGCGCCCACAGGTCCTCGCACGAGACCTTCAGCGTCTGGGTGTCAGCGTCCCACCTGCGGGCGTACACGACGCCCGCCGCCACCACGCGCCTGCTGGCCGTGTCCGTGACAGCCAGGGTGGTGCGCCACGGCGCCAGCTCCTCACGCAGGCTCCGCCCCGCCAGGCCTCGGCTCCACGGCACCGTCACCTCCAGCGCCCCCGCCCCCGACACCTGACGACGCCACGACCAGCCAGAGGCCGGCAGGGCCTCCAGGCGCGCCCCGGTGACCGTGTCGTGCACGGTGACTAGATCCATGCGGTCCTCCACCTGATACGCATCAGTGCCGGCCGGCTGGCGGCCACCTCCACGTAGGAGGTGCCAGGCCGCACCTGAAAGAAGTCGTCAAGCGTGAGCCCGGTCTGGGCTACGCGCGCCCCGGCGAGAGTCACCGCCCCGCTGCCCGTGTCGATACGCAGCACCTGGCCGGACGGGACCGGCTCGGACCAGCGGACGGTGCGCCCGCCCAGGGTCCACGACGCCCACCCCACCGGGCCGGCCACCTCCAGCACAGGCCAGGAGGCGGCCGTCCCCGCAGCGGTAACCATGAGGGACGAGGTGGCCCCACCCGTGAAGACCGCCGCCGCCACAGTGCCCGTGGTCGCCTCGCTCGTCGGGGACTGGTCGAACACCGGGAACATGAGGCCCCCGTCCGGCGACCTCGACCACACGCCCTCGCTCGACTCCCACGACGACAGGTCGCCGTCGTCCCCAGGCCCCCCGTAGATCAGCGGGTCAGGGATCGTAAAGATCAGAGACCAGGTAGACCCCGGCTCCTCCCACCTGGCAACCTTCGCCTGAGCCGACAAGAAGCCGCGCACGTGACTGGTGCGCCCCGTCTCCTCGACGACGATACGCACCCACTGTCGACTGATCGCAGAGATCAGACTGCGGGCCTGGATCTCGTCCTCCTCGCTGGATGGGGCGTGGTGGGCGACGACAGTCAGCACGCGCGCACCGACCAGCAGCGAGGCTGGTGCGAATGCGCCGTCTGCCTGCGGTCGCTCCTTGGCGTCAGCCCGTGGCGCTGGAGCTGACCACCACCCATCCATGTTGCCGGCGTCAGGCTCAGCGAGCGCCCACCCGTCTGTCGTCTCCGAGGCGTCGAGGACCACGGTCCTCGAGTCGTCGGCGATCAGAGTTACGCGCTGGACGATGCTCACGTCAGGACACTCCCATCAGTCCGCGCACCTCCTGGGCCACCCAGCGGGCAGCCACCTGGGGGTCGTGGTTGACGATCTCGAAGTGGTTGCTGATGGACGCGCCCACGTTCGGGTGGGTGCGTCGCGCATCAAGGTCGATGGTCGACGGGATGCTGTTAGTCAGACCGCCGAGCGACCGCTCGACCTTGGAGTACTGGGACTCCATGCCGTCAACCAGGCCGCCGATGATCAGACGACCAGCCGGCCTCAGGATGACCTTGTCCAGCGGGGCCGGGCCCTTCCAGTCCGGCAGGAGGCTGGTCAGGGACGACAGGGTCGACTTGACCTTGTCGAACGCGCCCTTGATGCCGTTGACCAGGCCGTCGATGATCTGCCGCCCCGCGCCAGTCAGCCACGACCCCGCTCCCGAGAAGACGCCCCGCACCTGCGAGGGGATGTTGCGGATGAACGACATCATGGCGTTGACACCTGCTGACACCGCGGAGCCGATGCTGCTCCAGGCTCCGGAGACCACAGACCGCAGGGAGTTCCACACGTCGGACCAGATGCTCCGGACCAGGTCGACCCCGGCCGAGATGACCGACTGGACGACCTTGATCGCCCCCTGGACTACGGCCTTGATGCCCTCCCACACGCTGGAGAAGACCTGCTTGATCCCCTCCCACACCTGGGACCAGTCGCCGTTGATGACCCCCATGACCGCGGTGATGACGCCTGCGATCACGCCCAGGGCCGCCTGGATGATCGCTACCATCACGCTGAAGGCCGCCTCGATGACCGGCTGGAACATCTGGAAGCCTGCGATGACGTTAGGCAGGACGGCCGCGACCAGCTGGGCCAGCAGGTCGAGCACCGGGGTCAGGGCCGGCAGGATCGCGATGATCGCGTCAGTGATCAGCTGCAGGATGGGGGCGAGCACCTCGATCAGGGGCACCAGGGCAGAGGCTGCGATCTCGACGATCTGCACGATCACCGGGAGCAGAGCGTCGACCAGCTGGACGATGATCGGCGCCAGCACGGCCAGGACCGAGGCGATCACCGGCGCGAGCGCCTGGATGATCGGTACCAGGGCCTCACCGAGCATGGAGATGATCGGGCTGAGCGCACCAGCCAGTTCCACGATGACCGGGGCCAGGGAGGACACGAGCTGGGCGATGACAGGTCCCAGGGCTGCCACCAGGTCGCCGGCCACGGACGCCACCGCGCCCAGGGCCTGACCCAGTGCTGGCATGGTCGGGGCCAGGGCCTGGACGGCTGAGCGGACACCCAGGAAGAAGTCCTGCAGGCCACCGGACGCGATGAGCGCCTGAGCCGCCTGGGCGATACCGCCCAGCGCGACGGACCCGATCTGCCCGGCCAGGGGGAGGATCTGCTGGAGGACGGGCGCGAGGGCGCCGAACGCGCCTAGCAGCTGGCTGACGCCGGGGCCGAGCCTGGAGACGGCTTCCCGAGCAGCCTTGAAGGTGGTGGTCAGGGTCTCCTGGGCTCCCGGCGCGGACAGGGCCTGGTTGACCTGGCGCAGGGCCTCGACCGCCGGGGTCAGGGCCCCGTGCCCGGAGCGGCCGATGGCGGTGAAGACGGCGGAGACGATCCCGCCGACCTGCGCGAGCAGGTCCCCGAGGGTCCTGACTGCGTTCCAGGCGTCCTGGATCGACTGGGCGATCGACCCGTCGGCGAGGCCGTTGTCAGCCCACGCCCGGAAGGAGAGCGCGACCTCGTTGGCCTTGGAGGCGATAGCGGGCAGGAACGAGGCCCCGACCTCGCCCAGGCTGAGCAGGCCGTCCACGAACGCGCCGACCCCGTCCCCGGCGACACCGACCGCCTGGGACAGGTGCTGCAGGGTGCCCTGGAAGCCTGGGATGTGGTCACTGACGGCGGAGGCGACGGCCTGACCCATGAGACCGAACTGGGTGGCGACGTCATTGAGCTGCCCTTGGAGGGCTGGCAGGGCCGCCCTGGCCAGGTCCCGGATAGGGTCTGCCGCCTGCTTCCAGAAGGAGACGCTGATCGAGTCCTGCAGGTCGGTGAAGGCGGGGCCGAGGTCCGCCAGGACGTCCTTGACGTCAGCCAGGGCCGCGACCAGGACGCCGCCTCCGGCCGCGAACGCGCCCAGCACGCCAGGGGCGGCCAGCAGGACCGGCAGGGTGGCTGCCAGGCCGTTACCCAGGGAGGCGATACCTCCGAGCGCGACCATGGACACGGACGCGACGTTGAGGATCGCGGGCCCCACCATGGCGGCCTTGGCGGCCACCAGGTCGAGGTTGGAGCCCAGGCTCCTCAGGCCTGAGCCCAGGCGCTTGATGACGTTGCCGCCCGACAGGGCCATGAGCGCGGCCTTGGCGGCGGCCAGCGACCGGGTAGAGACCCTGGCCCTGATCTCGACGACGCGGGGACGGTCGAACCACGCGAGCTGGGCTGCAGCCTTCCCCTTGTCCAGGTCCGCGTTGACGGTGGCCTCGCCCTCGAGGTCGTCCAGCTTGCGCTTGACCTCCTTGAGGGAGGAGGCCGACAGGTCCGCGCTGACGGTGGTCCTGACGTCCTTGAGACGCTCCTTGAGGTCCTTGCGGACGTCGGCGAGAGAGGACCTGTCCAGGACGGGGATGACCTCGATGCGGGCCTTGACCTGCTTCTCGATCCGCTCCAGGGACTTCCTGAGTTGCTCCTTGAACTTCCTGGAGTCCGGGTAGACGGTGACGGAGAGCTTGCCGACGTTTCCAGCGGCCACGTGCCACCACCTATCTGTTGAGTTGTCAGTCCAGGAGGTTCGAGAAGGACTCCATCAGGGACCGCGGCCGCCGCTGGCGCGGGGGACTGGGCCTGGCGGAGCACTCTGCGGGGCGGAGCCTGACCTTCGGGTTGACCGCGCTGGCCTTGGCGCCTAGCAGGGTCGCGTCTGCGGTGTCAGCCAGCTTGGCGGTGTCCACGGACCAGCCGAACCACTGCTCTCCGCCCAGCAGGCACCTGGCCCGGTGCATGGAGTAGGGCTCGTAGGGGAGCCGTTCGCGTAGGAGGGTCAGGATCAGGTCAGCAGGCACCTCGTCGAGGTACACGTCGAGGCGGTACAGGGCCCAGAAGTCGGCGACCGCCTCGACGTGCTCGGCGAAGAAGGCTGCTATCGCGCGTCTTTTCCCAGCTCACCGGCGTATGCGACTACGAGGTTGAGGGCACGCTCCAGACCGCCGGGGCCCATGGTGAACTCCTCGAACGCCTCGACGTCCGGGGCGAAGCGCTCGGCCACCCAGTCGATGAAGTCGGCGGCCTGGTTGAGGTCCAGGTCGACGTCCTCGGAGTCCTCGAGGACGCCCATGGCCTGTAGGCGGGCGACCAGGCGGGCCTGGTCGGACCCCCTGACCTTGCTGAAGGGCTTGAGGAGGTCGTGGCCCTCGACGTCGCTGAAGCGCGGCTGGGGGTCCTTGTGGTCGGCGGGCTTCTTGGGCGGGTTCTTGCGTTCGGTAGCCATGAGGGCTGCTCCTTGGTCTGCGAGGGGAGGTGTGCAAGGGGTGGCCCTCCCGCCCCGTCACCCCTCGCAGCAGGCGGGGCGGGAGGGTGTCTCGTGGTCCTACCTGCTGACGCTGCGGGTGACCGCGCTGGAGGAGGTTCGCTCACGCGGCGGGTAGAACCGGTACTTCTTCTTACCGGAGGAGGGCGTCATGATGGTGCCGGAGATGGAGATCTCGGAGAAGTTCTCCAGGTCCAGGGTCGGCAGCGCCCCAGAGAGGCTGACCCGTCGGAACAGGTGCGCACACGCCTGGGTACCGTCCTCGATGACCATCAGGACGGCCTTCTCGACCGCCCCGTCCAGGTCGATGTCCCACGCCTTGTCGGACTCGCTCCACTCGGAGCCCGGGAAGGCGGTCTCGATCGCTGTCGCGGAGGAGGCGACCGACGCGATAGTCATCGTGTGCGTCTTGTCCTCACGGGTGACGCGTAGGTCCTTGCGGTCCCAGGTGCGCTTGGAGGTGGAGTCGCCGCCGTCGGACTCGAACTCTGGGAGGGTCTCAGAGGAGGTGTCTCCCAGCCAGGTGAAGCCCTCCGGTGCCGAGCCGGTGTCGAACTTGAAGGAGTCAAGGAACCCTGCGGGCGGGGCGGTGTCAGGGTCGGCCACGTAGACGTGGCCGATGCCGGCGATGGTGGGGGCGGACTCGGTAGGTGCAGCCATTGGTAGGTCCTCTCGGGTGGTGTGGCGGCTAGTGGCGGGCGACGACGTCGACGACGACGCTGAAGGACCACAGGCCGGCTGCGCCGGACGTGGTCGACGGGTAGGGCAGGGCTACGACGGACAGGTGGGAGACCCACCCGTGGTCTGTACGACGGCCTGCCCGCCACGAGGCGAGCAGGCCGTCCAGGAGGGAGTGGGCGAGGTCTAGCGCCTGCACCCGCGTGCTGGCGACCGCGGTCAGGGTGGCACGGAAGGACGCTGACCACTCGGGGGCGCCGTTGGCGACCACGCCCGGCGCTGACACGTCGACCATGACCACTGGCAGGCGGTTGGGTAGGTCCGTCCCAGCCGCGGTCTCGACCTCGGCCAGGTCGAGCGCGCGAACCTGCTCGACCATCAGCGGCAGCGGGCGCATCGTTGAGGGCGAGCTCATCTGGAGGCCTTTCTCGCGGCGTTGGTGAACGCGAAGATCCCGGGCACCCACCTGGCTGCCTGGGATCTCTCTTCGACGGCCAGGTGCCCGAACTCCTTGTGCCAGGCCAGCGGGTCGTTAGAGACGATGTGGCTGTCGATCCGCCCCTGTTCGACGTGGATGGAGGCGGCGAAGGCGCCGGTGTCGGTGTGTCTGGCAGCCTCGGCTCTCACTAGGGCCTCAACCTTGGCGACCTCAGCGGCAAAGCCAGGGGTGCGACTAGCAGCCTGGGCGGCCAGCCTCTCGGCGCGCTTGAACACCTGGGCCACGTCAGGCCACCTCCGCCCCGCGGGCGGTCGCGGTGACGACGAAGTGGCTGGTGCGGTGCCCTGACCCGCGCTGGAGCGCCTCCCCGGCCTGGTCGAGGACGCGCCCCTGCACGCCCGGAGGGCCTGTGTCGACCCGGATAGTCGAGTACGGGCCGCCAGGCCAGGTCCCCGCGCCGAGGATCCTCCAAGAGGTAGACCCGACCTGGTTCCTGGCCAGGTCGGACGCGGAGGCCGAGGACGGCTGGACCATCACGCCGGTCACCGTGACCGGCTCGCCAGCCTCGGTGACACGGCCGAGCCCGTCGTCCACGACACGGGTCGGGGTGACGGTGACCGTGTGCGGGCCACGCTCGACGAGCCTGCTCACAGCAGCTCCGACGGGTAAGCCAGCCCGGGCCAGGAGAGCTGGAACCGGCGGTCAGGCGGGACCCTGCCGGCCAGCCTGGTGGCGAGGTAGCCGTCCGTCTCTGCCGTCACGGACGACAGGGGTGAGCCGAGGCGTGCCCACTCGTCGTCGGTGACCCGCAGGGCCGCTGAGGCGACAGAGTCGTTAAGCCGGTAGGAGTACTCGCCCTCGGACTCGCTGGTGTAGATGGCCCCGTCTGCCCGAAACACCCGGGCGACGGCCTCCGCCTCGACCTCGACGAGCAGGGCCCTGACCGTCTCGTCCCGGTCAGCCCTGTCGACCAGGTCTGGCAGGCGGACCCTGACGCGGTTGTGGACGCGGGCCAGCAGGGTGTCCACGTACGCGGACTCGGCAGGGGTCAGGCCTCGCATGAGGGACGCCTGGACGTCCTCAGCGGCGGCAGCAGGAGCAGGCAGCGTGCTCATAGCGTCCTCCTGGTCGTGGCGAGCACGCGGGCGGGGACCCCGACTATCCGGGTCCCCGCCCGCGTGGGTGTCAGGCGGCAGCGGTATCGGTGTCGGCGACGGCGTCCTTGTAGAGGACGAAGGCGTCCTTGTCGCGCAGGACCCAGCCGAACTGGGCCTCGACGAGGATCGCCTCCATGTTCTGCTGCCACAGGTTGACGGTGGTGTCGCCGTCGACGATGGTGGCGGTGTCGGTGCGCTTGAAGGTGATGTTCTCGACGAAGCCCAGGCGCAGGTTGGTCGAGAAGTCGCCTCCGATGGCGCGGATCCCGGTGTCGGTGGACGCTCCGACCTTGCCTGCGACCGCGCCACGGCCGTAGGCGATCGGCAGTCCCAGGACAGAGTCCATGGCGTCACGCAGGCTGACAGAGGCCTGGTAGATGGGGCGGCCCTGGGTGTCGGTGGCCCGCAGCAGCTTGGAGCGCAGCCGCGGGTCGGCGATGAACCCGGTCAGGTCGTACTCCTTCTCGGCGAGCTTGTCGTAGCCGTCGAGGAGGTCGGCGTTCAGGCCGCCCTTGGTCTTCACGGAGGTGCCGAGCTCGACCTCGTTGGTGGACTGTGCCAGGTACTCCACGCCCGCGATGGGGTTGCCGGTACGGGCGTCCTTGCCGTGGATGACGGCCAGGTCGACCGCGCGGGCCACGGCGGAGGTCAGGTCCTCGACGAGGTTGTCGAGGTAGCCGCCGGGGTTGGACTGGCGGGCCTCCTTGGACCAGTAGGCGATGGCGGCTACCTTGACCGGCTTGAAGGTCTTGGTGGTGGTCCTGCCGGAGGTGACGGGCTTGTTCTCCCCCTCGCCGACGATGCCGGCGACGAGCTCACCGGTCTGCATGTAGGTGATACCGCCGGTGACCGGGACGGGGGTGGTTCCGGCTACGCGCTGGACGACGGAGGCGTGCTGGACGCCCTTCCAGATCTCTCCGACGATCTCCTTGGGCAGGGTGCCGGAGGGGTTGTCGAGGGAGTTGACGGTCATTGCGTTGGTTCCGATGGCCATGAGTGGGTCCTCTCAGTTTGAAGGCTGGGGTGGGTCAGTAGCCGAAGATGGCGTGCGCCTGGGCGGTGCGGTCGTCGACGGCTGGGGTGGTGGCGGACTGCGCCGGGTCAGGCTTGAGGCGCGTGCGACGCTCGTCGCGCAGGGCGACCAGGTTCTTGACCTGCTCGCCCCATTCCTCCTCGTCCTGGCCGGTGAGCATGGGGGCGTAGGTGGATGCGTCCAGGCCTGCGGCAGTCAGGAGCCTGTCCTTGGTGCGGCCGGCGGTCTCTCTGGCCAGGAGCTCAGTAGCCTGCGCGGAGGCGGCTAGCGCCTCGTCGCGCCCTGTGACTGCGGCCTTGAGGTCAGATGTCAGGGCGTCGACCTTCTCGCGCAGCTCCTTGGAGGCAGCCTTCATGGTGGCGGCCTCGGAGCGCAGGTTCTGGATCAGCGTCCACGCCTTGTCAGGGTTGAAGTCCTCGTCGCTACCCCAGGGTGGGGTCGGCTTGGGCTCCTCCTGGGGCGTGGGCTCGGTGGCGGTCTGGGCGGCGTCGTCTGCCATTGTGGGTGCCTCCTGGGCATGAGAGAGCCCCGCAGGCTTCTCGCCTACGGGGCTTGGTGGGTGGGCGTGAGTAATACTCCTGGATGGGTCCACCTGTCTCAGGTGGACCCATCCAGGAGCAAGCATGGTTATCGAGACAAGATCTCCAACACGGACTTGATGTCGCGCATGACTGCTCGGGCGGAGTAGTCGTCTCTGGTGGCGTAGATCGTGGCGGCCTGCTCCACGAGTTCACGGGGGACGGTGAACCAGCCCATCTGGACCCCGGAAATTGCTATAGCGATATCCACCGGAGGTTCGCCAGACATGCCTGCCGGATCATATTGGTCTGGTCGATGACTTTGCGCAATAGCCCACAACTTGTCGGCCAGGTCGAACTCTTCGTCGGTTTCGAGAATCATCGGGTTCCTCCCCTCGGATTCTTTGGATACTCGCCTGAGGCTTTAGGGTACCCCGTCCACAAGGGGGACTCGGGAAGGTCGGCTCGAATGTTCACTTGGATGGAATACCCGCTGTGTGTTGATATGACGATGTACTTGTCTCCGTATCGTTCCCATGTCGACTTCGAGTCGTGGACCGTGTTGTGGATGGCCTGAGCGATCGCGGCGGCGTTGGAGGTCTTGAACTCGGTCTTGCGTGGGATTCCCGCGCCCTTGCCGTGCGTTTGGATGATGTGATCGATCCCGGGCGAGTCGGTGGTGATCTCGCCGATTTCGGACGGGGGGAATGTCACCGGGTTTCCGTCAGTGTCTATCGGGATGTCCTGACGGACAGGCAGGCGGGGGTATGCGCCGATCTTGCGGGCCTCGCGCGCGAATGACTTCTCCTCGCTGCGGTCTCCTCGGCTCCACCTGTCCAGGGCTGTGCGGATCTCAGCCCCCGACAGGCGGTGCTCGACGACCTTGCCGCCGCTGTCGTCCGTAACCTTCCAGGCGGAGACCTCGTCGTACTTGTCGGCCAGGCGCTCCCAGTCCTCCTTGCCCGGCCAGGAGCGGGAGGTGTAGACGGGGACAGCCACGCACCGACAGTTGTCGTGGTAGCGCTCCAGGCTGGTTCCGTCTGGTGTCAGGGCGGCCTCCAGCGACGAGTAGACGGGGCCGCGTGCAGCGCAGACGATGCAGAGCCCGCAAGCGGGCTTGTCGGCGCTCGGGCGCAGCACCCGGGCCCACGCGAAGGGCCGGCGTACCGTCCTGCCTGCCTGGTCCGTAGACAGGTCGTAGGCGATGCCGGCGTCGTCCAGGATCTGGCGGGCCTGAGCGAGGCGCGCAGCCTGCTCCCGACTGTCCTGCGCGTCCTCCTCGGCGGCGGCCTGCGACTGCGCCTCCAGCCAGCGCCGCTCGGAGCGAGTCAGCGCCTCCTGACCCTCGTCGTCCTTCTCACGGCCGAGGCCAGTGTCGACCGAGTCCACGACGGTCTGCCTGGCAGCCATCTCCACGTGCCGCACCAGGGCCGTAGTGACCCTCTGCTGGGTCGTGGGGGCGGTGACAGGGCCGCCAGCGGCGCGGATCTCGTCACGCACCAGGGACGGGTCGTAGCGGGGCTCCGCCGGGAGGAACGCGGAAGCGCCAGCCTGGGTGCGAGCCTGGTCCTCCAGATGGAGGAGCGCCGCAGCCCAGGCCCTGCGGCGCCCAACGGTGACGGCGTCGGCCAGGTAGGAGCGGTAGGTGCGTCCGGCAGCGTCCAGGGCGGCGTAGCGCTCCGCCTCGCTCATGCCCGCCGTGCTGACGGAGGCCACCGCCTGGGCGGCCCTGGCGGCGTCGGTGCGGAACAGGCGGACGATAGCGTCCAGTGCGGCCCGGAAGGTGGAGACGGACACCAGCCCTCCTAGGTGGCTCAGGTGATCAGCCGATCATCGACTGCTGGTCGTGTGCGGCCGCGTCCTCCCGGGCCTGCTGCTCGGGAGTCAGCCGCAGCGCGTCCCGGGCGGTGGCGGAGGAGATCACTCCCTGCGCCTGGGCCTGCAGCATGGCTGCCGTGTAGGCGGACTGTGACGGGGTGGCCGGGTCGCGCCACTGCACCTCGAGAGTGGACAGGTCGGCACCCTTCCCCTGCCCCATGAGTCCGAGCATGAGCCGGGCGACCTCCTCCAGGGCGTCACCGAACATCTCCTGCTTGACCTCGGCGCGCGTGATGAGTCGTTCCTTGGCGACCCTCAGCGCCTCGGCGCTGGCCGGGTTGTCGGTGGAGATACCGAGCATGGTCGGTGGGATGCCGGTGATAGCGCTGATCTGCTGGGCGTAGAGCTTGTAGGAGCTGATGATCGGGCTCAGGTCGGCGCCGGCGAGCTGCCCGGCTGTCGATCCCTCTGGGCCTGTCATGAGGGTGTTGTAGTAGGCCTTGAGGCGCTTGACCGGGTCGTTGCCGACAGCCTCCGTCAGGCCCTTGCCGAAGACGTAGCGCAGCGGCATCGACAGCAGCTCCTGCGCGACCTGGAGGTTGGTCAGGGAGCGGCTGGCGGCGTCCGAGATCATCATGAGCTCGGTGATCTCGGAGCGTCCCTCGGTGTCGCCCAGGCGTGCGCGGTTGACCATGGGGATGACGGCGGGACGGTCCAGGCCGGTGTCCCTCTCGTCGATCACGACCCACTGCGAACCTCGCTCGACCCGCCACTGAGTGAGTCCTGGGAGGTAGTGGGCGGCATACCTGCTGCCGCCTGACCTCCAGGTTCGCACCGCCTCTGTCAGGGCCCCCATGTGGTCATAGGCTGCGGCCATCCCCTTGGCGGAGTGGGCTGTCACGCGCGGGACGGAGTCGGTGCCGTCGCCGACGATCCAGTAGGCGAGCCCCTGCACCAGGGCCTCGGTGAACGCCAGGCGGCAGGTGGTGTCCAGGTCGTTGGCCTGCCACCACTTCCGCAGGGTCGCCGCCACTCCGTCGGAGTCGCTGGCCAGCAGGAAGCCCTGCGGGGTCAGCGACTCCACGAGCACGTCAATCGCCATCTTGGGGAAGGGAGCCACCATCTCCAGCACACGGGTAGCCGGGGGAAGGTTGACGCCCAGGGCGGCCAGGCGTACATCACCCTCGTAGTAGGCCTCCCGCCTGTCGTACCCCAGCGGTGTCTGGCGGGCCTGCTGGAGCAGGGAATCGAAGGACATCTAGAACAGCCCCCACTCACTTCCGTCGATGCTGCGGTCCTCCCACTCGGGAGAGGCCTTGACTGCGCGGTAGACCATGCGCGCACCGATCACGCACACGGCGGCGTCGATCTTCTTGGATGACTTCGGGGACTCCTTCTTGATGGAGAAGCGTCCCCTGGTCTCGTTGACACGTGCGTTTGCTACGTGCTCTGAAGTGGCCCAGTTCCCGTCGTGCGTGAACGAACGGGCCTGGATCTCCGCCAGGCACATCTCCGCGGCCTCAGCGAACTGGTAGACGTGGGAGCGCATGTCCCACGCGATCGGTGCCGGCTCCTTGCCTCGGGGGACGGCCCACAGCAGCAGGTCGTCGCCGAACTCGCGGGGCCAGGAGTCCTTGACATAGGACTCCCACTCACGCACGTCAGCCCAGAAGGCCACCACCTTGAAGCGGTCGAAGACCGCGTGCACGGCCGAGTCGACGGCGCCTGCGTTGACGACGCCGGTCGCCCTCTCCGGCTTCCACACCCCCAGGGTGAAGACGTGCCCGTCGTCCATGCAGCAGCCCACCAGGGCCGTGTGGTCGTTGGACTTGGACCCGTCGAAGAACAGCACGACCTCCTCACCGTCAACCAGTTCACGGTCGGGGTCGGACAGACGGCTCCACTCCTGCACGCTCGTCCAGGCGTTCTCTGCCGCGTTTGGCTGGTTCAGGAAGAACCTCCTAGCGCGTGAGGTCGGGTAGTTGGTCGCCCAGATCGTCTGCTTGATCGGCTCGATGTCCACCCACGGGCAGTCCTCGTAGACGAAGCGCAGACCCTCGCTCAGGCTGATCTCGCCCTCGTCCGGGTCATCGGTCAGCGCCGTGCTGGCAGGGGCCACACGGGCGTCGTACAAGATCGTCTGGGTCGCACGGGTCAGCCCCTCCTGCTGGGCGCACCACGCCTCGAACGTCGACTCGGCCACGGACCCAGCCCCCGGAACCCAGGCGTTAGAGGTCTCCATGACCCTCGCGCCGGTCTTGACAGCGTTCTGGGTCAGCGTCTCCATTAGGCCCGGGCCGCCCATCCCAGGGGTCCAGTGCTCAGTCTCGTCACCGACCACGAAGGACACCTCAGCGCCCTCAGCAGTACCCTCGGAGGAGGTGATCTGCTCAAGCTTGCCGCCTCCGGGCGCGTCCACGAAGGTCTTACCGACCTGCAGGCCGTACTTCTTGGCCAGGGGTGAGCGCTTGGACGCCATGGCGCGCACCATGCGCATCGTGTTGGCTGTCTGCCTCTCGCTGGTCGCCGCGATCTGTACCAGAGGCATCGACACCGGCCTACCCACGCACCCGCCTGGAGCGTCCGGGTCGAAATGGTCCAGGCGAACCGGGCCGAGCAACTCCGTGAGCGAGAGCACGCCCGCGAACGGGCTCTTGCCCGAGCCCTTCGCAAGACGACGGACGGCCCTGTTGTGCAGCCACCGGCCCTCAGTGTCGAGGGCGTAGAACCAGAGCGTGAAGCGGACCTGTCCCTCCGTCATTCGGAAGGGCTGCCCGGCCAGGGGGCCGTTGGGCTGGAGGAGGTTGTCAGTCACCCAGGCGATCGCGCCCCAGCCCAGAGTCAGCTCCGGGATTCCCTGAGGCAGGGTGACGGTCCGCTCACGCGGCGGCGCTAGCCGGCCTGCAGCCGCCTGCGCCACTCGTTCATCTCCACCACGCCGGCAGACTCCCTCGGCTCCCCGGCCTCGGGACGGGAGAGCTCGATACCGACCCGGCGCCTGTCGCCCTCGGTCACCAGCAGGTCGGACAGGCCGGACATGATCGCGGCCAGCATCTGGCCGGACCTCTTCGCGCCGCTCTTGTAGCGCGAGAGGTCCTCCATCAGCGAGTAGGCCAGGGCCCAGTCGGACGGCTCATAGAAGCGGGCCTGACCGGACTGCCTCAGCCCCTCCCACAGGCGCTGGGCGATGGGGTGCCACTCGGGGTCGGCATCGGGGACGG
Source organism: Actinomyces faecalis (assembly GCF_013184985.2). Lineage (NCBI taxonomy): Bacteria > Bacillati > Actinomycetota > Actinomycetes > Actinomycetales > Actinomycetaceae > Actinomyces > Actinomyces faecalis. The sequence continues at coordinate 860,367 of NZ_CP063418.1, forward strand.
TGACCTCAGGGGCGCCCGGGGCGCGCACGACCTCCTGAGACGGCTGATTGCGACGGTGCCGCTCGTCGCTGCGCTTCGGGACTGGTCCGCGAGTGCCCATGACACCTCCTCGGTGCTACGAAAATCGGCGCATAATATGCATTTGGCAGGGGTGGGTCGACTTGAAAACCCGTACAGAATCTGAGCGCCTAAACGCGGAGCGATCCGGGGGCCTTGGGGAGGGGTTGCCCCCGGGAGTTTATGCATTGCGATGCATATTTGGGGTTTGCTTGAGGAGGCCTGGGTGCGGTTCGGGTGGGTGTGCCTGGCGTCGGGGCTGACGTCTGGCGGTGCCGCCGTCGCGTCCGGTGCGTGCCATGTGGCAGTGCTGGCACAGGAGGCGGAGGTTGTCGAGGGCGTGGTTGCCGCCTCGCTCGATGTGGTCGACGTGGTTGCCGGGGTGTCCGCAGATGACGCAGATGCCGTGGTCTCGTCGGATGACCTGGGCTCGGATCCTGGCCCAGTCCTTGGGTAGCTGCTTGCGGCGGTGCTGGTTGCCGTGCTTGCCGGTCCAGGCCACGGTGTCGTGTCCTCCTGTGTTGTGACGGCTCCCGCCCGTGCACCTCTGCGTCTGGCTTGGGCGGGGGCCCGCCTCTCCTCATTCCCTCTCGGGTCGAGCCGTGCCCGTGCGGGGTGGGCTCGGTGCGCGGCCGGGGTGATGCTCCCCGGTGCCGTGGCGGGCGTGCCCCACCAGCGGCCTGCTCTGTGTCCGCGCTACCCGCCTGGTCGCTGGCCGGGCAGGCATGAGAAAACCCCGGCACCGGTGCGGTGTCGGGGCTGTTTTCGGGCGCGCTCGACGCCCGTTTGGGGGACAGTCTACGTGGGCGGGAATTACGCGGCAAGTGGTCGCATGCGCGTGTTGACCTGGGCGAGGTTGACCCTGCCCCGTTGATCGGTGTCGACGACGCCGCGCTTGACCCACTTCTTGAGGGTGTCGGGCTTGAGTCCGGGGTGGAGGGTGCAGGCCTGCTCGCGACTGACCCAGACCTCGGCGCTGGTGGTGGTGAGGGTGTGGGTGCGGGTGGCGTCGATGATGTGGCCGTCGGGCCACCAGGCGTCGCAGTCCCGGCATGTGCGCCAGTCGGACAGGCCCGTCTCGGTGGGCTGACGGGTCAGCACTCCGCCGCAGGCGGGGCAGGCCCGGTCCTCGTCCATGATGTCAGCGTGGCCGGTGATGGCGGCGACCCTGGCGTGGTGACGGGCCAGCTCCCCACTGAGCAGCCCCCACTCCTCGGGGTGGGCGCGCACGGCCTGGTCCGCGATGGAGGCGAGGTAGGTCAGGGAGTCGCTGAGGCTGCGTCCGTACCAGGTCTGCCAGTGCTCGGCCCAGGTGGCTGCCCAGAGCATGATTCCGGCGGCGGTGCGTGCGTCGGCTGGCTCGTCCGGGTCGTCGACGACGACGCCGAAGGGCAGGGCCGCACGGTCTCCTGCGTGGCGTCCGGTGCGAGGTGAGCGTGGCCCACCCCGGCCTTGTTCGAGGTCGATCAGCTCGGGGAGCCAGGTGCGGAGGTCGGTGAGGCGGTCTGCGTCGTGCACGTGGCTCCTCTGGGCTGGGGTGGGGTGGAGGATGCACTGCCCATGATGGAACGCGTGTTCGAGTTGCACAACATGTTGTGGGTTGGCGTGTAGGACGTGACTAGATGTTGTGGTCTCGTTATACAGTTCAACACAGCGGGCGAGACAGACTCGCCCCTAGCGGGAGGAGGTGAAATCCCATGGCCAAGGGCAAGTCGAGCGGTAAGAGCCGCTCTGCCGTCACCGGCCGGTACGCCTCGGGTGCTTACGCGAAGAACCACCCCAAGACCACCGTCACGGAGTCGAAGTGACCGCTAGGTTGACGACCTAGCTCAACGACCGGTGGGGACGGTCCCGATTGCAGCGGGGCCGTCCCCACCATCATGCCTGACGGCGGCGAGGCCTGGGCGTATTCGTCCTCAGCCAGTCGTCAACGTCCTCGCGCCGGTAGAGCACCCGGCGTCCGGCGTACTCGTAGCGGGGGCCGAGACTGCGCGTGCGCCAGTGCTCCAGGGTGTTCGGCTTGAGCTTGAGGTAGGCGGCCACCTCAGTGGTGGTCATCAGGTCGTCTGCGCTCATGACCGGTCGTCTCCCCGCCACAGGAGGACGACGGGCAGGTGCCGTCTCATGCGGTCTGCTGAGGTGGCGGACATGAGCCCGCCGGTGAACCAGTAGCCGGTGGGGTCTTTCTGCCACGCGACCTGGTCGCTGTCGAGGACGACGGACCACGCTGGGAGGGTGTCGAGCCCATCGGTGGTGTCGATGTGGCTGAGGTGCTTGTGGAGGTCGTTGAGGGTGTCGGCGTAGTCGGTGGCGCTCATGGCTGGCTCCTGACGTCGCGGGGGCGGACGGTGATCGTGTCGGTCACAGCGTGGTCTCCCTCGGGATCCATGCGGCCACGGCCGGGTAGGCGACGGCCGGGGTGCCGGTGGTGGGCAGGGTCGGGTCGGTGGGGCGCCAGGTGCGCCCGTGCAGCTGCCAGGCGGTCTCGGTGGCGTCGACGACGACGGAGCCTGGGGGCAGGGTGTCGAGGTCCTCCGGCCCGGCGGCGTGCCAGGGGAGGGACTCCTCCAGGACGGTGTACAGGCCTGGGGTGAGCGGGCTGTCGTCGTCGAGCCGTTCAGGGTCGGGGACGGTGCCGGGCAGGCCGTCGTAGAGGCGGTCGAGCAGGGCCTGGGCGCGGGTCTGGGTGGTCATAGCGTGCTCTCCTTGTCGGCCCGGTAGGCGTAGCGGGTGGTCAGGGCGATGAGGGAGGCGACGGACATGCGTACCAGGTGCGCCCCGGTCTGTGCCCCCAGAGGGCTCTGGGAGGCCCAGGGAGCGCCTATCAGCCGGTGGAGGGTGTCCAGGTCCACCCAGGCGCTCCAGGCCCCGCAGCGGGCTCCTGAGTAGCCCGCACGCTTGGTCACCAGCACGCCGACGGGCACGCCGTGGTTGTCGCGCTCGGTGACGGTCTGCCCCCACCAGGCCCTGACCTGCTCGTCGGACGCCCTCTCCGCGGCGTGGCCGGCCTTGACCTCGACGATGATCCCCTCGGTCAGCCACACGTCCCCCTGGTCGCGCGCCCCGGCCAGGGCGATCCTGCGGGCGCCAGGGTGCCCGTGCTCGCGGGCGTAGCGCACGAGGGCGGTCTCTGCCGCCGTCCCGATGTCCTTCGGTCTGGTCCTCATCTGGTCTCCTCCTCTAGTAGGGCGGCTGGTCGAGGTGCCCTGGCCAGCTCGTGGTCTGTGTGGCTCGTGGTCGTGGTGCCCGCTCCAGGTGGAGGTGGCACCGGTGGGTGGGGTGGACGCTGACCGTCCAGGCGGGGCGGGCGGTGACGGCCTGGCTGTCGCGCCAGCTGAGGCGCTGGCCAGCCAGCTCGAGGCAGGCCAGGCCCGCCTCCCAGGCCTGGAGCTCTCCGAGAGCGGTGACCGGTGCGGCGTCGACGGTGTGCCTGGAGGCCATGAGGTCGTCGTCCCAGCCGGTGAGGACCCTGGCCAGGCACCGGGGGCAGGTGTGCTCGGTGGCTGGGGGCCTGAGCCTGGGGGCGGGCCTGGGGGTCTTCCTGCGGGCGGGCTTCTTCCTGGTGGTCACGAGGTACTCCTTCGACCTGACCGGTTCGGGCTCGACCTGACCGACCCGCACCCCTATAAGGGGGTGCGGTCGGGTCGCACAAGGCTGCCGAGACTGAAAACGGTCGGGTCGTTTGCGTTGGTACGACAGGCAAAAGTGTCGATCCAGGAAAATGTGGTGACCGCCATTGTGCAAAACCTAAAATTAGGCACTTTTCGTTGCAATAACGCCGTTTCGCGACCCGACCGCGGGATCCGGTCGGGTCCGGTCGGGTCGCGGGTCCGGTCGGGTCGTTTTCGTTGGCGTCACTGGTGTTCATCGGCGTGTCGCAAAATGACCCGACCGGAATAGAGCCTGTGGACGGTCGGGTCGTCATCGGTTCGCCCAGTACGTCTTGGCACCCCTCGGCCCGGCCTGCACGGAGATGCGCAGGTGGGCCCTGGCGTCCGCCACCGCCCCCAGGATCACGTCCTGGGAAGCCGACTCCACGCGCTCGCGGACCATGGCCTGCAACGCCTTGGACGTGATGCCGGGGTTGTGGAGCACGACGTCGACGACGGCGTCCTCGACCCGGTTGCGGCGTGCCTGCGCCCGGTCCCCGTCGGTGGCGGTCAGGTGCCGGGTGAGCGGGTCGTAGGTGAGCAGGTGGTCGGGCCACTCCACGTCACGTCCGGAGGCGGACAGGTAGCGGTCGGTGTCCCGCTCGGGGTCGCGGGTCAGGGCCCAGCGCACGTCAGCCCAGTCGTCCACCCTGGTGGCTCCTCGGGCACGGGTGCGGCCGGAGGGGTCTGTGGCCCGCCCGGTGTGGGTGACCATGACCATCTCGCGGATACCGGCCTCCTCCTTGATCTGGTCCCAGGCGTCCAGGAAGGCGCCGGCCTGCATGTTGTCGTTCTCGTCGGTGCCTGAGCCGACGAAGGCGCGGGCGTAGGGGTCGACGACCAGGACGCGAGCCCCGGTGCCCTTCAGGTAGGTGACGAGCTGGTGGCGGGGGTGGGGGCGCAGGACGGGCAGGGAGTGGCCGCGGACGTTGAGCAGGGAGACGTTCTCCGGGTGGGCCAGGCCCTGGGCGCGGAACCACCTGCGGATCATCCCCTCGCCGACCTCGTAGTTGAGGTAGGTGACGCGGGTGCCCGGGTCCAGGTTGACGGCCAGCGACCCGAGGAACGGCGTCCTGTCGGCCAGGGCGCGCAGCAGGTTGAGGACCATGGTGGTCTTGCCGGTCTTGTACTGGGCGGTCAGGAGGACGTTGGCGTCGACGGGGAGGACGTCCTGGATCAGGTACTCGGTGTCCTCGTCGGGCAGGGCGAGCTCGTCGGCGAGGGTGGGCAGGTGGTGGGGGAAGGACCATGCGGCCTGGTCCTTCTCCAGGGTGACGACGTCCCTGGCCTCGGCGCTGATGCGCAGCTGCTCGGCCTGGAGGGCGACCTGCCCGGCCCGCCACCGGGCGTACTGCTCCTCCTTGCTGGGCCGCTCCTGGCCGGCACCGCTGTCGCTGCCGGCGGCACCGGTGCCGGTCCCGGTCTCAGCCTCGGCCTGGGCCGTGGTCGTGGTGGCCACACCCGGGGTGATGACGGTCGTCGGCGGCGGCTGGGTCGGCTCCCAGGGCTCGGGCACGTCCTTGGGGCGTGCCGCACCCGCCAGGCCGCCGGAGCGCAGCGTGGAGGCGATCTCCGCCTCGCCCAGGCCTGCCGCCAGGGCTGCCTGGGTGAGTGCGTCGGCGACTGTCTGGCCGTCGAGCTGGCCGGATCCGACGTAGCGGCCGAGCCGGAAGGCGGCCATGTTGAGGGTGTCGTTCCTGGTGCCTTCGGGTGCTGCCGCGACGGCGGCAGCCTCCTCGTTGAGGGCGGCCAGCGTGTACCGGGTACCCCCTCCTGCGACGGGTGGCATGGAGGCGATCACCTGCGGGTCGACGGCAGGCCCGCCCTTGGCCCTCTTGGCAGCGATAAGCTCCTCGATGGTTGCCATCAGGCCGCCTCGTGGGCGATCTCGGGGGCGGCGTCCCAGGCGTAGCGGCGCCCGTCGACGATGGACGGGGGTGCGACGACGTAGCCGCCTTCGCCGCGGTAGTCCACCCCTGGCACGACGGCGACGGCGTTGCCGGTCCCGTCTGCTGGTACGTACAGGTGCCAGCCTCGGGGTGTGCGGACGGTGGCGAGCAGGGCGCCGGGGGTGTCCCAGTCGGGCAGGTCGAGGCCGTTGCCTGCTGCCGTGGTGATGGCGGCTGGGGTGTCGATGTCGATGACGTTGAAGTGGGTGCCGGTGGGCAGCCCGATGTTGGAGGCGGGGCTGGCCTTCCACCAGGCGCGCACCTGGGCGGGGGAGCTGGTGGCGTCCTTGAGGCCGTGCGGGGTGGCGGGACGCTTCTCCCCGGGGACGAGGGGGAGGACCGGCCAGCCGAGGACCTCGGCGTACCACAGTGCCGCCGCTCCGAGCGCGCCGGGTGCGCGCAGCCTGCGGTCGTCGTCAGCGTCCTGGGCGTCCAGGACGGCGAGGAGGCGTGCGGCCTCGGCCTGGTCGTCCGCGAGGGCGGCGTCCAGGTAGGCGCGCTCGGTGCCGGTGAGGGGTCTGGCAAGAAAAGACATCTCAGTGCTCCATAGGTGGCTGCGGGTTCAGGTCGGGGCCCTCCCCGCCCCACCGCGCGCAAGGAGAACAAGGAACCACGTGGTGGGGCAGGGGCGGTCACGAGCGGGCCGCAGGGGTCAGGTCAGAACGGGACGCCCGGTGTGGAGGCGGGGGCGGACGTCTGCGGCGTCTGAGCCTGTGGCGCGCGGTGCTGGTTGAACCAGGCGCTGCCGGTCTGGAGGTCGGCCTCCGTCGGCTCCAGCACCAGCCAGGGGGCGCTCTGCCCGGGCTTGGCGTTGCCTCGTCCGATCCGCCCCAGCAGCGCCTCGCCGATGCGGGGCCTGAGCTGGGACTGCAGCACCTTGGGGAAGATCAGCGCGTCCGGGATCTCCTCGACCCCGCCCGGGCCGTCGAGGACGGTGACGGTGGCCCGCACGGCGTCGCTGGCCCCGTAGGTGGTCTGGATGCCGGTCTCGACGGCCTTCGGCTCGAAGATCACCAGCCGCCCCTCGTGGTCCGAGGGCTTGAAGCCGCCGGTGGGTGAGGGGACTGAGGCGAACGGGTTGCTGACTGTCATGGTCGTGTCTCTTTCTTGCGAGTTGTGTTGGTGGTTCCAGTCCTCACGCGGTGTGCGTGAGGGTGGTCTTTCGTGCCCTGGCGGCGTCGGTGTGCACCGGCTGCCAGGTGCCCTGGTGGGCCGCCCACAGGCCCTCCAGGGCCTGGATGGTGGGGGCGTGGCTGATGGCGTTCAGGAGGGCCGCTGACGCCTCCCCGGTGGTGCCGGCGGCCAGCGCGGCGGCGGTGCCGCCGGTGTAGGGGGTGAACCAGTCGGTGGCCTTGAGGCGGCGGTGGCGTCGCACCTTCCAGGCGAGCTCGACGGCCTCCCAGCCGCGGGCGATGTCCACCCAGTACAGGGTGCAGGTACCCTCACCGGCTGGCAGGTGGATGAGCAGCGCCCGCTCCTGGTCGATCGGCACGGTGGGCGCGGACCGCAGCCTGGTGTGCCGGTCCCACCACACCGAGTGGGCGTACACGGCCATCTGCATGGCGATCTTTCCGGGGTCGATCTCGACGTTGCCGGTCTTGATGTCCGCCACGACGCTGGTGCCGCCTGGCGTGGTGTAGACGGCGTCCATCGTCCCGGCCACCTGCAGGGAGTCCTGGACGGCCGCCTGCTCGACGGTCACCACCCTCAGCCGGGCGGAGGTGATCGCGTCCTGGTAGGCGGCCAGCGTCGACTCCATGCCCTCCGGCAGGAGCGGGCCAGGGTCCTTACCCTCCTCCCAGGCCTGGCAGGCGGCGTGGACGGCGGTGCCGAGCTCACGCCTGTCGTTGCCTCCTACCGCGCCCATGGCCCGGTCCGCGACCGAGTCCAGGACACGCTTGCCGTCGTCGCTGGTCGCGTCAGTGGTGGTGACCTCGTCCAGCAGGCTCGGCTCGGAGGCCAGCCCGGCGACGATGAGCCGCTGACCTCGCAGCATGAGGGCGTGGGAGTCGGACAGGGCGGACACGAACGTGGTGCAGCGCGTGTACGTGACCGAGCGGTCCAGGCCCTCCCCCAGGAGCGGCCGCCCGCCCTCGCCGAGTCGTGGAGCGCTCACGCGCGGGCGGCTGCGCCCGTCCCGCTCGAAGGAGTCCGAGGGGCCGTGCAGTCCCATGGCTGCGGCCTGCTGCGCGACGGTGGTGCTCATGCTGCCGCCTCCACCAGGTCCAGGAGGCTGGGGGTGCCCGTGTCGTCGGCGTGCCCCTGGGCCTGGGTCCAGCGGGAGAGGCAGGTGCCGCACAGGCGGCCCGTGCTGGCAGCCAGCCCGATGTCACGGTCCGCGCGCCCCACGTCCGACGGGACGCGAGCGAGCGCCTTCCCCTGGCACAGGCGCCTGACCGTCACCCTGGGGCGGTCGGGGCCGCCCAGGGTGCGGGTGGTGACCGGTGAGACCGCCATGACGTGGCGGGTGGTGGTGCCCGCCCTCGATCCGGTCAGCACGTAGTCAACAGTGTCGGCAGCGCTCACTGCCCCTCCTTCAGCTCGTCGCGCTGGTCGCGCCAGCGCTCGTAGTCCTCGTCGTCGTCGGCCCACCACTCCTCGCGCTCGTCGTGCCCGTCGTGGTCGGCGGTGTCGCGCCGCTCCAGCTCGACCTGGAGGGCGAAGTCCTCACGGTTCACGGGGTCACCGTCCTTGCGTAGGCCTGGCTGATCCTGGCCGCCGTGGCGGCACTGACCCGCCCACCGCCCCTGAGCTTCCGCAGCGTCACCAGGCTCACCCCGGTCGCCTCCGACACCTGCTCCCACCTCATCCCGGCGGCGCGCATCGCCTCGACCTGCCTGCGGGAGGCGTCCGACGCTCCGCGCCTCACCCAGGGGTCCCGCCTGTACCTCTGGAGCGGGGTCAGCCCGCCCCAGACACCGAACCGGTGGGTGTGGCCCAGGCCCGCCTCGGCGCGGGCGGCCTGCTCCAGGCACGCGCGGCGCAGCGGGCAGGAGCGGCACACGCGCACCGCCTGGGGGTGCAGGTCGGTCAGGTCGAACCAGGCGTCCGGGTCCAGGCCGGAGACGGCGCAGGCCGGCGCCACGACGGCCGCGGTCAGGTCCTCACTCATGCTGCTTCCTTCCATCCTTCGTTCGGTAGCGGTCGCGTGCGCCGCGGGACCGGCCCGAGCCGCACCGGCGCCTTGGCGGGCTTCCTGACCGGGGCCTTGGCCGGCACGCGGGCCGCCGCCCCGCTGGTCTTGCGCGAGGGTGCTGGCCGCTTGGGGCGCTTCACACCCGCCGCCCCTCGCCTCCGCCGCGTCTCCTCGGCGAGGCGGCCCCAGTTCTCGCGCACCGCCGCCGCCCTGGCGTCGGCGGCCGCCTGCGCCTCCAGGTGCTGGCGCTCACGCTCACGCTCCGCCTCCACGCGCAGCGTCTCTGCGCGCACCCGCACAGCCTCACGTGCCCGCCGCGAGGCGGTCAGCCTGCGCTCGACGGCCTCCTCCAGGGCGGTCAGGTCCAGGCCGTCCGGCAGCCCCTCGGGCCACCCGAACCAGCACACCAGGTCCGCCACCGCCTCGACGTCGACGCTCGTCTCACCAGGGGCGGCCTGGGACACGCCGCGGCGGCGCAGGAACGCCATGTAGTCGTACGACGGCCTGCCCATCACCTCGGCCAGCCGGGCCCGGTCGTGGCACCCTGCCGCGATCACCGCGGCGGCCAGCTGTGAGCGGGGCGGCCGTACCCGCCCGCGCGGCGTCGGCGTGTGGGTGGCCACGTGGTGCCGCCCGGCCCGCGTGAGGGCGATGCTGCCGTCGCCGGCGTACCCCTCCACCAGGCCGCGCTCGCGCAGCCGGCGCGTCGCGTACTGGAGGGAGCCGGCCTCCAGGCCGCACGACTCGCGCAGCCCCGAGCTGGTGCGGATGCCGGCCTCCAGGGCCATGAGGACCTGGTCCTGCATGGTGGCGGGGCCGCCGCCGGGCACGTGGACCCGGACCACCGGGTCCGCTGCCGGCTGCTCGCGGCGTGAGCCGGACCTGCGCAGCGCCTCGCAGGCCAGGCAGGACCGCTCGACGGTGACGCCCTTGCCGCAGTCGCTGCGGTCGCGCACACGCACCCGCGCGGTCCGCGCCGTCCACCGGTGGCCGCGTGTGCAGGACGTGGGCCAGCCGCGCTCCTCCATGGCCTCCAGCCACTGCTCCACCATGTCCTCGGGCAGCTGGGCGGACCTGCGCCCGGCCAGCAGGGACAGCGCCCGCGACCTCCACCTCTCAGATGTCATGACACCTCACCCCACCTGGCGGCCAGGGCGGCCCGCTCACGGCGCACGCGGCGGCGCTCGGTGTACTCGTCCCACGCCAGCGACAGGCCGGCCGTGGCGGCGCACACGGCCACCACCGGCCACAGGGCGACCAGCAGGACCACGGCGACGACGGCCTCGGCGGCGGCGCGTGCCCGGCTCACTGGTCCCCACCCCCCACCGGCTGGCCGTGGACGTCGACCTCACGCACCACGACCACCCTGGCAGCCTTCGCCTTCGGCTCCCCCTTGCCGGGGACCGGCACCAGGTCGTCCAGGGGCGCACGGCACTCCAGGAACCGCGCCCCCTCCTGCTCCTCCTCGCCCAGGAACGTCAGGGCGTGGGACGGTGTGGGGGACAGGTGCAGCCCGCCCCCGCACGCGGGCGTGGCGTCCCAGTCGGGGCAGGCCACGGCACCGGCCGTGGGCCACACGGTCTCGTGCCTGTAGCCCCTGCCGCTGGTCAGGTCCGGTGGCAGGGCCTTGTAGAGGGTGGCCTGGCCGTCACGGACGTCGGCGAGCACGTAGTCGCACCACTGGCGGGGCGTGAGGCCGGTGGCGCCGGTGTGGTCGATGACCACCCCGCCGCTGACGTCGCAGTCGCTGCTGTGCTGGTGGACAGCCACGTGGGACCCCGCCCTGACCGTGGCCTTCTCGCGTGCGGTGACCGTGGCCGAGCCGCCCGCCTGGACCGTGGCCGAGTCGTGTGCGTTGACCGTGGCGGAGTCGAACGCCTCGACCAGGGAGAAGCTGTAAGCGGTGACCGTGGTGGAGTCGAACGCCTTGACCGCGGCGCGCTCGGACGCGATGACCTTGGCCGAGTTGTGTGCGACGACCCTGGCGTTCCCGGACGCCTCGACCGTGGCCAAGCCGTAAGCCTTGACCGTGGCCGACTCGCGTGCCTTGGCCGTGGCGCGCTCGGACGCGACGACCGTGGCCTCCTCGCGTGCGACGACCCTGGCGGTCCCGGACGCGGTGACCGTGGCGTGCCCGGACGCGGAGACCGTGACGGCCTCGGACACGGTGACCGTGGAGGAGGCGTGCGCCAGGACCTCCGCGAGGCCGGACGCGTTGACCGTGGCCGAGTCGAACGCCTCGACCAGGGCGAAGCCGTAAGCGATGACCGTGGTCGAGTCGCACGCGGTGGCCATGGCGTGCCCGCCCACGGAGACCGTGGTCGAGTCGAACGCCTTGACCGTGGCCTCCTCGCGTGCGATGACCTTGGCCGAGTCGCGTGCGGTGACCCTGGCGGTCCCGGACGCGAAGACTACGGTCTTCCCGCAGGCCCGCACGTCCTTCCCACGGGTGTCATCCACGTGCACCTCCTTACCGGCGGGAGAGTGGATGAGGATGATCTGCTTGCTGCCAGCGAGGGCCGCGTCCAGCTCCGCCTGGTTCTCTACCCTCACGCTCACCGCACCTCACCGCCCTCAGCGGCCTCGGCGGCGTCCAGGGCGTCCCAGTCGATCGGGTCCAGCCCCTCGGCCCGGGCGTGACGGTCCACGAAGTAGCGGATCCAGCCATCCACGACCTCGCCGGCGGCGGCGCGCTCGTACCAGCCCTGGCGCCAGTCCCAGCGGTCCTGCGCATCGGACAGGACGTCCCTCTCCTCAGCGGGGGTCATCAGGCGCCTGAAGACCGTGCCACCGTCCTCGCCGGGCCAGGGCTTGAGCCAGCAGGTGGAGTCGAGCATCGCCCTGACGTCGGACAGGGAGCGCAGCGCCTCGCCGTCGAGCGCGGCGACGTCCGTGGCGTGGATCGTGACGACCGGCGCGATGCGGTCCTTGACGGGCAGGTCGGTGATGGTTTCGGGTCGGCTCATCGGTGAGCCCCTTTCTGTGAGTCAGAGTCAGTCAGTGAGTCAGTGATGTCAGTGGCGGGCAGGTCGGCCAGCCACATGAGGGCCAGCCCCGCCCCCGCCCCCACCAGGCAGGCAGGGTTCGACACCCCACCCAGGACAGCGGCCAGGCACCCAGCCAGGCCAGAGGCAAGAAAGATCAGGAGCCCGAGGCACTTCATGCGGGCCTCCTGTACAGGCGCCTGCGGCGGTGCGGCGAGGAGCTGACGCGCCTGGGGGCCTCCACCTGACCGGTGGCGACCATGTCGCGCACACGCGCAGCCGACAGGTCACGCTCAGCCACGGCAGCACGCTGCGCGGCCCTCGCGGCCACGGCAGCCTCCTGGGCCGCCACGTACTCCGCCAGCGCCTGCGGGCGGATGCGGTAGGGGCCGCCGGGCTCCATCTGCACCGCCGCCAGCACGCCGGACCGGCACAGGGACTCCACCCGCTGCCGTGAGCAGGACAGGACCTGGGCGACCTGCACGGTCGTGAGCGTCTGCTCCACGACGTTCATGACGCACCTCCCGCCTGGCAGCGGCGGCACGAGCCCGTCAGCGCGTACAGGTGGCAGCCGGTAGGGGAGGGGGCCTCCTCGGTAGGCTCGCCGGCACCACTACCTGACGACGGCGTCACAGCGTCCTGCTCGACGCCACCTACCGAGGAGGAGACATGGAGAAGCTCTTCGTCACCGTCAACAGGCAGGGCTACACGGTCAGCTCTGCCAGCAAGATCGGTTACGCACCCACCAAGGACGCACGCAGTGCACTTGACGTCGCGAACCTGTTCAGTACGCCCGGCGTCGTCACGATGCGCACCACCGTCGGGGAAGTTGCTGTCTCTGTGCCTGAAGGCGGAGCCCTCGTCACGGTACAGCCCGTCCAGGAAGGCTAGGACCTCACGCAGGTGGCGGGTGACGACGCCCGCCACCTGCCCCAGGTCACCCTGGTGGCAGGCCTCCAGCAGAGCAGCCTGGTCTCGTAGGACGCCGGCTGTGCTCAACAGGCTGAGGCCGGTCTGCGTGCGCTCAGCGGAACCGGTGAAGCCGTGGCGCTCGGTCCAGGACATGGGGTCGTTGACGCTCATCATCAGCCCTCCTTCCTGTGCCGGGGCGTGTGCCTGGGTGTGGTCAGTGCCCGCCACAGGGCCGCCAGGGGAGCGGGCGGGTGTGCGTGAGACGGGGCGGTCATGAGTCACCCCGCCTGCCCGTGGAGGAGTGCGCGTGCCAGACCTGCCCGCCCTGCGCGAAGCTGTAGTTACTGAGCAGTTCATAGGCGGCGCAGGCGATGACGGTTCGCATGGAAAACCACGGAGCTGCTGTATCGATCACGACCTCATCTGGGAGGTGGATACGGAACTTCTCCTCGCCCTCGTCCCTGACGCTGAGGAAGCCGACCCTGGCCCCGTCGTCACTGTCAGTGAAGGGCCAGTGGATCTCCCATGCGCAGCCGTTGACGGTCATCGTTGCGATGTGCTCCTGCCCGAAGGGGGCGGCCGGCAGGTCGATGCTCGCGAGCGGGTAGGTCATCGGGCACCCCCGAGCTTCGCGGCGAACTTCTCGGTCCACACGCGCTCCATCAGCGGGCGGTCGGCCTCCGTGTACGCCTTGGCCGGACGGACCTGGCCGTTGCCGACCTCCAGCATGTAGTCGTTGGGCTCGACGCCGTTCTCCGCGACGTAGGCGGCCTTGACGGCCTTGCCGAAGTTCCCAACGACGCTGCGCAGCTTGCTGCGCGACAGGTTCTTGGAGCGCAGGAAGTCCTGCGTGTACAAGGGCCTTGACTGCGGGTCGATCTGCGGGGCCTCACCCATGCCTCGGGCCAGGATGATCCGGGCCTTGGCCTGCAGGTGGTCGGCGTCGATCAGCCCCTTGGCGGCCTGGCACAGCTCCATCTGCATCTGGGCCTGGTGGATGAGGGCCTTGACCTGGTGCTCGGTGGCGCGGGGGCTGATCGCGCCGCCGTCGTGGAAGTAGCGGTCCAGGGCGTCGGCGGCCTCGGTCTGGTAGGCGACGACGAGGGCGCGCGCCTCCTGGTCCTTGACGCGGCTGGTGTCGATGGTGGCCAGCCACATGGTGAAGGTACGACGGTCGACGGTCAGCATTTCACGGCTCTTGCCGTCGGATGCAACTGCGTCCATGATGGACGTGGTTGCCCATGGCTGACGTTTGAGTCGCTTCTGCTGGGCGTAGGCATCGAGGCCGATCGCCTCGCACACCGGCTTCAACGCGATCTGGGTGCCGTCGTCGTTGGTGACGATCTCGGTCCCGTGGAACGGGACCCTGGTAACCTCGCTCATGAGGATTCCTTTCATTCTCAACGCCCTCACCTGCTGCAACCAGGTGGGGGCACTTCTCTGTGGCGGTCACGCCGCCGCTTTCATCTGGTCATGTCGGTGGGCAGCGGCTTCCGAGGCGCGACGCATCAGCTCCCACGGCTCAACGGAGAGACCGGCGCCAATTCGCTCCAGGTCAGGGACGGTGATTTGTGATTCCCCGCCCGTCTTGCGGTTCAAGGTGGATCGCCCCATGCCGATACGGCGCGCGAGGTCTTTCCCGCTGATCTCTTGACGAGCCATCTCGGCTCGGATCTCGGCGGCTAGGTCCATTGCCAGCCTCCTTTCTCACTCAAGGGTGTTCCTTGTCGGGCACACCCAACTATATGTGCCCTGTTGGGCACAGAGTCAACATGTTGCGCAGTATGTCCCTAATCGGGCACACTCAGCCCATGAGCGACAAGCGAAAACTCGACATCGGAGACCTACAGGCTTCGGCGTGTCGCATCATCCGCGAAACTCTGGACGCTCGAGGGCTGTCGGGGCGCTGGCTAGCTGAGCACGCAGATATCGGAGTGACGCGCTGCGCCGCCATGCTGCGACTAGAGCGCGTCATGACTGTGGACGAGCTAGATCGCATCTGCGCGGCCCTCGGATTTTTGACATGGCAGTTCGTCCAGGAGGCCCAGACGCGCGTGCCGTCCGACCCTGGTGCGTAAAGAAAAGGCCTCCACGGCGGTCATGCGGCGGCCTCCTCGTCGACGGTGAAGCGACCAGCCAGGAACCGGGTTACGAAGTAGGCCTGCCCCTTGCCGGTCACCTTCGGGGTGCGCGAGACGGTCACATGACCGTCGGAGTGGGTAATCGCGGTCTCCTTGACCCTGAACAAGCCCATCTCCTGCGCCCGCTGGGTCGGCATGTTGCGATCCGTGCCCTTGCGAGCAATCAGGAAGCCGTTGCGGCGCATCCACTTGAACAGGCGGTTCGCCCCGATCTCGACGCCGTTCTGGCGCAGCAGCTTGGCGAGGTCTCCGATCAGGATCGTGGAGTGTGAGGCTGTGACAGCGTCAGCGAACAGGATCTTCGGTCTGTCCGCCTCGGCTTGTGCCTGGAGTGCCTGCCGCTGCTCGCGCTCGGTCTTGAGGGCGGTCAGGGTGGCGATCATGGTGTCGGGGTCTGCGAGCATGGCCTCGACCGTTCCCGGTGTCGCGTACGCGCCGTGACGGCGGATCGCGGGCAGGACCTCGTGAGTCACCCACCGCTTGAAGGCCCTGGCCTCGGGCTTGCGACTGCGCAGGATGAGGGAGTACAGGCCAGCCTCGGAGACAACGAGGGGAGAGCGGCCGCCGTTTTCTGTTGAGATTCCGCCAATGTGGATACTATCCACATTGCTGATCTCGTCCTCGTCGAGGACCTTGCGCAGGTCGCGGGTCTCAGTGCCGAGGATGTCGCAGGCGTCCTTTGCGACGAACCAGGGGTCGCCGGCACTGTCTCGTAGTGCCCTGAAGTTGGTACCCTCGTAGTCGAAGGGGATCAGGTCATTCATGATGTTTCCTTCCTTGCCCTCATCTGCTGGAACCAGATGAGGGCGTTCTTGCCTCTGGTGGTCAGCGCGAGCTGGGCAGGTACCCGGAGACGGTGGCGAAGACGCTCACGCTGGCACCACCTCGGTGCGAGAGGGCCGCACGAGCCCGCGACGGATCGCGGAGTCGAACGTCAGTCCCACCAGGTAGGCGAGGTCAGACACGTGAGTGCGGGAGACAGTGGTTCTTGGGTTGGAGTAGGCGCGGTCGGCGACGTCGCTGAGCACGGCGACCTCCTCGTTGCGAGTCAGGTAGTAGGTGATGTCGGGGTGTCGGGCAGGGACCGTCGGGACCGGTTTCGGGTCCGGCTCCGGCTCGGGTTCTGGCTGCGGTGCTGCGGGCCTGTCGGGCCAGCCCAGCGACATGCCGCACTTGCGGCACGTGTCGGCCCCGGTCCGGACGAAGCCCATGCAGCGGCCGCAGCGCAGGCGACCCCAGCAGGTCGACTTCTTCTGTCGTCTGGCGTTGGTAGAGTTGGACATGAGAACTCCTTGTGATTGGTGTTCCACCCCTCCGGACTGTTGACATGGGCCGGAGGGGACTTGTGGTTGGAGGTGTTGTTATGCGGCTTGCTCCTCGATGAGCCGCTGAACCGGAATGTCGAGCCATTTGACGACCGTCTCGATCTCGTCGAGGTCCATGCTCACTTCGCCTGTCATTCGGCGAGAGGCGGAGGACTGACTGAGACCAAGAGCAGAAGCAAGGTCTGAGCTTGATCTGCGGCGGAACGCCATTTCGGCTCGCAAGCGGCCAGCAGCGATCTGAGTGAGCGTCTCTCGTGAACTCACGTGAGTTAACTTAACCTGAGCGGGTTTGATCGTCAACTCTCGGGCACAGTCGGCGTGTCGTGGGTACCCTTGTGCCTATGACCTCAGAGCTTCATCGGTGTGTATCCGCTGCTGTCAGGGCGCAGTTGGCCGTCCAGCGGGTGTCTGGAAACACGCTGGCTGGACGCATCGGCAAGAGTCAGAACTACGTCGCGGTACGCCTGCGAGACGAGAAGCCGTTCACTCTCGATGACGTTGAGTTGATCGCAGACGTTCTCAGCAATGAAGGTGTCGAGAGATTCCTTGAGGATGCCCTCAATGGGCAGATGGGGTACGTACTTGCGCTACGCACCTCCGACGACTCCATCAGAACCCCCACCGCCCCCGCCCCCACCAGCGACGGCGCCGACGTCCTCGCCTTCCCCCCGCCACCCCCACCACCCGTCGACCTAGCAGCAGCCCGCCAGGTCAGCCACCGCCCCGAGTGGGAAGCCACACACCAGTGGGACCAGGTCGGCGAGGAGACACAGGTCAGGGACGACGAGGACGAGGGGGGGCAGTGAGCGATCCGGCTCAGCAGCCGCTCGATACTGTCGGAGACATCTGGGATGCTCAGAGGGTGCCGACCAGGACCTACACCGAACGCGCCTCCTTCACCTTCCACGGCCTTGCCGTGGAAGGTGGGACGATGCGCGCCGCCGAGTTCGGGCAGGCCCTCATCGGCTACTCCAAGATGGTCGGCGAGGCCGCGCGCACCATCAGTCCCAAGGCGGGCGACGTCGACGTGCGCGTGCTCTCCACCGAGCGGGGATCGTTCATTACTGTCCTCAGCGTCTCGGTTGACCTGAGCCACGTCCAGGCCCTCTGGGAGTGGTTCGGCACCCCTGATGCCGAGGCCGCCGCCCGAGCACTCGACATGGTTGCCGACGGCACAGAGGAGGCAACCAAGCTCACGCTCTACATTGCGGGAGCGGTCGCCTTGTGCAAGAGGCTACGAGGCAGGCGGATTGCTCGGCGCGAGAAGGTCGACAAGCACCATGACAGGATCATCATGGAGGATGGCGAAGACTTTCTTGCCGTCGCCAAGGCTGTGGATGTCGCAGAAAACCCTACCTTCCGGAAGGCTGTCAAAGATTTCTCCGCTCCTATCACCAGGCCCGGCATCGAGTCGGTCACTCTTGACGCCGGCGAGGAAAGCGAGACCATCACCCCGGCGGACCGTAACTGGTTCTCGGACGAGGAAGCGGACAAGGACCTGGTAGAGGTCATCCCGATGCGCCTCCAGGTCGAGAGAGTGGCCTTCGATGGAGGTGCATGGCGCTTTACTGACATGGCGCCGTCTGACGGCTCTGCGCCCTACGCCTTTGCTGCGGAAATCGATGACGAGGCGTTCTTGGATGACGTCGCCGCTCGGCGACTCCGCTTCGCTGTCGGAGACGAGCTGGACGCTATTGTCGAGGTCGTGTATCCGCGAGTTCCTCGCCGAGGTGCTCGTAGACACTTTCGCGTGCGCTCGGTCGAGAAGGTGTATGGCAGCAACGTGAAGGCGTCAGAAGGGTTCCTGACTCCTGACGGCCTGGATCTACGTGACGAGATGCTCCCACCTCACACGAGCTGACTGGCGTAAGCACAAGAGGGCTGCCTGACGTTCGTGTCGCACCCCGCCGCTAGCCTGCCCTCGTGTTCCATCCGTGGCGGTACCTGCGCGACACCCACCCCGGCGTGCTCGTCTGGCACACCAGGACCCTGCCACCCACCGTCCTGGGCGTCACCGACGGGCAGGACGTGTGGCTGGACGCCGACATGACGCAGGCCGAGCGCCGCTGCACCCTCGTCCACGAGACCATCCACATCGAGCGAGGCCACCACGGCTGCCAGCCGCCCGCCGTGGAGGCCAGCGTCGAGCGCGAGGCCGCACGCCGCCTCATCCCCCTGCACGCGCTGGGGGAGGCCCTGGCGTGGGCGCGCAGCGAGGCAGAGGCTGCCGAGGAGCTGTGGGTGGACGTGGCCACGCTGAGGGTGCGCCTGGCGTCCCTGAACCACGCAGAGCGCGGCTACCTGAAGCGGCGCCTGGAGGAGTAGGCCGAGCGCGATCGCCGCCGAGACGGGGCTACCCAGGTGGGTGGTGCCCGCCTACCGGCGCACCCTGCGGAGGGCGCGCTAGGCGCCGATCTGCGCCACCTGGGCGTCCTCGACCACCTCAGCGTCCACCACCTCCCCGCCCGCCACCGCCCCCAGCGCCCCGGACAGGGCGGACAGCTGGGCGCGCAGCGCCTCCATCTGCTCGGCCAGCCCCGCAGTCGCCCGCCCCAGGTCCGGGGACGGGGCGGGGGAGGCGAAGGCGGGGGAGGTGACGTTGACGATCGCCTCGGCGGCGTCCGTGGCCGCCGCGTAGGCGTCCGGCGTCAGGTGCCCGTAGGTGTCCACCGTCGTCGTGATCGACTTGTGCCCCAGGCGCCGCTGTACCGCGATGATCGGCACGCCCGCCCCCAGCAGCAGCGAGGCGTGGGTGTGGCGCAGGTCGTGCACGCGCGGGGCCTTGGTCAGCCCCGCCTCCGCCGCCCGCCTGAGGGCCGGGTGCCACACGCGGGTAGAGAAGTGCTGGGACTGCACCCGCCCGCCCTCGCGGGTAGTGAAGACCAGGTCCGTGGACGCCTTACCATCCACCGCGACCGCCAGCGCCCTGGCCAGGTTCGCCGGCAGCGCCACGGTGCGCGTGGTCGCGCCCTTGGTGCCGCCCAGGTACACCCCGCCCGGGCCGTCACCCTTCTTCCACGCCCGGCAGATACGCACCGTCGCAGGGCTCGCGCCCAGGTCCAGGTCGCGCACCTGCACGGCGGTAGCCTCCCCGAACCTGGTGCCGGTGCCCGCCAGGAAGGACACCAGGGGACGCCAGTAGGGGTCGACGGCCTCGATGAGCACGCCCAGCTCGTCGCGGGTGAGGAAGGTGGTTCGCTCGCCCTTGACGTCGTCGTCAGGCACCTTCACGCCCCTGGCCGGGTTGGTGCGCAGCAGGCCCTCCTCCACGGCGGCCTTGAGGACCTGGGACAGCAGGCGCTGGGCCTCACGGATCGTCTTGCACGACAGGGGCGCGGGCTCGGCCCCCTTGCGCCTGGGGGCGCGTGAGGCGCGCATGGAGGCCACCCAGGCCACCACGGTGGAGCGCTCGACCTGGGTCAGCAGCAGCGACCCCAGGGGCCGGTCGAGGTAGCGGGCGAACACGCGCCGGTAGCCGTCGACGGTGCCGGGGGTGGCGTAGGAGGCCACCTGCTGCAGGTAGGTGGCGAACCACGCGCGCAGCGTGGGGACGGCGGTCGCGGCGTCCGCGGCGTCCAGGGCGGCCAGGGCCGCCGGGGCCCCCAGGGAGGTGACCAGGTCGCAGAAGGACTCGGCGGCGGCGGCGGTGGGGAAGGACTCCTGCACGCGCGGCCCGCCGGGGTAGGTGGACAGGCGCACCTGGTAGCGGCACGAGCCGTCCTTGCGCCGCACCTGGCGCACGGTGGGGCGGCGCCTGCGCGGGGTGGACAGGGCGGTGCCTGTCGGGAGTGTGAGGGTGAGCTGTCCCGTGGAAGCCATGAGCAGCGTATGTCCTGACATACGGGGTGCCCCACCGGGCGAACGACGCACGAAAGTGGCACCAAACTGGCACCGGTCGACAGTGCAACGTTGAACAACCGTCACTTTTCGTTGGAATAGCAACGGTTTCTCTCGGGGTGGCTGACGGGGCTCGAACCCGCGACCTCCTGGACCACAACCAAGCGCTCTGCCAACTGAGCTACAGCCACCACTGCTGCGAACGTGCCGCAACGAGTCGGTACTTTATCGGCTTGTCGGTGGCGCCACCAAACTGTCGGCCGTGCACTGTGTCACGTTCACGGTGGTACCGCTGGCGGGTCCATGCGGTTCGCGGCGCCAGGCCTTGTTCAGCCTGCCTCCAGGCGAGGTCGCTGACCAGGAGAGGTCAGGCGAGAGACGCCGTCGGGTGCGCCGTGATCTCGTCTGCCGCAGCCTTGCACTCCTGCGAGCTCGGTCCCTCGCCGGAGGGGAAGAGGACGGCGCGGTAGTAGCGTAGCTCGTCGATGGACTCCAGGATGTCTGCCAGTGCGCGGTGGCCGCCGTGCTTCTCCGGCGCCTGGAAGTAGGTGCGCGGGTACCAGCGCTTGGCCAGCTCCTTGATCGAGGACACGTCCACGATCCGGTAGTGCAGGTAGTTGATGAGCTCGGGCATGTCGCGCACGAGGAAGGACTTGTCGGTGCCCACGGAGTTGCCAGCCAGCTGGGCGGTTCCGGCCTGCGGGACGAGGGACTTGACGTAGTCCAGGACCACCTGCTGCGCCTCAGCCATCGTCATGCCACCGTCGAGCTCGTCGAGCAGCCCGGAGGAGGTGTGCATCGTGCGCACGAAGTCGTTCATCTGCTCCAGGGCCTCGGGGGAGGGCTTGATCAGGACGTCGATTCCCTCGTCCAGCGGCTTGAGCTCGTAGTCGGTGACGACGACGGCGACCTCGATGAGCGCGTCCTTACCAAGGTCGAGCCCGGTCATCTCGCAGTCGATCCACACCAAGGGGTCAGAAGTTGTCATCTGTCGGCTCACGGCTCCGCAGTCTACGCGTGACCGTGACGGAGTGGGGCAGGGCGGGTGACCTCCAGCCCGGAGCCGGCGCCGTGACGGACGACGGCGCCCGCCACGTGACGCTGCTTGCTATCCTTCGCTGTCAGGTGGCCACCTGGCTGCCTGTCGCCTCCGTAGCTCAATGGATAGAGCATCGGCCTTCTAATCCGCAGGTTCCCGGTTCGAGTCCGGGCGGGGGCACCACTCATCGCCCGGCGCGGGCGTCATCAGCGCCCACGGCGTCGTACCGAGCGTCTCCGCGACAATGTCCAGGTCCTCGAGCTGCCACTGACGCTCCCCGCGCCACCTGAGCGCTACTGCATTGCGGGCCATACCGATTGCGCGCGAGAGGTCGGAGGCGTTCCAGCCCACCCGTGCCGCTGCCATGCGGACGTTCGCGGCGACGATCTCAGCTGCTGTTGTCGCGGGAGCAGTCTTGGGCTTCGGAAGTGTCATCGTGCTCATGCGTCAATGATGACACGAAACGGGTCATGTCGCATTGGATATCTATGGGGCGACACGCCGAGAGGAACTACGCGCTTGTGATTTGTCCTCGAAATGAGTCATCATCACTCGCATGAGTCAGCGACTATCGGCGCCTCAGGCCGCGACGACGCGGGCCGCGCGCAACCTCATGCAAGAACGTCAGTGGTCACAGGCGGACCTAGCCCACGCCCTCGACATGATGACTTCGACCCTCCGAGGCCGTCTGTACGGCCATCGTCGTTGGACGTTGGACGACCTCGACCGCCTGGCCCTGCTGGGTGCTGAGGTGCCTGCCTTCGGGGAGGTGGGGGCGTGAGCGGGGGGCCTGTGTATAACCCTCGTGTGGTGCAGGACTGCCTGGCCCTGGAACCGGCGGGTGTGAGTGCTGGTGTGGACACCCTGGGGAGGCTGTGCCTGTACCTGGAGGGCCTGACCCAGCCGGTGGCCGTGGTGCTGTGCCCTCTGGAGGACGCCCACCACATCGAGTACATGATCCGTGCCACTGCCGCCGTGTACACCGTGCCGGACGACGCCTCCGAGATCGCCACCACCACGCCCGCCGCGCCTGGGATGCCGACGCCTCGTGACGTGTTCGGGGGTGAGCGGGCGTGATTGCTCAGTGGTCCGACGTGACGGCCTCCCTGTGGATCGTGGCCGCATTCGGCTTCGGTGCGTGGGTGGGGCGCGTGTTTCGTCGTGGTGTGCGTCTGACCCTGGCCGGGTGGGCCTACGGGGCCGCGTGCCGCCTGGAGCGTGTCTCTGACCGGCTCATCGGCTCGGTCGTGCGCGCAGGGAGGGACCAGTGATGGTGACCTTCCTGCTGACTCTCCTTGGTGTCCTCATGGTCATGGCCGGGTGGGGCGTGGCCTGCCTGGCCGTCCTGGGCCTGGCCCATGTCTATGGTGCGGGCCTGCGTCCCTCGGTGGCCGGGTGGGTGGCTGTCGTCGTGCTCCTGCTGGTGGCTGTGGGTCTGTGTGCGGGCGGGGTGAGGCTGCTGTGAGTACCGACCCGCTGCTTGGCCCTATGGGCACGCCCCTGGACGCCGTGGCCCGCCAGGGCCTGGCCGACGGCGACGCTGCCTCCTGCATCGAGCAGGTGCGCTGGGCCCGCCATGCCGCCGTGCTCACTCCTACCGGTGGGCTGGTGCGTGCCGTGGATACCGGCCACCGCCCCGGGGACATCATGGGCCGCCTCAGGGCTGACGGCGGGATACCTGATCCGGTGGCCGTGTGCGGGACGTGTGGCCAGGGGTGGCCGTGCCGGTCGCGTCGGCTGGAGGCGGGGGCGGGGCTGTGAGTGCGCCGCTGACTCGCCCGGCCCGTGCCCCGCGCCGTCGTCTGCGCACGGCCACGGCCCGCATGAAGACCAGCACGCTGGTGGACATGCTGGAGATGCGGGGGTGGGGCGCGCTCAACGACGTGGGCCGTAAGGGCACCCGCGCCACCCTGCGCGCCCTGGTGCTGTCCCTGCCCTTCGGGTCGGGGGAGGGGTATGCCACCGTCCCACAGATCGCCTACAAGGCAGGTTACAGCTCGCGTCACTGGGTGGGGGAGATGCTGGCCGACCTGGAGGGCCTGGGCCTGGTCACCTGGCGGCGTGGCGGGGTGTATCACGGCGAGCCCGTGCCCTCCTACTTCCGTATCAATAAGCAGCTCCTCGCTGACCTCGTGAACTCCGCGCGCGAGCAGTGCGCGGAGGAGCTGGCGGCCATGCGCGTCAAGATGCGCGCCCACCTGGCCAAGTGGCGCCACCTGCGCTACATCGCGCCAAAAACGCGCAAGCCCCGCCCCGACATTTCGCAGGCGCCGCAAGGGCAAACCGCCTCCTCGCAGAGTACAGTCACCGGTCACCCAACCCCCCAGGGTGGGGAGGCCCCGGTAAGCGGGGGGCCTCACACGCTTACAACGCCTTCTGATAAGCGGAGCGCTTCGCGCGCTCACTGCCCGGACGAGCCCGCCCGTGGGCGGGACGGCACCCCGGCTCACCCGATCAGCCTCATGCGCAAGGTCGCAGCCATGGCCGGGCCACGCAGACGCGTCACCCCTGCCGCCAGGGCCGCCCTGCCCTGGCAGGACCCGCGCCCCATGCCCGACCCCTCACCCGCCGTCCTGGCCGCCAGAGCAGCAGCGGCTGACGCCGCCGCTGCTGGAGCAAGGAGGAAGATGTCATGACGGCCACGCGCCCATACGTGCCGGTGCCGTGCATCCACGGACACGAGGACTACCGCCTGTGCCTGGCCTGCCAACGCAAACTCACCCACGACCGAGCGGACACAGCCAAACGCTCGCGCCGACGCGTGAGCCTGCCAGACACGTCCGCTAGCCCCGAGCCTCTGCCCGCACCTCCACCTGAGCCGGTCCCGGCGTCAGCTGAGGCGATAGCAGCAGCCCGCCAGGCAGCGGCCCAGGCCCAGGCACACAGCACCACCACCCACCAGGCCCGCCGCTACGCACGCGACGCCGAGGCGGCCCAGGCCCGCCGCGCCGTCATCGCCCAGGCCATGGCATCCCTGTACAAGACAAGGAGCGTGTAGTGATGGAGCACGAGCCGCGCGAGTTCTGGACGGCTAGGGAGATGGCGGCGCAGCTGAGTATCAGTGAGAAGGAGCTGGCTGCCCTGCGCACACGCGGGGACGGCCCGCCCTTCATCTACCTGGGCCGCCGTGTGCGCTACCCCGTGGCAGCCGTGCGCCGCTGGACCATGGCCCGCTCACGCTGCCAGACAGGAGCGGGCAGGTGACCGACCACCACGCTGAGTGGAAGGCGATACCGTACGCACAGCGCCGGGACCTGATCGCCCAGGTGCGTGAGCGGGACGGGAGCCTGTGCCACCTGTGCGGCCTGTACGTGGGTGAGGACGAGGAGAGCGCGGACCACATCGTGCCCGTCTCCCAGGGCGGGCGCTCGAGCGTGGACAACCTGGCTCTTGCTCACCGTCACTGCAACTACGCACGCGGCAACCGGCCGGCCACCACCACGCCGTCGGTGCCTGTGCCAGAGCATGACGGCCTGGCCGACTTCATCCGAGCGGACGAGGCGGCGGGCCGCGCGTGACCGCCACTAGTTTTTCTGAAGAAAAGCATCACGGAACACCCCGCGCCAGCGTGTTCTCTCCCCCAAAGTCGGGAAGAAAAAAGCGGAAGGAGGACAGGAAATGACGATTGCGGCCCTGCCCGGAATGGAAATCGCGGAAAAGCCACGAATCACCGACGGACCTATGCTCACGGCCACAAAAACAGTCGTGGACCGGATACAAACCGATCCTGTCTTGTCCTCGCGATATGCTGCCCTGTGCGCCCTGGCCCTGGTCATGGGGGAGGACGTCGATAACATCGACTACACCGAGAAGGCCTACGCGCGTACCAAGCTCTACGACGCGGCCGCCAAGGTCTGTCAGGCCCTGGCCGAGGCTATGGCGGAATCTGGCGGCGGGGACATCCTCACCGCCACCCTGGAAGCCATTAGGGCCACTGACACTATCGCCGCCGACGCGGAAGGCGATGACCTGTGACAGGCCGGTTCCCGCGCTTTACTCACCTCCCCGCCCCACGCCACTGCCCCCGCCCGGACCCCGCCTACCCGTACAACGAGGGCCGCGAGATCGCGAGCGTGTGCCACCTGCTGGGCTCCTCCCTCCAGCCCTGGCAGCGTATGACCATCAACCGCGCCACGCAGTACCGCCCCGCCCGCGACATCAGGGGCCGTCGTGTACGCGAGTACAAGTACAAGAAAATCCTTGTTTCCGTGCCCAGACAGTCCGGTAAGACCTTCCTAACGGGGCCGCTTCAGATATGGCGGCTCCTGTGCCACCCCGGTGAGGGTCATCTCTACACCGCCCAGACCGGTGCGGACGCCGGAGCCCGTATGCGCGAGCTGCTGGCCCTGGTGGCTGAGTCACCCTCCCGCGCCCTGTTCCGCCCCCGCTACTCCAACGGCTCCGAGGGCCTGGCCGTCATGGGGACCGGCGCCACCCTGACCCGCTTCAGCCCCACCCTCTCATCCGTCCACGGAGGCCACCCACCGCTAGTGACCCTAGATGAGATATGGAAGTACACGTCCGACCTCGGAAACGGACTCCTAGGCGCTATCGGCCCCTCACAGGTCACTGTCCGCCAGAAAGCACAAATATGGATGGTATCAACCAAAGGTACGGCGAAAAGCGAGTTCATGAATGAACTCATTCGTCAAGGAATATCTGGCGAGGACGACTCACTGCTTTATGTGGAGTTCTCCATGCCTGACGGGGCTGACCCCTACGATCCGCATACATGGTGGGGTTTTCATCCTGCCCTAGGGAACACCATCAGTGAGGAATCATTGCGCGCCGATATGGGGCTGCCTCACGCTGAGTGGATGCGCGGGTATATGAACGTCGTCGTCTCAGCTGACAACCCCATCATCGCCCTGGAGGACTGGGACCACCTTGCAGAGGAGACTCCTACCCTGCCCTCTCTCAATGACTGCGCGATCGCCTATGAGGTCGCTGGAGGT
Organism: Actinomyces faecalis; assembly: GCF_013184985.2. Classification (NCBI taxonomy): domain Bacteria; kingdom Bacillati; phylum Actinomycetota; class Actinomycetes; order Actinomycetales; family Actinomycetaceae; genus Actinomyces; species Actinomyces faecalis. Next base: position 886,352 of record NZ_CP063418.1, read on the forward strand.
GGGGAGTGCGCCGCCGTCGTGTCCGCGTGGCGCGACCTCCTGACACTCACCCCTCACGTCAAGGTCCTGGCCCAGCGCCCCGGCACGGCGTGGCTGACCCCCTACCTGGCCATGCTCGCCCGCCGCTGGCCCGGCGCCCACCTGTACGCCGACGACGGCGGACCCACCCGCCGTATCACCGACCACCTGACCGATATCCTGGACACCGACCGCCTGACCACGCTGACCATGACCGAGAGAGGCGTGGCGGACGGCAACCTCCTGGCTGCCGTCACCGAGACCGGTGCCCTACGACATGACGGCTCCACGGCCTTGCGCATGGCGGTAGCCAACGCTGCCATGCGCACCACCAACGCCGTCGAGCGCCTGGACCGCGACAAGTCAACCGCCCCTATCGCCGCCCTGATCGCCGCCTCCGTCGCCCTGTGGGGAGCTGACCACACCGCCGACGCGTGGGCCGTGCCCGCGTGGGCCGTTCAGGACTAGACGGGTACTGCCCGGGTACCAGACAGGACAACCCACCCCCAAACCTAGCCACCCCACCACAGCCGGGCGCAGTCTCCCGCTATGGCATCACTCCAGGCACTGGCACGGCTGCTCACCCGCAGCGCCGACACGGGCAGCGACCTCACCCGCGCAGTGATCGCCCTGTCCCAGCGCCACGAGGGCATCCAGCCACCCACCCGCCCCATGGGGGACCCACGCTCCCTCGTCGCCGTCTACCGAGCCGTCCAGGTCCTGACCACCGCCGCCGCGCAACTGCCCATCACCGTCCGCCGGGCCGGCGCCACCATCACCCCGCCGGCACACGTCGCCCAGCCAGACCCCCGCATGACACCGGGGGAGTGGAAGACCCACATGGTCGCCTCCCTCGCCCTCCACGGCAACGCCTACGCCCTCATCGAGCGCGACACGGACGGCACCATCCTCGCCCTGCGACCCCTGGACCCCGCCCGCGTATTCGTCAGCGTCAACCCCACCACCCACGCCCTGCGCTTCGGGGCCGAAGGCCGCACCCTGACCTCCTACGACGTCCTGCACGCCCACCTCCAGCCCGCCCGCCCCTCCGAGCCCCTAGGCCTGGGCCCCATCCAGGCCGCCCGCTCCGAGCTCGAAGGCGCCCACCACACGCGCGACTACGCCACACAGTGGTTCACCGGCACCGGCCTGCCCTCCGGCATCCTCACCGGCCCCGCCGGCGCCACCTTCGAGGACGCCCTCAAGGCCCGCAACCTGTGGAACGGCCTCACCCCGGACGGAGCCAAGGCCCTACCCGGCGACAACCCCAGCCGCGTGCGCGTGACCTCCAAGGGCTACGACTTCAAGCCCGTGGCAATCACCCCAGAAGATGCCCAGTGGCTGGAAGCACGACAGTTCGACACCCTCCAGGTCGCCCGCCTGTTCGGCATCCCCTCCACCCTCATGCTCGCCGCCCCAGACGGCGGCTCCATGACCTACTCCAATATCGAGCAGGACTGGATCGCCTTCACCCGCTTCACCCTCATGGCCTACCTACGCCCCCTAGAGGAAGCCCTCACCAGCCACACCGTGCGCGGCCAGTCCGTCCGCTTCAACCTGGACGGCCTCCTGCGATCAGACACCAAGAGCCGCTACGACTCCTACGCCATCGGCCTCGCAAACCGCTTCCTCACCATCGACGAGGTACGCGCCCTCGAAGACCGCCCACCACTCCAGGAGCAGCCATGACCCTCATCCGCCGCGACGTCCCCGTCTCACTGACCACCCGCCACGCCACTACCGATGACGTGGGCACTGCTGCCCATGTCATCGAGGGCGTAGCCGTGCCCCTGTCCGAGCCCACCACCATCATCCCCGGCTACCGCGAGCAGATCGCCCCCGGCGCCGTAGACACCGCCGCCCCTGTCAGCCTGTTCTACCGGCACGGTGAGCCCATCGGCGTGGTCACCCGCCTGTGGGAGGACGCCGACGCCCTGCGCTTTGAGGCCACCGTCTCCGACACCGCCCTAGGACGCGACGCCTACACCCTCGCCCGCGACGGCGCCATCAGGAGCGCCTCCATCGGCTTCTACGAGCGCGAGTGGGACGACACCGACGACGACGGCACCACCTTGCGCACACAGACCCGCATCGACCTGCGCGAGATCAGCCTCGTGCCCGTGCCCGCCTACGAGGGCGCACAGATCACCAACGTCCGCCACCACACTGACCCGAAGGGAACCCCCATGTCCGACCTCTCCCAGAGCATCGAGACCATCGAGCGCGCCATGGACGACAACATCCAGGCCCTCGACACCCTCGCCCGCCGCCTGTCCCTCCTGGAGGCCACCGCCACCGCTGAGCCAACCCCCGCCCGTGAGACCCGCTCCGCCGGTGCGCTGATCAAGGCCGCCGCCGCCAAGGAGGACAGCGAGGCACGCGAGGCTGCCCGCACCGCCCTGGCACCCTTCGTCGGCCGCGCCGTGGACACCACCACTGCCGACGACGCCCGCTACGAGGAACCGACATTCATCAGCGACCTCACGCGACTCATCGACAACGCGAACCCGCTGGCCTCCCTGTTTGCCACAGGGACCCTGCCGAGCGAGGGCAACACCATCGAGTTCGCGCGCCTGAAGTCCAACAGCCTCAAGGTCTCCAAGCAGGCCAAGGAAGGCGACACCCTGCCCACTGGCACCATCTCCACCGAGACCGACACCGCCAAGATCGCCACCTATGGTGGCGCCTCCGTCCTGTCAATGCAGACCGTCCAGCGCTCACGCTCCAACATCCTCGACCTGACCCTCCGGGGCCTGGCCATCGAGGCAGGCCGCGACCTGGCCACCAACTTTGCGACCTTCTTTGAGTCCGTCGTCTCCACCCGCGCCAGTGAGCAGACCATCACCACCACCAAGGCAGCCGCCGCCCTGGACTGGAGGAGCGTCCTGGCCCTCCTCCTGGACGGATCAGAGGCCTACGAGGACATCGCCATGACCTGCGACGGCCTGGTACTCACCCGCGCCGCCTTCGAGGCCCTGGCAGGCATGACCGGCACCGACGGGCGCCCCATCCTCGCCGTCGCCTCCAGCACCGGCGCCAACCAGATCGGCACCGTATCCGCCGCCGGAAAGTACATCAGCCTGGACGGCCTCAAGGTGGTCACCAACCGCTACCTCACCTCCGCCATGGGGGAGGGCGTAGTCGGAGCCTTCTACAACCGCCAGGCCCTACGCACCTACGCCACTCCCGTGGCCTCCCTGCAGGACACCGGAATCTACGACCTGACCGCCGGATACTCCGTCTACCGCTACGCCGCCTTCGCCGACGAGATCCCCGCCGCCATCATCCCGGTCAAGATGGGCGCCTGACATGCAGGAGGCAGCGACCCCACAGACAGCACCGGACAAGCCCCTGCAGGACCTAGACGCCCGGCTCGCCCGCTACGTCCAGGCCCCCGCCTCTGACCCCTACCTGTCAGAGTGCACGGCCACCGCCACGCAGATGGTCACCACCCACTGCGGCCAGGCCGTCGACAGCGTGCCCGCCCCCGTCCTGGACCGAGCCGTCCTCGAGGTCGCCGCCAACCTCTACCACCGCCGAGCCGCCATCAACGGCGTCACCGGCCTGGAGGACACGGACACCACCATGCCCGATCCCGTCCCACGCAACCCCATGGCACCCGCCTACCCGATCCTGCGCCCCTACATGTGGCCAGCAATCGCATAGGAGACAGGCATGAAGATCAGCCCATGGGCCGCCACCCAGGCCCTGGCCCGTGACCTGGCCGACGCAGGCCTGTCCGTGGGCACGGACGCCACCGGGGCCACGGCCACGGTCCTGGCCGGGCACACCGCCGTCGTCCTGTCAGCCCCACGCGTGGACGCCGACGACTACGCCGCCGCCCGCTACACCTGGCGCGTGGCAGTCATCGGCGCCCCCGTCCGCGACGAGCAGGCCGCCGGCGCCGCCCTTGACCAGGCCCTGACCGCCATCGCCTCCACCCCCGATATCGAGGTCGGTGACGCCGAGCCCATCACCTGGACCGGCACGCAGACCGCCACCGCCCCCGCCTACCTCCTGACCCTCACCCGCCGCTACCCCACCACCTGAGAGGACGCACTCATGACCGACTCACTAGGCGCACCCACGCCGATCTCCCAGAACCTCGGACCCGGCTCCCTGAAGTTCGGCGTCACCGGCAGCGAGCGGGAGTTCGCCGCCTCCACCACCAAGACCGAGCTCAAGCCGGAGTACAAGACCGAGGACCCCGTGCCCCTCCTGTCCGGGGACTCCTACGTCCCTGAGGGCGAGTGGGGCGGCAGCATCGAGGGAGAGTTCTACCAGGAGTTCTCCATGAGCGGCCTGCTGTCCTGGATCTATGACAACGCGGGCAAGACCCTGCCCTTCACCTTCCGCCCCCACAACAAGGGCGCCCTTGCCTTCAAGGGCAAGTGCGTCATCAGCCCCGTCAGCGTAGGGGGTGAGGCTGGCAGGTCCAACACCGCCTCCTTCTCCTTCACCCTCGTGGGTGCGCCTGAGCACTACGACGCCACCAGCGGGGCGTGAGCGTGGCCGCCCCTGACCGGGCTGCCGGGACCGTCCAGGTCCAGGGCCTGCGCCAGCTACGGCGCACCATGCGCCAGGCCGGTGACGACCTGGCCGACCTCAAGCGGATCAACCGCGAGGTCGCCGATATCGTCACCGGCGCCGCCGAGGGGCGCGTGCCCACGCTCACCGGGGCGCTCGCCGCGTCTGTGCGTGGGGCGGGCACCAAGACCGCCGCCATCGTCCGCGCAGGCCGCGCCCGCGTGCCCTACGCAGGCGTCATCCACTGGGGCCGCCACTACTGGCCCCGCAAGAACCACTCCCGCGCCGTCCCCAGCCAGGTCGAGCCCCGCCCGTTCCTGTCCCAGGCCGCCACCTCCACCGAGTCCACATGGGTGGGCCGGTTCGAGGACGAGATACAGAAGATCCTAGAAACCATCGAAGGACAATAATGAAGAGGACCTACCTAGACATCGAGCTCGCCGACGGGAGCGTGCACGAGGCCGTGCGCGTCGTCGCCGCCGACAAGGTGCGGGCCGCCCAGATCGCCCGCCGTAATGACGTCCCGCTCACCGACGGCCCGGAGGTCGCCGAGCTGCTCGCGTACGCGGCCACCACCCGCACCGGGATCGTGGCGGCTGAGGACCTGGAGGCATGGCGCGCCCAGGTCACCGACTACGCCGCGTCAGAGACCGACCCAGACGACACGGCGGACCCTACATCGGCGCCCCTGGCAGCGCCCTCTATGCCCTGACCGTGCTGGCCATGCGCACCGGCATCCCGCCGGCCGCGTGGCTGGCGGACGACCCCGCGTACCTCGAGACCGCCCTAGCAGTCCTGGAGAAGGAGGCCACCCGTGGCTAAAACCGCCATCCTGTCTATCCGCATCCTCTCCGACGCGCGTGACGCCATCAAGGGCCTGGGCGAGGCGGAGGACAAGGCGGGCGGCTTCGGCAAGATGCTGGGAGGCATCAGCCCCGGCGCCCTGGCCGTGGGCGGCGCCGTCGTGACCGGTGTCGCCGCCGCCGGCAAGGCCCTGTACGACCTCGGGAGCGTCTTCGACGACGTGGAGGACACCATCAGGGTAGGCACCGGCGCCACCGGCGAGGCCCTGCAGGGCCTGGTGGACGACGCCCACGCCGTGGCCACGAGCGTGCCCACGTCCTTCGAGGCCGCCGGGGCGACCGTCGCCGACCTCAACACCCGCCTCGGCCTGTCCGGCGACACGCTCCAGACGGTCGCCTCCCAGTACCTGGAGGCGGGCCGCATCCTGGGCGAGGACGTGGACATCAGCGCCACCACCGCCGCCTTCGGAGCGTTCCACATCGAAGGCGAAGGCGTGTCCACGGCCATGGACGACCTGTTCCGGGTCTCCCAGGCCACCGGCGTCGGCATGAACGACCTGGCCACCTCGGTCCAGACCAACGCCCTGGCCCTGCAGGAGATGGGGTTCTCCTTCGAGGACTCTATCGCCCTGGTCGGGTCCCTGGACAAGGCCGGTGTGGACGCCGACGCCACGCTTACCGCCATGCGCAAGGGCATGATCAACCTCGCCCAGCCCGGCGAGGACCTGACCGACGCGTTCAGCCGGGTCACCGGGCAGCTGCAGGGCTACATCGACGCGGGCGACACCGCCGCCGCCCTGGACCTGGCCGGAACCGTTTTCGGCACCCGTGGCGCCGCCCAGATGGTCCAGGCCCTCCAGACCGGCACCCTGTCCATGGGGGACCTGACCGCCGCCGCAGGCGTGACCGGTGACACCATCCTCGGAGTCGGCCAGGACACTCAGGACGCCGCTGAGAAGTGGCAGATACTGAAGAACAAGGGCATGGAGGCCTTGGAGCCCTTGGCCTCAGCGGTGTTCGGCCTCGCCGGTGACGCCCTGGGTGGCCTGGTTGACTGGATCGACTCGGTGGACTGGAGCCCGCTCACTGAGGGCGTGGCTGCTGTCGGTGACGTGGCCGCCTCCTTCGGGCAGTGGATCGCCAGCCTCGACCTTGGTGCACTGACTGGGTTCTTCTCAGGGTTCGGTGACGCCGCCGGCACCGTCGGCACCAAGCTCGCCGGCATCGGGGAGAGGATCGGGCCCCTGATCCAGACCATCCAGGCAGGCCTAGGCCCCGTCCTGGAGGCCCTGGCCCCCGTCCTCGCCAGCGTGTTCGAGACAGGCCGCGCCCTGGTTCAGAACTTTATCGACACCGCCATCACCGTGTTCGGCGGGTTCGTGGACTACCTGGGCGGCTTCTTCACCCTCGTCCGGGGCCTGTTCACCGGTGACTGGTCCGCCGTGTGGGAGGGCGCCAAGCAGATGGTGAGTGGCGGGATCGGTGTCATCCGCTCTGTCCTGTCCGGCCTGGGAGGCATCCTGTCCGGCCTGTTCTCCTCAGCGTGGGCCGCTGCCAGGAGCGCGGTCAGCAGCGGCGTGTCTACCGTCATCGGCGTGATCCGGGGCCTGCCCGGCCAGGCAGCCAGCGCCCTCGGCAACATCGGCTCCACCCTCGTGAACGCCGGTGCCCGTCTCATCAACGGGTTTATCGAGGGGATCACGTCCAAGATCAGCGCCGTGCGTGACACACTGACCGGCCTGACGGACAAGCTCACCTCCTGGAAGGGCCCGGAGCAGCGAGACGCCACCCTCCTCGAGGGCGCCGGACAGCTCGTGATCGGCGGACTCATCCGGGGCCTGGAGTCCCAGTACCCGGCGGTACGCGCCTCCCTGCGAGGGCTGACCGCCGACATCGCACACACCCCTATGGGTTCACTGACCGCCCCCGTGGTCTCCCTGGACTCGGCCCGGGCTGGCCGGGGAACCGGTGTGTACGCCCCCACATACCATGTCCATATCGGCCCCGGTGCGGACGGTGAGCGCGAGGCAAGACGGTTCTTGGACACGATCCGCCGCCACGAGCGGCGCCACGGACGTATCGAGGTGGCGGCGTGAGCGCGCCCCTGGCCTCGTGCGCCCTGTGGGTGGCCGGGCAGCGTATGGCTGACACTGCCGCCCGCCTGGGCGTGGTGCCGACCGCCCTGGCCGGGCTGCGCGTGACGTGGGGGCGCACTGATGCCCTATCTCAGCCCCGTGCGGCTACCGCTGAGGCCCGCCTGGTCCTGCCCGCCACCCCGGGGCGCGTGACGGACATGCTCACCATCGGGCGCACCCTGTCCGTGACCGCCACCATCCCCACCTGGGGTGTGGGTGGCGCCTCCAGCCTGGACCTGGCACGCGCCCGGGCCGTGTCGGCCACCTGGGACGGTGCCCGGCTGACCCCCACCGGCCCAGGTGCGGCCACCCTCACCGTGCCGCCCGCCGCCCCGTCCGCCACGGTCGGTGCCTGGGACCACCTGCCCACCGCCGCCCCTGGCCAGACCTGGACCCTGACCGCCGCCGTCACCCTGCCCCCCGCCCCCGCCACAGCCACCCTCCACCCGGTCACCTACACCACCCCCACCGCCGCCCCCGTCCTGGGACCAGCCATCGCCACCACCACCGCCACCGGCACGCTCACCGGCACATGGCAGCCAGGTAGCCAGCACGCGGGGGCGTGGGTGGGCGTGGCCGTGCGCCTGTGGCCCACAGGCCCCACCTGGGCCGGGGTCCCCGGCCCCTGGACCTCCCAGGCGTACACCTGGGCCGGGACCGGGGACCTGACCCTCACCCGCGCCACCATCACCCCACCCAGGCAGGGCGCGCCCCTGACCGCGAGCGTGTTCGAGGGGGAGATCACCGACACCTGCCTCAGCTGGGACCAGAGGCTAGACGCGCCCGTGCTGACGCTGACCGCCGCCGACCTCCTGGCACGCCTGGCCGCCCTGGAGGTGGGGGAGGAGCCCTGGCCAGAGCACACCGTGGCCCAGCGCGTGGCCGCCATCATGGACGCCGCCGACCTGGACACGCCCGTGCTCATCGACGCCCTGCCAGCCTCCCGCCACCTGGCCCCCGTAGACGTGGACTCCAAGGACGTCGCGACCCTGCTGGGCGAGGCCGCCACCAGCGCCGGGGCCGTGCTGTGGGCCTCCACCCACCGCACCACCGGCCCCTACCTGCGCATCGAGGACACATCAGCCCGCACCGCCCTGTCCCGCCTGACCGTCCCGGCCACCGGCCCCGCCACCGTCACCCCTACCACACGCGACGGCTACACCCTCTCAGCCCACCACCTGGGCGCACAGGTGGGCGTGAGGCGGACCGTGGCCGACGCCATCACCTCCGTGCGCCTGACCTGGGTCCAGCCCGGCGTGGGCGAGGACGGCAAGGAGCCCACGCTCACGCAGCGCACCATCGTGATCACCGACACCGACGCCCAGCGCCTGACCGGCGCCCGTGAGGCGTCCGTGTCCACCTCCCTGTCACGCCAGGACGAGGCACAGGCCGTCGCCGCCCGGCTGGCGCGGCTGACGTCCGCCGGCGGGTGGGTCCTGGACTCCCTGACCTGGGACACCGACGCCCCCGCCGCCCCCGCGTCCCTGGCCACGCTCGCCGCCCTCCTGGACGCCACCCGCCGCATGGGCGCACCCGTGCGCGTCACCGACCTGCCCGCGTGGATACCCGGCGCCCCCACCCTGACCGCCTACGTCGACGGCGGCACCCTCACCTGGACACAGGAGCGGCCCCGGTGGGTGGCGGAGATGACCCTGACCACCGCCACCACCGACGGCGCCGGGATGACCTGGACAGACACCCCCACCTCCCTGACCTGGGACCGCACCGGACACATCACCTGGGCGCACACCGCATCCATCACCCCCTAGGAGGAGGTCACACCCATGCCAGCCACCACCACCCGCATGAAAATCCCCTACCCACTACCCGGCGACCGCCTCGCCGACTACCCCACCACCGCACAGCAGGCCGCCGCCCGCCTCGAAGCCGCCCTGACCCCCGCCCGCACCACCCTGACCCTGGAGACCGGCTGGCAGGCCGACACCTCCAGCGGCCCCCTGTCATCTATCGGGGTCCTGCACACGACCCCCATCTGCGTGAAGTGGCCACGCTCGGACTTCAGAGTGACCACGAGCGACAGCTTCCCGATCTACCGCATCCCCACCGGCATACCCACCCCACCGGACTGGACCTGCCTGGGCTTTATCCACAACGGCGCCTACGTCATGCCCCTGGTCTACCGCTCCGCCGACCGCTCCATCCGAGTCCAGCCCACCAGCTCCTTCACCTGGGGCACCGGCTGGTGCTACGGCACCGCCACCTGGATCGCCTAACCCACCCACGAAAGGAAACAGCATGACCGCTATCGCCCCCAACACCGCCGTCACCGAGGTCGTCCCCAGCCCCAACCTCACCCAGGGGCGCACCGGCCCTCTCACCGGGATCGTGATCCACCACTGGGGCACCGACGGCCAGACCCACGACCAGGTGCTGCGCACCCTGCGCACCGCCAACACCACGGGCAGGGTATCGGCCCACTACTGCGTCTCCGCCGGACGCGTCACCCAGCTCGTCTCCGACCGGGACACCGCATGGCACTGCCGGGGCAGCAACGCGACCACCATCGGTATCGAGTGCAGGCCGGAGATGAGCGACGCCGACTTCGAGACCGTGGCGGGCCTGGTCGCCGCGATCCGCTCCGAGCACGGGCCCCTGCCCCTGTCCGGCCACCTGGACCACATGGCCACCGCCTGCCCGGGCCGCTGGTACGCCCGCCTGGCCGACCTGGACGCCCGCGCCCGCCAGATCGCAGGCACCCCCGCCGCCCCGGGCCTGGTGCAGTCCGCCTGCCTGGCCCTGGACGGGATCATCGGGTGGGCCACCATCCGCGCCCTCCAGGCCCTGCTCGGCACGCCCGTGGACGGGGAGATATGGGGCCAGTGGGCACCCAACCACGCCTACGTGCCGGCTGCTGGCGGAGGCTGGGTCTGGGACCGCTCCGGCGCCGGGTCCCCGGTCGTCCGCGCCCTCCAGGCACGGCTGGGCGTGACCGTGGACGGCCTCCTCGGCCCCGAGACCATCCGGGCGTGGCAGGCCCGCCTGGGCGTGGCCGTGGACGGCGTCCTCGGCGCCGAGACCGCCCGCGCGATCCAGACCGCCCTCAACCGTGGAGGACTGTGGTGACCATGGGGCGACACGAAGCCAAGCCACTGATCAGCCCCGCCGTCCGACGCCGTGCCTACCCCGTCGCCCTGGCCCTGATCGCCCTGGCGGTGGCCTACGGGCTCATCGAGGGCGAGCAGGTCGCCGCCTGGACCAACCTCGCCGCCGCCCTCACAGGCGCGGGAGTAGCCGCCCTGGGCACCGCCTACCGGCCAGACGACGACCAGGAGACCGGTCAGTGATCGGCGACATCATCACCGCCCTGTCCTCCCTGGGAGGCCTGGGCGGGCTGGCCGCCGCCGTCACAGCCGTATGCGCGCTACGCAGACGCGACGACGACATGACCGCCGTGCGCGCCGCCGTCGAGCCCAACCACGGCTCATCCATGGCGGACGCGGTGCGGCGTATCGAGCACGGCCAGGACGCCACCCGCGACGGCATGGCCGACCTGTCCCGCCGTCTGGGCCACGAGGTCGGAGAGCTGCGCCGCGAGGTCGCAGACGTGCGCCGGGCCCTGTCCGACCTCACACACTCAGCCGACGCCACCCACACCGACCACGCCGCCCGCATCCGCCACCTCGAGCACACCCACCACACCTAGGACACCCCATGACACACACCACCATGACCACGACCGCTACCTCTACCGCTGCTCAGGGGACGTGTCGGCTGACCGGGCGCGTCGTGGACGCCACCGGCCACCCCACCCCCGGCACCGTGGTCACCCTGACCCCCGTCCCACCCCTACCAGCCAGCCCCGGCCAGGTCCCCGCCCTCATCACCCCCGCACGCCTGGACCTAGACACCGACGGGCGCATCACCTCACTAGACCCCGCCACCGGCCTAGCCCGACCGTGGGCAGACGTCATCACCGGCCCCTGGACCACCCGCGTGCGCCTGACCGGGCCAGGCACCACCTGGGCCGTAGACACCCACCTACCCGCCGGTGGCAGCGTGGACATCACCACCCTGGTACCAGCCACCGGCACCATCCCAGACGCCACCGACCCCGACACCCCGCCAGACGGGTGGCCCGCACACATGCGCGCAGACCTAGACGCCCTCACCACCCGCCTGGACACCCTCACCACAGGGCTCAGCACCGAGCTCGAGGCCGTGGTCGGGCAGATCTCCGAGTTCGGCAGCCTCATCACCACCCGCCTCGGCCCCGAGCACATCACCACCCTCCTGACCCGCCTCGACACCCTCGAGAGCACACAGGGCCAGCTCACCGAGGGCCTCGAGGCCCTCGCACAAGAACTACAAAAACTAGGCGCGGCGTGATGGCTGTCGCTGCCCGGCCAGGTCAAGCAGCGACAGCCATCACGGCCCGGCGTAACCGGTCGGGCTCAACGACGACGTAGGCGAGCGTGGTCGTGGGTGAGGCGTGTCCGAGGATCGCCTGCACTGCGAGCACGTCCCCGGTCAGTCCGTAGGCCCGCGAGGCGAACCTGTGGCGCAGGCTGTGCATACTCCAGTCGCCCTCGAGGGCCTCGCTCACGCGGTCACCGATAGCCCCGGGCGTCATGTGCCCGTCGCCGAACCGGGCGGGGAAGGCCCATCCTCCATTCGCGCGGCACCGGGCGTCGATTTCGCCGGCGAGATCGTCACTGAGCGGGATGGTCCTCTCCTTGCCACCCTTACCATGGACGATGAGGGAGCGGCCCATCAGGTCATCGATGAGGTCATGCGCGTGGACTCGTGCGACCTCTCCACGCCGTAGCCCGGCCTCGCTGGCTAGGCGGATCATGAGGGCTGTCTCCTCGTCCGCCTGTGCCAGGGCCTGCCTGATCACGTCCTCAGGGCACGGGTGCGGGCGTGGTCCTGCCTGTCGGATCGCGGGTAGCGCAGCGGCGGGGGAGTCATCGACATACCCAGCCCTCTCAGCCCACCCGTAGAACTTCGACACACTGGCATAGGCGGCTCGGCGCGTGTTGCGCGCCCACTCGTGTGTGCCGCCCCATGCGGTGAGGTGGTCCTCCTCGACCTCCCACGGGCCTACGCCTACCCATCGGCCCATCCGTCTGACCCATCCGGTGCGCAGTCGGATCGTGCTGGCCGGGTACCCGCTCGCAGTGAGGGCGGTACGCCACTGCTCGATCGCCTCTTCCCATGCTGTCATCACGCCTGCCCCAACCGTCACACCGGGCACAGAGATTTCCCCTACGCACCTGCAGCCAGGTCGCTAGAAGGGCGCGTCCTGCTCGCCCTTATCGCGCGCCTCGTATTCCGGCGTCCCGGCTGCGTACCCGCTTATGCCGCCAGCCCCCACGCCGTGTAATCCGCAGGTTCCCGGTTCGAGTCCGGGCGGGGGCACCACCTCCGGGCTGCTGCCTAGGCTGGCCCACGGCTGCCGTGACCGTCCGAGTCGCCAGAACGAGCTTAGTGACGGCCTCGCCCTGTACGGCTCGATGCCCCCAGAGCCACGGGGTTCCCTTAGTGTTGGACCATGGTCTCAACCGTCTTCCCCTCCCCTGCAGGACAGGGCGATCGCCCCTGGGCGCTGAGCCGTGGGCGGCTGATCGACATCCTGACCCACACGGTTCACGACCTCGCTGGCCTCGATCTCACCCTGGAGGCCGACGGCGTCGCACAGGGCCGCCGTCTTCGCGACAGCCTGACCGGGCAGATCCGTGACCACATCCTGCCGCGGCTGCAGGACGCTGACGTGCCGGCCGTCGTCGTCGTCGGAGGCTCGACCGGGGCCGGCAAGTCCACTCTCGTCAACTCCGTCCTGGGTACAGAGGTCTCTGACGCAGGGGTCCTGCGCCCGACTACTCGCACACCGGTGCTGGTGGTCAACCCTGAGGACGCTGAGGCCCTGGACGGCCACCCGGTGGCTGAGGTCTGCCGGCTGGTGACGTCCGCGGCCGTTCCGGCCGGACTGACCCTGATCGACGCCTCGGACCTGGACTCGGTCCAGGAGACCAACCGCGCACTCGCCTCGCGGCTCCTGGAGGCTGCGGACCTGTGGCTCTTCGTCACGACGGCAGCCCGCTACGGGGACCTGACCCCGTGGACCACCCTGGAGGACGCGGCGCGTCGTGGCACACCGATCGCCGTCGTGCTCAACCGTGCCCCGGCCAAGGTCCTCCCCGAGGTCAGGCGTGACCTCATCGGTCGTCTGGAGACGCTCGGCCTGTCGGAGGCGCCCTTCTTCGTGGTCCCCGACGCGGGACCGCACGAAGGGCTGCTCCAGGCTGACGAGGTCGCACAGGTCCGCGACTGGCTCAGCCTGCTTGCCGGACGTCATCGTGCTGCCGGCCTCATGCGCCGTACGGACAAGAGCCTGTGGACGGGGCTGCGTGCGGACCTGACCGAGCTGGCCGACGCCGTCGACGCTCAGGACGTGGCGGGACGGGCGCTGGAGGAGGCCAGCCAGAGCCTGGTGGCTCAGGCACAGGACCGGCTGCACGAGTACGTTGAGCGCCGCACTGCCGGTGAGGGGGCGCCCGCGACTCGGTGGGTCACCCTGGCCTCGTCCGGTGCCCCGTTGGCTCCTCTGGCCCAGGGCAAGGCGCTTCGGCGTGGATGGCTCGGCCGCAGGGCCAGGGCCCGTAGCGAGGCCCTGGCGCAGCTTGCCGGCGACCTGCGAGAGGTTGTCGGGCTGCAGCTGTCGGCTGCGCTGACCGAGCTGACCGGGCAGGCGACCTGCGCCTGGACCCAGGCAGGTGCGCGGGAGGAGGCGGGCACTGTGCTGGGCAACGGTCTCAGCCCTGTGGGCGCCACCGCGCAGTGGGCGCGGCGCACTGCTGAGCTTCTTGCCGAGCGAGCACAGCCTGTCAAGGGTCTGGATGACCAGGCTCTGGTCGACCTGGTGCTGGCGGGCTCCGCGGGCGTCGAGGGGGCGGCCGAGGCCGCCAGGCGTCTCGGCGTGGGTGACCAGGTCGAGGCGGCGCGGGAGGTCCTTGACGACGTCCTGACGCAGGCGCTGCAGGAGGCCGTCCCCGAGGGTAGTGCCCTCAGCCTCGTCCCCGATACCTCGCTGGCTTCCGCGCTGCGTCTGCGCGCAGGCGAGCTGGCGCCCCTTGTCCGCCCAGGAGGCGAGTGAGAACCATGACGTCTGCTGACGCCAGTCCTGCTGCACGCCTGGAAGCGCGCCTGGAGGCGCTGCGCCAGGCTCTTGACGAGTGCCCGACGGAGGTCCCGGCGTCCCTGGCCATTCCCGCCAGGAACAACCTGGACTCCGTGGCCGAGCGCCTGGCCCTGGGGGTGGATCACACGGTGGTCGCGCTCTTCGGCGGCACCGGGTCCGGCAAGTCCTCACTGTTCAACGCCCTGACACAGCTGGAGTTCGCCGACGTCGGCGCCCGCCGCCCCACCACCTCGCGCGCGGCGGCCTGCACCTGGGGAGATGACGCGTCTGCTCTGCTGACCTTTCTCGGGGTGGATCCGGAACGGAGAATCCGCCGCGAGTCCCTTCTGGACGGCAGCGACCAGGACGATCTGGCTGGTCTGGTCCTGCTCGACGTACCGGACTACGACTCGGTGACCGCCGCCCACGCCTTGCAGGTGGACCGGCTGGTCCCCCTGGCCGACATCCTGGTGTGGGTCCTGGACCCGCAGAAGTACGCTGACTCCGCACTGCACGACGGGTACCTCCGAGGTCTGGGGGCCCGTCAGGAGGACATGCTCGTCCTGGTCAACCAGGTTGACACCCTGCCTGAGGGAAGCCGGGACCGCCTGATGGAGGACGTGCACAGCCTGCTCGTGGCTGACGGCCTTGAGGACGTCACGGTGCTGCCCGTCTCGGCGGTGCGCGGTGACAACCTTGCAGCCGTGCGACAGATCCTCCTGGACCGCGTGGTGCGTGAGTCCAACGCCGCTCGTACGGCGACGGCGGAGCTGGACCGTATCGCCACCCGTCTGCTTCCCACAGCCGCGGCTCGGGGCGTGGAGATCACGCAGGAGCCGCGCGCTGAGCTCGTGGACACCCTGGTCAAGGCCTCCGGTGCCGGGGTCGTGGCTGACTCGATCCGTGTGAACCTGGCCAAGGTGGTGCCTGCGGCCCTGGCCCGTCCTGAGCCTCCGGCGCGCTCAGCGGTTGAGGCGTCCCGGACCCGGTGGCTGGCGCACACGAGCGAGGGCATGCCCTCGGTGTGGTCACGCTCGGTGTCCTCGGCGGTGTCCTCCGCTGACTCGCTGGGTGCTCAGGTTGCTGAGGGTGTGGCCTCGGTGCGTCTACCTGCCTCGCGCTCGGCCGGTATCGAGCTGGCGTGGTGGGGCGGAGCGGCGGCGCTTATCGTCGGTCTGGTGTGGACAGCGGTGGCGCTGGCCACCGGCGGGCCGTTCTGGGTCCCGGTCGTGGCGGCGGGCGTCGGCGTCGTGGCGGCCTTGTGGGCTCGTGGGGCCAGGCGGCGCCGGGCGCAGGCTGAGGCAGAGTCCTACGCGGCAGCGGTCTGGGAACGGGTCGAGGCGGTCGTCGCGCGTGGGCTGGTCGAGCCTGCCTCTGGCGTTCTGGACCGCCACCGCCGGTTGCAGCAGGCACTGCGGCGCTGACCGAGTACCTGGTGCCCTGTCTCGTGGCGTGCTGCGTGGACGTGGCCTCGCGGAGCGTGACGAGCGCCCGGGCTCCACAGGCGCTTCCCGTGACACCCTTGTCCACAGGACTCGGAAGGCGTGGTGGCAGGGACGGGTGGCAGACGGGCACGGTGTGAGTGAGCCAGCACGTGGCTGGCCCGCCGAGCCGAAGGAGCAACCGCCATGTCGCGTCAGATCGACGTCGTCGTCCAGGGGACCCTGGGGACGACCCCGTCCCTCGTCCACACCTCGAAGGACCGCCTCTACTGCCACTTCCGCCTTGCCACGACCCCGACCTACCGCGTTGACAACGAGTGGCGGGAGGGAGACACCCTGTGGTTCACGGCCAAGGCCTGGGGCGCCCTGGCGCGGAACCTGGCGATGAGCCTGCGCAAGGGAGACCCTGTGGTGCTCGTGGGCCGATTCACCCAGGAGACGTGGAGGCGGGAGGACGGCTCAGAGAGCCTGTCCAACGTGCTGACCGTCTCCGCGGGAGGCCATGACCTCACACGTGGTGAGAGCAGGTTCATGAAGGTCGCCCCGCCTCCTCGGTCCGCGGACTCGGCCGAGGAGGCGGGGATGACGAGCCAGAGGAGGGCGGAGGACCAGGACGGCACCGCGTCGTCGAGCACCTCGCTGCCGGTGGGATCTGACGAGCGCAGGAGCGGCGGTGAGCCTGCTGCGAGCCTGCCGGGGCAGGCTGCTGGCAGCGAGACAGACCCCTGGGAGGTTCCGTCGCCTGACGCCCACCGAGACGAGGGCGACGTCGGAGCCCGGGTGGGTACAGACCCGGATCCAGGTGAGGGGGAGCCCGCGCTCTCGCAGGAGCCGGCGGCTGAGGCGCTGAGTGAGCAAGGTGAGACCGCGCTCGGGACAGGCGACCGGCCCAGGTACGTCGTGGTGTGAGCAGGGAGCGGACTCAGCCGAGCCGCGTCAGCAGGTGGTCGAGGTCAGCGGGGTGAGCCACGTCCAGCACCTCGATGAGGACCCGGGCGACGGCGTCGGCTGCGCTGGCTCCGTCCGGCAGGAGCCGGACGAGTAGGTCGGTGTGTCGGCGCCACCCGAGGGCCTCCAGGTCCTCAACAGCCTGAGGTGGTAGCAGGACGGCGCCGACGGCGTCCAGGACGGGGAGAGCGACCTCGACGCCGTCGGTCCTGACGGTGAGTACCACTCCCGGGACCTCGTGGGAGGCCACCGGTGCAGGACGGCGGCGGAGAAGGGCCCGCAGTCCTCGTGGTTGTGACAGGGAGTCCGACGTGGCGACGGGGGACGGGGTCGTCAGGAGCAGGGTCAGGTACTCACCCTGACCACGGCAGCGATCAAGAAAGGTGGCGAGCGAAGGCTGGAAACGGGACCACGATCCGAGGTCCGCCACGTCGTCCAGGGGCGGCAGGTCGGGGGAGTCGGGACTCATACCCTGTTCCTACGCTATGGCGAGCGGCCCTCGCCACACACCTTGCCCGCGTGTCTGCGTGTGGTCGCGCGGGATGGGTCGCTACGGTGACTGGGACTGGGCGTGTCCGCGCCCGTGCCCGCTAGGAGAGCGCCAGACAATGATCCGATTTGACCACGTGTCCAAGGTCTACAAGCGAGGCGCGCGCCCTGCGCTCGATGACGTCACCATCGAGATCGAGCGTGGGGAGTTCGTCTTCCTCGTCGGGGCCTCCGGCTCGGGCAAGTCGACCTTCCTGCGCCTGACCCTGCGTGAGGAGCGCCCGACCTCTGGGCGTATCCACGTCCTGGGGCGCGACCTGTCCCAGGTGTCCACCTGGAAGGTGCCGCAGCTGCGTCGGGAGATGGGATTCGTCTTCCAGGACTTCCGTCTCCTGGAGAACAAGACCGTCATCGAGAACGTGGCCCTGGCGTCCCAGGTGATCGGAAAGCCGCGCCACTACATCCTCTCCGCTGTTCCTGAGGCCCTTGACCTGGTGGGGCTCAGTGGTAAGGAGCAGCGCAAGCCGCACGAGCTCTCCGGCGGCGAGCAGCAGCGCGTAGCGATCGCGCGCGCCATGGTCAACCGTCCCAAGCTCTTGCTGGCTGACGAGCCCACCGGAAACCTCGACCCCTCGACCTCAGTGGGGATCATGCGTCTGCTGGACCGGATCAACCGCCAGGGCACCACCGTGGTCATGGCGACCCATGACGACGAGATCGTCGACCAGATGCGTAAGCGCGTCATCGAGCTCAAGGCCGGTGAGGTCGTTCGCGACCAGGCCCGTGGCGTCTACGGCTCGGACCGCTGAAGGAGACTCGCATGCGATTCCGTTTCATCATGTCCGAGACCTTCAAGGGTCTCACCCGCAACCTCGCGATGACGATCTCGGTCATCCTGGTCTCGTTCGTCTCCCTGCTCTTCGTGGGGGCCTCGGCGCTGCTGCAGGTCCAGATCGACACCATGAAGGGCGACTGGTATGACAAGGTCGAGGTCAGTGTCTACATGTGCCCGCCCTCGTCCAGCTACGCTCAGTGCGCTGACGGCGAGGCCAGCCAGGACCAGGTCGACGCGGTTGAGGAGCTGGTCAACTCCGACGCGCTCAAGCCCTACGTCAAGAGCTACACCATCGAGTCCAAGGCCGAGGCCTACGAGAGCTTCATGAAGGCCTACGGCTCGACCAACATCGGTCGTAACGCCACTGAGGACATGATGCCGGTGTCCTTCCGCATCAAGCTGATCGACGCCGAGAAGTACCAGGTGGTCGCGGAGCAGTTCACTGGGCGTGACGGCGTGGAGCGCGTGGTCGACCAGCGCGCCACCCTGGAGCCTCTCTTCCTCGTGATGAACCGGGCCTCGTGGATCACCGGTGGTCTGGCGGCGGTGATGGCTGTGGCTGCGGTCCTGCTCATCACGACGACGATCCGCCTGTCTGCGATGAGCCGTTCCAAGGAGACCGGCATCATGCGCCTGGTGGGAGCCTCGAACCTGTTCATCCAATTGCCCTTCATGCTTGAAGGGGCTCTGGCAGCGCTTGCCGGTGCCCTGCTGGCGGTAGGGGGCCTGTGGGCAGGCGTGCGGTACATCATCGAGGAGTGGCTGGCGCAGTCGATCAGCTTCACGACGGCCTTTATCTCCACCTCTGACGTGCTGCGCATGGCGCCGTTGCTTCTCCTGGCTGCGATCGTGCTGGCAGCCGCCTCATCCGCCTTCTCTCTGTCGAAGTACACAAGGGTCTGATCCGCATGCGCAGCCTGCACCACGAGGAGGGCGCGTCCCTCACGGCCATGCTCCCCGCTTCTCTGAGACGGGACGGACGGTCACGTCTCAGCAGGAGGGTGCGTGCCACTGCCGCGGCGGCACTGGCTGCAGGTGCGCTCGCTCTGGCCCCGATGGCGACCACGAGCGCTCCGGCTGCTGCGGACGAGCGTTCGGACGCCGTCGAGCAGCAGCGCCAGGCCACACAGCGCAAGGCTGAGCTGACCGCGTCGCTGGAGGGAGTCTCGGCCGAGCTGGGACAGGCGTACCTGGACCTGCAGGCAGCCCAGACCGCGCTGAGCTCGGCTCAGACCGAGCTGGACGGCGCGGAGGCCACATTGGCTGAGAAGCAGCGTGAGCAGCAGGTTGCGGCGGACCGTCTGTCCGTCGCGCAGGCGGATCTTGACACCCTGACGAGTCAGGCGGAGAATTCCGCCGCCAAGGTGAGCGCCCACCAGGACGCCGTCGCCTCGCTGGTCGTGTCCACCTACCAGGGAGACTCGTCGCTGACCTCGTGGACCTACGTGCTGGACTCTGACTCAGTGGAGGACCTCAGCCAGAGAGCCTCCACGATGGAGATCGCGTCCGGTATCCAGGAGTCGGTGCTGGCTGCTGCTGAGCAGGAGCGCGCACAGGACGCGAACCGGAAGGCCCGTCAGGACGCCGTGACCGAGCGCGTCAGCACGCTGGCGGCGCAGGCTGACCAGGCCAAGGCAGCGGCCGAGGAGGCTGCGACCGCCGCACAGACCAAGCGGGACGAGGTCGCCACGCTCACCTCCCAGAAGCAGACCGCTGCGGCAAGCCTGGAGACGCAGAAGGCGAGTCTGCAGGAGCAGGTGCGCCAGTCCGAGGCGGACGCGGCAGCAGCCGCTCAGACGATTGCGGCGATCGACGCGCAGAACCGCGCGTCCTCGAGCTACACGGGCACCTCCTCCGGGGCCGCTGCGGCTGCGGACCTCGGGAACGGCGCGATCGGCCACCCGATCACCGGGCCGCTGACAGTCGCCTCCTCCTACGGCTACCGCGTCCACCCCATCACGGGCGCCTACCGGCTCCACGCCGGGGTCGACCTCGTGGCCTCGCAGGGGACACCTCAGTACGCCGCGGTCTCCGGCTCGCTCCAGCAGTTCCAGAGCGCGACCTGCGGTAACGGGATCATCCTCAACGGTGGCGTCATCAACGGCCAGTCCGTGGTCATCATCTACTGCCACCTGTCGGCCTACTCCGTCGGGAGCGGCATCAACGTGAGCAAGGGGCAGCAGATCGGTCTGACCGGCATGACTGGTGGCGCCACGGGGCCTCACGTCCACTTCGAGGTCCACATCAACGGCTCTACGGTCAACCCGATGTCGCTGCCGGGCTTCTGAGTACAGGCGGCTCGCGGGCGGCTCCTCGGTCTTGACGGACCGCGTAGGCTAGGCTCTCGCGCCTGATTGTCGTACAGGAAGGAGAAGCAGATGGCTGGCAAGAACGACCGCCCCAGGAAGCCCACGGCGGGGGAGAAGGCCAAGGCTGCCTCCGACGCCCACAAGACAGTGGCACGCAACAAGAAGGCGAGTCACGACTACTTCATCGAGGACCGCTACGAGGCGGGACTGTCCCTGACCGGGACCGAGGTCAAGGCGCTGAGGATGGGGCGTGCTTCCCTGACCGAGGCGTGGATCGAGATCGACCGGCACGGTGAGGCCTGGCTCCAGGGCGCTCACATCCCGGAGTACCTGCAGGGTACGTGGAACAACCACTCGCCGCGGCGAAAGCGCAAGCTTCTGCTGCACCGCGCTGAGCTGGATCGACTGTCTCAGCGGGTCCAGGCCAAGGGCTACACCGTGGTCCCGCTGGAGCTGTACTTCATTGGGGGACGAGCCAAGATCGAGATCGCCCTGGCACGAGGTAAGCAGGACTGGGACAAGCGTCAGTCCCTGCGCGAGGCTCAGGACAAGCGCGAGGCCGCACGTGCGATGGCGGCTGCTAACCGACGACGGGGATGACCCGGGCAAGGACGTGTCCTGAGGAAGGACGACGGTGAGGAGTACGTCCAAGATCCTGGTCTGTCTTCTTGCCGGGTGTGCTGCCGCTCTCCTACGGGCGACTCCGAGCCTTCCCAGCGTGCAGATGGCCGTCACGGTCTGGACCTCGTGGCTCCTGGCTGTGGTGGTCACGGTGTGGACTGCCTGCCCGGTCAGGAGCCGTGATGAGTGAGCCGGTCCGCTACCTCGGACGCATCGACCTGGCGGCACGAGCCGGCATCACGGCCAAGACGGCTGAGAACTATCAGCGTGACGGCTACCTGCCGGCCCCCGACGTAGTCATCACCAACGGCGCCAGGTCGGTGAAAGGCTGGCTGCCTGAGACGGTGGACACCTGGCTTGCGAATCGTCCTGGCCGTGGCGCTCGGACGGACCTGCGCCGCTAGGGCTGACGGCCCTCGCTCTACCTCTGCGCTGGCTCGGGCGGGGGCTGTCTCCCTCTCGTTCCCCAGGCTTCCCAGTTCCTGGGTCGAGCCTGCCCGCTGCGGGTTGGCTGGGTGCCTGCGCCGGGAGTCGGACCCTGCGCGCGTCTCTTCCGTGGGTCCCGTCTGGGTGGAGGGACGCGCGCACGCCGGTGGCAGGCAAGACGCGCCCCCCCGTGCCGTGGTGGCCGAGGGTTCCTGCATTCAGACGTGCTTGACGCCCGTTGGGGGGGGGCAGTCAACGCGCCTAGTCATTACGCGGCAAGTATCAGGGTTTGAAGGCGTCGATAACTGCCATGTTCGACGCCCACAGGCCTCGGTCCGGCTGCCAGAGAAGGTGGAGGTCGCGGAGCCGGTGGAGGTCTCTGGTCAGGGTGCGCTCGGTGTTGATGTAGGCGGCTGCGAGGTCGGGCGTGAGCCGGGAGATCTCACGTCGCGACAGCGGGCGCTCCGGCATGGCGAGCGCCAGGTCCCGGCGGCGGTCCTTGGTCTTTCCTGAGGGCTCGTCGTGCATGACCTCGTGGATGTAGCTGACCCAGGCGATCCGTCGCTGGTCCTCCTGGACCTCTGCGATCTGCTCGCGCAGCTTGTCGACGAACCCGCCCGCGCTGTACTGGATGAACCCGGCGACGTCATCCTTCTTCGAGGCGTCGTCCAGGCGCCGGTAGTAGCGGGTCCTGGTCTCGTTGTAGAAGTCTGACAGGAGGTTGGTGGACACCCACGGCACGATCCCGGAGGCGGCCAGGATCGCGACCTGCAGGAGTCTGGCTGTCCGCCCGTTGCCGTCTCCGAAGGGGTGGATCCAGGCGACGTAGAGGTGGCCGAGGGCTGCGGCGAGGAAGGCGTTGAAGAACCTCATGTCAGCCGGTGCGTCCGGGTCGTTGACGTGGGTCAGGTACTCGTCGTTGAGCCACTGGCAGAGCCGCTCGACGAGGTAGGGCACGTCCTCAGGCGGTGCGGGACGGTAGGTGCCGACGGACAGCTGGGCGGTCGTGTACTCGCCGGGGGTGACGTGGTCGGCGACCTCGAGGCCCTTGAGGATCCTGGCGTTCTGGTCCTTGAGCCACTGCGCGGTCAGGGTGAGGCCTCGGCCGCGCTGGGTTGAGTCGATGTCGTGGAGGGCCTCGAGGATGTTGCGTACCTCCTGCTCCAGGTACTCCCTGGACGGGGGCAGGCTCTCGCCGTCGTCGATGATCCGGTTGAGGTCGTCCTCGGTCAGCGTGTTGCCCTCGATGGCCGTGGTTGAGAGGGCTCCGCGCCTGACGTAGAGCGAGGCTAGCTCGTTGGCGCGTTGGGGCTGCAAGGGGGTGCCTACTAGGTGCTGGCACTTGGAGAAGGCTTCGCCCAGCTGAGCCCACAGGGCGTTGTACTCAGTGTGGAACGTGAAGGTGATCCAGGGGGCACGAGTGGTGTAAAGACGCTCTCCCATGCAGCAGATACTACAACTTTGCTCTATTTTGTCCATATCTCGCGGTATGTGGGCTGTCTAAAGATTGAGCTCACGCGGCAAGTGGTCGCATGCGCGCGTTGACCTGGGCGAGGTTGACCTGGCCCGAGCATCGGTGTCGATGATGCCGCGCTTGACCCACTTCTTGAGGGTGTCGGCTTTGAGACCCGGGTGGAGTGCGCAGGCCTGCTCGCGACTGACCCAGACCTCGGCGCTGGTGGTGGTGAGGGTGTGGGTGCGGGTGGCGTCGATGATGTGGCCGTCGGGCCACCAGGCGTCGCAGTCCCGGCATGTGCGCCAGTCGGACAGGCCCGTCTCGGTGGGCTGACGGGTCAGCACTCCGCCGCAGGCGGGGCAGGCGTGGTCCTCGTCGATGGTGTCGGTGTGGCCGGTGAGGGCGGCGACCCTGGCGTGGTGACGGGCCAGCTCCTCGCTGAGCGACCTCCACTCCTCGGGGTGGGCGCGCACGGCCTGGTCCGCGATGGAGGCGAGGTAGGTCAGGGAGTCGGTGAGGCGGTCTGCGTTGTGCACGTGGCTCCTCCGGAGGGTGGGGCCGATACTCTAAATGATAGTGATTATTACTAACGTCTAGGGGTCGACAAGAACTTTCTAGTTCAGGCTTGCAATGATGTTCTAGTGTGGGGTCGGCTTCATGTCATGAAGAGGGTGGCGGTACTCAAGCGGCTCAGGAAGCAGGCCGACAAGATGGGCCTTGAGCTCGACACGCACGAGCTCACGCGTCACACCGTCGTCGTCGGAGGCGTGTCGCGCACCCTCGGTCGCCACAGCGAGATCGACGACGTGACCGCAGGATAGTTCTTCGACCAGTTCGCCGACGTGCTCGGCGAGAAAGGATGGTGGAGATGAGGACCTTCATGGTCACGGCCGAGCGAGGCCGAGGTGACTGGTGAGTGCTGGAGGCCCCCGAGGTGGGGGTCGTCTCCCAGGTCCGCCGCCTGGACCAGGCCGAGGAGGAGATGCGCGAGGCGATCGCCTACCTGGCTGGCCTGGCTCAGGACGAGGTCGCGGTGGACCTAGTGCCCGTGCTGCCCGAGGCGTACACGTCCGCTGCTGCTCAGGCTGAGGAGTCGCGTCGTGCTGCGGCCGAGGCCACCCGTGCGGCGGCCAGGTGGAGGAAGAACGGCCGTGCGACGTCGGGGTCGGCGTCGGTCTCCTCCTTGGCCTTGCGTAGATCCCGGATGAGGTCGGTTCGGACGGGGGTGAGGTCCTCCCGCTCGGTGATCTCGTCGCCGTGGTCCCGGCTGAAGCAGAAGTGGTCGTCCTCGCTGACGTATCCACCGGCCGGATCACGTAGGGCGAGGGTGCCCGAAGGGATGGAGTCGCCTTTCCAGTCCGCGCTTTTGGAGATGCGGATGAGTGGGGCGATGGAGCACGCTGGTTTCTCTGGCCCTGGCTCGGTGGTGTCCGTGACGACGTCGACCGTGTAGTCGTCTTTCGTTGTGTACGGGTAATCACCTTTTACGTCGGTGAATATCCGTCTGGTGCCCGACGGCGTAGAGGTGATGGCGGTGACCGTCTCGGTCTGGCCATGCGCTCGGATCCTGTCGCCAGACTTGATGTCGTGGGCGGGGCGGACGATGAGAGTTTCAGTTATTACGATCCTCCTGCGTGCTGATCTCGTGCTGTAGCCAGGCGTCCGCCGTCGTGACGGCTGCACCGCCTGGAGAGTCCAACGAGGTGTCTGGCTGCTTGGGGGTAGTAGTCGATCTGCATCAGGCCTGTGTCTACGCGTGCCGTCTCCCCTAAGGGCAGCCCTTGGAGTGGGGGCCTGTGGCGCCGCGAGCGCTATTACGGTCCTCAACCTCGCCGTGGTCTTAGTGCTGGTAGGGGAGTGGGTGGGCATGGCGCGTGTCCCCACTGGGGCCCCATAGGCCCCCTCCGGGGGGGAATCGTTGGAATTCCAACGAAGAGTGTGGTGGAGATGGGGGGAATCGAACCCCCGTCCGACGGTGGTGCAACAGGACTTCTCCGGGTGCAGTTCGCTAGTGATTTTCTCAGCCCCGGCGTCTCACGCGAACAAGGACGCCGACGGGCTCAGTCACCTAAAAGTTCCGAAGCCCTCGATGACGAAGGACCTCAGCAGTGGCTCCCTAGATGACGCCAGGAACCGGGGCGGAAGCAGTCCCCGGGCTGACGGACTTCGAGGCTCGCTCAGGCGGCGAGGGCGAAGTCGGTGCGAGTGTTATCGGCACCTATTGGTTCGCACAGAGCGTTGACGAGATGACTGTGCATCCTCGACCCGCTTCTCCTGAACCCACGACCGTCGTCGAAACCGATCATCCCCTGTGTAGTTGTCAACGGCCGCCGGAGTGGCAACCTGCAACTGGCCCCTCAGGGCTGAACCGTTATGGTAGCAGCCCTGACGTCACGGGCAACACCGGTGTCTCGTCCTGCTGCTCCTGTCCTCCTGGGTCTCGCTGAGGGCGAGCAGCTGTAGAGCCGCGTTCAGGGGGTGCCATGATGGTGCCCACAGGCCGCACGTTGGCACGGCTGGTGCTCACACAGGAGGAGTCAATGGAGACAAGGTTGTTCAAGGCTCTGGACCGACAGGTGTCTGCGGTCGGTGTCGGGACCTGGCAGCTCGGCGCTGACTGGGGAGAGGTGGACCCGGCTGACGCCACCGCCACGCTCGAGGCCGCCCTGGACAGCGGCGTGACCTTCATCGACACCGCTGACGTCTACGGCGACGGCCGTTCCGAGCGCTTCGTGGGGAGCTTCCTCAAGGACCACCCTGACTCCGGCCTGACGGTGGCCACCAAGATGGGGCGCCGGGTGGACCAGCTGCCGGAGAACTACACCCGTGACGCCTTCATGGCATGGAACGACCGCTCGCGGGGGAACCTGGGGGTCGAGGCCCTCGACCTGGTCCAGCTTCACTGCCCGCCCAGCGAGGTCATTGACGCCGAGCAGACCTGGGACTGGCTGGAGGAGATGGTCGAGCAGGGGCGCATCCGCGCCTACGGCGTGAGCGTGGAGACCTGCGACCAGGCCTTGTCCGCCATGACCCGGCCTGGCTGCGCCTCGGTCCAGATCATCCTCAACGTCCTGCGGCGCAAGCCCCTGGAGCAGGTCCTCCCGATGGCGCAGAGCACCGGTACCGCGATCATCGCGCGCGTCCCGCTCGCCTCAGGCCTGCTGTCCGGCCGCTACACCGAGACCACGACCTTCGCCCCGACCGATCACCGCAGCTACAACCGTGACGGCTCGGCCTTCGACGTCGGTGAGACCTTCTCCGGAGTCCCCTACGAGATCGGTGTCCAGGTTGCTCGCGAGTTCGTCTCCCTGTGCTCACAGACGGGGCCGCACGGAGCGACGCCTGCTCAGGTCGCCCTGCGCTGGATCCTGGACCAGCAGGGCGTGACCACCGTGATCCCTGGCGCCCGAAACGGCGCCCAGGCGCGGGTGAACGCGGCTGCCGGAGGCCTTGCGCCGCTGTCTGCTGAGCTGCACACGGCCTTGGAGGAGCTGTACGACCGTCTCATCCGCTCCCACGTGCACGACCGCTGGTAGGCCGCCGCGCCGTCGTCACCTGGACGAGAAGAGGGGGCGGGCAGCGTCCTCAGACGCCGCCCGGCCCACCCGTGTCCTGGCGGCACCGGCCCTAGTCGAGCTGCTCGAACTTGCGCGACCAGGCGCTACGGATCGGGTTCGCGTCAGCCACCATGGCGTCGAAGCGCTCGTCAGCGATGTCGATGACCTCGCCCACCGCGCTGCGCGCCTCGCGGGTTGGCGAGCTCTCGACACGGGCCCAGCCCCGGGAGAGCAGCTGGTGGCGGTCGGTGACGCGTTCGACGCACATGACCAGCGGGCGGGCGAACTTCTCCTGATAGGCCTGCGACAGGCCGCGTAGCTCGGCCTCCTCGGCGTCGTTGAAGGCGCCGAGCGCTAGGGAGGCGGTGTCGAGATCAGCCTGACTGTCGCCGTTGTCGCCTAGCAGGAGGTCGGCGATGTCGGCGTAGCCGGAGACCAGCGCCTCCTGCTCCTGCGGGCTGGCGGAGATGACCTCGTCCTCGAAGGCCTGGCGCAGGGCGGCGGTCGAGGCGAAGGGTCGGTGCCCCCACGCGCGCTCGGCCGGCCAGGAGGCGCTGGCGTAAAGGCGTGAGAAGACCTCGACGAACTGCTCGCGGTCCATCTTGTTGACCTCGTCCAGACCCACGGGGCGCCCGTGCACGAGCGCCACATCAGCTCCCTCCTGCTGACCGAGGTGGAAGAACAGCAGGTTGAGGACGACGGCGGTCAGTGCACCGATCGTCACGCCTGAGCCAAAGAGGATGGCGAGCCAGCTGGGCATCATCGAGGCGATGTCCGGCCTGAAGGTCACCAGCAGCGCCAGCCCTATGGAGGTGGAGACGATGACGGCGTTGCGGTTGTCGTGCATATCGACCTTGCCGAGGGTCTGGATCCCCACGACGGCGACCGAGGCGAACATGGTCAGAGAGGCCCCGCCGATGACGGGGGAGGGGATGGAGGCGACGACGGCAGCGGCCTTGGGCAGGAGCCCCAAGACGATCATGATGACGCCGGCGCAGGTGACGACCCAGCGTGAGCGCACGCGTGTGAGGCGCACCAGGCCGACGTTCTGGGCGAAGCAGGTGTAAGGGAAGGAGTTAAGCACCCCGCCCAGCATGGTGGACAGGCCGTCAGCGCGCAGGGCGTTGGCCACGTGGGAGGGTGTGATGCGCTTACCCACGACCTCACCGGTGGCGAAGACGTCGCCCGTGGTTTCCACGGCAGTGACGGCCATGACGATGAGCATGGAGATGATGCCGGTGACGGTGAAGGTCGGGATGCCGAAGTAGAACGGTGTGGTCATGCCTACGACCGCTGCCTCTCCGACGCTGGAGAAGTCGGTGTCACCCAGTACCCAGGCCAGGCCCGTGGCGGTCAGGAGGCCAATAAGGACGGAGATCGTGGACATGAATCCCTTGAAGACACGCTGGACCAGGACGATGAGTGCGATGGTGAGTAGCGCGTAGCCCAGACCGCGGAGCGTGGGGCCCGTCGGGTCCGCTCCGGCAGCGCTGGCTTGCGTGCCCCAGGCGACGATGTCACCGGCCGACACGCTCATGAGGGTGGTGCCCATGACTGTGAGCAGGGTGCCGGTGACCACAGGTGGGAAGAAGCGCAGGAGCCGGGCGAACCAGGGGGCTACGAGGAAGGTGGCGAGCCCGGCGGCGATGATTGACCCGTACATGGCGGTCAGGCCCTCGGTCCCGCCAGCCCCGCCCGAGGCGGCCAGGCCGATGGCGATCAGCGGGGAGACGGCGGTGAAGGTCACCCCCTGGATCAGCGGCAGGCGTACGCCGATTTTCGGCCCCAACCCGGCGGACTGGATGATGGTGGCGATGCCACAGGTCAGCAGGTCGGCATTGATGAGGTGAACGGTGGTGGCCGCATCCAGGCTCAACCCAGAGGCGATCACCAGGGGGACGACGACGGCGCCCGCATAGAAGGCCAGGACGTGCTGGATACCCAGCACGGCAAGGCGGCCGATGGGAGGGACGGCGTCAACGGGGTCCTTGGGGCGGAGGGAGGGGGAGACGGGATTGGTGGCACCGGGGGACTGGCCGTAGGACATGCGGGAAGACTCTCCTAGGATGGGACGGACACGCCAGGTGACCTCCAACGCCCGCTGCGCGCTCCCACCGTGGGGAGGATTGCGTGCAGCCTGGGACACGACGCCTGCCACCTGGCGGCCGCCATGCTACTGAAGGAACAGTCATGTCACCTCTTGTCCCTGCCCGCCCCGACTATGACCCGCACACCCAGGTGGTCCTGGACGCGCTGGACGCGGCAGGTTTCGACCTGCCTCTCAATGACGAGACCCTGCCCCAGTGGCGAAAGTCCGTCGAGGTCACCAGGCAGCGGCTGATGGACCAGCACCCGGACCTGGTGACCGCCGAGCGCGAGATCACCCGTGAGGACGGGTCGGCGATGGCGGTGGCCGTTGTCACCCTGGGCCAGGCCTCGTCGGCTGGCTGCGGGCAGGCGGCGGGCGCGCCGTTGTTCCTGTCGCTGCACGGCGGGGGCCGGGTCGTGGGGAACCGGTACGACGACGTCGTGCGCTGCGTGCCGTGGATGCGGCGGTGGGGAGGGGTCATCGTCTCCCCGGAGTACCGGCTGGCTCCTGAGCACCCCTCGCCGGCCGCGACGCAGGACTGTGTCGCGGCGCTGCGGTGGGCGCGTGAGCACGCCGAGGAGCTCGGGTGCGACCCGAGCAGGATCATCGTCACCGGCCCGAGCGCGGGAGGCGGGCTGGGAATGTGCGTCGCTCTGGCTGAACGGAGGCAGGAAGGGCCGCGGGCACTGGGCTACCTCCTGGACTACCCGATGCTTGACGACCGCACCGGGACGGTAGGGGACGACGGCGTCGTCCGGCCCAGCTCCGCAGCCCAGTTCCCGCAGGACGGGCGCTGGCCGACGTCCTGGAACACCTGGGCCTGGCAGCAGGTGCTGGGGGACAGACGGGGTGGTCCAGAGGTGACCGAGGCGGATGCGGCCGCGCGTGCTACGGACCTGAGCGGGCTCGGCGCTGTGTTCCTGTCAGTGGCCTCCGCCGAGGTCTTCCGTGACGAGGTGGTGGAGATGGCGAGCAGGATCTGGCGTGACGGTGGTGACTGTGAGCTCCACGTCTATCCCGGTGGGACCCACGCCATGGAGATCGTGTGCTGCACGTGGCTGGCTCGTGACCTGGAGCAGGCGCGTCAGTCGTGGTTGGAGCGCCTCCTACAGCCTCAGGACCCTGCGGAGAACCTGCAGCTGGTCATTGACAACGGCACCTACCCGGGGCTCTAGGAGCCTCCGTCGTGGTCTGGGCGGACGTCGTCAGGGCGCGCAGGAGCGCCCTGACGTCAGCGGCTCACGGAGGCCAGGAGCGGCTGGTAGTGGGACTTGATGGCTACGAGGTAGGAGTCGAGGTCTCCGGCCTGGGCTGTGAGCAGCATCTGGCGGTGCGAGACGGCGGTGTTCAGGATGTCCTTGGGCTCAGGAGCGCGTAGCAGCGGGATGAGTAGGACGTGAACCGCCCACAACGCATCAGTCAGGTGCTGGTAGAGCGGGTTGTCCAGCCGTGCCAGCAGCTGGGAGTGGAAGGCGCGGTCCTGCTCGGGGAAGGGCTGTCCCTGGTGCGCCAGATCCTCCATCCCCTCCAACGTCGTCTCGATGTGAGGGTCCTTGTTTCCCTTCCACGCACGGACCACCTCTGGGGCCAGGGCGGTGTCAAGCGTGGCACGCAGCTCGACCACGTTGAGCAGGCCTTGGTGGCCCTGATCGCGGTTGAGCAGGCCCCTGAAGACGAGAGACTCCACCATGGGGCGCATGGAGGCCTGGCCGACGAAGGTTCCGTGGCCGTGACGTACCTCGACGATGTCGAGGGCGACGAGGGTGCGCACGGCCTCGCGCACCGATGAGCGGGAGACGCCGAGGTCCTCGCACAGCTGGGACTCGGTGGGCAACGGGTCCCCGGGCTGTAGGTGTGCCTGGATGATGTAGTCCTTGATCGCCTGCATCGTGATCGTCGCCTGGGTCGCTGGCGCGGGGCTCAAGGACGGGTAGGCGCTGCGAAGGGCTGGTGAGGCCAAGGTGACGCTCAGGGCGGAGGGCCTTGCGATTGTCATGGCTCTTGTGTCCTTCCTTGCTTTTCACTTTGGGGTTCTCTGTGTTAATGTCAGTCTACCAACGTCAGACAACAGACGTCCGACCTTAGGAGTGCTTCAATGGCGATCTCGACTCCCCGCCCTTCCCGACGCGGCTTTCTCCGACTGACTTCGACGCTCGGCGTGGCTGCTGGCCTGGCTGCCACGCTGTCAGCGTGCGGCGGCTCAGGCTCCTCCTCAGGCTCAAGCATGAGCGACACCACGGACAAGGCGGAGGAATCGTCCGCCATGAGCAACCCTGACGGTGTCATCAAGGCGGGAATCTCCTACGAGCTGGGCACCAACGGCTACGACCCCATGACCACCACCGCCGCCCTGACCGTGGCTGCGAACTGGCACACCATGGAGGGGCTCACGGAGCTTCACCCCGCTACACGCGAGGTCTACGCCGCTCTCGGTGCCGACCTGCCGAAGAAGGTGGATGACACCACCTACGAGGTCACCCTGCGTGAGGGCGCCGTCTTCACCGATGGCAACCCGGTGACCACTGATGACGTCGTCTTCTCCTTTGAGCGTGTCCTCAACCCGGACAACAACTCGCTCTACGCTCAGTTCATCTCCTTCGTTGACTCCATTAGCGCCAAGGACGACAAGACCGTCACGATCACGACCAAGTTCCCCTACTCCCTGGTGGCGGAGCGCATCAGTGTCGTCAAGATCGTCCCCAAGGCCGCTGCTGAGGCGGACGCCGCAGCGTTCGACATGTACCCGGTGGGCACCGGCCCCTACAAGATGACGGACAACGGTGCAGGCTCGCAGAAGATCGTCTTCGAGCGCAACGACGCCTACACCGGTTCTCACCCGGCCCTGGCCAAGTCCATGGAGTGGCAGATCCTCCCCGATGACACCACCCGGACCAACGCGATCACCTCGGGCACCGTCCAGGCGATCGACGCCGTGCCGGTGGCCAACCTCTCCACGATGCAGGCCCCGATCCAGGTGGCGGCACAGCAGGGCTTCTCTCTGCTGTTCGTCATGTTCAACAACTCGGTGTTCTCCGATCTCAAGGCGCGCCAGGCCATCATGTACGCCCTGGACTACGCCAAGATCTGCGAGACGGGCATGGGGACGCTGGCGACGCCGGCCACCTGCTTCGTCCAGGAGGACCACCCGGCCTACAAGAAGGCGTCGACGGTCTACACCTACGACGCCGAGAAGGCCAAGTCGCTGCTCGCGGAGGCTGGGATCACCACGATCAACCTTCTGTGCACCGACCACGGTTGGTTCTCCTCGGCCCGCCCGATCATCCGTGAGAACCTGGAGGCCCTGGGCGTCACGGTCAACTACGACGAGAAGAAGTCCTCGGACGTCTACTCCTTCATCGACTCCAACGAGGGCGCGTGGGACGTCATGGTGGCCCCCGGTGACCCCTCGGTGTTCGGTAACGACGCTGACCTCCTGCTGCGCTGGTGGTACGGCGGTGACACCTGGACCGAGGGGCGCATGCACTGGAAGGGTGCTGACTCCTACACCAAGGTCCAGCAGATGCTGGAGGAGGCGGTGCGCCTGGAGGGTGACAAGCAGGTGGCCAAGTGGCAGGAGATCTTCGACCTCGTATCCGACGAGGTGCCGCTCTACCCGGTCTTCCACCGCAAGACCCCGACCGGCTACGACTCCCAGACGCTGACCGACTTCAAGCCGATCGCCCTGACCGGCCTGTCCTTCGTCGAC
Organism: Actinomyces faecalis; assembly: GCF_013184985.2. NCBI lineage: Bacteria > Bacillati > Actinomycetota > Actinomycetes > Actinomycetales > Actinomycetaceae > Actinomyces > Actinomyces faecalis. The sequence continues at coordinate 918,851 of NZ_CP063418.1, forward strand.
GTCGGATCGACCCAGGCCTGATCCGACTGAGGTCTGGTGGCTGGGACATAGACGGGTGACGCCGTCGTCCATGCGATGACTCTGGGCCCTACAGCCTTCATGCTGTGGGGCCCAGAGTCATCGAAGGGGTGTGATCTCTAGCGAACAGCACCACCCCCATTTGCCATCAGACATCAGATGTCAGACAATAGAACTGCGGTCGGCACTGCCGCCGACCCTCCCGCACGTCACCCAGCAGCCGCACGGCACGCTGGCGGCCCAGTGTCCTGGCCTGGGACGTGCGGGGTACCGAAGCAAAGGAGCACCCTAGTGTCCAACCTCCTCCGCCTGATCGGACGGCGCCTTGTGGCGCTGCCCATCATGGTGCTGGGCGTGACGCTGCTCGTCTTCGTCGTCATGTCCTTCTCCTCCGCAGACCCGGCGCGCCTGGCGCTGGGGGAGTCGGCGACGGCGCAGGCTCTTGAGCAGTACCGCGAGGCCCACCACCTCAACGATCCTCTCCTGTCCCGGTTCTGGGACTACCTCGTGGGACTGGCCCACGGGGACCTGGGGACCACCTTCACCGGCGTCAAGATCTCCGACCTGGTTGCTCAGGCCTTCCCGATCACGCTGCAGCTGACCTTCATCGGTATCTTCGTGGCGGTCATCCTGGCCACTGTCCTGGGCGTCATCGCGGCGCTCTACCGTGACCGCTGGCCCGACCAGCTCATCCGGGTGATCTCGGTGCTCTGCCTGGCTACACCCTCCTTCTGGCTCGCACTGCTGCTGATCCAGCGCTTCGGAGACATCCCGGGCGCCAGCGGCACCTTCCCCTCGGTGGTCACCGAGTGGGTCCCCTTCAGCCAGGACCCCGCCACCTACGTGCGCCAGATCTTCCTGCCGGCCCTGGCCATCGCCGTGCCGAACACCGGCACCTTCACCCGCGTCGTGCGTACCGCCATGGTCGAGGAGCTGGACCGTGACTATGTCCGCACTGCCATCGGCGCCGGAATCCCCAAGCCCGTGGTCATCGCCCGCAACGTGCTGCGTAACGCGCTCATCACCCCGCTGACGGTGCTGGGCCTGCGGCTGGGCTACGCCATGGGGGGTGCCGTCGTCATCGAGATGATCTTCAACATCCAGGGGATGGGGCAGCTGATCTTCCAGGGCATCACCCGAAACGACATCAACATCGTCCAGGGCGTGTCCATCACCGTGGCACTGGCTTTCATCATCATCAACATCGTCGTTGACATGCTCTACGTGCTGGTCAACCCGAGGATCAGGAGCGTCTGATGCTGCACCGTCGCACACTCGACAAGGTAGCCCAGCCTGGACTGCGGTTCCAGGGCTGGAGAAAGCTGCCGCTGGGGAGCAAGGCTGCCGTCATCGTGCTTGCCCTGGTCGCGCTGCTAGCCGTTTTCGCCCCGCTGGTCGCCCCCTTCAACCCCGGAGCCACGGGCCTGGCCGCCAGCGAGTCCGTCACGCACGTCGAGGGCGTGGGAGACATCGTCTCCTCCGACCCTGCCACGGCCCCGTCCCTCGCCCACCTCTTCGGTACCGACGCCACCGGCCGCGACATCTTCTCCCGCGCGGTCTACGGCGCCAGGGTCTCCCTGGTGGTGGGCCTGAGCGCCACCGGCATCGCCCTGGCCCTGGCCACCGTGCTGGGAGCCATCGCCGCCACCAGCCGCAAGTGGATTGGTGAGGCGGTCATGCGCGTGCTCGACGTCGTCATGTCCTTCCCCGGCATCGCCCTGGCAGCGGTGCTGGTGCTGGCGATGTCGACCCGGTTGCCAACCGTGCCCGTCATCATCATCGCGACCGCCGTCGTCTACACCCCCCAGCTCACCCGAGTGGTCCGGGCCAACGTCCTGGCCCAGTTCGGTGAGGACTACGTGGCCGCCTCCAAGGTCATGGGCGCACGCGTCCCCTGGATCCTGGCCAAGCACGTGGTGCGCAACTGCGTGGCCCCGATCATGGTCTACGCCACGGTGCTGGTGGCTGACGCCATCGTCTTCGAGGCCTCGCTGTCCTTCATCGGCGCCGGTATCACCTCGGTCAACACCCCGACCTGGGGCAACATGCTCTCCGAGGGCAAGGCGCTGCTGCTGTCCGGGCACTGGTGGCCGACCTTCTTCCCCGGCCTGATGATCCTGATCACCACGCTGTGCCTCAACGTCCTGTCCGAGGGCCTGACCGATGCCATGGCATCGCCGCGAATTCGGGCTCACGTGGATGTTGAGGCTGACGAGGAGGCCCTGCAGACCCAGCACGCCTGGAACGAGGCTGGGGCCGCGGTGCGCTCGCACGCTGAGCTGCCCGCCGACGCCGTCACCCAGGCCCAGGTCTCCGAGCTGACCGGGGTGGTGGGGCCTGCTGCTGAGGAGACTCCTCTCGAGGAGCGCCTGGCTACCTTGCGCGCAGCAGAGCTGGCGCGTCACGACCGGCTGGTCTACCCGACCCCCGAGGCGGAGTCCATTCTGGAGGTCAAGAACCTCTCGATCGCCTTCCCGGCGCAGCACGGCGACGTGAGTATCGTCGACGACGTCTCCTTCTCCGTCCGTCCCGGGGAGACCATGGGACTGGTCGGGGAGTCCGGGTGCGGCAAGTCGATCACCTCCATGGCCGTCATGGGGCTGTTGCCGCCGACGGCGCGTATCACCGGTGAGATCCTGTTCAAGGGACGCAACATCCTGGAGATGACCCCCGCGGAGCACAACGCCTTGCGTGGTCATGAGATGAGCATGATCTACCAGGACGCGCTGTCCTCCCTCAACCCCTCGATGCTCATCCGCTCCCAGATGAAGCAGCTGACTCGGCGCGGGGGCACCCGCAGCGCCGAGGAGCTGCTCGAGCTGGTGGGGCTTGACCCGGTCCGCACGCTGAAGAGCTACCCGCACGAGCTGTCCGGCGGACAGCGTCAGCGAGTCCTCATCGCGATGGCTCTCACCCGTGACCCGAGCCTGGTCATCGCTGACGAGCCGACGACGGCCCTGGACGTCACGGTACAGAAGCAGGTCATTGACCTGCTCAATGACCTGCGTGAGAAGCTCGGCTTCGCCATGGTCTTCGTCAGCCACGACCTGGCGCTGGTCGCCAAGGTCGCCCACCGGGTGACGGTGATGTACGCGGGCCAGGTGGTGGAGCAGGCGGGGACCAGCGAGCTGCTGACCAACCCTGTCCACGAGTACACCCGTGGCCTGCTCGGGGCGGTCCTGTCCATCGAGGCCGGCTCCAACCGACTTCACCAGGTGCGGGGGACTGTTCCCAGCCCCTCGGAGTTCGTCAAGGGCGACCGCTTCGCCCCGCGCTCGTCCTACCCCACGGTCGGGCTGGACACCCGTCCGGTGCTCAAGCCGGTGACCGACGGGAGCGACCACTTCTACGCCGTCACGCCTGAGCTTGAGGCGATCCTTGCCAAGGAGGCCATGTCATGAGCGCTCAGTCCACAACCACGTGGGACCCTCAGACCGATCCGGTGATCGAGCTGCGCCACGCTCACGTGATCCACAAGTCCCGTACCGGCAAGCTGTTCCGCCCCGACACGGTGCATGCCGTCAACGACGTCTCGCTCACGGTGCGTCGTGGGGAGACCCTGGGGCTGGTGGGAGAGTCCGGGTGCGGGAAGTCCACCACCGCCCGCGTCATGGTCGGCCTGCAGCCGCTGACCAAGGGCGAGGTGTACTTCAAGGGACGTCGCCTCGGTGGCTCCGCGGCTGACCGCAAGGCGCTGGGCCGCGCCGTGTCCGTGGTCTTCCAGGACCCGGCCACGGCGCTCAACCCGCGCATGATCGTCCACGACACCCTGATCGACCCGCTCAACGTGCACGGTATCGGCTCTCCCAAGGAGCGCGAGGCCAGGGTGCGTGACCTGCTGCACCTGGTGGGGCTGCCCCCCAGTGCCTTGGAGGTCCTGCCGCGCCAGATCTCTGGTGGACAGCGTCAGCGTGTGGCGATCGCCCGTGCGTTGGCGCTGGAGCCAGACATCATCGTCGCGGACGAGCCCACCAGCGCCCTGGACGTGTCGGTGCGGGCTCAGGTTCTCAATCTCCTCCAGGACCTCAAGAGCGCGCTGGGGCTGGGGCTGGTCTTCATCAGCCACGACATCAACACCGTGCGCTACGTCTCCGACCGCATCGCCGTCATGTACTTCGGCGAGATCGTCGAGATGAACACGACCCGGGAGATCTTCTCCAACCCGCAGCAGGACTACACCCGCACCCTCCTGGGGGCGGTGCCCTCCCTGCTTGAGGCATGAGCCTCAGACACCCGTCCCACTTACGTTAGGAATCATCATGATGGACGCCCGTTTCACCGGTGTCATCCCTCCGGTCGTCACGCCTTTTAAAAATGGCGAGGTCGACCTCGACAGCCTGGACCACCTCATCGACTTTCTGATCGAGGCAGGTGTCAACGGCCTGTTCCTCCTGGGGTCCTCGGCTGAGGCCGCCTACCTCACAGACGCCCAGCGCGAGCTCGTCGTCGAGCGAGTCGTCGCACGTGTCGACGGCCGTCTGCCGGTCCTGGTCGGCGCCATCGACACGACGGTGAACCGTGTCATCGAGCACGCCCGCCGCGCCCAGGCTCTGGGGGCGGACGCGATCGTCGCGGCCTGCCCCTTCTACGCCATCAACGACATGACCGAGATCGCCGACCACTTCACCGCGATCCGCGGCGCGATCGACATCCCGTTGTTCGCCTACGACGTGCCGGTGCGCCTCAACGGCAAGAAGCTGGCCGCCGACATGCTCGTGTCCCTGGGCACGCAAGGGGTGCTCGCCGGCGTCAAGGACTCCTCAGGCGACGACGTCGGCTACCGGCGCCTGGTGGCGGCCAACGAGAAGGCGGGTCACCCGCTGGCCCTGCTGACCGGCCACGAGTGCGTGGTTGACGGCATGCTGCTGCTGGGCGGGGACGGCATGGTCCCCGGCTACGGCAACGTCGAGCCCCGGCCCTACGTCGAGCTGTGGCAGGCGGCTCAACGGGGCGACTGGCAGGAGGCGCGACGGATCCAGGACCGGATCTGCGCCGGTTTCGAGATCGTCTTCGTGCCCCAGGGACGTTCTGCTGACGCCGCGGGCATCGGGGCCTTCAAGACCGTCATGGAGGCCCAGGGTACGATCGCCTCGAACGAGATGGCCTTCCCGGTACGCGCGCTGACGGGCGAGACGAAGGAGAAGGTCATGGCCATCGCTCGAGAACAGGGACTGATCTGACATGAGCACACGGGACCGCTCTCGTCCGGGCACTGAGGAGGAGCCTCTCCTTGTCGGTGTCGACCTGGGAGGGACAAAGATCGCTGCGGCACTGGTGAGTGTCACTGGCCAGCTGCGGAGTGAGGTCCGCCAGGTCGCGACTCCCGGGCGGGAGGGTCCCGCCGCCATGCTTGACGCGATCGCCGGGCTGGTTGGTGAGGTCGTCGCGGCCGGTGACGACGGCGGTCGGTCACCCCGTCCGCTGGCTGTCGGCATCGGCTCGGCTGGCGTCATCGACGCGCGCAGCGGGGTCGTGCTCTCCGCGACCGACGCCATCACCGGCTGGCCGGGGACGAACGTGGCCGACGGCGTGGCCCGCCTGCTGCCCGAGCGAGGCGTGCTCGCTCCTGGCGGCGCAGCGCCGCTGGTGCACGTCGACAACGACGTCAACGCCTACGCGGCCGGCGAGGCCTGGCTGGGAGCCGGTCACGGAGCGTCCAGCGCGCTGGTCGTGGCGGTGGGCACGGGTGTGGGCGGTGCGCTCGTCCTGGGCGGTGCGGTCCACCACGGTGCTCACTTCCTGGCCGGGGAGATGGGGCACATGCCGTGCGAGGCTGCGGCTGGTGAGCCGTGTACCTGCGGCAAGCCCGGTCACCTGGAGGCCGTCGCGGCAGGGCCCCAGATCGCCCGGCGCTACCGCGAGGCCACGGGGGATACCTCGGTGACCACCGCGCTTGAGGTCGAGCGTCGTGCCCAGGCGGGCGACGCCGTCGCGCAGCGGGTCTACGAGGAGGCAGCGGTCGCGCTGGGGCGGGGGATCGCCCAGGTGGTCACCGCAGTCGACCCGGAGCGGGTCATCATCTCCGGAGGCCTGGCACGCTCCGGGGACCTGTGGTGGCAGCCTCTGCGGCGCACGGTCGCTGACGAGCTGATCGACCTGATCTCCGGCACCACTGAGCTGCTCCCCGCGACCCTGGGGACGACGGCGCCCATCATCGGTGCCGCTCACGAGGCGTGGTTGCGCCTGCCACAGGCTGTCAGGGAAGGAGACGTGGCGTGATGGCAAGACCGATGAGCAAGGACGAGGTCCTTGACCAGCTGTGTGGCGGCCTCATCGCCTCGGCCCAGGCCTACCCGGGTGAGCCGATGCGTGACCCTCGCACGATGGACCAGGTGGCACAGGCCTGCGTGGCAGGTGGCGCCGTCGGTATCCGGGCCCAGGGGCTGGCGGACCTGTCCCTGATCAACCAGCACGTGGACGTCCCGGTCATCGGGCTGTGGAAGGACGGGCACGACGGCGTCTTCATCACCCCGACCCTCACGCACGCCGTCGCCGTGGCGGGGACCGGCTGCCAGGTCGTGGCGATCGACGCCACCCGCAGGCCCCGTCCAGACGGGCTGACCTTTGCCCAGACGGTTGCTGGCTTGAAGGAGGCTTTCCCCTCGGTGCTCGTCATGGCTGACTGCGGGTGCCTGGAGGATGCGCAGGCGGCGCAGGACGGGGGAGCGGACCTGCTGGGAACCACGCTGGCTGGTTACACCGGGGACCGCCCCAAGACGCAGGGGCCGGACCTCGAGCTGGTGGACCAGGTCGCAGCGATCGCCCAGGTCCCGCTCATCGTCGAGGGACGTGTCCACACACCTGCCCAGGCCCGTACGGTGATGGAGCACGGCGCCTTCGCCGTCGTGGTGGGGACCGCGATCACCCACCCCACCACCATCACGTCCTGGTTCGTCGACGCCGTCGCCAGGCCCTAGACGCCTGCTGGTGACGGGCCAGCACCAGCCTCCGGTGACCGGCTCCCACCACGCTCGCGGGAGCCGGTTTGCTGCACGGCAGCGACCGGCACGGGCGCGGCGCTGGCGGATCCTCGGCAAGGCTGTGGTTGATGTGACGAATGTGGCTCCAGAGGCATTCTTGGAGCAGAAAGTGATGTGCCCCGCCACGAAAGTGCCCGCCATATCTGACAAAACCGGCCTTTTACGCATAGCGTTACGGCCAGCGGCACCGAACCGACTGGTGCCCACCCACGAACTGAGAGGCAAGTACATGTCCGTCAACCGCACTGAGCTCATCGCCGCCATCGCCGAGAAGGCCGGCCTGACCAAGACCGACGCTGACGCCTTCCTCGGCGCTTTCCAGGAGGTCCTGGTTGAGAACGTCGCCAAGGGCGAGGCCGTCAAGATCACGGGTCTCATGGGCGTGGAGCGTGTTGAGCGCGCCGCTCGCACGGGCCGCAACCCCCGTACCGGTGAGGAGATCCAGATCCCCGCTGGCTACGGCGTCAAGCTGACTGTCGGATCGGCCCTGAAGAAGGCTGTCGCCAAGTGACGGTCTGCTGACCTCCTCGCTGGGCGAGGACGTCAGCATGGATGACGAGGGCGTGCCACCACCGCTGGTGGCACGCCCTCGTCATCCATGCGGACAGGGTGGGTGGGCACAGATCCTTCGAGGGGAGGAGGTGTGTGTCAGTGGTACTGCCTAGGGTGAGGTTATGAGCCAGAACACTTCTTTCGACGCTCCTCCACCAGCAGACCCTGTCACTGAGCACTCCGTCGGCGCGCAGCCGGGGCTGGGCCTGGCCGGTGCTGCTCCCCGGGACGGTGCCGAAGGAAGAGGTGTGCCGGCGCTGGCCTGTCAGGGGCTGTACAAGGCCTTCGGGCAGAAGCGTGCGGTGGACAACCTCAGCCTGGTGGTGCCGGCAGGCTCGGTCTACGGCGTGGTGGGGCCTAACGGCGCCGGTAAGACGACTACCCTGTCCATGGCCACAGGCCTGCTCGTGCCCGATGGCGGTCAGGTGACGGTCCACGGTGTCGACGTGTGGGCCGAGCCCCGCCGGGCCAAGGCGATGCTCGGTGTCCTGCCGGACGGGCTGCGTACCTTCGACCGCCTCAGCGGCCTGGACCTCGTGACCTACTCAGGGCTGCTGCGCGGTCTGGACCGCGAGGTGGTCGTGCCGCGGGCGACCCAGCTCCTGCACGTGCTCGGGCTGTGGGAGGCGGGCACGACCCTCGTCGCCGACTACTCCGCAGGCATGCGCAAGAAGGTCCACCTGGCCTGTGCCCTGGTGCACTCTCCGGCCGTCCTGGTGCTGGACGAGCCCTTTGAGGCCGTGGACCCTGTCTCGGCCCAGACCATCCAGGGGCTGCTCACGGACTTCGCGGAGGCTGGGGGCACGGTGATCATCTCCAGCCACGTCATGGCCACGGTGCAGCGCTTGTGCAGCCACGTCGCTGTGATCGCCGCCGGTCGTGTCCTGGCGGCAGGGACCACGCAGGAGGTCGCAGCAGGTCAGGACCTGGACGCGCGCTTCGCCCAGCTGGTGGGCGCTCCGACGACACGGGAGGAGCTGTCATGGTTGCGACCCTCGTCCGCCTGAGGTGGCGGCTGACCGTCAACGGGCTGCTCCGCAACGTCTGGGCGGTCATCGGCACGATCGTCGGCGTGCTCTACGGCCTGGGTGGCCTGGCCGCACTCACTGTCCTCGCGGTCGGCCTGGGACAGGTCTCGCCGGAGGTGATCGGTGCGGTTCTGGCAGGAGCCGGGGCTCTCGTGGTAGCCGGCTGGACGCTTTTCCCGCTCCTGCTCACCGGAGCGGACTCGACGCTGGATCCCCGGGCGATCGCGGCCTGGACCGCGCCGTCACCTGCGCTCACACGCGGGCTAGCCGTAGCGGGAGCCGCCGGGATCCCCGGCATCCTCACCGGAGCGGGCCTGCTACTTCCCGCCGTGAGCTGGGCCTGCGCCGGGCAGTGGACGGCAGCCGTGCTCGCGCTCGCCCTGGCGCCAGTGGCGCTGGCGACCTGCGTGCTGCTCAGCCGCGTCGTCGTCATCGGCGCCGGTGTCTCCCAGTCCAGGAGAGGACGGGAGGTCGCAGGACTCGTGGGCATGCTGCTCCTGCTGGGGGTCGCGCTAGGCCCCTCCTTCTTGCAGGAGGTCAGCCTAGGGGCTGAGACGGGGCAGGCACTGCGGACCGTCGGCACCGTGGTCGGGCTGACACCGTTGGGGTGGGCGCTGGCGGCTCCGGGGTACCTGGCACAGGGCTCGGTCCTGGCAGCGCTGGGGCTCACCTGTCTGGCTGTCGCCCTGCCTGCGGCCCTGATGCCGGTATGGGGCAGGGTCGTGGCACGTGCTATGACAGGTCCGGCGCGGAACCGAACGCGTAGCCAGTCCTACGAGGCGGCCGAGGCTGCCCGCAAGGGCGCACGCAGGAGAACGGCAGGCGTGGACCCGCTGGTCTGGCAACGCCGTCTCGCACGCCTCGTTCCCTCTCCGGCAGCGGCCGTGGCCGCGAGGTGTCTGCGCTACTGGCGAAGCGACCCGCGTTACCTGAGTCAGGTCATCAGCCTGGTCCTGCTGCCGACGGTGTTCGCCTTCGTCTTCGCCAGGTCAGCGGGCTCGTCCGCGGGACAGGGCGCCTCCATGACGTGGGGGCAGGCGCCTGTGACGGTTGTGGGGGCTGCCCTGCTCCTCGCCCTCTTCTCCGGGTGGGTGCTCAATAACGACCTCGCCACGGACTCCACTGCCGTGTGGCAGCTGGTCTCAGCAGGCGTGCGCGGCCGGGACGACCGCCTGGGACGTGTCGTGGCGGCGGCGCTGTGGCAGGTGCCGTTGACCTTCGCGGTCCTCGTCCTGACGACGGCCTACGCGGGGAGGTGGGAGACCCTGCCGGCGGTGGCGGGAACGGGCCTGGCGCTCTACGGCGTCGGCCATGCCTGGTCCGCGGTCTCCAGCGTCGTCATGCCCTATGAGACCAACGCGCCCGGAGACAGTCTCTGGAAGTCGCGAGGGTCGGGCATCAGCATGGTCATCGCTCTGGTCCAGGCCGCTGGTTTCGCGGTCATCGTCGCTGCCAGCGCGCCTGCGGTCGGTGGGCTGGTCTGGGTGGCGGTCTCAGGCGCCTGGGAGTGGGGCTGGCTGCTGCTCCTGGTCGGTACGGCGTGGGGCCTGGGCGCGGTGTGGGCTGGCGTCGTCTACGGCGGCCGGCTCCTGGACCGTCGCGGTCCGCAGGTCCTGGCGACGATTCGCTCCTGGCCCGGTCACGACGAGACCCGGTAGGGCCCTGCCTGTCAGGAGGCTGCGTGGAACGGGGGGGGGGAGGCGGACCGGGTGCTGTGCCCCTGGCACCAGGCCTGTGACTGACTGGGCGGCACAGACGCGCGTCTGACAGGACATCTGACGTCTTCGTCGATGGCGCTATGATGGACCGTGGTGCACGGACGCACCCGGCCACGGCCGTGACGTCTCAACTGAGGAGAACAATGAAGCTCGTCGTCCTCGATACTGCCGAGCAGATCGCTTCTGCCGCCGCTGACGCGGTCGAGGAGCTGCTGACGGCCAAGCCGGACGCGGTCCTCGGGACCGCCACCGGTTCCAGCCCCCTTCCTCTGTACGACGAGCTGACGCGCCGGTGCCAGGCCGGCAGGATCTCTTTCACGGAGGTCACTGGCTTCATGCTCGACGAGTACGTGGGCCTGCCTGAGGGGCACCCCGAGCGCTACGCCACCTTCATGGAGCGCAACCTGCGATCGCGGGTGGACATGCGCCCTGGCGCCCTGCACGGGCCGGACGCGCTGAACGAGGACCTTGAGGCCGCATGTGCCGACTATGAGGCGCAGATGAAGGCAGCCGGCTACTGTGACCTGCAGATCCTCGGTATCGGCTCAGACGGGCACATCGGCTTCAACGAGCCTGGTGGCCCGCTGGACTCGCGCACGCACGTCGACGTCCTGACCGAGCAGACCCGACGTGACAACGCCCGGTTCTTCGACGGCGACGTCAACGCTGTCCCCACCCACTGCATCACCCAGGGGCTGGCCACCATCATGGAGGCTCGTCAGCTGGTCCTCATCGCCACCGGTGAGAACAAGGCCGAGGCCGTCCACCAGCTGGTCGAGGGCGAGGTGAGCCCGCAGTGGCCGGCCACCGTCATGCAGCGGCACGCTGACGCCCTGGTGCTGGTGGACCCGGCGGCCGCCTCGCGACTGAGCCGCTGAACGGGCCTTGGGACTTACGCGCTGGGGTGTAGTCCCTCTGTCACGCAGACGGGGTCTGTGCCCCTGCCCGGCAGGGGCACAGACCCCGTTGTCGTGTCTAGCGGGTACGAGGACGGACTCGTCGTGACCGGGCGGCCCGTGCGAGCAGCCGGCAGGGGAGCCGCGGCGCGGCGAGAGAGCTTCCACAGGCTCCGACGACGATCGCCCGGTCTGCCCGGCTTACACTGGAGGACATGACTGACCCCCTTGAGCAGATGACGGCGAGCACCGACTCTGGCCCCGGCGAGCCCGGCCGCCCGCTGTCGGACCCCGCCACCGGCGCCTCCACGGGGACCGCGGTCCTGGAGCGTGAGGAGCTTCAGTCCACCGACGACGGTGACGCCGATCGCTTCGCCCACTACGTGCGCAAGGACAAGATCGCGGCCGCCGCGGCGACCGGACGCCCCGTCGTCGCGCTGTGCGGCAAGGTCTGGACGCCGGGACGTGACCCGTCGAAGTACCCGGTGTGCCCCACCTGCAAGCAGATCTACGAGCAGATGCGAGAGGGCGGGGACTCCGGCTCTGGCAAGGGGCCGCGCTTCCCCCGCTTCCCCTTCTCCCGAGGCGGTCAGTGAGCGGCGCGCGTCGCAACCAGGCAGCGAGCAACCCTACCCAGCCCTCCATCTTCGCCGCGGAGTCCATGCCGCCGGCCTACCCGCGTCGTGCCGCCTGGGGCACGGCAGGGTCACTGCGCGCCTGGCAGGCCGCTGCGCTGAGGAAGTACCTGGAGACCATGCCCCAGGACTTCCTGGCAGTGGCGACCCCCGGCGCAGGCAAGACCACCTTCGCGCTACGCATCGCCACCGAGCTCCTCAGCGCTGGCGACGTCCACCAGGTGACGGTGGTCTGCCCTACCGAGCACCTGAAGTACCAGTGGGCTGAGGCCGCCGCGCGCGTGGGCATCCACATCGACCCCTCCTTCACCAACAGCCAGGGGGCGCTGGGATCCCGCTTTGACGGCGTGGCACTGACCTACGCGCAGGTCGCGGCCAATCCCAACCTGCACCGCGCTCGAACCGACGCGCGGCGCACACTGGTCATCATGGACGAGATCCACCACGGTGGTGACGCCCGCTCCTGGGGTGATGCGATCCGCGAGGCCTTTACCCCGGCACGGCGCCGCCTGGCACTGACAGGGACCCCCTTCCGCTCGGATGAGTCCACGATCCCCTTCGTGCGCTACGTCGAGGAGGCCGGTGGTCTCAAGCGCTCGAGCTCGGACTACTCCTACGGCTACTCCGACGCCCTGCGCGACGGGGTCGTGCGCCCGGTCATGTTCATGACCTACTCCGGCCAGATGCGCTGGCGGACCAAGGCTGGTGACGAGGTCGCCGCACGCCTGGGCGAGCCCCTGACCAAGGACCTGGAGGCTCAGGCCTGGCGCACGGCCCTGGACCCCAAGGGGGAGTGGATCCCCTCGGTGCTCGCCGCTGCTGACCAGCGCCTGACGGAGGTGCGCCGGCAGGTCCCGGACGCCGGCGGCCTCGTCATCGCCAGTGACCAGGCCAAGGCCCGCGCCTACGCCAAGCAGCTGCGCCAGATCACCGGTGAGGAGCCCACCGTCGTCCTGTCCGACGACTCCGGAGCCTCCAGCCGCATCGAGACCTTCTCCGCCTCCACCGACCGGTGGATGGTTGCGGTGCGCATGGTGTCTGAGGGTGTCGACGTGCCTCGTCTCGTCGTCGGGGTCTATGCCACCTCGACCTCTACGCCCCTGTTCTTCGCCCAGGCGGTAGGACGATTCGTCCGTTCGCGCTCACGGGGAGAGACCGCCTCGGTCTTCCTGCCCTCGGTGGTTCCGCTGCTGAGCCTGGCCAACGAGCTGGAGGTCGCGCGTGACCACGTGCTGGGCAAACGGGCCTCGTCGAACGAGGACGACCTCTTCGCCGGCTACGCCGAGGACCGCCTCGTCGCCGAGGCCAACCAGGACGCGAAGGCCTCTGACGACCTGCTGGGCGGGTTCGAGGCCATGGACTCCACCGCCGAGTTCGACCGGGTGCTGTTCGACGGTGGAGAGTTCGGGACCGGCGCCGTGGTCGGAAGCGTCGAGGAGCAGGAGTACCTGGGGCTTCCCGGCCTGCTGGAGCCGGAGCAGGTCACGGCGCTGCTGCGACAGCGCCAGGACCGCCAGATCGCTGAGCAGAAGCGGCAGTCGGCTGCGGCCGCCAGGCGGCGTGCCAACTCCGGCGTCGACGACGCCAGGCGTCGTCAGGCTGCACGCAAGGAGCTCTCCCAGCTCGTGGCCGCCTGGGCCCGACGCTCAGGGCAGCCTCACGGTACGGTTCACAACGAGCTGCGCCGCGTGTGCGGCGGGCCCGAGGTCGCGCAGGCCTCGACTGAGCAGATCGAGAAACGGGTAGCGACCCTGCGCCGTTGGTTCGTCGGCAAGCGGTAGGACCGGCGTCTCGGGTCCGTCCTGGTGCCGCCTGCGTCGGAACCTCCAGCACGACGGCGTCGTCTCACCTTCTGCAACGAGAGGGGGGACGACGCCGTCGTCACTTGTCCCAGCCAGCCCTAGCCGCGCAGGGTCTGGCGACCGTCCAGGTCTAGGTGGCGGGTGGGCACGGCAGGCTCGCCCTCGCTCAGCCGCCAGGCGTCGTAGGGAAGCTCGGCGCGCGAGGCGCGGTGGCGCTCGGCCGCGGCCTGCAGCGCCGCAGGGCCGCGGTGCTCCTCGTTGACCACGCCGTCACGCACGAGCTCGACCTGGAGCGGCCGGGCACCGGCCTCTCGTAGCGCCACCATCGCCTCGTCCGCCTCGCGCGCCGAGACGACCAGCTCCTCCGCAGCCGTCCCGGTGGCGTCCAGGACGCGCCCAGCCCACTTACGCCCTCCCACGGTCGACTTGCCGCCCGAGGAGAACTTGGCGACCTCCTGCATGACGCCGTCGGCGTCGACTCTCTCGACCAGCTTGTAGACCAGGGCCGCGGTGGGGCGTCCGGAACCGGTGACGAGCTTGGTACCCACGCCGTAGGAGTCCACCGGTGCCGCGCCGAGCGCAGCGATGGCGTACTCGTCCAGGTCGTTGGTCACCGTGATCCTTGTGCTCGTGGCGCCCAGGGCGTCGAGCTGCTGACGTGCCTTGAAGGCCTCGGCGACCAGGTCACCGGAGTCCAGGCGTACGGCACCGAGCTCTCCGCCGGCTGCTCGGGCGGCCTTGACCGCGCGCTCGATACCGCGCTCGATGTCGTAGGTGTCGACCAGGATGGTCGTGTCCGGGCCGAGCGAGGCTACCTGGGCGGCGAAGGCCTCCTCCTCGCTGTCGTGCAGGAGGGTGAAGGAGTGGGCCGAGGTACCGACCGTGCGGATGCCGTAACGCATCCCGGCCTCCAGGTCGCTGGTGCCCGTGAAGCCGCCGACCACGGCAGCGCGCGCCGCCGAGACGGCCGCTCGCTCGTGGGCGCGCCGGGCACCGAAGTCCACGCAGGGACGGCCGTGGGCGGCGATCACCATGCGGGAGGCGGCCGAGGCGACGGCGCAGTCGTAGTTGTAGATCGACAGCGCCAGGGTCTCCAGGATGCAGGCCTCGGCGAAGGTCCCCTCGACCGTCAGCAGAGGCGAGCCGGCGAAGTAGCACTCGCCCTCGGCGTAGCCGCGGATCGTGCCGGAGAAACGGTAGTCGCGCAGGTAGTCCAGGGTGACGTCATCTACCACGCCGGTGGCGTGGAGGAAGTCGATCTGCTGGGGCGTGAAGGTGAAGCGCTCGATGGCGTCGAGCAGGCGACCGGTTCCCGCGACCACGCCGTAGCGCCGGGAGGCCGGCAGCGAGCGGCCGAAGAGCTCGAAGACGCTGCGGCGCCCGGCGGTGCCGGCAGCCAGCGCCCCCTGGAGCATGGTGAGCTCGTACATGTCCGTCAGCAGCGCCGTCGAGGTCACTGCCGGTGCACGCTCAGGATCGATCGGGCTGCCGGTGACCGCGTTGTGCGGCCTCGCCTTGCTAGGAGTCATGACACCAACCTAGCCTCCCGGCCCGGGCCACGCGGCGGACGGGACGGGGAAGAGGTCGTGTCTCACTCTCCCGATACCCTGGGGCCATGTCAGCCAGCGCACCCGTGACCTCGACCTCCACGCGCGAGGAGCCCGCGACGCAGCGTCTGCGGTTGTGGCGCACCGTCGTCCATGACGACCCGATCAACACCATGGACTACGTCGTGTGGGTCTTTCGCAGCTACTTCCGGTTCCCGATGGGACTGGCACGTCAGCGCATGATGCAGGTGCACACCACCGGGCGTGCTGTCGTCTCGCGCGGGCCTCGCGAGCGTATGGAGGTTGACGTCACGGCGATGCACTCCTACGGGCTCCGTGCCACGATCGAGCCCGACGGCGAGGACGGGGACCAGCCGGACCAGGAGGGAGGGTACTGATGCAGACCTTTGTCCCTGCAGCAGGAGGCTGGGAGAGCGCGGTGGAGCAGTGGGAGTGCGAGCTTGTCTCCTCCCTGGTCGAGCAGCTGCTCTACGTCCTCACGTCCGAGGGAGCCGGTGCGCGGAGCGGACCCAGCACGTCACAGACCGGCCAGCGCAGCACCGAGAGCGAGCGTGACAGTGCGATCCTCGCCTCCCTTGACTTCCAGGCTGATGATGGTGAGCCGCAGCAGGGTGCCGTGCGCTCACCGCAGGAGGACGCGGAGCTGGCGCCGCTGCTGGAGGTGCTGCTGCCGGACGCCTCTGAGGACCCGCTGACTGCTGTCGAGGTCGCCTCGATGGAGCGTGAGCACCTGCGCTCGCTCAAGGCTGACCGCGCCCGTCTGCTCCTGCTCCAGCTGCGAGAGCCCTCGGGGCAGGAGGTCCGGGTCCGGGTGGAGCAGGGCCAGGAGCAGGAGTGGCTCGGAGCGGTCAACGACCTGCGGCTGGTCCTGGCCCAGCGCCTGGGGATCGAGTCCGCTGAGGACGCGGAGGAGGCGCACGCCGTCGCCTGGGAGGACCCGCCCCGGCAAGAGAGCGAGGAGGCGCGCTCGCGGCGTGCGATGTCCATGGTCTACGACATGCTCACCTGGTGGCAGGAATCACTGCTGACCGTGATGCTCAGTGACGATGCACCCGCATAGTCTCGAAGGCGTGAATGACGCACCGATCGGGATGTTCGACTCCGGTGTCGGCGGTCTGACGGTGGCGCGTGCGGTCCTGGACCAGCTGCCCAATGAGCAGGTGCTCTACATTGGGGACACCGCCCATTCTCCCTACGGGCCTCGTCCGCTCGATGAGGTGCGGGCGCTGGCCCTGGACGTCATGGACGAGCTGGTGGACTCCGGGGTCAAGATGCTCGTCATCGCCTGCAACACGGCCTCCGCCGCGGTGGTGCACGACGCCCGACGGCGTTACACCCTGGGCAAGGGCGTGCCCGTGGTCGAGGTGATCCACCCTGCGGCTCGCGCAGCCGCGAGGGTGACCCGCAACGGCCGCATCGGGCTCATTGCCACCCAGGGGACGGTCGACTCGCGTGCCTACTCTGACGCGCTCGAGGCGGTTCTCGGCGTCGAGCTGCTGTCCACGGCCTGCCCGGACTTCGTGGAGCTGGCTGAGCGTGGCGTCACCACGGGGCCTGAGGCGATGGCCCGAGCGGAGGAGTATCTGCTGCCGTTGCGCCAGGCCGGGGTGGACACACTCATCCTGGGGTGCACCCACTACCCGTTGCTCATCGGCCCCATCTCCTACGTCATGGGCCGGGACGTGACTCTCGTGACCTCAAGCGAGGAGACTGCCAAGGACGTCTACCGAGGGCTGGCCAGCCAGGGCATGTTGCGCGACCCTGGGGCGCCTGCTGCGGCCCATGAGTTCCGGGCCACCGGCGACCCGGAGTCCTTCGCCGTGCTTGCCCGTCGTTTCCTCGGCCCGGAAGTGACTCGCGTCATACCTGCGGGCCTGGGAAATACCGTCTCCTGATCTGACTGTCCCGCCGGCTCTATCCCGTACCCCTACCCAAGGATCCTCATGAAGATCACCGTCATCGGCTGTACCGGAAGCATGTCCGGCCCTGACTCCTCGGCCTCGAGCTATCTCGTCCAGGCCACGGGGCCGGGCGCGGACGGGACGCCGCGGACCTACTCGGTGGTTCTCGATCTGGGGCCGGGTTCGATGGGCCAGATGCTGCGATACGTGGACCCCGCTGATCTGGACGCCCTGGTGATCTCCCACTGCCACGCCGACCACATGGTCGACCTGGTGGGTATGCACGTCTTCCGCCGGTGGAACCCGGCGGGGGCGCTCGGCCCGGTCCTCACGATCGGTCCTGCTGAGCTGCCGGACCGTCTCCGCGGTGTCGACGGCACGCCGGAGGAGGAGACCTACGCCACGGAGTTCACCTTCCGCACGGCCGTCCCAGGTCAGTGTGTCCAGGTCGGTCCGCTGACCATCACGCCCTTCGAGGCGCTCCACCCCGTTGAGGCCTACGGCTACCGCGTCGAGGGGCCGAGCGAGGTACTGGGGGAGGACGGCGTTCCGGCCCGGGCCGCGATGGCCTTCACGGGGGACACCGACATCACCGAGTCCATCGTGGAGATGGCCGACGGCGTCGACCTCCTCCTGGCGGAGGCTGCCTTTGTCGAGGGCCGCGACACCGTGCGCGGGATGCACCTGACCGGAAAGCGAGCCGGGGAGCTGGCCGCCGGGACCGCGGGCCAGGCTCCGCACCGGCCTGTGGGGCACCTGGTGCTGACCCACATCCAGCCTTGGACCGACCCCGGTGTGCCGCTGCGCAACGCTGCCCACGTCTACGACGGCCCGCTGGAGGCAGCGACGGCGGGCGCGAGCTGGGAGCTGTGAGAGTGCGCCGGGGAAGCAGACAGGACTCGGGCACGACGCAGAGGGCTGGGATCCAGGACTCTCGTACGCCGCGCCGCATCTCCTACACGCCTGCGGTACCTGACGGCCCGGACTGCCCGTGGACCCGGGGCCGACGGACACGCTGGTGGCTCGTGCTCCCGGCTGACCTGCTCGCCGTCGTCCTCATCGCCTTCTTCAGCGCGGCCTCGATGCATGATGTCTCGCTCGCACCGGAGCTGCTCGTCCACGGAGCGGTAGCCGTGGTGGCCGGCTGGGTGGTGTCCTGGCTCATAGCCCGACCGCAGGACCATCTGGAGACTGCCAGCCGCGACGGCATCCTCGTCGTGGCGGTGACCTGGCTGGTGTGGGTGCTCGCCCGTGTGCTGGCCGGGGCCGACGGCGTCCCCGGGTTCGCCCTGATGCTCGCCTGCTTCCTGCTCATCGGCCTGGGCGGTTGGCGGTGGCTCTACGGCTTTGCTAAGGCTCAGGAGTCCCTGACGCCCAAGGCGCTCCAACGGCGCCTGGACGCGCAGGATGGCTGAGCAAGCCAGCACTCTTCCCTACGTCCCCACTGGATCGGGGTTTTGTGTACTGGACCGGCCCCTGCGCACCGCACAAGGGCCGGTCCAGTACACAAAACCCCGATCCAGATGAGGTGGTTACTCGTCAGCGATGGAGCGCAGCGCCTCCAGGTGCGTCTCGAAGGCGGCAGGGTCAGCGCGACCCACACGACGTCGCGTGAGCACACGGAGGCGTAGTCCCGCTGACGGCGGAGGTAGCCGGCCTGCTCCAGCGCACCCAGCTGCTTGGACAGGGCGAGTCCGACAAGCCGACGACCTTCCGCAGCTGCGCAGGGCCGCGCAGATGCGCAGTCTTCGCAGCGGGTGAATGACGGGGTCAGGCGCGGCGCGCCTCGTAGACGAACAAGGCAATGGTCAGGGCTGCCATGAGCGCGGAGAGCATGACGGCGAGGAGAGTGCCACTGGCGCCGTGAAGCTCACCGCGCAGGAGGAGCAGCAGCGGGGGAACGAGCACCAGGGCGAGATGAGGCCACGTCGCTCGCCAGGACAGCTCAGGCCCGGTGAGGGGATCGTGGCGTAGCCCGGGGCGCTGGATCCAGCGCACGCAGACCACGAGCGTCACGGCCATGCCTGTCAGGGCGGCTAAGACCAGGCGGACGGGGGCCACCAGTCCACAGAAGGAGAAGATCCCCACCGCCAGCGCGCAGACGGTTAGTGCTACGGGATGAGGGCACCAGGTGCTGGCGGCCTCGGCGTCACTGACCGCGCGCAGCGCGCTGCGGGCCTGCTGGGGTGACGCAGTTGGCGCCGAGGCGTGTGGCGCTCGGGTGGGGCGCGACTCGTGCTGTCGGGCTGTCAACCTCATCGCTCAGCAGTATACCTGCGCCGAAACCGTGGTTTTCTGCACGGAATCGACTCTTACGTGTTGCGTAGAGGTCGATTCCGTGCAGAAAACCACGATTGAGAAGCCGGGTGAGAGGCGTCGAGCCCGGGCCGTCGGTGCAGGAGCCCGGCGGGGTGACGAGTAGAATGACGGCGCAGCCGGCTCAGGCCAGCAGCGTCGCCAGAACCGGCGCCAAGTCTCGGAAGGCCTGGCCGCGGTGGGAGATCGCGTTCTTCTCCGCGGCGCTCATCTGCGCCGTCGTCCGCCCAGCAGCACCGGGCTCGTCCTCCTGGAGCGGGACGAAGACGGGATCGTAGCCAAACCCACCCTCGCCGACCGGGGTCGTGAGCAGGCGCCCCTCCATCGAGCGCTCGAAGACGGTGACCGCGGGGGCCTCGGCGACGCACGCACCAGCCTGGGCAGCATGCTCAGCCCGACCCGGTACCACCAGGACCGCGGCGCAGGTGAAGCGTGCTGTGCGATGAGGGTCGGCGATGTCTGAGAGCTGGTCAAGCAGGAGACGCAGGTTCGCGGCGTCGTCCCCGTGGTGACCGCACCAGCGTGCCGAGAAGATCCCCGGTGCGCCTCCCAGGACGTCCACGCACAGGCCTGAGTCGTCAGCCACCGCCGGCAGGCCCGTGGCCTGGGCGAGGGCTCGTGCCTTGATCTCAGCGTTGGCCGCAAAGGTCAGCCCGTCCTCCACAGGCTCGGGCACGTCCAGGGCGGCAGCGGAGATGATCTGCTCCGGGTCGAGGCCGGGCACCAGCGGCGTGAGGATCGCGCGCAGCTCGGAGAGCTTGCCAGGGTTGTGGGTAGCCAGAACGAGCCGGGCTCCTGCGGGTACGGGCACCTGCGTCGTCGTCACAGCGGCCTCTCAGGCGCTCTGGTCCGAGCGGACGGTGAAGGGCTCGTCCGAGGGGCCGTCCAGGACGGCCTTCTGCAGGGCGGCGAGCTCAGCGTTGCCCTTGGTGGCCAGGTCCAGCAACGAGTCGAGCTCGTCACGGTCGAACGGGGCGTGCTCAGCCGTTCCCTGCACCTCGATGAACTGTCCGGCTCCGGTCTGGACCACGTTCATGTCAGTGTGGGCGCGCACGTCCTCCTCGTAGGGCAGGTCCAGGCAGGGCACGCCGTCGATGATCCCGACGCTGATGGCGGACAGCGAGTCAGAGACGACCGGCTTGCCGGCGCGCGGGGTGATGAGGCCCCGCGCGGTGCCCCAGGCGACGGCGTCGGCCAGGGCCACGTAGGCACCGGTCACCGAGGCGGTGCGGGTGCCGCCGTCGGCCTGCAGGACGTCGCAGTCCAGGGCGATGGTGTTCTCGCCCAGCGCCGCCACGTCGACGACGCCGCGCAGGGCCCGACCGATGAGGCGCGAGATCTCGTGCGTGCGCCCGCCGACCTTGCCTCGGACAGACTCGCGGCCCGAACGCTCCGAGCCTGCACGGGGGAGCATCGCGTACTCGGCGGTCACCCAGCCCTCGCCGCTGCCCTTGCGCCAGCGGGGGACGCCCTCGGTGAAGGAGGCGACGCAGAGCACGCGGGTACGTCCGAACTCGACCAGGACGCTGCCCTCGCCGTGCTCCTGCCAGTGACGGGTGATGGTGACAGGGCGCAGCTCGTCGGTGGCGCGCCCGTCCTGACGGGTGAAGGTAGATGGAGAAGTCACCCTTGCAGCCTACCTGGCGTCCGACGGCCAGGACCGGACCGGCTGCTCGTGCGCAAGATGGGACTCGAACCCACACGTCAAAGACACTGGAACCTAAATCCAGCGCGTCTACCAATTCCGCCACTCGCGCTCGGGGGACAGCCTAGCGGTTGACAGGGTCCTGGCCGAACTGGGCGCTCGCGGCCGTGGACAGCGGACGGCGATGCGGCTGGGCAGGAGGCGGCGCCGTCGGCGGGCCATCACGGCCACTGACGGGCCAGACGGACGCGCGGAGCGGGGAGTCGGGAAGGCGCCTCTTAAGTCCACTCGTGCAACCAAAGAGGGTGTGCGCGGTAGTCTCGAGCCATGGCACGCAATGACGCCCCAGGCACCCGAACCACTGACCTTCTGCCTCCTCTTCCCGACCTCGTCCACGAGCTGGTCGCTGAGGCGGGCGCCCAGGAGCTCGACCTTGCTGCTCTCGTTCCTGATCCGCAGGACGCCCCGCTCATCCGGTGGGGGATCCTCGGAGCCGGAGGTATCGCGGGCAGGTTCGCCACGGACGTCCCGAACCTGTCCTCCGGGGTCATCGCCGCCGTCGGATCACGTGACAGGTCCAAGGCGCAGACCTTCATCGACGCGCACCCGGGTACCGGCAAGGGCGGGGCTGCGCGTGCGCACGGCTCCTACGAGGAGCTTGTGGCTGATCCGGAGGTCGACGCGGTCTACGTCGCCACACCTCACATGTTCCACGCTGAGCAGGCGCTACTGGCCCTGCGCGCCGGCAAGCCGGTGCTGGTGGAGAAGTCCTTCACCGTCAACGCCTCCCAGGCCCGCGAGGTCCTCGACCTCGCGCAGTCGCAGGGCCTGTTCGCCATGGAGGCTATGTGGACCCGCTTCCTGCCTGGGCAGGTAGTGCTGCGCGCCCTGGCAGGAAGCGGTGCGCTGGGAAGGATCCGTAACGTGAGAGCCGACCACTACCAGGCGCTGCTGCACGTGCCACGGCTGGTTTGCCCCGAGCTCGCCGGTGGCGCACTGCTGGACCTGGGGGTCTACTCGGTCTCCTTCGTCCACTCCCTGCTGGGCGCCCCCGAGGCGGTGCGTGTGCTGGGACGACTCAGCCGGAAAGGCGTCGACCTGGACGAGGTCGTCGCGATGGGCTACCCCGGCGCGACGGCAGCGGCCAGTGCCGGCATGGACTGCTCCGGTACCAACACGGCACAGGTCGTGGGAGACAGGGCACGCGTCGACCTGAGCCCGTGCTTCTACACCCCGACGCCCCTGACGGTCTCCCGCCGCAGCGGCGACGGTTCCGGTACGGCAGCCACCTGGGACGCGTCGGTCCCCGGCGGATTCCAGCTCGAGGCCGCGGAGGCTGCTCGCTGCATCGCCGCCGGGCGGACCCAGTCCGAGATCATGCCCTGGTCGGCCACCCTGGAGGTCATGGAGCTGATGGACCAGGTGCGCCGCGATCTGGGTGTGGTCTACCCCGGCGAGTAGCCCGACCAGTGGCGCGGTGAGGAACAGGTCGTGGGGCGTCGTCCATCAGGATGACTCCCCACGACCTGCCGGCTCTGTCTGCTGTGGGCCCGGGCTTCGCCAGGCTCTAGTCCAGGCCGAGCTCCTTGCGCAGGCGGCCGACGTGACCGGTGGCCTTGACGTTGTACCTGGCCAGCCGCACCGTAGCGTCCTTACCCACGACGACGGTCGAGCGGATGACACCGGTGAGTGTGCGCCCGTAGCTCTTCTTCTCGCCCCACGCGCCCCAGGCCTCCATGACCTCGTGGTCAGGGTCGGACAGGAGAGGGAAGGGGAGGGACTGCTGGGTGGCGAACCGCTCGATGGCCGCCTGGGAGTCCGGTGAGATGCCGACGACGGCGTAGCCTGCGTTCTTCCACGCCTCCAGCGAGTCGCGGAAGTCGCAGGCCTCCTTGGTGCACCCCGGGGTGGAGGCCCGGGGGTAGAAGTAGACGACGCAGCCCTCGCGGCTGGTGGCCAGAAGATCTGCCAGGTGGACCTCGGTCCCGGAGGCGTCGGGCAGGGTGAAGTCAGGGGCGGTGTCTCCCGCCGAGAGCTGGGGCATGTGGTCTCCTTCACGTCGGTGACGGTCCATGGTAGAGCCTGGCTGCCGTACCGCCTCGGCTGCTGCTGTCCTGGCTGCGCGTCGGCCGCTCGCCTTGCGCGCCGCCCCCTGGTGCCTGCTGCGCCTGGTGGGCACGTGCTGCGAGGTGACCCAGGGGCGGAGACGTAGCCAGAGGTAGCGGGGGAAGGCTCCTGACGACGATCGCCTGTCCCACACACTACGCGGGACAGGCGATCGTCGATAGTAGTGGAGGTACCCACTGCGAGGGCGGGCGCGCCTCAGGCCGCCAGGGCCAGGGCGTCGCGCGCTGCCTCGAAGCGCTCCAGCGCCCGCTCCAGGCGGGAGGGGGAGGCGCTAGCGCCCAGGGAGCGAAGCTCAGCCTGTGCTGCGGAGTACTCCCGCTCGGCGGCCTCGCGCAGGTCCTGGTGGGTATGCATCGTGCTCATCATCTGTCTCATCATCCTTCTTCAACATCTTGGCCCTGGAGGGCCCCTCAGCGCTGGGAGTGGATAGCAGGTCGTTCCTGCGCCCAGCATGTGTGGTCTGGTCCGGCTCCCCATAGCCGACTCGGTCGGGGGAGCTCCCGGGTAGGGCGGCGCTGGTCCGCGAGCCTCGCGGCCGTGGCACTGCCCGACGCAAGGATGAACGCCTGAGGTAGCCACCTGTATTCCGGCAGGTGACGGTTCAACCTCGAACGCGTGAGCACTAGGGTCCTCGACCATTTGACGACCTCGGAGCTGCGTGCCCACGAGCACTGCCGACGTGTACGGAAGACCCGAAGCGTCAGGCAGCAGCCTTGCGTGGTACCCCCTCAGGGACTCGAACCCTGGACACCCTGATTAAGAGTCAGGTGCTCTAACCAACTGAGCTAAGGAGGCGTTGGTTGTGGAAGTGGCTGTTGATCAACCTCTCCCGTGGTACCCCCTCAGGGACTCGAACCCTGGACACCCTGATTAAGAGTCAGGTGCTCTAACCAACTGAGCTAAGGAGGCATGTCTCGTGACGCTGACGCGTCCGGCGACGGAGGAAGACTCTACGTGCCTTACTCGCTTGAGTCCAATCAAGGAACCGCGAATTGGTATAAATGTGCGAGAAGTCTCAGGGGTGGGCTCCGTGGTGTCAGAAGCCTCCCGAGAGATCGGTGGCGAGACGGTCAGTGGCCTCGATCAGGGCGGACAGCGTCTGCGGTTCTGAGAAGGAGTGCCCGGCGGTGGGAGACACGTGCAGCTCCGCCTCGGGCCACGCGCGGTGCAGCGCCCAGGCCGTCCCGATCGGGCAGCACATGTCGTACCGGCCCTGGACGATGACTCCAGGAATATGGTGCTCGGCAAGGACGCGGGCGCCCTCGATGAGCTGGCCGTCCTCCATCCACCCGCGGTGGTAGAAGAAGTGGTTCTCGATCCGGGCGAAGGTCACAGCGTAGCCAGGGTCCTGCACCTCGTCGATGTGGGACTGGTCCCGTAGCAGCGTCGAGGTCGCGGCCTCCCAGGTCGTCCAGGCGGTACCGGCCGGGCCGTGGACGGCCGGGTCCGGGTTGCTGAGCAGCTCGTGGTAGCGCTCGATGTAGCCGCCGGGCTCCACGTCCTTGCCGGCGCCAGCGACGTAGTGCTCCCACTCGTCAGGCCAGACCATGTCAGCGCCGCCAGCCTCGTAGTACCAGTCCAGCTCCCGCTTGCGCAGGGTGAAGATGCCGCGCAGGACCAGGGCCAGGACCCGCTGCGGGTAGGACTGGGCGTAGGCCAGGGCCAGGGTCGAGCCCCACGATCCGCCGAAGACCAGCCAGCGATCGATACCCAGGTGCGTGCGCAGCCTCTCGATGTCCTCCACGAGGTGCCAGGTGGTGTTGGCCGACAGGTCGGCCTCGGGCTCCCAGGCGTGGGGGAGCGAGCGTCCGCAACCACGCTGGTCGAACAGGATGATGCGATAGCGCTCGGGGTCAAAGACCTGACGGTGGGACGGCACGCAGCCTCCGCCGGGGCCGCCGTGAAGGAAGACGGCGGGAACCCCCAGGGGGTTCCCGCACTCCTCCCAGTAGATCTGCTGACCGTCCCCGACGTCGAGCATGCCGGTGGCCCGAGGCTCGATGGGCGGGTAGAAGCCGCGCAGCGGGCGGGAGCTGGCGTCGTCGTTCACGGAAGGGGCGGTCATGGACGCCATTGTGGCGCAGTGGGCCGCCCTGAGTGTCAGGTCAGCCATATCGGTGCCGTGGGGCCGCGGGGGCGGGCGCGAAGAAGGTACGGTAGCGGGGTGACCAAACCGATCGTGACTCTCGCGACCTGCGCCGACTACCCGGACCTCGACGTCGACGACCAGGCTCTGTCTGACGCGCTGGCGGAGCGTGGTATCGAGCCGCGCGTCGCCGTGTGGAATGACCCGGACGTCGACTGGGACGAGGCCGGGGTCGTCGTGCTGCGCTCGGTACGTGACTATGCCAAGAAACGCAATTACGAGTCCTTCCTGGGCTGGGCGCACTCGGTTCCCCGTTTGCTTAACCACCCTGCCGTCGTCGACTGGAACTCGGACAAGCACTACCTCCAGCGGATGACCGGCCACGGCGTGCCCATGATCCCGACCATGTGGCTGGAGCCGGAGCAGGGCCTGTCCAAGCACCAGGTCCACACCCGCTTCCCGGCCCACGGTGACTTCGTGGTCAAGCCGGCTGTCTCCTCCGGTGGGCGTGGCACCGGGCGCTACACCGCCACCGACGCTCGTTCGCGCTCGGAGGCGATCAACGACGCGATGCACCACCTCGGACGCGGACGCACCGTCATGGTCCAGCGGTATCTGGAGGAGGTGGACCGTAAGGGAGAGCTCTCCTTGGTCTACTTCAACGGTGTGCTCTCCCACGCCGTGGAGAAGGCGCCGATGCTCCACCCCTCCTTCCGCTCCACCGACGAGGTCCACGAGGAGATCGTCACCGCGCGTGAGCCCAGCGAGCAGGAGTGGCTGTGGGGCGAGCGCGTGCGCAAGGCGATCCACGGCCTGATCAAGGAGACCGCGGGACGCGACATCCAGCTGCTGTTCAACCGCGTGGACGTGGTCGCGGACGGGCAGGGTGGCTTCTACCTCATGGAGGTCTCGCTCATCGACGCAGGCCTCTACCTGGGCTCGACGCCCGAGGCACTGACGAACTTTGCCGACGCGATCGCCCAGCGCGCCTTCTGGTGAGGCCCTGGCACGCGCTGAGGACCCGAGGGCTGAGGCGTGAGCCCTAGGAAGAGGAGACAATGAGACCATGAGAGCTCTGCTGAACATCATCTGGGTCGTCTTTGGTGGCTTCTGGCTGTTCCTGAGCTACCTGTTCTTCGGCGTCGTCGCCTGCGTCTTCATCGTGACGATCCCGGCAGGCGTGGCCTGCTTCCGCATCGCCGGCTACGCCCTGTGGCCCTTCGGGCGCACAGTCGTGGAGAGGCCGGGCGCCGGGGCGATGAGCGGGCTGTCCAACCTCGTGTGGTTCCTGGTGGCTGGCCTGTGGCTCGCGATCGGGCACGTGACGACGGCGGCCGCCCAGGCCGTCACAATCATCGGGATCCCGCTGGCCATCGCCAACCTCAAGATGATCCCGGTGACCTGCTTCCCCTTCGGCAAGGAGGTCGTTGACGGAGACGGCATCCTCTGACGGGGAACTGGCAACCGCCGGGCCTACCGTTCTCGACCTCGCCCCGAGGGGTAGGCGCGGTGCGCGAGAATGAGGTATCAGGGAACAGACCCGGGTATCGGTCTGTTATGACCGCTTTCGACCGTGACGCAGGTACGTGGTCAGCGCGGCAAGATCGAGCGCCGTCATTGCTCCCATGACTGCCATGAACCACGGGCTTCCACCGTCCAGTAAACAGGCCGCGCCGTACGTCGCTCCGCACGCTAGGACTAGCGTGGTGGTGTCCTTCATGTCTCCTCCTGACGGGTAGAGGAAGGTGCCTGGCCCCTCGTGGGAAGGGGCCGGGTGACCTCTCAGGGCTTCCGGTGCCTTCCCTTTTCGTGATGCTGGCTACCCCTTCATCGTGCTCGCTACCTGAGATAACAGCACAAGGGGTAGCGGTGTACACCAGGGGGTGCGGCGGCCACCAAGGGGTAGCGGCCAACACGACTTGTCCCACATCCCGGGACTTGTCCCTAGACGCGAGCCGCGACAGTGCGAGCAAAGAGACGTCGAGGGGAGGAGTGAGTCGGGCTAGGGACGATGAGTGCGCCTAGTCCTGCGCCTCCAGCGGGGCGAAGGAAGCCTGGGCGACGGCGGCCAGGTCTGCTGGCGCCAGCCGTACGCTGACCCCGCGCCGGCCGCCGGAGACGATCACCGAGTCCGCGTGCTCGACCGAGGCGTCGACGACCACCGGCATGCGCCGCTTGAGTCCGAGCGGGGAGATTCCGCCGACGACGGAGCCGGTGATGCGCTCGGCGTCAGCCGGTGGGATGAGAGCCGCCTTCTTCATCCCCAGCGCCTTGGCAGCGTGCTTGAGACTGAGCCGGTGGCTGACGGGCAGCACGCACACCCCGACCTGGTCGCCGTCGCCGACCAGCAGGGTCTTGAGCGCAAGGTCAGGGTCTACCGCGAGCTTGGCAGCCGCTTCCTGCCCGAAGCCGGTCGTGGAGCGGTCCGACTGCTCGTAGGTGAGGACCTCGTGCGCCACGCCCGCCCTGTCCAGGGCGAGAAGGGTCGGTGTGGCCGCGCCGGGCTGGGACCCGCGGTGCTTCTTGCTCATGGACCAGACCCTAGTCCTATCACCGCCGGCCCCGGCTCGTGGGACCGAGGCCGCTAGCCGGGCTCCGGAGAGAGCACGATGGTGGCGGACGTGACGCAGCGTGGGCAGCCGTATCGGGCTGCCCACGCTGCGTCAGTGACGGCCGAGGTCTCAGGCGCTCAGGTGGTGGCGGCCGTGCTCGAGCAGGACGCTCTGGCCGCCGGGCAGGCTCACCCTTGCCGTGGCGCCCACAGGGACGACGACGTCGAGGCTGAGCGCGCCGTCGTCGTCGGTCCTCCAGGAGGAGGCGGCCCAGCCCAGTGGCGTGCGGTGGACCGACTCGGCCCAGCTCAGGCCCCCACCGGGCTGCGGGGCGACCTCGATCACCCGGTAGCCAGGTTCGGCCGGGGCCAGGCCGCCGACGACCTGCTCCAGCCAAGCGGCTACCGCGCCGAGGGCGTAGTGGTTGAAGGAGGTCATCCCGCCGGGGTTGATCGAGCCGTCGGGCAGCATCGAGTCCCAGCGCTCCCACGTGGTGGTCGCGCCCATCGTGATGGCGTAGAGCCAGGACGGGCAGGAGGTCTCCATGAGCAGGCGGTAGGCCTCGTCGGCGTGACCGGTGGCGGACAGCGCGCCGGTGAGCACCGGTGTGCCGGCAAAGCCTGTGGCGACGTGACCACCGCTGACCTCAACCAGCTCGGCCAGGCGCCTTCCGGCCACGACCCGACGCTCCTCGTCCCCGGCCAGGTCGAAGGCGATGGTCAGGGCGTAGGCCGTCTGGGTGTCGCTGCTCAGGAGCCCGGTGCCGTCGGTGTAACGGGCCCGGAAGCCCTCGCCGATCGCGTCAGCGAGCTGGTCGTAGTGCCGTGCGTCCTCCTGCTCGCCCAGCACCTCCGCCCACTGGGCCAGGATCCGGGTGGAGTGGGCGAAGAAGGCCGTGGCCACGAGGTGGGGGTCGGTCATGGCCTGCATGGGGTCCTCCGGTGGCGCGGAGGGATCGAGCCAGTCGCCCAGCTGCATCGAGCAGTCCCACACGTGGTCCTCGTCTGCCAGGGAGTCGACCAGGTCCACCCAGTCCTTGGCCGAGTCGTACTGCTGGCGCAGCACTCCCGTGTCCCCGGTGGCGCGGTAGAGCTCCCAGGGCACGACCGTGGCGGCGTCGCCCCACACGGCGGCAGGCGTCGGCGGGGTCCAGAACCCGCCTGGGATGACGGGGACGTACCACGGGACGGTGCCGTGGGCATCCTGCTCGATCGCCAGGTCCTTCAACCACGAGGAGAGCAGGCCGGTGCAGGAGTAGTGGAAGGCGGCAGTGGGGGCGAAGGCCTGGATGTCCCCGGTCCACCCCAGGCGCTCGTCGCGCTGGGGGCAGTCGGTGGGGATGGAGACGAAGTTGTCACGCATGGACCAGCGGGAGTTCTCGTGCAGGCGGGTGACCCGCTCGTCCGAGGCGGCGAAGGCGCCCAGACGCTCCATCTGCGTGTGGAGCACGACGGCGAGCAGGGCCCCGCTCTCGATGGCGGCCTTGGCCTCGGCGGCTCCGCCGGGCCAGCCGGTGACGTCGACGTAGCGGAACCCGTGGATCGCGAAGGCGGGCTCCCACTCCTCAAGCCCGTCGCCACGCAGGGTGTAGACGTCGGTGGCCTCGGCCTCGCGCAGGGTCCGCATCCCCAGCTCGCCGCCGTCGAGCACCTCGGCGTGGCGGATGGTGACTGACTGGCCGGCTGCGCCGCTGACCTGGATGCGCACACGCCCGGAGACGTTCTGACCGAAGTCGACCAGCAGACGCTCGGGCGAGATCTCGATGACCTTGCCGCCCAGGTCGGCGGTGCGCCGCTCCATGACCGTGACCTCGACAGGGCGCAGGACCTCGGTGGCGCGCACGGGGGCGTCAGAGGGCATGACCAGGCGCTCGGCGTCGCTGGCGCCGACGGTGACCGGCCACCATCCTGACTCGTCAAAGCCCGGAGCGGACCAACCTGGGGTGGCCAGGCGGGCGTCGACTTTCTCGCCGTCGTAGAGGTCGGTGAACAGGATCTCGCCCACTCCTGCCTTCCAGGAGGAGTCGGTGGCGATGACCTGACGCGTGCCGTCGGCCAGGGTGACCTCGAGCTGGATGAGGGCCGCGACGTCGTCGCCGTAGAGGTTGCGGTAGCCGCCGTCGAAGCCGATGTGGCCGCGGTACCAGCCGTCAGCGAGCTGGGCGCCGACGGCGTGGGTGCTGGAGCCGTCCCCGCGAGCGGTCAGCAGCTCGGTGACGTCGTAGGCGCGGGCCACGATGCGGCTGCCGTAGACGGTCCACCCGGGGACCAGCTCGTCGGCGCCGACCCGTTGCCCGTCGATCTCGGCGCGGATGAGGCCGTGGGCGCTGACGTAGGCGCGGGCCGCCACGACGGGAGCCTCGAGCGTGAACTCACGACGCACTCGCGGGGGACGGCGGTCGGCCAGCGGGTTCTCTGGCCAGGCGGGGCCCACGGGCAGCGCCTGCCAGTCACTGGGCTCCAGCAGGCCGACCTCGTAGGCCACGGGGGAGGACCAGGGAGTGGCGGAGGCCTGATCATCGTCCGCCGCTGCCCCCGAGACGCGCACGCGCAGCACGACGCGCTCGCGTGAGGTCAAGGGCTGGGCGGGCCAGGCAGCGAGGACGCCGTCGGCTGCGGCAAGGGGGAGGACCTCAGGGGCGGCCAGGGGCGTGCCTGCGGCATCGGTGCGCGTGACCTCCAGCTCTGCGCCAGTGGCCTTCCACCCTGCCGGCGCCGTGGCGATCTCCCATGACAGGCGCGGAGCAGCCGCGGCTCCGCCGAGGACGTCTCCGGGCAGGTACTGCTCGAGCTTGAGGTGGCTGGGGGCTGCGAGCGGGCCGACGGGGTCGGCCAGGTCAGCGGCGCGCAGCTCGGGCTCGGGCGTGAGCGGCCGGATGGGGAAGAGGGTGGTCATGGGGCTCTCCGTTCGTCATTGAAGCGATTCAATCCTAGGGTGCGGGCCTGTCTTGGTCAACGCTCGTCGGCCGGGTCGAGGGGGCGTCCTGACCAAGCGACCCTCGCTTGCCTCTCGCCCAAAGGAGTGATATTCAGAAGTGAATCATCATGTCAATGAGGTTGTTCCGTGGCATGGTGGGGCCATGCTCTCTCAGCCCTTTCCCGTTGCGGTCCACCCTCGCACGATCATCACCACCGACCCGGAGCTGGACGACCTGAACTCCATGATCCGGTTGCTGACCTACGCCAACGAGATCGACATCCGGGGACTGGTCTACGCCGGCTCGCAGTGCCACTTCGCCGGGGACCCGCGGCGCGGCGTCGCGCCGCACCGCTGGCCCGCGCCGGGCGACCGCGGACACATTGACCAGGCGATCGACGCCTATGCCCAGGTCGAGGACACCCTGCGCGTCCACGACCCTCGCTACCCCAGCGCCGAGCACCTGCGCAGCCTGGTCCGTGTTGGCAACATCGCCGTCGAGGTTGAGATGGATGAAGTGACTGAAGGCTCGTGCCTCATCGCGGACTACCTGCGTGAGATCGCCCTGACGCCGGACGGCGCTACTGACGGCGACGCCGAGGCCCCGACCACGGGTGCGGCGGTGGCTACGGACACGAGTGAGCTTGCGGGCGTGAGCGAGGCTGCGGCGTCGGCGGGCTCAAGGTAACCGGCGGACGCGACCCGGCCACTGTTCATCCAGGCCTGGGGCGGCATCTCCACCATCGCTCGCGCGCTGCGCAGCGTGGCCGAGGAGCTGGGGGACCGCGAGGACTGGGAAGAGCTGCGCCAGCGGATCGTGGACCGTGTGGTCATCACCTCCTTCGGTGAGCAGGACTCGACGCTGGACAGCTACGTCCGGCCGCAGTTGCCGGGACTGGAGCACCGCGAGGTAGCCACCGAGACCTGGGGGTACATGACGCGCGGTGTCCTGTCGCCGGCGGACCGCGAGCTCGCCTCGGCCTGGTGGACCGAGCGCAGTATCAGCTCGCGA
Source organism: Actinomyces faecalis (assembly GCF_013184985.2). Classification (NCBI taxonomy): domain Bacteria; kingdom Bacillati; phylum Actinomycetota; class Actinomycetes; order Actinomycetales; family Actinomycetaceae; genus Actinomyces; species Actinomyces faecalis. The sequence continues at coordinate 950,603 of NZ_CP063418.1, forward strand.
GGTCCCCTTGGCGCCGCCTACCGGGTGTGGGGCGACGGCAGGCAGATGGCAGCAGGATTCGATCGCGAGGACTACTTCTGGATCCAGGGCAAGGAGGAGGCTGAGCTGGCCGCTGAGGGCTACGCCGTGTGGTGCCCGGTGCAGGAGGCCGGCTCGTTCATCTCTGAGGGAGACACCTCCAACTTCCTCCTGCTCGTGCCTAACGGGCTGTCGAGCTGGCAGGACGCGACCTACGGCGGCTGGGGCGGGCGCCAGGCACCCCACCCGGAGCACACCGACACCCTGAGCTCAGACATGCGTTTCAACCTGCCGGACCTACCGGGAATGCCTGAGCTGCCGCAGCCGGCCTGGCCGCCCCTGGTCGTCGACCGCGACGCCGAGGGGGAGGCGCCTGCGGAGTCCCACGCCACGCGCTGGTGGCGTGCGGCCCAGCACGACTTCGCCTCCCGACTGGCCTGGTCGGTCACGCCCCGCTTCGAGGACGCGAACCACCCACCGGTGGTCAGCGTCGTCGGCGGACTCTCGCGCGAGCAGTACCCGGAAGGCGGGCTGCGGCGCGCGGTCCGGGCTGGCGAACGGGTAGTGCTCCAGGCCGAGGCCACCGACCCTGACGGCGATGTCGTGACACTGCGTTGGTGGGCCTACCCCGAGGCGGGACCGAGGCCCTGCCCTGTGGCGCCTGCCGTGGACGACGACGGCCAGGGTAGTGCCGTCGTCTCGGTCCCGCAGGAGGCTGAGCCTGGTCAGGAGATCCATCTCGTGGTCGAGGGGACGGACGACGGCGTGCCGGCACTGACGCGGTACCAGCGAGTGGTGCTGGTGGTGGCGGGGTAGAGGGGCTCCTGTCGCCGCCGGAACCCTCGGCTGTGCTGACGTCGTCGGGGGAGGGTGTTCCTGCGCGGGGTGGTACTGCGGAGAGGGCCCCGGGTGGCGAGCGACGGCTCGTCATCGGTGCCTGGCTTCCGGGGGGGGGCGACGATGCGGGGGCTCTGCGTGACTCGAGCCTATTGACGAGATCGAGGAGTGCCCTTATCGTCAAGTGTAGAACGGTCTACGAGTCTGGAGTCTGGAAGTGGGGCAACGGTGCCTCCGCTCTGCTCGCCGTTCCCCGACGCCTCCCAGCTGGTCGTCACGCGCTCGCCTTGTCGGCTCGTGGAGGCGCGTGTCGAAGGAGGATACGATGCTCGAAGGAATTGTCAGGCGTAGCCGTCAGCCAGTCGTGGCGTGCTTGCGTCGGCGGCAGGCGGGGCCTCGATCGGAAGGGTTGAAGCGAAAGAGCCGATTGGGCGCACGTCGCTCACTGCTGTGCGGTGCGCTTGCTGTCGTGCTCGGCCTCTGCGGTCATGCCGGGGCTGCGTGGGCTGCTCCTGCAGATGAGGCTGAGGCGTGCAAGGTCTCTCCGACGGGAGCCGTGCTCGTGACCGAGCAGTGCCTGGACGCCGACTATGGTCGTGTGGTGATTGAGTCCGAAGAGGATGTCACCTCTCCGACAACGTTACACATTGTTCGCGGGAGCTTCGAGGGCACGAAGTCACGCTTCGCCGTCTATCTTCCGCCCGCCCACCAGTGGAGCGGACGGTTCTTTCAGTACACCTACCCCCTGACTGACGAGAACGCGACGGATACGAGAGTGCTCTTCGGGGCTCAGTCAGGTGCCTACACGGTTCAGGCGTCTGGAGCCAGCGGCTACCGGCACGCGGCTGCCGCTGCGCGGGTGTCGCGTCAGATTGCGGCCTCGTACTACGGCAGCAGCGACCACATCTACGGGTATCTGTACGGTCCCTCCGGTGGGTCCTTCCAGACCATCGGCGCGGCTGAGGGCACTAGCGGTGTGTGGGACGGGTTCGTACCGACGGTGATGGGGACGCCGTCCTCCATCCCTCACAACTTCTTTATCCGCGCCATGGGCCGTCTGGTTCTCGGTGACGTACGGCAACAGGTCTCTGAGGCTGTGGTTAACGGGAAAGACCCCTATGTCGGCCTCAACGAGGCTCAGACCATGATGCTGGAGGAGATGACGGCACTGGGTGTCCAGCTCGAGGGATGGGAGGACCCCGATTATCTTCTTGGCTACACCTTCGACGACGGGCTGCTCGGAAACACGGCCTTGGTCAGGAGAATGGATCCGACCTACGTCGAGGACTTCTGGACCAAGCCTGGCTACCTTGGGACCGAGGCCTCCCCGCTGGGAGAGGCTGTTCGGGCCGCGCTCCTGGACACCACCGTCACTGTCAGCGCCGTGCACAGTCATGAGCCTGGAACAGTCGCTGAGCTCTCGACGCAGAGCTTGCCCCACGGGGTGCCGACGGAGGGATCGGACCTGCAGGTCATAGGCGATGACGGGGCCCCCGTGGGTGCGCTGGCTGGAACCGTGGACGAGACGGGGCGGATTCAGGTGGGCTCCGACACCGAGCCGGATGTGCTGGCGGCCCTCAAGGTCGGGACCCGGATCGCTGTGGACAACCGCTGGGCACTGGCAGTGCGTTCCTACTATCGGCACCAGCTGCCGGTGCAAGGGCTGGGTATGACCGCCTATGACCGGTTCTACGGTCCTGAGGGCGATCCACTCTTCCCACAGCGTAAGGTGAATCTCCCGGCAATGATGGCACGTTCGATCTCAGGAGGGGTTGGGTACTCGGGTCTGTTCGAGGGAAAGATGATCCTGGTCTCCAACCTGCAGGACGTTGACGCCTACACCTGGCACGCTCCGTGGTACGTCACTCGGGTTCGCCAGGTGCGAGGAGATCAAGGTGTGGACGAACGGCTGCGCATCTACGTCAACGAGAACGCGGATCACCTTGAAGGACCCGTGGACGGGGAGAAGGCTACTCGTGTCGTCTCCTACGACCCTATGGTGGAACGAGCGTTGCGTGACCTGGCTACCTGGGTCGAGGATGGTTCGGAGCCTCCTGCGTCCAGCACCTACCGCGTCGACGGCGGGCAGGTAGTCCTGCCGGCCTCGTCTGCCGAACGAGGTGGCGTTCAGCCTGTGGTGAGCCTGAAGGCCTCGGTGTCGACCGTCGAGGTTGGCCAGACCGTCCGCTTGGAGGCCAAGGCTCAGGTGCCTGCCGCAGCCGGCCAGATCGTGGGCTTCGAGTGGGACCACGACGGCAGCGGTCATTACGGCGAGGCCGCTGAGGCATCGGGTAGTGCGGTAAGCATGACGACGGAACATGTCTTCACCCAGCCAGGTACGTACTGGGTCACGGTCCGGGCTACGGCAGCCGTGGATCGGGACAGCGCCTTTGCCCGGGTACAGAATCTCGCTCGGGCCCGCATTGAGGTGGTACCCACGGAGACGACCGACCTCGACCCTGACCCGGCTGAGAAGCCCGACCCAGAACCTTCGCTAGGTACAGGGGTGGGTCAAGGCCTGAGAGCGCCTGTGTCCGTGACCTCGCCGTCGGCGGATACTGGGACGGTAGCCCCGCGTTCGGAACTGGCAGTGTCTGCGAGGAGCGAGGCGGTCGGTAACGGCCCGACCTCAACGACACGTTCGGCAACAGGTCTAGCGAGGACGGGGCCTGCGGTCACTGTTCTGGCGGTCCTGAGCCTGGCGGTCAGTGGCGCTGGAGCGCTTCTGATGACTCGTAGACGGGTCTGAGGACAGGCGACGGTCTGTGGGAACGAGACTTTGCGTTCCCACAGACCGTCCGCCAGCCCAGGCCTCCTGAGCACCCGTACAGGCGTGGCTCGGTCTTCAGCGCGATCGCTGCTGAGGTGGGGGAGCGGTGGTGGTTCGTGTGACGAGCGCGGGCTCAATGACGCGGAGGCTTGCCTCGCTGCGTCCACCGATCCGTTCAAGTAGCAGCTCGATCGCTGCTTCACCTGTCTGCTTCCCCGACTGGTCGACAGTGGTCAAGGAGACCCGCCGCAGACCAGAGGTGTGGACGTTGTCGTAGCCGGCGACGCTGATGTCCTGTGGTATGTGCAGGCCTTGTTCCTCAAGGTAGTCCAGTGCTCCGAAGGCGACGGCGTCGGTGCCTGCGAACAGCGCGGTGGGTCGGTGCTTACGGGCAAGTGCCCGCTTGGCGGCGCTGCGTCCACCTGCCTCGGAGTAGTAGGTCTCGATGATGTCTGGAACGAGGCCGTGGCTGTCCATCGCCTCGATGAACCCTTGACGCCGCATGGTCTGGGACAGCTGATAGCTGTCCTCCACGCTGGAGACCGGCATGGTCGTGTGGGCGATCCACTCGTGCCCGAGGGAGACGAGATGGTCGACCATGAGCCGTGCTCCGAGTCTTTCGTCAGTGACGACAGTGTCGAACAGCTTCGGCTCGCCGTGGAGCGCTACGGTCACCAGAGGGGTCGTCCGGGCGAAGTGACTAAGAGCAGACATTCCCAGCCTGGGGGAGATGAGGACAATGCCGTCAACCTGCAGGTCGACGAGCGCGTCGATGCGTCTGCGATACCCCTGTGGTGAGGTTCCGGCGATAGTGAGGATGTCCTGGTAGTCGGTACGACTGAGCCGGGAGGCGATAGCTTCGGCCACCTCGAACTGGAAGGGGGAGGCGAAGTCAGTCAGGACCAGTCCGATGGTCTGAGAGCTGCCACGCATCGTGCGGGCGCCTGTGCGGGGGCGGTAGCTGAGCTTGTCGATCGCGAGCTCGACTCGTTGCCGCATCTGGTCGGAGACGCCGTAGGCGTTGCGCAGCACCTTGGAGACTGCGGCAACTGACACTCCGGCCTCCGCGGCCACGTCCTTGATTGTGGCGCGCTTGGGTGGCTTGGAGGGGGTGGAGGTGCTCACGACATTGGACACAGGGACATTCTAGAGGAAGTAGATCGTTCGACGTAATGCTTCGGGTGATCGAGCAGAGAGGGCTGAAAGCCGGAGAGACGGTGGGGCTGATGGAGCGGCTGCACATTTTGTAAATGCGTGCACCAATCTGCTTGACGGATCTCGGAGTTCTTCGTTATCCTCTATGTAGAACGTTTCACATACCCACTGTGCAAGGTTCCGGTCGGACGTCGACGGCGACCCGGCCAGGAGTTCGTATCCCCATCTGTCCAAGGGAGGACATCATGCGACTCATTACCCGTCGTTCCGTGCTGACCGGCTCCGCAGCGGCAGCTCTCGGTCTGGTTCTGGCTGCCTGCACCGGTGAAGGGGGGTCGAGCGCGGGCTCGGCGTCGGGCGGATCCAAGGACACCCTGACTCTTGGAATGACAGCAGATATTCAAGGGTGGGATCCTGCTAACCAGCCGGGCTACCAAGGATGGCCCGGTGAGGCCGTCTGGGGGCTGGTGTGCCGCATTGACGAGTTTGGTGAGCTGTCGCCGAGCCTGGCCGAGTCCTGGGAGATCAGCGAGGACCGGAAGAGCTTCACCGCTCACCTGCGTCCGGGAGTCACGTTCTCTGACGGCACCGCGGCAGACGCTGCGATGGTCAAGGCAAACTTTGAGCTGGCGGCGTCGACTGAGGCTACCCGTAGTCTCTATGAAGGCATCACCTTCGACGTCCCGGATGCCCAGACCATCACCATCAGCTGGCCGGATCCGCAGCCCCTTATGAACGATCGCATCTTCAGGGTCAAGCTGACCTCTCCGGCACTCATCGAGTCGGGCGACCTCAATGACAAGCCGGTTGGCTTCGGCCCGTACCTCCTGGACGAGGCTGGGACCACACGTGGCTCTGTCTACTCCTTTATGAAGAACGAGGACCACTGGGAGGCTGACGCGTATCCGTACGCCAAGCTCGTGTGCAAGGTCTACGACTCGGAGACTGCTGCTCTCAACGCGCTCAAGACCGGTCAGATCGATGGAACCCTCGTCAACGCCCAGTCCTATGACGAGGTGACTGGCTCTGGCTTCGAGATGACAGAGATGAATGGTCAGACCACGCGTCTGCTGCTGACGGACCACAAGGGCGAGATCATCCCGGCCCTTGGCGACGTCCGCGTCCGCCAGGCGATCAACATGGTCTTTGACAAGCAGGCCATGGTCGACAACCTGTACGCCGGGCACGGTGAGGTGTCGCACCAGATCTTCCGACCGGGCTCGAAGGCCTACATCGAGGACCTTGCTGACCCGTATCCCTTCGACGTGGACAAGGCGAAGGCCCTGATGGTCGAGGCCGGCTACGCAGACGGGTTTGAGATCGAGCTACCGACGATGGCGGGGCAGAACCACGAGGTACTCATGCCCTATGTCACCCAGCAGCTCGCCGAGCTCAACATCACGGTGAAGCAGGTTCCGCTCACTGGAGCCAACGCTATCGGTGACCTTCTCTCAGGCACATATCCCGTTGTGCTCTGGCAGCTCGGCAACTTCGGTGCCTCCGCGCAGGACATCGACATCGTGGTACGGGACACGGGTTACTGGAACCTGGAGCACCAGAGCGACGACTACGTCAACGCCCAGTGGGACATCATCTGCACCGGTACTGATGAAGAAGCCGAGGCAGCGCAGAAGGCTATCAACCAGTACGTCATTGACCAGGCCTGGTTCGCGCCCATGGTCAACCCCACCTCCTTCTACGCGCACACTTCCGACGTCGTCATCGACCATGTCTCGGACAATGAGGGATTGGCGCCTAAGCTCCGGGACTTCCAGTGAGCACCTGCTGCGTGAGTAGGTGGGGGCGCTGATCATGCTCGCCTCGGTGGGGAAGAACCTCCTGCGGTCCGTGGTGGTTCTCGTAGTCGTGACCTTCGTCGTCTTCCTCCTCATGTACGGCAACGGGCCGGGTATCGCCCGGGCAGTGATGGGGATGCAGGCTGAGGTCACTCAGGAGAGCGTGGCCGCCAAGATGGCCGAGCTCGGCCTTGATCAGCCCCTTCTCATCCAGTACTGGCACTGGGCCCAGGACCTGCTGACGGGGGACCTGGGGCGCTCCTTCTACACCGGCCAGTCGGTGACCGAGGCACTCGCGACGCGCGTTCCGGTGACCCTGGCGATCGTCGTCATCGCTCTGGTCCTGACAGCGTTCCTCAGCGTGGTCCTCGGCGTCACTGCGGCGGTCAAGGGAGGCTGGGTCGACCGTCTCCTCCAGCTGGTGTCGATCGTCGGAACCGCAGTCCCCTCATTCATCACCTCGATCGTCCTGGTCTTCGTCTTTGCGATCTTCTGGCGTGTACTTCCTGCAACCGGATACGTCTCGCCTGAGGTGTCACTGGGGCGATGGGCTGCTTCCGTCGCTCTACCGGTACTGGCGCTTCTCATCGGTGCTGTCTCCAGCGCTGCACAGCAGTTCCGCACAGCGACTCTTGACCAGCTGGGTAAGGACTACGTGCGTACCCTCCGCGCACGGGGCGTGGACGAACGGGCAGTAGTCTTCCGCCACGTGCTGCGAAACGCTGCAGCGCCGGGGCTGACGGTCCTGAGCCTGACGGTCTTCTCCCTGCTTGGCGGTGCGGTCTTTATCGAGCAGGTCTTCGCCCTACCAGGTCTAGGTCAGCTGGCGAACTCCTCAGCGCAGATCTTCGACGTTCCCATGGTCATGGGCACCGTCGTCGTCACGGCCGTCATCGTCCTCATTGTCAACTTCCTGGGTGATCTCGCGATCACCCTGCTCAACCCGAAGGCGAGGACGCGATGAGCTCTCCGACTGACACGAATGTGCTCGCCCCCGCTTGCGAAGAGGGCACGGCGGTCGCGGACGGCCGGGAGAGCGCTAACCATGGCGTCATCTCCAGGCTCTTGCGCGACCCGGTGGCTGACGTGTGCCTGCTCGTCGTGGCAGCTGTCGTGATCACGGCGATCTTTGCCCCGGTCCTGTCCCCCTACGGCCCGAACGTCACGGACCTCGCGGCTACCAACGCAGCGCCGGGAACACCGGGTCACCTTCTGGGTGGGGACGGCTCTGGGCGCGACATCCTGTCCCGCCTCATCTGGGGGGCACGGCAGACGGTCGTCTCGTGCCTGATCATGCTCGCGGTCTCCCTCGTCGTCGGAGTGAGCAGCGGTCTCGTCGCGGGCTTCTATCGGGGACGTCTCGAGGCCGTGGCCGGCTTCGTGACTGACGTGCTGATGTCGTTGCCCTCTATCATCCTTCTCATCGCGCTGTATGCGGTGACTGGACCGAATATCCCGGTGATGATGGCTGTCTTCGGTCTGCTTACCGCTCCGACCTACTACCGGTTGGTGCGATCGGTCGTCGTCTCTGCACGTCAAGAGCTCTACGTCGATGCCGCACGGGTGGTCGGGCTGTCTGACGCCCGTATCATCGGTCGCCACATTCTGTGGGCGGTGCGCGCGCCGATCGTGATCCAGGGGGCGTTCATCCTTGCCTCGGGTATCGGCACCGAGGCAGGTATGTCCTTCCTCGGACTGGGAGACCCAGCCGGTGTCTCCTGGGGCGTCATGCTGCAAGTGAGCCTCAACAGCATCTACAACAACCCGGTAGCCGTGGTGTGGCCTGCCCTGGTGATCTCAGTGGTCATCCTCGTCCTGATCCTCCTAGGCAACGCCTTGTCCGACGCCCTTCAGGCTTCTGCCCGTGCACGGAACGTCACTGATCGCCAACGTCGTTCGGCGCTGGAGTCGACGCGTGCGGCTCATGCCCAGGACCACGTCCGTACCCCAGATCCTGAGGCAGCAGTGTCAGTCCGCGGGCTGCGAGTCGGGTATCCGACGGACTCAGGTTTCCGCGAGGTCGTCCACGGCGTTGACCTCGACCTGCGCAAGGGGGAGATCCACGCGCTCGTGGGGGAGTCCGGCTCAGGGAAGTCGCAGATTGCGTTCTCGGTCCTGGGCATCCTCCCCAAGGAAGCTCTCAGGCTTGGTGGCAGGATCATGGTCGATGGCGTCGATGTCCTCGGTGATCCAGCAGCGATGCGTGCTGTACGTGGACGCACTGTCGCCTACGTGCCTCAGGAGCCGATGAGCAACCTTGACCCGTCGTTTACGATCGGCAAGCAGCTGGAGTACGGGATGCGTGCCACTACGAAGTGGACACGTGACGAGATCCGCGAGCGCATCGTCTCCCTCCTGCATGCCGTGGGGATCGATGACGCCGAACGGGTGATGGGGCTGTATCCCCACGAGATCTCAGGCGGCATGGCACAACGAGTCCTGATCTGTGGTGCCCTCGCCTGTGAGCCTGAGGTGATCGTCGCCGACGAGCCGACCACGGCCCTGGACGTCACGGTCCAGGCCGAGATCCTGGATCTCCTGCGTGACCTGGCACGCCAGAGGAACATGTCAGTTCTTTTCGTCACCCACAACCTCGGAGTCGTGGCTGACCTGTGCGACACGGTCTCGGTGATGAAGGACGGCGAGGTTATTGAGACCCAGGACGTGGAGTCCTTGTTCGCCACGCCCCGCGAGCAGTACACACGCGAGCTGCTGGCCGCCTCGCTCAGCGTTGAGATCATGGAGATGGAGTCATGAGCGGATCTGACACACCACCGCTTCTTGAGGTCGAGGACCTCGTCGTCACCTTCCCCGGAAGCGGTCGAGGCCCTGGAACGACTGTCATCCACGGAGTGAGCCTGGAGCTCCATGAGGGCGAGACCCTCTCGCTCGTGGGGGAGTCAGGATCAGGAAAGACGACCATCGGACGAGCGGTCCTGGGCCTGGCTCCGGTGTCTGGCGGGGAGATCCGTCTGAGAGGTCAGCGGATCTCCGGCGTCGGCCGCTCTCAGCGTCGCGCGATCGCGAGCCAGATCCAGGTCGTGTTCCAGGATCCCTACACCTCCTTGAACCCGGCTATGAGAATTGGCCAGATTCTGGCTGAGCCCCTCCAGGCTGCCGGCGTTCTCGACTCCGGCCGCCGGGTTCGGGAGCTGCTTGACGCCGTGGCGATGCCTGCGGACGCAGCAGGGCGATATGCTCGCGAGTTCTCTGGAGGCCAGCGGCAGCGCATCGCCATCGCTCGCGCGCTGGCTATGGACCCCTCAGTCATCATCTGTGATGAACCGACTTCTGCCCTTGACGTCACGACCCAGGCGCGGGTTCTTGACCTCTTTGAGCAGATCCAGAAGGACCGAGGGGTTTCTTACCTCTTTATCAGCCACGACCTGGGCGTGGTCAATCGCGTCTCTGACCGCATTGCGGTCCTGTACCAAGGACGCGTGGTGGAGACAGGGCCTGCTCGGCAGGTGGCGACGAAGCCAGCTCATGAGTACACCCGCCGTCTGCAGATGTCCGCGCCAGTCGCGGACCCCGTCAAGCAGCGTCGCCGACGCGCTCTGCGCCAGGCCACCTACGCACGCCCCTGAGGGTAAGCCCCACTGACCCACGGAGAAGACCTATGAACGTTCTGCCCCCGTCTTGCGAGGACGTGACTATCACCAGGCTACGCCTGGAGCATCACCGGCCGGAACCACGTGTGCTGGCCGTTGAGACACCGGCTCCGCGCCTGTCGTGGTGCGTTGAGCACGCACCGGGTGGGTGGGTGCAGCGCGCGTACGAGATTGAGGTGACGCGGCAGCCTGGCGTCCAGGCCGTAGTCGTGAGCTCCTCTGAGCAGGTCCTGGTGCCGTGGCCGACCTCGCCGCTGGGCTCATGTGAGGTGGCGAGCGTACGGGTTCGGCTTCTAGGGGTGTGTGGCGAGCAGGAGGGGTGGAGCCAGTGGTCGGCCCCGGTGGAGGTGGAGGCTGCCTTACTTGATGCCGATCAGTGGTTGGCGTCGTTCATCTCTCCTGTGGGCGTCGGGGAGCTCGATCACAGCGCACCAGTGCTCTCGACGAGCTTCGAGCTTCCTGAGGGCGTGCGCTCAGCCCGTCTGAGGGCGACCGGGCACGGCCTGGTTGAACCTCGGCTCAACGGTCAGCGTGTGGACGATTCTCTTCTCAACCCTGGATGGACAGCCTACGACCATCGGCTCCAGGTCGTGACCTGGGACGTGACCGCGCTGGTGAGCTCTGGGCTCAACCGGCTGGACGTCCTGGTCGGCAACGGCTGGTGGAGGGGGCACGTGGGCTACTTGGGGGATCGCTGCTTCTATGGAGACCGGCTGGCCCTGAGCGCTCAGCTTGAGGTCGAGATGCGTGACGGGCAAAGGCGTGTCATTGCGACTGGCCCGTCCTGGACGGCGTACGAGTCCCAGGTTGTGTCTGACGACCTGTATGACGGGCAGTACACCGATCTTCGGCGGACGGTACCTTGGGCGACGGACAAGGTGCCGTCATGGCCTGTCGAGGTTGTCAGCGCGGCACCAAGGAGCCGGGAGCACGAGGAGGTCGTGCTGTGCCCGCAGGCTGCTCCGTTGATCCGCCCTGTCGATCTCCTGCCGGCCCAGGAGGTGTGGACCTCTCCGTCAGGCAAGACACTCGTCGACTTCGGTCAGAACGCTGTCGGGGTCGTGCGTCTGACCGTGCGAGGCCTAGCCCGTGGGACGTCCGTGGTGATCCGCCACGCTGAGGTCCTGGAAGGCGGTGAGCTCGGTACGCGTCCGCTTCGTGGGGCACGCGCTACGGATACGTGGATCCTCGGTGGTCCTGAGGAAACGGTTCTTGAGCCCACGCTCACGCTCCACGGCCTGCGCTATGCCGAGATCACGGGTGTGCCCGATCTTCAGGCCGAGGACGTCTCACTAGTGGTGATCGGCTCGGACATGGAGAGGGTCGGTACCTTCCGCTCCTCACACGACCTGCTGAACTCCCTGCACCAGAACACGGTGTGGTCGACCCGGGGCAACTTCGTCGGAATCCCGACTGACTGCCCGCAGCGCGATGAGCGCCTGGGATGGACAGGCGATATCGCGGCCTTCGCGCCGACAGCGTCCTTCCTCTACGACACGGCGTCATTCCTCTCCTCGTGGCTCCATGACCTCGCTGCGGAGCAGCGAGACGACGGCACGGTGGGACATGTTGTCCCTGCCTTCCAAGAGGCCGAGGAGCCTGCGGCAGCAGCGTGGGGAGACGCAGCGGTCCTTGTTCCCTGGGCGGTATACGAGGCCACCGGTGACGCGGAGGTCCTGCGCGCTCAGCTGGACTCGATGCAGGCGTGGGTTGACCGCGAGGCGGAGCTGGCGGGGACAGACCGGATCTGGTCTGGAGGCTTCCAGTACGGGGACTGGCTGGATCCGACGGCGCCGCCTGAACGTCCTGCGGACGCCGCCACGGATCCTGACGTCGTGGCGACAGCCTGTTTCTTCCGGTCGGCGCGTGTGCTGGCTGAGGCGGCGCGGGTCCTGGGGAAGACGAACCTGGCTGAGCGGTACTCCCGCATGGCTGCGGAGGTCCGGGACTCCTTCAACCGTGCCTTCGTCACGCCGCAGGGGCGCATCCACTCTGACGCACAGACGGCCTACGCGATGGCGATCGTGTGGGAGCTGCTGGTGACCCCGCAGCAACGGGCCTTCGCGGGCGAACGCCTCGCCGATCTCGTTCGTGCCTCCGGCTTCCATATCGCGACCGGGTTCGTAGGCACGCCGCTGATTGTCCAGGCCCTGGCCATGACGGGGCACGAGGAGGTCGCAGGACGGTTGCTGTGCCAGACCGAGTGTCCTTCCTGGCTCTACCCGGTGACGATGGGGGCGACGACGATCTGGGAGCGCTGGGACTCGATGCTGCCGGACGGACGTATCAACCCAGGGGAGATGACGAGCTTCAACCACTACGCGCTGGGCGCGGTGTCAGACTGGCTGCACCGAGGGCTGGCTGGGCTGTCGCCAGCAGCGCCTGGATGGAGTCGCGTCCTGGTCCGCCCGACCCCTGTGCCAGGAGTCACCTCGGCGCAGGCCTGTCACCTGTCCGCCTACGGACAGGTAGCGGTCGAGTGGGAGCACGACTCGCACACCCTGACCGCTCGTATCGATATCCCGGTCGGTGTCACGGCCGACGTCTGTCTCCCCGGTCAGGCACCAGTGTCGGTCAGTCACGGGCATCACGAGCTCAGCGTGGCGTGGGAGGAACAGGCACCTCGGCCTGTCAGCACGGTCCGTGAGCTGATCGACGACCCGGCGTCGTGGTCGGCCCTCGTTGACGTCATGGCGCATGCTGGCCCGCTCACGATCGGTTCGGCTCAGGTCGCTGCACGCCTGCGCCGATACCTGGATCATCCGGTATCTGTGGTTCCTGACCAGATGGCTCCGGATCCTCGGTTCACACCAGCAGGCCTCAAGGAACGCCTGAATGATCTCATCGCGGAGGTGGCACGATGAGCCAGGCGCATCTCCTTGAATCCGGGAACCCGCTCGCTGACCTGGCCCCGATTCACCCGGACTCGCTACCTCATCCCGAGCGTGGTGGGCGACGTGACCGGATTACGCCGGGAAAACCGTGGTACGACACCGAGGGCAAGAGGATCCAGTCCCACGGCGGCTCCCTGATCGTCGTTGACGGCGTCTACTACTGGTACGGAGAGAACAAGGAGCGCACCACACCTGATGGCTCGATCTGGCACTGGGGGGTACGCGCCTACCGGTCGCAGGACCTGGTGAACTGGGCAGATTGCGGACTCATCATCCCGCCCGACCTTGCTGACCAGCACTCCCCGCTCCATCCCACGAGCAAGATGGACCGGCCGCACATCGTCTACAACGAGGACAGTGGCCTGTTTGTGTGCTGGATCAAGGTCATGAGTACTGACGGGCAGCGTTCCAGCGTCCTGGCCTCTCCCAGCTTCCTCGGTCCCTACCGTTTCATCCACCGGGACTTCAAGCCTCTGGGAATGAATGCCGGTGACTTCGACCTGGTTGTGGACCCGACTGACGGCAAGACCTACTACTACTTCGAGCGGGTCCACAGCGAGCTCGTCTGTGCTGACCTGACTGCTGACGCCTCGGACGTCACCGGCTACTACTCCACTCATTTCCCGTACAAGCAGCCTCCGTACGTGCGTGAGGCACCTGCGTACTTCGAGCGCCACGGGACGCACTACCTCGTAACCTCCGGGACCACGGGATACCTGCCTAATCCCTCGATGGTGGCGACGGCACCTAGCTACCACGGGCCCTGGCAGGTCCAGGGCGACCCCCATCCTGGGGACACTTCCGCCAGCTCCTTCCGATCCCAGATTTCCAGCATCTTCAAGGTCCCAGGCAAGGACGACCTCTACATCGCGCTCGCGGACCGATGGCTTCCTCGGTGGGACGGGGACTCCGGGCTCGTGCAGGAGGGGTTTGCTGAGCGTTTTCGTCCCATGGGAGGTCAGCAGACCGAGGCCGTGACCACGAAACCCCTGTCGCCGGCTGTCCGGGCCTCGCTCTACGAGGCTAACGGTGCGGATACAGCAGTGGCTGACTATGTCTGGCTGCCCTTGCGATTCGAGGGAGACCGGGTGGTTATCGACTGGCTGGACTCATGGAGCCCTGATGACTACGACTGAGCGCGAGCAGCGGCAGGGTGATCTGCCCCGGCCGCGCGAGGACAAGCAGCTGACCTAGACCGATGACGATTGATGGAGACACCACCATGACAAGCGATGTCGACTGGCTCAACAGGAGCCTGAGTGACAGCGAGAGGGCAGCCGCGCTCCTCGCGGTGATGAGTACTGAGGAGAAGCTGAGTCAGCTACAGTGCATCTTTCCTCGGCAGTGCTCCTCAGAGCTTGACTCCTCGGACTTGCTCGCACGTACTCCTTTAGGCGTCGGACACGTCACGACGCTGGAGATGAGACAGCTCACCAGCCTGGACGAGACGGCTGAGTTCCAAAGAACCGTCCAGAGGCAGGTGATTGACCGCCAGCCGCACGGCGTCCCGGCGATCTTCCACATGGAGGCTCTCGACGGCGCCTACCTACCTGGCGCGGTGTCCTTCCCAAACGCGATCGGGCGAGGGGCGTCGTTCGATCCCGACCTTGAGGAAGAGCTGGGACAGATCGTTTCCGCCCAGGAGCGTGCTGTAGGCATCACCTACTCGATGGCTCCGGTCCTCGACATTGCGCGGGACCCACGGATGGGACGTTTCGGGGAGGCCTACGGTGAGGACCCGACCCTGTCCGGTGTCATGGGGGCCGCGCTGACGCGTGGTATCCAGGCCTGTGACGGCAGCGGGCGACGCTCTGACGCCGTCGCAAAGCACTTCCTCGGCTTTCACGGATCCGAGGGGGGTATTCACGGCACGCACGCGAGCATCGGGTCGCGTCTCCTTCGTGAGGTCTACGCCAAACCGTTCCAGGCCGCGATCAACAGTGGGCTCAAGGGCGTAATGCCCTGCTACAACTCGGTCAACGGCGAAGTGGTCTCTGGATCTCGAAGGCTCCTGACCGGGCTCCTGCGCGAGGAGATGGGATTTGAGGGCACCACGGTTGCCGATTACGGGGCGATCGGGAACATGCACTTGTTCCAGCGCACGGCTGAGACCTTCGCCGACGCAGGCCAGCAGGCGCTTGAAGCCGGTCTGGACGTGGAGTGGCACGAGATCCAGGGGTTTGACGAGGAGCTGGCCGAGCGTATCCGTACGGGTCTGGTTGACATGAGGGTGCTCGACGCCGCGGTGCTTCGTGTACTGACTGCAAAGTTCCGGATGGGCCTGTTTGAGGACCCGTACGCGTGGCAAGGTGAGCAACTGCGGGAGCCGTTCAGTGGTGACGCTGACACCAGAGCCAGGAAGGCCTCGTTGCAGTCGGCTCGCGAGTCCATCGTGCTGCTCAGGAACGACGGCGTTCTTCCCCTGGGCTCGGGTGCTTCTCAGAGCATGGCCAGGATCCTGGTCGTTGGGCCCCAGGCCGTGAACGCGCGGTTCTTCTTCGCCGGATACTCCCACTTGTCAATGGCGGAAGGGGTCCTTGCTGCTCGCAAGTCCATGGCTGGCACGATTGACACCGGGGCGCAGCAGGCCACGGGGTACCCGACCGTCCCTGGGACTCTCATCCAGAGTGACGAGACGGCTGAGTTCGACGCCCTCCTGGAGACCTTCCACGCGGGGACGCCGACCCTGGTAGAAGAGCTGATCCGTCGTCTGCCAGATAGCGAGGTGCGCTGGGCACGGGGCTATGAGATTGCAGGGGATAGCCAGTCCTCGTGGGGCGAGGCCCTGGAGGCAGCCCGTGACAGCGACCTGGTCATCTGCGTTCTCGGAGGCAAGAACGGCACAGGCTCGATCGCGTCGATGGGCGAAGGAGTCGACTCGACCACCGTGACGCTGCCCCCGACCCAGGAGGGCTTCTTACGTGAACTTGCTGCTCTTGACATACCGGCTGTTGGCATCCATCTTGACGGTCGTCCTGTCTCATCGGACCAGGCTGACCAGATGAGCGCGCTCGTGGAGGCGTGGAACCCGGCGGAAGCAGGGGCGCAGGCTGTCGTCGACGTCCTGGTAGGCGAGGTGAACCCAAGCGGGCGGCTACCAGTTTCTGTCGCCCGTAGCGCAGGACAGGTCCCGGTCTACTACAACCACCCCAACGGCTCGCAGTGGCACCAGGGTGCCTCGGTCGGCTTCCCCGAGTACGTGGACATGCCTCATACCCCGCGCTACCCCTTCGGGCACGGTCTGAGCTACACCACGTTCGCGTACTCGGACCTGGTTCCTTCCGCTCCCCAGGTTGAGCCGGGTCAGATCGTGACGGTGAGCGTGACGGTGATGAACACCGGCGACCGTGTCGGCACAGAAGTGGTTCAGCTCTATGCGACGGACAGCTACGCCTCGATGAGCCGCCCGGTGCAGGAGCTCATCGGGTTCCAGCGCGTGCGTCTTGAGCCCGGGGAGCAGGCTGAGGTCTGTTTCGAGGTCAGCCCTGAGCTCATGGCGTTTCTTGACCGAGAGATGGCGTGGGTAGTGGAAGGAGGGGCTCTGGACCTGCGTGTCGGTTCCTCCAGCGAGGACGTGCGCGCTGCGACAACGCTGCAGGTTGTGGGGAGCGCTGTCGTCGACCCGCGGCGCCGTCCATTGCACGCCTCTGCCCAGGTTCGCCAGGTTCGTGGAGAGGACGGACGGGCATGAGAATGATGGACAGCCAGACGCCTGTCCGCGCGGTTCTGGCCTCGGCACAGGCCCGGACGGTTGTGGCAGCCAAGGTAGAGGGATTCGGGCAGGGGGAGGACCTTGCCTCGCAGCACCCTGAGTTTCCTATCGGCGTGATTCTCGGCATAGAGCTTGGACACTCCAGCCCCGCCTGCCTAGAGGTCCTGGACAGTCTCAGCACTCTTGAGGACCCGACACCTCTACCCCGACGCCGACCTGCACGCCGGTTACGGACGCTGAGTCCGCAGCAGGCTCTCTCGGCTCGTCTGACGTGCCCTCAGGGAGGGCGGGTCTGGGAACCGGTCGACGTCGTCGTGGAGCTCCCCGGAGCCGGGAACCTCCTGCGAGACCTCGAGGCCGGTAGCGCGGTCCGTCTCACGGCTACAGGACCGCTGCGAGAAGGTACACCTACCGTGCGTCGCGCTACGGCGTTCTACGACCGTGGAGACTTCCTGGTGATGAGGTTCCTGCCTGACACGGCTGGGACGTGGACGGTTGACGTCACGGGGCTCAGCGAGGCCGGGGCCCTGAGAGCACAGGTGGAGGTCGGGGCGCCTGCTCCTGGTGAGCACGGCCCGGTTGTCGCGAGCGGCACACGTTTCGAGCACGTGGACGGCACTGCTTACACGCCGATCGGTACTACTGCCTACGCCTGGATCCACTCCGGTGAGCAGACTCGTCGCCAGACGCTTCGCACGCTCGAGATGGCCGGCTTCAACAAGATCCGGATGTGTGTCTTCCCCAAGCACTACGACTACAACCGGGCGGCGCCGGAGTCCGTTCCGTTCCTCTCGGCAGGACCAGGACAGACCCAGTGGGACTGGGACGCGTTCAACGCTGAGTTCTTTGACAAGCTTGAGGGTTGTGTCCGGGAGCTGGGACGTCTGGGAGTCGTCGCCGACCTGATTCTCTTCCACCCGTATGACAGATGGGGATTCTCCACGATGTCTCCGGACGTGGACGAGTCCTACCTCCGGCATGTGGTGCGCCGGCTGTCGGCCTTCCCAAACGTCTTCTGGTCGCTGGCTAACGAGTACGAGCTGGTCACGGCCAAGAGGCCTGCTGACTGGGAGAGGTTTGGTCAGATCGTCTGCGAGGAGGACGGAGCCGGGCATCCGATCGGGGTCCACAACATCACTGACGCCTTCGATGCCACGGTCGACTGGGTGACACACGTCTCCTTCCAAGGCGGTGGTGACACGGTGGGGCAGAAGATCGATGAGCTGGCCACGCGCTTCGGAAAGCCTGTCGTGATCGACGAGTATGGGTATGAAGGCAACCTGGAGTTCGGGTGGGGCAACCTGACCGCTCAGGAGGAGCTGAGACGCTTCTGGATCGGGATCCTTCGTGGGGCGGGCATGACCCACGGTGAGACCTACTACAGCGATGACGGCATCTGGTGGGCGAACGGAGGACGGCTCAAGGGAGAGGCGTGGAAGCGAATCGCCTTCCTACGGCAGTTTGTTGACGCTGCTCCACACGGCTTCCTGACCCCTGTACGAGGTGGGGACGACTCGAGCTACGTCGCCGAGGACGGTGAGGACTACCGCCTGATCTACATGGGGAGGTCTCAGCCTCATCGTTGGCGGCTCCGGGTCCCGCAGGGACGGATAGCGAGTATCGATCTCATTGACACCTGGGCGATGACGATTGAGACCGTCTTGTCTGAGGCCCAAGGACAGGTGGAGGTCGCGCTCCCGTCCCGGCCGTGGATGGCGATCAGGGTGCGTTGCTCCTGACCAGGGCTGAGGGGCGTGTGGTCCGTGCACTCGCGCGCCTCTCAGAGTCTCAGCCTCGCTGAAGCAGGTGGAAGTCCCAGCTGAAGACCTCGCCGTCGCTGGCTCCCTCGGGCGCCTCGGGCCCGCCGTAGGTACGGCCGGTGCGCGAGAGCGCCCACGGCCGCCATCCGGGGTCGCCGTGACGAAGGAGTTCCACCCAGTCGGCGTGTGCCGCCGTCGCCAGGGCCTGCGGACGGTGCGGGCCCTGGACGGCGTCGGCATGAGGGTGGGTTAGGCAGTCGAAGACGAAGGGGACCTCCTGGCAGTGCCCGGCCAGGCCCGCGCCCGGTCCCGGGACCGTCGAGCCCCAGGCGAAGTCGTAGAGCCAGGTCCTTCCTGCTGCCTCCCGCTCCTCAGCGCGCAGACGCACCACCTCTAGCGCAGGCAGCCGGAAGAGATAGTCGGAGATGACCTGTCCCGCACCCACGAGATCGGCGTCGGGGCGCCCCGAGAGCTCGGGATAGGCTGCGTGAAAGGCCTCGACCTCGACCGGCTCCAGGCCGGCTTCGGCCAGCAGGCGGTCCACGCTCACCTGCTCCGCGCCACCGCACAGCCGCGCCAGGGGCTCGGCCAGTGCGTGACCGATGAGCGTCATCTCATGGGTCACCCCGCCAATGAGCAGCGGGACCTGGTGACCGGCCCCGGCGCGCACAGCCTCGAAGGTCGACCGTGGCAGGACCTCTCCGTCGACCACCGGCATGAAGGTACGTGACATCGTGCGAGGCAGCCGCAGGAAGGGCGCCAGCCCTTCAGGACCCAGGTCGATGTCAAAGAGCGGGAACTCGGTGCCTAGCATGGCTGCGACGTCGAGCACCGCTTCCTCGCTCAGGCTGCGCCAGCCAGCCAGGGTGGCTGGCACGCCAGCGATCTCGGCCCCGCGCAAGGCCACGGCACGAGCGTCGGCGACCGTGGCCGCCGTCGTCCCACCGGACTGGCAGATCGCGGCGCTGAACAGGCCACGAGCGCCTGGAGCGGTCAGCAGCGCGAGCACGCTCGCTCCGCCCGCGCTCTGGCCGGCGATGGTGACGCGCTCTGGGTCCCCGCCAAAGGCGGCGATATTCTCACTCACCCACTCCAGCGCCATGACCTGGTCCAGGATGCCGCGGTTGACCGGTGCGTCGGAGTCCGGCACCCAGCCGAAGCCATCCATGCCCAGGCGGTAGGACAGGCTGACCGTCACCACTCCGTCACGGTTGAAGGCTGCGCCGTCGTAGTACGGGCTGTTATGGCTGCCGGCGAAGAAGCCGCCGCCGTGGATCCACACCAGGACCGGTAGCCGGGCCTCCGAGGCGGGATCAGGAGTGAAGACGTTGAGGTTGAGGACCTCCTCACCGCTCACGCTGGGCTCAGGGATCGCGGTGGTCACCCCGAAGGGGCGACGCTGAGGCGTGGGACCGGGTATAGCCGCCTCACGTACGCCCTGCCAGTGCTTGGCGCGCACGGGTGCCATGAAGCGTCGCGGGCCCACCGGCGCCTGAGCGTAGGGGATGTTGTAGAAGGCTGCCGAGCGGTCGTAGGTCGCGGGTGCGGCGCCGGGCGGGACCGCGACCTGACGCCAGACCCCACGCAGGGTGCCGGCTGGCGCGCTGACCACGGGGCCCGTCTCGCCGGTGGGGACGGCGATCGGGGTGGAGGCGGGGTGGATCGCCCAGGCGGGTGACGCCGTGGTGGAGCGGTCGGTGAGCGGTGGCTGGGTCATGGTGGGTCCTCGTGAGTGGTTGAGCAGGGTGCGTCCGTGCCAGGGCGGACGACGACGCCAAGCTCCACTGTAGGAGCGCGGCGCCGTCGGGCGGCTGCGTGGGGCAGTGCGTGCTAGGCCGTGGTGTAGGTCAGCGACCGGATACGGGTGCGGCCAGCCAGCGCGCGCACCCCGATCATGCGGCCGGTGAAGCCACCGGCTACCTCGCTGGACAGGAGGCGGCCGTCCAGACGACCCAGCTCGTGGGCGCCCTCGTCGTCACTGAGGCCGAGGATGAGGGTGTCAGGCACCTGCGAGCCGAAGAAGCCGGGCTCGGGTGGCTCTGCTCGCGCCCACAGGCGCACCGGGCCCGCAGCCGGGAGCGCCGGGCCGAGCTGCTGGGACAGGTCCAGGACCGTGGCGAGCGCGCAGACTCGACTGTCCTGCCATCGCACGGCCACGTGGTGCTCAGGGGAGAGGTACACGCACATCTCGGCGACGGCTCCTGCCTCCGGCTCCAGGAGCGCCTCGGCGCGCCACTGCTCGTCGCGCACGCGGGCGCACAGCAGCGGCGCCGGGAGGGTCGCGTCCTGCGGGCCGGTCATGGCGAGGACGCCGTCCTCGTCCCGGCAGAGCGCGGTGCGTGCCAGGCCGCCGGGAGAGACCCAGCGGTCATCCAGGTCCCAGGGCTCGTCCCCGCTGGCCACAGGGCCTGCCGAGCCGGCAAAGGTGTCAGTGAAGGAGCGGTCAGTGGCCGCCTCCTGGTCCCGCACGGCCTGCTCATAGCGGGACTCGTCGACCTCGGGCCAGTCCCCGTCCCAGTCCACGCCGACCACGAAGGTCTCGCGGCCGTTGAGGTGGTAGCCGGGGAAGGGCTCACGCTGGCGGATACCCAGGTGGACCATCGCGAAGCGTGTGCCCTCCCAGGTCTCGTCACCCTCCAGCGGCACCAGGTCGGCGTGGCCGGTCGCCTGGACTGGGTGGTCGGTCGAGCGGTGGGTGAGGACGGGACCCACCGGATGGGGCTCCCACGGCCCGGTCAGCTCGCGCGAACGGGCCATGGTCACGCAGTGCCCGACGCCGGTCCCGCCCTCGGCCAGCAGCAGGTACCACCACCCGTGACGGCGGTAGAGGTGCGGCCCCTCGGGGTCACGCATGCCTGTTCCCTGCCACAGGGCCACGGGCTCGCCCAGGCGCCTCCCGGTGGTGGGATCGATGGGCACGGAGGTGATCGTGGAGGTCACGGCGCCGTCGGCGAAGGAGACGGCCCGCCAGGTGAGGTAGCAGGTGCCTTCCTCGTCCCAGGCCAGGTCCGGGTCGATGCCGGGGGTGTCGGGGACCAGGACAGGATCGGACCAGCCGGCCTCAGGGTCGGTGGTAGTGACGATCCGCTGCCCCATGGGCTCCTGGCCCATGTTGGTGACCACCAGGTAGAAGGTGCCCTCGTGGTGGCGGATCGTGGGGGCGAAGGTGCCCTGGGAGCCGGCGTCGGCCTGTGGTAGCGGGAGGGCCGAGGGGCGCTCGTAGGCGTGCCCCACCTGCTCCCAGATCACCAGGTCGCCCGAGCGGTGGACCGGGACGCCGGGCAGGTACTCAAAGCTGGAGCTGGCCAGCCAGTAGGTTCCCTGTACGCGGCAGATGGAGGGATCGGGGTAGAAGCCGGGCAGGACCGGCAGGGTGTTGAACGCGTTCATCACTGCTTCCTCGCTGTGACGGCCTGGCCCAGGACGCTGGGCCAGGCCGTAGGCGTGAGAGTCAGGACTGCTGAGCCGCCGGGACGGGAGCCGCCTGGGAGGCGACCTCGTTGATCACCGAGTCGAGGGCGGCACGCGTCTGCTCCAGCCCTGGCACGAAGCCGTAGACCGTAGCGGCCCCGGGCAGGACCTTCGCGGTGGAGTCCAGCTCGTGCTTGAGCATACGCGTGATCGTGGAGGCCGGGTCCTGTCCGAACATCGGGTGCGTGCCGGAGACTGCGTCGATGATCCTCGCCCACACCTCGGGGTCGTCGATGACGTCCCGCACGGTCAGGATCGGGCGCTGGCCCTCCTCCAGGTCAGAGACGGTCACGGTCCACTCGTGCACGCCGTGCCCCACCTGGACGCTCTCGCCGCCCGGCAGGCAGACCTCGGCGCTGGCGCCCACGGGTACCTGGAGGCTCAGGTGCAGGGTGGCCCCCTTCAGCTCCCAGGAGGTGCGAGCGGTGCCCAGCGGCAGCCGGCGTACCACACTGGCCGAGGTGAAGCCGTGACCCACCTGCGGGGCCACTCGCAGCTGGCTGCCGCCTGGGCTGACCGGCTCAAGGCCAGCCAGGTCGGTCAGCAGCCACTGGGAGACCGCACCCAGGGCGTAGTGGTTGAAGCTCGTCATCTCCCCGGGGTTGATCTCCCCGTTGGGCAGCATCGAGTCCCAGCGCTCCCAGATAGTCGTGGCGCCCATCGTGATGGGGTAGAGCCAGCTCGGGCAGCCCTTCTCCAGCACGAGGCGGGAGGCGGTGGCCGCCTGACCGCCCTTGACCAGGGCGATGGGGACCAGCGGGGTGCCCACGAAGCCGGTGGAGATGCGGAAGGAGCGCAGACGCACCAGGTCCGCCAGGCGCCGGCCCGCGCCGGCCACGCGCCGCGGGGTGTCCAGCAGGTCCCAGGCCAGGGCCTGGGAGTAGACGGTGGCGCAGTCGGACATGACCATGCCGTCAGCGGTGACGTAGGCGTCGAGGTAGGCCTGGCGCACCGCGGCGGCCAGCGCCTCGTAGTGGGCGGCGCGCTTGGCGTTGCCCAGGGCCTGGTAGGCATGAGCGGTGATCTGCGCGCTACGGGCGAAGTAGGCGGTGGCGACGACGTCGGCGTCCGCCTTGGCTGCGGCTGCGTCCTCCGGCGGGGCGTCAGGGTCGAGCCAGTCGCCGAACTGGAAGCCGCCGCGCCACAGGTGACTGTCCCCGGCGACATCATCCACCCCGTCCACGAAGCAGGCCATGGCCTCGACCGAGCTGGCCAGCAGGCCCAGGTCCCCGGTGGCCTCGTAGGCGGCCCAGGGCACGAGCGTGATGGCGTCGCCCCAGGCGCAGGTGAGCTTGTTGCCCTCCAGGACGTTAGGGGAGACCACCGGCAGCGCGCCGTCGGGAGTCTGGGCCCAGGCCAGGTCCTTGACCCAGGAGTCTAGGAAGGCGGAGGCGTCGTACAGGGACAGTGACGTCGGGGCGAAGGCTCCGATGTCCCCGGTCCAGCCCAGGCGCTCGTCGCGTTGGGGGCAGTCGGTGGGCACGGTGATGAAGTTGTCGATGGTGGACCAGCGGGTGTTCTCCACCAGCGTGGTGACCAGCGGATGGGAGGAGGAGAACCAGGCGGTGCGCTCCATGCCGGCCGAGACCACACGAGCGGTGATCGAGGCGGCCAGCGCGGCGTCGTCACCGGGGAAGCCGTCGACCTCGACGTAGCGAAAGCCGTGCTGGGTGAGGGTGGGGGCGAAGACGTCCTCGCCGCCGGACAGCGTGACGCGGTCCGTCGCCTCGGCGTTGCGCAGCGGCCTGGTCCCCAGCTCGCCGTGCTCCATGACCTCGGCGTGACGCAGGGTGACGACCTGGCCGGCCTCGCCGCGCGCGGTCAGGCGGACGTGGCCGGTCAGGTTCTGACCGAAGTCCACCACCGTCTTGCCAGCGGGCGTGGTGAGGACCTCGACGGGCGCGACCTCGCCGATGACCGTAGGCAGGGGCAGGGTGGTCGGCTCCAGCGCGGCCTCGGGAAGGTCGAGCACCTCCACGGCCGTCTCGGCGGCCTGGTCGCCCAGGGCGGGCAGACGCAGGTCGGTGGACTGGCCGTTGTACAGGTCGTTGGCGGTGATGTTGGAGGGACGGGTCGCCCAGGTCGAGTCGGTCACGATCGAGGTGCGCTCGCCACCTTCGCTGCTCAGCTCCAGCTGGGCGGCCAGCCACAGCCTCTCGCCGTAGACGCACTCCCTCATCAGCCAGGTCAGGTGCCCGCGGTACCAGCCGTTGCCCAGGACGACGGCGAGCTCGTGCTCGCCGGGGGACAGGACGGAGGTGAGGTCGTGGGTCTGGGCGAGGAAACGGCTGCGGTACTCCGTCCAGCCCGGGGCGAGCTCGTCGCTGCCGATCTTGACGCCGTCGAGGTAGGCCTCGTAGGTACCGCCGGCACTCAGGTGCAGCCGGGCAGCAGCCAGCGGCTCGGTGACGGTGAAGCGGCGTACGAGGACCGGGGCGACGTCGGCTCGCTGGTTGCCGGGGGCGGTGACCGCCTGGGCGGTCCAGTCGGCGCGCTCCAGGAGCCCGGTCTCGACGGCGGCGGGCTCGGACCAGGGTGAGAGGACGCCGTCGTCTCCGGCCACGCGCACGCGCCAGGTCGCGCGCTCGCGGGAGGCCAGCGGTGCGGTCGGCCATGTCTGGAAGAGGGAGGACCGGGAGGTGAGGGAGAAGACCTCGGTGACGGGCTGGGAGCCGACGGCGGCACGGGCGATCTCGATCTCGGCACGCGCCTGGCTCCAGCCCTGCGGAGCCGAGGGGACCTCCCAGGACAGGGCCGGGGTGGTGAAGGTGCCGCCGAGGACGTCGGTGCCTGCGCGGTGGTGGTCCACACGCAGGCGTACGGGGGCCGCGAGGGGCCCGACGGGGTCGGAGACCTCGGGCGCCGGGGCGTCGAGAAGGGTGGAGTGGTCAGGCATGGCGTCCTCCGGATCGTCCTTGAACCGTTTCATATCGGTGTGAGGCACTTTAGGCACGTGCTCCGCGCGCTGTCAACGGGGTGCCGTGCGCCGTCGAAACCGTGGCTTCCTGTTCTGGACCGGGGTATACAACCGCATGGATACCCCGGTCCGGAACGCAAAACCACGTTTGTGACGCGGGAGAGGGGAGGGGTGGGCGCTCGTGGTCCGACGTGCTAGGCGCGTAGGTGCGAGACGACGTCGGCTGTGACGGCTGCCATGTCGACGCTCGGGTCGAGCAGCCACTCGGCCTGCACCCCCTCGATGAGTGAGGCCAGTGTCAGCGCGGTCAGGTCCAGGTCGAGGTCGGCGCGAATGCGTCCGGCCGCCTGGTCGGCGGCGAGGTCGGCGCGGATCGCGCTACGGAAGCGGTGGGTCAGGCTGACGACGTAGTCGTGCGCCGGGTGGGAGGGGTTGATGGCCTCGGCCCGCATGACGACGTCCAGCTGGATCAGTCCGCGGATGGTGGCGTTGTGCGCCATAACCTGGGGTAGGGCATCCAGGAAACCGTGCTGGGCGAAGAGCTCGGTGCGCCAGCCGGCCTCGAGCTCCTCCCGCCGGGTCAGGACGGCCTGGAGGATGGCGTCCTTGGTGCCGAAGTGGTGGCGCAGGAGGGTGTGGCTGACGCCGACGGCGTCGGCGATCTGGCGCAGTGACAGGCCTTGGAACCCTTGCTCGGCAAAGACCTGAGTGGCTGCGTCGATGATCTCGGCGCGACGCCGCTCCCCGTTGGTGTAGCGCGTACGGCCGTCCGGCGTGGCGGCGGGGGTGGTGTGAGCGGGGGGCGCCGCCTGGGCCTTGGGCTCGTGCGTGGCGCGGTCGTCCCGTGTGGTTGGTGTGCCTGGCATGGTCCTCGCTCCCTGTCCCGGGCAGTCTAGCGACTGAGACATGTTCCACTTTGGTTGAGATGTAGATCTCGACCAAAGTGGAACATGTTGGGTTATGGTGCTGGCACGCAGCGACTGCTGCTCCCAGCAGTCGGCGACAAGCCGACCTCCTCATCTCAAGGACGATCGATGAGCACTACATCTGCACCCCGCCCGGAGGACGTCGCTGACGACGTCGCTCCCGCCGTCGTTGACACGCCTTCTCCCCAGGACGCGCAGGACGCCGAGTACCAGGCCATCGCGCGCAAGTTCGGCAGCCCCAGGCGCACAGTCTGGCTGGTCCTGATCGCCGCCATCGGCGGGTACGTCATGATGATGGGCATGGGTACGGCCTTCCAGCTGCGCCTGTCCGTCATCGACAAGGACCTGGCAACCCTCGTCTACTCCCGAGCCACCTCGCTGTCCGCGCTGCTCATGCTGGCCGTCGTGCCCGTCGTCGGAGCGCTGTCCGACCGCACGATCTCGCGTTTGGGGCGTCGTCGTCCCTGGATGCTGGGCGGCTACCTCGTCGCCCTGGCGTGTTTCTGGCTCATCGGTACCTCGACCTCCTCGCTGGTCAGCATCGTGGCCTACATCATCGGTATCGCGGCCGCCCAGGCGGGCTTCAACGCCTACTCCACCATCCCGGTCGAGGGGGTCCCCGGGAACATGCGAGCCCGCGTCATGGGTGTCATGGGCCTGTGCGGTGCGCTGGCGATGAGCGCCGGCTCCTACCTGGCTGGCGCTCTGGTCAAGGTCAGCTCGGTGGCCCTGATGACCGTGCCGGCCGTCCTGGCCCTGGTGCTCGCGCTGCCCCTGCTCCTGCTCTATAAGGACCCGCAGCACACCCGTGAGGAGATCCCCTCCGGGGGCACGCTCTCCATGTTCACCCACATGCTCGTCAACCCCGTCAAGCACCCGGCCTTCGCCTGGGTGTGGGTCTCCCGCTTCCTTGCTGGCTCGGCCATGGCGGCCTTCCTGGGGTTCTTCGTCCTCTACCTCATCGTCGGGCTCGGCAACGATCCTGCCTCTGCCGGTGCTATCGCTGGGCGCCTGTCCCTCATGAGCGCCCCTGTCTCGATCGTCGTCTTCACCGGATCGGGCTGGATCGCGGACAAGCTGGGCATGCTCAAGCCCCTGGTCGCCCTGGCCTCGGTCATCATGGGCGTCGCCCTCGTCATCGCGGCGACCTCAGACTCCCTGACCGGATTCACGGTGGCCTGGATGCTCTTCGCCATCGGCCAGCCGATGTACCTCACGGTGGACCTGGCCCTGTGCGCCAAGGTGCTGCCCAGCGAGGCGGACGCGGGCAAGGACATGGCGGTCTTCGGTCTGGCCCTCAACCTCGGCAACGTGCTGGTCCCGGCGATCGCCCCGACCCTGCTGGGGCCGGACTCCAGCAACTACCCGCTCCTGTGGGGTGTGGGCACAGGCTTCTGCGTCCTGGCGGCGCTCATCATGCCACTGGTCAAGGGCGTGAAGTAGGCGACGAACCCGGCGCGAGGACTGGCTCGCTCTCGGTGACGTGCGTGCGTCTGCCTGCTACTGCTGACAATGAAGGAAACGAAAGGAATGATCCTGTGACAACAGCGTCGACTACCCAGACGGCGTCCACCCCGGTCTTCCCCGAGGGCTTCCTGTGGGGGACGGCGACCGCCTCCCACCAGGTCGAGGGCGGCAACACCAACAACGACGTCTGGCTCTACGAGCACGTCAGGCCCACGATGTATGCCGAGTCCTCCGGTGACGCCTGCGACCACTACCACCGCTACCGCGAGGACATCGCGCTGCTGGCCTCCCTGGGGCTGAACTCCTACCGCTTCTCCCTGGAGTGGAGCCGTATCGAGCCGGCGGAGGGAGAGTTCTCCGCAGTGGCCCTGGAGCACTACCGTGACATGCTGCGTGCCTGCCACGAGCACGGGCTGACCCCGTTGGTCACCTACCACCACTTCACCTCCCCGCAGTGGCTTATTGCCCGCGGTGGCTGGGAGGACGAGGGGACCCCGGAGCTCTTCGCCCGCTTCGCCCGCAAGGTGACGCAGGAGCTGGGCGACCTGTTCGACATCGCCTGCACCATGAACGAGCCCAACCTCGCTGTGCTCCTGGGAGAGCTGGGACTGGCCGAGCGTGACCCCGCCGACCGCGAGAAGAACCCGACCTGGGCCGGCGCCGGCCGGGCGCTGGGGATCCCGGCGAGCAAGGTGGCGGGCTTCCAGTTCGCGGCCACGGACAAGGCCTTTGAGATCAAGTGCGCTGCCCACAAGGCGGCTGTGGCCGCCATCAAGGAGGTCAAGCCCTCGATGAAGGCGGGCTGGACGCTTGCCAACACCGACTTTCACGCTGCCCCGGGGGGCGAGGAGCGCGTGAGGCGTCTGGTTGAGGAGAACAACCTGCGCTACCTGCGGGTCAGCGAGGGGGACGACTTCGTGGGGCTGCAGACCTACAACCGGACGGTGCTGGGGCCGGACGGCCCGGTGCCGCCGGCTCCGGACGCCGTGGTCAACCCGCAGGGCGAGGAGATCTGGCCCTGGGCGATCGGCGCCGTCGTCCGCCAGGCCTGGGAGACTGTCAAGGTCCCGATCATCGTCACTGAGAACGGCCTCAACACCGAGGACGACTCCCAGCGTGTGGACTTCCTGCGCACGGCCATCGCTGAGGTAGGCAAGGCGATTGCTGACGGCGTCCCGATCTCGGGCTACATGTGCTGGTCCGCCATGGACAACTTCGAGTGGATCTTCGGCTACGGCCCCAAGTTCGGCATCATCGCCGTGGACCGTCAGACTCAGGAGCGGACGCCCAAGGAGTCGGCCCGCGTGCTCGGAGAGATCGCGGGCTCGAACGGTCAGGTCCTGGCGGAGTAGAGCCGGCTGAGGTCGGACCGGGCTGTGCAAGAACTGTCCCGGCGGGCTCGTGACGGAGCTGCAGGCCAGCCCCTGCCCAACCTCCGCGTCGCTTTCGCCCCTGAACAGTCGCTTTCCATACTGCCCGCTGCGGAAGCGACTGTTCAGGGGCGAAAGCAATGAGGGGGGAAGGGATAGGGGTGGGGAGCAGGGGGCAGGGGGCTGAGGTCCTCGCCGTGGGAGCGGACTGGGCCGCGATCTTAAATCGTTTCAAATCCTGCGGTGTTTCTCCTGCCTCTCCACGCGGTCCCAAGGCATGATCCAGGTATGGCACCTGAAGACAACGCTGTCGCTGTACCAGGACCTCGCACGTCCTCCATCTCGACCTCATACCTCCGCCTCCTCTACCTTCCCCACTGCTGCCCACATCCCCATGGACCCGATGTCCTGGACCAGTCCGGAGCAGGTACTGATGGCCTTTCGCGAGCACTCCGTCGGCCCCTACCCTGACCGTCCCTGCACTGACCGCCGCGCGTGCCAAGCCCACAGCCAGGGCGAGGTGACCTGGCTCTACCACCCCGATGACTACCCGGCGGCGCTCCTGCACGCCATCGTCATGCGCGGGCGAGCAGCGGCCACCAACGTCGACTACGCCGACACCTACCGCCGCCCCAGCCCGGTCCTGCACCTGGTTGCCACGCAGACCACCTGCGTCTGCTGGCTCACGGAGACCGGGAGCCTGTTGAGGGGACGACGGCGTCTCTCGGCCAGGACGGCTGGTGGGAGCTGAGCGGCCATGGTGTGCTCGGCGCCCGTCTGACTGCGCCGCAGGCGGCGCGGCGGCGGGAACGGTGGCGGCCCGGGTGGACCCTTCCCAGACCCACACCCCCCTTCATGCGTGGGATGGCGCTGCGGGCCCTGCACACCCAGGGCTGGACGGGCAGGTCGTGGCCCACCTGCGCCAGGCCTGGGGGACGATGCTGCACGAGGAGATCTCCACCTTCTGGGAGGAGCTCCCCGGCACCGACCCCACTCCGTGGTCGATGTACGGTCCTCCCTTCGGCAAGAGCCTGTGCCGCGCCTGGTCCTCCGGCCCGATCACGCTGCTTCCCCAGGCAGTCCTCGGTCTGGAGCCGACGGCGTCCGTGTCTACTGTGCGCGGCTGCGCCACCTCATCGGTGGCCTGCCTCAGCCCTGGAGCAGCCTGACCGGTCCCTGCAGGCCGTAGCGTCGCAGCGGGACCTGGTGCGGACGAGGCTCTCCACCGGCGAGCATGAGCGCCATGTCCGGCAGGGCGTCGTAGTAGCCGCGTGCCTTGAGCCGGTTGGACAGGGAGGAGGAGACCCGCACGACCACCTCGTTGTCTTCCTGACGCAGCAGGCCGGTGACCTCAGCGACAGGTGCGGAGGTGTCGACACCTACCGGCGCTGAGCCGTTGACGGACACCGAGCTGAGCCCGCCGCCCACGTTCCCCAGGTCCAGCAGGACCCTGCCCGAGGGCAGCGTGTCCAGACGCACGGTGGTGCGGTACTCACCGACCCCGGAGACCTCGGCGCCCACGCCGTCGAGCTCGCACCACGGCGCCAGGCGGTGAGAAGCAGCGTGCATCGCAGTGACCTCGGTGTGAGGGACGACCTCGCGGGTGACGTAACCGAGCCCGCGGTCCTCCTCGATGACCTCGTCCTCGCCGGCGTCCCAGGACTCCACCGTGATGTCCCAGTCCGTGAGCTCGGTCAGTACCTGCTCCGCCCGGGAGCCGACGGCGCTGGCTCGTTCGGGGGAGGTGGGCGCCGCCGTCGAGCCTGAGACGGCCGAGCGGTCCAGGGTGACGACCGCCGGCTCGCCCGGGCGCAGGCTGACGGGCACCAGCGTGTCCTCGCCCTGGGGGTGGGAGGGGACCTCGGTGAGCGTGCCGGTCCACGCGTCCAGGCGGTAGGCGGTGCCGTGGCCGGGCAGGCGCAGCTCGACCGTGGTCGGCTCACCGGTCTCGTAGAGGTAGTGGTAGACGTAGACGTGCAGGAGGTCGCCGTCCTCGCGCTCGTAGGTGAGCACGTTCTCGTTCGCACGGGTCAGCTCGTGGTAGCCGCGCACGCCGAGGGCGCGCAGAGCGTCCAGGGTCTGGGACTGGTCGTCGATCTCGGCCACCGTGTCCAGCGTGCGCAGCTGCTCCATGGCGGCCGCCAGCTCCTCGTCGCGCCCGTCCAGGCCCGGTGTGCGCGAGGCGGCGCGCTCGTGGTGGTTGTAGCGGCCGGCCGCCAGGTAGGCCAGCTCGGTGACACCGTTGACGATGAGGACCTTGACGCCGGTACGCGCTACCTCCACCAGGCGGGCGGCCACGTCCGCGCTCAGTGCCTCCTGGTAGACGATGAGGGCCTGGTAGCCAGGCCCCTCGGGCTGGACGGTGCCCTCACCGAGGCTCACCTCGGGGCGCAGCAGGTAGGAGCCGTCAAAGAACTCGTAGGTCCAGCCGGCGTCCTGCATGCCCAGGTCCGCCCACCAGTGGTTGTCGCGCGCACGCATCCAGTGCCGGCCGTAGAGCTCCTCGTCCGCCACGCGCCGGCCCTCGGCGTCAAAGAAGACCATGCCGGAGCCGTTGTCGGTGAAGTGGTCGGTGCGCAGGATACCGACGTCGATGCGCGGGCGGCCCTGGCGCAGCAGGTACTGCATGCGTCCCACGGCCTGGGTCCACAGCGGATAGATCTCGGCGGCGGGCTGGCGGGTGTCGAAGCGCTCGGAGAAGAGGGGGAGCATGCCCTCGTGGCCCGGCCAGCTGGTGGTGCCCTCGGCCCCGCGTGGCGAGGACCAGCCGTGCAGGACGGTCTTGGTGATGCCGGCGGCGAGCTGGGTGTTGATGATCTGGTCGTAGAAGCGGTGGTCGAGCATGTGGTTACGCGTGGTGGCACCTGTCTCGGAGGAGTACTGCTTGCCCAGCAGGTGCGCAGCGCCGGCCATGAGGCGGTAGGCGTCGATCTGGGAGCCGAACTCCAGGGACTCGTTCTCGATGCCGTCCACCGCGATGCCGGGGCGGGTGAGCTCGAAGGGCAGGCCGTAGGAGATCTCCGAGCGCAGCGAGATGCCGTGGGAGTTGAGGAACTCCTTGAAGGGCAGCAGCATGTTCTCGATGTAGAGGTCGGTGAGCGTCTCGACGTAGTCGTGGCGGACCTTGGCCACCGTCACGGCGTCCGCGGCGTTGAGAGGCTCGAAGGTGTAGACGGTGGACACCGCCATGAGCGGGGCCCGGCTGACCAGCACCGGGAGCCAGGGGATGATGTCGTAGCCGCGGCGGGCGGCGAACTCATCGGCTACGGTCCGCCCCCAGAACATGCCGGCCTCGCCGGAGAGGTTGAGCTCCAGGGAGTCCATGTACATCTGGGCGCGTGGGTTGCGCGAGATGATCTCCTGGAGCTCATCGGTCAGGACCACCTCGCGCCAGTAGTCAATGACGGCGTTCACGCCGTCGCGCTCGAGGTAGTTGACCGTGTAGTTGACTGACGCTGAGGGCTTGGCGATCTGGCCGGTGCCGTGCTGCCAGAAGATGAACAGACGCCAGCTGCGAGAGTCCGGTGCACTCCAGGTCAGCTCGCGATCCTCGCCAGAGCCGGTGACCAGGTCCGTCAGGTTTGTCAGCGTGGAGACGTCGATGCGCGCAGGACCGTCCTCAGGCGTGGTGACGACGGCGGCGACCACGGCCACGAAGCGCTGACGTGTGCCGGGGATGCGCTCGAAGATGATGTCCGGGCCGTCGTAGGCGGCAGACAGGTCGGCGGTGGGCAGGGGTCCGCGGCGGGTGCCTGTCACGTCCTCGTAGACCAGGCCCAGCTCCTGGGCCGCGGCGTCGTCGTCGGGGGTGATCGTGGGCAGGTTGGCGTTGGACCAGTTCGTACCGGAGGTGAAGGAGAAGGACATGCCCCGCTCGGTGGTCTCGCGCGCGACGGTGACCGAGTCGTGGGTCCACTCCTCGCTGCCCCATCCGTAGCGGGAGTCGTCGATGCCGTCCTCGGGCATGGCCAGGAACTCCATGCCGCCAAAGCCCAGGCGGTGGGCCTGCTCGATCTCGTGGCGGATCGTGGCGTCGGTGTGCAGGCCCTCGGCGAGCCACCACCGCTGCTCGGGGCGGTACTCGATGCCGGGGTCTTTCAGGCGGGCGCGCAGCTGGTTGACCAGGCTCATGTGATTCTCCTTTGAATCGTTTCTCTACAGGTGTGCCCTGTACCCAGGGCTGTCTGGCTGGCAGGAGGGGGACGTGGGGGGGGGGGAGAGGAGGCCGGTGCGGTGCGTGCCACCGTCCGGTGGGCGCGCTGGGCGCTCCCTGGTGGTTGGACCGCCGCCTGCGGCCCGGCCCCGGGACGGTCCACGTCCTGGGGCCAGGTGGCAGGTAGGTCAGAACAGGTCGGTCTGGACGGCGAAGGCCTCGATGACCGCGCGCAGCTCCTCGTCCGTCACGCCCTCGCCGAGACCACCGGAGGTGATGTTGCGGACCTCGTACATGGCGCCGGTCTCGGCGTACTCGACCTTGTCGACGGCGGCCAGAGGAGCGTCGTCGGAGCGCACCATGATCCCGTGCTTGGACCACAGCACGATGACGTGGTCACGTAGGGCGCGCACGTTGTTCTCCATGAGGGTGGCCGAGCCGGGCACCATGAAGTCCAGGACCTCGATGCCCTGCGGCAGCTGGACGATCGTCTCCGGCTCCCAGCGCAGGATCCGGCGGTTGAAGTCCGCGGTGTTGCGGATGTCCTTGATGTGGGACAGCTGCACCAGGTACGGGGGCTGGGCGTGGATGACGGCCTGGAAGCTCACCCCGCGCGTGGCCACCTGGTCGTTGTGGACGGCCAGGTGGGAGTTGAACTCGCTGGTGGGGCGCACGTAGGCCTTGTCCGGGTGGGTGTACCAGGTGCCCGTCAGGCCGCCCTCGTCCACCACGAAGGCCGAGACGTTGGCCTCGGGGCTGGCGGCGACGTCACGCAGGCGGCAGCCCGAGCCGGTAACCAGCACGGTGTGTCCGGCCAGGGCCGGGGCCGCCAGCGGCAGCTCGGTGCCGGGGTGGGACTGCGGGAAGCGCTCGGCCAGGCCCAGCTCCTCGGCAGAGGCGTCGACGGACACCGAGATGTTGCCGGCGCCGGCCTCCACGGCGCCCATGTGGTCCAGGCGGCGTCCGGCGGCGCCCATCTGGGACAGGATCTCGTCAAGGGAGAGGCTGGTGGTCATGGTGACTCCTTGTGGTGGTGTGAGAGAAAAGAGTGGTCAGGAGCGGCGCGCCAGGCGGGCCGCGAAGCGGTCCAGGGACTGAGAGGTCAGGGGCGAGCCGACGGCGTTGAGGTGGCCGTGGGGGACGCCGGCGGCAGTGACGCACTCGATGTCGCAGCCCGCCTGCGTCAGCGCCTGGCCCAGGGCCTCGCCTGAGGCCCGCAGGTCGTCGTTCTCACAGTTCTCGATGTAGGTGGCCGGGAACCCGGTCAGGTCCGCCGCGCTGCCGTTGCCGTCCCCGGGGAAGGCGTAGGCGGGGGCACTGACCGGGGCTGCGCCCAGGTAGTTCGCGTTCAGCATCGCCATGATGTCGGCGGGGAAGCGCAGGACCTGAGGCATGTCCTCCAGGCGCTGGGCGAGCTCGCCGCTGGCGGCTGGCCAGTGCTCGGCATGGGCTACCGGATAGGCGAGCAGGGCCTGCCACACGGTCGCGGGGCGGCCGGTGGCGTCGTCGTCCCGGGCGTGCAGGGCGACGCCGCAGGCGAGGTTGCCGCCCGCGCTTGCTCCGCCCACGGCCAGGCGCGCAGGGTCGATGCCCAGCTCCCTGGCGTGCTCAGCTGTCCAGCGCAGGGCGGTGTAGGCGTCATCGTGAGGGACGGGGAAGTGCGTGACGCCGTTGTTGCACAGCCGGTAGAAGACTGAGACCACGGTGGCGCCGGTGCGGGTGACCAGGCCCCGGGCCACGGCGTCGGCCTCGGGCATGTCCAGGTCCCCGCCCACGAAGGCGCCTCCGTGGTACCACACGAGGCCGGCGCGCAGACCATTGGTCTCCGGGCTCGGCACGGGCGGGACCCACCCGGGCTCGGGACGGTAGACGCGCACCGGGACGGGCCCGTGCGGTCCGTCGACCTCGCGCTCCTCGACCACGGTGTGAGTGGGCTCTGGCTGGCCGAAGGGAGCGTTGAAGGCCTCCATCGCGGCGGCGGCCTCGGGGCTGAAGGGGGAGCCCTCGCCCGTGGCAGCCTGCGCGGTATCAACCTGGGCGCCGTGCGGATGGCTGGCTGCGTCCTCGGCGTCACCGGCCTGCTGCGACATCGCAGCCAGGTCGGCGGCGGTGGGCGCGGGCAGGTGCGCGATGAGGTGGACACGCTCAGAATAGGGCGGCAGGAAGCCGCCTGCCAGCGGCGCCAGCGCGACCCCGTCCTGGGTGCGCAACGGCTCGGTGCTGGTGGTCGTGGTCATCATGATCTCCTTCGTGCTGCCTCAGGAAGCGGAGCCGAGGACCCGCTGCTCAGCATCGTCCCACTGGGCAGCAGCCGTGGGATCTGGGAGGTAGGTGGCCAGCTCGCAGGAGCTACGCACCAGACGACGCAGCGCAGCCAGGTCGCCGTCGATGAGACCGGCCCCGCGGGCGGCCACCACGATGTTTCCCAACGCCGTGGCCTCGGTGGGGCCGGCCAGGACCGTCAGGCCCGTGGCGTCAGCGGCGAGCTGGCACAGCAGGTGGTTGCGGATCCCGCCGCCCACCATGTGCAGGACGTTGACCGTATGGCCTGACAGCTCGGCGGCCTCACGCACCGCCCGGCGGTAGGCCAGGGCCAGGGAGTCGTTGATACAGCGTACGTACTCCCCGATCGAGCGGGGCAGGGGCTGACCGGTGGCACGGGCGTAGTCGTCGATCCGGGCCGTCATGTCCCCGGGTGCGAAGAAGGCGTCGTCGTTGATGTCGACCACGGTGCGCAGTGGCTGGCAGGCCTCGGCGGCGGCGTCGATCTCGGCGTAGGAGACCTCCAGCCCCTGGCTGCGCCAGGTGCGTACGGCCTCGTTGAAGACCCACAGCCCCATGACGTTCTTGAGGTAACGGACGGTGCCGTCGACCCCGAGCTCGTTGGTGAAGTTGGCCTGGCGAGAGGCCTCGGTGAGCACCGGCTCGTCCAGCTCCAGGCCGACTAGTGACCAGGTCCCGCACGAGACGTAGGCGAAGTCCGGAGCCTCGGCGGGAACGGCGACGACGGCGGAGGCCGTGTCATGGCTGCCGACGGCGACCACGGGTGTGGGGGAGCCGTCGGGCCCGAAGACCTCAAGCACCTCCTGGCGGACCGTGCCCACCTGGGTGCCGGCCTCGACCAGGGGTGGCAGGACGGGGGCCAGGTCCAGGTCGAGCTCGCAGCGCAGGCGCTCTAGCAGGGGAGCGGACCAGGTGCGGCTGCGGGCGTCCAGGAGCCCGGTGGTCGAGGCGTTGGTGACCTCAGCCACCTGGGTGCCGGTCAGCCACGCGGTCAGCAGGTCCGGCAGCAGCAGCATCGTGCGCGCTGCGCCGTCGGGCAGCCCGCCGTCGCGGCGCTCGGCCAGCAGCTGGAAGACCGTGTTGAACTCCTGGACCTGCAGGCCGTTGACGCCGTAGAGCTCAGAGGGCGGGATGGAGGCGAAGAGCTCTTCCGGTACGCCGCGGGTGCGTTCTGAGCGGTAGGCGGCTACCGGGCCGGCGAGCGCGCCGCCCTCGCGCAGCAGCCCGTAGTCCACCGCCCAGGTGTCGATACCGACGGCGGACAACGGCCCGACCTCGCGCACCGCCGCCAGCAGACCCTCGCGGATCTCGCTCCACAGCCGCAGCACGTCCCAGTACAGGCGCTCGCCGTCGTCGGTGGGCACCGGGACCGCACCGTTGACGAAGCGGCGGGTCTCGGTCAGGGTGATCCGCCCGTCGGCGAGGGTGCCGACCATGACGCGCCCGGAGGACGCGCCCAGGTCCACCGCGCCGACGTGCAGAGGCTCGTTCATCACGCGCCCCAGCCCGCAGCGGTACCGCCCACGCGCTCGGATCGGACCTTGTCCAGGTAGCCCGAGGCGAGGAAGGCCTTCATCGGGTCCGGTGCCAGGCCCTGGGACTCGCGCAGCTCGGCGAGCAGGGGACGGACGTCGGTGTTGAAGGCGTCGACGAAGACGTCGTTGGCGGCCAGGACGTCACCGGCTCGCTGGGCTGACCGCAGGGTCTCACGGTCCACGAGCAGCGCCTTGGCGGTGGCCTCCTGGACGTTGGTGGCCGAGCGGATCTCGCCGGGGATCTTCTCCTCCAGGTTGTGGCACTGGTCGAGCATGAAGCTGACGCCTGAGTCAGGGGCCAGCGCGCCGGTGGCGACGATCTCGTTCATGATGCGGAAGAGCTGGTAGGGGTCGGCCGCGCCCACGATGAGGTCGTCGTCGGCGTAGAAGCGGGAGTTGAAGTCGAAGGCGCCCAGGCGGCCCAGGCGCAGCAACTGGGCCACGATGAACTCGATGTTCGTGCCCGGGGCGTGGTGGCCGGTGTCGAGGACGACCTTGGCGCGCTCGCCTAGCGCCAGGCAGTGGGTCAGCGAGGTGCCCCAGTCCGGGACGTCGGTGTGGTAGAAGGCCGGCTCGAAGAACTTGTACTCCAGGATGAGCTGCTGGTCCTCGTCCAGGGCAGCGTAGATCTGGGCCAGGGAGTCGGCCAGGCGGTCCTGGCGCTCGCGGATGGAGTCCTGGCCGGGGTAGTTGGTGCCGTCGGCCAGCCAGATCTTGAGGGTCGGGGAGCCGGTGGCGCGCATGACGTCGATGCACTCCAGGTGGTGGGCGACGGCCTTGGCTCGGATCCTCTCGTCCGGGTTGGTCAGGGAGCCCAGCTTGTAGTCCTCGTCCTGGAAGACGTTGGAGTTGATGGTGCCGATCGTCACGCCGCGCTCCTCGGCGTAGGCGCGCAGGGCGGCGTAGTCCTCCACCTTGTCCCACGGGATGTGGAGGGACACGCGTGGGGTGACGCCGGTGAAGGCGTTGACCTGGGCGACGTCGTCGATCTTCTCGAAGGGGTCGCGGGGTACGCCGGCAGTGGTGAAGACGCGGAAGCGGGTGCCGGAGTTTCCGAAGGCCCAGCTGGGCAGCTCGATGGTCTGGGTCTCCAGGAGACTACGCACCTCGGGGGAGAGGTCGGAGAGGGTAGGAGTGGTCATGGTGGGCTCCTCGTCATCAGTGACTGGGGGAGGACGGCGGCGGTGCGGCGTCCGCTGATGGGATCAGACTAGTAGGGATTGAACCGTTTCACAAGCGAGGGGGCGGTGTTCTCTGGAGAGTGTGGGTGCGAGTGGGAGTGTTGGTACGTGTGCGGGCGCGTACGTCCGTCGCTTTCGAGCCTTAACAGTCGATGACGTTGCGGGCAGCGTCGAAAGCGACTGTTTACGAGCGAAAGCGACGGCTGAGGGGGGTTGAGGAGGGGGACGAGGTGGCTCAGGGGGTAGGGCGGGGCGTGTCCTCGGGTGCGACCAGCCCCGGCCCTGCTGCTCCCGAGTGTCCGGGGCGGCAGGGCCGGGGGCGACAGTGGAGGACTCTCAGGCCTTCGGCTCGGCCGAGATCGTGAAGTCGACGCCTGCCTCCTCGGCAGCCTTGACGTCCTCGATGGAGTGGGACTCGACGTCGAACTCGTTGCGGGTCTTGTGACGGAAGCCCCAGATCGCGAAGGCGTATCCGACGGCGGCGATGGCGGCCAGGGCCGCGTAGGCGATCTCGGGGCCGGCGCGCAGGAGCAGCGGGGTGACTGAGGCTGCCAGCGCGGCGACGACTCGGGCGACGGCGATGATCGTGCCCTGGGCGGTGGTGCGCAGCAGGGTGGGGAAGGACTCCTGGGTCCAGACCTTCATGATGCCCTCGAAGGCGAAGCCGCTGCCGATACCGTTGATGACGGAGACGGCGATGTAGGTGACGACGCTGAAGCCGAAGATCGGGTAGATGAGATAGGCGCCGGCGAAGAGGAGCGCGCCGACGTAGAAGTAGGGCATCCGCTTGTCGGTGTCGACGATCTTCATGAACCACACGCCCCAGATGAAGCCGAGCGGCATCATGATCAGGCCTAGCCGGCTGGTGAAGGCCACGTCCATGTGGATGACGTTGACAGCGACCCAGGTGCCGAACTGGCCACCGGTGTTGGCCGGGATGTTGACCAGGGCGTAGAAGAAGATGAGGGCGAAAAAGGGCTTGGCGTAAGGGCTCTGGAGAAGCAGGCGCAGCTGGGAGCGCTCGGCGCGCACGGTCTCCACGCCTGCCTTCTTCTCTGCCTGAGCCTCCAGCCACACGTGGGACTCGGGTAGCGGCAGTCGCAGGAGGAGGACGATGACGGCGACGATGCCGACCTGGGCGTAGAGGATCTGACCGCCGAGGTGGCCCCAGTTGCCGACGATCGAGGCGCAGGCGATGGCGCCGAGGATGCCGACGGTCCACAGGATGTTGGACAGGCCGATGATCTTGCCGCGGTTCTCGTCCGTCGCGGTCTCGGCGATGTTGGCCAGGGAGACCGGCAGGTCCGCGCCGGTGCCCAGACCGACGAGGATGGTGCCCACCATGAGCATGGTGAAGCTGCCAGCGAAGACCTGGAGGGCGGCGCCGACGGCGATGAGCACCATGGTGGCGGAGAAGACGTGCTTACGACCGAAGCTGTCACCGAGCTTTCCTCCGAAGAGGGCGCCGCCGGCGATGGCAAGCGTCAGGCCCATCGAGGCCAGGCCGACCTGTCCGTCGCTGTAACCGCTGGTGAGCTGGTAGATCGTCAGCGCCGTGCCAGAGGAGACGATGGCGCAGGAGTCGATGTAGGACGCCATGCCGGACACGACGCCTACGAACCACGGGTTAGGGTGCTTCGTCGGGGAGGGGGTTGAGTTTTGCACGAGTTCTCCTTCGAGCTGACATCCCGTCTCGCGGCTGTGCGAGGTGAGGGGCGGTCTTAAGGTGCGGGCGCCGTGGTGGCGCCGTCCGGTGATGGTGGTCGACCGGCTTGAAACGAATCAACAGCGGTAGCGTAGTCCGCGCGTTAGAACGTTTCAAGGCCGTGTTATGAAGAGCCTGGGAGGCCTGTTCCCGACCTGTGATTGAACAGGTTGAACGCGTCGCATAGCATCGCGGTGCCGGCAGTGCCGCGCCTCGCGGCGGCTCCAGCCAGGCCTTGTCCCGCAGCTCATCGGAGTGAGATGATCCCGCCCAAGAACCCTTCATCGCGTCCCTCGGTACGCGACGTCGCCGCCCTGGCTGAGGTCTCGGTCGGTACGGTCTCCCACGTGCTCAACCACCCGGACAAGGTCGCCCAGGCCACGCGTGAGCGGGTCGAGGCGGCGATCGTCGAGCTAGGTTTCGTCCGCTCCGAGACCGCCAGGCGCCTGCGGCACGGCGGGTCCTCGCTCGTCGGCGTCCTCGTCCACGACATCTCCAACCCCTTCTTCACCGAGGCTGCCCGGGGCATCGAGGACCGGCTGCGTCAGGACGGGCGCGTGCCCATGGTCGGCTCCACGGACTCCGATCCTCGCCGCGAGCGCGAGCTCATGAGCATGCTGGCTGGCCTGGACGTACGCGGCGTCATCGTCACTCCCTCTTCCTCGACCCTGAACAACCTCGCCGTGCTCGCTGGCCGCGGCATCCGTGTGGTGCTCATGGACCACCCGGCTATCTCGGACGAGCTGTCCACGGTGGCCGGTGACGACGTCGCTGGCGCCAAGGTGGCGGTGCGTCACCTGCTGGACCTCGGCCACCGCCGTATCGGCTTCGTCAACGGGGCGCTGACGGTCCGGCAGTCGGTCGACCGGCGCCGTGGCGTCCTCCAGGCCCTGTCCGAGGCGGGGGAGGACCCGGGCCGGGTCCTGGTAGAGGTCGAGGCTGTCCACGAGGGCGCGAGCTACTGTGCGGACGCCGGCGCGGTGGGTGCTGCCCGGCTGCTCGACGATCCTGAGCCGCCCACGGCACTGTTCTGTGCCAACGACCAGATGGCCATCGGGGCGATGCGCGTCATCCGTGACCGCGGCCTGCGCATCCCTCAGGATGTGGCGATCGTGGGCTACGACGACGTCGCCATCGCCTCCGAGCTCATCACTCCACTGACCAGCGTGCACCAGCCCATGCGCGAGATCGGCAGGGCTGCTGCGGACCTGCTGCTCTCCGACGGCTCAGCGATCCAGCACATCACCTTTGCTCCTGAGCTCGTGGTGCGCCAGTCCACCCAGGCGCCTACCTCTGCGGACCCACGCTCAGCAGGTGGATGACTGCCTTGTCCGCCTGATCGCACTCGGCCAGGTCGACGAGTGCGGTCAGCCGCCAGTCGTGGTCCCCGTCAGGGTCCTCCAGCACCTGGGTAGCCAGCCACACGGTACGGCCGGTCCTGGCAAAGGCCTCGACGAGGCGATCGGAGACCCCGGCCGCCGCCAGGTCCGTGGGGCTCGGGGCTTCGTCGAGCGGGGCCAGCACGACCGCGCGCGCCGCCGTGTCCGTGCCGATCCAGTCGTACTCGTCCCAGTAGCGGGCCAGAACGTCGTCCCACCGGTCCTCGCCCCAGCCGGAGGAGGCGTCCAGACGTCCTAGGGCCTCGACGTCGTCGCGCGCCATGAGCTCGACGCGACGGAACATCTCCTTGCGCACCGCCACACGGAAGGCGTGGAGGTTGCGGCTGAAGGCCACCTTGCCGTTCTCGTCCGCCCCGAAGGCGCGCTCGATGCCGATCGAGTCGTCCTCGCCGGGCCGGTCACCGTCCAGGATCCCGGCCGCCAGCTCGGCGCGGCCGGCCTGCGCCGCCCCCAGGGCCTCCCACTCGTCCAGCAGGGAGGAGTCCACCGCGCGCACCAGGTTCCCCAGCCAGTCGATGAGGGCAGCGACCTCCTCGGTGCGGTGCTCCTCGGGGACCACCTGGCGCAGCGCCCGGTAGGCGTCAGTGAGGTAGCGCAGGATGACGCCCTCGCTGCGGCCCAGCTCATAGCGTGAGACCAGGTCGGAGAAGGTCATCGCGGACTCCACCATGTCCCGCACCACGGACTTGGGATGCAGCTCGTACTCGGCGATCCAGGGGTTGGAATGCTTGTACATCTCCAGCGCGGGAGCCAGGAGCTCGGTCAGGGGCTGGGGCCAGGTGACCTCCTCCAGCGCGGCCATGCGTTCGTCATAGTCCAGGCCCTCAGCCTTCATCGCGGCGATCGCCTCGCCACGGGCCTGACGCTGCTGGGCATAGAGTAGGGGTCGCGGGTCGTCCAGAGTGGCCTCGACGACGCTGACGACGTCCACCGTGTGCTCGGGGGAGTCCACGTCCAGCAGGTCCATGGCCGCCAGCGCGAAGGGGGCCAGAGGCTGGTTGAGAGCGAAGTCGTCAGGCAGGTCCACCGCCAGGCGAAGGCGTGGGCGGCCGTCCGACCGGGCCTGGGCGGAGGAGACGTGGGCGAGCACCCCGGCCGTGCGCAGCGAGAGGTAGATGTCGATCGCACGGCGCACGTGCTTGCGCCTCATCGCCTCGCTCTCGTGGACGCGTGAGAGCAGCTGGGCCATTGCTGCCACGGGATCGCCGTCGCGCTCCATGAGGTTCAAGACCATGGTGGTCGTGACCTGGAACTGGCTCGTCATGGTCTCGGGCTGGGCGTCCCGCAGGCGCTCGAAGGTCTTGTCAGTCCAGTTGACCCGACCCTCGGGAGCAGCCTTGCGCACGATCTTGCGGCGCTTGCGCTCGTCGTCGCCGGCCTTGGCCAGCGCCCTGGCGTTCTCGATCACGTGCTCGGGAGCCTGGACGACCACGTAGCCACGGGTGTCGAAGCCGGCGCGGCCCGCGCGGCCGGCGATCTGGTGGAACTCGCGCGCCGTGAGGTGGCGCTCCTTGGCGCCGTCGAACTTGACCAGGGAGGTGAGCACCACCGAGCGGATGGGGACGTTGATTCCAACCCCTAGGGTGTCCGTGCCGCAGATGACGCTCAGCAGGCCCTCACGCGCCAGGCGCTCGACCAGCCTGCGGTAGCGCGGAAGCATCCCGGCGTGGTGCACCCCGATGCCGGCACGCAGCAGGCGTGAGAGCGTGGCACCGAAACCTGGCCCGAACCGAAAGGAGCCTAGCGCCGCTGCCACCTCCTCCTTACGAGACTTGGGAACCAGGTCCACGCTGAGCAGCGAGGTGGCCCGCTCGATCGCCTCCTTCTGGGAGAAGTGGACGACGTAGACCGGAGCCTTGTGCTGCTGGACCAGGCGCTGGAGCAGCTCGCCGATCGGCTCGACGACGTACTCCATCTCCAGGGGCACCGGTCGCTCGGCGCCCTCGATGACGGCGACCTCCCGACCGCTGCGCTCCTTCATGTCTGTCACGAAGAAGCTCACGTCTCCCAGCGTGGCCGACAGCAGCACCATCTGGGCCTGAGGCAGCTCCAGCAGCGGGACCTGCCAGGCCCAGCCGCGCTGAGGATCGGCGTAGTAGTGGAACTCGTCCATGATGACGCAGTCCACGTCCATGGCCTCGCCCTCGCGCAGGGACTGGTTGGCGAGGATCTCCGCCGTGCAGCAGATGATGGGGGCGCCCGCGTTGATGGAGGAGTCACCGGTGACCATGCCGACGTTGTCCGCGCCGAACAGACCGATGAGCTCGAAGAACTTCTCACTCACGAGCGCCTTGAGGGGGGCGGTGTAGTAGGAGCGGCCTCCCCGGGCCAGTGAGGCGGTGTGGGCCGCCAGCGCGATCATGGACTTGCCCGAGCCCGTGGGGGTCGCGGCGATGACGTGGCGCCCGTCCAGGATCTGGCTCAGTGCCTCGTCCTGGTGGGGGTAGAGCGGGCGTCCGGTCTCCTCGGCCCACTGGCTGAAGGCCAGGTAGATCTCCTCCGGCTGGGGGACGTAGTCCGGGTCCGAGGCCGGGATGAGGGAGTCGAGCAGGGCGTTGAGGGCCGGCGTCGCGCTGGAGGAGGACATGCCGCCATGCTCCCACAGCCCACTGACACGGACTCGTGGCCTCGGGGCCCTGGCTCGTACCTCTCGCGATCCGGGGCGTCTGACAGACAGAGAACATGTCCACCTATCGGGCAGCATGCGGACAGATAAGAGTATCCAGCCCGGATTGTGAGACTATGCGCGGCGTTCCCATCCCCATCACCGAAGGCCCGAGATCATGGACGCCCTCGCAGCCACTCTCCTGAATGTTGCCGACTGGATCACAGCCCACATCACCATGTGGGTCCTCATCGCTACCGGCCTGTTCCTCACCGTCGTCACCCGCGGGGTGCAGATCAGGCTCCTGCCCGAGATGGTCAAGCGGGTCCTTGGCTCCCGCTCCGGTGCTCAGGGCGGAATCTCCTCCTTCCAGGCCTTCGCTATCTCCCTGGCAGCGCGCGTGGGCATCGGCAACGTCTTCGGTGTGGCCGCAGCCCTGCTCATGGGTGGCCCCGGCGCCATCTTCTGGATGTGGGTCGTGGCGCTGGTGGGTATGGCCACCGCCTTCTTTGAGGCCACGCTCGCCCAGGTCTTCAAGATCCGCGCCGCTGACGGCTCCTTCCGCGGCGGCCCAGCCTTCTACATGGCCCGCGGGATGAGGAACAAGACACTGGCCGGAGTCTTCGCCGTCATCACGCTTATCACCTGCGGCTTCATCATCACCTCGGTGCAGTCCAACGCTGTGGCTGGCACGCTCGTGGCTGCCTTCGGAGGCTCCCACAACTCCCCGCTGCCCGGATTCGGTGGGCTCACCGGCGCCCAGCTCGTGGTAGCGGCCCTGGTCTTCTTCCTCACCGCCATCGTCGTCTTCGGCGGCATCCGGGCCGTGGCCCGGGTGACG
Source organism: Actinomyces faecalis (assembly GCF_013184985.2). NCBI lineage: Bacteria > Bacillati > Actinomycetota > Actinomycetes > Actinomycetales > Actinomycetaceae > Actinomyces > Actinomyces faecalis. Next base: position 995,010 of record NZ_CP063418.1, read on the forward strand.
GAGTGGATGGCGCCAGTCATGGCGATGATCTACGTAGTGCTCGTCGCCATCATCTGCCTGACCAACCTCACCGAGTTCGCCCGCGTCATCAGCTGGATCTTCTCCTCAGCCTTCGCCCCCGAGCCGCTGGTGGGGGGCCTGGGTGGAGGGATCCTGGCCGCCGTCGTCAACGGCACCAAGCGCGGCCTGTTCTCCAACGAGGCCGGACAGGGTACCGCCCCCAACGCCGCGGCTACGGCCACCGTCTCCCACCCCGTCCAGCAGGGGCTCATCCAGTCCCTGGGCGTCTTCATCGACACGGTGGTCGTGTGCACCGCCACCGCCTTCGTCATCCTCATCTCCGGTCCCGAGACCTGGACCTCACCCGAGGCCAACCCGGCCACGCTGACCACCCTGGCCATCTCCCACGGCCTGGGCGGCTGGACGGTCCTGCCGATGGCCGTCCTCATCTTCGTCCTGGCCTACTCCTCGATCATCGCCGCCTACGTCTACTCCGACGTCAACATGTCCTACCTGACAGGCGGCAAGAAGTGGGCCAGCTGGCTCGTGCGCGTGGTCTCAGCCGTCTCGGCCACGGCCGGTGCGGTGCTGAGCCTGGACGTGGTGTGGAACGCCGTCGACATCGCCATGGCCGTGATGACGTTGACCAACCTCGTGGCCCTCGTCTGCCTCTTCCGCTGGGGCACCGGCGCGCTGCGCGACTACGAGGCGCAGCGCAAGGCCGGCGTGGCCGAGCCGGTCTTCGTGGGAGTGAGCAACCCGCACCTGCCCGGCGACGTCCCCGGTGACGTCTGGGCCCCGGACACTGCCCGGAGCGCGACGACGGCGGAGGCCCGCTGATGACGACCCTCACCACCGCCGGACTCGTCCTGTCCCGTCCCACCTGGTCGACTGCGGACCTGGAGACCACTCTCAACAAGGTCGACGACCTCTTCTACACCTACGTCCTGGCCGTGCTGCTGGTGGGCGTGGGTCTGTACCTCACCATCCGTACCCGCGGGGTCCAGGTCCGTCACTTCGGCACCATGATCCGCTCCATCACGCACTCGCGCTCCGGGGCGGAGGGAGGCATCTCCTCCTTCCAGGCCTTCGCCGTCGGACTCGCCGCCCGTGTGGGCATTGGCAACGTGGCGGGCGTGGCGCTCGCCGTCGTCGCCGGTGGCCCTGGGGCCTTGTTCTGGATGTGGCTGGTGGCGCTGATCGGCATGTCTACCAGCTTCGTGGAGTCCACGCTCGCCCAGGTCTTCAAGGAGCGTGGGCGTGACTTCACCTACAAGGGTGGTCCAGCCTACTACATCAAGAACGGCCTGCACTCACGCCTATGGGGCTCGATCTTCGCTGCCATGTGCATCATCAGCGTGGGCGTGACAGTGGTCATGGTCCAGACCAACGCCCTGGCCGGCGTCGTCAACGCGACGGTGCCGGAGGTGGCGCCCTGGATGGTGGGGGTGGCCCTGGTGCTGCTGACCGGCCCGATCGTCCTGGGCGGGCTGAAGTCCGTGGCGCGGGTGACCGAGTGGGTGGCCCCGGTCATGGCGCTGCTCTACGTGCTCATGACCGTCGTCGTCATCATCATGAATATCGGTGAGGTCCCTGCGGTCCTGTCCGCGATCGTGCGCGGCGCCTTCGGAACCGACCAGGCGCTGTTCGGTGTCTCGGGCGGGGTCCTGGCCGCCGTCCTCAATGGTGTGCGCCGTGGCCTGTTCTCCAACGAGGCGGGTCTGGGAACCGTCCCCAACGCCGCAGGCACCGCCACCGTCTCCCACCCGGTGCGGCAGGGACTCATTCAGTCCTTCGGCGTCTTCGTGGACACCATCCTTGTCTGTACGGCCACGGGTCTGCTCATCCTGCTGGCCACCGACACCTACCAGCCGGGCAGGGAGGACCTCGTGGGTGCGGTCCTCACCCAGCAGTCCGTCGTCGAGCACCTGGGGGGCTGGACCACCTGGCCCATGGTCGTCCTCATCTTCGTCCTGGTCCTGTCCACCGTGCTGGGCTGCTACTCCTACTCCCAGGTCAACGTGAGCTTCCTGGGCGGCGAGCGCCGGGCGGAGCAGGCCTTCGGCGTGCTGCTGACCGCCGCCGCCTTCGCCGGAACGGTGCTCACCCTGCCGATCGTGTGGGCCCTGACCGACATCGCGCTGGGGATCCTGGGGGTCATCAACCTCGTGGCCATCGTGCGGCTTGGGCCCTGGGCACTGGGGGCCCTGCGCGACTTCGAGGCGCAGCGCAGGGCCGGCGTGTCCGAGCCCGTCTTCAACGGGCACGGCAACTCCTTCCTGCCAGGTGACACGGTCGACGGCGTGTGGGACAGGGCGCCTGCCTCCCACCCTGCCGACGGCGCAGCAGCCACCGGCTCGGACCACCTCACGCGGGAGGCCTGAGCCATGGAGGTCCTCAACTCGTTCCTTGGCACGGTGTCGAACTGGCTGTTCGGCGTCGTCCTCATCTGGCTCCTCATCGGGGTCGGCCTGTTCTTCACGATCACCACCCGTGGCGTGCAGCTGCGCCACCTGGGATCGATCGTGCGCGCCGTGGTCGGGTCGCGCTCCGGGGCTGAGGGAGGGATCTCCTCCTTCCAGGCCTTCGCGGTGGGACTGGCCTGTCGTGTGGGCACCGGCAACATCGTCGGAGTGGCGCTGGCCCTCGTGCTCGGCGGTCCAGGGGCCGTGTTCTGGATGTGGGTGGTGGCCCTGGTGGGCACTGCGACCGCCTTCGCCGAGGCCAGCCTCGGCCAGCTCTTCAAGGTCCGTCGTGGTGACGGCACCTTCCGCGGCGGTCCGGCCTACTACCTGGCGCGCGGCCTGCACCTGCCAGTGGTCGGCGGCGTCTTCGCCGTCGTCTTCATGGTGGCCAACGGCCTGGCGATGCCCATGGTGCAGGCCAACGCCATGACCGCCGCCCTCGGCTCGGCGGCAGGCGTGGGCCCGTGGTGGGGCGCCGCGATCGTCGCCCTGCTCGTGGCGCCGGTGCTGCTGGGCGGCCTGCGATCCATCGCCCGGGTCACCGAGTGGATGGCCCCGCTCATGGCGATCGTCTACCTCGTGCTCGTGGTCGTCGTCATCGTCACCCACCCTGCCCAGGCCGTCACCGCCTTCGGACAGATCCTCGCTGGCGCCTTCGAGCTGCGTGCGGGCCTGGGCGGCGTGGCTGGCGGGCTGACCGCGGCCGTGCTCAACGGAGTGCGTCGTGGCCTGTTCTCCAACGAGGCGGGCCTGGGCGGCGCCGCCTGCGCGGCCGGTTCGGCGACCGTCGCCCACCCGGCTCAGCAGGGCTTCATCCAGGCCTTCGGGGTTCTGGTGGACACCTTGCTCGTGTGCACGGCCACGGCCCTGGTGATCCTCATCGCCGGCGTGAACGACCCCGCGGTCTACACCCCGGGTGTCACCGGAGCTGAGAGCACGGACGTCTCCGGGACCCTGACCCAGACCGCGATCGCCTCGACGCTGGGGGAGTGGACCGCCTGGCCCATGACCGTGCTCATCATCGTGCTGGCCTACTCCACGATCCTGGGAGCCTTCTCCTACGCGGAGGTCTGCCTGGACTTCCTCAACCGCAGGACCTGGGTGACCACGGCGCTGCGGGTCGGTGCTGTGGCCTGCACCTTCATCGGTGGCGGCGCGGCCCTGACGACCGTGTGGACGCTGGCGGACGTGCTGCTGGGAGTCGGCGCCTGCCTCAACCTGGTCGGCATTGTGGCCCTGTGGAAGTGGGTGGCCGGCATGCTGCGCGACTGGGAGGCCCAGCGCGCGCAGCGTCCTGAGGAGACTCCGAGCTTCGTGGCGACGGGTAACGCCTACCTGCCTGGCCCGCTGCCGGGGGACGTGTGGACGGAGCCTGGTCAGGCCTCGTGACGTGCGGGACAGGCAAGGGTCCCCGCCGCGTGTCATCTGCCTGAAACATGTGGGGAACCAGCCGGTTACCGCTGATCCCTAGCCTCCCACGGCGTGTTGACCTCCTCCTTCCCGACTCTCCTGGCCACAGTCGGAACCGCTGTGCGTACCGGCGCGCTGGACTCTGCCGCCGACACCCTGGCGACGGTCTCCGACCGCTTCTACGGAGGTTTCCTCGCCTGGGCACTGATCGCCGTCGGCCTGTACCTCACGCTGCGCACCCGCGGTGTCCAGTTCCGCCTCTTCGGTGCCATGCTGCGGGAGGTGGGTGGCTCGCGCTCCAGCGCGGACGACCACGAGGGAGGGATCTCCTCCTTCCAGGCCTTTGCCATTGGCCTGGCCTCGCGCGTGGGAACCGGCAACATCGTCGGCGTGGCACTGGCCATCACGATAGGTGGGCCAGGCGCTGTGTTCTGGATGTGGGTCGTGGCGCTGGTGGGGATGGCCACTGGCTTCGTGGAGTCGACGCTCGCCCAGGTCTTCAAGGTCCGTCACTCTGACGGCACCTTCCGTGGGGGACCTGCCTACTACATCTCGCGTGGCCTCGGCTCGCGGCGCTGGGGCGCGGTCTTCGCCGTCATCATCACCTTCGTCTTCGGCTTCGCCTACGAGGCCACCCAGGCCAACACGATCTCGACGATGGTCCAGGACACCTTTGACGTCAGCCCCTGGGTCACGGCCGTGGTCCTCGTGCTGATCACCGCCCCGATCGTCTTCAAGGGCATCCGTCGTGTCGCACGCGTCGCGGAGTGGATGGCTCCGCTCATGGCCGGGGTCTACGCCCTGATCGCCCTGGTGATCCTGGTGAGGAACCTGGGGGCGATCCCCATGGCGCTGCGCGAGATCGTTGAGGGGGCGTTTGGCCTGAACCAGACCTTTGCCGGGCTCGCCGGTGGCTTCTACGCGGCCATGATCAACGGCGTGCGCCGCGGCCTGTTCTCCAACGAGGCCGGCGAGGGCTCGGTGCCCAACGCCGCTGCGACCGCGACCACCTCCCACCCGGTGCGTCAGGGCTTCATCCAGTCCCTCGGCGTCTTCGTGGACACGCTCGTGGTGTGTACGGCTACCGCCCTCATCGTCCTGCTCTCAGGCGTCTACGACCCGGCGACGGCGCAGGCTGAGGGCGCCTCGACGCTGACCAGCGCGTCGGTCGCCTCCCAGCTGGGTGACTGGGCGCAGTACCTCATGGTGGTCATCGTCTTCGTCTTCGCCTACTCCTCGCTGCTGGGCAACTACACCTACGCCGAGGTCAACATGGACTTCCTGCTGCGCGGGCGCTCCCAGCACTACGGCCTGCGCACGGTGATCCTCGTGGCGACCTTCGTCGGCGCGATCTCCTCGCTGACCTTCGTCTGGAACCTGGCTGACATCGCCATGGGAGTCATGGCGGTGATCAACATCATCGCGATCGTGCTGCTGGGCAGGTGGTGCTTCGGCGTGCTGCGCGACTGGGAGGCGCAGCGCAAGGCGCTGGCGGCCGGCGAGATCGAGGAGATCCGGTTCGTGGCCACGAACAACCCCTACCTGCCTGGTGAGCTGCCGGGTGATGTGTGGAGCGGGCGCTAGGCTCACGCCATGAAGATCGCGCGCTTTGCCACCGGGGACGAGATCCGTTACGGCATCGTCGAGGGCCTGCCTGCTGACGACGTCGTTCCCTCCGGGGAGTCCGACGCCCGGCTCGTCGTCCTCAAGGGCGACCCCCTCTACAGCGTCCCGCAGGCCACCGGCGAGGTGGTCCGGCTGGCTGACGCCCGGCTGCTCTCACCGGTAATCCCCCGCTCAAAGGTGGTGGGTATCGGCAAGAACTACGCTGCCCACGCTGCTGAGATGGGCGGCGCGGCTCCTGCTGAGCCCATCGTCTTCCTCAAGCCCAACACCTCGGTGGTCGGCCCGGACGTGCCGATCGTGCTTCCCCCCTGGTCCGAGGAGGTCCACTACGAGGCTGAGCTCGCCGTCGTCATCAAGTCCCTGGCCAAGGACGTCTCCGCACTGGACGCCGAGCGCGTCATCCTCGGCTACACCGTGGCCAACGACGTCTCCGCCCGCGACGCCCAGCGCTCTGACGCGACCTGGGCGCGTGCCAAGGGCTTCGACACCTCCTGCCCGCTCGGCCCGTGGATCGAGGTCCCCGAGCCTGCTGCCGCAGCCGAGGCAGGCTTCGACCCGGCCGACGCCGTGGTACGGGCTCGGGTGGACGGCCAGGTGGCCCAGGAGGGGACGACGGCGGACATGATCACCTCCGTCCCCGAGCTCATCTCCTACGTCTCCTCGCTCTTCACCCTCCTGCCCGGTGACGTCGTCCTCACGGGCACACCGGCCGGTGTCGGAGAGATCCGCGCGGGGCAGCGCGTCGAGGTCGAGGTCGAGGGGATCGGCGGCTTCGGCAACCCCGTGGTGCGCCGCTGACGAGAGCGCGCTGCGGCCACCGGCGAGCAGCCGCAAGACGGTTCCCGGCGGCCGCACCTGCAGGACTGCCTACCGCTAGGTACTGACCTCAGGCACGTCGGTCAGGTCAGCCGTCCTCGGGATCGGACAGACCGGACGGGACAGGACGCAGGAGAGCGGTTAGAGACGAGCGGCGGCCTCGGTGACCCGGCTGAGCGTCTCCTCCTCGATCGCGCGGCCGGTGGCCAGGTTGAGGCGGCAGAAGGACTCATAACCCTGACCAAAGGCCGCGCCGTCGCTCATGACCACCCCGGCCTCGCGCGTGAAGAAGGTGGCAGGGCTCTCGCCCTCAGGCAGGTCCAGGCCTGAGAAGCCGACCCACGCCAGGTAGGAGCCGGCAGGCACCGTGACCTCAACACCCTCGACCGCGGACAGGCGCTGAGCGGCCAGGGAGGCGTTGTCGTGGATGTAGGAGCGCGCCACCTGGTTCCACTGCCTGCCCTCGTCAAAAGCGGCTACGGCTGCCGCCGCTCCCAGTGCCGCGGCCTCGTGACCGAGGGCGGCCGACAAGGGGTGGGACTCCCAGGCCTTCCGAGCCTGGCCGCTGGCGATGAGCTGGGCGCAGTGGAGCCCGGGGATGTTCCAGCCCTTGGAGGCGGCGGTAGCGGTGAAGGTGAGGCCCGGGTCCGCGTCCTGGCGGGAGGCGTAGGGGACGTGGCAGGCGGCGGGGTCCACGATGAGCGGAGCGTGGATCTCGTCGGCGAAGACGGGCACGCCGTAGCGGGAGGACAGCGCTGCGACGGCGTCGAGCTCGGCAGGCTCAAGGACCCGACCCACCGGGTTCCACGGGTTGCACAGGACCAGCAGGCCGGCGCCGGCCGCCATCGCGGACTCGATCGCCTCCAGGTCCAGCGCCCAGCCCGGAGCGCTGGAGCCGCCGGCGGCAGGGGTGCGCAGCGCAGGCACCTGGACGCACTCCCGCCCGTGCCGCCTCGGGATGGACAGGAAGGGCATGTAAGCCGGAGTGGGCACGATGACCGCGGACCCGGGCCTGGTGTGGTGCTCGATGACCGCGCCGAGGCAGGACAGGACATTGGGCAGCAGGCTGACGTCCTCCACCGGCACCTGCCAGCCCAGGACCTCTGCCTCGTAACGGGCGGTGGCCTCACGGGCCTGCTGAGCCAGGGAGGCGGGCACGTAGCCCAGCGTCCCGGTGTCCACCGCGCGGCGCAGCACGGCGCAGACCGACGGGGCGGTACCCAGGTCCATCTCCGCGACCCACGCCCCGATGACGTCACCTGGCTGGCTCCACTTCAGCGATCCCCGCCGGCGCATCTCCTCCGGTGTCAGCGCGTCCCAGGCGGCGACGGTGGCAGCCAGGTCGAGGTCAGGACTGGGGGAGAGGGCGTGGGCAGCGGCGGTCATGGACCTGAGTCTAGGACGGAGCGGAAGGTGGGTGCAGGACCGTCCTGGTGAGCCCCGGCCGGGTGCGTAGGGGCGCACAGGCCCACCTGCGGCGTCGCCACCCGCAGGAGACTAGGCTTGGCCGCATCATGACTGAGACCTCCACCGCCGCCAGCCCTGCCGTCCCGGCCCCTGGCTCCAGCGACATCCGCGTCCGATTCTGTCCCTCGCCCACCGGTACCCCTCACGTGGGAATGGTGCGCACCTGCCTGTTCAACTGGGCCTACGCCCGGCACACCGGTGGCACCTTCGTCTTCCGCATCGAGGACACCGACGCCGCCCGCGACTCTGAGGAGTCCTTCACCGCCATCCTCGACTCCCTGGCCTGGCTCGGCCTGGACTGGGACGAGGGCGTGGGCAAGGGCGGCCCGCACGAGCCCTACCGTCAGTCCCAGCGCATGGACCTGTACAAGCAGGTCGCCAAGGAGCTGCTGGACGCCGGCTACCTGTACGAGTCCTTCTCCACCCCTGCCGAGATCGAGGAGCGCCACAGGGCGCGTGGCGAGGACCCCAAGCTCGGTTACGACGGCTTCGACCGGGACCTGAGCGAGGAGCAGAAGGCGGCCTTCCGCGCGGAGGGACGTGAGCCGGTGCTGCGCATGCGCATGCCGGACGAGGACATCACCTTCGACGACCTTGTGCGCGGCCCGATCACCTTCAAGGCCGGCAGCGTGCCGGACTACGTGGTGGTGCGCGCCAACGGTGACCCGCTGTACACCCTGGTCAACCCCGTTGACGACGCTGCCATGGGGATCACCCACGTGCTGCGTGGTGAGGACCTGCTGTCCTCCACCCCGCGCCAGGTGGTGCTCTACCGCGCGCTGACGCAGATCGGTCGCGCCAGCGTGATGCCGCAGTTCGGCCACCTGCCCTACGTCATGGGGGAGGGCAACAAGAAGCTGTCCAAGCGTGACCCGGAGTCCAACCTGCTCATCCACCGCTACCGCGGCATGATCCCGGAGGGCTTGCTCAACTACCTGGCCCTGCTGGGCTGGTCCCTGTCCAAGGACCAGGACGTCTTCTCGCCCGAGCAGCTGGTCGCAGCCTTTGACGTCCACGACGTCAACCCCAACCCGGCGCGCTTCGACCCCAGGAAGTGCGAGGCGATCAACGCCGAGCACGTGCGGCTGCTCCAGGCAGAGGACTTCCGCGACCGGCTCGTGCCCTACCTCGCGGACGTGTACCCGGATCCGTCGGATCCGCAGTGGCAGGCCCGCCCGCTGGTGAGCGCGGCCGGCTTTGCGGAGCTGAGCGAGCGTGAGCAGGAGGTGCTCACGGCGGCCGCCCCGCTCATCCAGACCCGCGTCCAGCTGCTGGGAGAGGCCCGGGACATGCTGGGCTTCCTCTTCGTGAGCGACGACGAGCTCCAGCTGGACGAGAAGGCCGTGTCCAGGCTCAAGGACTCCGCGCCGGCGGTGCTGGACGCCGCGGTCGCGGCTCTGGAGGCAGTGGCGGCGGAGCAGTGGACGACGGCGCAGCTCGAGGAGGTCCTGCGCGCCGCGATCGTGGAGGGGCTGGAGATCAAGCCGCGGCTGGCCTTTGGTCCGGTGCGTGTGGCGGTGACGGGGCGCCAGGTCTCTCCGCCGCTGTTTGAGTCGATGGAGATCCTGGGTAAGGACTCCAGCCTGGTGCGTCTGAGGGCGCTGCGGTCCCGGCTGGGCTGAGACAGGCCAGGACCTTGTGAGTCGGGGGTGACGTCCGGACCAGACGTCACCCCCGACTCTGTGTGTCAGTACTCACGCGCTGTCGGTTTGCCCTGGTACGGGGGCGCGTGTAAATTACTTCCCGCTGCTCCGGGCGGGAGACCGACCGGAAAGCATCATTCCTTGGGGTATGGTGTAATTGGCAACACAGGTGATTCTGGTTCATCCATTCTAGGTTCGAGTCCTGGTACCCCAGCGAGAGCGAAGGAATTCGGTCAGCCGAGTCTGAAGTGATCCTGACGAATTCGACTGACTAGTTTTCTTTTCCTCGGCATAAGTGAATATGCAAGGCCCCGTTCGTCTAGCGGCCTAGGACACCGCCCTCTCACGGCGGCAGCACCGGTTCAAATCCGGTACGGGGTACGGATCAGGAGTCCGGTCTCGGACTCGTGGTCGAGGCCCCGTTCGTCTAGCGGCCTAGGACACCGCCCTCTCACGGCGGCAGCACCGGTTCAAATCCGGTACGGGGTACGGATCAGGAGTCCGGTCTCGGACTCATGGTCGAGGCCCCGTTCGTCTAGCGGCCTAGGACACCGCCCTCTCACGGCGGCAGCACCGGTTCAAATCCGGTACGGGGTACCACGGATCACCCGGCTGCTCACGCAGCCGGTTTTTCATTGTCTCGTGCCAGGATCCCAGGCGATGCCGACGTGTTCACCCAGGCCCTGCGAGGCTGGTGTCTGATCCGCATGATGACGCGCCTTCTCGGAGCCGGTGCGCTCGCGCCGGCGACTGGGCGCGCAGATCACCCGGGATTGTGACAGTGGACCCCCACCTCGCCACTGCCTCTGGCTACACTGCCTGACGTGACGAACTTTCCTACGCTCAAGGCCCCCGGTCCCGTTCCCGACGGCGCGATGCGCATCACGCCCTTGGGTGGTCTCGGCGAGGTCGGCCGCAACATGACCGTGTTCGAGGTTGACGGCAAGCTTCTCATCGTGGACTGCGGCGTCCTCTTCCCCGAGGAGGACCAGCCTGGCGTCGACCTCATCCTCCCTGACTTCTCCTCCATCGAGGACCGCCTGGACGACGTCGTGGCCCTGGTCCTCACCCACGGGCACGAGGACCACATTGGTGGCGTGCCCTACCTGCTGCGCCTGCGTGAGGACATCCCGCTGGTCGGTAGCGACCTCACCCTGGCCTTCGTCGAGGCCAAGCTGCGTGAGCACCGCATCCGTCCCAGGCTCAAGGTCGTCTCCGAGCACGAGCGTGTCAGCTACGGCCCCTTCGACCTGGAGTTCGTGGCCGTCAACCACTCCATCCCCGACGCCATGGCGGTCTTCATCCGCACCTCGGCCGGCAACGTGCTGGCCACCGGCGACTTCAAGATCGACTCCCTGCCTATCGATGGACGCATCACGGACCTGCGCTCCTTCGCGCGCTTCGCCGACGAGGGCGTGGACCTGTTCTGCGTGGACTCCACCAACGCCGAGGTCCCGGGCATGATCGGCCACGAGAACCAGATCGGCCCGGTGCTCGACGGCGTCTTCGCCGAGTCCGACCAGCAGATCATCGTGGCCTCCTTCTCCAGCCACGTCCACCGCGTCCAGCAGGTGCTCGACGCCGCGGCCCTGCACGGCCGCCGGGTGGCTCTTGTGGGGCGCTCGATGGTGCGCAACATGGGGATCGCGGCCGAGAAGGGCTACCTCAAGGTGCCAGACGGCGTCCTCATCGACGCCCGCGACGTCACCTCCCTGCCGGCGGATGAGCGCGTCCTGATGGTCACCGGCTCCCAGGGCGAGCCGATGGCGGCGCTGTCGCGGATGGCTCACGGCGAGCACCGCTCCGTCACGGTCGAGGCCGGAGACACCGTGATCTTCGCTTCCTCGCTCATCCCTGGCAACGAGAACTCTGTCAACCGCGTCATCAACCAGCTCATGAGGCTTGGTGCGCGGGTGGTCCACCAGGGCAACGCCAAGGTACACGTGTCCGGGCACGCCTCCTCCGAGGAGCTCCTCCACGTCTACAACATCGTGGGCCCGCGCAACGTCATGCCCATCCACGGCGAGATCCGCCACCTCGTGGCCAACGGCGCCCTGGCTGTGAAGACCGGTGTCCACCCGCGCAACGTGGTGCTGTGCGAGGACGGCGTCACCGTCGACCTCAAGGACGGCAAGGCCCGCATCTCCGGTCAGGTGGACTGCGGCTACGTCTACGTGGACGGCTCCTCCGTCGGCGAGATCGACGAGACCGAGCTCAAGGACCGCCGCATCCTGGCTGAGGAGGGATTCGTCTCTGTCTACGCCGTGGTGGAGACCAAGACCGGCACGATCCTGGCCGGCCCTGACATCCAGGCCCGCGGCATGGCTGAGGACGACTCCGTCTTCGACGACGTGCTGGAGGACCTCACCCGTGCTCTCCAGGACGCCCTGGACAAGGGCAACCAGGACTCCTACTCCCTCCAGCAGGTCATGCGGCGCACGGTGGGACGCTTCGTGGGTCGTCGCCTCAAGCGTCGTCCGATGATCGTCCCCGTGGTGATCGAGGCATAGGGGGAGCATGGTCATGCTGCGTCCGGCCGGCTTCATCTCCACGGGCTCCGTCCTCATCGACCTGCCGCTGCGCGTGGACCACGTCCCCGCTCCGGGCGGGGCCGTCACCGCAGTCTCGTCCGGACCGACGGTCGGTGGAGGCTACACAGTCGTCTCCGCCGTCGCCCGCCAGGGGGTCCCGGCGGCGCTAGCCGCCACCCTGGGGACGGGCCCGAACTCTGCCCAGGTGCGCCAGTCCATGCATGTTGACGGCGTCGAGCTCGTCGTCGAGGAGCTGGTGGGGGACATCGGGACCTGCACCACCCTCATTGAGCCCCACGGCAGGCGTACCTTCATCACCACGGAGGGTGTGGAGGCCGAGCCCCAGATCGAGGACCTGGACCGCATCGAGCTGGTGGCGGGGGACTGGGTCTACGCCACCGGCTACGACCTGGTCCACCCTTCGTCCTCCGCCGCCATCAGCCAGTGGCTGCTGAGCCTGCCAGAGCACGTGGGTCTCATCCTCGACCTGGGGCCGGTGGAGTCCGAGATTCCTGAGGACCTCCTGCGCCGTCTGCTGGAGCGTGCCAGCCTCCTGAGCGGCAACGACTTGGAGATCAACCACCTGATCCAGCGTCTGGGAAGTGCTGACGCCTTGCGCCAGGCCACGCCGCGCGCGCTGATCGTGCGCCGCACCGGTGTCCACGGCTGTGTGCTGTGGCCGGCTGAAGGTGAGCCCATCGAGGTCCCCGGCTTCGCCCGCGAGGTCCTGGACACCACCGGAGCAGGGGATACCCACACCGGTGTGCTCGTGGCCAGCCTCATGGACGGCATGGACATGGTGACCGCGGCCCGCCGGGCCAACGCTGCTGCCGCCGAGGCCGTCTCACGCCTGGGCCCGGCACGGGCGCCGCGCCGCGACGAGATCGACGCCTTCCTCGCCCAGGTCTGAGGCCTGCTTCCGGGCCAGGGCGAGGAATCGGCCACGGACGCTGCGCCCGGCGGCGTGGCACACAGGCCTGCGGCGGTGGCGCGGATAGCGTCAGAGCATCATGGCCACTCGTCGCACGTCCTCGCCCTCGTCGTCCCGCGCCGGCAGCAAGCGTTCCCAGGCTGCTGCCAAGCCGACCTCGTCCGAGCCCGCCTCCGCGAGCTCTAGCCGCTACCGGCGTACCGCCTGGGCCTTCCTCGTCCTCGCGCTCGCCGTCGTGACCGGGCTGCGTGAGTGGTTCGGTGTCTCTGGGGCCGCAGGCACGGTCCTCCACCACGTCGCAGCAGGACCGCTGGGCGTGCTAGGAGTGACCGTCCCGGTGCTGCTGGGGACGCTGGGCGTGGCGATGCTGCGCGTGCACCGGCTAGCGGCCGTTCACGCGCGCGTGGCAGTGGGGTGCCTCGGCGTCCTGGCCGGAGTCACCGGTATCATCCAGGTCGTCAGCGGCAACCCTGCGCTCTCGCGAGGCATCGCAGCCGTCGAGGAGGCTGGGGGCCTGCTCGGGTGGGTCGTGGGCTACCCGCTCGCCGTCCTGTTCTCCTCTGTCGGTGCCGTGATCCTGTTCATCCTCCTCATCATCTTCTCCCTGCTGGTCCTGACCGGGCTGACCGTGGCGGACCTGCGCGAGCGGTGGGCGCCCGCCGGTGAGGACGACGACGAGCCCGGCCAGGAGGAGGACTCCCTGGCTCTGCGGCTGCTGGACCGCGTGCGGCCCCACCGTCAGCAGACCGCCGCAGCCCCGCTGGACTCCTACGACGGCGACGAGCCCTTCCGCTCGGCCCTCCAGACCGAGGAGGGCGAGCCCCCCGCCCGCAAGCGCGGTAGCGGACGACGCAGCCGACGCCCCGGTGCTGACGCGTCCACCCGCCAGCTGACCTCCCCGGGGGACGACAGCCAGGTGACGGGCGGCCAGGAGGCCTTCGACTTCGACGCCCAGGACGCGGCAGCGACCTCCGTGCTCGGGGCGAGCGACGGCGCCGCCCGGCCGCAGGCGGGCACCCCGGTCTCTGCGGCTACCCCGGCTGAGGCGGCCGTCCCGCCGTCGGTTCCGCTGCGTCGTCGTCCTTCCAGACAGGGACGGCCGGGGGCGACCACGCCGCTGGACGAGCGGCCGGTGCCTCCCACCGAGCCTGACGCGGTGACCCAGGAGACCCCGCTGTCCGCGCTGGCCGAGGAGCCGGACCTGGCCGACGAGCTGGCGATGGCCGCAGGCCTGGAGCTCCCGGACGGCTCGGTGTACTCCCTGCCCTCCGACGACCTCCTGGAGCCCGGTCCCGGCCACGCCACGCGGACCGAGGCCAACGACGCGATCGTGGACAGGCTCCAGGACGTCTTCACCGAGTTCGGTGTGGACGCCACCGTCACCGGATACACCCGTGGTCCTCAGGTCACCCGCTACGAGGTGCACCTGGGACGCGGCGTCAACGTCTCACGCGTGACCAGCCAGGCCAAGAACATCGCCTACGCTGTCGGGAGCGACGAGATCCGCCTGCTGACCCCCATCCCCGGCAAGAGCGCCATCGGTGTGGAGATCCCCAACTCCGACCGCGAGATGGTCAAGCTCGGCGACGTGCTGCGCTCGGGGGCGGCCAAGAAGCAGCCCCACCCGCTGGTGGTGGGGCTGGGCAAGAACGTCGAGGGCGACTACGTCGTCACCAACCTGGCCAAGACCCCGCACCTGCTGGTGGCCGGCCAGACCGGCTCGGGCAAGTCCTCCTTCGTCAACTCCATGATCACCTCCATCATGATGCGGGCCACCCCGCAGGAGGTGCGCATGGTGCTGGTGGACCCCAAGCGCGTGGAGCTGACGATCTACGAGGGCATCCCGCACCTGATCACCCCCATCATCACCAGCCCCAAGAAGGCCGCCGAGGCCCTGGAGTGGGTGGTGCGTGAGATGGACGCGCGCTACGACGACCTGGCCTCCTTCGGCTTCAAGCACATCGACGACTTCAACAAGGCGGTCCGCGCCGGCGAGGTCAAGCCGCTGGAGGGCTCGGCCCGCGTCATCAGCCCCTACCCCTACCTGCTGGTGGTGGTCGACGAGCTGGCCGACCTCATGATGACGGCTCCCAAGGACGTTGAGGCCTCCATCCAGCGCATCACCCAGCTGGCGCGTGCGGCTGGTATCCACCTGGTGCTCGCCACCCAGCGCCCGGTGGCCCAGGTGGTCACGGGCCTCATCAAGTCCAACGTGCCCTCACGCCTGGCCTTTGCCACGGCCTCGCAGCTGGACTCGCGCGTCATCCTCGACCAGAACGGTGCGGAGACCCTGACCGGTCAGGGAGATGCCCTCTACCTGGGGCCCGGGGCCTCGGCACCGGTGCGTATCCAGGGCTCGTGGGTCACTGAGTCCGAGATCCGGGCTGTGGTGTCACACGTGAAGCAGCAGCTGGAGCCGGAGTACCGCGAGGACGTCATCGTCCCGGAGGTCAAGAAGCAGATCGACGAGGAGATCGGCGACGACATGGACCTGCTGCTGCAGGCCGCCGAGCTCATCATCACCAGCCAGTTCGGCTCCACCTCCATGCTCCAGCGCAAGCTGCGCGTGGGCTTCGCCAAGGCAGGACGTCTCATGGACCTGCTGGAGACCCGCGAGGTCGTCGGCCCCTCCGAGGGCTCCAAGGCTCGCGAGGTGCTGGTCCAGCCTGAGCAGCTGGAGGAGACGCTCGCCTGGATCAAGGGCGAGGGAGGCGCTCCAGGAGCTGAGGAGAACGAGCCGGAGGCTGTCGGTGACGACGGCGCAGCCGCAGGGACTCCCACGGGCGGGGCCGGCGCCGCCGTCGTCACCGACCGCTACGCCACCGACCCGCTGTACCGTGACCTGGCGGAGTCGGAGTCCTGGGAGGACACGGCTGCCGAGGAGGACTCCGAGGACGCCTGGAGCCTGACAGGCCGCGGCACCTCCTGGTGAGCTCAGCCCTTTCTACCGGTCCCACAGGACCTCGGCTGCCATGACGGACCCCCTGGACGCACGTGCGTCCAGGGGGTCCGTCATGGCAGCCGGGCGGAGGCGAGCCGGGGCCACCAGGTCAGTCGCGGGGCAGCGGGACGGGAGCCTCACCCGTGGGGACCGGCACCTGGTCGGAGTAGGTCTGAGGGTTGACGATGCCTGTCACGGCCTGCCAGCGTCGCTCGATCTCCGTGGGGGACAGGGTGGTCCACTCAGGGACCGAACCGGCGTGGGCGGCCCCCAGGTCGAGCTGGGTGTGGCCGGCGGCGTTGTCGACGGTGAAGGGGTGCCAGTGCAGCGCGTCCACGCTCACCGAGCGCTGTCCGCAGACGTCGTCGGAGACAGTGACGTCCACCCAGACGAACAGGCCGATCGTCGTCATGAGCGTGCCCAGGGCCTCGGACTGGTTGGAGATGAAGTTGCCTGCTGAGTAGGACACCCACATGCCCTGCCCGCTCGGGCCACCGCTGAGGAGCTCGTTGGTCTGCGGCACGTGCGGGTGGGCGGAGAAGAGGACGTCCACCTGCCCCGTGCCGGCCACGGCCTGGGCGTACTCCCGCTGCGCGACGACCGGCTCGCGGGTGTACTCCTCACCGATCTGTGAGTGCAGCACCACCAGGTCCGCACCGGCCTCGCGGGCGGCGCGGGCCTGGTCCGCCACCCACTGGACGTCGTTGAGGTTGACCGCCCAGGCCGGGTCAGCGGTCATCCCGTTGAGGCTGTAGGTCGTGGACAGCTGGGCGACGGTGACGGTGCGTCCCTCGCGCTGGAGCTCATAGAGCTGGTAGGGCCTGGCGGCCTCGGCCTCGGTCCGGTTGGTGCCGGAGAAGCCCATGCCGTTGGCCTGGAGCGTGTCCGCGGTGGTGACGACCCCGTCCCAGCCCTGGTCCCAGGCGTGGTTGGAGGCGGTGGCGCAGCCGTCCCAGCCGGTCGAGCCCAGCGCGGTGACCACGCCGGGCAGCGAGGCGAACATGGGGTAGCCCGAGGCGACGCCGCGTGGGGAGACCGGTACCTCCATGCCGCACAGCGCCAGGTCCACGCCGCTGTACCACGGCTGCGAGGCGGCGATCATGGGGGAGATGTCGCCCATACCGCCTGCGGTGTCGTCCATGACAGGCATGTGGGTCAGCACGTCGCCGGCGTAGCCGATGGTGAGGTGGATGTCCGGCGGGGGCGTCGGTGAGGGGGTCGGGCTGGGCACTGGGGAGGAGGCAACGGCCTCGGTACCTGACGGGGACGTC
Source organism: Actinomyces faecalis (assembly GCF_013184985.2). Lineage (NCBI taxonomy): Bacteria > Bacillati > Actinomycetota > Actinomycetes > Actinomycetales > Actinomycetaceae > Actinomyces > Actinomyces faecalis. The sequence continues at coordinate 1,012,111 of NZ_CP063418.1, forward strand.
TGGGTCCGGGGCGCCGTCGAGGCCTGGCGGGTGGTGAGGAGGTAGGCGCTGGCCGCCAGGACGCTGATGACGAGGAGCGCGAGGAGGCCCCGACGCCACCAGGAGGCCGGTGAGGCAGGAGCCCGGTGGGAGGTGGGGCGGGTGGGCCGTGGCCCGGTCGGGGGAGCATGGGAAGTCACAGGCTCAGGCTAGGCTGTGGGGGATGAGCCAGACGAGTACTTCGAGCACCCCCTCGGGTGCCTCCCCCCACGCCGAGCAGGCACCGCTGCTCAACATCGCCAACGCGCTCACGGTGCTGCGCCTGCTGCTGGTCCCGGTCTTTGTCTGGCTCATGCTGCAGCCGGGAGACGGGATGAGGCTGGCGGCGACGGCAGTCTTCGCCATCGCCTCGATCACTGACCGCCTGGACGGGCAGCTGGCACGCGCACGAGGACTCATCACCAGCTTCGGCAAGATCGCCGACCCGATCGCGGACAAGGCCCTGACGCTGTCCGCCTTCATCCTCCTGTCGGTGGCTGGAAGGCTGTGGTGGTGGGTGACGGTCGTCATCCTCGTGCGTGAGCTGGGCATCACCCTCATGCGCTTCGTCATGCTGCGCCGGGCCGTCATGGCGGCCTCGAGGGGCGGCAAGCTCAAGACGGTCCTCCAGATCGCTGGAATCCTCGGGCTGCTCGTGCCGTGGGCCGCGCTGCTGCCTGCTGGGGCGGCCACGGTGGTGGACGTGCTGGCCTACGTCGTGGTCGCTGTCGCCACCGTGGTCACGGTGGTGACAGGGCTGGACTACGTGCACCAGGCTGTGCTCATCTCACGCGGAGCCGAGGCTGGCGAGGGCACCACGGGCACTGCGACGCCGTCAAGCGAGGGAACGGACAATGACTGACACCACCCAGACCTCTGACCACACCGGAGCCGAGGAGGCCCCTGGGGCCTCGACCCAGGTCGAGGCTGCCCGTTTCCTGCTCTCCACGGCTGAGGAGCGAGGACTGACCCTGGCCGTTGCCGAGTCCCTGACCGGGGGAGAGGTCGCCTCGACGCTGATCAGCGTACCGGGCGCCTCCTCCGTGGTGCTCGGCGCCGTCGTGGCCTACGCCACGCGGATCAAGGAGGAGGTCCTGGGGGTCGACGCCGGGCTGCTGGCCCGGTGCGGACCGGTGGACGGCGAGGTCGCCCAGCAGATGGCGGCTGGTGTCGCCCGGCTCATGGGGGCTGATATCGGCCTGGCGACGACGGGAGTGGCTGGTCCCGGGACTGCGGACGGCCACGAGGCCGGGACCGTGCACGTGGCCGTGGTCACACCTCAGGGGGCTCTCAGTCGCGAGCTTCACCTGGACGGCGACCGCGGCGCGGTGCGAGACGGTGCGACGGCGGCGGTGCTCGCTCTCGCCGTCGGGATGCTAGACGTCGTGGAGGCCTGAGGGGTCTACGAGCCGGTTCACCTGACGCTTCAAGGAATCTCCCAGTTTGACCGGTCATGATCGTCCTACCACCGCCAAGGAACGGGTTGCAGCGAGGTAGCGCTGGAATGTGATCCTTGACGTGTGGGAATGAAACTCCGCAGTGAATGGTTGTGCCTCACGATGAACAACGCGACTCACCCCCGCACCACTCGATCGATCCGTCCTGCTGGCAGGACGCCGATGCGACAGGCCTCCGTGGCAGGTTACGGTGCGGCTGTGGACAACACTAAGCACGAGAACGTCCTTCTGCGCCGGGAGATCGGCGAGGTCCTGCGCTCGGTGCGTCAGCACCAGGGGCGGACGCTTCGTGAGGTCTCCTCACAGGCCCGGGTCTCGCTCGGTTACCTCTCTGAGGTCGAGCGCGGGCAGAAGGAGGCCTCCTCCGAGCTACTGGCCTCGATCTGCCAGGCGCTGGACGCTCCGCTGTCAGCCGTCCTGCGTGAGGTCTCGGACCGTATCGCGCTGACCGAGGGCGTGACGATCCCGGACACCGTCCCGGACGAGCTCGTCCGTCAGCAGGGCGCTCTGCGCTGAGACTGGCACTCTCCTTGACAACCAGCGCCTGTGCGCTGGCGCCTGCCCCCGTAGCACGCCATGGCTACGGGGGCAGGCGCGCGCAAGGGAGGGGCGACGCAGGAGGGTGTGCGAGAGTGGGGCTGTGAAGCACTCAGAGTTCTGGCGGGCGGTCGAGACGGTGTACGGCTCCGCGTACGGACGTTCCCTGACGGCTGACCTGGTGCTGCCGGGGCTCGGACGCACCTGCGAGGAGGCTCTGGACTCAGGAGCACCTCCGCGTGAGGTGTGGAACGCCCTGTGTGACGAGACCGACGCCTCCCAGTCGGACCGCTGGGTCTACAGGGAGGACCCGCGCGAGCGCAGGCGCCGCTAGGGGCGCGAGACAGCGGCCGGGTCCGCTGGGCTCGTCAGGGCGCTGGGGCCACCTGCCCTGGACCGGGGCCTGGCTGGTACGGGACACGCCGAGACCGCCAACCTGACATCGAACAGGTGTACGACTACATTCGTCCCCAGGCGACGGGACTGCCCGTGCCGTCCACAGGGACGGCTCAGCGCAGTCGTTTGTGTCGGTGGTCCGGCATACCGTCGTTCGTGAGCCCCGGAGAGGGGACCTCACCACCAGGACCAGCCCTGCCCACCTGCGGCACCAGCCGCTGACAGATTACGAGGACGACCAATGCCCGCAGCACAGACCCAGGACCGTTCGAAGGCCCTGGCCACCGCTCTCTCCCAGATCGACAAGGCCTTTGGTAAGGGCTCGGTCATGCGTCTGGGGGATGACAACCGCCCCCCGGTCTCCGTCATCCCGACCGGCTCGATCGCCCTGGACGTAGCCCTGGGCGTGGGCGGTCTGCCGCGTGGGCGCATCATCGAGATCTACGGTCCTGAGTCCTCCGGTAAGACCACGGTGGCGCTTCACGCCGTTGCCTCGGCGCAGAAGGCCGGGGGCAACGCCGCCTTCATCGACGCCGAGCACGCGCTGGACCCGGTCTACGCCAAGGCGCTGGGCGTGGACACGGACAACCTCCTCGTCTCCCAGCCAGACACCGGCGAGCAGGCGCTGGAGATCGCGGACATGCTCATCCGCTCCGGCGGCCTGGACATCATCGTCATCGACTCCGTCGCGGCCCTGGTGCCCAAGGCGGAGATCGAGGGGGAGATGGGTGACTCCCACGTGGGCCTGCAGGCGCGTCTCATGAGCCAGGCGCTGCGCAAGATCACCGGTGCCCTGTCCGCCACGGGTACCACCGCGATCTTCATCAACCAGCTGCGTGAGAAGATCGGTGTCTTCTTCGGCAACCCCGAGACCACCACGGGTGGCAAGGCCCTGAAGTTCTACGCCTCGGTACGTATTGACGTCCGCCGCATCCAGACCCTCAAGGACGGGGACCAGCCGGTGGGTAACCGGACCCGGGCCAAGGTCGTGAAGAACAAGATGGCCCCGCCCTTCAAGCAGGCCGAGTTCGACATCGTCTACGGCCAGGGCATCTCCCGAGAGGGGAGCCTGCTGGACATGGGCGTGGAGAACGGCATCGTGCGCAAGTCCGGTGCCTGGTTCACCTACGGCACTGACCAGCTGGGACAGGGCAAGGAGAACGCACGCACCTTCCTCAAGGACAACCCTGAGCTGGCTGACGAGATCGAGAACAAGATCCTCGCCGCCCTGGGTATCGGTGAGCCTGGCAGCAAGGCCCGTGAGGAGGCCGAGGCGGCTGCGGCGCAGGAGGCTGGATCCGCCGCGGCGCCTGAGGTCGCGGCTCAGGCGGGCAAGGCGGGGAGCGGTGCCGCGGCCAAGGCCCCCACGGCTCGTGGGACCAAGAAGTCCAGGACGGTCAGCGTGGATGACGCCTTCGGCGAGGAGGCTGGCGGCTTCTGATGCCCTGGCTGACACCGGACGAGCACCAGCAGGCGGTTGAGGCGGCGCGGGACATCGTCCTGCGCCGCCTGGACCGCAGCCCCGCCCCGCGCTCAGCCCTGGCGGACCTGCTGGAGCGCAAGGAGGTGGACGCCCGGGTGGCTCAGGAGGTCCTTGACCGCCTGGAGGCTGTCGGCCTGATCAACGACGCTGCCTACGCGGCCGTGCTGGCACGGACCCGTTTCGCACAGAAGGGTGCCGCTCGTCGTGCCATCGCCGAGGAGCTACGGCGCAAGGGCCTGGGGGAGGACGTCATCTCGCTCGCCCTGGCCCAGATCGACTCCTCGGACGAGCAGGAGGCTGCGCTGGCCCTGGCACGTAAGAAGCTACGCAGTACCGCGAACCTCGCTCCTGAGGTCCGTCGTCGACGAGCCCTGGCCCTCCTGGCGCGTAAGGGCTACTCGGCCTCAGTCGCCACTCAGGCCTACGAGCGGGCTCTCGCTGAGAGCTAGGACCGTGCAGGGCACGGCTGGCTACAGCCGTGCGAGCCTTGCGCCGGAAGTGGTCATGAGCACCCCGCGCATCTGGCAGACGCCGTCGGAGCAGATCCGTAGGATGTGGTCATGAGCACTCTCAACGGCGAGAACGCCCCGGTACCTGACGACTCCGTCCCTGCCTCCTCCAGTAACCAGGTCGATCTCACCGACCTGGCTGCACGCGCTGGTATCGCTGCTGAGCACGTCATCCCCTACGGGCGTGACGTGGCCAAGATCGACCTCAGCGTCCTGGACGAGGCGCGTGGGAAAGAGGTCGCGCAGGCGGACCGGGCGCACTACGTCGTCGTCACCGCCATCACCCCCACCTCCTTCGGTGAGGGCAAGTCGACCGTGGCGATCGGACTGGCTCAGGGCCTGGCCTACCGCGGTCACCGCTCGGTCCTCACACTGCGTCAGTCCGCTATGGGGCCGACCTTTGGCATCAAGGGTGGTGCGGGCGGTTCCGGCTGCGCGCGCATCCTGCCGGCCGAGCGGATGAACCTGCACCTGACCGGTGACTTCCACGCCATCACGGCAGCCCACAACCTCCTGGCCGCGATGATCGACAACCACCTCCACCACGGCAACGAGCTGGAGATCGACGAGCGGACGATCACCTGGCCCCGCGTGCTCGACGTCAACGACCGGGCCCTGCGCCACATCGTCATCGGCCTGGGGACGCGCACCGACGGCGTCACCCGCCAGGCCTCCTTCGACATCACCCCTGCCAGCGAGATCATGGTCATCATGTCCCTGGCCACCTCACTGAAGGACCTGCGGGACAGGCTCGGACGGATCGTCGTCGCCCGTAACAAGGACGGTGCGTGGGTGAGCGCCGAGGACCTCGGCGCGGCAGGCGCGATGGCCGCCGTGCTGCGTGACGCCCTGGCCCCGAACCTGCTGCGAACTGGTGAAGGCACCCCCGCGCTCATCCACACCGGCCCCTTCGGCAACATCGCCACCGGCTGCTCCTCGGTCATCGCCGACCTCGTCGCGGCCCAGGGTGCTGCCGGACGCGACGGGCAGGAGCCCGGCTACGTCCTGACCGAGGCCGGCTTCGGTGCGGACATGGGCCTGGAACGCTTCTTCGACCTCAAGTGCTCGGTGTCCGGCATGCGCCCCGAGGCCGCGGTGCTGGTGGTCACTGTCCGTGCCCTCAAGGCGCACTCGGGCAAGTACCGGATCGTCTCGGGCAAGGAGCTGCCCCCGGCCATGCTGGAGGAGAACCTGGAGGACGTGCGCGCAGGTGCCTCCAACATGCTCAAGCACCTGTCGATCGTGCGCGGCTTCGGTATGGAGCCGGTGGTGGCCATCAACGTCTTTCCTACTGACCACGACTCCGAGGTCGAGGAGATCCGCCGCATCGCGACCGAGGCAGGTGCGCACGTCGCTGCCGTGCACCCGGTGACCGAGGGCGGCACCGGCTGCGCTGACCTCGCGGACCAGGTTGCTGCCGCCTGCGCCCTGGCCCGCACAGTGGCGTCGGACCAGCTGCAGGCGGACACCGTGGCCGACTCTCCCCAGGACTCTGGTGCCGAGCACGGGCGCCCCCTGTACGTGGCGGACGACGACCTGCGCACGAAGATCGGCAAGGTCGCGGCCATGTACGGTGCCGACGGCGTGGACTACACGCCTGCCGCCTCCCGCTTCCTGGACGCGTGCGAGGCAGAGGGCTTCGGGAACCTCGCCGTCGTCGTGGCCAAGACTCCGCTGTCGCTGTCTCACGACCCTGCGCTCAAGGGCGTGCCCACCGGGTGGCGCCTGCCGGTGCGTGAGGTGCGGCTGGCCGCCGGAGCCGGCTACGTCTACGCCATCTGCGGCTCGATCTCGACCATGCCCGGCCTGCCGTCCAGGCCGGCGGCCGAGCGCATCGACGTCGACGTCGAGACCGGGAAGATCCTCAACCTGCGCTGAATCCCCGCGTCTCAACCGAGGTTTTGTGTACTGGATCGGGGGTTATGCGATGCACAACCCCCGATCCAGTACACAAAACCCAGAATAAGAGGGTGAGAAGATCATCAGCCCTCGGTGACCTCGGCGTCGAAGCGGGAGGCGTACTCCTCAGCGCTGAGCAGCTCGCCCTCCTGCGCCACCTCGACCGTGAAGAGCCAGCCCTCGCCGTAGGGGTCCTTGTTGATCGTGCCCGGCTCGTCGACGACGGCCTCGTTGACGGCCACGACCGTGCCGGTCACTGGCGAGACGAGGTCCGAGACCGACTTGGTGGACTCCAGCTCGCCACACGGCTCGCCGGCCTCGACCTCAGCACCGACCTCGGGCAGGTCGACGAAGACCACCTCGCCGAGGGCGTCGGAGGCGACGGCGGAGATCCCGACGCGTGCAGGCGACTCGTTACTGATCCACTCGTGGTCGGCGGAGTAGCGCAGCTCAGGGCGCACAGGCTGGGACATGGGGGTTCCTTTCTTCAGGCGGCAGGTCGGGACGGTCCCGTCCGGCCCAGGGTGGGTGGTCGAGGCACGACGGCGGGGCTCGCCGTCGTCGCCGGTCTGCGGCCACCAGCGGTGGCGGCCGCAGACCGGTCTGTCTAGCGCGAGCGCTTGTAGAAGGGGGAGGGCACGACGCGCATCGCGAGCTGCTTGCCGCGCACGTCCACCGTCAGCTCGGTGCCGTGCGCCCACGCCGGCTCCTCGGGTGAGGCCGGGGCGAGGAGGGCCAGGGCGACGGGGTGGCCGAGCGTGGGGGAGAGCAGGCCGGAGGTGACCGTGCCGACAGCCTCGCCGTCCTCGCCCAGCACCGTGCAGCCGGCACGTGCCGCCCGTCGCCCCTCGCCGGCCAGGGCGACCAGAACCCTGGTCCCCGCCTGCCCCTCGCGCTCGGCACGTGCTGCCAGGGCCTGGCGCCCGACGAACTCGCTCTTGCCGAGCTTGACCACGGCGCCCAGCGAGGCGTCGAAGGGGGTGATCTCCTCGGTCAGCTCGTGGCCGTACAGCGGCATCCCCGCCTCCAGACGCAGGGAGTCGCGTGCGGCCAGGCCACAGGGTGTCAGGACCGCGGGCGCCTCGCCCTCGCCGGTGTCAGGGAGAGGCAGCAACGTGGCCGCGTGGTCGGTGATGACGGTCCACAGGTCCTCGGCCGCCCCTGCCTCGCAGAAGATCTCAAAGCCGTCCTCGCCGGTGTACCCGGTCCGGGCCAGCAGCACCGAGTGGCCGGCCGCTGTGGCGCGCACGGCCGCGTAGTAGCGCAGGCGCCGCAGGATCGTGGGCCCGCACAGCACGTCCGCCCCGCAGTCCTCCGCCGGTGCGTCCTCCTCGGGGCGCAGCGCAGCCTGGACACCTGCGCCGGAGGTGACCACCCCGCCCAGCACCTCCTCCGCACGCGGGCCCTGGACGGCGATCAGCGCGGTGTCCAGGGACTGGTCCTGGACCCGGACGTCGAAGGCCGGGTCGCTGCTGGTGCAACGACGTACCAGCTCCTTGGCCACGCGCTCGCGGTTGCCGGCGTTGGGCACCACGAGGTACTCCTGCTCGCCCACGTGGTAGACGATGAGGTCGTCGATGATGCCGCCCTCCTCGTCCACGATCATCGTGTACCGGGCACGGCCGAGTCCCACCTTGGAGATCTCCCCGATCAGGGCGTGGTCCAGGGCCGCGGCGGCGTCAGGGCCGCAGACCCTGACCTCGCCCATGTGGGACAGGTCGAAGATGCCGGCGCTGGTGCGTACCGCCCGGTGCTCGGCAAGGTCGGAGGAGTAGCGCAGGGGCATGTCCCAGCCGCCGAAGTCGGTGAAGGAGGCTCCCAGCCTCTCGTGGACCTCGTGCAGCGGGGTGCGGCGCAGCGCCGTGGTGGAGTCAGTCATCGGTCGTCCTCGCTCTCGAAGGTGGTGGGGGCAGGGCAGGTGCAGGTGAGGTTGCGGTCTCCCCAGGCGTTGTCGATGCGGGCCACGGGCGCAAAGTACTTGTCCGTCCGCATGCCTGGCAGAGGGAAGGCGGCCTGGCCGCGGGTGTAGGGGCGGTCCCACTCCTCCCCGGCCACCTGGGCCAGGGTGTGGGGGCTGCGCCGGAGCACGGACTCCTCGACGGGAACCGCCCCGGCTGCGACCTCGTCGATCTCGGCACGGATGGCACGCATGGCCGTGATGAAGCGGTCGAGCTCGGCCAGGGGCTCGGACTCGGTGGGCTCGACCATGAGGGTGCCGGCCACCGGGAAGGAGAGGGTCGGGGCGTGGAAGCCGTAGTCGATAAGACGCTTGGCCACGTCCTCGGCAGTGACCCCGGTCTGCCTGGTCAGCTCGCGCAGGTCCAGGATGCACTCGTGGGCCACGAAGCCGTCGTGGGTGTAGAGCGTGGGGAAGGAGTCGGCGAGCTCGCGTGAGAGGTAGTTGGCGCTCGCGATCGCGCAGAGGGTCACCTCGCGCAGGTCGGCGTCGTCGAGCAGGGCGAGGTAGGCCCATGCCAGCGGCATGACCCCGGCCGAGCCGAAGCGGGTGCCCATGACCGGGGGGCCGGAGAAGCCGGCGTCCGGGTCACCCTCCTCCGGCGTCGCCGATCCCTCGGGGCCTGCGGGCAGGTAGGGCGCCAGGTGCGACTTGACCGCGACCGGTCCCACGCCCGGGCCGCCTCCGCCGTGCGGGATCGCGAAGGTCTTGTGGAGGTTGAGGTGGGAGCAGTCCCCGCCCAGGTCCGCGGGTCGCAGCAGCCCGGCCAGCGCGTTGAGGTTGGCCCCGTCGATGTAGACCTGGCCACCGGCCTCGTGCACCAGGCTCGTGACCTCGGTGACCTGTGGCTCGAACACCCCGTGCGTGGAGGGGTAGGTGAGCATGATGGCGGCGACCCGCTCGCCCAGGTCGGCCAGGAGCTGGCGCAGGTGGTCGACGTCGATCGAGCCGTCCTCCGCGGTCCTGACCACCTTGACGCTGAAGCCCGCTCCCGCGGCCGAGGCCGCGTTGGTGCCGTGGGCCGAGGCCGGGACCAGGACGAGGTCGCGCTGGCTCTGTCCCTGGGCAGCCAGGTAGTGCTTGATGGCCAGCAGCCCGGTGAGCTCGCCCTGCGCGCCGGAGGCCGGCTGCAGGCTCACCCGGTCGTACCCGGTGAGTGTGGCCAGTCGGTCCGCGAGCTCACCGAGCAGGGTCCGCCAGCCCGCGGTCTGCGAGGCGGGTGCGTAGGGGTGGATGCCGGCCAGCGCCGGGTCCAGCCAGGCCGCGGACTCCACGGCGGCGTTGAGCTTGAGGGTGCACGAGCCCAGCGGGATCATCGAGCGGTCCAGCGCCAGGTCCCGGTCTGCCAGACGGCGCAGGTAGCGCACGAGGGCGGCCTCGCTCCGGTAGTCGTGGAAGGTGGGGTGGGTGAGGTACTCGCTCCTGCGGGCCAGCTCGGCCGGCAGCGACAGGTTCTCGGCCTGCTCGTCGGTAGGCAGCCACTCCAGGCCCTCAGGCCCGGTGCCGGTCAGGGCCTCGATGACGTGAGCGACGTCCTCGTCCGTGGTGGTCTCGTTGGTGGACAGGCCCACGTGGTCGTCGTCCAGGAGCCTGAGGTTGTATCCCGCTGCCTGCGCACGCGCCACGGCGTCCCGGGCGGTACCGGGCAGGTGCACGCTCAGGGTGTCGAAGAAGCTCATGTGCTCCAGCTCGACCCCTGCGTCCAGGAGCCCGACCGCGATGCGGGCGGCCTGACGGTGGGTGTGATCGGCGATGGCACGCAGACCCTCGGGCCCGTGGTGGACGGCGTAGAAGGCGGCGACGACGGCGAGCAGCGCCTGAGCGGTGCAGATGTTGGAGGTGGCCTTCTCTCGCCGGATGTGCTGCTCGCGGGTCTGGAGCGCCAGGCGGTAGGCGGGTGCGCCGTCGGCGTCGACGCTGACACCCACGACGCGTCCCGGGAGCTGTCGCCGGAGCGTGTCGGTCACGGCCATGAAGCCGGGGTGGGGGCCTCCGAAGAAGAGCGGCACGCCCAGGCGCTGGGCGCTGCCGACGGCGATGTCAGCACCCTGCGCACCGGGCTCGGTGAGCAGGGTGAGGGACAGCGGGTCGGCGTCGACGGCGGCCAGGCCTGCGCGCTCGTGGACGGCGGCGATCGCGGGGGCCAGGTCGACGACGGCGCCACGGCTGGTCGTGGCCGCAAGCACCGCTCCCAGGACCGGCTCCCCCTCCTCGGCGCCCGGGACGCGGCCGGCCACGATGTCGGCCGGGGTGGTGGTCACCCAGGGGATGGACAGGGCGTCGAGCCGGGCGGTGGCGACCTGGAGGCACTGTGGGTGCAGGCCCTCGTCCAGCAGGACGGGACGGCCCTCAGCCTTGCGGACGGCGCGGGCCATGAGCAGGCAGGCCTCAGCCACGGCCGTGGCCTCGTCCAGCAGCGAGGTGCAGGCCACCGGCAGGCCGGTGAGGTCGGCCACGAGGGTCTGGAAGAGCAGCTGGGCCTCGAGGCGTCCCTGGCTGATCTCGGCCTGGTAGGGGGTGTACGACGTCGTCCAGGCCGGGTTGGACAGGACGTCCCGCACGATGACGGCAGGGGTGGTCGTGGGGTGGTAGCCGCGTCCGATCATCTCCACGTGGTGGTGGTCGTTGGCGGCGGCGAGCCGTCGCATGACCTCCACCACCGCGGCCTCGCTCAGGCCTCCGGCGGCGCTGGAGGGCTCTGTGCGCTCCGGGGCCGCCAGACGCGGCAGCCCGGCGGGTACGACGGCCTCGGCCAGCTCCTCCAGCGAGCTCACCCCGAGGGTGCTCAGGACAGGTGAGGAGGCGTCGTGCAGAGCCTTGTAGACCCCGGTGTGACGGGTGACGAAAGGGGCGTGGACAGCGGTAGGGCGCGTCATCGAGACCTCCGGACGAGATATGGACCGTGTCACATCATAGGGGAGATGTTTCAGGTACGTGACGAGACGGCGCGATGGCTCAGGGGCGGCACGGGCGGGACCGGGACGTGCGACGCGAGGGCGCCGTCCTCCCGCGTGCCGGGGAGGACGGCGCCCTCGTGAGAGGCTGCTGCCAGGCCTGCTACTCCTTGGTCGAGGTCTGGAACAGGAGGTTGACCTGCTCGTTGTAGGCCGTCAGCGTCGAGGCCGGCTTGCGCTCGACCCACAGGGCGTCGATGCCGGGGGTCATGATGGCCTTGACGTCGGCACCGAAGTAGGTGAGCGGGAAGTAGAAGGTCGTGCCCTCCTTGAGGTGGTCGGTGAAGGGCTTGGTCGGCAGGCCCGTCTCCTCGAACTTGGCCACGGCCTTGGTCGAGGAGGCGCTGATGGCCGGGAAGACGATGCCATAGGAGGCGACGATGTCCTGGGCCTCCTGGGTTCCGAGGAAGGCGACCCACTTCGAGGCGTTCTCGATGTTCTTGGACTGCTTGACGATCGAGTCACCCAAGCCGTTGAACAGGCTGGTACTGGTGCCGTTGGGCCCCACCGGAGTGCGAGCGATACCGACCTCGATGTCGAGACCGGCGTAGGTGTTGAACATCCACGAGCCGTTGAGGCACATAGCGATGGAACCTGAACCGAGCTGAACATCTGTGGACGTCGTCGTCGAGAACGTTCCTGCTGGGCAGAGATACCCCTTGTCCACGAGACCGAAGTACCAGTCCAAGGTGTCTTGGAGCTCGGGCTCATCGAATCGGAAGTGCGTTCCCCACGTCTCTTTGTCGGTATACATCCAGCTGCCGACTGAACCAGTGAAGGGGCTCCATTGCGTCTGTCCGTCCTGGCCAGCCTCCTGAATGCCAAGACCGTAGACGGCGATGCGCCTGGGGTCGAAACCCTCCTCGTCACCACGCACGCCGTTCTTGTCCACCGTCAAGCGGGCCAGGATCCTTTCGAAGGACCCACCATCTTCCAGGTTCCAGTCCCACCCCTCGAGATCAGCCTCGGACAAGCCGGCTTCAGCCAGCATGGTCTTGTTGTAGAAGAACGCCACGGTGTCCCAGTCCTTGGGGCAGCCGTACTGCTTGCCGTCCTCGCTCTTCCACAGGTCGATGAGACCGTCCTGGAAGGCCGACTCATCGACATCAGCCCAAGCGGCCTGCTCATCCAGAGGAACGAGGACGTCGAGGTCGACGAACTGAGCGAATTTTTGAATGTGGTCGGTGAAGACGTCTGGACCCGTGCCGGCGATGAAGCCAGCAGTCAGCTTGGTCCAGTAGTCACCCCAGGCGATCTGAGTGATGTTGACGTCGATGCCGGTCTTCTCCTTGAAACGTGCAGCGCAGGCTTCGTAAGCGGGCTGCTGGCTGGCGTCCCACAGCCAGTACTCCACGGGACCGCCAGCCGGGCGGTCACTGGATGACGAGCACGCGGCCAACGTGGCCGCACCCGCCGCGGTGACGAGGCCGCACAGGAAACCTCGGCGGGACAGAGGAGAGCGCAGCGCTGGGAGAGCGGTGGCGAGATGAGTGTGTGTCGATGTCATCTGATGCCTCACTTGATGCCGTTGAAGCCGATGGAGTTGACGATGCGCTTGGCGAAGGCCGCGAAGAGCAGCAGCATCGGCAGCGCCGCGACCAGTGTGGCCGCCATGAGACCCGACCAGTCAGGACCGGTCTGTGGTGCCTGGGACTTGAACACCGCGAGGGCAACGGTGAGCACTCGCGAGGAGTCGGTGTAGGAGACCATCAGGGGCCAGAAGTAGTCGTTCCAGGCCGTGATGTAGGTCAGGATCGCTAGCGTCGAGATGGGTGCCTTGGCCATGGGCAGGATGAGGGTGAAGAAGACCCTCACCTTCGAGGCCCCGTCCAGCAGGGCAGCCTCCTCCAGCTCACGCGGGATGTTCATGAAGAACTGCCTGAGGAAGAAGACGGCGAAGGGCGTCATGAGCATCGTCGGCAGCGAGATGCCCAGCAGTGAGTCAACGAGGTGGAGCTGCTTGACCAGCACGAAGTTGGGCAGGAGCGTGAAGATCGAGGGCACCATGAGCGCGGCCAGGAAGATGCCGAAGACGGTGTCCCGTCCCGGCCAGCGCAGGCGGGAGAAGGAGTAGGCCGCCATGGCGGAGAAGAAGACCTGCCCCACGGTCACCAGCGTGGCCACGATGACGGAGTTGCGCAGGTAGAGCCAGAAGCTGATGGCAGCGCCGCTTCCGCCGTCGGCCAGGGCCTCCTCGGTGGACTGCATGCCGAACACGCGGGCGAAGCCACGCAGGTTGGTGTCCACCGGCAGCAGGCTCGTGGGGTCAGAGGCGATGCCGGCGTTGGACGACAGCGCGGTGCGTAGCACCCAGTAGAAGGGCAGCAGCGTGAACAGGAGGATGAGGACCATGGCGGTCCAGGCCAGCACACGTCCTGGCGAGGGGCGCTTGCGCGGCTGGCCGGTGTTGGTCGTGCGGACCGAGGCGGAGGATGTCGTCGTTGTCATGGCTGGTGTCCTCTCAGTCCAGGTCCGTCTGGCCGGCGCGCGTCATCTTGTACTGCAGCGCGGTGATGGCGGCCAGGATGATGAGCAGGCCCACCGCCAGGGCGGAGGCGTAGCCGAACTGGAAGCGGCCGAAGGCCAGGTCGTAGATGTAGTACTGGAGCACGCGGGTGGCGTTGACCGGACCGCCCTGGGTCGTCACCGAGACGGTGTCGAACACCTGGAAGGAACCGATCATCGTCATGATGAGGACCAGGGCCAGGATCGGGCGCAGCAGCGGGACGGTGATCTTCCAGAACATGCGCCACTCGCTGGCGCCGTCGACCTTGCCGGCCTCGTAGACCGTGCTCGGGATGGACTGGAGCCCGGCGAAGATGAGCAGGGCGGTGTACCCCACGTGGCGCCACACGTTGATGACGGCGATGGTGGGGATGGCCAGCGTCGAGGAGAAGAAGTTGACGGTGTCCCCGAAGACCGCCTCGATGAGCTGGTTCGTCACGCCCAGCGTCGTGTCCAGGATCCACAGCCACAGCATCGCGGCCACGACGTTGGACACGAGGTAGGGGGTGAGCACCAGGGAGCGCACGAGCGTGGACTGGGTGAGCCGCTGCATGAGCACCGCGATGAGAAGAGCGAGGATCGTCTGCAGGCCGATGTTGATGACCACGTACTCCACGGTCACGCCCACGGCGTTCCAGAAGATCTTGTCCTGGACCATGCGCGAGTAGTTCTGGATCCCGATGAACTTCTCGGGGGTCAGCAGGTTGTACTCGGTGAAGGACAGCCAGATGCCCCGGATGAGGGGCCAGATGTAGAAGGCGATGAGGCCGATTCCGGCCGGCAGGATGAACCCGAGGCCGAGCCGCAGGTCGGTCCTGGGCCGCCGGCGCGTCGCGCCTGCGGGACGGGGAGGTGCTGAGACAGACATGTTTCCTTCCATATCGTCGTTGAGATGGAGATCGGGGGGGGGAAGGCCAGGGGTGGCGTCTGGGGCCGCCGCCCCTGGGCGTGGGTCAGTCGACCGCCGTCGCCCTGACCAGGACGAGGTGGTCAGGATGCATTCCGGGCAGCGCCAGGCCGGTCGTCGTGAGGAAGGACCCGGGCAGCACGACGCCCTCGCCCGTCATCCAGCCGGCTGAGGGCCGGAGCTCGGGATAGGTGGGCGCTGCCAGGCGCACGTGGTAGCGGCGCGTGGGGTCCAGTCCCGGAAGGGGCCTGGGACCCGCCGGCCAGGCGTGCTGCAGGCCCAGGCAGGCGATCTCGTACAGCGCGTCGCTGCCGTCATGGCTCACCACGCCCTCGATACGCAGGTTGTCGTCATCGGCCAGGTCAGCGTGGACGGTCAGTCCTGAGTGCAGCAGGGGCCGCAGCTCCTTGTGCAGGGCGATGATCGAGGCCAGGCGCTCGCGGGTGGGGCCGTCGGCCTTGGTCAGGTCCCACTCGACTCCCATGTGGCCCCACAAGGCGGTGCCGGCGCGGAAGTCGATGTCGAGGTCCCGCAGCGTCGTGTGGGCGCGGCCGGCGCCCACGTGCGTGCCGATGAGCTCGGGCGGGAGCAGCAGCGTGGTGCCACGCTGGATGTCGTGGCGGTCGTGGGCGTCGATGGAGTCCGACGCCCACACGCGCTGCGCCCGCTCCATGATCCCCAGGTCGACGCGGCCGCCGCCTCCGGCGCAGGACTCGATCTCGAGCTCGGGGAAGCGCTCGTGCAGCGCGTCCAGGAGCCGGTACAGGGCCAGGGTCTGGTCGTGGACGGCGGCGCCGCCGCAGCGGCCTGCAGCCGGCTGGGAGCACTCATGGCCCGTGGCCAGCAGCGGGGAGTTGTGGTCCCACTTGAGGTAGGCGATTCCGAGGTCCTCCACGAGCGAGGAGATGGAGCTGAAGAGGTAGTCCCACGCTCCGGGGGCGCACAGGTCCAGCACGCGCTGGTTGCGGTGCTCGGGCGCCCCGCCGGCGCCGTCGCCCAGGACCCAGTCCGGGTGGGCGCGGGCGAGGTCGGAGTCGAGGTTGACCATCTCCGGCTCGAACCACAGCCCGAGCTCCATGCCGAGGGAGTGCACGTGCTCCGCCAGGGGGCGCAGCCCCTGAGGCCAGACGTCCTGGGACACCTGCCAGTCGCCCAGGCCCGAGGTGTCGTCGCGACGTGACCCGAACCAGCCGTCGTCGAGCACGTAGCGCTCGACCCCTACCGAGGCGGCGGCGTCGGCCAGGGCCTTGAGCGTGTCCAGGTCGTGGTCGAAGTAGACGGCCTCCCAGGTGTTGAGGAGCACCGGGCGCGGGCGCGAGGGGTGGGACGGCAGCGAGCGCAGGAAGGCGTGCGTGCGGTGGGACATGGCGTCCAGGCCCTCGCCCCAGGAGAAGACGGCCCACGGGGAGCTGTAGGTACGCTCGGTGTCCAGGAGCACCTCTCCGGGAAGGAGGAGCTCGCCGGCGCCCAGCAGCTTGCGTCCCTGCGGCGTGGACAGGGCGAGACACCGCGTGTTGCCGGACCACGCCAGGTGCACGCCGTGGACGGTGCCTGAGCGGAAGCCGAAGCCGGCACGTCCCGCTGCCAGCCACGTGGTGGCGTCGTGCCCGGGGCGTCCCTCCCAGGACTCGCGCAGGTGCGTTCCGGCAGCAAGGGCCGTGCGCTGGAGGGAGCGCTCGGCGATGTGGTGACCGGTCATGTCCAGCAGCTCGTCGGCTGCCTCGGGCAGCGGCAGGACCGGCGTGAGCTCGTCGACGACGATCGGAGCCAGGCGCTGCCCGCCGTCGTCCTCGCGCTCGTCACGCACCCAGGCGCGCAGCCGGACCAGGCCGCTGGGCTCCAGCCGAAGCTCGGTGCCGATCGTGAGGCGGTGCGCCTCGTCTAAGGCCTCGGAGGTGACGACCTCGACCGTGCCGGCCGGGACGGACTCGGTGCGGTGGGAGTGCTCGACCCTGCTGGGGTGCGGGCTGAAGGCGGTGCCGTCGGCGCGGTGGAGGAGGACGGCCGGACGTGCGGACCAGCCCAGGTAGGGCAGGGGCAGGACCGGGAGGTCGATCGCGGTCCAGGCCGAGTTCGTGCCGAGGGTGGAGCACAGAGCCCGTCCGGCGTCGGCAAGGGCCTGGCCGGGGACGCTGCCGAGGTCGGCACCCCAGTGGCGTACGACCGGTAGCCGGTCGGGGAGCAGGTCGAGGACCACGGAGGTCCCGCCGTTACGGAGGTGGAGGGTCATCTTCGTCCTTCCAGAAGGTCCATCATGTGACGCACCTAAAATCTTGTAGCATGAAAATAATCCGGGGAGGGTGACTGTGCAAGCCCCTGTGCTCAGGCTCGCACTGGGGTGTGGCACCATGAGGGCAGACGGTTCCCCCGTGAGCCCGGTGCCTCTGGCTGCGCCCACGGTCAGTGACGGTCCGTCGGAAGGATCTGTTATGTCGTCGCGCGCGACGCTGGCCGAGCGTGGCCCGGTTGCTGCCGTCCTGCTGTCCCTGGCCTCGCACGGCCCTGCCTCCCGCACCGAGCTGGCCGCCAGCCTCGGCCTGTCTGCGGCGACCCTGACCCGTGCCACCCGGGTCCTGACGGCTGCCGGTCTGGTTACCGAGTCCCGCGCCGAGGCGGACGGGCCCGGACGGCCCCTGAGCCTCATGTCCCTCGTGCCCGGCTCGGTGGCGCTCATGGGGGTCAAGCTCACAGGCGCCCAGGCCTGGGCGGTCGCCATCGATCCCCTGGGCACGGTGCTGGCCGAGGTGATGGAGCCGCTGGCCGGGGCGGCGCCCTATGAGGTCGCCTCGCAGATCGCAGGCCTCTCGGCTCGTCTGAGCCAGGCCTGCGGGCAGCCGATGAGCGGGATCGGGATCTCGCTGGGGGCGAGCGTGGTCGGGGGCAGGATCGTGCGGGTCGCCCCCTTCCTGGACTGGCACGACGTCCCGTTCGCCGAGTTGGTGACCCAGGCCACCGGCCTGCCGGTGCGGATGGCCAACGACGTGCGTGCCTTCGCCTACGCCGAGGCCTGGTACGGCCTGGGGCGAGAGGTGAACCCCTTCGCCCTGCTGACGGTAGGAGCCGGCATCGGCTGCGGGATCGTGGTCGACGGCGAGCCCTTGGAGGGCGCCCACGGTGCGGCCGGCAGCGTCGGGCACCTACCGGTGGTGGAGGACGGTCCGGCCTGCGAGCTCGGGCACCCCGGGTGCGCCCGTGCGCTGGCCTCGACCCCGGGGATGCTGGGGCGTGCAGCGCAGCTGCTGGGGCGCGAGGTGAGCCTGGAGGAGCTGGTGGCCCTGGACGCCGGCGGGGACCGGGACGCGGCACAGGTGCTGGAGGACGCCGCGCGCGCGGTGGGCGTCATCGCCGGGGCCCTGGTCGCCGTCGTCGACCCGGGGCTCGTGGTGGTCTCCGGTGAGGCGGTAGCGGCTGTCGAGCCCCACGAGGCCGCTGTGTACGCGGCGGTTGAGCGGGCACGGCACTGGTCGGCACCGGCGCCGCAGGTTCGTCTGCGGCCCTTCACCTTTGCCGACTGGGCGCGCGGGGCCGCCACGATCGCCGTCGAGCCGTGGGCGCTGAGCGTGCGCGAGGGCGCGCGGGCCTCCTGAGGGGCCCCGTGTCACGCGCGAGGTCTGCGCGAGAGGGGCGCCGGCGTCGTGACGGCTGTGGCGACAGGAGCAGGACGTGGGCTGTATCGCAGCCGTCCCACGGCTGATCACAGGGCGCGACGGTGTCGACGGCTGGCTGGCCCCCATAGACTGCACGGCGATGACCACCCAGACCACCTCCACCGCCTTGCCGGCTCCTGCCCCCGGCGCTGCCGCTCCTGCAGGAGCGGCAGCCGTCTCGCCGTCGTCCCTGCCGCGCACCTACCACGTGCGCACGCTGGGCTGCCAGATGAACGTCCACGACTCCGAGCACATGGCCGGGCTGCTGGAGGCAGCCGGCTACCGGCGTGTGGAGGAGGTACCGGAGGCCGCCGCGCGGGCGACCGAGGCCGGCGACGGCGGGGCCGACGTCGTCATCATCAACACCTGCTCGGTGCGCGAGAACGCAGCCACCCGCCTGTTCGGCAACCTCGGGCAGCTTGCCGCCGTCAAGCGCGAGCGGCCCGGCATGCAGATCGCGGTCGCCGGGTGCCTGGCCCAGCAGCTGGGCGAGGGGATCGTCGAGAAGGCCCCGTGGGTCGACGTCGTCTTCGGCACCCACAACCTTGACGTCCTGCCGGCACTGCTGGAGCGCGCCCGGCACAACACCGAGGCGGCGGTCGAGCTGGAGGAGTCCCTCAAGGTCTTCCCCTCCACCCTGCCCACGCGCCGCGAGTCGGCCTACGCCGCCTGGGTGTCGATCGCCGTGGGCTGCAACAACACCTGCACCTTCTGCATCGTGCCCTCGCTGCGCGGCAAGCAGCGCGACCGCCGTCCCGGCGAGGTCCTGGCCGAGATCGAGGCCGTGGCCGCCCAGGGAGTCACCGAGGTGACGCTGCTGGGGCAGAACGTCAACTCCTACGGTGTGGGCTTCGGCGACCGCAGGGCCTTCGCCACGCTGCTGCGCGCGGCCGGTGCGGTCGAGGGGATCGAGCGCGTGCGCTTCACCAGCCCGCACCCCGCAGCCTTCACCTCTGACGTCATCGACGCGATGGCCGAGACCCCGCAGGTCATGCCGAGCCTGCACATGCCGCTGCAGTCCGGCTCGGACAGGGTGCTGCGTGCGATGCGCCGCTCCTACCGCTCCGAGCGCTTCCTGCGGATCCTGGACGAGGTGCGCGAGAAGATCCCGAACGCCGCCATCACCACCGACCTCATCGTCGGGTTCCCCGGTGAGACCGAGGAGGACTTCCAGGCCACGCTCGAGGTGGTGGAGAAGGCCCGCTTCGCCTCGGCCTTCACCTTCGAGTACTCCCCGCGACCGGGCACACCGGCTGCCGACCTGCCCCAGGTGCCGGTCGAGGTGGTCAAGGACCGCTACAAGCGCCTGGACGAGCTGGTGCGCCGCATCACTCACGAGGAGAACGTGCGCCAGGAGGGCAGCGTCGTCGACCTGCTGGTCGCTGAGGGCGAGGGGCGGCGCGACGCCGTCACCGCCCGGATCTCAGGGCGTGCGGCGGACAACCGCCTCGTGCACGCGGCGCTCCCGGCTGGTCTGGCCGCCGACGACTACGCCGGCGGTGCCCCGCGTCCGGGGGACATGGTGCGTGTGCGCGTGACCCACGGCGCCCCGCACAACCTCATCGCCGACTCCGCCCTGTGCGGGCAGGAGCTGAGCCAGGCTGAGCGGGCTGAGAACGAGGCCCGCCGCGCCGGTGACAGGGTCTGGTACGACGACGGACCCGCCCTGTTCGAGGTGCGCCGTACCCGGGCTGGCGACGCCTGGGAGCGTCGTCAGCGCGAGGAGACCGGTGAGCCGGAGCCGGACACGGCGCCGGTGACCCTGGGGATGCCGACGATCCGTGTGGGCGATCTAGGTGCCGTGCGTGACGGTGCCGGGGACATGGGCGGGCGGACGGTGCTCGGCCAGCCGCGGACGATCTGAGGCCGAAAAGTGTGGAGCCTCGCCGAGGGTGAGCGAGCGTTCGGGCTCGTGCCCGAACGGGTATCTTTGCGCCCGAGTGTAGAGACATATGGCCCCCGCTCGGATGCAAAGCTACCCGCTCGGCTCCCGGGGGCTGGCCCGGTTCTCGTCTCCGCGTGCCTGGCGGGGATTCCCTGTCGCTATGACGGTGCCGCGCACCCTGATCCGCAGGTCGTGGCCGCTGTCAAGGCCGGGCAGGCCGTGCCCGTGTGCGCGGAGGTGCTGGGAGGGCTTCCCGCGCCCCGGCCGCCGGCGGAGATCGTGGGCGGGGACGGTACTGATGTTCTGGCCGGGCGCGCCCAGGTGCTCACCGAGGCCGGCCACGACGTGACGCAGGCCTTCGTGGCCGGCGCGAGCGCCGTCGTCGAGCAGGCTCGTGAGCATGGCGCCGAGCGGGCGGTGCTCAAGGCCAGGAGCCCCTCGTGCGGGGTGGGGCAGGTCTATGACGGCACCTTCAGCGGGACCCTGACTGACGGCGACGGCGTTCTGGTCGCGGCCCTGCGGCGGGCTGGCGTGGCGGTCGAGGGCCGGTAGCTGATGGACGGTGCCCGGCGTACCGACCGTCTCTCACGTGGTTTTGTGTACGGGATCGGGGTATACGAGCAGTTGTATACCCCGATCCCGTACACAAAACTACGGTTGTGATGGAGGTGAACGAGGCCTCGTCAGCTCCTACTTGCTGGAGCCCGTGGCCTCAGCCAGGGCGGCGTCGACGACGGAACGCACCTGCGCCGTCGTCATACCTGCTGCGTGGGCGCGGCTGACTGCCGCGGCCAGCTCCTTGCGCGCCTGCTCGTGCGGAGAGATCGCGAGGCCGAGGGCGACGCGGGTACCGGCAGCCCGGCGCGTGACCACCATGCCGGCCGCCTCCAGCTCCTTGTAGGCGCGGGCGACGGTGCCAGGGGCGAGGCGTAGGTCGCCGGCGAGCTGACGCACAGGAGGAAGGCGCTGACCCTCCGTCAGGGCGCCGTCGACGATGAGTGAGGCGATCTGGGACCGGACCTGCTCAAAGGGCGGGGTGGGGGAGTCCGTGATCGTGATCGTGAGGTTCATGCCGGCACCTGCCGGGGAGAGCGAGCGAGCAGGACCGCGCCGTAGACCATCGCTACCAGTGCCACGACGATGCCGACGCCGCCGATCGCACCACGTCCGTAGTCCCAGCCGGCGGTCTCCCAGGTCGCTGCCTCGATCATGGGAAGTCCCAGGAGCGGAAGTGGGAGCGCGGTAGAGACCAGTATCAGCCCGAGCGTTCCCTCAGCCAGGTAGCGTCGTAGCGCCTGGTCGAGCGGGCCGGGGCGGGAGCCGACCTGTCCGCGCGTGGTGACCCGCCGCAGCGCGAGGAGGGCCGCGGTGAGCTGGATGGCCAGGCTCACGGCAAGGGGCACCAGCATGCGAGGCCCGGGCCAGGGAGCGTAGGGGCCGGAGACGATCTCGCCTGTCGAGGCTGTCGAGACTCCGAGGAAGTAGGAGCCTGTGGGCAGGGCGGGCTCGCCAGGAGCCTGCCAGGGATCACTGGCCGTGACGGGGAGACCGACAGCGGCGTCCGCAGCCAGCGCGAGCACGGTCAGCAGGAGCAGGACGAGGCCGGTGGCGGGTAGATAGTCGCCGATACGTCGGCGGGCCAGGGAGGCGGTGCGCTCCGGGGTCATGACGGCCGGGGAACGGTGCTCGCCGAGCAGCAGGACGGCTAGCCCGACGATCCCGAAGAGCGCCACCCCCTCGGGGTGCCCGCTGAGGTAGGTGACGGCTGCGGCGGCCAGTGCGAGGAGGACCGCCGTAGCGCGAGTGCGCGTGGAGTGCCGGACGACTGCTGACAGCGGGTGGGTCCGTGCGTCGGGACGAGGACAGGCGGCGCGCAGTGCGCTGACGACGAGGGTCAGGAAGACGGCGGCGATGACGAGAAGGAGAGCGATGTAGGGAAGAGGTGACATGACGGCTCCCTTGTTATGAGCTGATGATACAAGAGTGCTCGTCCCGGACATTTGTGTCAAGCATGTGGTGCAAGTAGGTGTGGCTCGTGGTTCCTGTGCGCCGTCTTCGGGGCACTGTGAGCACAACCGCTACTGGTCGACCTTGGTGATGGTGCTCTGGCAGGCGGTGACGGCCTTGTGGGGTGAGTGGGTCGGTCAGGATCGTTCCGCTGCGGCATCCAGCCCAGGATGGGGCTGGCCTACGGAGGGGGCGGCGCGTTTGCTCACGTTGGCGGCGTTTTTTGAGGCGGTCGCGGCGTGTGTCCGTGTCGTGGGGGCGTATGTGCGTTGAGACGGCGTGCCTGCAGGCGTTCCTGGGTACGCCCTCACCACGCAGGTACGCTGCGACCAGGTGGATGCACGCCGCCAATGTAGCCGGGCCCGTACCTAGCCCCAGACGTGTTGACAGCATCCCGGGGAAGGACGAGAGCTGTGTTGGGAGCACGCGTGTCTCCCATGGGTACTGGCTCAGCGAGGTGCTTGAGGACGAGCCTTGCCTGCCCTACCAGTCAGGACCGTCGTGCGGGCAGCGAGCCAGGCCCCGACCAGACCGACAACAGTAAGCACGAGTCCGCTCGTGATGTCCGACCATCGCTCTGGCCAGGGCAGAAAGGCCGGCTGGGTGAACCAGGACCGTACCCATGGCTCGGCCACGGCGCCCAGCGGGACCACGAGCCTGGCCGTGCACCCCAGCCAGCCCGGCTGCCTGGCCACCCGTCCCACGAGGCCGAGGGGGCCGCAGGCAAGGACACCAAGTACGAACCAGTGAGCGTTCTCCACCCATATCCCGGCGTTGTACATCCCCAGCATCTGACCAAGACCGTAGTGCAGCGCGAGTGCTCCCTCGGTGGCGAGGACCGCGGCGACGAAGGAGGCGAGCGGCCGGCGCATGAGCCAGCCTGCGAGCACTCCGGTCCCGGCCCACAGCGTGCCGCAGTTGACGAGCTTGCTCACTGTCTTACGGATGAGGGAGAACACCGGCATCTGGCCCTCCAGCTCGCCGGTAGACACCCAGTTTGAGGCGAGAGAGACCAGCGCCAACCCGACGCAGACCAGCACCAGGGCCAGCCAAGGACGTCCTTGCCGCCCCGGTAACCTCAAGAGCCTCATGCCTCCAGTCTCTCAGCGAGCGGGTAGTTTCGCGCTCGATTGAAGGATCCATACCTCCCCGTTGGAGGGCAAAACTACCCGCTCGCGGGTGGGAAGGCGCGAAGGGCTCAGTCTCGGGCCCTTAAGGTCTGACCGAGGGGCTCTCGGCGTCCGGTGCGTGAGGAGATGACGACCGCCAGGCAGGTCGTGGTGACCGCCATCATGCCGACGACGCCCATGGCCGTCCAGGGCCCGTGAGCCACGACGTCGATGAATGACCTTCCCAGCAGCTCGGCCAGCAGTGCGCTCGTTCCAGCCGAGACGACGAGCCCCAGCACGATCGCGCTCGCCGCATGCAGCACACCCTCGAGCACCTCGATGCTGAGGACCGCCGTCTGTCCCGCACCGGCCGCTCGCAGCAGGGCGGCGTCACGGCGCCGCCTGCCAGCACTCATGGCGATGACCGCCACCCCGCCCGCCCAGGCCGTGATGAAAGCCAGCCCGAACATGGAGACGAAGCCGGAGACCCTCATGTTGCCCAGGCCCGCGGACGAGACCCCGAACATCACCGCCACCATGCCGATCGCCACGAGGAAGGGCAGGACCGTGGCGCAGGACCGCCGGGACTCCAGCGCTGCGGTGCGCGTGGCCACGAGCCAGACTGGGCCGGGCAACGGCAGGGCCGTCAGCGCCCGCTGTCCCAGGGGTACCAGCCAGGTAGCCAGCACGCACACAATGACGAGGACGCCGAAGGATCCGAGGATCGCCGCGCTCCCGGCATCGTCAGGGCTCAGCTGGCCCCGGCGCAAGGCTACCCAGGCCACGACCACGCCAGCCACACACCCTCCAGCCACCGCCAGGCGCGTGACAAGCCCCACCACACGGCCGACGCTCCACCAGCGTCGGGCCGCTCTGCGCGACATCATCAGCTCGATCTCCCGTGCCCTGGCCGCACGTCTGGCTGGTCCCCAGCCTCCGAGCATGACGGAGCCGGCGACGACGACCGCGCACCACCCCAGGTCCGCGGAGTCCCACAACGGCTGGGTCCCGGGCAGGACGACCTCCTGGTCCACCATGAGTGGCACCACCGCCGTAGCGACCGGTCTGCTGAGTACGCTCCCGCCCAGCGCACCCACGGCGCCCACCACGGCGAGCTGGACCAGCAGCAGGACGCGCAGCGCTACGGGGCTGAGTCCTAGCGCCCGCCACAGCCCGTGGTCGCGGCTGCGCTGGCTGATGACCATGCCGGCTGAGGAGCTGAGCACGGTGGAGGCGGCCAGCACCACGCAGATGATGCAGAAGACGGTCACTGTCTGTGCGGCGTCGAGCATCTGATTACGCAGCTGAGGGTCCGTGAGCGCGCTGGCGGAGGCGATGGCTCCGCGCATCACCTCCAGCTGCCCGGCCACGCAGGCCCCGGCGACGACGGCGACCACGCACACCCAGGTCCACGAGCTCGCGTGGTGGCGCAGGTCGGAGACGAGCAGACAGATCATCGTCCCTGACCTCCCGCCTGGCCGCCTCGGACGGTCATGGTGCTGCGGCCGCCACCGGGGCACTGACCGACGGCAGGGGCCGGACTGGGGTGGCCTGGCTGGCCGAGCTGGCCGGGTTGGCTGACTCGGCCGGGATGACCAGCCGGTGCGTCTGGCCTGGCGGCCTGCTGCCGCGTGGCCAGCACCGCCTGAGAGACAGCCTGCGGGTCGCCGCCGGGCAGGGAGGACACGATGCGCCCGGCGCTCATGACCAGGACGGAGTCGGCCTGTGCCGCGGCGGAGGCGTCGTGAGTGACCATGAGGACCGTGGTCCCCGCGCTTGCCAGCTCCCGGAACCAGTGCAGTACCTCGGCGCCAGCAGCCACGTCCAGGGCCGCCGTCGGCTCATCGGCGAAGACGATGTCTGGCTCAGAGGCGAGGACCCGAGCCACGGCCACGCGCTGGCGCTCACCGCCACTCATCTCGTGGGGCAGGTGCCGGGCCTGGGCACCGAGCCCCACGCGCTCCAGGGCCTGGGTGACGGCGCGGCGCGGAAGCGGGCGGCGGCGCAGCCGGCCGGGCAGGGCCACGTTGTCGCGGGCGGACAGGGAGGTGACGAGGTTGTCGTCCTGGAAGACGAAGCCGACGTGAGCGGCCCGCAGACGTGCCGCCGCTCGTGGGCGCAGCTGGCTGGTGACGGTCCCGAGCAGGCTCACGCTGCCCGACGTCGGAGTGTCCAGCCCTGCCACGCACTGCAGCAGGGTCGACTTTCCGCAGCCCGACGCCCCGACCAGCGCAGTGAAGGACCCTGCTGGCAGCGTCAGGTCCACCCCGTCCACAGCGGTAACCTTCTCGCGCCCGCGCCCGGGCAGGGGGAAGACGCGGCTGAGACCGGTGACGACGACGGCCGGCCCGGCACCCCGATACGCCTCAGCAGGAGAGGGCCGCGTGGCCCAGGTGGTGCGGCCGGCGGCGTCGGGTGTGGGCAGCAGGTGCCTGGATGACGGGACGGGATGTGAATTCATGGTTCCATCACACGCACCAGCGGGCCTGCCGTCACTGGCCCCAGCTCCCGAGGCGTGAGGGAGTGTCGAGGTGGAGCCAGCACTACCAGCCCATGGAACCGGGTGCCAGCACCCGTGGCGTCGATAGCGCCAGCACCTAACCTTGGCGTGATGACCCCCTTGTCCCGCACCTCCCGAGCCTCCTCCACCGCCCCCGCCGACGGCGGGCAGCCGCGCGTGCCTGGAGGCGCTCAGGCGCCAGTGGACGGTGAGATGCGCGCGAGACCCAGGCATCGGCGTCGTGCCTGGAGGGTCGTGGCCCTGGAACTGGTCCGCTCCGTGCTGCTCGTCCCCGTGCTCATCGTCCTGACGGTCCTCCTGCCGCTCCTCCATCTCACGATCCCGTTGACGGCCGAGGCCGAGCGGGCGGGGGTGCGCCTGTGTGGGCTCAGCGCCCCCAGCGCCAGGCCGGCCAGCACGCCGCGCTGGCCCTGGCTCGTGCGGCGCGTGACAGCCGGCGCCTTCTGGAAGCAGGACCTGCCGCTGACCGTGACCAGCCTGGTGGCAAGCCTGGGCAGCTTCGTGATCGCCGTCGTCGGTTTCTTCATGGCTGCCGTCCTGTCGGTTGTGCCATGGCGCACCACGCCGGCCAACCCCACCACCATCAACCTGGGCACATGGGCCACCACCGAGACTGACGGCGCGCGGCTGCGCTGGCTGGTGCCGGTCGCTGTCGTCCTGGTGGTCCTGACCTGGCTGCTGCTGTGGGGCGTGGGCTGGCTGCGGGCACTGCTCGTCTCCGCCCTGTCCGAGCGCAGCGAGGCCGAGCGCCTGAGCCGCGCCAACGCTGAGCTCAGCGTGGAGGTCGGGCACCTGGCTGCTGGGCGAGCCACGCTCGTGGACGCCTTCGACGCCGAGCGCGCCCGCATCGAGCGGGACCTGCACGACGGCGTCCAGCAGGACCTCGTGGCCCTGACCATGAGCCTCGGCGTAGCACGGATGCGGGTCCAGACGCTACCCGCCGGCGCAGGTGAGAGCGACCGGGCTGACAACGCTGGAGACGGTCGAGATACCGGCCTCGACAGTGAGGACGCGGCCACGCGTGTACAGCCGGAGCGGCCCTTGGTACTGCGCGAGGCCTTGCTCACCGACCTCGACTCCGCCCAGGCGCGCGCTGAGGAAGCCATGCGGGCACTGCGTGAGACCGTCCACGGTATCCGTCCCGCAGTGCTCACCGAGCGCGGCCTGGCCCCGGCGCTGCGTGACCTGGCTGGGCGTGCGCCGCTACCGACCACGGTGACGGTCAGCGCACCAGCGCAGGCTCTGGCCGCGATCAGCTCGCCGGTGTCCACGACCGTCTACTTCGCGGTCTCGGAGGCCCTGACCAATGCCGCCAAGCATGCCGGGGCGCAGGCACGGGCCGTCGTCACGCTGGAGGTCGGGGAGGACGTGCTGCGGGCGGTCATCGCGGACGACGGCGTCGGTGGAGCGCTCGTGCAGGCTCCCGGTGCCACAGGGCTGGCGGGAATGGCGCAGCGGGTGGAGTCGGTTGGCGGCAGGCTGGATATGTGGTCTCCGGCGGGCGGGGGCACGCGGCTGACGATCACCGCACCACTGACCCCGCCGTGGGCCCAGGGGAAGTAGGGCGTACGGCCGCCCCGGCACCGCCTGTCCGGAGAACCGCCACGGGCAGGGGGGGGGGAGACCCGTCGCCCAGGTAGACGGCGGTGCTGCTCATGGCCCCGCAGGCCTCGGGACAGGCGGGTGCGAGCTGCACCGCCGGTCGGTGCACTGGGCCAGCGCCTCGGGGCGCCGGTCATGACTCAGGCTGCGCCTGGCCCGCCTGGCCCGCCTGGCCCGCCCGGCCCGCCGATGCCGGCTCTGCCGGCGAGCCCAACCCACGTGCTGCGGCACAATGGTGCCCATGAGAATCGTGCTGGCCGACGACGTCACCCTCCTGAGGGAGGGGCTGGCAGGCCTGCTGGCCGCCGCCGGGCACGAGGTGGTCGCCCAGGCCGCGGACGCCGAGGAGCTACGCACCGAGGTGGCCCGCCTGGCCACGTCAGGGCAGCTGCCCGACGTCGTCGTCACTGACGTGCGGATGCCGCCGAGCGGGACCGACGACGGCCTGCGGGCTGCCGTGGACCTGCGCGCGGCCTACCCGGGCCTGCCGGTCGTGGTGCTCTCGGCCTATGTGGCCGGGCCCTACCTGCGTGACCTGCTTGACGGGGCGGGCACGCAGGCTGGGGCGGTGGGGTACCTACTCAAGGAGCGGGTGGGACGCGTGGACGACTTTGTCCGCAGCCTGGATGTGGTGGCCTCGGGCGGGATCGTTGTCGACCCTGAGGTACTGGCCACGCTCATGGCCAGGCCTGCCAGCGACACCGAGGCGGCGCCGTCGAACCGAGGGATGGCCGCACCGGCCCGCACAACCGTGGTTTCGTGTTCTGGATCGGGGGTTATGCCACGGGTAACCCCCGATCCAGAACACGAAACCACGGTTCAGATGGTGAGTGAGTCCGAGCGTGGGCTGGAGCGACTGACCCCGCGCGAGCAGGAGGTGCTCGCGCTCATGGCAGAGGGGCTGTCCAACGCCCAAGTGGCTGAGCGGCTCGTGCTCTCCGACGGCGCGGTGGCCAAGCACGTGGCCAACATCTTCGCCAAGCTCAACCTACCTCCCAGCGAGGACAACCGGCGGGTACGGGCGGTACTGGCCTGGCTGCGCTCGCGGGCCTGAGGGGCCGGTCTGACGCGATGGGCTGGGCTGCTTGGGAGCCAGGGGCCTGCCTCGTAGGATCGCCGCATGAGCACCACGGCTCAGGCACTGGTCTGCTGCGTCATCCTTGCCGTCGTCATGGCCGGTGCCGCGGCGGTGATGGTCTGGCTGTGCCGGCGTGTGGCGGTTGACGCCCTGCCGCGCCAGGACCTCGCCGGCATCCGCACCCACTGGGCCATGGCCAGCGACGAGGCGTGGTACGTCGCGCAGCGCGCGGGACTGCCCGTGTTCCGCGCCATGGCCGGTCTTCTCCTTCTGGCTCTCGTACCGGTGTGCCTGCGGGTGGCTCGGCGTGCTGTTGAACGGCGTCCTGGCGCGATGGGAGGACCAGGCTCGTCGGAGCCTGGCCGCTCGCCTCGCTCATCCCTATGATGTCAACGACGTTGGTGACGGTGCCTCCGGGGTGAAGCGTTCCTGTCCTCCCATGGCACCAGAGGGCACGCCTCACAGCCTCATCTCGCGCCAGTCGCTAGGGTTGTCCTTATGTCCAAGGTCTGTGCTCCCTCGATGGTCGACGTCGACCGCGTGCTGGCCTGCGTGCAGAGCCTGGGCCTGCGCTACTTCGTTGACGACGAGGGGGACATCGGCATCCCCTGGCGCTATGTGACCGTCCACGTCATCTTCCAGGACGAGCGTGCCATCCAGCTGCGGGGCGTGTGGCACCGCATCTCGGACACGGAGCACCTGGCCCAGCTGCGTCACCTGGTCGAGGACTGGAACGCCACTCGGATCGGTCCCAAGGCCTACCTGACCATCGCTGACGGCGGCGTCGTTCGCCTGCACGGTGAGGTCACCTATCCACTGGGGGCCGGAATGACGGACGCCCAGCTGGAGAGCTTCGTCTTTACCAGCTGCCGCCTCATCGTCGCCCTCATGCGCGAGGCGGAGAACCTCTTTCCTGACCCTCTGCGTGGAAACCTGGAGCCCTGAGATGCCCCTGTCCCCTCGCAGAGGTCTCGCGCGCCTGCTCGCCAGGCTCCTGGGACGCATCCAGCCGCCGGCGGCCTCAGGCGCCCAGCCCCGTGGGTACCGTCGCAGCCCGCACGCGGCGGCCCTGGCTGACCTGCCTGCCGACCACGCCGACGGCGCAGCCGCCTCCGCCCCGGCCGTCACCGGAGCGGAGAGTGAGCAGCGCGGGGAGCGTGAGTCCGCGCACGAGGTAGACCTGACTCCACCACTGAGTCTCGCCCGGATCGAGGCGATGCTGACCGGGCCCATGGGCTACGCCGTCGAGCGCCGTCAGGAGGCGGGGCACTCCTTCCTGGTGGGCAACTGGGACGACTTCCCCTTTGTCATCGAGGAGCCTGAGGAGCACGAGGGCTGGCTGCTGGTCTCCGGTGACGCGACCGAGCCGCTGGCCGCTGGCGAGCGTGAGGAGATTGGGGCCAGCGTCAACGACTGGAACCGAGACAAGTTCTTCCCGACGGTGGCGGTGATCGACACCCCTGTGGGTCCGATGGTGCGCGCGACCTACCTCATGGACCTGACCAGCGGCGTCAGTGATGCTCAGCTGCGCCTGCACCTGGAGACGGCGCTGTCCGCCTGCATCCAGGCGCTGAGCCAGGTCGGACCCCTCCTGCCGGAGCTGTGAGCGAGATGGTTGCTTCTCCAGACCCGGTGGCCGGCGGTACGGGAGGCCGCCTGGCACCGGTGCGGATCGCCGTCGTCGGCCCGACGGCGAGCGGCAAGTCCGACCTCGCCCTCGACCTCATCGAGGCCCTGGGGGAGGGGGCAGGCAGCTCGGCTCCCGCTGAGGTCGTGGGGGCTGACGCCTCCCAGCTCTACCGGGGCATGGACATCGGCACGGCCACGCTGCCCCTGGCCGAACGTCGTGGGGTGCCCCACCACCAGATTGACGTGCTGGAGGTGTGCCAGGAGGCCTCCGTCGCCTCCTACCAACGGCACGCTCGTGCGGACCTTGAGGCGATCGAGGCGCGCGGGGGGCGGGGGCTCATCGTAGGTGGCTCCGGGCTCTACGTACGTGCTCTCACCGATGCGCTGGACTTTCCTGGCACGGACCCAGCCGTGCGCGCCGCCCTGGAGCAGCGTGTGGAGCGCGAGGGGCTGGCGGCGCTGCGTGCGGAGCTGGAGAGCAGTGACCCGGTCAGCGCCGCCCGTATCCAGCCCACCGACTCACGGCGTATCGTGCGTGCGCTGGAGGTTGCGGCCGTCACGGGTCGCCCCTTCTCTGCCGGCCTGCCTCGCTATGAGGACGTCGCTCCTACGGTGCACCTGGCGTTGCGCCCGGACCGTGAGCTGCTGCGCGAGCGGATCCGCGTGCGTACCACGGCCATGTTTGACTCTGGGCTGCTGGAGGAGACCGCGGCGCTGCTGGACCAGGGCCTGCGTGAGGGGCCGACGGCGTCGCGAGCCATCGGTTACGCGCAGGCGATCGCTGTGCTCGACGGCGCGATGACCACTGAGGAGGCGATTGAGTCTACGTGCCTGGCCACGCGTCAGCTGGTCTCGCGCCAGCTGAAGTGGTTCCGCCGCGACCCGCGTGTCCACTGGCTCGACGTCGTCCTGGATGAGGACGGCGCCTGGGCGGCGGGGGAGCGTGAGCGCGTCGTCGAGCAGGCGCTGGCCCTGCTCCGGCGCATCCCCCGCCGACCCTGATGGACAACCTTGTCGTTACTCGGACAACGTGAAACCGGGGTTTTCTGTTGTCCGAGTAACGACAAGGTTGTCCGCCGAGAGGAGGGGGCGTGAGCACGCCGACAGGACCTGACCATGAGGCCGGGCCGCCAGGCCTCTAGGCTGTGCACCATGACCCAGCACACGCCCCTGGCGGGCCGCACCCTCATCAAAGGGCATGCCACGGAGAACGACTTCCTCCTCCTGGTGGACCCGGACTGCCAGGTGGCCCTCAGCGCCGCTGACGTTGCCGAGGTCTGCAACCGCCATGCCGGGGCTGGTGCGGACGGCTTCGTCCGCGTGGTGCGCACCGCTTCCCTGCCCGGGGCCGGCAGCTTCCACCAGGCTGTGCCTGAGGCGGAGTGGTTCATGGACTGCTACCACGCCGACGGATCACTGTCCCAGACAAACGGCAATGCCATCCGGCTCATGGCCGAGGTCCTGGTGCACGAGGGGCTGGCGCGGGTAGAGGACGGCGACTCGGTCACGATCGGGACCCGCGGTGGCGCACGTACGCTCACCCGCGGTGGCGGTCTGTGGACCGTGGACATGGGAGCAGCCCGGCTCATCCGCCCCCAGGGGGCAGCCGGTGAGGTCGACGACGAGGGCTGGGACACGGCCGTTACGGTGCCAGGCCTGGACGGAGTGCGGGCAGCGCTGTCGATCGCCATGCCAGATCCGCACACGGTAGTGGCTCTGGCTGATGAGGCTGAGCTTGACGCCGCCTTCCTGGGGACTCTGCCCGGCCCTGACCGCCCGACCTATGACCCGCTGCCGCCCCAGGGGACCAGCCTGGAGCTTGTCCTCGCCCTGGGGCAGGACGATGACGACGGCGAGTGCGTGGGCCGTGCACGCGTGCGTGTGCTTGAGCGCGGGGTCGGAGAGACCCGCTCCAGCGCATCCGGCTGCTGCGCCGTCGCCGTCGCTCTTCACGAGTGGGAGGGGGCGGACGCGCCCACCGACTACCTCATCGACGTGCCTGGCGGCCAGGTAGGGGTCCACGTGGGTGCGGATCCCTGGGCCGAGGACGCCACCGTCCTGCTCACTGGTCCGGCGAGCATCACCGGACGGCTGAGCCTGTCCTGAGACCCGCACCGCACTACTCCCCCTGTCACGTGTCGCTTGCGCTGCGACTGCTCCCACTAGCCCGAAAGCCCCATGTCTGATCTTTCCTCCCCCAGCACAACCACCTCGTCCCCGATCCATGTGGTGACCACTGGACTAATGCTCTTCGCACTGTTCTTCGGCGCCGGAAACCTCATCTTCCCCCCGGTCCTGGGCGCCTCAGCCGGCAACCACATGTGGCAGGTGGTCCTGGGCTTCTGCCTGACCGGCGTGCTGCTGCCGCTTGTCGCCGTCATCGCCGTGTCCACCTCTGGCGAGGGGATCCTCGGCCTGGCGCGGCGGGTGGGGCCGACCTTCGGGACGCTCATGCCGCTGGCGGTCTACCTGTCGATCGGCCCGATGTACGCCGTGCCGAGGGTCGTGACCGTCTCCTACGAGCTGGCGACCCGGCCAGTGCTGGAACTGATGGGGACGACACCGGGATCCTGGGCACTGCCAGCTCACGCCACCATCTTCCTGGGAACCGCCCTCGTGCTGGGCCTGCGGCCCTCCAGGCTGGCGGACCGGATCGGGCGCTGGCTGACCCCGTCCCTGCTCATCCTCATCGCCGTCCTGTGCGCCATCACGATCACCCAGTCCGCGCCCCTGGAGCGTCCCGCTCAGCCAGGCTATGACAGCCATCCGCTGGTCATCGGGCTGACGAAGGGGTACCTCACGATGGACGTCCTGGCGGCCACCGTCTTCGGGATCGTGGTCATCCAGTCCCTGCGCTCGCACGGGTTCACCTCAACCGGCGCGGTCACCAGGGCCACGATCGGTGCCGGCAGCCTGGCAGCTGCCCTGCTGGCTGCGGTCTATGTGGGGCTGGCGATGATCGGCGCCCGCACGCCGGGGCAGGACGTGTCTGACGGCACGGCCCTGCTGCGTGACGCGGCGAGCTCGGCCCTGGGGAGCGCCGGTGTGGTGGTGCTGGCCGGCATCGTGCTGCTGGCCTGCCTGACCACCGCCGTCGGACTGCTCTCTTCATTCTCAGCCTATGCCCACACCGCGTGGCCCAAGGTGCCCTTCGCGACCTGGCTGACCGGCTCGACCGCTGTCTCCTTCGCGCTGGCGAACCTGGGTCTGGCAACCGTGCTCGCGATCATCTCGCCGTTGACGCTGCTGCTCTACCCCATCGCCATCACGCTCGTGGCGGTGACGCTCGTGGACGCGGCGGCGCCAGGACACCTGCGCGCCACCTACCTGCTGCCGGTGGCGACGGCGATCGTCCTGGGAGCTGTCTCAGCGGCCTCAGACATGGGATGGACCACGCCGAGCGACCTGCTGGCTCGCACGGGCATGTGGAACGACTCGACTGGCTGGATCGTGCCGACCCTGGTCGTGGTGCTGATCGGTATCGGGATCGACGTGGCCACTGGGCGCTGGTCCACTCCGGCCTCGGACCTGTCTGGCGCGGACGACGACGTCGCCCGGGTCGCGGCCCAGGGCTTCTGACACGCTGGGCGAAGGAAAGGCCCCCGAGGAGCACCAGCTCCTCGGGGGCCGACTTCCAGCGCCTACTGCTCCCGGCGACGCCTGAGCAGGACGCCGCCACCGACCAGCGTCGTCAGGGCGCCCAGTGCCACGGCACTGACCGTGATGCCCGTCCTGGCGAGGGAACGTGCGCCTGTGCGTCCGTGCTCGCGGTCGCTGGTGGAGGAGACGGCCAGAGCCTTCGCGCTGGGGGCGTCCGAGGGACGCTGATCTGGGGCGGGGTCTGGTTCGTCCTTGTCACCGGGGTTGGTGGTGCCGGGCTCGTCGTCGGAGCCGTCTGGTTCGTTCTCGTCACCGGGGTTGGTGGTGCCGGGCTCGTCGTCGGGCTCGTGAGTCTCAGGCTCGCTGACCGTGAGGGTCACGGTCGTCTCGACGCTGAGACCGTCACGGATGACGACGACCGGGAACGTGTGCACTCCTGGCTCGCTCAACGAGCCGCTGATGGTGAGTGCGCCAGCGTCATAGACCAGCCCCCGAGGTAGTCCTTGGGGGAAAGAGGTGGTGACGGCCTGGGTGATGGAGCTGCCGCTCAGCCGCAGCGCCACCGGTGTGATGTCCGCGCCCTTGTCGACTGTCTGCCTGTTGTTCTCTACCTCCACCGTCAAGGTAGCGGCACCTGCCGCAGGCTTGAGGACGGGACCCTCCTCGACCGTAGGCTTGTCCGGCTCCTCCAGCGCGACGGCAGGAACCGCTCCCTGGACACAGATGCTGGCAGCCGAGGCGAACTGGTCCTGCTGGTCGGCGAACTCGTCCCACACGTCGGTGATTTCGAGCTTGACGAACTGTCCGTCAAGAGCCTCGGGGAACGTCGCACGCTGCCAGTGCGTGGAGCTCTCCCACGTTCCGGAGACCACCGGTGTGCCCCAGTCGGCGTCCCCTGCCTTGGCGGTGGGGGAGACGTAGATCCTGTAGTCCTTGATACGGCCGTTGACCTTGCCCTGACGGGACAGGTACTCCACGGTCAGCATCTTGTTTCCGTCAAGCGCGGTGGTGGGGTTGAACACGAGCCAGTGCGGCAGCGTGGGCGTGGCCCCTTGCCACTGGCTGTGCCAGAAGGTGGTGTCCTTCCCGTCGAAGGCGGCGGCAACGTGGCCGTTGACCGGTCCTTCACCAGCTGTCTCCTCAGAGTCAGTCGACAGGTCAGTGAAGCCGGAGCACACGCGTGCGCCCAGGGTCGAGGTCAGCGCTGCTGTGACCTGGCGGGAGGAGCCCTCCTCCTCACCCCACGACCACGTGAAAGTCGCGGTGGCCGATCCGGCTGCCGTCGTGTTGACGATAGTGGCCTTGACGTGTGCCGTGCCCCCAGCCGGGATCTGTGGGACATCGACTGTCTGGGGCAGTCCCGTCCAGCCCTCGGGCAGGGACAGAGATACTGTCGAGGCAGGCACGGGCGCGTCAGATCCCGCGCTGAGCGCGATCGTGACCGTACCGGGCGCAGCCGGGCTGATCTCGCTCAGGTTGGCTTCCTGGACGGACATGCCGATCTGGCGGCTGAGGGTGAACACGGCACTGTCGGCCAGCTCTGTGCCGTCGGAGACGAGGTCACGGGGGAATTGCGCGACCGTTCCGGCAGCCAGCTTGTTGCCGGAACCTGACAGAGTCTGGGTGAGATCAACACCTTCAGCTGACACACCCTGGATATCCACGTGCTTCTCGCTGCCCGTGGCCACGGCCAGGTACTGATTGGTCAGTGCATTGCGCAGGGCGATACCGTTCCCAGCCTTCCCGTCGTCACCACGCGTGGTATGGAGACTCACGCGCCACTTCTGTGGGTTGTGCTCGACCGGAGCCTGGGTGCGGTACGCGCGCTCGGTGTAGCGGATCGACATGTCACCGCACTCGCGAAGCTCTGGGCGTGCGCCGACCTCGGTGACGACCGACAGGTGCTTGATCCCGGTGAACATCGACAGGCACTTGCCCGAGGCGGTGTCGCGCACCTGGTAGTAGCCGTCGTAGGTCTTGCTCAGCTGCCACGGACCTTCGCCGACGGACTTCAGCTCCTGCAGGTCGTAGGTGCCCTCGGGTAGCTCCGTCCCGGGGACCGTGTCTCGTAGGGTGGGCTCACCGATGGAGTCGATCGCGCGCTTCATACTGTTCCAGTCCTGCCACGGGCGTGAGGCGGACCAGGTCAGCTGGGACAGGAGGCGCAGGCCGTCGCCGATGTACATCGCGACCTCGTTCTCGGTCTCATAGTCCGAGCGGTCGGGCCAGACCGAGACCTTGGCTCCCAGCAGGCCCTTGTAGTGAGGGTCAATCTTGCGGTTGCCGTCGAAGGTCCCCACGTTCCAGCCCGAGCTGTACAGCTGGCCGGGGTCGACGTCGTAGACCTTGGCCGAGCGTGACCAGTACAGGCTCTGGCTGGCGTTCATCAGCTGGTAACCGCGCTCGGCGAGCTGGGTCGGCTGGAGTCCGGAACCCAGCCAGTACTCCACGATGATGTCCTTGTCCAAGGTGACAGCCTGGGTGTCGATGACCCCGTCGTTCCAGATACGCAGGGTCTTGCCCTTGGTCTTGATGTAGGCGTTGATCTCGTTGATGAAGCCGGTGAAGGCGTCAGCAGCGGTGGCGTTGGGGCCGTAGGTGGCCTTCGCATACTCCCCGAGCTGGGGGAAGGTGTCGTAGGAGGCACCCATCATGTACTCGTCGGCACCCATGTGCCAGTAGCTGGTGTCAAAGACACCGTCGTACTCGTCAATGAGGTCCTTGAGGAGCTGACGAGCCTCAGGCTTGGAGATGTCCAGGCCGTCAGCACGGAGCGAGCCGTTGGCGCGGGCGAGCTGGTACTGGGGGGAGTTCTCCAACCAGATGTTCATGTGGCCAGGGGAGTTGATCTCCGGGATGACCTCAATGCCGTAGGAACGTGCCTTGGCCACCAGCCTCCTGATGTCCTCCTTGGTGTAGTAGGAGTAGGTGTTGGTGTCCGGGTAGGTGTCCGACTTCAGCTTCATCTCCAGCAGGAGGTAGTTGAGACGAAGGTCAGCCATGTCATCGAGGAGCTGGCTGATCCACTCCTCGGAGACGTTGATCTGGCAGGCGCACAAGGTGACGCCGCGCTCGACGTACTGGGGCTTGGAGACTACCGTCCCGGCGGGGAGGGTCACGGTGCCCTGGCGCAGGAGCTGGGAGACTGAGCGGGTGCCGTAGAAGACGCCGATGTCGGTGGCACCGACGACCTTGAACCCCTCGGAGCCGGTGGTCAGCTCGAAGCCCTCCTTGCCGAGCTCGCTCAGGCGGTCCTCAGCCTTGATGAGCTCGATGTCGGTGGCCTTGGCGTCTGCGACGCCAGCGAG
Source organism: Actinomyces faecalis (assembly GCF_013184985.2). Classification (NCBI taxonomy): domain Bacteria; kingdom Bacillati; phylum Actinomycetota; class Actinomycetes; order Actinomycetales; family Actinomycetaceae; genus Actinomyces; species Actinomyces faecalis. The sequence continues at coordinate 1,049,119 of NZ_CP063418.1, forward strand.
GCCGGGCACGCTGGAGCCCAGATAGGCGCTCAGCTCGGTGGCGAGCGTGCTCACGCGTGGCGCGAGCGAGGAGTCCTCGGCGACGACTCGGGCACCGTCCACCAGGGACCATGTGCCGCCGCTGTTGGTCCAGCCGTCCAGGGAGGGGATGGTATCGGGCAGGGCGGCTGTGCCCTGCGGGTCGTAGGAAGAGGCGGTGGTGGGCTCTGCCGCGTCGGGGGCGGCAGCTGTGGTGGGGATGGGGAGCGCTGCCGCGAGGGCCAGGGCCCCTAACGCAGCCAGTGCGCGCATGACGCTGTGCAATGTCGTTAACCTTCGCTTCACTTGGAGGGACCACGTCGGTGTGTGCCCTGCGAGGCATCTCAGCGGAAGAGTGAGATGGGTGTCCCGACTTTTGATCGGGGTGCGAAGAAAAGTGTATACGAGAGAGCGCGCGTGGGTGCTTTGCTGAGGCAACCCCGCTTAACGCCTGGAGTCATCGGCGCACGCGCAGGACACGGAAGCCCTTGGACGAGGACTCCTTGCTCACTGTGTAGCCCTGCTCGCCCATCCAGCGGGCCAAGGAGTCCGCGCCGAGGTTCTTGCCGACCACCAACCAGGCCTCGCCGTCCTCGGACAGCAGCGGCAGCCAGCTGAGCAGGAGACCGTGCAGGGCCTCCTTGCCCACGCGTACCGGTGGGTTGGACCAGATGAGGTCGAGATGGCGCCCGGTCCTGTACAGTTCGGCCAGCAGCTCCTCGGCCTGGACCGCCCGTACCTGGTCGTGGCCGGCGGTGACGGCGTTGCGGGTGGTCAGCTCAAGCGCGCGGTCGTTGACGTCGACGGCGAGGACCTCGGCCTGTGGGCTGGCGTCAGCCAGCGCCAGGGCGATTGCTCCCCAGCCGCACCCCAGATCGAGGAAGGTACCGGTGCTAGGCGGCTGGGGAACGTGGTCGAGCAGCACCTGGGTGCCCTTGTCCAGGCGGGAGGCGGAGAAGACGCCGGAGGCGGTGACGACCTCGTGCTCGCGGCCTCGGATGAGGAACCGGTGGGTCTGCTCCTGGGCCGGGACGGAGGGGGAGGCAGTGAAGTAGTGCTCGCTCACGCCCGCAAGGCTACCCAGGTGGCGGACGGTCCTTCTCAGGCCGCGCGCTGGGCGAGTGCCGGGGTGAGCGCGAGCAGGAGCCCGAGCACCACCGCGACCGGGACCACGATCGCGGCCTCGACCCCGGCTGCCGTGGGCGCGGTCAGGCTCGTCACCAGGGTGCCGAGCGTCGCTCCGCCGGCGTTGCCGGCCACCGTCACGGCCGTGGCCACAGACGTCTGCGAGAGGCCGTCGCTGTCGAGCCCTCGCTCGCTGGGGTCCGTGACGCAGCGGATCATCGTGTCCTGGTGCGTCAGCCCCATTCCGACCCCGGCCAGCGTCCAGCCGGCGTGCACCAGCCACCACGGCCCCAGGCTGCTCAGCGCCATGACGAGGAGGCCGGAGCCTGCGGCAAAGGCCAGGGCGCCAGCCGTGCCACGCAGCAGGTACCGCCGGGGTGTACGTGCGGGCCTGGCGCCGCACCACATGGCGACGGCGCTCCACGCCAGCCCGTTGGCGGTCAGCGCCCAGCCCACGGCTGCGGGCCCCAGCCCCAGCACGTCGTGCGAGGCGGGAGAGATCAGGAAGTCCAGGGCGAAGTAGACGGCGCACACCCAGGCCAGCGTCGCGACAGCGGCAGGACGGCCAGGAGCCAGGCGCATGACGCCGGCGGGGAAGACCCGGGCGCAGGCCCTCACCGCGCAGGCCAGGCCGATAGCGCCTGCCGGCCAGATCCAGGCAGAGGAGGCCGGGACGAGGCCGATCAGCGCTACCCCTCCCGCCAGGGTGAGGGCGGCGGCCCACGGCGGGGCGTCGTCGTCCCCGCTGACGCTCAGGCCCCGGACCTCCCGGGCCATGACCAGCCGGGCCGCCACGAGCACGGGGACGTACCCCACCAGTGCCCACCTCCAGCTCCAGGCCGAGGACAGCACCGAGGCGTAGACAGGACCGATGAGCGAGGAGACGATCCACATGGCGGAGGAAGCCGCCAGGAAGAGCCTGCGCCAGGCCTCGGGCAGACCGGCGACGAGCACCCCGGTGGACACGGTCGCCAGCGCCCCGGCAGCGAGCCCGCGCAGGACCTCGCCGAGCACGTAGACGCCGATGCTCGGAGCCAGCGCGCCGAGGACGGCTCCGGCCACGAGGACGGTCGTGAGCACGGTCATGAGCCGGTCGGCACGCCAGCGCTGGAGCATCGCCCCGCCCAGCGGCATCGTGAGAAAGGTCGGGACCATGGCCGCGGCGGTGACCAGGCCGTAGTGCGCACGGGCACCCAGGTCGGTGGCCATGAGCGGCAGGACCGTCTGGTTGATGTAGGTCTGCATCCCGGCCATGAGCTCGACGGCGAGCATGGCGAGGGCCAGGTGGCCCAGCCGGGTGGTGAGGACTGTACGTGCTGACGGTGAGGGCTGGGGCCGCAGACACGGCGCGAGGGCAGGGTCCTGGGCAGCAGGCGTGCCCTGGGCCTGTGGGGGATCCGGGACAGGCGTGCTCACGGTGGCAGGTTAGCGGGTGCCGCGGAGCCGGGAGCACGTGGTACGAGCCCGGCTGGTGCGGGGTGATCTGCGTCGGTCTTGCCGCACCAGGCTGGTGTCACGGGCGCAGGGCCGTTACGATGCCACCCATGTGGATTTTCCGTATGCGCTGAGACGGCGACAGCCGACGTCGCCGTCCTGACGAGACTGCCGGTCCGTTGAGCCTTGCTCCGGACCTCCGCACGCATACGACGAAGGACTCTTCTTGACTGACCGTACTGACAGCCACACCACTACTGACAGCCACACCACTGACGCCTACATCGGCACCGACGCGCCCAGCGCCGAGGACATCGTCAGCCGCATCCTCTCCCGCCACGGCACGGCCCTGGCCTCCACGGCCGGCGACCACACCCGTCACGACCTGGCCGACGACGGCGCCCTGGAGCGTGAGGCACGGGCCGCCAGCCGGCGCGTGGCCTCCCTGACCACCGAGCTGGAGGACGTCTCCGAGGTCGAGTACCGCCAGATCCGCCTGGAGAAGGTGGTCCTGGTAGGGCTCGAGCTGCCCGCGGCACGACCGGCGGCGACCACCGGAGCCGCGGCCTCGCCGTCGTCCCGGCACGGAGCGGCCCTGGAGGCGGCTGACGCCCAGGACGCCGAGACCTCGCTGGCTGAGCTCGCCGCCCTGGCCGAGACCGCCGGCTCGCAGGTGCTCGACGCCCTCATCCAGAAGCGCGACCACCCGGACCCCGCCACCTACCTGGGCTCCGGAAAGGCCAAGGAGCTGGCGGAGATGGTGGCCGCCGCAGGAGCGGACACCGTGATCGTCGACGGGGACCTCGCCCCCTCACAGCGACGTGCCCTGGAGGACGTGGTACAGGTCAAGGTCGTCGACCGCACCGCCCTCATCCTCGACATCTTCGCCCAGCACGCCAAGTCCCGCGAGGGCAAGGCACAGGTCGAGCTCGCCCAGCTGGAGTACCTGCTGCCGCGTCTGCGCGGATGGGGTGAGTCCATGTCCCGCCAGGCCGGTGGGCGCGTGGCCGGCGGTCAGGGCATCGGCTCGCGCGGACCCGGTGAGACCAAGATCGAGCTGGACCGTCGGCGTATCCGCGACCGTATGGCCAGGCTGCGTCGCGAGATCAAGGCCATGGCGCCCTCACGCGAGGTCAAGCGCGGCTCGCGCCGTCGTGGCCCCATCCCCTCGGTGGCGATCGCCGGCTACACCAACGCCGGCAAGTCCTCCCTCATGAACCGTCTCACTGACGCCGGCCTCATGGTCCAGGACGCTCTCTTCGCCACCCTGGACCCCACGGTCCGCAAGGCCGAGACCTCGGACGGGCGCCTGTACACGCTCACGGACACGGTCGGCTTCGTGCGCAACCTGCCGCACGAGCTCATCGAGGCCTTCCGCTCCACGCTGGAGGAGGTGGCGGGCGCGGACGTGCTCGTCCACGTCGTCGACGCCGCCCACCCGGACCCGCTCAGCCAGATCGCTGCCGTGCGCGCGGTGCTGGCGGAGATCCCGGGGGCGCTGGAGGTTCCTGAGCTCATCGTCCTCAACAAGGCGGACCTGGCCGACGCCGTGACGCTCGCGGCCCTGCGTACCCGCCTGCCCGAGGCGGTCATCGTCTCAGCGGCCACGGGCGAGGGGCTGGACGAGCTGCGTGGGCGCATTGAGCAGATGCTGCCGCGTCCCGACGTCCCGGTGGACCTGGTGATCCCCTACTCCCGCGGGGACCTGGTGGCCAAGGTGCACGCCGACGGCGAGATCGACGCCATCGAGTACATCGAGGTCGGCACGCGCCTGCGCGGGCGGGTGGACGCCCCGCTGGCGGCCGAGCTGCGTGGTGCCGCGGTGGCCGAGGGCGAGCCGGGAGCCGGGGCGACGGCTGAGCCCGACCCGGCCGATCCGGCTGCGGCTGGGCAGTAGCGGACGACGGCGATGGCGTCAGCAGGTGCACCAGGCCGCCGAGGAGGCGGTGACGACGAGCAGTCGCGCGCGGAGGAGGCGCTGGCCGAGGCGGTCTCCCGCCTGGGCGGTGCCCCGCGCGAGGGGCAGGTCGAGATGGTGCGTCGGGTCGTCGACGCCGTCGAAGGAGGGCACCACCTGCTGGTCCAGGCCGGTACAGGAACGGGAAAGTCCCTGGGCTACCTGGTCCCGGCGATGGTCCACGCCGCCAGCAGCGGGCAGCGGGCGGTGGTCTCGACGGCGACCCTGGCCCTGCAGCGCCAGGTGCTTACCAAGGACGCACCGCTCGCCGCTGACGCCGTCGAGGCCGTGACCGGTGTGCGCCCCACGGTGGCGCTGCTCAAGGGCTGGCAGAACTACCTGTGCCGACACCGCGTGGCCGGCGGGTACCCGGATGACGACGCTGACTCCCTCTTCTCCGCCTCCGAGGCGACCCGGCCTGCGCGAGTGGGTGAGGCAGCAGGCGTCAGCCTGGGGGAGCAGGTCGTGCGCCTGCGCGAGTGGGCTACCCGTACGGGTACCGGGGACCGTGACGACCTGGTCCCCGGCGTCTCGGACAGGGCGTGGGCTCAGGTCTCGGTGTCCAAGGCCGAGTGCCTGGGGTCGTCCTGCCCGTTGAAGGACGAGTGCTTCCCCGAGCTGGCGCGGGCAGCGGCGAACGAGGCGGACGTCGTCGTCACCAACCACGCCATGCTGGGAATCGCCGTGGCCGGCAACCCCGGTGTCCTGCCCGAGCACCACGTGCTCGTCGTCGACGAGGCTCACGAGCTGGCCGACCGTGTGCGCAGCCAGGGCACCGTGAGCCTGTCCGCTGGTGCCGTGGCTCGCGTGGCTCAGGCCGCGCGCAAGCACGCTAGCGTCATTGCCACCGGCCTGGAGGAGGCCGGGCAGGGCCTGCAGCTCGTGCTTGCTGAGCTGCCGGACGGGCGCCTGAGTGAGGGTGTCCCGCCGGTTCTGCGCACGGCGCTGGTGAACCTGGACGCCGCCGCGCGCCAGGTGCTCACTGACGTGCGCGAGGCTGCCAAGGCCGCAGGCGGTGGCGCGGGAGGCGACGGCGCCGGGGGAGCAGCCCTGGCGCGGACCGCCGTGGCGGACCTGGTGGAGGCGGTGGAGCGCATGACGTCGGACTCGGTGGCCCAGCGCCGTGACGTGGCCTGGATCGAGCGGCCACGGATGGGAGCCGAGCCTCCGCGCCTGACCCTGGCACCGATCGACGTGGCGGGCTCCGTGGCGGACACGCTGCTGGCTGACCACGCCGCGGTGCTCACCTCGGCCACCCTGGCCCTGGGTGGGAGCTTTGACCCCATGGCGCACGCGCTAGGGCTGACGCTGGCCGCCTCGTCCTGGGAGGGGGTCGACGTCGGCACGCCCTTCGACTACGCCCGCCAGGGCATCCTCTACATCCCCACCCACCTGCCCAGGCCCGGCTTCGGGATCTCCCAGGAGGCCCTGGAGGAGGTCGTCGCCCTCACCCAGGCCTCGGAAGGCGGGATGCTGGGGCTCTTCTCCTCCCGGCGCGCGGCCGAGGAGGCGGCGCAGCTGCTGCGCGAGCGCACGGACCTGACCGTCTACGCCCAGGGCGAGGACCAGCTGCCGACCCTGGTAGAGGCCTTTGCCGCCGATGAGGACTCGTGCCTGGTGGGCACCCTGAGCCTGTGGCAGGGCGTGGACGTGCCAGGACGCACCTGCCGCCTGGTCGTCATCGACCGTATCCCCTTCCCACGGCCGGACGACCCGGTGACCCAGGCTCGCAGCGAGGCTGTGGCGGCTGCCGGAGGTAACGGCTTCATGAGCGTGTCCGCCACCCACGCAGCCCTCCTGCTGGCCCAGGGGGCCGGCAGGCTCGTGCGGCGGGCGGACGACCGTGGCGTCGTCGCCGTCCTGGACCCCAGGCTGCGCACGGCGCGCTACGGCTCCTTCCTAGCCCGCTCGATGCCGGCGCTGTGGCCCACGCGTGAGCGGGACGTGGTGCTGGGGGCACTGGCGAGGCTCGCAGCAGGCTGACGGCGTGCTGGCGGGGCGGGTACGCCTGGCGTGAGGTGTGGCGCACGAGTGCCATAGGTCGTGGCTCGCCGCGTACCCTTGACACGGAGGGGCTGCGGCTGTCCCTCGTTACTCATGATCCGGAGGTATCCCCGTGTCCGAGTCCATCATCCCCAACACCGCCCAGGGGTCCTACCCCACCACGCCTGGGGGACGCCCCTCCAAGGTCGCGATCATCGGTGCGGGTGCGGTCGGTTCGACCCTCGCCTACGCCTGCGTGACCAAGGGGGTGGCCCGTGAGGTCGTCCTGCAGGACATCGTCAAGGAGAAGGTCGAGGCCGAGGCGCTCGACATCGCCCAGGGCATCCAGTTCACCTCTGCCGGCGCCGTCTCCGGCTCTGACGACCCTGAGATCTGCCGCGACGCGGACGTCATCGCCATCACGGCTGGTGCCAAGCAGGAGCCGGGGCAGTCCCGGCTGGAGCTGGCCGGCGCGACCGTGGGCATCATGGAGAAGATCCTGCCCACGCTGGTCGAGGTCGCTCCCAACGCCATCTTCGTGCTCGTGGCCAACCCGGTGGACGTGGTGACCTACTGCGCCAAGAAGATCACCGGACTGCCCGAGAACCAGATCTTCGGCTCGGGGACGGTGCTGGACACCGCCCGGATGCGCTACCTGGTCTCCCTGGAGACGGGCACGGCGACCCAGAACATCCACGGATACATCGCCGGTGAGCACGGCGACTCCGAGGTCCCGCTGTGGTCCTCCACCCAGATCGGCGGCGTGCCGATCACCCAGTGGGGCAAGACGGTTGACGGTGGCTACTTCGACCAGGACAAGCGCGACCGTATCGCCCACGACGTCGTCCGGTCCGCCTACCGCATCATCGAGGGCAAGGGCGCGACCAACTACGCCGTGGGCCTGGCCGTCCAGCGCATCATCTCCGCCGTCCTCAACGACGAGCAGCGCGTGCTCACCATCTCACCGCTGCTGAGCAACTGGCACGGGATCTCGGACGTGTGTATGGCTGTGCCGACCATCGTCGGCCGTGACGGTGCGGGGCGCCGCCTGGAGCTGCCGCTGACCCTGGACGAGCGCGATCGCCTGACGGCCTCGGCCGAGCGCCTGCGCGACGTCGCTCGCGGCCTGGGCTACTGATCGCGGGCCGCTCGCCGGGCAGGGCCCGCGTGCAGCGTGCGGCAGGGGCGCAGACACCTGGATGACGACGACGGAGCCGCACCTTCACACCAAAGGTGCGGCTCCGTCGTCGTGCGGGCAGGAATGAGCGAGGCGGCGGACGGAGCCGACCGGGCTAGAGCGCGCGCAGGACGGTGACGACCTTGCCCATGATCGTGGCCTCGTCGCCGGGGATCGGGGCGTAGTCAGGGTTGCGGGGCAGCAGCCACTGGTGGCCGTCGCGGCGTGAGAGCACCTTGACCGTGGCGGAGGCGCCGTCGACGTCCTCGACCATCGCAGCCACGATGTCTCCGTTGGAGGCGTCCGGCTGGGAGCGGACGACGACCCAGTCGCCGTCGCAGATCGCGGCCTCGATCATCGAGTCCCCGTGGACCTCAAGCATGAACAGCTCGCCGTCCCCGGTCAGGCGCCGGGGCAGGGCCAGGACGTCGTCGACCTCCTGCTCGGCCAGGATGGGGGAGCCGGCGGCGATACGTCCCACCAGGGGGACGGCCACGGCCTCGCCCTCGGCTATGCCGGGCAGGACCGGGAGGTCGGGCTCGGGGCGGGCAGGCTCCTCGGTCCCGGTGGACTGGCTGGGCTCGGGCTCGATGACCTCCAGGGCGCGCGGCAGGCGGGGGTCGCGACGGATGAGGCCGATGCGCTCGAGCTTGTCCAGCTGGTGCTTGACGGAGGACGGGCTGGTCAGTCCCACCTGGGAGCCGATCTCGCGCATGGAGGGTGGGTAGCCGTGGGCGCGGACGGCCTGGCGCACGGCGTCGTAGACCGCGCGGGCGCGGTCGTCCAGGCTGTCCACCACCTCGGCCACGCTCTGGGGGTGCGGCGTGGACGGGGCGGAGGAGCCTGTCTCCTCGGCAGGGGAGAGGGAGCGTCGTGTCATCGCCGTGTCCTTCGTGTCAGCCGCGCTAGCCGGGCAGCGGCTGCTGCTCGTGCACGAATTTGTGTCGGTGGTCAGTGGTGGTCTTGACGTGTCAAGCCTACGGGCCATACGCCACAGCTTCAAACATGTGTTCGAAGACGCTCTGGACGTGTCGCCCTGACGGCGCTATCGTATCGAACAGGTGTTCGTCGAACACGTGTTTCAGGAGGAAGTCATGAGTGCTCTTGCCGCCCCGCCCTCGCCCCGTCTGCGTGCCGCCTCGGCCGCCTCGGCCCAGGAGGCTGCTGCCCAGCGCCTGGAAGGTGCGCGCGCAGGCCGCTCTCACCTGCGGCTGGTCACTCCTGACTTCGTTCCTGAGGAGGCGTCCGCGTTGCGTGAGGGCAGGCCTGCTGGGCCTGCTCCGGTCAGGATCGGTCAGCGCGCCGCTGGCCGCAAGGAGGCTGTGGCAGGGCCTGAGACCTCGGGCTCTGCCTCGACCGCGGTGACGTATGAGCGTCAGGCTGCTGGCGCGGTGGCAGGGGCGAGCCTGCAGGAGCTGGCGCCTCACCACCCTGCTGTACGGGCTCAGCGCCAGCGTGGTCTGCTGCAGGGCGAGTCTCGTCGTGGCCAGGCTGGACGCCTTGCGAGCGATCGTGAGGGTGTGCAGCCTGGGCGGGCGGACCGCCGGGCCGCGGCGCAGCCGGTGCGGGGACGTCAGGAGATTTTGTGGGAGCGTCGGGCCCAGGAGAGCAAGACGCAGTCGTCGAGGCAGACGCTGCCGGTGGCGCTGCGTCGTCTTCTGGTGCTGGCCGGGACGGTGGTCGCTGCGGTCGTCCTGGTGGCGGGAGGCATTGTCCTGTCAGGGTTCGTCTCTGAGCCGGTCGCTGGCGGGACGACGACGGTGCGGCAGGGAGAGTCGCTGTGGGACATCGCCTCGGCGACGGGGACCCAGGACGTCTCCGCCGCGGTCTCGCAGATCGTGGAGCTCAACAACCTGGACAGCACGACGCTCCAGGCTGGTCAGACCCTGGTCCTTCCGGCAGGCTGAGCAGCTAGGCGCGGCAGGCTTGCAGCTGTGAGCCTAGGGCCCTACGCTCCGAGCACACGACTTGCGAGGACTCGGAGGCGACGCGTGCACTGCCCATTCTGCCGATATGACGGTTCGCGCGTTGTCGACTCCCGGACTACCGATGACGGGCTGTCGATCCGTCGTCGTCGTGAGTGTCCTCAGTGCGGTCGGCGCTTTACCACCACGGAGACCGCGAGCTTGTCCGTGCGTAAGCGCTCAGGGGCGGTAGAGCCCTTCTCCCGTGACAAGGTCGTGGTGGGTGTGCGCCGTGCCTGCCAGGGACGTCCGGTATCCGATGACGACCTGGCGCTGCTGGCTCATCAGGTTGAGGAAGCGATCCGGGCCTCCGGACAGGCTCTCATTGACTCTCACGACGTCGGCCGGGCGATCCTTCGCCCGCTGCGCGAGCTCGACGAGATCGCCTACCTGCGCTTCGCCTCTGTCTACTCCGGCTTCAACACCCTGGGCGACTTTGAGAAGGCCATCGCCGAGCTGCGCGAGGCCCACCGCAAGGACTGACGGAGGTCCGCGACCTCTCGCAAGGCTCCTGAGACAGGGAGGGGCCCGTGTCACGAGGCCGGGCTCATGGGCGCCTGCGGCGAGACAGTACCTACCGGGACTGCTTAGCGAGCGTCGATCGTGGCGACGAGGCTGTCGACCAGCCCCGGCCAGGTCCAACGTTCCTCCATGAGCTGACGTCCGGCCCGGCCCATGCGCGCGCGTAGCTGAGGATCCTGGAGCTGGCGCACCAGGACCTCAGTCAGGGCGTCCTCGTCCCGGCCGTCAACGACGTTGCCGGTGACCTCCTCCTCCACCGTCTCTGGTGCGCCCCCACTCGTTCCTGCAATGACGGGTAGACCGGCGGCGGAGGCTTCCAGAAAGACGATTCCCAGGCCCTCGACGTCGAGGCCGCCGCCGCGGGTGCGGCAGGGCATGGCGAAGACGTCGCCCATCGCGACGTGCCAGGGCAGCTCCTCGTAAGGGACCTTGCCGGTCAGGATGATCGACTCTCGCGCCGGCGAGGCGCGCTTGAGCTCCGCCAGGCGCCTGGCGTAGGAGCCCCACCCTACGATGACCAGGCGGGCGTCAGGAGCTGCCTCGACGACGCGAGGCCATACCTTGATCAGGGAGTCCTGGCCCTTGCGCGCGACCAGGCGTGAGACGCAGACGACGGTCGGGGCCTCGCCGAGGTGGTAGCGGTCGCGCAGGAGGGAACGGGCTGCTGGGTCGGGACGGAAACGCTCTGTGTCGATGCCACTGGGAAGGCGCAGGACATCCTGGTCGGAAGGCATGAAGGGGCGCAGGCGACCAAGGGTGTAGCCAGAGATATAGGTGATGACATCAGCGTCACGGAAGATCTTGCGCAGCGCCTGTCGAGCACCCGGAACCATCGACCAGCCGACCTCGTGCCCGTGGGTGGTCGCGATGACCTGGGTGACGCCGGCGCGGTGGGCTGCTGCGCCGAGCAGGCCCAGGGGAGCTGCTGCCCCGAACCAGACGGTCTCGATGCCGCGCTGCGTGATGGCCTGCTCCATCCGGCGGCGCACGTCCGGTGTGGGCAGCAGCATGTGGGTGGGGACCCGCAGGACCTCGTAGGGCAAGGTGGCGTCGTAGGCGCGGGCTGCCTCCTCGCCCTCCGGTGGCGTCGAGGCCAGGACGGTGAGGTCGTCAGCCGGCAGACGGCGGCAGTAGTCGTCCAGGTAGGACTGGATCCCGCCCACCACGGGCGGGAAGTCGTTCGTGACCAGGAGCGTGCGGCGCATGGGAGCCAGTGTAGGTGGAGGGCTGCTCCTGCCCTCCCACGCTCGGATCGCGTTTGCAGCGTGGTCTCCTGCGTATGCGGCTAGCAGCGACGTCATAGACGCGTTGACAGGTGAGGGAACCGCGATCTCAGAACCGCCCGGTCAGCGCCCGGGCTCCACAGGAGACCGTGGGGACGCCCTTGCCCACAAGACTGGTGCGGGTCGACGGCGTAGAGGGTTCCTGCCGGTGCATTCTCGGAGGGCCAGGACCCCGTCTCGCCTGCTCGGCAGCACTGCTTCATGGGGGATGGACTCGTCTTCAGGAGCCGGACGTCCATGCTGTGCAGACCACGACACCGGCACGTTCGACGATTGAGCTTCCGCAGGTCGTCCTTGGCGGTGACCGAGTGCGCTCACTGACCAGTGCGCCTTCGGGGGAGAGCGCTCTGTCCTCAGGGCAGCGCGTCCGGGGCAGACCGGTGCGACTACGGCGTCATGTCCGTCGCCCTCGGGATCTCGGGACGGTAGAGATGGTGAGAGGGCTGCCGGTCACCGACCTGAGGACGACGCTGCTGGACTGTCTCATTGACCTCGATCCGCTGGCGGGCATGGTTGCCGCGGACTCACTGGCTCGTCTTCTTACCCGTCCCGAGCGCTTCCGAGAGAGGAAGGCGCACGAACGCTGGAAGCAGGTCAGGGATGAGCTGCAGGTCCGGCTTGAGGCGCTGCCTCGTCGTCGGGGAAAGGCTCGTGCTCGACGCCTGCTCAGCTCATCAGCCCGTTCTCCGAGTCGCCAGGAGAGAGCCAGCTGCGACTTCACGTGCTGGCTGCGGGCCTGCCCGAACCGGTGCTGCAGCACCGTGTAGAAACCGGTGACACGGTCTACTTCATCGATATCGCCGTTCCTGGCGCGGACATCGCGGTCGAGCTCGACAGCCGGGTGAAGTACGAGGGGAACGTGAACGCGCTGTACGAGGAGAAGGTGCGTCAGGACGCCTTGACCCGTGCAGGGTGGACAGTGGTGCGGGTCAGGACGGAGGAGCCTGGGCAGCCGCAACGGGTGGTCAACGAGATCGTGAGCCACATGCCGGCCCGAACCTACGTGCGTATGACCCCGCGTGGATGGATGCGTCCGCGTCACCCACACCCGTGATCGAGGGGCTGGCTTGATTTCGCGTACGACAGGATCGTGATCGCGCTGACAGCGCGATCCCGGCTTGGGAGGCTCGAAATCAGACGCAGGTGATCCGCCGAGGTCCGGCTCTCAGGCGGCGCAGACCAGGAGAGGCGGTGCAATCCTGTCGACCATGCAGGCCGGTACGGTCTCAGCCCTCGTCGGCGCTGCGCAGCACCTCGGACAGGCGCCTGGCGGCTGCCATGACCACCGGGCCGTGGACGCGTCCGGGCTGGCGGCCCATCCGCTCGATCGGCCCGGAGATGGAGATCGCTGCGATCACCTTGCCGCTGGCTCCACGTACCGGAGCGGAGACCGAGGCGACCCCGGGCTCGCGCTCACCCACGGACTGGGCCCAGCCCCGGCGTCGGACCGCCGAGAGCATGGTGGCGTTGAAGCGCGCTCCGGCTAGTCCGCGGTGCAGGCGGTCCGGCTCCTCCCAGGCCAGGAGGATCTGGGCGCCCGAGCCGCCGAGCATGGACATGGTGGCTCCAACCGGAATCGAGTCGCGCAGACCGATGGGGCGCTCGGCGTTGGCCACGCAGATGCGCACGTCGCCCTGGCGGCGGTAGAGCTGGGCGGACTCGTGCGTCTTGTCCCGCAGCGCCGCAAGTACCGGGCCGGCAGCGGCGAGCAGGTGGTCCTCTCCCGCGGCCGAGGCGAGCTCGTTGAGCCGTGGACCGAGGATAAAGCGCCCCTGAGAGTCGCGGGAGACCAGGCGGTGGTACTCCAGCGCCACGGCGATGCGGTGGGCGGTCGGTCGGGCCAGGTGCGTGGAGCTCACGAGCTGTGCCAGGGTGGCTGGTCCGGCTTCCAGCGCGCTCATGACCAGCGCGGCCTTGTCGATCACTCCGACGCCGCTGCTGCTCTCCTCAATCGATGCGTCCATAATCTGATACTGCCATCCCAAGGGGTGAGATTTCAAGTTAAGGTTTCGCGCAGTCAGAATCCTCGTGAAAGGAAGTGATCGCGATGGGAAGGACCCTTGCTGAGAAGGTGTGGCAGGACCACGTCGTGTCCCAGGGAGCCGACGGTGCCCCGGACCTGCTCTACATCGACCTCCACCTCGTCCACGAGGTCACCAGCCCGCAGGCCTTCGAGGGTCTGCGCCTGGCCGGCCGCCAGGTGCGCCGTCCCGATCTCACGCTGGCCACCGAGGACCACAACACGCCCACCCTCGACATCGACCTGCCGGTCGCGGACCTGACCAGCCGGACCCAGATCGAGACCCTGCGCCGCAACTGCGCGGAGTTCGGGGTGCGCCTGCACTCCCTGGGTGACGCCGACCAGGGCATCGTCCACGCCGTCGGCCCGCAGCTGGGCCTGACCCAGCCGGGCATGACGGTGGTGTGCGGCGACTCTCACACCTCCACCCACGGTGCCTTCGGGGCGCTGGCCTTCGGCATCGGCACCAGCCAGGTCGAGCACGTCCTGGCCACCCAGACCCTGCAGATGAAGCCGTTCCAGACCATGAGCGTGCGCATCGACGGCGAGCTGCCCGCCGGCTCCGGGGCCAAGGACGTCATCCTGGCCATCATTGCCAAGATCGGTACCAACGGCGCCCAGGGCCACGTGATCGAGTACCGTGGCAGCGCCATCGAGAGCCTCTCGATGGAGGCGCGCATGACCATCTGCAACATGAGCATCGAGGCTGGAGCGCGAGCCGGCATGATCGCGCCGGACCAGACCACCTTTGACTACCTCCGGGGCCGTCCCCACGCGCCCGAGGGCGAGGACTGGGACGCGGCCGTGGCGTACTGGAGCTCCCTGCGCACGGACGAGGACGCCGTCTTCGACACCGAGGTCGTGCTTGAGGCCAAGGACATCGAGCCCTTTGTCACCTGGGGAACCAACCCTGGCCAGGGGCTGCCCATCTCTGCCTCGGTCCCTGACCCCGAGCAGATTGCGGACGAGACTGAGCGCCGCGCGGCAGAGCGTGCCCTGGAGTACATGGACCTGCGTCCGGGAACGCCGCTGCGCGAGATCCACGTGGACACGGTGTTCCTGGGATCGTGTACCAACGGCCGCATCGAGGACCTGCGCGCTGCCGCTGAGGTGGTACGTGGACGTACCAAGGCGCCGGGCGTGCGCATGCTCGTGGTGCCCGCCTCCGCCCGTATCCGTCTGCAGGCCGAGGAGGAGGGCCTGGACCAGGTCTTCAAGGACTTCGGAGCAGAGTGGCGCAACGCCGGCTGCTCGATGTGCCTGGCCATGAACCCTGACAAGCTCGCTCCGGGTGAGCGCTCGGCCTCGACCTCCAACCGCAACTTCGAGGGACGCCAGGGCAAAGGCGGTCGCACCCACCTGGTCTCGCCCGTGGTCGCTGCGGCCACCGCGGTGCGCGGCACGCTGTCCACCCCCGCCGACCTTCCCGCTCTGACCCCCGCGGCCTGACCGTCCCGAGACCCAAGGAGACACTCATGGAGAAGTTCATCCGCCACACCGGTATCGGGGCACCGCTGCGTCGCAGCGCCGTCGACACCGACCAGATCATCCCCGCCGTGTACCTCAAGCGCGTCACCCGCACCGGCTTCGAGGACGCCCTGTTCGCCTCCTGGCGGGCTGGCGAGGCCGACTTCATCCTCAACCAGGAGGCCTACAAGCGTGCCAGCGTGCTCGTGGCCGGCCCGGACTTCGGTACCGGCTCCTCACGCGAGCACGCCGTGTGGGCGCTGAAGGACTACGGCTTCAAGGTGGTGCTCGCCCCGCGCTTCGCCGACATCTTCCGAGGCAACGCGGGCAAGCAGGGGCTGGTGGCTGGCGTCATCTCCCAGGAGGACGCCGAGCAGCTGTGGAAGATCCTGGAGACCGAGCCCGGCACCGAGGTGACCGTGGACCTGGAGCGGCGCACGGTGGCCGCAGGCGGTTTCCGCACCACCTTCCAGATCGACGACTACGTGCGCTGGACCCTGATGGAGGGCCTGGACGACATCTCGCTCACTCTCCATCACGAGGAGGAGATCGCCGCCTACGAGGCCGCGCGTCCCTCCTTCAAGCCGCGCACGCTGCCGGCCCGTCACCTGCCTGAGGTGCCGGTCGTCCCGGCTCGCGCCGCGGACATGCCGGTGGCATAGGAGTATCCGTCGTCAACGACGGCCTGTCTCCAGGGGCGCCGCCAGAGAGGGTGGTTCTGGCGACAAAATAGTTTCATTGTTCTGTCGGAACTCTTGACATAAAGGAGGTGGCGGGATTATGCTCTTCCCATGCCATCTCCCAAGGTTGTGAGGTCGGCATCCCGTCAGATTCATCAGGATGCCGTGATTCGTGCCCTGCGCCTGCAGGGTGCGTCCTCACGCCGTGATCTGCAAGAGGCCACGGGGCTGTCACGGTCAACGATCAGCTCAATCGTCAATGAGCTCATGGCTGCGGGTGAGGTCGAGCGCTGCTCAGCTGCCCGCACCGGCCGTGGCCGCCCGGTGGAGCTGGTCCGTGCTGTTGAGGACGCGCAGCGTAGCTGGCTCGGCATCGAGTTCAGCCACGGCCGGGTGCACGTGGTGCTCGTGCAGGGGGAGAACCTGGTGCGCGCGCAGGCGTGGCACTCATATACGGGACAGACCACCTGGTCCCAGCGCTTCGCGATCGCCTCGCAGCTGCTGGCTCGGGAGGTACCGGCAGATGTGGCCGTCTCCGGCGTGGGGATCGGTTTCCCCTCATCCGCGGTCATGCGGGGCGAGGACCTGATCGCGCGCGGCCAGGAGGGTGCGCTCGAGCTGATCCGCGAGGTCGCCGCGGAGGTGGGGCAGCGGTATCACGCCGCGGTGTCCGTGGACAACAACGCCCGCCTTGCCGGTCTTGCTGAGATGCTCTGGGAGTCGGAGAGTCAGCCGGAGAACCAGGTTTACGCCCGGGTGTCGGACGGCATCGGTGCGGCGCTGGTGTGCAACGGCCAGCCTGTCACCGGTGAGTCGGGATTCGGCGGTGAGATCGGCCACCTGACTGTCAAGGCCGACGGCGCCCGGTGCCGGTGCGGCAAGCGCGGTTGCCTGGAGACGGTGGCCTCGGCGAGCGCGATCATCCGGCGATGCCGTCAGGGCGGGGTGGAGGTGGCGGGCATCGAGGATGTCGCGCAGGCCTACCACCAGGGCCGGCGTGTGGCGGTCGAAGCCGTGACCGAGGCTGGTCAGGCCCTAGGCAAGGTACTGGGAAGAGTCTGTGTGCTCATTGATCCGGCACGCATCGTCCTGGCGGGCACCGTGGTGTCTGCTCTGCCCCACCTCGTTGACGTGGTGCGCGACCAGGTCGGGCTGGAGCTGCTCCCGGTCAACCAGGTCGTCCCGCTGACCGTGCACGCGCGCCTGGGCGAGGACGCCGGTGCGTTGGGAGCGGCACTGATGGCGATGAGTGCCGCCCGGCTTCGCTACCCCATCTTGATACCGGACAGGTCAGTGAGCTGATCCTTCCTTCAACCAACCCGGAGGTAACATGACGACGACGTCATTACTGACCCCTTTCACGAGGCGTTCCCAACGTCGGCTCTCAGCTGATCAACGCCAGGCCCTGCGCCGTCAGCACCAGATGTGGGTTCTCAACATCGTCTCGGTCGTTGGTGGTGTTGGCTTGTGGTGGGCGCTGTCAGTCAGCGGGTTCCGCCTACCGACGCCGCCAGAGACGGTGCGTGCCTTTGTCCACCTGTGGGAGGACGGAACATTTCTGTCTGACCTGGGGGCCTCCCTGACCCGTGTCTTGACGGGATTCTCCCTGGGTACGCTGCTGGCGATCCCCATCGGCTTCCTGATGGGCTGGTACTGGTTCGCTCGTGGGATGATTGAGCCCTGGGTGCAGTTCTTCCGTACCGTCCCGCCGCTGGCAATCATTCCTCTGGCTATCGTCCTCATGGGTATCGGGGAGCAGCCCAAGATCTTCGTCATCTTCCTGGCCGCTTTCCTGTCATGCGTCGTGTCGACCTACCAGGGCGTGATCAGCGTCGACAACACCCTCATCAACGCCGCCAGGGTGCTGGGCGCCGGGGACGGCAGGATCTTCCTCAAGGTGGTCGTGCCAGCCTCAACCCCATTCATCCTCGTCGGGATGCGTGTGGGCCTGGGTGCGGCCTGGGCAACTGTGGTCGCTGCCGAGCTCATCGCTGCCCAGCAGGGACTGGGGTACCGGATGCAGCAGGCACAGGTGTACTACGACCTGCCGACGATTTTCGTCTCACTGGTCACAATCGGGGTGCTTGGTCTGGTCATGGACCGCACTCTGCTTCTTATCGAGCACAAGCTCACCGGATGGCAGGAGCGTCGTTGATGAAGACTGAGCAGACTCACAAGGGCGTGAGCCAGGACGCGGGTACGCCCAAGATCCAGGTCGAGAAGGTTCGCAAGACCTTTGATATCGGTGGGGCCGAGCCCTTCGTCGCCCTGGACGGCGTCGACCTGTGCGTGAGTGAGAACGAGTTCGTCACGGTGGTGGGTCCCTCGGGATGCGGCAAGTCCACCCTCATGAACATCCTCGTCGGTCTTGACCGGCCGACGTCGGGGCGGGCGCTGGTTGACGGCAAGGAGGTGCGTGGACCGGGACCCGAGCGGGGGATGATCTTCCAGCAGTACGCCCTCTTTCCTTGGCTGACGGTGCGCAAGAATGTCGAATTCGGCCTGAAGAACACGGTGAAGGACAAGGCGGAGCGTCGCCGTATCGCCGAGCACTTCATCGACCTGGTAGGGCTCGGACAGTTTGCGGACGCCCTGCCCAAGATGCTGTCCGGCGGCATGAAGCAGCGCTGTGCCATCGCCCGCGCCTATGCGGTCAACCCCTCGATCCTGCTCATGGACGAGCCATTTGGGGCACTCGACGCCTTGACCCGGGTACGTCTGCAGGAGCAGCTGCTGGAGACCTGGAGCCAGGAGCGGCGTACCGTCGTGTTCATCACCCATGACGTTGACGAGGCCGTCTTCCTGGCGAATCGGGTGATCGTCATGGCGGCCCGGCCCGGACGGATCGCTCAGGTCATTGACGTCGATCTTCCATACCCCCGCAATGACGAGGTGCGTATGTCACCGCAGTTCGCGGCCTTGCGCAACCAGGTGTGGCACGCCGTCTACCACCAGGACTGAGGGCCAGGCGCACCTGCCCCAGTCCATGTCACAGCCCGTGCCACAGTCCATGACCGGCCTGCCGATGATGCGCAGCAGGCAGGCCACCACTGACACGACCACACCCACAACCCAACCAACAACCAAAGGAATCTCATGTCAACGACGACGTTTTCCCGCAGACACGCCCTCGGCCTGGCAGCCCTGCTGACCGGTGCCACGACAATCGCCGCGTGCGGTCAGGACAAGGACTCCGGAGCCAGCGCCGGCGGTGAGGTCACCGAGATCAAGGTCGGCTACATCGCTGACTACAACGGTGGCTCCCTGATGGCCATCGCCAACGATCAGGACCTGTGGAGCAAGTACGGGCTGAAGGCTGAGCTGTCCACCTTCACCAACGGGCCCCTGCAGATCCAGGCGCTGGGGACGAAGGACCTGGACTTCGGCTACATCGGATCGGGGGCGATGTGGCTGCCGGCCTCTGGCAAGGCGACCGTTCTCACCCTCAACTCGACATCCAACGCTGACCGCGTCATCGCACGCTCGGGCATCACCTCAGTCAAGGACCTCGCGGGCAAGAAGGTCGGTGTCCCTGAGGGCACGAGCGGGGACCTGATTCTCCAGCTCGCGCTGGAGAAGGAGGGGATGAGCCTGGAGGACATTGACAAGGTCGCCATGGACCCGACGACCGTCGTCTCCGCCTTCTCAGCCGGGCAGATCGACGCCGCCGGGATCTGGTACCCGTTGCTCGGCACGATCAAGGAGCAGGTACCCGACCTCGTTGAGCTGGCCGGGGACGAGGACTTTAAGGACACGATGGCCTTCCCTTCCGCCTCCGTCATGCGTACCGACGTCGACGACGACACGGCGCTGAAGATGGCGAAGGTGCTGCGCGACGCTATTGACTTCCGCGCGAAGGACCAGGAGAAGACCATTGAGCTGACCGCAGCGCTCATCAAGGCGGACCCGGCAACGCTCAAGGCGGATGCCGACTACGCCAACTACTACGACTCCTCGCAGCTGCAAGAGCTCACTGATGACGGCACCATTGTCAAGTGGCTCAACGCCTTGGCGGAGTTCAACGTCAAAGCGGGGAAGCTGACGGACCCCGCGGACGCTGCGCAGTGGTACGCCTCTGAGATCTTCACGCAGGCTGGTCAGGGCGGCGCGAAGTAGCCCTGTGCCTGCCGGTGGCCGCAGGCCCCGATACCGGGGCCTGCGGCCACCGGCCCTCGTAGCGTGTGTACTGGGATCCTTGGGCGCGGCGTCGGCAGTGTTCTGTGGTTCGTGATGATGAAGGAGAGACAGACTGATGGGTTGTGCAGGGCAAAGGCCTGACTATATTCCTGACAACGTGCGTAATGTTTTGGTGTTGATGACTGATCAGCATCGTGTGGATACGATTGGGTGTCTGGGTAATCCTTTTGCTTGTACTCCGGTGCTTGATGGGTTGGGTCGGGAGGGGTTTGCTTTTACGCATGCGTTTACTCCGACGGCGATCTGTACTCCGGCTCGTGCGTCGTTGATGACGGGGACTCTGCCGATCCGTCATCAGGTGCTGGCGAATCCGGAGTGGAATATTGCTTACCGGACGGCGATCCCGTTGGGGGCGTGGACCTATACGCGTGAGCTGGCGGATCATGGTTACAACGTGGGGATCGTGGGTAAGTACCACTGTGGTGAGAATCTTCCGGGGGCTTTTGGGGCTGATGACGACACGTTCTGGGGGGCGGAGAACCCGGTTGCTAACGAGGAGTACGTGGCCTGGTTGGAGGACAAGGGTCTGCCGCCGGTGCGGGCGCACGACTTGTGGCGTGGCAGGTTGCCGGGGGGTAGGCCTGGTCATGTGATCGCTGCGCGGCTGGATCAGCCTGAGGAGGCGACGTTTGAGCGGTTCCTGGCGGACCGGGCGATTGAGAGGCTGCGTCAGTACGCGGGGCAGTGGAGGGAGGAGGGTCGTCCGTTCTGTCTTGACGTGCACTTCTTTGGGCCTCATCTGCCTTACTTCCTGCCTGATGAGTGGTTTGACCTGATTGATCCTGGTGTGGTGGTGCTGCCGGAGAGCTTTGGTGACTCGCTTGTCGGTAAGCCTCCGATTCAGTCGAATTACGCGACCTACTGGTCTACCTCGTCGTTCAGTAACGAGCAGTGGAGGAAGCTGGTTGCTGTGTACTGGGGGTACGTGGCGATGATTGACTTTGAGATCGGGCGGATCCTGGACGTGGCTCGTGAGCTGGGTGTGCTGGAGGACACGGCGGTGTTCTTTACTGCTGACCATGGTGAGTTCACTGGTGCGCACCGGATGAATGACAAGGGTCCGGCGATGTATGACGATATCTATAACGTGCCTTTTATCGCCCGGGTTCCGGGGGTGTCGAGGGTGGGGCGGTCGGACGCGTTCGTGTCGTTGATTGACCTGCCTGCCACGATCATGGAGATCGCGGGGCTGGATCCTGCTCTGGTGCGTGACGGGCGGTCGATCCTGGACCTGACGCGGGGGCAGGAGGCTAGTGGGTGGCGTCAGGACATTGTGTGTGAGTTCCACGGTCACCACTTTCCTCTTCAGCAGAGGATGCTGCGGACTCGTGAGTACAAGCTGGTGGTGTCTCCGGAGTCGGTCAACGAGCTGTACGACCTGCGTCGTGATCCTAGTGAGATGACGAATGTGTATACCTCGCCGGTCTATGACCAGGTGCGTCGTGAGCTGGCCACTGAGCTGTATCGTCAGCTGCGTGAGCGTGGGGACCACTCCTTTGCTAAGTGGATGGCCGCGATGACCGACTTCGACGTTCCCCTGTCAGGCACCGCCCGCTCAGACCTTGATGACGTCGTCACCACCTAACAACCCTGCTCCCGCCACAAGATGGCAGGGGCCGGGTGTAGCACCCGGGGCCGGGGGGGGGGCGACGTGAGCCTCGTCAGCAGCTGGGGAACAGATCTCCGTACAGGTGGGTTAAGGTACCCAGGCCGCAACCGCGGTTGAACGTCCAAGGCGCACCAGTGCCCACCTATGGAGGTAGAGATGGTCGACGGACTGCTGCAGGTCCAGGGAGGCCGCCCGCTGCGCGGTGAGATCACCGTGCGCGGCGCGAAGAACCTCGTGCCCAAGGCGATGGTGGCCGCGCTGCTGGGACGCACCCCCTCGGTCCTGCGCAACGTCCCCCTCATCCGTGACGTGGACGTGGTCTCCGGGCTGCTGAGCCTGCACGGCGTCTCCATCGACTACGACCAGACCGAGGGGATCCTGTCCCTGGACTCCTCCAGCGTCGAGAGCGCCCACATGGCCGACATCGACGCCCACGCCGGCTCCTCGCGCATCCCGATCCTCCTGTGCGGCCCGCTCCTGCACCGCCTGGGGGAGGCCTTTATCCCGGACCTGGGCGGGTGCCGCATCGGGGACCGCCCCATCAACTACCACCTGAGCATCCTGCGCAGCTTCGGAGCGGTGGTGGACAAGCAGGCGATGGGTATCCGTCTCACCGCCCCCCACGGGCTGCACGGCACGGTGATCGACCTGCCCTACCCGTCCGTGGGAGCCACCGAGCAGACCCTGCTCACCGCAGTGCGTGCCGAGGGCCTGACCGAGCTGCGCGGGGCCGCGATCGAGCCCGAGATCATGGACCTGGTCGACGTGCTGCAGAAGATGGGCGCCATCATCTCCGTGGACACCGACCGCACCATCCACATCGAGGGCGTGGACGAGCTGGTCGGGTACACCCACACCGCCCTGCCTGACCGCATCGAGGCAGCGTCCTGGGCCTCGGCCGCCCTGGCTACGCACGGTGACGTGTTCGTGCGCGGGGCCCACCAGTCGGACATGACCACCTTCCTGAACGTCTACCGCAAGGTCGGCGGCGCCTTCGACGTGCGTGACGACGGCATCCGCTTCTGGCACCCGGGTGGCGACCTGAAGTCCCTGGTGGTGGAGACCAACGTCCACCCTGGGTTCATGACCGACTGGCAGCAGCCGCTGGTGGTGGCCCTGACCCAGGCGGACGGCCTGTCGATCGTCCACGAGACGGTGTACGAGAACCGCTTCGGCTTCACCTCGGCGCTGCGCAAGATGGGCGCCACGATCCAGGTCTACCGCGAGTGCCTGGGCGGCTCAGCCTGCCGCTTCGGGCAGCGTAACTTCTACCACTCTGCCGTCATCTCCGGCCCCTCGCCCCTGCGCGGGGCGGACATCGAGGTGCCTGACCTGCGCGGCGGCTTCTCCCACCTCATCGCGGCCCTGGCGGCTGAGGGCACGAGCCGGGTCGAGGGCATCAACCTCATCGACCGCGGCTACGAGCACTTCATGAGCAAGCTCGCCGCGCTGGACGCGGACGTGACGCGCCTGGCCTGAGTGAGGTTCGCCAACTGGTCCGGGGAGGAGGAGCGCCGGGCTCCTGGCGCGCCAGAAGCCGACGGCGGGGCTCGCCACGTGCTGACGGGCCCGACGGCGACCTGTGAGGTTCTCCTGACGAGCCGGAGGCGGCGCCTACGCGCCCTGGCAGGTGCCTCCCAGTAGAGTCACCGTGTGGCCTCGACTCAGCACCGCCCGATGACGCCCTTCTACCGCTTCGCCGCACGAGGGGTGATCATCCCCTTCCTCAAGGCAGTCTCGCGCCAGCAGGTGACGGGGCTGGAGAATATCCCGCGCTCGGGCGGGTTCGTGGCGGTGGCGAACCACCTGTCCGAGCTGGACTCGCTCACGGCCATGCGCGCCCTGGTGGACGCCGACGTCCCGGTCTACTCCCTGGCCAAGTCCACCCTGTTCGAGATCCCGGTACTCGGCCACGTCTTCAAGGCAGGTGGCCAGATCCCCGTCTACCGCGGCACGGACAAGGCCGGCAACGCCCTGGCCGAGGCTGAGAGGCGCCTGCGCGCCGGGGACGCGATCATGGTCTTCCCCGAGGGCACGCTCTCTCGTGACCCCCTCCAGTGGCCGATGACCGGCAAGACCGGCGCCGCCCGCCTGGCGATGGCCACCGGCGTCCCCGTCCTGCCCATGGGGCAGTGGGGACCCCAGGAGATCCTCGACTCCTTCGAGGGAGGCGGCTTCCACCCCTTCCCGCGCAAGGACGTGCGGGTGAGCATCGGTGAGTCCTTCACCCTGGACGCCTTCGGCTCGGACACCACGGACCGCGACGCCGTGCGCGAGGCGACGGCAGAGATCATGCGTCGCATCACCGCGATCGTGGAGGAGCTGCGCGGGCAGAAGGCCCCACGCCCCTACGACCTCCACTACGACGGCGACCCGGGCAAGACCAAGCACGGTCGGGACAGGCGCGGCACGCGCCGCCCTGACCCGCTGCCCGGGCAGGACGACAGCGGGGCCCAGGCATGAGCTCCTTCTCGCGCGCCGCGGTCATCGGCTCAGGCGCCTGGGGGACGACCTTTGCCTGCCTGCTGGCCGGTGCCGGTACCCCGACGACGATCTGGGCGCGTCGGGCTGAGCTGGCTGACGAGATCAACGCCGGTACCAACGCCCGCTACCTTCCTGGCACGTCACTGCCAGCGGGTCTGAGCGCCACCACGGACCTGGGGGAGGCGGTGGACGGGGCCGGGCTCGTCGTCGTCGCCGTGCCCTCGCAGGTCTCGCGTCAGGTGCTTACGCCCCTGGCCGGCAGCCTGGAGCCGGGGGCGGTGGCGGTCTCGCTCATGAAGGGCGTCGAGCTGGGGACAGGACTGCGCATGAGCCAGGTCCTGGGCCAGGCGCTGGAGCTGGGGGAGGACCGCCTCGCCGTCGTCTCCGGGCCGAACCTGGCCGACGAGATCGCGGCAGGCCAGCCCACCGCCACGGTGGTGGCCGCCATCGACCCGTTGGTGGCGACGGCGGTCGCCGGTGCCTGCGCGACCGCGACCTTCCGCCCCTACACCAACACCGACGTGCTCGGCGTGGAGCTGTGCGGCGCGGTGAAGAACGTCATCGCCCTGGCTGTGGGGATCGCGGCGGGCCGGGGACTGGGAGACAACTCCAAGGCCACGATCATCACCCGAGGGCTTGTGGAGATCACGCGGCTTGGGCTCACGCTGGGTGCGCAGCCGGAGACCTTCGCGGGGCTGGCGGGCATGGGAGACCTCGTGGCCACCTGCTCCTCTCCTCTGTCACGCAACCAGACCTTCGGGCGCCGGCTGGGGGAGGGCATGACCGTGGCCGAGGCCTCGGCGGCCTCCCGCGGCGTGGCTGAGGGCGCCAAGTCGGCCCGGGCCGTGCTGGACCTGGCCCAGGCCCACGGCGTCGAGATGCCGATCACCGCTGGCGTCGTGGCCGTGGTCGAGGGCGCCGCGACGGTCCCCGAGGTCACGGACGCCCTGCTGGCGCGTCCGCGCAAGGCCGAGGGCGTCCACGCCACGCCGCAGGCCTGAGCGTCTCTCGCCCCTCTCCCGCCGCAGGCCTGGTCCTGCCTCGTGGGGGTACCCCGGGAAGGTCGCCCGATCAGGGCTGGCGCACGTCGATGACCAGGCGGGAGGGCTCAGAGAGCGTGAAGACCCGGTACTGGGTCGACTCCGTGCCCAGGACCAGCTGGAACTGGTCCTCAAAGGTCCGGTCCAGGTAGACCTGCTTGAGGGCCGTGCCGCCGGCGTTGACCAGGGCGGGGCCGTCGTAGTCGATCTGCTGGTCCTGCTCGGTCACGGGCATCTGGGTGCCACGGCCGTAGACCCGGATGAGGTGGCTGCCCTCCAGGCTGAGGGGATCGCCCTTGCCCTGGGTCGAGGCCTCCTCGACGACGTCGGCGAACCAGCCGATCGTGCCGGTGCCTGAGGTCTGGACAACCACCCGGTCGTAGCCCTCGTGGATCCCGGTGCGCAGGGAGGTCTCCACCCCTGCCTCGCCGCTGGGCTCGGACTCGCAGTGGCCGTCGGTCCAGGCGACCTCGGGACCCTGGGCGGACTCCTGGGCGGTCAGGGCCTGGCTGGTGGCCGTGGCCGAGGCGGAGGCCGACGGCGTCGCCGAGGGGGCCGGGGAGCTGGTGGTAGACGGGGAGACGGACGAGGCGGCGGAGCCGGAGCGGGCCGAGCCACAGGCGGCCAGGCCACCTGCCAGGGCCGCGCCGAGCCCGCCGACGAGCACCCCACGGCGTGTGGGGCAGGCAACGGAGCGTGAGGTGGTGCGGGGCGAGGTCGTCATCGGGTCCTCCTGACGTCGCGGACGAGGTCGGCTCCCACCAGGGTAGGGCACGGCGTCACCGAAGCGGTCAGCCAAGGCGGTAGCGTTGCGGCCATGTCGTCGACGAACGTGCCCGAGACCGCTGCCAGCCGCCCCCTGACCGCGTCCCCGGGGACGGGCGCCGGGCGCAGGCCGCGCGTCGCCGTCGTCTTCGGTGGCCGTAGCGGTGAGCACACGATCTCCTGCGCCACCGCGGCCGGGGTCCTGTCCGCCATCGACCGTGAGCGCTTTGACGTCCTGCCCGTCGGCATCACCCTGGACGGGCAGTGGCTGCTGGTCGACGACGACCCCGCAGCCCTGGCCCTGGACGAGTCCCGCCCGCCGGTCGAGATCACGGCCGAGGGACTGGGACGCGGCGAGCTCGCGATGCGGCTGGGTGGCGGAGCCTTCACCGCGGTGACCCCCACCGGCCCCAAGGTGCTGGGCGAGGTCGACGTCGTCCTGCCCCTGCTGCACGGCCCCTACGGTGAGGACGGCACCATCCAGGGCATGCTGGAGATGCTGGACATCCCTTACGTGGGGTGCGGTGTGCTTGCCTCGGCCGCCGGCATGGACAAGCAGGTCACCAAGGTGCTGCTGGGCGCCGCCGGGATCCCGACCGCCCCGCACGTGGTGGTCCACCCCCACCGCTGGGACAGCGAGCGCGAGCTCATCCTGGACGCGTGCGAGGCCCTGACCTACCCGCTCTTCGTCAAGCCCGCCCGTGCCGGCAGCTCGCTGGGCATCACCAAGGTCGAGCGCCGGGAGGACCTGCCTGCGGCCATCGAGGCGGCCCGCCAGGTCGACCCCAAGGTCCTGGTCGAGTCCGGCGTCGAGGGCCGGGAGGTGGAGGTCGCCGTCCTGGACGGTCACCACGGTGCCGCCCCGCGCGTGGCCGAGCCCGGCGAGATCGTCATGGACGCCTCCCACGGGGCCGGGGAGTTCTACGACTACGAGACCAAGTACCTGGCTCACGACGCCGTCCAGATGGTCTGCCCGGCGCGCGTGAGCCGCCAGGAGTCCGAGCTGCTCAAGACCACCGCGGCCCTGGCCTTCGAGGCGCTGGGCGGGGAGGGCCTCATGCGCGTGGACTTCTTCCTCACCCCGCGCGGGGAGGCCGTGGTCAACGAGGTCAACACGATGCCCGGGTTCACTCCCTTCTCCATGTACCCCTACATGTGGCAGGTGTCGGGAACGAGCTACACCGACCTGGTCAGCGAGCTCATCGAGCTGGCGCTGGAACGCCCGCGCAGCGTCAACCGCTGAGCAGTGCAGGCAGTCGGAGGCGGGCAGGTGGGTGCGGGGACGGGTAGCGCAGGATCGGGGCCGGCTCACGTTGGTGACCCGATGACGACGACGGCGCAGCCAGCCGGCCCGCGAGCCTTGCCTGCCACCGTGGCCCAGCTGGGTGAGGTCGGCCTACTGGGCGTCATCACCCCGCTGCTCCCGGCGAGCCCTGTCCAGGTGGTCGGCAACGGGGACGACTGCGCGGTACTAGCGGCGCCCGACGGGCGCTACGTGGTCTCCACT
The DNA here is from genome assembly GCF_013184985.2 of Actinomyces faecalis. Lineage (NCBI taxonomy): Bacteria > Bacillati > Actinomycetota > Actinomycetes > Actinomycetales > Actinomycetaceae > Actinomyces > Actinomyces faecalis. Next base: position 1,076,351 of record NZ_CP063418.1, read on the forward strand.
GACGTCCTCGTGGAGGGCCACCACTTCCGTACCGACTGGTCGGACCCTGAGCAGGTCGGGCGGCGTGCGGCTGCCCAGAACCTCGCCGACGCCGCTGCCATGGGCGCTCGGCCGGTAGCCCTCGTGGTGTCCCTCGTACTGCCGCCCAGCACGCCCGTGGCCTGGGTGGAGGGACTGGCCCGGGGACTTGGTGAGGAGTGCCGGGAGGCGGGGGCCGGCGTCGTCGGCGGGGACCTGAGCGCGGGGGAGAGCATCGTCGTCGCCGTCACCGTCCACGGGGACCTGGAAGGGCGTGAGCCGGTCCTGCGCAGCGGGGCACGGGCCGGGGACCTCGTGGTCCACGCCGGCGACCTGGGCCTGAGCGCGGCCGGGCTGGCGCTGCTGGAGGCCGGAGCAGTCTCTTCCGTACAGGCGCGAGGCGACGAGGCGGCCGGTGCGCACGACGACGATCCTGCTGGTAGCGCGACTGCCGGGACCAACGGGCTGGTCCGCCGCTGTGTGGAGCGTTTCCTCGCACCGATGCCGCCGCTTCAGGCCGGGCCGGCGCTCGCGGACGCCGGAGCGCGGGCGATGATGGATGTGTCGGACTCGCTGCTGCGTGACTGCGGGCGGATCGCGGCGGTCAGTGGCGTGGTCGTGGACCTGGATGATCCTCGGGACGCTGGGACGGCGCTCGGGCAAGCGGCAGCCAGGCTCGAGGACGTGGCACGGATGGTGCTGCAGGCGCGTGGGCGGCTGGCGCCTGGCGCGGCGGCGGAGCTTGCCCGGCAGTGGGTCCTGACCGGGGGAGAGGACCACGGCATGCTCGCCTGCGTGCCAGCCGAGGCGGCGCTGCCCGAGGGCGTTCGCGTCATCGGGCGTGTGCATGAGGCCGGGGTGCTGGCGGCGGATGATCGTGGTGCTGGTGCTGACTGGGGTGTTGGCGCAGGTGGCGCTGGCGTGCTCGTCGGCGGCCGGGTCTGGACGGGAGGCGTGGGCTGGGACCACTTCGCTGGTTGAGCTGGCGGCGGGAGGCTCGTACACGCTCGAGCCGGCACGACGAAGGCCGCCACCCGAGGGTGACGGCCTTCCGGTGCCAGATCGGCGGGACGCGCTCAGATGTTGCGCGTGACCTTGCCGGCCTTGAGGCAGGAGGTGCACACGTTCAGGCGCTTGGGGGCACCATTCACGAGAGCACGCACTCGCTGGATGTTGGGGTTCCACCGGCGGTTGGTCCGCACGTGGGAGTGCGAGACGCTCTTGCCGAAGATGGGGCCCTTGCCGCAGACGTCGCACACAGCAGCCACGGTCTCACTCCTGAATCTTCAATGCTTCAACGCTCGGACTCTTGCCCGGCGCCAGGTCCACCGCCCGGGGACTACTCCCTCGGGCAACCCGGACACTGTATCGAACTTGCCTGCTCTCTCCCAAGCGCATTCGGCGTGGGCTGAGGCACAGCTGCCCGCACAGGCTGCAGCGCGAGCCTGCACCCGGCGGGTAGCCTTGAGCCTAGCCCGCGACAGGTAAGGAGGACGAGGTGAAGGACGACGGCGCACGCCCGATCGCCCGGAGCGTGGACGCCGCAGCGCTGCGCTCCTGGCTCGCCCTCGCGCTGACGACGGCGGAGCGCACCCGTCCCCTGGTCAACTCCCTCAATGTCTTCCCCGTCCCGGACTCAGACACCGGCACCAACGTGGCCCTCACCCTGCGGTCGGCTGTGGACGCCCTGAGGATGCTGCGCCCCGGCGCTGACGCGGCACAGGTCTCCCGGGCCGCGGCCGACGGCGCCGTGCGCGGAGCCCGCGGCAACTCCGGCCTCCTGGTCTCCCAGGCCCTGGCAGCGCTGGCTGACGAGGTCTCCGGCGCACCCGACCCGGCGGGCCTGCGTCCGGTTGAGCTCGTGCACGCCTACGAGCGCATCGCCTCCACCACCTGGGCAGCGGTCTCCCGCCCGGTGACCGGGACCCTGCTCACCGTCGCCCGTGACGCCGCGACGACGGCCCGCCAGGCCTTCGAGGAGGCCACCCCAGCCCGTCCGGCCACCGTGAGCGACGTCGCTGCCGCCGCCGCACTGGGCGCCCAGGAGTCAGTGGTCGAGACCGCTGGCCTGGGCCACGGTCCGGTCGACGCCGGTGGAGCCGCCCTCATGCTGCTCCTGACCGCGCTGTCGGACGTCCTGGGCGCGCAGGCCGACGGCACCGACCCTGCTCACGCAGCAGGTACGGCCGGCGCCGAGGCGACCTACACGCACGTGGCCCACCAGATGCTCATCGACCTGGCGAGCAGCGGAACCCCGCACAGCCACGGGTACGACGCCCAGACCTCGGCTGAGGCGTCGACCGGGGAGTTCGAGGTGATGTACCTGCTGGAGGCCACCGCCTCGCAGGCCGCCGCCCTGCGCCGCCAGCTGGAGGCCGTGGGAGACAGCGTCGGCGTGGTCGGTACCCCCGACGCCCTGGGCGTGGGGCTCTACCAGGTCCACGTCCACACCGACACCCCGCGTGCAGCCCTGCCTCGCGGCGGACGCGCCCGCCAGGTGTGTATCCACCACCTGGTACCGACCACGATGGCGCTGGCCGGAGGATGGGACGCGGCCGAGCCGCCGCTGCCCTTCGCCAACCGCGCCCAGGCCGAGGCGGGCAACGTCATCTCGCTAGAGCGCCTGGCTGCGCGACGGCGCCGTCGCGAGGCAGCCGCCTTGGAGGCCGGAGGGCAGGACGCTGGCAACCCGTCGCCGTCACCTGAGCGCGTAGGAGTCATCGCCTGTACCCGTGCCCCGGGCCTGATCGAGCAGCTGGCCCGCACAGGCGCCGTCGTCGTCCTGGCCCCTGAGCGCGAGGGCATCGTGCGCGCCGTCGGCGACCTGGGACTGTCCCAGGTGCTCGTCCTGCCCTGCGACGCCGCCAGCGGCTCGGCGGCCCACGAGGCCGCCCGGCACCTGGCCGCGCGTACCGTGCCCTCCGTCGTCTCCGGGCCCGCGGGCGCGCGCCTGGCCACGGACTCCTCCCAGGACCGGGGCCGGGCCCTGCGCAGCCCGCAGCTGCTGGTGGCCGACACCGACGACGAGGCCCGCGTCCTGGCGGCCGCGGTCGCCGTGGCAGGCCTGGCCGCACCGGGAGCGGCGGGCAGCACCCAGCCAGGAGGCGCGAGCCTGACGGACCTGGCGCGCGGCGCCACGCTGGCCGGGGTCCACATGCGGACCCTTGCCCTGGACGGTCCTCAGGCCGAGGCCGAGACAGCAGCCTCCGCCGTGGCCGACCTGCTGCGCGGTGACGACGAGCTGGTCACCGTGATCCTGGGCCGTGACGCTCTGCCGGACGTCGGCTCGCTGGTGGCCACCGCCGTCGCCCAGCGGGCTGAGACCCTGACCGGCTCGGCCGAGGCTGTCGAGGTCGTCGTCCACGCCGGCGGCCAGGTCGCCCCAGACGTCCTGATCGCAGTCGAGTAACCCCTACCGCCGTGTCCGTGCCTGTCTCCCCCTCATCGTCAGCCCCCTCCGCCCCGGTACCGCTCGGGTCCCTCCCGGTCCTGGCCACGCCCGTGGACAGGCTGCTCGGCAGACGCACCGCCGAGCAGCTCGGCCGTCAGGGCGTGGAGACCGCCGGCGACCTGCTGCGCCTGCTGCCGCGGCGCTATGACACCTGGGGGGACCTGACGGACCTGTCCAGCCTGGTCGAGGGCGAGCAGGTCACTGTCCAGGCCCAGGTCATGCGTGCCTCCGCGCGCCGCTCGCGCGGAGGACGCCCTCCCGCCCTCATGGAGGCGCTGGTCACCGACGGCACCTTCAAGATGGACGTCGTCTTCTTCGGCGCCGCCAGGCTCATGGCACACTACGCCGAGCAGCTCTCACCAGGCACCACGGTCCTGCTGTCCGGCAAGGTCGGGACCCGCCGGGGGCACCGTCAGCTCGCCAGCCCTCGCTTCCAGGTCCTGGACGAGCTGGACGAGGCCGAGCGCGCCGAGCTGCTGGCACGACCGATGCCGATCTACCCCGCCACCGAGTCCCTGCCCTCGTGGCGGGTGGCCAAGGCCGTGCGTACCGTGCTCGACCAGCTCACTGACGACGACGTCCCCGAGCCCCTGCCGGCCCAGGTCCGTCAGAGCCACGGCCTCGTCGACGCCCTGACAGCCTGGCGCTGGGTCCATACGCCCGAGGACGCCCAGCAGTGGCGTCAGGCTCGCAGGCGCCTGCGCTACGAGGAGGCCTTCGTCCTCCAGACCGCCCTGGTCCAGCGCCGTGCGGCCCACGCCGCCACCCACGCCGCCGTGGCCTGGCCCCGACCCGGGGCCGGCTCCTTGCGTGCCAGCCTGGACGCCGGCCTTCCCTACGCACTGACCAGCGGACAGCAGCGAGTAGGCCGTGAGCTGGAGGAGGCGCTGGACTCGACGACCCCGATGCAGACCCTGCTGCAGGGGGACGTGGGAAGCGGCAAGACGCTGGTGGCGCTGCGGGCCATGCTCCAGGTGGTCGGCGGCGGGGGACAGGCCGCCCTGCTCGCCCCCACCGAGGTCCTGGCAGCCCAGCACCGCTCCTCCCTGGAGAGGCTGCTGGGGCCGCTGGCCCGCGCCGGGATGCTGGGCGGCGCCAGCCAGGCCACCCGTGTCCTGCTCCTGACCGGCTCCACCCCCGCCCCTCAGCGTCGCGAGATCCTGGCCGCTCTGGCCGCGGGGGAGAGCGCGATCGTCGTGGGCACCCACGCCCTGCTGTCGGACACGGTCCAGATCCCCTACCTGGGACTGGTCGTCGTCGACGAGCAGCACCGCTTCGGCGTCGCCCAGCGTGACGTCCTGCGCGAGCGTGGCGACATACGGGACCCGGCCACAGGCGGGCTGCGCACCCCCCACCTGCTGGTCATGACCGCCACCCCGATCCCTCGCACCATCGCCATGACGGTCTTCGGCGACCTGGACACCACGGTCCTGGACGAGCTCCCTGCCGGCCGCAGCCCCGTGGGTACCCACCTGGTCCCCTGGGAGCGCACCAGCTGGGTCGAGGGCATCTGGCAGCGTGCCGCCCGGGAGGTGGCCCGAGGGGGACGGGTCTACGTGGTCTGCCCACGCATCGACGCCGGCGAGGCCGGAGCCGACGAGGGGGTCGAGGACCCCGAGACCGGCGCCCCGCACGCGGACACGGTCCCGCTGTTCTCGAAGGTGCCAGGGGCTGAACAGTCGCCGGCAGGACGGGATTCCGTCCCCTCGCGGCCTCTCGCCTCGGTCGAGGACTGGGCCGAGCGCCTGCGCGTCGAGCCCGCGCTGGCCGGGATCGGCGTCGGCACGCTGACAGGCCGGATGAGCCAGGTGGACAAGGACGCGGCGATGGCGGACTTCGCCGCGGGCCGCACGGCGGTGCTGGTGTCCACCACCGTCATCGAGGTCGGTGTGGACGTGCCTGAGGCCACCATGATGGTCATCCTGGACGCTGACCGCTTCGGTCTGTCCCAGCTCCACCAGCTGCGCGGACGCGTGGGCCGCGGGCAGCGCGAGTCGCTGTGCGTGGCGGTCACCGGCGTCGAGGTCGGCTCGCCCGCCTTCCACCGGCTGCATGCCTTCGCCGAGACTCTCGACGGCTTCCGCCTGGCCGAGGCGGACCTGGAGCTGCGCAGCGAGGGCAACGTCCTGGGTGCGGCCCAGTCCGGCCGGCGCAGCGACCTGGACCTGCTGCGGGTCGCTCGCGACGGCGGGGTCATCGCCTCTGCGCGCGCCGAGGCCGAGCAGCTGGTAGGCCAGGACCCTGAGCTGGTGGCCCACCGTGACCTCGCCGCAGCGATCGCGGACCGGCTGGATGAGCGGTCGCGCGCCTACCTCGACAAGACATGAGCCAGTGCCCCTACCCACGCCCATGGCGGGAGCGGGACAGGACCGGGTATAGGGTAGAGGCTCCCGTCAAGGACGCCGGGGAGTGGCCCTTGCCTGGAGCCGCTCACGCGGAGGAGGAACGTGGCACGTACTGACAGATCCCAGGACCATGCCGACCAGGGGCCGGTGGACCGGCCACGCCTGCCCTTGTCAGTGGTCACCAAGCCCACTGGTGCTGCCTGCAACCTGGACTGCCAGTACTGCTTCTTCCTGTCCAAGGAGCTGCTCTACGACGCGCCGCGCCAGCTGATGAGCGAGGAGACGGCACGGACCTATATCCGCGAGCTGCTTGCAGCAAGTCCCGACGGTGAGGTGACGGTGCTGTGGCAGGGTGGGGAGCCGACCCTGCGCGGCATCCCCTTCTACCAGCGGGTGCTGGAGATGTGTGAGACCTACCGCCGCCCCACCCAGCAGGTCCGTCACGCGCTGCAGACCAACGCCACCCTCATTGACGAGGAGTGGGCGGCCTTCCTCGCCGAGCATGATGTCCTGGTGGGAGTGTCAGTGGACGGGCCGGCCCCGCTCCACGACGCCTACCGGGTCAACCGTGGTGGCCGCGGCACGCACTCCATGGTGGTGCGAGGCTACCGGCACCTGCGTGCGGCTGGGGTACGCACCAACGTGCTGTGCACGGTCAACGCCGCGAACCAGGACCACCCTCTGGAGGTCTACCGCTACCTGCGTGACGAGCTGGGGGCCTGCTACATCCAGCTTATCCCGATCGTTGAGCGGGTCGAGCGTGCCGACCTGGCGACGGCCGAGGCCGGCTGGCGCTCGGCGTCAGGCACGCGCCTGCTCTACACCCAGAGCGGGGACGCCGTGACCTCGCGAAGTGTCAGTCCCCTGGCCTACGGCCGGTTCCTGACCACGGTCTTTGACGAGTGGGTCCGTCGCGACGTCGGACGCGTGTTCGTCCAGGACTTTGACGCGGCGCTGTCTGCTCTCTTCGGCATCTACCCGGTGTGCGTCCACGCCCCCCGGTGCGGCGTCAACCTCGCCATGGAGTTCAATGGTGACGTCTACGCCTGCGACCACTGGGTGGAGCCGGACTGGCGGCTGGGCAGCGTCCTGGACAGCTCCTTCGCCGAGCTGGCGGACACGGCGGTCATGCGCCGCTTCTCGCGCAAGAAGCAGGTGGAGCTGACCGCGCAGTGCCGTCGGTGCCCGGTGCTGGGGCTGTGCCACGGCGGCTGCCCCAAGGACCGTTTTGAGTGCTCAGTCGACGGCGAGGAAGGGCAGAACTACCTGTGCCAGGGCTACGGCGACTTCTACTCCCACGCCTTGCCTGACCTGCTGGCGATGGCCCGGCTCCTGCACACAGGTCGTGCACCTGCCGAGGTGATGGACCCGGGCATACGTGAGCAGATGCGTGCATCCGGGCAGACCGGTCCTGCTGTCAACGAGGAAGAAGGGACCCACTGATGGCCATCGTGACCGCCCTGCTCATCGGGGCATGTGTTGGCGTCGTGGTCGGGGCCTTGGGGGCAGGGGGAGGGATCCTGTCGGTCCCGATCCTGGTCTACCTGCTGGGGCAGTCACCACACGCTGCGGCCAGCGAGTCGCTCGTCATCGTCATGGTGACCGCCCTGGTCTCACTGCCGTCACGTGCGCGCCGGGGCCAGGTCAGGTGGCGCGAGGGCGTCGTCGTCGGCCTGCTGTCGACCGTCGGCGCAGTCGGCGGCTCCTGGCTCAACGCCCTGGTGGAGGGCGAGGCCCTGATGGTCGCCTTCTCGGTCCTGCTCGTCGTCGTCGCCGCGGTCATGGCCTGGCGAACACGGCGGACCTACCACCCAGGTGGGGACAGGGCTGGGGGGACGACGGCGCAGCCGGCCCCACGGCGCTCCTGGTGGCTGGTGGCGGTGGCGGCCACCGTGACCGGGTTGCTGACCGGTTTCTTCGGGGTGGGCGGGGGCTTCGCCGTCGTCCCGATGCTGACCCTGGTCCTTGGTCTCGATATCCGTCGCGCCTCGGGGACCTCCCTGGTGGTCATGGTGATCGCGGCGCTGGCGGCCCTGGCACAGCGGATGACGGGGACGGTGGAGATCGACTGGGCCCTGACGCTGGCCTTCACTGCGGCCTCGGCGGCGGGAGGGGCAGCCGGCGGACCGCTGTCGCAACGGGCGCGCGCCTCGACACTGAGCTATCTTTTCGTCGCGCTGCTCCTGGCCGTGGCGGTGGTCACTGCCGTCCAGGCACTGTGGTGAGCAGGCCCTGGCCTGTGGCGGGGGAGGTTATCGAGGAGGGATCGCGAGGATGCCTGAGGCACTGCGGCACAGGGAGATGCGTGAGCACAACCAGGTCCTGGTCCTGGGCCTGATCCAGCGTTGCGGTCCGGTCACCCGCCCTGAGCTGGGCAGACGCTCAGGGTTGACGAAGGCCTCGATCACGCGGATCGTCCAGGAGCTGGTCAGCCAGGGCCTGGTCAGTGAGGTTCCGGCGCAGGGCACGAGTACCGGGGGGCGGCCGGCCACCGGCCTGCGGATGAGAGCCGGAGTACTGGCGAGCGTGGGCATTGAGCTGCGGATCGACAGGTGCGCGGTCCTCCTGCGTGACCTGTCTGGTGCTGAGCTGGGACGCTGGGAGGGACGCATGGTCCCGGGGACTGGTCCCGCGCAGGTTCTGGCTGAGGTTGGACAGCACATTGAGGACCTGCGGCGGGATTGTCCTCACCGCGTGGTGGGTGCGGGGGTCTCGGTGGGAGGGGCGGCGACCGATGACGGACAGGGCATCGCCGACTCCCTCTATCTGGGCTGGAATGACGTCGATGTTGCCAGGCTGCTGGCTCCCTACCTGCCGGGGGTCGTGCTGCGGGTACTGGATGTGTCCTGCTGCGCGGCCCAGGCAGGCTTTGACTACCTCAGCTACCAGGCTGGGCAGCGAGGTGACCGGCTGCCTGACAGGTCGGAGCTGGTGCACCTGCAGTGCGGTATCGGGCTGGGGGCCGGACGTCCAGGGGGGTGGGACGCGAGCCTGCCGCCCAGGGCGAGCAGCCTGCCGATTGGCCATGCCCCGCTTGACCCTTCCGGGCCGCTGTGTGGCACCTGTGGCTGGCGCGGTTGTGTGGACGCGGTGCTTGGTTTTACCGCGCTGATGAGGCGTACTGAGGACCTGGGTGTGGCTCCCAGCCAAGATCCGCGCTACATGGAGGATTATTGCCGCCAGGTCGCCGCTGTAGCGGCTGATGGCGACCGCCGTGCGGTGGATGCGCTGGACGCACTGGCTGATGATGTGGCGCGCGCCGTGGTGATGATTGGGCTGCTGGCGCGTCCCAGCCGTATGACGATCGGCGGGTGGCCGGTGTATCTCGGGCCGGCCTTTGTTGAGGAGGTCGGGCGGCGTGTACGTGCTCACCGGGACTGTGGGTCTCTGACCATCTCGGTGGGTGAGCTGGGTGATGATGCCTCGCTTGTGGGGGCCTCAATGATTGGTGCGGATGTAGGCCTGCTCGCACGGCTGACAGACCAGGCAGGCTGAGACGCCACGGAGCTCGCGGGGCGGGAAACAGCGTGATACGTAGTTCCTCGCGACGTGGGGGATGAGCCTGCCTGTCCATTTTTCTGGGGCGGTGGGCGTGGTGCCACAGGTGTAGCCAAACGTCGACTATTTAGTTACAATCTGGAACGAACGAATCAATGATGACTCGATCTTGACAAAGGAGTTCACATGTTCCACACCGTCTCTCGCCGGCACCTGCTTGCCGGCGCCGGCCTGAGCGCCCTCAGCGTCCCGCTGCTGTCTGCCTGTGGACCCAGGTCCGGGTCTGGCAGTGGTGATGCCGCACCTCTGAGCTTCATGGTCCTGGGTGGCAACCAGGAGCTCAATGCCTATCTGGAAGACACAGTGCTTCCCGCCTTCAAGGAAGAGACCGGACTGGACGTTGAGATCCAAAACTCTGACTGGGGCTCTGCTTTCCAGAAGGTCACAGGTACCGCACTAAGAGACTGTCTCCTGAGCTAGCCCGCCCAGCTCCGCGAACCACAGGCGGGTCTCACCGTAGGTCTTGTTCGCGAAGCACCGCATGCCTGCTGGCCAGCTCGGCTCGGGAGAGCGGGTCGAGCGTTCCAGGACGACGACGCTGCGCGCCTCCAGCCACGGGTCCTCCCTGCGGGTCAGAGGCTCGAGCACGGCTCGCACGTCCGTCTCGCCAAGGTCGTAGGGAGGGTCGATGAGAACCAGGTCCACCGGGGCGCCGGCGGGCCCGGCCAGGTAGGTGGCTGCCTTGGCGGTCACCGTCCGTACTCCTGGCACCCCCAGGGCGCGGGTGTTCCTCTCACACACCTGGGTGGCGGCGCGAGCGGAGTCGACGAGCACCACCTCGCCGGCCCCGCGGCTGGCCGCCTCCAGGCCCAAGGCGCCGGAGCCTGCGAACAGGTCCAGCACCCGGGCGCCGTCGACGACGCCGTAGTGCACCAGACGCCCGAACAGCGCCTCGCGCACCCGCTCAGAGGTAGGGCGCGTCCCGGAGCGGGGGACCTCCAGCCTGCGTCCGCCGGCGATCCCGGCCACGATCCGCGTCATACCGGCAAGCCTATGACACACCGCCCAGCTCACCAGCTCGGCCACCTCACCGACCCGACCAGGCCAGTGGCTCAGTCAGGCGAGACGGGCCGATAAGATCAGCCACGTTAACCAGCCAAGGAGGAGACGATGACGTCAGCGCGCTGCGCCGCCCACGACGACGCGCCCTGGATGCTTCCCACCACCCCCGGACCCGGACAGGGCAGGCACCTGTCGCCAGGAGCCTGGGTACGCCGTTCCAGCCCCAGCCTGGACCTGTCAGGTACCTGGGACTTCCGCCTCCACGCCGTGGCGGCACCGGAGGGGGCGGACGAGGAGGGACGCGCCGTCGAGCCCTCCTTCGACACCGCTGACACCAGCCTCGGGGCATGGGACACCATCGAGCTGCCCGCGCACTGGGTCCTGACCGGCCAAGGGGAGCGCGGTCTGCCCTGGTACACCAACGTCCAGTACCCCTTCCCGCTGGACCCGCCCTTCGTCCCGGACGAGAACCCGACGGCGGACCACGTGCGTACCTTCGAGCTGCCCGACGGCTGGGGGCTGGGTGAGGAGGGAGGGCTCGACGTCTTGCGACTGGACGGGGTGGAGTCATTCTCCTCCGTGTGGGTCAACGGCACCTGGGTAGGGACGACCCAGGGCTCGCGTCTGCCCAGCGAGCTGGACGTGACGGGGCTGCTGCACGAGGGCGAGAACACCGTCGCGATCCGGGTCAGCCAGTGGTCGCCCGGCAGCTACGCCGAGGACCAGGACCAGTGGTGGCTGCCCGGGATCTTCCGCGAGGTCACCCTCCACCACCGCCCGGCCGGACGGGTCGACGACGTCTACGCCCGTGCCGACTACGACCCCGCCACCGGGACCGGCCGCCTGGAGGTCGAGGTCTCAGGCCCTGCCGCAGCCTTCCCCGCCGAGGTGGTCCTGCCCGAGCTCGGAGCCAGTGCCACGGTGGAGGCGCCAGGGCTGGCCGTCCTGGAGGCCGGCGCCGTCGAGCCCTGGAGCGCCGAGGTCCCGCGCCTGTACGACCTGGAGGTCCGGGCGGCCGGAGAGACCGTCAGCCTGCGCACAGGCTTCCGCCGCATCGAGGTGGTCGACGGCCAGGTGCGGGTCAACGGCCACCGGCTCGTCCTGGCCGGCGTCAACCGCCACGAGGTCGGTGCCACGCGCGGGCGCGTCTTCGACGAGGAGTGGAGCCGCGCGGACCTGGCCCTGATGAAGGCCCACAACGTCAACGCCATCCGCACCTCCCACTACGCGCCCCACCCGCGACTGCTGGACCTGGCCGACGAGATCGGTCTGTGGGTCATGGACGAGTGCGACCTGGAGACCCACGGCTTCGAGGCCGCCGGCTGGCAGGACAACCCGGCCGACGAGCCGGCCTGGCGTGAGGCCCTGCTCGACCGGGCCCGCCGCATGGTCGAGCGCGACAAGAACCACCCCTCCATCATCTTCTGGTCGCTGGGCAACGAGTCCGGGACCGGACGCAACCTGGCCGCCATGAGCCAGTGGATCCACTCCCGCGACCACCAGCGCCTGGTCCACTACGAGTCCGACTTCGCCGGCCAGTACACCGACGTCCACTCCCGGATGTACCCCACGCTGGAGGAGGTGGCCGCCGTCGTCGAGCGCGACCCCGCCTCCCCGTCCGGTACCTCCCCCGTGGCGCTGGACGGCATCCCGGCCTCCCGCCTGACCCCGGGGCAGGCGGCCCACGTACGCACCCTGCCCTACGTCATGTGCGAGTACCTCCACGCCATGGGCACCGGCCCGGGAGGTGCTCAGGGCTACGCCGAGCAGGTCGAGCCCAACCCGCGGCACCTGGGCGGCTTCGTGTGGGAGTGGCGCGACCACGCCCTGGTCGACCCCCGTCCCGAGGCCGGCGGGGCCCTGCGCTACGGCGGCGACTTCGGCGAGGAGGTCCACGACGGCAGCTTCGTGTGCGACGGCCTGGTCAGCGCCGGCTCCGTGCCCAGCGCCGGCACCAGGGCCTGGGCCGCCAGCGTGGCACCCGTGGTCGCCGCCGCGCTCGCGGACAATCCCGGTGCGATCCAGGTGCGCAACCGTTTCCACACCCGCAGCACCCAGGGCCTGTGCCTGGCCTGGCAGGTCCTGGCGGAGGACAGCGGGCATCCTGTGGCAACGGGGCGGGGCGAGGCCCCCCGGCTCGCTCCCGGCCAGTCCGCCGTGGTGCATCCCGAAGGGCTGGGCGAGGCGGTCCAGAGGCTGCGTGGAGAGGAACCGACCTCAGCGGTCCACGTCCAGGTCGCCGTCCTCGACCCCGTGGTGCCAGGGCTCCCGGCCGCTGGGCCTCGTCAGGTGGATCCCTCGACCGGCGCCTGGCTGCTGCCCGAGGTCGGCCAGAGCGACGAGGACGGCCTGCGGGTGATGAGCCTGCGCGAGACCTCGCTGCCTGCGGCGGCTCCTGCCCCCACGCGCGTGGAGGTCAGTGAGCCGGGTGCGCGGCGTGTGGGCGACGGGGTGGAGGTGGGACAGGCGCGCCTGGACCGTAGCGGTCGACTGCTCGAGATCGGCGGCGTCGAGGTCCTGGGGCCCGAGGTCTGCGCCTGGCGCGCTCCCACGGACAACGACGACGGCCACGGCCCGGTGGAGTACTGGGACGTGGCGCCCACGCCCCAGAACATGGGCGGGGGCAGCGCCACGCGCGAGCCGTGGGGCACGCCCTCGTCGGCGGACCGGTGGCGAGAGGCTCGTCTGCACCTGCTGCGTGAGCGCGGCTGCGGCATCGAGGTTGACGACGACGGGGTCACCGTCCGCTCGCGCGCGGGCGCGCCTAGCCGCCAGTGGCGGCTGGACGTCACCACGCGCCTGTCTCCTGAGCGCGGCGGGCTGCGTCTGCGTACCGTGATCGAGCCCTCGGGGCCGCTGCCCAGCGTCCTGCCGCGTCTGGGGATCCGTCTGGGCCTGCCGGTCGGGCTGCAGGAGGTGACCTGGTCGGGGACCGGTCCTGCGCCGTCGTACGCGGATGTGGACCTGGCGGCACGTCACGGTGTCTTCCAGGGGCAGGTTGAGGACCTGTGGGAGATGCAGGTCCGTCCCCAGGAGGGCGGTACCCACCCGGGCCTGCGCAGCCTGTGGCTCGCCGGCCGGGACGAGGCCGGACCGCTGCGCCTCATGGTGCTCACCCACGGTGCTCCTGCCTTCTCACTGTCTCCCTGGAGCCTGGACAACCTCACCACGGCCGGGCACGTGGAGGAGCTGCGACGCGACGAGCACCTGTGGCTCCACCTGGACGGGCTGCACCACGGCATCGGCACCAGGTCCTGCGGTCCTGACGCCCGCCCGCAGTTCGCTGCCACCCCGCGCACGGTCGTCCTGGACGCCTGGATCGGTGTCCAGCGGGGCTGAGTGCCTGATGAGGTGCTATGGGGCGTCTCAGGTGCCTTCGGCACTGGCTGAGCTGCCTCTGAGCACGTCGCTTTCGCTTCTGAACAGTCGATTCCATTGCGGCGCGCATAGGAATCGACTGTTCAGAAGCGAAAACGATGGAAGACACAGGCGGGTGCTAGTCGGGGCGCGGGCGAGCGTTGGCGCGCCCCGGCTGCGCCGTCGGCCACAGTGAGGTCGGCGGCGGCGCGTGTCCAGCGGGGAGGCGGTCAGGGCGATACCCTCGCCGCATGACCCTCGCCGTCTACCCTGGCTCCTTCGACCCGATCACCAAGGGTCACCTTGACGTCGTCGCACGTGCCTGCACCCTGTTCGACCGGGTCGTCGTGGGTATCGCACACAACGCCGCCAAGTCGGGTCACCACCTCTTCGACGCCGAGGTGCGTGCCCGGCTCGCGCGCCAGGCGTTGGCGGACCTGCCCGGGGCCGAGGTGGACCTGGTGCCGGGGCTGCTGGCGGACTACTGCCGCGAGCGCGGGGCCACTGCCATCGTCAAGGGGCTGCGCAACGGGACGGACCTGGACGCCGAAGTGCCCATGGCACTGCTCAACCGGGACCTGGGCGGTCCTGAGACGGTGTTCCTGACCGCCGCCCCGGCACACGCTCACGTCTCCTCCTCGCTCGTCAAGGACGTGGCCCGCCACGGCGGAGACGTCTCGGGGCTCGTCCCGGACGTGGTCCTGGCCGTCCTGTACCAGGAGCTGGGCCGGGACTGACAGCGCGAGCCGCTCCCACCACCAGCCACCCCAGACACCTCAAGGAAGGATGACCTCGTGACGACCAGGCCAGACGCGGGAGACGACCTGCTCGCGATCCTCAGCGAGCTCGACGCCCTGATCTCGGGCTCGCGGACGATGCCGATGAGCGCCTCCGTCATCGTCAACCGGGAGGAGGCGCTCGACCTCGTCGAGCGCGCCCGCCAGGCCGTGCCCGGGGCCGTGCGTCGGGCCGAGGACATCGTGGCGGACGCTGACGCCGTGGCCGCCCAGGGGCGCCAGGAGTCCGAGCGGCTCGTGAGCCGTGCCCACGAGGAGGCCGAGCGCCTGGTGTCCGCGGAGAACGTCGTGCGTCAGGCCAACGACCGTGCTGACGCGATCATCGCGGCGGCTGAGGAGAAGGCCGCCCAGCAGCGGCACGGTGCTGACGACTACAGCGACCGCACCCTGGCTGCCCTGGAGATCGAGCTGGGCCGGATCGGGGACCAGGTGCGTGCCGGTCGCGAGGTCCTGGCCGGTCGCCTTCAGGCCCGCAGCGCCTCGGGCTACGGCCCCGGACACACCGAGTCCGAGCGCTCCGAGCCCACCCGCCGCTCCCTGCGGTCCTCAGCCAGCTGGTCGGTGGACCCCTCCGCCCAGCGCTGAGAGCCCGGCCCTGTGGTTCCAGGTGCCGAGCGGGGCAGGTAGATTCGCACCGCAAGGTCCTCGTCCTGGACCGTGAGCATGAGGAGGAAGCCGTGACCGGACTCGTCGTCGACATCGTGGACCTGCCGCGCGCGGTAGGTTCGGTCAAGAACGTCCGTCTCGACGTGACCGCGCCCGCAGGTCTGGGCACGGAGGTCATCGGCGTGCCTGAGAGCAGCGCGATGGTGCTGGAGGCCTCGCTGACCTCGATGGAGGACGGCGTGCTCGTGCGTGGGGAGGCAGACCTCCACGTCCACGGTGAGTGCGTGCGCTGCCTGCGGGACCTGGACGAGGACCGCACGGTGGTGTTCGACGAGCTCTACTTCCTGCCCGAGGCCGCTGAGGCCCAGAAGGCGGAGGGGGACGAGGAGGCGGACGACCTGTTCCTCGTGGGGGAGACGAGCCTGGACCTGGAGCCGGCGCTGCGGGACGCCCTGGTCCTGGACCTGCCCTTCCGTCCCCTGTGCCAGCCGGACTGCGCCGGTCTGTGCCCGGAGTGTGGTGAGCGCCTGGACGACCTGCCCGAGGACCACCACCACGAGGTCCTGGACCCGCGCTGGTCCGCTCTGTCGGCGCTCCTTGAGGAGCCCGGGGAGCAGGGCGAGGGGGACCAGGCCTGATGTCCCGAGGCTCACGCAAGCCCTCCCGCCGACAGGCTCCCCCGGCCCGCACGGACGTCGAGTCCCTGGTCTACCGCTGGGGCTGCCAGATCGAGCCCGCGCTGCTGGACCTCGCGCTGACCCACCGCTCCTGGGCGCACGAGAACGGCGGGCTGCCCACCAACGAGCGTCTTGAGTTCCTGGGGGACGCCGTCCTGCAGATCATCGTCACCGAGGACCTCTTCCGTGACCACCCGGAGGTGCCTGAGGGACAGCTGGCCAAGATGCGTGCGGCCACGGTCTCCGAGCCGGCCCTGGCAGGCGTGGCCCGGGACCTGGGACTCGGGGAGTTCATCAAGCTCGGCAAGGGCGAGGCCCTGTCTGGTGGGAGGGACAAGGACTCGATCCTGTCCGACACGGTCGAGGCTCTCATCGGCGCCACCTACCTTACGGTCGGCCTGGAGCCGGCCCGCGAGGTCGTCCTGCGACTGGTCAGCCGCTTCCTCACCGCAGCGCCCTCGCGCGGCGCGGGCCTGGACTGGAAGACGAGCCTGCAGGAGCTGGCCGCCGTCCACCACCTGGGCAGTCCCAGCTACCGCGTCACCAGCGTCGGCCCCGACCACGCCCGCGTCTTCACCGCCGTCGCCCTCGTGGCCGGCCAGGAACGTGGAGAGGGGACGGGCAGCTCGAAGAAGGTGGCCGAGCACGACGCCGCCGAGGCTGCCTACGCCTCGATCCTGGCCTCTGACGGGGACGGCGGGCTGGAGATCCCCGGCGCCACCGACGCCCTGCGCGCGGACCTGGGCCTGCCCGTCGCTGGTCAGGGTCCCTCTGCCGAGGGCCCACGTGCCTGAGCTCCCTGAGGTCGAGGCCGTCCGTCGCGGTCTGGAACGTCATCTCCTGGGTCGTGAGGTCGGCGAGGTCGAGGTCCTGGACCCTCGGGCGCTGCGCCGTCAGGACGGAGGCGTCAGCGTCTTCCGTGACGGCCTGGCTGGCCGCAGGATCGAGGCCGCAGTCCGTCGCGGTAAGTTCCTGTGGCTGGTGCTCGACGACGGCAACGCCCTGTCCGCCCACCTGGGCATGAGCGGTCAGCTGCTGGTCCGCGGCACGACGTCGTCTCCCGCTCGGGACGACGCCTCGCGGCCGCAGCGGACGTCGCCGGTGTCGGACTTCCTCGGGGACCCGGCGGCTGGGACGGTGGACCTGACCGCGACCCGCGCGCCGAGCCTCGTGCGTGACCTCGATCTCCGGCCGCGGCACCTGCGTGTGCGTCTGCACCTGTCCTCCCGGCGCGGGGACCCGGCCTCTGCTCGTGGGGCTGCGCTCGACCTGGTCGACCAGCGCATGCTCGGGGGGCTCAGGCTCAGCGCCCTGGTGCCTACCGCTGACGGTGGGCCCGGTGGGGAGGGAAGCCGTCTTGCGCTCCTGCCGCAGGATGCCGCGCACGTCGCCCGTGACCTGCTGGACCCGGCTGCTGACCTTGGTCAGGTCCTGAGGCGGATGAGGGCCTCGCGCCGCGCGGTCAAGGCGCAGCTCCTGGACCAGGAGCTGGTCTCCGGGATCGGCAACATCTACGCCGACGAAGGTCTGTGGGCCGCACGGGTCCACGGCGGGACGTCCGGTACCAGGCTGGGGCCACGAGTGGGGACGCGCCTCCTGCAGGCCGTCGCCGAGGTGATGCGCCGAGCCCTGGCTGCAGGCGGGACGAGCTTCGACGCGCTCTACGTCGACGCTGAGGGCGCTGCGGGCTTCTTTGCCCGGGAGCTTCAGGCCTACGGCCGGGCGGGCCAGGCCTGCAGACGCTGTGGGACGCAGATGAGGCGCGAGGTGCTGACGGGCCGGAGCCACACCTTCTGCCCCCGCTGTCAGCGCCCGCAGCGGTAGCCGGGCGGGTCCGGTGCTGACGGGCCCCGTGAGCACGCGCTGAACGCGCTCATCATGCGTGAGCTTGTGTGACGTTGGTCCCCAGCGCTGGTACCCTCTCAGGTATGCCGACTTCCTCCTCTTCCGAGCAGGTCCGCGTCATGATCGTGGACGACCACGAGATCGTCCGGCGCGGAATTGCCGAGATCATCGATCGTGCTGACGACCTTGACGTCGTCGCCGAGGCCGGTAGCCGCGCTGAGGCGGTCCGCCGTGCCGAGCTGGTCCGTCCCGACGTCGTGCTGGTGGACCTCCAGCTGCCGGACGGCACCGGGATCGAGGTGATGGACGACCTGCGGGACGCGGTGCCCGAGGCGCTGCCGATCGTCCTGACCTCCTTCGACGACGACGAGGCGCTGGCTGAGGCCCTGGAGGTCGGGGCCCGGGCCTACCTGCTCAAGACCGTCCACGGTGCGGAGATCTCCGACGTCGTGCGGGCAGTGGCTTCCGGGCGGGTCCTGCTGGACGAGCGCACGGTGACCCGGCGTCGTGCGGACCATGACGACCCGACCGCGGACCTGACCAACGCCGAGCGCAAGGTCCTGGAGCTCATCGGTGACGGCTTGTCCAACCGCGAGATCGGTGAGCGGCTCGGGGTGGCGGAGAAGACCGTCAAGAACCACATCACCTCCCTGCTGGCCAAGATGGGGCTGCAGCGCCGCACCCAGGTCGCGGCGTGGGTAGCCGGCCAGCGCGCCTCCGGCTGGCGGCGCCACTGAGACTGCCCGCAGGCCCAGAATCACAGGGTGAGTTAGGCCACGCGGGAAGCGTTTGGCCCAGCCAACGGCACCCGCCATGTGAAACAGGTCCCGCGCCGTCCGCCGTCGGAGCGGGCCCGGGGCCCGATGACGAAGCTGCCGCCGTGGCGGCGTGCGCGCTCAGCCATGTTGGCGGTCCCCGACCGCCGGGTCACCGAGGGGTCGACGCCGACCCCGTCGTCGCGGCACACGATCTCGACGAAGGGGCTGCCGGTGAAGGGCTCGGTGTTCCCGGTCGCGGCATCGCCTGAGCCCTCGTCAGCGGTCTCGACGCAGTCGACGGGGACGATGCCCTCCAGCTTGATGTCCACCGTCACTGACGAGGCCCGAGCGTGACGGGCGACGTTGCTCAGGCCTTCACGCACGACCGCGACCATGTCGTCGGCGATGTCCGGCTCGACGGCTGCGTCGACGGCGTCGGTGAGCTCGTCCTCGGCCTCGCGCGGTACCTGGGCCAGGCCTCGGCCGTCCACGCTCAGTAGGAGGGAGGGGGCGTAGCCCAGGGAGGTACGAGCCAGTGACGCCTCACGACGCAGCCGCTCGACGAGGCTCACGTCCTCGTCGCGGTCGCGCAACGACCTGACGATGGAGCGGATCTGACGGACGGACTCGTCGACGGCGACCAACGAGGACTCCAGCACCTCGCACACGGCATCGACATCCACGGTGTCGCCGGCCTTGGAGGCCTCCTTGAGATGGTCCTTGACCGCCGTGATCTGCATCCCTGTGGCGAAGAGCTGCTGGATCGCCAGGTCGTGCAGGTCCCGCCCGATCCGGTTACGTTCGCCGAGTAGGAGGGCCATCTCCTCGGCGTGCTGGGCGTCGGCGAGCTCGAAGGCCATCATCGCCTGGCTTGCAACCAGCTCGGCGATCTCCAGGTCCTGGGCGGTGAAGACCGGGCCGTCCTGCTCCCGCAGGAGGAGCATGACGCCCATACCCTCGCCGCGCTGGACCATCGGGGCGTACAGCGCTGGGCCAAAGCGGGCCAGTGCCTCGATCTTCAGCCGTTCACCCTGCCACAGCTCGTGGAGGGAGGGCACGATGAGGCCTGTCTGCTTAGCGAGAGTCTGGAGCGCACGCCCCTCTGCCGGGAACCGGATCCCGATGAGCTCAGAGCTGTGGGCGCCGTCGGCGATCTCGCACACCCAGGTGTCACCAAGACTGGGCAGGATGAGCACGGCAGTGTCCGCGTGAGCGACCTCGCGGACCCGCTGGGAGATGAGGGTGAGCACCTCGTCCTCATCGATACCGGACAGGAGCATCGTGGTCAGTTCCTGGGACACAGCCATCCACTGCTCACGGCTGCGTGCGACGCGGTACAGGTGGGAGTTCTCTACGGCGACTGCTGCCGCTTCCGCCAGCGTGGCGACCGTGGTGACATCCGCCGGGCCGAATCCGCCGGGCTTGTCACACAGGTAGAGTCGGCCGTAGACACGGTCGTGGACCTTGAGCGGGGCCGAGAGGACAGAGCCGGGATCCTCTCCCTCGATGGCACCGGTGAAGGCGGAGGAGCCCATCAGCTCGTTGACGATGACGACCTCCTGCTCCGAGTTGGCGGTGCCCAGCAGCGCCTGGAGGTGCTCGGGAGAGGCTGTAGCCGAGCCTGCTGTCACCGGTTCACTGGACTGTCCCGTGGTGCGTGAGTGCTCGAAGACTGCGATCGTGCCCCAGGCGGCTCCGGTCAGTGAGCAGGCGGAGTCCACCAGCCTGCTCAAGGCATCGGGCACCTTTAACGAGCTGGTCAGGCGCAGTGCGGCGCGCAGGAGGTCGACCGTGGTCTCCTCCAGCGGCTGGGCGACTCTGCGGCTGCGGGTGGAGCCGAGAGAGTCGGAGTGGACGGCGTAGGTCAGTGGGCCCAGGCCGGAGGAGTCCTCGGGGCTGGGCACGCTCGGCAGGGCCATGAGCATCTCGGCGGAGGGCATTCCTGGCACCATGACGCCGTCGTCGCGCTCGGGAAGGCCGCGATCAGGCACGGGGGCTCATCTCCTGCTCCAGGGACCAGCGGTAGGCGGGGTCCTGCTCACTCAGCTCAGCGTGGGTCCCGCGGGCCCGCACGCGGGCGGGCTCTCCCGCCTGGGAACCTAGCACCAGGACCTCCTGGGCGCTGGCGAGGGCGGACAGCCTGTGGGTGACCAGCAGGACACCGCGTGAGGCGTCCGCGGTGAGCAGGTCCTCCACCAGCTGGTCGGCGGTACCGGTGTCCAGGTGCTCAGCGGGCTCGTCCAGCAGCATGAGGGGAGCCGGAGCCGCCAGGGCACGGGCCAGCAGCAGACGGCGCCGCTCACCGCCTGACAGCGCGGTGGCGTCGGTACCCACGACTGTGTCCAGGCCGTCAGGGAGCGTGGTCAGCCAGGGCCCCAGGCCAGCACGCTCCAGGAGTCCAGCAGCCTCCTCAGCGGTGACGGAGCCACGGGCCACACGCAGGTTCTCCAGGACCGAGGTGTCGAAGATGTGCGCGTCCTCCTGGGTGAGGGTGACTCTCTGGGCCACCTGGTCGCGGGGGACCGACCAGGGAACGACGCCGTCCAGGGCCAGCTCACCGGCACGCGGCGGCAGCAGCCCGGCCAGGGTCAGCAGGAGCGTGGTCTTCCCGATGCCTGAGGGACCGACGACCGCCAGGCGGTCACCTGGGCCCAGGTCGAGGTCGATGCCCTCGGCGACGACCGGACCACCGGGCCATCCCACTGCCAGGCCTCGGGCCTTGAGACGAGATCCCTCAGAACCCGGGTCCTGCAGACGCACGGCCGGCTCGCCGGCGGCACGGGGCGTGGGAAGGGCCGTGGTCTCAGCACGGTCGAGCAGCTCGACGACGCGCACGGCCGCTCCGGCGGAGGTCACCAGCTGCACCGAGGCCGGCCCCAGGTTGGCAGTGGCCTCGAAGGCGGACAAGGGCACCAGGACGATGACGGCCAGCCACACCGGAGCCAGGGAGCCGCTGGCCACGGCCGGCAGCCCGACCAGCACCGCTCCGAGGACGGCCAGTCCCATCGCCAGGGTGTCCACCGCGGCGGCCAGGGCCGCCGGCCGTGCAGCCTTGTCCCGGGTCGTGGCGAGGTGACGCTCGACCTCGTCGAGGCCGGTCAGCAGGGCCAGCATCCTGCCTGCCACGCTCAGCTCGCTGCCGCCGTCGATGGCGGTCAGGGCGGTGGCAGCCAGGTCCGTGGCCTGCTCCTGCCGGGCGAGCTCGGCGGCGCGGGCCGAGCGGATGGTGGCCACAGGGCCCAGGACGCCGGCAAGGAGCAGGCAGGCAGCCAGGACCAGGCCAGCGGGCCAGTAGACCAGGCCCATGGCGAGGCTGGTGACCACACCGACCGTGGCGGCCACTCCTGCGGGCAGGAACCCGCGCACCACCAGGTCGCCGACGGCGTCCACGTCCGTGCCCACGCGGGACAGGACGTCCCCGCGACGCAGGCGGGCCACCGTGTCGGTGCGGGAGGAGGCAAGGATCTCGTACACGTGGGTACGCAGGGCGTTCATCCCGCGCAGCGCGGTGTCGTGGGAGACCAGTCGCTCGCAGTAGCGCAGGACCGAGCGGGAGATACCGAACAGACGGACCATGACAGGGGCCACGCCCAGCGCGACGACGTCGGGCATCTGGGAGGCCCGGGCGATGAGCCAGGCGGCGACTCCCGACAGGGCGACGGCAGAGACCAGACCTAGCGAGCCGGTGACCACCGACAGGACGACCCGCCCGCGGTCCAGCTCCAGCAGCGTCAGGGCACGGCGCAGCGCACGGCGCTCGTCACGGGTCAGGAACAGGCTCATCGGGCGACCTCCTCGGGCTCCTCAGGCTGGCCGACGGCGGGGCTGACCGGGGAAGGACGGGCGGTACGGCCCTCGTCCTGGCCGACGGTGGGGTCAGGGGCGCAGGAGACGGTGACGACGTCGTCGGCGAGCGCCAGCACGCTGGGACGGTGGGCGATGACGACGACGGTGCGGCCGGAGGCCCTCAGCGCTGCCAGCCCGTCCAGGACGTGAGCCTCACTGGCTGCGTCCAGGTGGGCGGTGGGCTCGTCCATGACCACCAGGGGAGCGGTCTCCACCAGGGCCCGGGTCAGGGCCAGGCGCTGACGCTGTCCCACCGACAGGCCGGTGCCGCCGTGGCCCACTGGGGTGCTCCATCCCAGCGGCAGGGAGGCGACCACCTCGTCCAGACCGGTGACCTGGGCGGCTCTGACGACCTCCTGGGGGACCGGGAGGTCGGCACCTGCGCCGCTGGTCTCGTGGGAGCCGGAAGGGAGGGTGTTGCTCAGGACCGTGCCGGGCAGGAGGACGGGGCGCTGAGGAACCCACGAGATCTGATGCCACCAGGTGGCCGGATCGATCTCTGCCAGGTCCTGCGCGACGCCGTCGGCGCTGACGACCCGGACGCTGCCTCGCTCCGGCGCCAGCAGGTCCAGGAGGACCTGGGAAGTGGTCGTCTTGCCGGCGCCGGAGGGACCTGACAGAGCGGTCAGCCGCCCGGGGCGGATCGTGGCAGTGAGGTCGTGGGGGGCCCAGGCGCCGCGAGCCGCCACGCTCAGGTGCTCCAGCTCGATCGTGGCGCCGGCCAGGTCAGGAGCAGGCTGCGTACCGGTACGGGGGACCGGGGTCTCCAGCACCTCGAAGACCGCCTGCGCGGCCGCCACTCCGTTGGCGGAGGCGTGGAACTGGAAGCCGACCTGGCGCAGGGGCTGGTAGACCTCGGGCGCGATCATGATGACCAGCAGCCCGGTGGCCAGGTCGATGTGGCCGAACAGAAGGCGGAACCCGACCTCGACGGCGATGATCGCCACGGACAGCGTCGTGAGGAACTCCAGGACCGCGCCGGACAGGAAGGCCACACGCAGGGTGGCCATGGTGGTGCGGTTGTAGGCGCGACCGAGCTCGCGAACGCGTCGTCCCGGTCCGATCTCGCGCCCCAGGGCCTTGAGGGTGGGCAGCCCGGCGATGAGGTCGAGGACCTGGGCACCCAGGCGCTCCATCGCCTCCAGACGGTCCGCCGAGTGCTGCTGGGTCATCTTGCCGATCAGGATCATGAAGATCGGGATGAGCGGGATCGTCAGGACGACGGCGACCGTGGAGGGGACGTCCTGGAGGAGCATGACCAGGCCGGTCAGCGGCGTGACCGTGGCCGCCATGAGCAGCTGGGGAAGGTACCGGGTGAAGTAGGGCTCCAGGTCGTCCATGCCACGGGTGAGCAACGTCGTGGTCTCGGCGCCGTGAGAGGCCTGCCAGCGTGGGCCCAGGGCGGCAGCACGCTCGATGACCAGCCGGCGCAGCTCGATGATCGTGCCGGTGGCAGCCCGGTGCGCACGTGCCTCCTGGACCAGGAGCACCAGGGCCCGCATGACGACGACCACGGCCAGGACACCGACCAGGGGAAGGACCTGTGCCATCGTCTTGTCCTCGGTGATGACCGGGGAGATGACGCGGGAGATGAGGAAGGCCTGCGCGACGACGAGGACGGCTGTGAGCAGCCCGGTCACCGCCGTGGTGAGGATGTAGCGCCGTGCTGAGCGCGCGTGGCGCATGAGGCGGGGGTCCAGTGGCTTCACCGCTCCAGGATAGTGGTCTGCTTTCCGTCGCTTTCGCCCCGCGACAGTCGCTTTGTGTGCTGCCGGCTGCTCAAGCGACTGTTCACAGGCGAAAGCGACGCTGAGGCAGAGACGAAGGCCCGCCCGCCACCCAGCGTTCCTGGATGACGGGCGGGCCCGGTCTGTCACGGCTCACAGGTGACTGTGAGCCCTACTCGGCTGTCAGTAGCCGACGGCGGCCTCTGGCTGGGCGGAGTCGCGCACCTTGGTGGGGTGCAGGCCGCCCTCGTTGGGGTCGATCTTCTCGGCGTTGACGCGCTTGGAGAAGACCTTGTAGCCCCAGATCGTGTAGAAGAGCACGACCGGCACGAAGATGACCGCAGCCACCGTCATGATCGCCAGGGTGGTGTCATCGGAGGCGGCCTGGCCGATGGTCAGGGAGTAGGCCGGGTCGATCGTCGAGCGCATGACGTCGGGGGCCATGGCGGCGAAGATGAAGACGACGGCGAATGCGATCCCACCGAAGTGGAGGGCGAAGGCCCAGCCCTGACGGCCCTTGTAGGTCATCAGCAGCGAGGCGATGAGGAAGACTGCGGCGACGACCAGCGGGATCCAGGACAGGACGTTGGGCGAGAACTGGATCTGCGCCCACAGCGCCCACACGGCGCACAGCGCGGTGGAGACGATCGCCGACTTGCGGGCGAAGGCCTCGGCGCGAGCGGACAGCTCCCCGGCGGTCTTGAGCGCGGTGTAGAGCGCACCGTGGGTGAGGAACAGCGTGCAGGTGACCAGACCACCCAGGATGGTGAAGGGGGTCAGGAGGCTGAAGAAGCCACCGGTCAGCTCGTGGGAGGCGCCCGGGATGAGCATGTCGGAGTCGATGAGAGCGGGGTCGACAACGTTGCGAGAGACGACCTCGACGACCTCGATCTTCATGCCCTGGACCAGGTTGGCGAAGGCAGCACCCCACAGGATGGCGGGGAGCCAGGTGGAGACGGTGTGCGCCCAGTCCCAGTTGTCACGCCACTTCTGGGAGTTGATCTTGCTGCGCCACTCGATGGCGCAGATGCGGACGATCAGGCACAGCAGGATGAGGAAGAGGACCAGGTAGGCACCCGAGAACAGGGTGCCGTACCACTCCGGGAAGGCGGCGAAGGTGGCGCCACCGGCGGTGAGCAGCCAGACCTCGTTTCCGTCCCAGTGCGGGCCGATGGTCTTCATCATGGCTCGCCGCTCCTGCTCGTTGCGGCCGAGGATCTTGAGCAGCATGCCGACACCGAAGTCGAAGCCCTCAAGGGTGAGGTAGCCGATCCACAGGACGGCGATGAGGATGAACCAGAGGATGGAAAGCAGCGTCATGGTGTGTTCTCTCTTCTCTCGGCTCAGTACTCGAAGGACAGAGCAGGAGCGGCCTGGGTAGCCTGCTCGGAGGTCACCGAGGTCTTCTCCGTCTGCGTGCGCACACCCTCACGGATGTAGCGGCGCAGGAGCATGAACCAGATGACGCCGAGCCCGGCGTACAGGAGGGTGAAGATGACCATCGAGGTCAGGACCGTGCCCGAGGAGACCACGGTTGACACGCCCTGCTGGGTCAGCATGTAGACCTGGCCAACCGGGTCTCCGGCCTCGAAGGAGGCGAGGTTGGGGGCCACGACCCACGGCTGACGGCCGATCTCGGTAAAGATCCAGCCGAAGGTGGCAGCCAGGAAGGGCAGGCCCATCGACCACAGGGCGAGCTTGCCGTAGCCCGAGGAGGTGATGAGACGGTCCTTGCGGATGAGCCACAGGGTGACCAGGCCGATCAGGACGCTGAGCCCACCCAGGCCGATCATGGCGCGGAAGGACCAGAAGGTCGTCATCTCGTGGGGGGTGTAGTCGATCTCGTTGCCCGCGGCGTCAGTAGCCCCGTAGTTGCTGGCGTACATCTCCTGAGCCTCTTTGAGACCCATGACCTCGGCGTTGGGGTCATTGGTGGCCATAAAGGAGTAGACCTTGGGAATGGTGATGATGTGGGAGGCGGAGCCGTCCTCACATGAACCGAAGGCGGCGACGGTGAAGCCGGCACCCTGGGCGCTCTCGCACAGCATCTCGGCAGCCGCCATCTTGGCGGGCTGCTCCTTGACGACCAGCTGGCCCTGGAAGTGGCCCGAGACCATGCACAGCACTCCGGCGATCACCATGGTGATCGCACCGAAGCGGGTCATGCGGCGCCACAGCTCGCGCGCCTCGAACTCCTGCTTGGCCTTGGCCGCCTTGGTCATCCACCACACGGACACGCCCAGGATGATGGCGCCGGCCACCAGGAAGGAGGTGGTGATGGTGTGGAAGAAGGTGGTCCACAGCAGGGGGTTGCCCAGGACCTCGAAGAAGCCGCCGATGCCGTCAAGCACGGCGCGTCCGGTGTCAGGGTCAACCTTGGCCCCCACCGGGCGCTGCATCCAGGAGTTGGCACCCAGGATGAACAGGGCGGAGATGTTGACGCCGATGGCCACCATCCAGATGCACAGGTTGTGCAGCTTCGGGGACAGGCGGTCCCAGCCGAAGATCCACAGGCCCATGAAGGTGGACTCGAGGAAGAAGGCGAGCAGAGCCTCAAAGGCAAGGGGAGCGCCGAAGATGTTACCGACGAAGCGGGAGTACTCCGACCAGTTCATGCCGAACTGGAACTCCTGGACGATACCCGTGGCCACGCCTAGGGCGAAGTTGATCAGCAGGATCTTGCCGAAGAACTTGGTGGCCACGAGCCACTGCTTGTTGCCGGTGCGGTTGTAGAGGGTCTCCATCAACGCCACCAGCGGTGCGAGACCGATCGTCAGAGGGACGAGGATGAAGTGGTAGACGGTCGTGATGCCGAACTGCCAACGAGCGAGGTCGAGGGAGTCCAGCGCCAAGGGTGTGAGGACCACCAGCGCCACCTTTCATAGGGAGTGATGACTTCAATAGGGCTGCCGGGACCGAGGTCACGGTGACACGGGTCAAGTGTAACCGCGGCGTGACGCGGTGTCGTCAAAGCGGCTTCGTTGATATGTCAATGTTGTGACGCTTTGGCCTCATGTGTCAGGTAGGTGGGTTTTTTCAGCGCCTGGGACTTTGGGCGCGGTCGACATCAGGACCTTGGTCCTGGATACTTGGCGGGCCGAGAAGCCGCAGGATTCCGCTGGGGGCGATGCTCCGGAGGTGGTCGTGACACCAGGAGGGGGTGAGGAGTGTGGGATACTCGCTCTGGCCCCGGGTGTCACGTACCGGCCCCCGGTGTCCGAACCTCGTGGTCCACCCCGTCCGGGAGCCTTGCGCCGCCTTGAGCGCTGCTGCGGTCCCGGCTCGTGCGGGTGACGACGACGGCCGGCGCCGCATGGCGCATACGCAGACTTTCTGCTCCGCTCGCGGAGCACGACCGTGCCGCGGCCTCGTGGGTACGACGAGAACCGTGGTGCCCGGAGAGTGCATCGCACCATGACGACTTCCCCAGACCGCAGCCAGGTCGAACCGGCCCCCGAGCCGCAGGCCTCTGACCCGTCCCCTGAGACCGAGGCCGCCACCGAGGCCCCCGTCAAGCGCGCACGTCGCACGACGACCCGTCAGACGGCGACGAAGGCCGTTGCCAGGAAGACCGCCTCCTCGAAGTCTGAGAAGACCGACGGCGAGGAGCCGCCCTCCCAGTCCGCCCAGGAGGAGGCACTGCGGAGCGAGGCGGAGGAGGCTCCCAGGAAGACCGCTCGGAAGCGGCCTGCTGCCAAGACCTCCCAGACCGGCAAGGCGGCCACGAGCCGCACGCGCCGGTCCTCCTCGGCCAGGAAGGTCGAGGAGACCACCACCGCGCAGGAGGACGCCGGTCAGGTCCAGGAGACTGAGCCGGCAGGGGAGGGCCCCCAGGTACGGGTCGTCGAGGCGACCCAGCCCGCGTCCCAGGCAGCGGCGACGGACCCGGAGGCCGCGCCCGCGAGCGAGCCCGCACGCCGGCCGCGTCGGTCACGCAAGGTCACGGCCACCCAGTCAGCGCCGACCCCGGCGCCGGTGCCGCAGGACGAGGCTGTTCCTGTCGTGGCTGCGGCTGCGCCGGCTGCTCCTGAGACCGAGGAGGACGCGGTCTCCCGCGCGCACACCACGACGCGGCGCCGTCGTCGTGTCAAGGCTGTCCAGGCCGCTGCTGACGCCGCACCTGTGGTGGAGACCCTCGTGGCTCCCCAGGAGCCTGAGGACGAGCCGGCCCAGGCCTCGGAGGAGGACGTCGCCCAGCCTGCCGAGGTGCAGTCCTCGACGGGCTCGGTCGACTCCGCCCCGTCCGCGTCCTCGGCTGACGGGGCGCCTGAGGACGACGACCACACCGACCAGGACGACGAGCCCCGGTCTGCTGAGCAGGATGACGCTGGCGACGACGAGGAGGAGGATGCTGGCTCCTTCCTGCCGGCAGCCTCCCTGCTCTTCCAGGCGCCCGACCCCGCGCGAGCCCGTCGCCGCCGCAAGGTGACGGCTGCGCAGGCGGCTCCGGCCGCCGCACCGGAGCCGGAGGAACCCGGCAACGAGGAGCGCGGGGCCGCGGACACGGGCAGCGAGCCTCAGCCTGAGGGCGAGGAGGCTCGGCCGGCTCGCCGTGGCCGCCGTCGTCGCAAGGCCACCGCTGCCCAGGCGGCTCCTGAGCAGGCACCTGAGCCCACTGCCTCGGCCTCGCCCGCCGGCTCGGCTGACGATGCCTCCTCCCAGGAGGAGCCTGAGGAGCGAGAGGACCGGGACGACTCGGAGGAGAGCGCCGGCGGTCGCCGCAAGCGGCGCCGTGGGGGGCGCGGGCGCCGCTCACGCTCTCGTGGTGAGGGCTCCTCCGAGCCCGAGGAGACCCAGGACGAGGACGTCTCGCAGGACGAGTCCCGCGAGACGGAGACCTCGTCCGCTGACGAGACGGCCGAGGACGGGGAGGCGAACGGCGAGGAGAGCTCGCCGAGCTCACGCCGTCGTCGCCGTCGTCGCTCCCGCTCACGCTCGGACTCCGGCCGCGACGTGCGTGACGAGGTGACGGCCCTCAAGGGCTCGACCCGTCTGGAGGCCAAGCGCCAGCGTCGCCGGGAGGGGCGTGCCGCGGGACGTCGTCGGCCTGTCGTCACCGAGGCGGAGTTCCTGGCTCGCCGTGAGTCCGTGGACCGTCAGATGATCGTGCGCGAGCAGGACGGTCTCAACCAGATCGCCGTCCTGGAGGACGGGACGCTGGTCGAGCACTACGTCGCCCGCCACACCCAGACCTCGATGGTCGGCAACGTCTACGTCGGTCGCGTCCAGAACGTGCTTCCCTCGATGGAGGCTGCCTTCGTCGACCTGGGCAAGGGCCGTAACGCCGTGCTCTACGCCGGCGAGGTCAACTGGGACGCCGCCGGCATGGAAGGCAGGCCCCGCCGTATCGAGGACGCGCTCAAGAGCGGGGACACCGTCCTGGTCCAGGTCACCAAGGACCCGATCGGTCACAAGGGCGCGCGCCTGACCAGCCAGGTCACGCTGGCCGGTCGGTACCTGGTGCTCGTGCCCGGCGGCACGATGACCGGGATCTCGCGCAAGCTCCCGGACACCGAGCGCCACCGTCTCAAGGGGATCCTCAAGCGCATCGTCCCTGACGACGCCGGCGTCATCGTGCGCACGGCGGCTGAGGGCGCCAGCGAGGAGCAGCTGCGGGCCGACGTCGAGCGCCTGGCCACCCAGTGGGCGGCGATCGACAAGAAGGCCAAGCAGGTCCTGTCCGGGTCCGGACGCGCCCCCGTCCTGCTCAAGGGGGAGCCCGAGCTGGCCGTGCGAGTGGTGCGTGACGTCTTCAACGAGGACTTCCGTCAGCTCATCGTCCAGGGGCCTGACGCCTGGAAGACCATCTCCGAGTACGTCACCGAGCTCAGCCCCGACCTGGCGGACCGCCTGGAGCACTGGGTGAGCCCCGAGGACGTCTTCAGCGCCCACCGCATCGACGAGCAGCTGGCCAAGGGATTTGACCGCAAGGTCTGGCTGCCCAGCGGCGGTACGCTCATCATCGACCGCACCGAGGCCATGACAGTCATCGACGTCAACACCGGGCGCTTCACCGGTGCCGGTGGCACCCTGGAGGAGACGGTCACCCGTAACAACCTCGAGGCGGCCGAGGAGATCGTCCGCCAGCTGCGGCTGCGGGACATCGGCGGCATGGTGGTCATCGACTTCGTCGACATGGTCCTGGAGTCCAACCGCGACCTGGTGCTGCGCCGTCTGGTGGAGTGCCTGGGGCGCGACCGCACCCGACACCAGGTCACTGAGGTCACGAGCCTGGGCCTGGTCCAGATGACGCGCAAGCGTGTGGGACAGGGGCTGGTCGAGGCCTTCTCCACGCCGTGCGAGTGCTGCGGCGGGCGAGGCTTCATCGTCCACGAGAACCCTGTGGAGAACCAGCAGGCGGACATGTCCGCCTCGCGCGGCTCCAAGGGACGACGCGGCAAGGGGGAGAGCGAGTCCGGTAGCAAGGCTCGCGGTCGGGGCCGCAAGGGGCCTGACGCCGACGACGTCGCTGACGACGCCACGCGTGCCGCCGTCCGCGGTGCGCTGGCTCAGATCGCGGCGGCGGCCGAGCACGCCCACAAGGACGCTGCTGAGCACGCTCAGGACGCCGAGCCTGAGACACGCGAGTCCGCTGAGTCCGCTGAGGTCTCAGAGGACTGAGTGAGCCTGTTGAGGTGACTGACCTGGCAGGACCGTGCGGAAGAACACAGCCGTCACGACCCTGCTCAGGTTGGCCAGCCAAGGCGGATCGCATAAAGTGGTCCGCCGGTGCGTCTCGCACCTTGCCCAGGAGACGGGCCCAGCCGAAGCGCCTCGCGCTGGCAGGGTCCGTCCGAAGATTCCGACAGAGATGAGCATTCAAGTGGTCTACGCGATCGTCAAGGCCGGCGGCCGTCAGGAGAAGGTCTCCGTCGGCGACGTCGTGGTTGTCGACAAGCTTGCCGGTGAGATCGGCGACGAGGTCACCCTCGCCCCCGTCATGCTTGTGGACGGCGACGCGGTGACCACCGCTGCTGCCGACCTGGCCAAGTCCTCCGTCAAGGCCGAGATCATCGGCGACGAGAAGGGCCCCAAGATCAACATCCTCAAGTTCAAGAACAAGACGGGCTTCCGCAAGCGTCAGGGTCACCGCGCCCAGCTGACGGCCGTCAAGGTCACCGCGATCAAGTGACTGACCGCCCACGCGGCATTCTGAACGCACCAGCTCGAGAGAAAGAAGCCTGACATGGCACACAAGAAGGGTCTTGGTTCCTCCCGTAACGGCCGTGACTCGAACGCCCAGCGCCTGGGTGTCAAGCGCTTCGGCGGCCAGTTCGTCGGCGCCGGTGAGATCATCGTCCGCCAGCGCGGCACGCACTTCCACCCCGGCAACAACGTGGGTCGCGGCAACGACGACACCCTGTTCGCCACCGCTGCCGGCAACGTCGAGTTCGGCACGTACCGCGGCCGCAAGGTCGTCAACGTCGTGGCTGCCGAGGCCTGAGCCTCCAGCACATCACGCTTTCGCGAGGGCGAACGGCTTCGGCCGTCCGCCCTCGCGGCGTCTAGCCTGACCTCATCCACAGCCTCGCACGGCCCACGCTGGCGGCCGCGCCCGCCGTCGTCCCCCTAGGAGGAGACATGCCCAGCTTCATCGACCGAGTGGTCCTCCACGTGGCTGGAGGCGACGGCGGCAACGGCTGTACCTCGATCCACCGCGAGAAGTTCAAGCCGCTGGCCGGCCCCGACGGCGGCGACGGCGGTCACGGCGGCGACGTCGCCCTCGTGGCCGATCCTGACGTCACCACGCTGCTGAGCTACCACCGATCACCCCACCGCAGTGCGAAGAACGGCACCCCCGGCATGGGCAGCTGGCGTCGCGGCGTGGACGGGGAGGACCTGGTCCTGCCCGTGCCGACCGGCACCGTGGTCAAGACGCCTCAGGGCGAGGTCCTTGCGGACCTCGTCGCAGCCGGTGACCGGGTCGTCGTGGCAGCGGGTGGTACCGGCGGGCGCGGCAACTTCTCCCTGGCCTCCTCAAGGCGCCGAGCCCCGGGCTTCCACCTCCTGGGCGAGCCGGGGGACCGCCTGGACGTGGTCCTGGAGCTCAAGACCATCGCGGACGTGGCGCTCGTGGGGTACCCAAGCGCCGGGAAGTCCTCCCTCATCGCAGCCATGAGCGCCGCACGGCCCAAGATCGCCGACTACCCCTTCACCACCCTCGTGCCCAACCTCGGCGTGGTCGAGGCGGGTGCCACTCGCTACACCATCGCCGACGTCCCGGGCCTCATTCCCGGGGCCTCCCAGGGCAAGGGGCTCGGTCTGGACTTCCTGCGCCACATCGAGCGCTGCGCGGTGATCGTGCACGTCCTGGACTGCGCCACGCTGGAGCCGGGGCGCGACCCTCTCAGCGACCTGGACATCATCGAGTCCGAGCTCGCCGCCTACGCCTCGCGCCTGGGGCCCACGGAGTCGGACCCGGCCCTGACCGGGCGCGTGCCGCTGATGGAGCGGCCGCGCGTGGTCGTGCTCAACAAGGTGGACGTTCCTGAGGCCGAGGAGCTCGCCGAGCTCGTCCGTGAGGACATCGAGGCACGTGGGCTCAAGGTCTTCGTCGTCTCGGCCGTGGCTCACACCGGGCTACGCCCGCTGTCCTTCGCCCTGGCCGAGCTCGTCGAGGCAGCGCGCGCCGCCCAGCCTGAGATCGCCGCCCCCGAGCGCCCAGTGATCCGGCCGGTCGCCGTGGGCCGGCGGGGCGGGGAGGCCGTGGCGCAGGTCGCGCTCATCCGGCACCCCAGCGAGGGGCAGGTCTACCAGGTTCGTGGGGACAAGCCGGAGCGCTGGGTGCGCCAGACCGACTTCACCAACAACGAGGCAGTGGGTTACCTCGCTGACCGCCTGGCGACCGCAGGCGTGGAGGACGAGCTCGTGCGGGCCGGTGCCCACGCCGGGGACTGCGTGCTCATCGGCGAGGTCGACGGCGGTGTCCTGTTCACCTGGGAACCGACCGTCACCGCCGGCGCCGAGCTCCTGGGGGCGCGCGGTACGGACGTGCGTGTGGAGGACTACCACCGTCGCACCAACGTCGAGCGCCGCGAGCAGTACCACGCCTCGATGGACGCCAAGGAGGCCGCGCGTCGTCAGCTGCGCGAGGAGGCGGCCGAGGGGCTGTGGACCGACCCGTCCTGGGACGAGGACAGCCGGTGAGCGCGCAGGACACCGGCCGCACCGCGACGACCCGTCCCACCGCGCTGCCGGCCGGCGCGCGGCTGGTGCTCAAGGTGGGGTCCTCCTCCCTCACGCGCGAGGACGGCGGACTCAACCTCAACCGGATCGACATCCTCACCCGGCTCATCGCCAGCCTGCGACGACGCGGACACGACGTCGTCCTCGTCTCCTCAGGCGCAGTGGCGGCCGGGCTGCCGGCGCTGGGTATGGAGGAGCGTCCCAGCGAGCTGCGCCTGCTCCAGGCGGCGGCGAGCGTGGGCCAGGGGCGACTCGTCTCGCGCTGGCAGACGGCGATGAGCACCTACGGCCAGGTCACCGCCCAGGTCCTGCTCACGTCCCAGGACGTCGCGGTACGACGTCACTACCGCACCGTGCGCGCCACCTTCGACGCGCTGCTGTCCATGGGGGCGGTGCCGGTGGTCAACGAGAACGACGCCGTGGCCAACGCCGAGTTCAGCCTGGGGGACAACGACCACCTGGCCGCGCTGGTGGCCCACCTGGTCAGCGCGGACGTCCTGGTGCTCCTCACTGACGTCGACGGGATGTGGACGGCCAGGCCGGGCACGCCGGGAGCCACCCCGATCCGGTACGTCCCGGACGTGACGCACCTGGAGGGTGTCAACGTCGACGTGCGCGGCTCCGCCCTGGGCACTGGAGGCATGCGCACCAAGCTGCAGGCCGCGACGATCGCCTGCGCCTCGGGTACGGACACCGTCATCGCCAGCGCGGACGACGCCGTCAGGCTGCTGGGGCCCGACGGCGTCCCGGAGGACCTGGGGACCTGGTTCTCGGCCACCGGGCCGCACCGACCCAGCCGCCGGCTGTGGATGGCCCACGCCTCGGTGCCGGAGGGGCGGGTCCTTATCGATGCCGGCGCCGCCCAGGCGCTGACGGTGGGTAAGAAGTCGCTGCTGCTGCCCGGGGTCACCGGGGTGTCCGGCGACTTCGAGTCCGGAGCGGTTGTCGAGGTCGTGGGCCCCGACGGCGTGCTGGCGCGAGGTATCTGCCGCTACTCGGCTGCCGAGCTCGACGAGGTCCTGCAGGCTCGCCGCAACGGGGGTGAGGTCCCGGACCACGTGGCTCCGGTGGTCCACCGTGACGACCTCGCCGAGCTGCCTCACGGGCTCGGAGCCTGAGGCGCTCGCTCTGGTCCGGGCCGGTCGGCGGCTGCGCCCCTTGCCGGGCGTCTGCCTGGTGGGAGCTGTTTCACCGGTACGGCGCACGTCTTCTAGGGTGGGTCCATGACTGTGGACGCCGCCCTCGACCCCTCCCAGGCCACCGACTTCGTGGCCGCACTCGCGCGCTCGGCACGCACGGCCCAGCGCGAGGTCGCCGGGGCGAGCCGTGAGCTCAAGGACGCCGCCCTGACCGGGATGGCTCTGGCCCTGCGTGAGCATGAGCCAGAGATCCTGGCTGCCAACGCCGTTGACCTGGAGCGCGCGCGCCAGGAGGGGATGAAGGAGGGGCTGGTCGACCGTCTTGCCCTGTCCGAAGAGCGTCTGTCGGGGATCGCCTCGGCCCTTCATGAGGTGGTGGGCCTACCGGACCCGGTCGGCCAGGTGGTCGACGGCCAGACCCTGCCCAACGGGCTGCGGGTGCGTCGCCAGCGCGTGCCTCTGGGCGTCGTCGGAGTCATCTACGAGGCCCGCCCCAACGTCACCGTGGACGTCGCCGCCCTGACGCTGAAGTCCGGCAACGCGGTCCTGCTACGGGGTGGTCACGCGGCCGAGCAGACCAACGCGGTGATCGTCTCCACCTTGCGCGGAGCGCTGGAGGCGGCTGGGCTGCCGCCCGAGCTCGTGGACACGGTGGACCCGGCCGGGCGTGCTGGAGCCAACGCGCTCATGCGGGCCCGTGGGCTTGTCGACGTCCTGGTCCCGCGG
Organism: Actinomyces faecalis; assembly: GCF_013184985.2. Classification (NCBI taxonomy): domain Bacteria; kingdom Bacillati; phylum Actinomycetota; class Actinomycetes; order Actinomycetales; family Actinomycetaceae; genus Actinomyces; species Actinomyces faecalis. The sequence goes on from NZ_CP063418.1 coordinate 1,111,389, forward strand.
GGCGGGGCGGGGCTGATCAAGACCGTGGTGGAGTCCTCCTCGGTGCCGGTGATCGAGACCGGATCAGGAGTCTGTCACGTCTATGTCGACGCCTCTGCGGTGCTGGAGGACGCGGTGGCGATCATCGTCAACGCCAAGACGCAGCGCGTGGGCGTGTGCAACGCCGCGGAGACGCTCCTGGTCCACCGTGAGGTCGCTGCCGCCTACCTGCCGCAGGCGGCACGGGCACTGTGGGAGCGGGGCGTGGTGCTGCACGTCGACGACGCCGCACGCCGGGTGCTGGAGCAGGAGGCGGAGGCAGCAGGTGCGAGCCCGCTGCTCGTGGGCGCGACGGAAGAGGACTGGGCCACGGAGTACGGCAGCCTGGACCTGGCCGTTCGGGTGGTCGACGACGTTGACGAGGCCACCGAGCACGTCCGGCGCTACTCCACCGGGCACACCGAGGCGGTCCTGGCTCAGGACCTCACGGTGGTTCGCCGCTTCACGACTGGCGTGGACAGCGCCGTCGTCATGGTCAACGCCTCCACGCGCTTCACCGATGGCGGGCAGCTGGGGCTGGGAGCCGAGCTGGGGATCTCCACGCAGAAGCTTCACGCCCGTGGCCCGATGGGCCTGACAGCGCTGACGACCACCCAGTGGCTCGTCGAGGGGGAGGGGCACGTGCGCCCCTGAGGGGCGCTTCGTGGCAGGATGGTGCTGTCCGCGCGTCCGGCGCGGTGAGGGTGACATGCTCGGCAGGTCTGCCGGGCGGCAGCTGGAGCGGGAGGAAGACACGTGGACCAGGGTTCCCGGCCGCTGCGCATCGGCATCATGGGTGGCACCTTCGACCCGATCCACCACGGACACCTCGTGGCCGCCTCGGAGGTCCAGAACGTCTTTGACCTCGACGAGGTCATCTTCGTCCCTACCTGGGCCCAGCCCTTCAAGCGTGACCGCAGGGTCTCGGCGGCTGAGCACCGGTACCTCATGACGGTGATCGCCACGGCCTCCAACAACCGCTTCACGGTCTCCCGCGTGGACATCGACCGTGGGGGTACCACCTACACGATCGACACCCTGCGGGACATCGCTGCCGAGTACCCTGGTGCTGAGCTGTTCTTCATCACCGGTGCCGACGCGCTGGCGCAGATCCTCACCTGGAAGGACAACCAGGAGATCTTCACCATGGCGCACCTGGTGGGCGTGACCCGCCCGGGCCACGTGCTGACGGACTCCGGTCTGCCCGAGGACGGGGTCTCGCTGGTCGAGGTCCCGGCGATGGCGATCTCCTCGACCGACTGCCGCAACCGCGTGGGACGCGGGGCGCCTGTGTGGTACCTCGTGCCGGACGGGGTGGTGCAGTACATCCGTAAGTACGGGCTCTATCGTGTGAGTCAGCAAGCAGGGCCCACGCCCTCCATGACAGCGCGCGTGGCGCGGTCGCAGTCCCTTCGGAAGGAGAACAACGGTGAGTGAGCACAGCGAGGTCGGCCGTCCGGAGCAGTCCGACGGCGCCGCGCCGCGCCGTTCGCGGCGTGCCATCCGGCAGGCGGAGCGTGAGGCGGAGCGTGAGGCCCTGCTGACCGGCCAGCAGCCGCTGCTGACGCGCCGGGAGCTCAGGCGACTGCGCCAGGAGGCTGAGGCACTGAGGGCGGCGGTCGACGCGGGGGAGATCACCCTGGAGCAGGCCAAGGCGTTGCAGGACCCGTTGGCGAAGCAGCCCGACATCGACGTCCCGCAGCTGTCTGCTACCGGGAGCCACGCTGCGGTCCAGGACGCGGCTGCTGCCTCTCAGGAGACTCCTGACGACGAGGCAGAGGCCTCGCCCCAGTCCCAGCCGGCTCCGTGGACGACGACGGGGCCGGACACGGCTGAGAAGGAGGCCCTGGCTGCCTTCGCCACGGGTGTCCTCCCTGCCGCCGACCGTCCTGACGCCGCACCGGCTGCCGCCAGCCCGGCCGAGGTCGAGCCGGCCTCGGTACCGCAGAGGCGCTCGGTCATGGACCGCGCGACGCAGCAGGCCGAGACCTCGGCGGCGACAGTCTCCTACGGCCACGCCACGGACGCTGCTACCGCGCAGCCGTCAGCCGCCTCCTCCGCCCCGGACGAGGCAGGGACGCAGGCGACGGCTGACGCGCTCGGTCCTGAGGAGACGGTGACGCCGTCGCCCTCGCAGACCGCTCCGTCGACGCCGACGCGTCGGCCGATCGTTCGGATCCCCTCCTCGGTGCAGGGGGTGCGAACCGTGGACGCCTCGACCGGTGAGCTCAGTGCCGTCCAGGTGATGGACGAGGGGTTCCACGCTATCGAGACCCCTCAGTGGAAGGCGTTCCGCCAGGACGAGACCGTGCAGACGCAGGCAGAGTCGGTGACGGCCTCGACCACCGAGGCGGCGGGCCCCCACCACTCCCACCGAGCCGGGGCGTCTGGGACGGACTCGTGGGCCTCGGCTCCGCAGGCGGACTGGGCGGAGGTCCCCGGCGCCCGCGAGGCGGAGGACCAGGGTGAGGACCGCCCAGGTCACTCTCTTGCCCGTCACCTGCTGATTGCCCTGCTCGTCCTCGTTGTCGTGCTGGTGGCGGGCACGCTCCTGTGGTTCTACCTCGGACGCAGCACGACGGCTGCTGCGTCGTCCCTTGAGAGCCTGGCTACGCTCACGCCGCTCACCTTCCTGGCGTCCTGACCAACGCCTTGACCACTCGTCCCACACGACACGGAGAAGACACGTGCCCGCCACACCTGAAGCAGTAGAGCTGACGATCGCCGCCGCGCGTGCGGCTGCTGACCGCAAGGCCGAGGAGATCATCGCGATCGACGTCTCCGAGCGCCTGGCGCTCACTGACGTCTTCCTCGTGGTCTCGGCTGCCAACGACCGCCAGGTGCGCGCCGTCGTCGACGCCGTGGATGAGGCGATGCTCAAGGCTGGTGCCAAGCGCAGGCTGCGGGAGGGCTTTGAGGAGGCGCACTGGGTGCTGGTCGACTACGGCGACGTCGTCGTCCACGTCCAGCAGGCCGAGGACCGCGAGTTCTACGCCCTGGAGCGCCTGTGGAAGGACTGCCCGCTGGTCGACCTGCCTGCCGACGTGCTGGCTGGCGCTGACGGGGCTGAGGACGGCGTAGCCGGCTCGGCGTCGTGAGCGAGCTCATCCTGTGGCGCCACGGGCTGACGGACTACAACGTCGCCGGGCGTGTGCAGGGCCAGGTCGATATCTGTCTCAATGAGACAGGGGTGGCGCAGGCGCGCGCTGCGGCGCCGACCCTGGCCGCACTGTCTCCGAGCCGGATCGTCTCCTCACCGCTGGAGCGTGCCCGGTCCACGGCTGCGTGCCTGGCTGCCCTGACCGGGCTGCCCGTGGAGAGCGACGAGGCGCTGCTGGAGCGGAGCTTCGGGCAGTGGGAGGGGATGTCCAGGGAGGAGATCCGGGCCAGGTGGCCTGACCAGTACGCTCGGTGGCGTGCAGGGGAGGACCCGGAGGGGCTGGAGGTCGAGACACGCGCTCACACGGCTCGGCGCGTGGGGCGGGCGCTGGAACGCCTGGCTGAGGAGCAAGGAGCGACTCAGGATGGTCCTGTCGTCGTCGTGGCTCACGGGGCCGCGATCACCTTGGGGACCATGCGCCTGCTGGGACTGGACCCGGGACACTGGTTCGGGTTGCGGGGTCTGGACAACTGCCATCACGCCCTGCTGCGCTCGGGGGCGAGGGAACCAGGGTGGACGCTGGTGAGATGGAACGCGGGCGGTGAGCAGGTGGCGGCGGCGCTGGTGAGTGCCGGTCAGCCCGGAGGCGTGCAGACTCAGGGGCTGTCGGAGCCTTCCTGGCCTGAGCCGCAGGGTGCGGCTCTGTGACCCCGGGGTGAGGTACCGCACGCGGTGCGGATTTGCCCCGGGCGGGCCTGCCTCCTTAAAGTTATCCGCGTCGCCCGTAAGGGTGGACGCCCGTCTCGGGGCTATGGCGCAGTTGGTAGCGCGCTTCCATGGCATGGAAGAGGTCGGGGGTTCGAATCCCCCTAGCTCCACGATCTGCTGAGGACATGCATCGTCGGCAGTCTCCCTTAAGGGGCTATGGCGCAGTTGGTAGCGCGCTTCCATGGCATGGAAGAGGTCGGGGGTTCGAATCCCCCTAGCTCCACGTAGAATGAGAAAGCCGAAATATGCCTCGCCTGATGGCGGGGCAGTTTTGTTTCTGCGGTGACTTCGGCCGGGGCATCGATGCTGGTGTGGGCGGGAACGCTGGTGGTGGTCTCAGCCAGGCAGGCATGGTGCGCCGTCGATTCCCTCAGATGTTGCTCGCGGGACGGTTTGCAGGCGCTCGATGCTCAGAGCGCCGTGCGGGGTCACAGTATCCAGGGTCAGCCCGCCGATCACGGCGGTGAGCTGGGCTGTGGCGAGATCCGGGGCTGGCACGTCAAGGCAGTTGAGCGCCGCGTCAGAGGTGAGTCCACGCAGCCCCTGAGCAGGATGGCTGGCCAGGCGCCGTCCCATCCGGGCGCCTGCCTCCTGCGCCGCGGCAGTGAGCAGGTCGTGATGTCCGTCGAAGTAGTGTCGCACCGAGCCGATACTCAGACCGGACTCTTTGGCGACCTTCCGTAGCGACACGCCCTCGATAGCTTCTGCCACCACGAGGCGGGACGCCGCCTTGATGATGCGCTGACGACGCTCCTCCGGATCAGTCCGTGCAGGCATGGTGCTGACGGGCGAACCAACGTTCATGGGTCACGGCGAGCACCATGCCCTCAAAAGCCTCCAGCGTTCGTTGGAGAGCCTCAGCAGAGATGAGATCAAGGGTGTCAGTCGGTTCATCCAGTAGCAGCATCGTTGCTCCATCAAGCTCCAGGAGCAGAATCTGGAACCTCGCCTGCTAGCCGGCGCCTGACGCGCGTCGTGAGGTGCGATCCGTTTCAACCCTCCATGCGGCTCACACTAAGAGTGTGAGCCGTGTGCTGAGCGCACCTGACTCCCACGATCGGCCCGCCTGTGACAGGCTCGGGGAGGGGCGGTCGTGGTGATGCCGATCTGGGTGTGTGTCCGGTAAGGGATGCGAGTATCTGCTGAAGCTGGTTGTTGTTGGTGACGGTGACCGGGAAATGAGTAAGCCTCCGAGCCGGTACAACACCGAGACCGGGAGACGTACTCCCATCGATTGTGAGACCATCATGACATCCTGCGTATCACCCGACTGTGGGATACACGTGTGAACGTGTTGGCTGAGGTTGGTGTCTCATGGGGTGCGGCGGGGTGTTCTGATGCGGGGTGGTGGTGCTCTCGGGTACTGCCCGGTACCAGGGGGATGCAGGGCTCTGGTGCTGGGACCGCCTCAGCGTCGCCGCAAGATTAAGACTCTGCAGTTCCTGTGCCGCGGCCTTTTTCTCTGATCAGTCGAGTGAGCCTGATCCGAGTTCATCCGCTGACTCTGGAGACGAGCGCGGCGGGTCGTACCGTGTGGACACGCCTAGGCGGCTTCGCCACCTATCACCGTGCGTGCGAGCAGCGGTTTGAACGGTGAGACGAGCGACGTCGTCGTCGGGATGAGCAGAGCGTGCTCAGCACCAACCTGAACCAGGCTACCTGTCATGACAAACCCCTCAGGCCTCTCAGGCCCGCGTTTTCTCAACCTGGACCAGGGCCGTATGCCCCGGGTTTCCTTTCGCCAGGGGTGAGGGATGGTACTTCATCAAGGTGTTGGCGCATCCGCCCACGTCCACCCCGTCCTTGTCAGGGGTGTACCAGGCGCCCTGGGGTAGTGAGACGACACCAGGGGCGATACGGCTGGTCACGCGTGCCTGTGTCCTGACGCGGCCGCGGTCGTTGAAGACGTCGATGGTGTCCCCGTTCTCGATCCCTCGTGCCTGGGCGTCCAGGGTGTTGATCCACAGGATCTGGGGGTGGGCCTCCTGGGTGCGGGGGAGGTTGGCGTAGGTGGAGTGCGTGCGTCCTTTAAAGTGGTGGGCGATGCACTGCAGCGGGTACGCGTCGTTGTGACGGGCCTCTAGTGCCCCTTCCCAGGTGTCGAGGTGCTCCGGGAGCGCGGTGAGCTTGTCCCCGGCCCGCTCGCCCTCGAAGACCCATGTATGGGACATCTCCTCAAGACGCTGGGAGTAGATCTCGATCTTCCCGCTCGGTGTCTTGAGGGGGTGGGCCACAGGGTCGTCCCGGAAGTCCTTCATCGCCACCGTGGTGCCCTTGGGGTTGCGCTGACGATAGACTCCCATCGCCTCCAGCTCGGACTCGCTAGGGAAGGACGTCTCCTTCTCGCGCGTCTTGGCAATGAGGTGGCTGCGCCACTCCTCCTGGGTACGTCCCTGGGTGAACTCCTCCTCGATCCCGAGACGGCGGGCGATCTCGGTGCACATCTCGTAACCGGTCTTGCTGTCATAGAGGGGCTCGATTGCCTTGCCGCCCCAGATGGACCAGCCGGTGTCCGAGCACGATCCTCCGGGGATGATGTCATTCTCCTCGAAGTTCGTGGTCGAGGGCAGGACGATGTCGCCCCACTCGCAGCTGGCGGTCCACTGGTGGTCGATGACGACGATGAACTCGCACTTGGACTCGTCGCTGAGGACTTTCTGGGTGTAGTGGATGTCGTTGTGCTGGTTGATGAGGGTGTTCGAGGCGTTGACGACCATCAGCTTGATCCCCACGTCCAGCTTGTCCTTGCCCCTGACGCCGTCCTTGAGCGCAGTCATCTCCTCGCCGTGGTCGATGGCATCAATCCAGTTGAAGCAGGAGATCTGGGTGGACACAGGTGGCTTCTCGCCGTCGTAGAGGGGGAAGGGGGCCACCCGGATGGAGTAGTTCCCCTCTCGCGAGCCGTTGCCGCCACCGTGGATACCGACCTGGCCGACGACGCATGCCAGGGTCATGACAGCCCGGGAGGCATTCTCTCCGTTGGCGTGGCGCTGCAGCCCCCACCCCTGGTTGATGGCGCAGGGCTTGGTGGTGGCGATCTCGCGGGCCAGCCTGCGGATCTGGTCGGCTGGTACTCCGCAGACGTCAGCGGCCCACTGCGGGGTCTTCTCCACGCCGTCGGGGCCTTTGCCTTCGATGTAGGAGCGGTAGGAGGCGTTCTTCGGGGCGCCTGGTGGCATGTGCTCCTCGTCGAAGCCCAGGCAGTAGGTGTCCAGGAAGTCCTGGTCGTGGAGGCCCTCCTCCAGCATGACGTGGATCATCCCGGCGATGAGGGCCGCATCAGTACCCGGACGCACAGCCACCCACTCATCAGCGATATTGAGGGCAGTGTCGGTGTAGCGCGGATCGATCACGATGGTGCGGATACCGAACTGCTTGCGTACAGCCTGGGTCACGCCCAGCTCGCCGCCGCCAGACATGCGCGTCTCCAAAGGATTGTTGGCGAACATGACCTGCAGCTGGGAGTGCTGAGCGTCCTCGAAGGAGTTAGACGGAGTGAACTCTCCGTAGATATAGGGATAGGCGGCGGTGATCTGGGCTGTGGAGTAGTCACCGTACTGCCCCAGGTAACCACCGTAGGTATTGAGCAGACGGGGCCAGGTGCCGCGCTTGGTGATATTTCCTCCGGTGGACCCTGAGCCGTAGTGGTACCACAGGGCCTCGTTGCCGTAGGTCTCCTTCACCCGCGTAAGCTCGGAGGCGATCGTGTCGAAGGCCTCCTCCCAGGAGATCTCCTCCCACTGGCCCCCACCGCGCTTGCCAATGCGTCGCATGGGCTTCTTGATGCGGTCGGCGGAGTAGATGCGCTCACGCTGGTTGCGTCCGCGCACGCAGGCGCGGATGGTCAGGTCACCGAGCTGGCCGGAACCCGTGTTGTCCGGCAGGACGCGCACGACCATGCCGTCCTTGACCTGCAGGCGCAGCGGGCAGCGGGACTGGCAGTTGACCAGGCACGCGTTCTGGATGGTGGCCTCGGCCTCCTCCATGCCCTCGACCTCGGCCGCGCTGACAGGGGCGCCGGTGGTGGGTAGGCCCAGGTCCGTGGCGGCCACCAGGCCGGCCGTGCCGGCGGCGACGGAGGACCAGGTGAGGAAGGAACGCCGGGACGGCCGAGGACGGGGGAGCGTGGCAGCAGGGGCTGAGGTGCTGGCAGGTACCGTCATGGTGGCCTCCGTGGTCACGGTCGGGGAGGAGTTCTCCTCGACTATAGATCTAATTGACGAATGTCGTATAGATTGGGTGGGTAATACTCGTTTCCCTCGATATGACGCGGTTGTCAGGATCACCTTTTCTGTGGAATGACCGCGGACAATCGCTAATGACGGGCTTGCGTAATGAGGGCCGGGCGCATGGCGCGGTGCCCCGGGCGGAGGCAGGCACAGGCCGTGCCAGTCCAGAGGTGCGTGGGCGAGGATGTTGGGTAGCCTGGGGCGGTAGGCGCGCCATCGGCAGCGGCACCCAGGAGGAAACCATGAGACAGGTCGGATGCGGGATCGACATCGGAGGCTCCGGCGTCAAGGGTGCCCTGGTGGACCTCGGAACCGGAGAGCTCATCGGTGAACGCGTGCGTATCCCGACCCCGGCGCCGGCCACGCCTGAGGCCGTCGCCGGGGTGTGTCGTGAGATCGTCGACGCCCTGGAGCCTGAGCCGGGCACGCCTGTCGGCGTCTCCTTCCCGGCCCCGATCATCCACGGCGCGGTTCCCTTCATGGCCAACCTCGACCAGTCCTGGGTCGGGGTCAACGTCGACGTGCTCATGACCAAGACCCTCGACCACTCCTGCCACACCCTCAACGACGCCGACGCCGCGGGACTGGCTGAGGTCGCTTTCGGCGCCGCCAAGGGCGTGAGCGGCACGGTCATCGTCACCACGCTGGGGACAGGGATCGGCTCGGCCGTCGTCGTTGACGGCACCCTGGTGCCCAACGTCGAGCTCGGGCACCTGGAGATCGACGGGCACGACGCGGAGAAGCGTGCCTCCTCAGCGCAGAAGGAGCTGCAGGACCTGTCGTGGAGGAAGTGGGCCAAGCGCCTGCAGCGCTACTACTCCCACGTGGAGATGCTCTTCTCCCCGGACCTGTTCGTCGTGGGCGGTGGCATCTCGAAGAAGCACGAGAAGTTCCTGCCGCTGCTGGACCTGCGGACCCCGATCGTGCCGGCGGCCCTGCTCAACACCGCCGGCATCGTCGGCGCCGCCTACGCCGCCTCGCGCCTGTCCTGAGACGCACCACGCACGGACGAGGGCCGACGACGGAGCGGATCCTCGTCGTCGGCCCCTCCTGCGCCGGTGCTCAGGCCAGGCCCAGCTCCTTGACCTTGGTGGTGAGCTCGGCCTTGCTCGGTTCCACCAGGAAGGTGCCGTCGGAGAACTGGATGACCGGGATGTGCTTCTGGCCGCTGATGTCGATCGCTGCCTGAACCGCGGACTCGTCCCTCTCCAGGTCGTGGTAGGTGAAGGGGACCTGCAGGTCCTCCAGCACCCGCTTGGCCATACGGCAGTCGCTGCACCACTGCGCGCCGTAGAACTCGATAGCCGACTCAGCCATGGGAACCTCCCTGGTCGATGGTGTTGCCTGGTCAGGCGGGGAACGTGACAAGGCGGCGTGTTATTCCAGCGGGGCCGGGCCGCAGCGGCGACGTCGTCCCTCGAGAAGACGGCCCTCGGCACACTGTGCGCCGAGGGCCGTCGCCGTCCTACCGGGGCCCAGAGTCAGTCGTTGAAGGTCGCGGTGTCAATGACGTAGCGGTAGCGAACCTGGGAGGCCGTGACCTTGTCGTAGGCCTGCGTAATCTCCTCGCCGCCGATCATCTCGACCACCGGGTGGATGCCGTGCTCAGCGCAGAAGTCCAGCATCTCCTGGGTCTCGGCGATCCCGCCGATATTGGATCCCGCAAGGATCTTGTTGCCACCAACCAGGGCCCTCATGCTGATGCTGGCCGGCGCCTCGGGCAGGCCGACGTCCACGAAGACACCGTAGGGCTTGAGCGCCCGGATGTAGGCCGTGTAGTCCAGGTCCGAGGCGCTGACCGTGCACAAGATGATGTCGAAGGTCGAGGCCAGCGCCTCCAGGGTGCCCTCCTCGCTGGAGGCGTGGTAGAAGGAGGCGCCCAGCCGCTGACCATCGGCCTCCTTGGAGCGTGAGTGGGAGATGACGTGTACCTCAGCGCCCATGGCCGCAGCGATCTGCACGCCCATGTGCCCCAGCCCGCCCATGCCGAGCACGGCGACCTTCTTGCCAGGACCAGCGCCCCAGCGCTTGAGCGGGGAGTAGGTCGTGATCCCGGCGCACAGCAGCGGGGCGGAGGTCTCGAAGGGGATGGAGTCGGGGATGCGGCAGGCGAAGTCCTCACGCACCGTGAATCCCTGGGCGTAGCCGCCAGTGGTGGGGTTGCCCTGGGCGTCGCGGCCGTAGGTGAAGTAGGCGTGAGGGTTGTTGCAGAACTGCTCCTCGCCTGCGCGGCAGTACTCGCACTCCTTGCAGGAGGCGAACATGCAGCCCACGCCGACCTTGTCCCCGACCTGGAACCTGGTGACGGCGCTGCCGACCTTGGTGACCACACCCACCAGCTCGTGGCCGGGGACCAGCGGGTAGGTCGCTGGGCCCCACTCGCCGCGGGCGGTGTGGATGTCGGAGTGGCAGATGCCGGCGTACTTGATCTCGAAGTAGATCTCGTTGTCCGCGGGCTCACGCAGCTCGATGGTGGTGCGGTGGAAGATGCTGCGCTCGTCGTCGCAGGCGTAGGCGTAGACCTGAGGCATGTGGGCTCCTTGGAAGTCAGGTACGGAGGTTGAGGAGAGCGTAGGACGCGAGACGACCCGCGCGACTACCAGGTCGTGGCTGCGGGTCGTGAACGAGCCTGCCGGGCCTGTTCACGCCCCGCAACCACGGTGACAGGGGAACGTGACGCGTTCTCAGCTCAGCGCGGCGGCCAGGGCTAGCTGCAGGGAGTCCTGGAAGCGGGTCTCGCGCTCGGAGGCGTCCATGTCCGCGGAGTGGTCCAGCAGGTGGTCGGAGATCGTGAGCACAGCCAGCGCCTGCTTGCCGAACTCGGCGGCCACGCCGTACAGGGCTGCCGCCTCCATCTCCACGCACAGCGTTCCGTAGCGGGCGAGCCTCTCTGTCTGGCCCTCGGGCGTGAAGTAGAAGTGGTCGCGGGAGACGATCGTGCCGGCGTGCAGGCGGTCGCCCAGCCCGGCCTCGACCCCGGCCTGGTAGGCGGCCATGGCCAGGCCGAGGTCGGCGACGGCGGAGAAGCTGATCCCCGGGATGCGCAGCTGGTTCATGGCGGAGTCGGTGTGGGCCCCGGTGGCGATGACGACGTCGCCGACCTTGACGTGCTCGCCGATGCCGCCGGCCGTGCCCACGCGGATGATGCGCTCGACGCCGAACTGGCTGAACAACTCGGTGGAGTAGATGGAGAAGGAGGGCTGGCCCATGCCGGACCCCATGACGCTGAGCGGCCTGCCCTGGTAGGTGCCGGTGAAGCCGAGCATGCCGCGCACGTCGTTGACCAGGCGGGGGGACTCCAGGACCGACTCGGCGATGCGCTGGGCGCGCCTGGGGTCGCCCGGCATGAGGACGGCGGGGGCGAAGTCTCCGGGCTCAGCGTTGATGTGCGCAGTAGCCATGGGATCTCCTAGCAGTGGTGCAGCGGTCAGGGACCTCGGTGGACCGGGGGAGCGGCGTCCCCAGGTCCGCGACGTCGTCAGTCTCCCACAAGGTGCGTGAGATGTGGACCTAGATCGGTCGGATCGCTCGCGGCCTCCGTCCCGGACGCCAGGCAGGGCGAGAGGTCCTCAACGTCTTGGATCGAGGGTGCGCAGACGATCGCGGTTCCACTATGCGGGACGCTCTCTGCCCAGGAATCGGTCGGCGTTAGCGTTCCTGAGTTCCCGCCCAGGGCGGCCTTGCCGCCCGGCCTGCCTACCGTTCCCGCCGCACGGGGACGGCGCAGGATCCCCGTCTCAGGAAGGTCACCCACCTATGCCCGCTACCTCCTCTTCTCCATCGCCGGGCACCGGCGTCGAGCGTGAGCAGTGGAGCGGCCAGCTCGGCTTCCTCATGGCCGCGATCGGCTCAGCCGTGGGCCTGGGAAATATCTGGCGCTTCCCGGGCGTCGCCTACACCAACGGTGGCGGGGCCTTCATGGTCCCCTACATCGTCGCCCTGCTGGCAGCCGGTATCCCGATCCTCCTGCTCGACTACGCCACCGGGCACCGCTACCGTGGCTCCTCGCCCACGGCCCTGCGCCGCATCTCCACGCGCTTTGAGTGGCTGGGCTGGTTCCACGTCATGATCTGCTTCGTCATCATGACCTACTACGCGGTCATCGTGGCCTGGTCGCTGCGCTACACGCTCTTCTCCCTGACCACCGCGTGGGGGGATGACGCTGGTGGCTTCTTCTACTCCTACATCGGCCTGGGCGAGCTGTCAGCCTCCGGGAGCCCCAGCTACTCCGCCCAGCCGGTGGCCGGCGTCATCATCCCCCTGCTCATCGTGTGGGCCTTCGGCCTGTTCACCATCGCCCGGGGCGTGAGCGGGGGAGTGGAGAAAGCCAACAAGATCTTCCTGCCGCTGCTCGTAGTCATGTTCGTCATCCTGGTGGTCCGCGCCCTGCTGCTGCCCGGAGCCACCGACGGCCTCAACGAGCTGTTCACCCCCAACTGGCAGGCGCTGGGCAACCACCGGGTGTGGATGGCGGCATTCGGCCAGATCTTCTTCTCCTTGTCCGTGGGCTTTGGCATCATGCTCACCTACGCCTCCTACCTGCGTCCGCGTTCCAACCTCGTAGGCACCGGTCTTGTGGCGGCCTTTGCCAACTCCTCCTTTGAGCTGCTGGCCGGCATCGGCGTCTTCTCCACCCTGGGCTTCATGGCCCACTCGGCAGGCGTGGGGGTCCCGCAGCTTGAAGGCATCTCCGGTGTGGCCCTGTCCTTCGTCACCTTCCCGACCGTCATCTCCGAGATGCCCGGGGGCCCGCTGTTCGGGGTCCTGTTCTTCGGCTCCTTCACGATGGCGGGCCTGACCTCCTTCATCTCGATCATCCAGCTCGTCAGTGCCGGGGCGGCTGAGAAGTTCGGCTGGTCCACCCTCAAGGCGACACTGGTGACGGGTATCACCTCGGCGGTGCTCTCCTTCGTCCTGTTCGGCACCTCCTCAGGCCTGTACGACCTCGACGTCGTCGACGCCTTCATCAACAACATCGGTGTGGTGGCCTCGGCCCTCGTGGTCTGTGTGGGACTGGGCCTGGTGCTGCGCAAGCTCAAGGTCCTCCAGCGCCACCTCAACCTCGTCTCCGAGACCCGCCTGGTGCGTGGCTGGTGGCGCCTGCTCGTGGCTGTCGTCATCCCAGTTCTGCTGGGCGTCATGTTCGTCCAGACCGTGTGGTCCTACGCCACCGAGGGCTACAGCTACTCCCGGGGCTTCGAGGCGGTCTTTGGGTGGGGCATGCTCTTCATAGTCGCCGTGGGCACCGTGGTGCTCACGGCCGCGCCCTGGCGCACCCCGGTTGACGACTTCACACCTGCCGATCTCGACGTCCTCGAGGGGGTGAAGTGACGTGCACGCACCTGCGATCATCCTCATGATTATCGCGATCCTGGTTCTGTGGGGCGGTCTGGCCGTCTCGGTCACCGCGCTGCTGGTCCGTGGCCGGCGCGAGGAGGACGAGGAGCGCGCCGTGGCCTTCGCGCGCGCCCACGCCCACCTGCATGAGGGCTCCTCACAGTCCTGAGCCCTGAAGGGGCGGCCGGCCCTCAGACGCGCAGCCGGGCACGCTGGGCCCGTCACCGGTTTCCCGGTGACGGGCCCAGTGCGTCACAATGCAGCCATGAGCGAGAAGACGCCTGAGACCACCACCGCAGCGACCGAGACCGACGGCGCCCGGCAGCTGCCCGCCCTGGTCGCCTTCGACCTGGACGACACCCTGGCCCCCTCCAAGACCGCGATGCCTGAGCCGATGGCGGCTGCCCTGCGCACGCTGCTCGACCAGGCCCAGGTCTGCATCATCTCCGGAGGGCAGATCAGGCAGTTCCGTGACCAGGTCCTGGCGCACCTGGGAGCCTCCAGCGAGGAGCTCGCCCGGCTCCACCTCATGCCGACGTGTGGCACCCGCTACTACACCCACGCCCCGGCGGCCACCGGCGACGCGGAGGACGACTGGACCCTCGTCTACTCCAACGACCTCAGCCCCGCCCAGATCGAGGAGGGCCTCGCGGTCGTCGAGCGGGAGGCGCGTCGCCTGGGCCTGTGGGAGGAGGAGACCTGGGGCCCGGTCCTGGAGGACCGTGGCAGCCAGATCACCTTCTCCGCCCTGGGTCAGGAGGCTCCCATTGACGCCAAGCGCGCCTGGGACCCGACGGGGGAGAAGAAGGCCGCGCTGCGCGACGCCGTCGCCCCCCTCCTGCCCGACCTGGAGGTGCGCTCAGGGGGCTCGACCAGCGTCGACATCACCCTCAAGGGCGTGGACAAGGCCTACGGCATGCGCCGCCTGACCGAGGTCACCGGGATTCCCCTGGAGGACATGCTCTTCGTCGGGGACCGGCTCGACCCTGACGGCAACGACTACCCGGTCAAGGCCATGGGCGTGGACTGCCACGCAGTGACCGGATGGGAGGACACGGTCACCTTCGTCACCGAGCTGGCCGAGAGGCTGGCGGCGCAGCGCGCGAGCGAGCAGGAGGCCTGAGACCACGGTGGCCGCGATGCTGCGCGACGACGTCGGGCCCGGCCCTGCGCAGCCCGCCCAGCCGTCTGGCGGTGCCGGGCAGGCGCCCGGCACGCGCACGAGGAGGGTACGCCGGGCACTGCCCCTCCCGCTGACCCGCCTCCACGCGGCCTGGAGCCGGTGGTGGTCAGCACGGAGCGTGGCCTTCCGCAAGGTCACGCGCACCCTCGTGCTGCTGGTGGTGACGGCTGCCGTCTCCCTGGCCGTCGGGCTCGTCACGGCCAGCGCCAGCTCTCCGATCGGGCCCCACACGGCGCGCTGGTCCACGACCCTGGACTCTCAGGTCACGGTGGACCTGGGCCCGCTGGGGCAGGCCTCGCTGGACTCACCGGCCGGGCTCGTCGGCGTGGAGGTCGTCCTGGGGGAGATCCCTGCCGAGAGCACGCGCGTCCAGATCGACTCCTCGACCCTGGGACGGACCCTGTCCACGGACGCCTCCTCCTACGTCTCGCTGGTCTCGCACCCGGACCTGACCGTCAAGGCCGGCCTGCGGGCCCTGCTGGCCGACGGCGTCCGCCGGGCCGGTCTCGTGGCCTCCCTCATGCTGTGCCTGGTGGCCGTGGGACGGCTGGCGACCTCAGGGCGCCTGCGTGACTCCCTGCTGGCCACCATGCGTCACGGTATGGCGACGGGTCTGGCTGCGGTCACGGCCCTCGGCACGGTGGCCGCGCTGCTGGTGCCGGCTCTGGGCACGCACACCTCGGTCGGCACCACCCTGTCCGTGCTGGCCGGGACACCGCTGGAGGGCGCGCGTCTGTCCGGCCGTCTGGCCGACGTCGTCCAGGCCTACGGTCCCAGGGTGCGCGAGGTCATCGACGACAACGAGGCCTTCTACGCCAAGGCCGGTGCCAATATGGCCGCTGCCTGGCAGGCCTCGCAGGAGGTTGACGGGCTCGTCGCGGTCACGGTGAGCGAGGGCCGGGCGGACGTGGAGGCCTTGCGGGCCGAGGCGGACGCCGTGGTGGCCAAGCAGCTGGCAGACCTGCCGGCGAGCGAGGGAGCCGATGCGGCGGACGGTAACGACGGCGAGCAGGACCCGGTGGCTACTTCCCAGGCTGAGGAACCGGCCTCCCAGGAGAGCCTGACCGCGGCTCCCGAGGACCAGGAGGGCGAGGGACACCAGGAGCCTGAGGGGGCGGCCACGACGGTGCCGGCGCAGGCGCCGGCGGCTACCGGCGCGCTGGCCGTGCGTGAGCGTACGGTGACGACGGCGGTGCTGTCGACGGACCTGCACTGCAACCTCGACATGATCGCCCTGGTCGGGCAGCTCGACGGCCTTGCCGGAGCCCAGGTACACATGGATGACGGTGACCTGACGATGACCGGCTCCAACCCCGAGCAGCTGTGCGTGGACGCGCTGACCTCCGCCGTGCCCAGGGGCACGGCACGTGTGGCCACCATCGGCAACCACGACTCCAACGAGACCGGCGACCAACTGCGCTCCCGCGGCTGGACCGTCACCGACGGCACGGTCCAGGAGGTCGCCGGCCTGCGGTTGCTGGGCGACGTCGACGCCAACCGCACGCCCGCCGGCCGTAGCTTCCAGCGAGGCGAGGAGACCTCGGAGCAGGTCGGAGCGCGACTGGCCGAGGTCAGCTGTGAGCCGGGTGCCGATGTCGACCTGGTCCTCATCCACCAGCCCTACACCTTCTCGCCCCTGGTCTCCTCTGGCTGCGCCCCGCTGCTGGTCGCCGGGCACTCCCACCAGGAGTACGGCATGAGCGTGTCTGAGGGGACCCGGGGGCCGGTCGCCCAGCTGCGCGCGGGAGCCGGGCTCGGGGGGACCTCGGTCGGCAGGATCAAGAGCGACGCCTACCTGCACGTGCTCTCCTTCGACGAGGAGGGACACCTCCTGGGCTGGCGCGCGGTGACCGTCCACACCGACGCCTCGGTGACGGTGGGCGCGTGGAACGAGGTCCCGCAGACCGGCACCTCCTGGCAGGGTGCCTCCCAGGCCGCGCTGAAGGTTCTCGCCGAGGACTGAGCCGGTGCTGGACCGGTCAGGCTGGTAGGGCACAATGGGGAGCGCGCCGGCCGGCGCCGCAAGCTGGAGAGCCAGGAGGAAGCGGTGGCTCGTATACCCACCGAGGCAGAGATCGACGCTATGAGCGAGGACGAGCTGCAGGCCTACCTCGCCTCGGCCCAGGACAGGGACGTGCAGGCGGTGGCAGCCCAAGGCGGTACGGCTGGAGCTGAGGACGTCGCGGCGTGGCTGCGTGCCACCGGCTCCTCGCGCTCCTACGCCCTCCTGCTCATCGTGGCCGGCCTCATAGGGATCGCGGCCAGCTGGGAGCTGATGGCCAGCGAGCTGAAGGTCCTGCGTGAGCCGCTGGCAGACCTCACCTGTGATATCAACCCCTTGGTGTCCTGCGCGGGTACCCTGGACATGTGGCAGGGCAACCTGCTGGGGGTGCCCAACTCCTTCATTGGCGCTATGGCCTTTGCGGTGCTGCTGGTCCTGGGGCTGGCGCTGGCCTCAGGTGTGCAGCTGCCGCGCTGGATGTGGTGGGGCGTGGTGGCCGGGACGGTGTGCGCCGTCGTCCTCGTGGCCTGGTTCCTGGGCGTCTCGGTCCTCACCTTTGGCAAGCTCTGCCCCTTGTGCCTGGTGATCTGGGCGGTGACGATCCTCACGGCGGCCTCGACCTGGGGCGAGGCCGCGCTTCGTGGGCACCTGGGCCTGCCCGAGCCAGCAGCGCGTCGGCTGTCACAGGCACGGTGGTGGGTGGCCGGCGCGATGTACGTCATCGTGGTGGCTGTCATCCTCATTGCCTTCTGGGACGGCTGGGCGGCGCTGCTGCGATGAGCGAGCGTCGCAAGCGGTCCGGGGCCCCCGGGCAGGGCGTGGCCGAGGAGGATTCCGCGGTCACCCAGGACTATCTCAAGGCGGTGTGGGCCGCCTGTGAGTGGGGCGGTGCGGGAGCCTCGGTGACGGGCCTCGCCCGGCGCATGGGCGTCGCCCCGTCAACGGCCTCAGAGAATGTGGCCCGGCTGGTTGAGGCAGGGCTGCTGGAGCACGAGCCCTACCGGGCCGTCACACTGACCCAGGCCGGGCGGGAGCGGGCCATGAGCATCGTGCGCCGCCACAGGCTGCTGGAGACCTACCTGGTAGAGCGCCTGGGATTTGAGTGGGACGAGGTCCACGCAGAGGCCGAGGACCTGGAGCACGCCTGCTCCAGCCGTCTGCTCCAGGCCCTTGACCGCGCGCTCGACCACCCGCTGCGTGACCCTCACGGTGACCCGATCCCGACCCAGGACGGTCGGCTGGTCGTCCCGGTCCTGCGGGCCGTGGAGACGGTGGCCGTGGGACGCACCGTCGTCGTCGGGCGGATCCTGGATGACACCGCGGTGCTGCGCGCCCTGTCGCGAGCCGGCATCGGCCTGGACAGCCCGGTCACCGTGGTGGCGCGGGGGAGCGTACCGTCTGGAGCAGGGCGCTCACGCCGTGCGACGACGGTACGCACAGCGCTGCCACGTCCCGGCGCCGAGGAGCACGAGGTCGTCCTGCCTCCGGGGAGCCTGTGGGTGGTGGCCTGAGCCAGGAGCCTGCCCAGGCGGTTGGCTAGGCTGTGCCCATGAGCGACCAGACCACGACTGCTGCCCCGAGCCCCACCGAGCCACCTGCGGAGGTCTCGGTCTTCACCCGTATCATTGAGGGGCAGATCCCTGGCCGCTTCGTGTGGGCGGACCAGGTCTGCGTCGCCTTCGCCACCATCGAGCCCCAGACGCCGGGGCACGTGCTCGTGGTCCCGCGTCAGCAGGTGGAGTCCTATATCGACGCTGACGACGCCACGATCGCCCACCTCGCGGTGGTCGCCAGGAGGATCGCCGCCACCCAGGTCCGGGTCTTTGACGCTGTGCGTCCCGGGATCGCGGTGGTGGGGATGGACGTGCCGCACCTGCACGTCCACGTCCTGCCGCTGCACGAGGCCGCGGACATCGCTCCCTCCCGGGCGCACGAGGCAGACGGCGCGGCGCTGGACGCGGCGATGGAGGACCTGCGTGCAGGGCTGCGTGAGGACGGGTGGGCCGACTTCGTGCCTGAGCAGATGGGTTCTCCGGCACTGGCCTGACACTGCCACTGCGCCTCGCGCCTCTTCCGCTGCGGACCTGTCTCCCTTGCGGACACCTGTAGTCCGATTCCTAGGGTGTCGGCAAGTGCGACGGGTGTCCGCAAGTGCGGTGGGTGTCGGCGTGCGTGGAGGAGGGCCGGACGTGACCGGGCTCGCCTGACCGAGCGACGGACAGCAGCGGGAACCCCGCACCGGGGGGCGATAGGCTGGTCCACATGACGGACAACGTGCAGGCACCTGAGAACGCGACGCCCTACCGCTACACCGCGGAGCTGGCCGACACCATCGAGTCCGCCTGGCAGGACCGCTGGGAGGAGCGCGG
Source organism: Actinomyces faecalis (assembly GCF_013184985.2). Lineage (NCBI taxonomy): Bacteria > Bacillati > Actinomycetota > Actinomycetes > Actinomycetales > Actinomycetaceae > Actinomyces > Actinomyces faecalis. The sequence continues at coordinate 1,130,395 of NZ_CP063418.1, forward strand.
CACCTTCAACGCCGACAACCCCGTGGGCGCCATGGCCGGCCCGGACGCTGCCAAGGAGAAGTTCTTCCTGCTGGACATGTTCCCCTACCCCAGCGGCAAGGGCCTGCACGTAGGGCACCCGCTGGGCTACATCGCCACCGACGTCGTGGCCCGCTTTACCCGCATGACGGGCAAGAACGTCCTGTACACCATGGGCTACGACGCCTTCGGCCTGCCTGCCGAGCAGTACGCCGTCCAGACCGGCCAGCACCCGCGCGTCTCCACCGAGGCCAATATCGCCAACATGCGCCGTCAGCTGCGTCGGCTCGGCCTGTCCCACGACCCGCGCCGTTCCCTGGCCACCATCGACGTGGACTACGTGCGCTGGACCCAGTGGATCTTCCTGCAGATCTTCGGATCCTGGTTCGACCCCACCGCCCCGCGCCGCGACGGGCGAGGTCTGGGTGCCGCCCGTCCGGTGAGCGAGCTGGAGGCCAAGCTCGCCTCAGGTGAGGTCGAGGTGCCTGGAGGCCGGCGCTGGGAGGACCTCACCGCAGGGGAGAGGACCGACGTCATCGACTCCTTCCGCCTGGCCTACGTCTCCTCCGCCCCGGTCAACTGGTGCCCGGGCCTGGGCACGGTCCTGGCCAACGAGGAGGTCACCAGCGAGGGACGCTCTGAGCGCGGCAACTACCCGGTCTTCAAGCGCAACCTGCGTCAGTGGATGATGCGCATCACCGCCTACGGTGACCGCCTGGCTGAGGACCTGGACACCGTGGACTGGCCCGAGAAGGTCAAGTCCATGCAGCGCAACTGGATCGGCCGCTCCGAGGGTGCCGACGTCACCTTCGCCGTCGAGGGGCTGGCTGCTCCTGCCGACGGCGACGCTGCCGGTTCTCAGCAGGACGGCGAGCCCGGGCTCACTGTCTACACCACCCGACCGGACACGCTCTTCGGCGCCACCTTCATGGTGGTCGCCCCTGAGCACCCGATGCTAGGCGGTCTGCTCGGTGCCAGCGAGGCGGAGGATGCTGCCGCCCTGACCGTGCCGGCTGCCTGGCCCGAGGGGACGCGCGAGGCCTGGAAGGCTGGTCACGCCAGCCCGCGTGAGGCCGTGGCTGCCTACCGTGCCTACGCCGCCTCGGCCACCGAGGCTGAGCGGACGGACGAGGGCCGTACCAAGACCGGTGTCTTTACCGGTCTGTGGGGTGTCAACCCCGTCAACGGCAAGCGTGTACCCGTCTTCGTCGCCGACTACGTGCTCATGGGCTACGGCACCGGCGCCATCATGGCGGTGCCTGCACACGACGATCGCGACCACGCCTTCGCCCACGTCTACGACCTGGACCTTGTCCAGACCATCGGGCCGGCTGACGACCCCCACGGCATCGACCTGTCCGAGGCTGCCTACACCGGTGACGGTGTGGCCGTAAACTCGGCCAACGAGGAGATCAGCCTGGACGGCAAGACCAAGGACGAGGCCAAGGCGGCCATGATCTCCTGGCTGGAGGACAAGGGCTACGGACGTGGCGCGGTGACCTACCGCCTGCGTGACTGGCTCTTCTCCCGCCAGCGCTACTGGGGCGAGCCCTTCCCGGTCGTGTGGGACGAGGAGGGACACGTCCACGCCCTGCCCGAGTCCATGCTGCCGGTCGAGCTGCCGGAGGTGACCGACTACTCGCCGCGCTCCTACGACCCTGACGACGCCTCCTCCTCCCCGCAGCCGCCGCTGGGCAAGGCCGAGGAGTGGGTCAACGTCACCCTGGACCTGGGCGACGGCCCCAGGACCTACCGTCGTGAGACCAACACGATGCCACAGTGGGCGGGATCGTGCTGGTACGAGCTGCGTTACATCGACCCCACCGACGACGCCCAGCTCGTGGCCCCGGCCAACGAGGAGTACTGGATGGGACCGCGGCCGGAGGCGGGCAACGTCTCTGGAGGCACGGACCTGTACGTGGGGGGCGTCGAGCACGCGGTGCTGCACCTGCTCTACTCCCGCTTCTGGCACAAGGTCCTGTTCGACCTGGGCGTGGTCAGCTCCTCCGAGCCCTACCACAAGCTGTTCAACCAGGGCTACGTCCAGGCCTACGCCTACACCGACTCCCGCGGTCAGTACGTGCCCGCCGACGAGGTCGAGGGTGACGAGACCACGGGCTTCACCTGGAAGGGCGAGCCGGTCACCCGCGAGTACGGCAAGATGGGCAAGTCCCTGAAGAACATCGTGACCCCGGACGACATGTACGAGGCCTACGGTGCGGACACCTTCCGCGTCTACGAGATGTCCATGGGCCCGCTGGACCAGGACCGCCCCTGGGACACCCGGGCCGTAGCCGGGGCCCAGCGCTTCCTGCAGCGTCTGTGGCGCAACGTCGTCGACGAGACCACCGGTGAGACCACCGTGGTGGACGCCCCCGCTGACGAGGACACTCGCCGGCTGGTCGCCAGGACCATCGTGGGCGTGCGTGAGGACTACGAGGGCATGCGCCTGAACACGGCCATCGCCAAGCTCATCGTCCTCAACAACCACCTCACGGGCCTGGACGCCGTCCCGCGCGAGGCCGTCGAGGCGCTGGCCCTCATGACCGCGCCGGTCGCCCCGCACATCGCCGAGGAGATCTGGAACCGCCTGGGACACGAGGAGTCGCTGGCTCACGAGGCCTTCCCGGTGGTCGAGGACGAGTCGCTGCTGGCGGCGGAGAAGGTCACCTGCGTCGTCCAGGTCAAGGGCAAGGTCCGTGACCGGCTCGAGGTGGACCCCGGAGTCAGTGACGCCGAGCTGGAGAGGCTCGCGCTGGAGGCTCCCGGCGTCGTGCGTGCGCTGGACGGTCGGGGCGTGCGCAAGGTGATCGTGCGCGCCCCCAAACTCGTCTCAGTCGTTCCCGAGTGAGGCTGAGGCAGCCGTGAGGTACCTCAGGCAGGCCCGGAGCGGCGACCTGGCCGCGCTCAACGAGATCTGCGTCCGCACGGCTGCCTACGGCAGTGACGTCACCTCCCAGATGAGCCGGCCTGAGCTGGTAGGAGCGGTCTACGCCGATCCCTACCTGCTCTGCGACCCTGCCAGCTGCTTCGTCGTCTCCGGTGCTGGGGACGACGACGGTGCTCCGGCTGGTGCCGAGGGTGAGGTAGTGCTGGGCTACGTCGTCGGTACGCTGGACACCGCCGGCTTCCGGCGCTGGTTCGCTGGCGAGTACGCTCCGGCGCGCCTGGCTGAGCTGGGCCTGGCGGAGGAGACGGCAGACCCCAGCAGCCTCACGGCCCGGGACCGGAGCTGCCTCAGGCTGCTGCGGGCACCCGCGCCTGATCCGGAGCCCTGGCTCGGGCGCTACCCCGCCCACCTGCACATCGACCTGCTGGAGCCTGTCCGACGCCAGGGATGGGGCCGACAGCTGGTCGAGGCCTGGGTCGGCCACGCTCGCGCCAGTGGTGTGGCAGGTCTGCACCTGGACGTCGGGGCGGACAACACCGGTGCCATCGCCTTCTACGAGGCGATCGGTCTCCAGCGCATCGGACAGGACGACGACGGCGTGACCATGGCACGCTCGCTGGCTGAGGAGTAGCTGTCTGGGCCTGGGCTAGGTGTCTGGGCCTGGTTCGGCTGTCCCTGAGACGTCGTTTTCGCTCGTGAACAGTCGATTTCGTAGCGGCCCGCAATGAAACCGACTGTTCACGAGCGAAAACGACGGGGTAGAGGGACGCGGTTGCGGGGCGGCGTGTAGATGCAGTGGCTGTGCTCACGGCAGCCGCTCGGGGCGCAGCATCTCTTCCCTCAGCGTCGGCGCAGGTTACCCAGGACCGAGCGGGTCAGCTCCCGGGTGACCTGGCGACCGATGCTGCTCAGGGTCTTGTCGATCTCGCGCTGACGGCGCTCGGCCGCACGCTCCGCGGCCCGGCGCTCACGCTCCGCGGCCTTCTCCGCCTCCCGTTCCAGGCGCTCGGCCTCCTTGCGCCGGGCTGCCGCTGCTCGCTCGGCCTCCTTGCGGCGTGCGGCCTCGGCCTCCTCAGCCGCTCGCGCCTGCTGCGCGGCAGCGAGCCGGCGGGTCAGGGCCTCGCTGGCGGAGTCCGGGTTGACAGGCTCGGCGTAGCGGGGCAGCAGGGCGGAGTCGGCGAGCAGCTGACTGACGGTAGAGGCCTGCGCCGGGCCCATGACCGAGGCCGGGGCGTCGACGACCACGGGGGCTACCGGGGCCGGGCGGCCCTTCTCGTCGAGCACGCTGACCACGGCCTGGCCGGTGCCCAGGGTCTGGAGGACCGTGGGCAGGTCCAGCGGGGAGGTGGGGAAGGTAGCGACGACCTTCTTGAGGTTGGCGGCCTCTATCGGCGTGTGGGCGCGCACCGCGTGCTGGACGCGTGAGCCCAGCTGAGCCAGCACCTGTGCGGGCATGTCGGTAGCCGACTGGGTGATGAGGACGATCCCCACGCCCTTGGACCGGATGAGGCGCACGGTGTGGGTGACGGCCTCCAGGAAGGCGGGGGAGGCCTGGTCGAAGAGCAGGTGAGCCTCGTCAAGGAAGAAGACCAGGCGGGGACGCTCCAGGTCCCCGACCTCGGGCAGGCCCTCGAAGAGCTCACCCAGCAGCCAGATCAGGAAGGTGGAGAACAGGACTGCCTGGGACTGGACGTCCTCAAGCTCCAGGGCGCTGATGACGCCGCGCCCGTCCACGGTCGTGCGCATCAGCTCACGCACGTCCATGGCAGGCTCACCAAAGAAGCGGTCGGCGCCGTCCGCCTCCAGCGCGGTGACCTGACGCAGGATGACACCTGCGGTGGCAGAGGAGACCCCGCCGATGGTGCGCAGCGCCGCCTTGCCCTCGTCCGTGGTGGTCAGGTAGCTCACGACGTCGCGCAGGTCCCCCAGGTCCACCAGCACCAGCCCCTGCTCGTCGGCCCAGCGGAAGACCAGACGCAGGGCGGCCGTCTGGGTCTCGGACAGGTTCAGCACACGGGAGAGCATGACAGGGCCGAACTCCGTGACCGTGGTGCGGATCGGTACGCCCTGCCCCTGACCGCCGAGGCTGAAGAGCTCGACGGGGAAGCCCCGGGGCGCCCACGGCTGGCCGGTGGCGGCCACACGGGCCGCCAGCCGGTCGGAGGTGGTGCCAGGCTCGGCCAGGCCCGTGAGGTCGCCCTTGACGTCGGAGAGGAAGACAGGGACACCAGCGGCTGACAGCCCTTCGGCCATGAGCTGGAGCGTGCGGGTCTTGCCGGTGCCGGTGGCCCCGGTGACGAGGGCGTGACGGTTGAGCAGCCCCAGGGGGATACCTACGCGCACCCCGGGTACCGCCGCGGGCTCGGCGGGTGCAGAGGGCGTGCCGCCGTGCTCCGTCGGCGTGCTGAGGTAGGTCCCGATCGGTAGCACGGGGCCGGTGAAGGTGTAGCCGGATGCGACCTGAGCGGCGTAGGAACCGTCCTGGGGCGCGGCCTCTGGCGCCGTCGACAGCGCCGGAACGGGCGCTGCCTGAGGAGCAGCGAGCGCCGCCTCCAAGGCGGCCTGGGCGGCCGCGGCACGTGCCTGAGCAGCCTGCGCCGCTGCCTCGGCGGCCTCTGCGGCGGCCTGGGCGGCCGCGACCTTGAGACGGGCGACCTCGGAGGGATCACCAGGCTGGGCGGGGAAGGAGGCGTCAGTCACAAGAGAATCGTACGTGCTCACAGATCGTTACCGACGCCGGTACTACCCTGGAGAGCATGAGCCTTGCCGTCGTCACCGACTCTGCGGCCTGCCTGCCGCCCGGGCTCGCGCGCCGTCACGGCATCGAGGTCGTTGCCCTGCACACCGTGCCCGGCACCAGCGGCGCACCGGCCACCACCTCTCGGCCGAGCGTGGAGGAGCTGGACCGGGCCTACCAGGACGCTCTCACACGCGCCGATGCGGTGCTTGCCCTGCACCTGACAGCGGCGTTGTCAGGCACGGTGGACAACGCGCGCGCCGCGGCCGCGCGGCTGGCACAGGACGGTGCCCAGGTCACCGTGCTGGACCTCGGGGTGAGCGCAGGAGCGCTGGGCCTGGCCGCGCTCGCGGCCAGCCAGGCCCAGGACCTGCGCCACGGTGCGGCCAGGGCACGTGAGTCCGCCTCACGCTCTCACCTGACCTTCCTCGTCGACGACCTCGCCTCACTGCGGCGTGGAGGCCGTCTCGACCGTACGACGGCGATGATGGGCGGGGCACTGGGCATCAGGCCTCTCCTGCGCGCCGACGAGCGGGGGATCAGCCTGGTCGAGGTGGTGCGTGGACGAGCCCGAGCCCGACGACGTCTGGTTGAGATCGCGGTGGAGCAGGCGGGTGGAGGTCGCACCCACGGCCCCAGGCCCCCGGCCACGCCCGTGCGTCTGGCCGTCCACTACGGGGACGACCCCGCTGACGGACGGGACCTGGAGAACGACCTCGCTGACGCGATGGCCGAGGCGGGTACGCAGGTTGAGGTGATCCTGCGCTCGCCGGCGGACGAGGCGATGAGGGTGCACCTGGGACCCGGGGCACTGGGCGTCGTCGTCGCCCCGGCCCTGGCCCAGCCACGGGGATGAGGGACCTGTCCGGGCATCTCGTGTCCTACGGCGTGCCGGACTGCCAGGGGTCCTGGACGGCCGAGAGACCCAGACCTGCCGGGGGCGCCCGGCGCCGGGACGTCGAGGTGCTCGGGGCTGCCCGGGCTCCACAGGCAGGTCCCGTGACAGGGCCGGCAAGGCCTGTCCACAGGCACCCAGCGGCCGGGTCAGGGGGAGACCTACCGTCGCACCATGAGTGGTCGACGCGCCCAAGGGCCCACACCCCGCGCCAGCCTGGAGGAGCTCGTACGCCTCGCCTGCCACACCGACCCCGCCCAGCCACCCTCGCGCCCACGACGGGCGGCGCTCGTGCCTCGAGCCGCGCTGGCTCTCGGAGTCTGTCTCATCGTGCTGGCTCTGGTCCTGGCCGCGCGCACCATGCTGACGGCTCCTGCCAGCCGAACAGGCAGCAGCCAGGCTGAGAAAGGGCCAGGGCAGCAGATCCAGGCCTCGGTGCCGGCCTCGGCCACGGCGTCAGCTCCCGGCGGCCTCGACCTGGCGCCAGCTGATCCCGCCTCACCCGGTGCGGGCCCGAGACAGCTCGTGGTGCACGTGGCCGGCGCCGTGGCCGCGCCCGGCGTCGTGGTCCTGCAGCCGGGGGCGCGCGTAGCCGACGCGATCGACGCTGCCGGCGGGGCGACGGCGGACGCGGACACCGACCAGCTCAACCTCGCCCGGCCCCTCAGCGACGGCGAGCAGGTACGCGTGCCACGGGCGGGCGAGGACGTCTCGACCTGGGCGCAGCAGCCTGCAGGCGCCGGAGCCGGACGGGCCGGGACGACGGCGGGTGGACAGACAGGAGAGCAGCAGGCAGGCTCGCCGGACCACCAGGCTGACGGCCTCATCAACCTCAACACCGCCGAGGCCGCAGCCCTGGAGGACCTGCCCGGCATCGGACCGGCGCTGGCCGAGCGCATCGTCAGCCACCGCGAGGCCCACGGGCCCTTCACCGCCGTCGAGGACCTCCTGAACGTCCCCGGTATCGGCCGGGCCAAGCTGGAGGCACTGCGTGAGAGAGCCACCATATGAGGAGGGCCTCGGCATGAGCGGCGGGCGGAAGGCACCGGACCGAGGACAGGGTGGCGGCAGCCACCACGAGCCCGGCCACGGCACGGCAGTGGTCGCTCCCGAGCCCCTTGACCTGCGCCTGGTCCCGGCCACGGCAGCCGCATGGGCGACGGCGTGGTGGGCGGTGGCACAGGACAACCGCGCCGGGGCCCTCATCGCCGCGGCACTCGTGACGGGCGGGGCCGGCACCCTCTCACTGATGCGGGCGCGGCGCTACCGACCCGCCCGGCACCGTGAGGACCCGCGGCCGGGGGCGGGGCGGGACACCGCCAGAGTGCGCGGGCCGGTGGCGGCAAGTGTGGCGCTCAGCGCCCTGGCGGCCTGCGCCGTGCTCGTGGTCAGCGCCGCTGGCCTGCACACCCGGGCAGCAGACCCCCTGACCCAGGCGGCGAAGGCCGGCAGAGAGGTCAGTATCGAGGCCGTGGTAGCGACGGCGCCGCGAGCCACGGCCTCTCAGCGCGCCACGAGCGTGCTCGTCGAGCTCACGGTCCTGAGCGTGGACGGCCGCGCCTCACGGCAACGGGCGATGGTCTTTGGTGGTGAGGGGTGGATGCACACGCACCTGGGGGAGCGGGTGCAGGTTCGTACCAGGTTGCAGGCGGCGGAGCCTGGAAGCAGGGAGACGGCCGTTATCGGGGCGCAGGCGCAGCCGCGAGTGGTGGGGCCCGCCTCAGGAGCGCTCGCGGTCGTCGGGCACCTGCGTGAGGGACTTGCTGAGGCCGCGGGACGCGAGCCTGCGCAGTACGGGCGCTGGCCACCGGGAAGCCGTGCGCTGGTGCCGGGGGTCGCGCTGGGTGACGACTCGGCGCTGCCGGGGCAGGTCCGTGAGCAGATGCGAGCGGTCTCGCTCACCCACTTAACCGCGGTATCCGGGCAGCACGTGGCGATCCTGACCGGGCTGGTACTCAGCGCACTGGGGATCCTGCCGCGCCGGTGGCGCGCCCTGACCGGTGCGGCTGCCCTGGCTGGGCTGGTCGTGCTGGTACGCCCGAGCGGCTCAGTGCTGCGAGCGGCTGCCATGGGCGGCGTCATGCTCGTTGGTGTGGCGCTGGGCAGGCGCAGCGCCACGCTGCCGGCGCTGTGCGGGGCGCTGGTGGTGCTCCTGCTGGTGGACCCGTGGCAGTCGCGTGACTACGGCTTTGCGCTCTCTGCCGCGGCGACGGGCGGCATCGTCCTGGGGGCGGCACCGGTGCAGGCGGGTCTGGGCAGGTGGGTGCCGAGGTGGCTGGCGACGGTGCTGGCCGTGCCTCTCGTGGCGCAGGCGGCGTGCGCGCCGCTGCTCGTCATGCTTCAGCCGAGTGTGGGGTTGTGGGCGGTGCCCGCCAACGTCCTGGCGGCACCGGCGGTGCCGGTGGCCACGTTGTGTGGCTTGGCGGCGGCGCTGGTGGCGCCGCTGTGGCCTGAGCTTGCGGCGGTGATCGCCTGGCCCGCCCTGGTGGGCTGTGCCTGGCTCGCGCTGGTGGCTCGCGTCTTCGCCTCGTTGCCAGGGGCGGTGGTGTCCTGGCCGGAAGGGATCTGGGGAGCCCTGGCTCTTGCGGTGACTGAGACGACGGCGGTGGTGGTTGGCTGGCGACGTGCGAGGGCTGAGCGGCGGAGGCGAGGTGGATGACGCGACGCAGGCCTGTCACGCGCGAGGACAGGCAAGGGGAGGCTCGGGGTCCTCGGTGGATGGGCTCCACTGAGGACCCCGGGCTCATGAGATGGCGGCCGTCCCGTGAGGAGCGGCTGCGCTTCCAGCTCAGCAGGAGGGCTCCTGTATCTGCCTGAGGTGGTGTGCCACGGCTGTTCACGTCCTTGACGTGTGGTGTGAGGCCCGGTGGGTGCCGGGCTGGTAGGTGACGCGGCGCCGTCGCCCGCGTCCTGCGTCCTCGCGCGGCCGGGTGAGCCGACGCGTTGGGGAGTGCGGGGAACAAGGAAGGAGTCAGGCGAGCCCGGAATCTTGTGCACAGTCTGTGTGTCGCCTCAGGCTCAGTTGACCGCCTTGCAGACGTGGCGATATCCCCAGGACCATCCCCAGGACCGCACCTGGTACGGATTCGTGTCCCAGGTCCGTGGCAGGCTTGGCCCATGGCAGCTTCACGGTCCCCACGCGGGCGCAAGGCACCGGCCGGCCCGGCCTGGAACGAGGTCGGCCTGGCACCGATCATCCTCATCCGCGCCGGTGAGGAGGTCCTGGCAGACCGCGCCGTGGCCCGCGTGCTCTCCCTGGCCCGCCAGAAGGACCCGACGACGGAGGTCGTGCGCCTGGAGGCCGCCACCTACGAGTCCCACCAGCTTGACGCCCTCGTCTCCCCCTCCCTCTTTGGCGAGCCCAGGCTCGTCCACGTCCCCTCCCTGGAGCAGATGAGTGACGCCCTGCTCACCGACCTGCTCGCCTACGCCTCCCACGCCGACCCCGACGTCGTCGTCCTCCTGCGTCACAACGGTGGGCAGCGCGGCAAGAAGCTGCTGGACACCCTGGCCTCCTCGCCCTACCCGGTGGTCACCATCGAGGCCGTCAAGTCCCCCAGGGACAAGGCGGCCCTCGTGACTGCGGACGTGCGCGCGGCCGGGCGCCGTATCGAGACCGAGGCCGTGGGAGCGCTTGTCGACGCGCTGGGCAGCGACCTGCGCGAGCTGCTCTCCGCCGTCGACCAGCTCGTGGCGGACGTTGAGGGCACCATCACGGTGGAAGCCGTCAACACCTACTACGCCGGGCGCTTCGAGGCCACCGGCTTCACCGTTGCCGACGCCGCAGCCGCTGGCAACGTGGCCAAGGCCGTCACCGCTCTGCGTCACGCCATCGCCACCGGCACCGAGCCCGTCCCGCTCGTGGCGGCCCTGGCAATGAAGATCCGCCAGCTGGCGCGCGTTGCCGCCTCCGGGGGACGGCAGATGAGCCCCAGGGACCTGGGGATGGCTCCCTGGCAGGTGGACCGCGCCCGCCGCGAGCTCGCCGGCTGGTCCGACGACGCCCTGGCCTACGCCATCCAGGCCGTGGCCCGCGCCGACGCCGAGGTCAAGGGAGCCTCACGCGACCCGGTCCACGCCGTCGAGCGGGCCGTCCTGGCCATCTGCAACGCTCGCCGCGGACGCATCCCGCGCCCGCGCCACTAAGAACCTGCGGTCCAGGCCGGACGGGAGGGTATGAGCGTCGTGTGAGCGACGGCGTCGACGGCCAGCCTGCGCCGCCACGGCGCTTCCCGCCCGGTCATGAGGCCCAGCCGGGCCCATACCCTCCCGGGCAGCCTCAGCGCTTGCGGTACAGGGACTTGGTCGCGAAGACCGGCTCGTTGGTCACCTGGATCCCCAGCTGGCGGAAGATGCCCTCATCCACCGAGCCCAGGATCGTCGAGGTGTGCACGTCGCAGCCACGCAGCGAGTCCAGCTGAGCCAGGGCCCTGGCAGCGTTGTCATCCCCGTTGGCGCTCACGGCCAGGGCGATGAGCACCTCGTCAGTGTGCAGACGCGGGTTGCGTGAGCCCAGGTGCCGGGTCTTGAGCGCCTGGATAGGCGCAATCGACTCCTTGGCCAGCAGATCCACCTCCGTGTCGATCCCTGCCAGACGCTTGAGCGCGTTGAGCAGCATCGCCGAGCAGCAGCCCAGCAGCTCACTGGTCTTGCCCAGCTCGATCGTGCCGTTCGGCAGCTCAATAGCCGCAGCCGGCGCCTTGGAGGACCTGGCGAGCCTGAGCGTGGGCGGGACCACCGGCCGGTCCTCGCGGTCGATGCCGAGCTTGGACATGAGCAGAGCGATGCGCTCGGACTGGACCGGGTCGGCCATCTCCCGCTTCTCGGCCACCAGCGCCTTGTAGTAGCGACGGATGACCTCCTGCTCGGAGGCCTCACGGCAGGCCTCGTCGTCACTGATGCAGTGGCCGGCCATGTTGACGCCCATGTCCGTGGGGGACTGGTAGGGAGAGGACCCCAGGATCTCCTCGAACAGCCGGGACAGGACCGGGAAGATCTCGACGTCGCGGTTGTAATTGACCGTCTGGACCCCGTGGGCGGCCAGGTGGAAGGGATCGATCATGTTGACGTCGTCCAGGTCCGCGGTAGCGGCCTCGTAGGCGATGTTGACCGGGTGGTCCAGCGCCAGGTTCCAGATCGGGAAGGTCTCGAACTTGGCGTAGCCCGAGGCCTGCCCGCGAGCGTGGTCGTGGTACATCTGGGACAGGCAGGTGGCCATCTTGCCTGAGCCAGGACCAGGCGCGGTGACGACGACGAGGTCGCGCTCGGTCTCGATGTACTCGTTGCGTCCGTAGCCGTGCTCGGAGACGATCCTGGCGACGTCGTTGGGGTAGCCAGGAATCGGGAAGTGGCGGTAGACCTTGATGCCCAGGCGCTCGAGCTTGCGCTTGAAGGACTTGGCCTGACGGTTGTCGTCCGTCCACTGGGTGACGACGACGCTGCCCACGTACAGCCCGTAACCGCGGAAGGCGTCGATGTGGCGCAGGACCTCCTCCTCGTACCCCGTGCCCAGGTCCGCACGGACCTTGCGGCGGGCCAGGTCCTTGGCGGAGACCGCCACGATGATCTCGACCTCGTCCGCCAGCTCGGCGAGCATGACGATCTTGTTGTCCGGGGTGAAGCCGGGCAGGACGCGCGAGGCGTGCATGTCGTCGATGAGCTTGCCGCCGAACTCCAGGTAGAGCTTGCCGCCGAACTGTGTGCGACGCTCAGCGATGTGCTCTGACTGCATCCGCAGGTACTTCTCGCGGTCAAATCCGATTCGCATCGGTGTCTCCTGACGTCGGGGCTAGCGGGAGGCGGGCATCAGGCACCGGCCCGGTGGATTCTACTGCGTCACGCTCGCTCACCGCAGACCGCGCGCACTCACCACTGGCACGGATGACAAGAAGGACGCCTCCACCCCTTCATATGACACGCTCGCACCGCTCAGCCTCGACCGTGTGGCCAAGGTCCTGGAGGATGACGGGCTCAAGGACGGCTATGACGACGATGCTGACCAGACGGTGGTCATGGCTGAGCACAACGTAGACCTCGAGCGTGGTGCCGCTGACGAGCAGGTCGCCTTGGCGGTGTACTGCGCCATGGCAACGGCTCTGAGGTTCTTCGAGTACCTGACCACCGAGATCTTCCCCGAGGAGTGGAAGGTCTTTGAGGCCGAGCAGGCCGAGGGCGAGGCGCTGGGCGAGTGAACCCGCGGGTGGCGCCCCTTTTCCTCAGGAGCCTCCAGGCGCAGGTGTCTGTGCCTCAGACTCCCTGGGTGTTGTAGGACGCAGAGATGAAGTTCATCGCCTGGAAGACCCGGTAGCAGTAGATGAAGGGGCCCACGATGATGAGCGAGCCCAGCACCCCCCACAGCCAGAAGTCGGCGGACGAGAGCATCCCAAACCGGCCGCGCCGGGCGGCCTCAGCACCGATGCGTCCGCACACGTTGTGAGACCACACGAAGTAGCCGATACCAAGCGTCAGCGGAGCGACGATGAGAGCCAGCAGCAGGTAGTGCATGGTCCTACGCCCGTCGTAGCGGGAGGCGATGGCGTTGATCGTCGAGGAGATCTCGCTCCAGCGGTACAGGCTGTACAGGCCGAGGGTGAAGAAGGACGCGACGAGGTAGCCGATCAGTGAGCGAGAGGTGGTGAAGGTGTTGGCTGCCATCGGCACGCCTGGGCCGCCGGCCTGCGTCCAAGGCCCGGCCTGGCCGGTTGGAGGGGGAGTCTGCCCGAGGGCCGGAGGTGCCGCAGCGACGAGCGCTCCGCTCGGCGCGACGGCGGCCGACGCCGCCGAGGAGGACAGCGAGGTTGAGGCCGTGGCGGGCGCACCGGTGCTGGTGAGTCCGGCAGCGTTCGAGGACAGGGGACCAGGCTGCTGCGTGGCCGGATCGGTGCTCCCGGCCGGGGAGGTCGGCAGGCTGATCTGCCCTGTGGCGACCAGCCACGAGACAAGCGCACCGACCAGCGTGAAGAACATGAGGACCATGGAGATCTTCCCCGTCGTGTAGTACGGCCACACAAGAGACCTGAGCTGCTCGAAGGGGCTGTTGGTGTACCAGACCCCGCCAGCGCCTACAGCGGAGACGATCCAGTTCATCACGCGGAAGACGACCTGCCACATGAGCAGCGGCACCACGATGAAGGTGACTGGCAGGGCCAGTGTGCTCAGCGCCGCCTTGACGGACGTCTCCTGGGAGGGCGCCGCAACGGCCGTGGCAGCCATGTAGACCGTCACAGCGCCACCAGCGAGTGCACCGACCAGGCACACCAGGGTGATGATCATCAGCATCATCCCGGTCACGAAGCCCCAGTAGCCGAAGTCGCTCAGCGTGGACCACAGCAGCCGCAGGTTCAGGAAGGTCATCAGCAGGGCACTCACTCCTCCGACCAGCCCGACGGCGGCTGCGAGGGCCTGTGGCAGGTGTGACTGCGGGTCGGCAATGACGGTCTGGAGCCCGGAGCGGACCTGGTCAAGGGTGATCCTGGGCTGGAAGAAGGTGCGCAGCGCGCCGACCGCGCCCGCCACGGCGGCACCGGCTGCCGCGCTACCTCCTGCTGCGGGTGCGCTGGCGCCGGTAGAGACCGGGACGGAGGTTGTCGGAGCCGGTGGCACCGAGGCCGCGGAGGCCCCCGGATAGGTTGCGGGAGCAGGTGAGGCCTGCGGTGCTACCGGAGCCGCGGGCGCCGCCGGGACCGGCGAGGCGGGCTGGGCCGGGCCGGGCACGGCGGCGCTGGTCGCCGAGGTCAGCGGAGGCAGAGGAGCGCTGGTCTGTGCCCCGGGCGCGGCCGGGACCGTGCTCGGGGGAGGGGGAGCAGGCTGGCCGTAGGCAGGGGGTACTGACGGCTGCGTCGCCGGCGGCGCAGGTACCGGCGTCGGCCAGGCGACAGGGGTGCCTCCGGCCGCCGTGCCCGCAGCCGGCTCACTGCTGGGAGCCGACGGCGGCGGGGGAGCGACGGCTCGGACAGCGGCGTCGTAGTCGGCCTGGGTCGGCTCGCGACCAGTGACCTGGCGGAAGGCCTGGGCCCACTGCTCGGGCTGGGTGACGGGGTTGACAGACATCAGGAGGTACCACTCAATCGTGTTGCTGGGAGGCGGAGGACCCGGGGGCTGGGCCGGTGACAGGCGTGTGGTTGGGGCGGGGGAGGATGACAGCGGCGTCGTCGGTCGCGACCTGCTGGCTGCAGCGCCATGCTAGCCGTCGTCGTCATGAGGGGAGACAACGACGAGGGCGTCTCCCACAGGGGGAGACGCCCTCGTGACTGACTGTGGACTCAGTGAGCCGGTCAGGACCCTCAGATGGAGGCGACGCGCTTAGCCAGCTTGGACTTGCGGTTGGCGGCCTGGTTCTTGTGGATGATGCCCTTGCTAGCGGCCTTGTCCAGCTTGCGAGCAGCCTTCTTCAGACTCTCCTCGGCAGCAGCCTTGTCGCCGGCCTCGACGGCCTCGCGCACGCGGCGCACGTAGGTCTTGAGCTCGGACTTGACAGACTGGTTGCGCAGGCGGGCCTTCTCGTTGGTCTTGATGCGCTTGATCTGGGACTTGATGTTCGCCACTGTGAAAGTTGCCTTCTCGAAGAGTGAATGGTCAATGGCCGGAGAGAGGGTTCGCGTCAGCGGACCAAGAGGTGGTGGAAGCACCCGGCGAGTCCGCCCGCTGGACCCCGCAGTCGGCCAGGCCAGAGGTCCAAGGCGTGACTTTACCAGCAGGCCTGCTGGATTTCCTGGGCGCAGGCCGGCGCAAGGCGTGAGGTGCGTCAACCTGCCAGAGGCCTGCTCGGACAGGCTGCCTGCTCAGCGTCCTGTCCAGTGGGCACGCAGCGCCGCGACCACGCCGTCGAAGGTACCCCGGTCCATCGTGGCTCCCTCGCGTCTGACTGCCTCTGGGGCGACGAGGAGCAGCCGGTCCAGCCTCACCTCGCTGGGACGCCCCTGCCGGTCCCAGGCTCCTGACCCGACGTCGTGCCAGTAACGGCCCCAGCGAGCCTCCTGCTCAGCGTCGCGGTCATGGTCCTTGCTCGTCATCTGGGCGACGACGAGCCGGCCGCGCTCACGCGCCAGGACCAGGACCGGGCGGTCCTTGCCCCGGGAGGCGTCCTCCTCGTAAGGCACCCAGGTCCACACCACCTCACCGGGGTCGGCGTCTCCGTCCGGGTCAGGGGCGTAGACGAAGTCCGGCAGGCCTAGCCGGGCGGTGTCATAGGGTAGGACCGCGGCTGTGGCCGACGCGCTGGGAGGACCAGAGCGCGGCCGACCTGCTGAGCCGGTGGGGTAGACCGTGCCGTTGCGCGGTCTCCTGCGGCTGCCGCGCGGGGAGCCAGAACCCTTGTCCTCCCGCGGCTCCACCTCAGCGAGGATCCTCGTCAGGACCTCCAGGACCCGACCGAGCCTCATCGCGTGGCCGCCTTCATGGCGCCCACCATCTCGATCAGCTCGGCCTGCAGCGTCTCCAGCTCCGTCTCGCGCTCAGGCGAGCCTGCCGGCGCCGACAGCAGGGCGGGGGCGTGCGCCTCCACCACCGTGACCACGGCGGAGCCGGAGATCGCCCCGTCGGCCCCGGCTGCGATCGCCTCAGCGACCTGCTCTGGCGTCGAGATCCCGAAGCCCAGCATCACCGGTGCGGCGGCGTCGGCCCTCAGCCGCGCCACCGCCTCAGCCAGCCCGACCGTGGACGAGGCGGTCTCGGTGCCGGTCACCCCGGCCCGCGAGACGGCGTAGACGTAACCGCGCGAGGCGCCTGCCACGCCGGCCAGCGTGTCAGGACTGGCTGAGGGCGGGGCGATGTAGACGGCGTCGATCCCCGCGGCCTCGGCGGCCTGAGAGAACGCGTCACCCTCGCGCACCGGCACGTCGGGCAGCAGGACCGAGTCGATGCCCGCCTCGGCGCACTCACGGTAGAAGGTCTCCAGGCCGACGGCGAAGGGCACGTTGCCGTAGATGAGCATCCCGATGGGAAGGTTGGGATGACGTTGGCGCACGCTGGCCACCACCGCCAGCGCCGAGTGGAAGCCGACACCGGCCTCCAGGGCACGGATGTGGGCCCTCTGGATCGTGGGGCCGTCGGCGACCGGGTCGGAGAAGGGCACGCCCAGCTCCAGGGCGTCCGCCCCTGCCGCGATGAGTGCCTCGATCACGGCCTCGCTCAGCTCGGCGTCGGGGTCGCCCACCATGACGAAGGGGACGAAGCCGCCCTCACCGGCGTCGGCCAGCCGCTGGAACATCTGGGGGTAGCGGGACATCTCAGGCCTCCTCGTCGGTTGTGTCCGGCGCAGCCTCGGCCGCGCCTGGTCCGGGCTGGCCAGGGCCGGAGGCAGCGGCCTCGGTCCGGGCGAGCCCGACGTACTCGGTGCGCTTGCCCATCTCCTCCACCATGGCGGCAGCACGTGCGACGGCGCCGTCGCAGGAGAAGGAGCCACCCAGCCGCATCCGGATCTGCTCCAGGTCCTTGTCCCCGCGCCCGGACAGGCACACCAGCAGGTGCGGGGTCGGGGCGTCGGCAGGGGTCTCGCGCGCGATCTTGAGCGCCTGGGCCAGTGCGTGGGCGCTCTCCAGGGCCGGGATGATGCCCTCCCACCGTGAGAGCTGGACAAAGGCGTCCACAGCCTCGTCATCCGTGACCCCCACGTAGCGCGCGCGCCCGGAGTCGGCGAGCCAAGCGTGCTCGGGTCCCACGCCCGGGTAGTCCAGTCCGGCAGACACGGAGAAGGACTCCTCGACCTGGCCCTCGTCAGTGCGCATGAGGTAGGAGCGGGCACCGTGCAGGATCCCGACCTTGCCGGCGTTGATCGGAGCGCCGTGACGGCCAGAGCCCAGGCCCTCGCCGGCCGGCTCGACCCCGATGAGCCCCACGCCGTCGTCACCGACGAACTCGCTGAACATCCCGATCGCGTTCGAGCCCCCGCCCACGCAGGCGATGACCTCGTCAGGCAGGCGGCCGGTCATGGCCAGCACCTGCGCACGGGCCTCGCGCGAGATGACGCGGTGGTACTCGTGGACGACCGTGGGGAAGGGATGGGCCCCGGCGGCCGTGCCCAGCAGGTAGTGGGTGGTCCTGAAGGAGGCCGTCCAGTCGCGCAGCGCCTCGTTGACCGCGTCCTTGAGCGTGCCCGCCCCCGAGGCCACCGGCACCACCTGGGCTCCCATGAGCTCCATGCGCTCGACGTTGGCCGCCTGACGCACCACGTCGGTCGCGCCCATGTAGATCGTGCACTCCAGTCCCAGCAGCGCGCACACCATCGCGGTGGCGGTGCCGTGCTGGCCCGCTCCGGTCTCGGCGATGATGCGGCTCTTGCCCATGCGCCTGGCCAGGAGTGCCTGGCCGAGCACCTGGTTGCCCTTGTGCGCCCCGCCGTGGGTGAGGTCCTCACGCTTGAGGAAGATCCTGGCGTTGCCCTCGCGCGGCAGGTTGCGCAGCTCGGTGACCGGGGTGGGACGGCCCAGGTAGCGGCGCATCAGCTCGTCGAGCTCGGCGTGGAAGGACGGGTCAGTCTGGGCCTCGATAAAGGCGTCCTCTAGCTGGTCCAGGGCAGGGATCAGCAGCTCGGGCACGTACTGCCCGCCGTAGGGGCCGAAGTAGGCGGGCAGGCGCGGGTGGGTGTGACCCTCGTGCTCGCGGGCAGCAGGCTGGCTGGCCGACGACGCCGCCGCGTCAGTGGGCAGGTTTGGCTCTCCAGCCGACTGGGCGCCGGCTTGCCCGGCACCGGGCGCGACAGACCGGCCCGCCCCCGCCGGCACCGCCGTAGCCAGCACCTCGGCGACCACCGCCGGCTCGGGCGAGGAGGAGACCGAGGAGCCGATGAGCAGGGCGTCAACGAGCCCGGCCAGGCGACGGACGTCGTCGGCTGTCTCCACCCCTGACTCGCCCACCAGCACCACGCCCGCGGGGGCGAGCGGGGCCATCTCCTCGGTCCTGGCGATGTCGGTGGTCAGGGTGCGCAGGTCACGGTTGTTGATACCCACCACCGTGGCGCCCAGCTCGGCTGCCCGGTGCATCTCCTCGTGCGTGGAGACCTCGGTCAGCACGTCCATCCCCAGGTGGGCGGCCAGGGCCGCCAGCTCGCGGTAGACGTCGTCAGGCACCACCGAGAGCATGAGCAGGATCGCGTCCGCGCCCAGGCTGCGGGCCGCGAGCACCTGGACGGGGTCGACGATGAAGTCCTTGCACAGCACCGGCACGTCGACCACCGCGCGCACCGCAGCCAGGTCCTCGAAGGAGCCGCCGAAGTGGTCAGACTCAGTGAGCACCGAGACGGCGCAGGCCCACGGTAGGTAAGAGGAGGCCAGCGCCGCCGGGTCGTAGCCGTGGCGGATCGTCCCGCGTGAGGGTGAGGCCGACTTGCACTCCAGGACCAGGGCCGGCTGAGGGCTGGCGCCCTCGCCCGAGCGGGTGCGCAGCGCGTCGGCGAAGGAGCGCTGCGAGCGAGGCATCTCCGCGGCGCGCAGGTGGCCGAAGCGTGCACGCAGCTCAGCCAGGCGGGATCGCCTGCCGTCCACGATCGAGTCCAGCACGGTACCGGTGCGCACGAGCCGTTCGTCGACCGGCCGCAGCTCGGGACGGGGGTCGCTGCCAGTGGCAGAGGTGGTCATCAGGCCTCCTGGGTGGTCTCGGCGTCGGCAGGCGCTGCGACGCCACGGGTCATGGACTCAAGGTGCTGGGCGACCTTGCCGCTGGCCAGCTGCTCCAGGGCGGCCTCGGTGCCCTCGCGCAGCGTCGCCACGCGTCCGGCCAGGTAGAGCAGGGCGCCGGCGTTGACGGCGATGGCGTCACGGTGCCCGGCCTGCCCGCCCCCGGCGAAGACCTCGCGCAGGATCGAGGCGTTGTCCGCCGGCTCGCCGCCCAGCATCTCGGACAGCTCGTGGGTACGCACGCCCAGGTCCTCCGGCGTGACCTCGAAGGACCGCACGCCCTCAGGGCTGACCTCACGCACGGTGGTGGTGCCGTGGACGGTGATCTCGTCCAGTCCCAGGCCGTTGATCACCAGGGCGTGCTCACGGCCCAGGGCGTGGAGGCAGGAGGCGATCATGTCCAGCTTGGTGACATCGGCCACGCCCATGACCTGGTAGCTCAGGTGGGCGGGGTTGATGAGAGGGCCGAGCACGTTGAAGACCGTCGGGGTCCTCAGCACCCCGCGCACCGGTGCCACGAAGCGCATGGCCGGGTGGTAGGCCTGGGCGAAGAGGAAGGTGAAGCCGTCACGCGCAAGGACCTCGGCGGCCTGCTCGGGGCTGAGGTCCAGGGGTAGGCCGAGCTCGGCGATGACGTCGGCGGCACCGGTCCTGGAGGACACGGCCCGGTTGCCGTGCTTGGCCACGGCCAGGCCCATGGAGGCGGCGACGATACCGGCGCCGGTGGAGATGTTGATGGTGCCCACGCCGTCGCCACCGGTGCCCACGATGTCGAACAGGGGGACGTCCGTCTCGGGGAAGGGGCGGGCAGCGGCACGGAAGGCTGCGGCGGCACCGGCAACCTCCGCCGCCTCCTCGCCGCGGGCGTGCAGACCAGCAAGCAGCGCAGCGGTCTCGACCTCGGAGAAGGTGCCGGCAGACAGAGCAGTGAAGACGGCGTAGGCCTCCTCGTAGGACAGACGGTGTCCCTGGACGACGCCGCGCAGCAGCGCGTGGGCGACCTCCGCCTCCTCAGGTTCCAGGGCGTTGTTCTCGGCGGGTGCGGGTGTGGTGGACATGTGGTCTCCAGTCAGGTGCGTCAGTGGTTCAGAAATGCGGGTGCAGGGGCCGGGCCAGGTGCTACCGGGCCCGGCCCAGGTCGGCGGTCAGGGCCCGCAGCATGGCGGGACCTGCCGGGGTCAGGACGGACTCGGGGTGGAACTGCAGGCCGACGACGGGGCGGCTGACGTGCCGCGCAGCCATGACGACGCCGGGGCCTGCCGGGTCCGTGGGCGCCGTCGTCGCCAGGCCCACGAGCGCTGGTGGCAGCTCGCGGGTGCCCAGCGAGTGGTAGCGGGCGACGTCAAGCGGCCCGCCCTCCAGCGGGGCGAAGGTAGGGTCAGTGAGCCCGGCCTCGGTGACCTCCACCCTCACCGAGCGGCCGTGGACGGGGCCGACCCGGTCCACGTGCCCGCCGCATCCCTCGACGATCGCCTGGAAGCCCAGGCAGATGCCGACCGTCGGGACGTCGTCGACCAGAGCGGAGGTGACCAGCTCCATGAGGCAGCCGGCCTCGCGGGGGTGGCCGGGGCCCGGTGACAGGCACAGCACCGGGCGCTGGCCGGAATCAGCCTCGGCGGCGGTCGGCTCCAGGGCGGCTCGTACACGGTCGGCCGGCACGGTGTTGCGGTAGACCTCGATCTCGGCTCCGAGCGTGGCGAAGAGGTCCACGAGGTTGTAGACGAAGGAGTCGCGGTTGTCGAGCAGGACGACGCGCATCTCAGGCCTCCTGGGCGGTAGCGGTCGGGGCGACCGGGGTGGCGGGGGCAGAGGGGGCCTGGGAGTCGATGACGAGCCGGGCCCCGGAGGCTGCCGCCACCGCGTGGAGCACCGCCGAGGCCTTGTGCACGGTCTCAGCGGCCTCCTTGGCCGGCACCGAGTCCGCCACGACCCCGGCACCGGCCTGGACCAGGGCCTGGCCGTCTGCCACGAAGGCAGAGCGGATGACGATGCAGGTGTCCAGCTCGCCGTCACCACGGAAGTACCCCACCGAGCCGCCGTAGGAACCGCGACGCACTCCCTCGGCCGTGCGGATGAGCTCAGCCGCTCGCAGCTTGGGGGCCCCGGTGAGCGTCCCCATGGTCATCGAGGCGCGGAAGGCGTCCAGGGCGTCCAGCTCCGGGTCCAGCGTGCCGGTGACCTCGGAGACCAGGTGCATAACGCGGGAGTAGCGGTCCACGCGCAGCAGGTCCACCACCCGGCGGGTCCCCGGGACGCTCACCCGGGCGACGTCGTTGCGCGCCAGGTCCACGAGCATCACGTGCTCAGCGACCTCCTTGGCGTCCGTGCGCAGCTCCAGCTCCAGGCGGGTGTCGCGCTCGTGGTCGACGCTGCCGTCGGCGGCGAGCCCGCGCGGCCGGGTGCCGGCGATGGGACGGATGGAGACCTCGCCGGTCCTGGCCGAGTGGAGCAGTGCGGACTCAGGTGAGGCCCCGAAGAGCTCAAAGCCAGGCGTCGCCAGGTAGAACATGTAGGGGCTCGGGTTGGCCTCGCGCAGCTCGTGGTAGGCGGCCAGAGCGTCCGGGCAGGGTATGGCGAAGCCGCGCGAGGGCACCACCTGGTAGACGTCGCCGGCGGCGATCGCCTCCTTCATCTGCTCGACCCCGGCGGCAAAGTCGTCGTCGGACTGGGTAGGCACGGCGTGCACTACCGGGGAGAGCGGCGCCTGGCTCCTCGTGTGCGCGGCGTCAAGAGCAGCCTCGTCGACGGCGTCGATGGCTGACGCCAGCTCGTCCAGGCGCGTCCTGAGACCGGCTGGGTCCACGCTGGCCCCCACGAGGGTGGCCTCACGCGTGGGGTGGTCGATGACGAGGATGATCCGGGCGTCGTAGAAGACGTAGTCGGGGCAGGTGTTGACCCCCTGGGCAACTGGTGGGAGGTCTTCGAAGGTGGCCAGGTAGTCGAAGGCGACGACGCCCGCCTCCAGCGGCAGGTGCGGGTGGTCGACCTCGGCCCTGGCCAGCACCCGCAGCGGCTCGATCGAGGAGGTGGCCTTCAGGCGCTCGCGCTCTTCGGCCTGCCTATGGGAGGTGGGGGGCGCGAAGGTGAGAGTGAGGAAGTCGGGGCGGGCGTCGTCGTCGGGGCCGAGGTGGGACCCCAGGGACTGACGCAGGCGGGCCACAGCCGCCTCGCCGTCGGCCCGGGCGGTGGGAAGGGCCTGGACGCTCACGTGCTGGCCCCGGCAGGTCAGGCGCGCGGAGGCCTCCAGGACCGCGATGGTGGTGCGTGAGACCTTGGTGGCGATGTCGACCGACTCCAGCAGGACGGTGTCGACCGGGCGTGCTCGACCGGAGGGGTCCTGCGTGGTGGGCACCAGTCCGAGGCCTGCCAGGTGCTCCAGCAGCAGCCCTCCGTCGGCCTGGTAGCGCACGGTCCGGGTCAGGACGGTTGGTGGGGGAAGGGTCATGAGGTTTCCTCTGCTTGTGCCACCGGGTGCGCTGCGTCAGACACGAAGAGCCCGCCTGGTGGCGAGCTCTGTCTGTCGTGTTCCGCGTACGCGAATGGAGTGGCTCGCCCTTAGGGGAGCCACCACCACTGGCGGTTGCGGATCACGGTCACGGGACGAGGCTAGAGGGAGGGGGCGGGCTCGGACAAGTCGGCGTCAGCATCGTGAGACGCTCCGGGCGTGAGGCCGGGCGTCGAGCGTGCAGGTGCGCAGTCCCCAGGTGCGCACCGGGGCTCACAGCGGCAGGCCGGCGGCGGGGGAGCGCAGCGCCGTCGTCGTAGCGAGACGACGAGTACAGCCAGAGTGATGACGACGGCGATCGCCCACCACCCGCCTGCCTCGACCCAGGTGGCGAAGACAGCCAGGCCGACGGTGGAGTAGATCGCTGCCCAGATCGCGCAGCCCAGGCTCACGGCCGGCAGGTACAGGCGCAGCGGCATGCGGCTCACGCCCGCCCACAGCTGGACGAAGGTCTGCACGCCCACCGTCATGAAGGACACGGGGACCGCCAGGACCCCCCACTGCTCTGCCAGGCGCTGGGCCCGGTCGTAGGCGGGAGAGTCCAGGAGCCGCGCCCAGCGGGTGCGCCCGGTGCCGGCCGCGACGGCCCGGCCGATCCAGTAGGTGCCGTTCGCGCGGCCCATGACACTGACCCACAGGAACAGGAAGGCCCAGGCCCAGGGCAGGTCGAGGACGCGGTCGATCATGGGGGCGATCATGGCACACCTGTGAGGTGAGGCTTGCCTGGCTGGATCGCGAGTGTGCCGGGCGGGTAGGAGCCGGCGGTCAGTAACGACTCACACCCGCCGGGCGCGGCGCCGAGGCCTGCGCGTGGGAGACTTGTCCCAGAGTCCGCCACACCGACAGCACCGGTCTGCCTCCTGGTACGTCCAGGTGCTGTCCCGTCCTGGAAGAGCACACGTGTCACCGATCCCCACGCCCGAGCAGATCGCGAGCATCCAGCCCGCCTCCACCCCGCCCGAGCTGCTGCGGAGCTTCTCGATCATCGCCCACATCGACCACGGCAAGTCCACCCTGGCCGACCGCATGCTGCAGGCCACCGGCGTGGTCCAGCCACGCGACATGCGCGCCCAGTACCTGGACCGCATGGACATTGAGCGCGAGCGCGGGATCACCATCAAGTCCCAGGCCGTGCGCATGCCCTGGACCGTCGAGGGACCCGAGGGGGCGCGTACCTACGCCCTCAACATGATCGACACCCCCGGTCACGTCGACTTCTCCTACGAGGTCAGCCGCTCCCTGGCCGCCTGCGAGGGGGCGGTGCTGCTGGTCGACGCCGCCCAGGGCGTCCAGGCCCAGACCCTGGCCAACCTCTACATGGCCATCGAGGGCGATCTCACCATCATCCCGGTGCTCAACAAGATCGACCTGCCGGCCGCTGAGCCTGAGCGCCACGCCGAGGAGATCGCCTCCATCATCGGCTGCGACCCGGCCGACGTCCTCAAGGTCTCGGGCAAGACTGGTGAGGGCGTGCCCGAGCTGCTCGACCAGATCGTGCACGCCGTTCCCGCGCCGGTGGGCGACCCCGACGGCGAGGCGCGTGCCATGATCTTCGACTCCGTCTACGACACCTACCGCGGCGTGGTCACCTACGTGCGCGTGGTCGACGGCGCCCTCAGGCCTCGCGAGCGCATCGAGATGCTCTCCACCCGCGCCGACCACGACCTGCTGGAGATCGGCGTCATCAGCCCCGAGCCCGTGCCGACCAAGGGGCTGGGCGCCGGGGAGGTCGGCTACCTCATCACCGGTGTCAAGGACGTGCGCCAGTCGCGCGTGGGTGACACCGTTACCGCCGCCGCCCGCCCCGCGAGCACCCCCCTGGCTGGCTACCAGGACCCTAAGCCCATGGTCTTCTCCGGCCTGTTCCCGGTGGACGGCTCGGACTTCCCGGCCCTGCGTGACGCCTTGGACAAGCTCAGGCTCAACGACGCGGCACTGACCTACGAGCCCGAGACCTCGGTGGCCCTCGGCTTCGGCTTCCGCTGCGGCTACCTCGGCCTGCTTCACCTGGAGATCATCGCTGAGCGCCTGGAGCGTGAGTTCGGGCTCGACATCATCTCCACCGCTCCTAGCGTGGTCTACCAGGTGACCACCGAGGACCGCGTGGTCCACACGGTGACCAACCCGAGCGAGTTCCCCGAGGGCAAGATCCTGGACGTGCGCGAGCCGGTGGTCTCCGCCACGATCCTGACACCTAGCGAGTTCGTGGGCACCGTCATGGAGCTGTGCCAGTCCCGGCGCGGGACCATGAAGGGGATGGACTACCTGTCCGAGACCCGCGTGGAGATGCGCTACACCCTGCCGCTGGCCGAGATCGTCTTCGACTTCTTCGACGCCCTGAAGTCGCGCACCCGCGGCTACGCCTCCCTGGACTACGAGCCCGACGGCGAGCAGAGCGCGGACCTGGTCAAGGTGGACATCCTCCTCAACGGGGACAAGGTGGACGCCTTCAGCGCGATCGTCCACAAGGACTCCGCCTACTCCTACGGCGTCATGCTTACCAAGCGCCTCAAGGAACTCATCCCCCGCCAGCAGTTCGAGGTCCCGGTCCAGGCCGCGGTGGGCTCGCGCATCATCGCCCGTGAGACCATCCGCGCCCTGCGCAAGGACATGCTGGCCAAGTGCTACGGCGGTGACATCTCCCGTAAGCGCAAGCTGCTGGAGAAGCAGAAGGAGGGCAAGAAGCGCATGAAGGCCATCGGTCGCGTGGAGGTCCCCCAGGAGGCCTTCATCGCCGCGCTGGGTGCAGACACCCCCACCGGCAAGGACAAGTAGCCCCATGGCGCAGGTCCACCCGCCCCGTTCCCACGCGATCCGTTCGCGGGTGCGGTCCTTCTCCCGCGCCGGAGGACGGCTGAGCGACTCCCAGGCCCAGGCGATGGCCGAGCACGGTGCGCGCTACGTCGTGCAGGTCCCGCGTGCTGACGCCATCCGCACGGTCGCCGCGGACTTCCGCCTCGACCCCCAGTCCGTCTTCGGCCACGTCGGGCAGCTGCGTCCGCTCGTGGTCGAGGTCGGTAGCGGAGGGGGAGAGGCCCTGCTTGCCCACGCCTCGGCCAACCCCGGTACCGACCACCTGGCGGTGGAGGTGTGGCAGACCTCGATCGCCACGATCGTGCGCGACGCGGCGAGGGCGGGCCTGGACAACGTGCGCGTGGTCCCGGCCGATGCCTCCCAGCTGCTGGCTACCGCCCTGCCGGTGGGCTGTGCCAGCGAGGTGTGGGTCTTCTTTCCCGATCCCTGGCGCAAGCCTCGTCACCGCAAGCGCCGGCTGGTGACCACCGGCTTCGCTGACTCCGTGGCTCGTGTGCTGCGCAGCGGCGGGGCGTGGAGGCTCGCCACCGACTGGGCCGACTACGCCTGGCAGATGCGCGACGTCCTGGAGGACGTCTCGGCGCTGCCCGAGGGCCTGGAGGCGGACATGACCGAGCCCTACTTCCGCTACGACGACGCCGGACGCGAGCCGGATCTCGGGGCAGCGGGCTGGGAGGAGGGGAGCCCGGGCAACGGGCCCGACCCCGGTTCGCCCTCGGGCACGCTGGGCGGCTGGTCGCCCCGTTTCGAGGGTCGTGTCCTGACCCGCTTTGAGCGCCGCGGCCTCGAGGCCGGGCGCACGATCCGCGACCTGAGCGTGGTGCGCACCGAGACCACCTGGAGGCCGGAGCGCAGCGAGGCGATGCTGGCAGCTCTGGAGCGCCAGGCACGCGACCGTGAGCCCAGGGCGGCGACGAGGCCATGACCTCCTCGCCCCAGGCCCAGCCACAGCGGTGCTGGCGCCTGCCACGCCGGGCGTGGCTCGGCGTCGTCGTCCTGGGCTTCCTGGCCCTGTGCTCCGTCCTGCGCGTACCGATCGGTGTTGTCCCGCCGCTGCTGAGCCAGATCGGCACAGACCTGGCCATGGATGACGTGGCGCTGGGAGCACTGACCAGCGTGCCGGTCCTGTGCTTCGGGCTCATGACGCCACTGGCCTCAGGCCTTCTGCGGCGCACGGGCGCGAACACCGGTGGCCTGTGGACCCTGGGCCTGGTGGTGGCTGGTGCGCTGGTGCGCTCAGCGGGCACCACCTGGGCCGCTTTCGCCGGCACGATCGTCATCGGGGCGGGCATGACGATCGGCAACCTTGTGGCACCGATGATCATTGGCCGCGACTTCTGGCACCGCACCTCAGTCATGACAGGCATGTACTCCGCCACCTGCAACGTCATGGTCACGGCGGCCACCGCTCTGGCCGTGCCGACGGCGGTGGTGGTGGGCTGGCGTGGGGCGTCGATGGCGTGGAGCGTGGTCCCCGCCCTGGCGGCCCTGGTCCTGTGGCTGTGGGTCTTCCCGCCGGGCCTGGGGCACCCACGTGGCAGCCTGCTGACACGTTCAGGTATGGCCACCTGGGTGGCTGAGCCCAACCTGAGGGCGGCTGGAGGCAGCCATGTCGCTGTGTGGCGCCGGCCCCTGACCTGGGTCATGGCCGTGGCCTTCGCCGCTCACACCTTCTCCTACTACGCGGTGTGCGGCTGGCTGCCCACCGCCCTGGTGGACCTGGTGGGGATGAGCCAGGCCCGTGCCGGGGCAGCGGCCTCGGTCTTCTCCCTGACCGGCATCGTGGGGCCGCTCCTGGTCCCGGTCATGTTCGAGACGCTCCGCTGGAGCGGGGCACGTGTGATGGCGGTGCTGTCCGCGTGCTGGATCGCCCTGCCCCTGAGCCTGGTAGTGGCTCCTCAGGCTTGGCTCGTGCCCTGCGTCCTGTCTGGCATCGCCCAGGGTGCCTTCTTTGCTGCCCTGTTCACGCTGGTTATCCAGCGTTCGGCGAATGTGGATGAGAACCGGCAGACCACGGCCTTGATCCAGACGTGCGGTTACGTGGTGGCCGCGCTGGGTCCGGTGGTCATGGGCTGGTTGCGCGGGGTCAGTGGCGGCTGGCTGTGGCCCTTCATCCTGGTCAGCCTCGTGCTGGTGGTGATGACAGTGTGCGGCCAGCTGGCCGCCCGGCCCACGCGCGTCCTCTCTGGTGCCTCCTCGCCGGCCTCATCCGGTCCCACGCCGCAGGAGGAGGCATGAGCCCCGGCCAGCCTGAGGGCGGTCCCCTTCCTGGTGGGGAGCTACCCGCACAGGCCCGGGCAGGGCGTCGCCCTGGTGGGTCGCAAGCAGAGAGCGTGCCCTTCTCGGTCTACCTCCACGTGCCCTACTGCCGGGTGCGCTGCGGCTACTGCGACTTCAACACCTACACCAACCTCGATATGGGTGGTGGCGCCTCGGCTACCGACTACGTGAGCACGCTGGCGGGCGAGCTGGGGCTAGCGGCGGCCGCGATGGACCGGGCCGGGCTGCCCCGGCGCGCGGCACAGACCGTGTTCCTGGGCGGGGGGACCCCCACGATGCTTCCGGCAGCGGACCTGGCACGAGCGCTGGACCTCGTCCGTACCACCTGGGGCCTGGCCGAGGACGCAGAGGTGACGACCGAGGCTAACCCGGAGACCGTGGACGAGCGGTACCTGGCGACCCTCGCCCAGGCGGGCTTCACGCGGGTCTCCTTCGGCATGCAGTCCGCAGTGCCCCATGTGCTGGCCACCCTGGACCGCACCCACACCCCTGAACGCGTCCCCCAGGTGGTGGACTGGGCCCGCCGAGCAGGGCTGAGCACCAGCCTGGACCTCATCTACGGCACGCCCGGGGAGTCGATAGACGACTGGGCGCGCAGCCTCGAGGCCGCCGTCGAGATCGGCCCCGACCACCTCAGCGCCTACGCCCTGGTCATCGAGGAGGGCACGCGCATGTGGACCCAGGTACGGCGCGGCGAGCTGGAGATGCCGGCGGACGACGACGAGGCCACGAAGTACGAGATGGCTGACGCCGCCCTGGCCGAGGCCGGCTACCAGTGGTACGAGATCTCCAACTGGGCGCGTCCGGGCCACGAGTGCCGGCACAACGAGGCCTACTGGCGTGACTGGGACTGGTACGGCGCCGGTCCGGGAGCGCACTCCCACCTCGGCCACGTGCGCATGTGGGACACCAAGGCTCCGGTGGCCTGGGCGGCGCAGGTGCGTTCCGGCCGGCTGCCGGTCGCGGGCCACGAGGTGGTCGACGACGGCGCCCGCGAGCTGGAGCGGGTCATGCTCGGTATCCGCCTGTGTGAGGGACTCGACCTGGCGGGGCTGGCTCGGCCTGGTGAGGAGACGACGTCGGACGGCACCCCTTGTCGGCTCGTCCCGGTGGTAGCGGCGCTGGTGGGGCAGGGGCTGCTGGAGCCTGCCGCAGCCCTGCGCGGCCGGGCGGTGCTGACCCTGCGCGGGCGCCTCATGGCGGACACCGTGACCGGACGGCTGACGGACTGACGGGCCGGCTCGGCTACGGCGTCACCCCGCTGGCGGGAGGGCGGCTACCGCGCCAGGCGGACGCAGCGGTGGGCGGGCTCGTCCTGTGCGAGGAGGCAAGGATCCTCCAGCCGGGGGAGCTGCGGCGTCGTCCCGTGCGGCAGGATCAGTGCCATGAGTGCTCACCCTGCCTTCCAGCCCCGTCCGAGCCAGCCCTACGCGGGCGTGGACCGTCTGACTGTGGGCCAGGCCCTGACGTGGTCCTGGCGGCGCATCGCGGAGAACCCGGCTCCGTTGCTGGCGGGCTTCGCAATCTGGACGATCCTCACCGGTGGCGGGATCTCGGTGTCCTACCTGGGCTCTGGCAGCGCGGACTCGGGCGGACTCATCGCGACGATCGCGATGATCCTGTCCCCGATCCCCTTCGCGCACGTGGGACTGCTGACGGCGGCTGGTGGTCAGGCGCGGATCCGTGACTTCTTCACCTTCCCCAACCTGTGGCCGATGGTGCTGGCCGGGATCCTGACCTCGGTCCTGCAGGCGATCGGTTTCGTCTTCCTCATCGTCCCCGGTCTCATTCTGCTCTACCTGTGGCACTTCACCCAGCTGGTGGGGGTGGACCGTGGGCTGGAGGCAACCGATGCGATGCGGGAGTCCTGGCGGATCCTGAGTGGCAACGCCAGCGCCCTGGTGCCCTTTGCCCTGGTCGGGGCCCTGCTCGGTGTCGCCGGGGTGGTCACGGGGCTGGGCTGGGTGCTGACGACGCCGCTGGTGTCGCTCATGTCCGCCTACGCCTACGTCACAGCCACGGGTCGGGTGGTGGCTGGCTGACACACGTCTGGGCGGAGAGAGGCCGGCCGCTACCGAGCAGCCGGGCCGGGACAGCGCCGTCGCGGGCTTTGCGGTGGCGAGGTGTGTCCACGAGGCGGAGCGTCCCGGGATCCGGGACGGCCCTTGTCGTACAGTGGACCGGTCGTCTTCGGTGCCTGGCGCCCCGAGCCTTCGGTGCCGTGCCCTCCAATCCGACCCGAGGAGCCCTTGTGCACCTGCAGTGGTGGTCCGTCCTGCCCTTCGCGGCGATGCTGGCCTGCATCGCCGTCCTGCCCCTCGTCCCGGCGACCTCCCACTGGTGGGAGAGACGCTCGAGCCAGCTGGGTATCGCACTGGTTCTGGGTATCCCGGTCGCCGTGTGGATGTGGATCGCCGGCGGTTGGGAGGTTGTCTTCGCCTCGGTGGTGGAGTACGGCCAGTTCATCGCCCTGCTGCTGGCCCTGTTCGTCGTCTCCGGCGGCATCTTCCTCAAGGGCGATATCCAGGCCACCCCGCGCAACAACACGCTCTTCCTCGCAGTGGGCGGGTCGCTGGCCAGCTTCATCGGCACCACCGGTGCGGCGATGCTCCTCATCCGTCCTTTGCTCAACACCAACTCCGAGCGGCGCTACCGGGTGCACACGGTGCTGTTCACGATCTTCATCGTGGCCAACTGCGGCGGCCTGCTCACCCCGCTGGGGGACCCGCCGCTCTTCCTGGGCTTCCTGCGTGGTGTGCCCTTCACCTGGACCTTCACCCTCGCGCGAGAGTGGGCGTTTGTCAACGCGCTGCTGCTGGCGAGCTACTACGCGCTGGACCGCTACTACTACGCTCAGGAGCCGGCCGCCGCCGTGCGTCAGGACCGTGATCAGATCGTGCCTCTGGGCCTGCGTGGGGCCAGTAACCTTGTGTGGTTCGTGGTCATCATCGCCGCCGTGGCTTTCGCCCCCTCAATCGATGCCGAGGCGATCGAGGAGGGGCACGCTGTCCTGACGGACTGGGTTCCTGTACGGGAGATCATCATGCTCGCGGCGGCCTACTGCTCCTACCGCTTTGGTGACCGTCGGGCCCGCTTCGAGGACAACCAGTTCGAGTGGGGGCCGATCGCTGAGGTAGCCACGCTTTTCATCGGTATCTTCCTCACGATGATCCCTGCCCTGCACTACCTCGATGAGGTCGCCGGCTCGCTGCCACTGAACGAGATCACCTTCTTCATCTTTACTGGCGGGCTGTCCTCGATGCTGGACAACGCCCCCACCTACGTGACCTTCTTCGAGATGGCCGGGCAGGTCACGCCTGCCGGTGTGCCAACCGTGGCCGGGGTGGCAGAGACGTACCTCATCCCGATCTCCCTGGGTGCCGTGCTGTGCGGGGCGATCACCTATATCGGCAACGGGCCGAACTTCATGGTCAAGTCCGTGGCCGAGAGCCGCGGGGTCGAGATGCCGAGCTTCGGTGGCTACATGGTCAGGTCCTTCACCTACCTGGTGCCGGTGCTGGCGGCGATGGTCTGCCTGTTCATCGCTGAGCCGGTGTGGGCCAAGGCTCTGGGCGGAGTGATCGTCCTCGCGCTGCTGGCCAACGACGCCCGCCTGGTGGTCCAGGCTCGCAGGCTCGCACTCCAGGACGCCTGAGCCCCGGCTCCCTCCCCGCCAGTCGCGGCGTGGCTTGGTGTGGTGGCGGCGTGGCTCCAGACTGTCGCGGCGTGGCTGTGTGTCGGGGGCGTGCCTGACGGCGTCGGTAGGTACGCCCCCAACAGCAGCACACGCCTCCGCTTCGGCAAGGCACGCCCCCAACGGGCGCGCGCTGCACGTGAACCCGTTACCGCGTGCCCGGAGCCGTGACGAAGTCGATGAGCTCCTCCATGCGACCCAGCAGAGCGGGCTCCAGGTCCTTGTAGCTGCGCACCGTGGCCAGGATCCGTTGCCAGCCGTGGGCGACGTCAGCCTGCGAGTCGTGAGGCCACCCCAGGGCCTCCAGCGTGCCGTGCTTGATGTCCGTCCCACGGGGGACCGTCGGCCAGGCCCGCAGCCCCACCCGCTCAGGCTTGACCGCCTGCCACACGTCCACGTACGGGTGGCCGAGCACGAGCACGTTCTCCCCGCCCGGCATCGCGCGCACGCGCTCGGCGATGCGTGACTCCTTGGATCCGGCCACGAGGTGGTCGACCAGCACGCCGGCGCGGCGCGTGGGACCGGGGGCGAAGTCAGCCATGACCTCCTCCAGGTTGTCCACGCCGTCGAGCATGAGGACCACGACGCCCTCGTGGCGCAGGTCGTCGCCCCAGACCTTCTCGACCAGCTCGGCGTCGTGCCTGCCCTCGACCCAGATCCGCGAGGCTCGCGCGACCTTGGCGGCCTCTCCCTCCACCGCGTAGGAGCCGGAGGCCGTCAACCTCCGGCCGTTCGCGCTGACCGGACCGGTGGGCTGGCGACGGCGGGGCGCTGGCGGGTCGAGGACGACCGGCCGGCCCTCGATCCAGAAGCCGGCGCCGAGCGGGAAGCCGCGACGCACGCCGTGGCGGTCCTCCAGGACGACGACGTGGCGGCCGCCGGACTTCTCCACCGCCACGACGGCGCCGACGAATCCGGTCTGGCGGTCCTCGACGACGAGCCCGGCCGAGGCCGGAACGTGCACCGAGGCCGGACGCACCGCGTGCGGGCCGAGGCGGTGGGGGTCGGCAGCCAGGACGTCGCCGCCGTAGCGGTCCGACGCCGTCGGCCGAGCCGGTGGGGCCGCTGCCCGCCGCCGCTGCGCCTCGGCCTCGGTCAGCCGCCCGGCGGCCCGTGCCTCCTGCTGCTGGCGGGCAGCCTGCTCGCGCAGGGCGGCACGGCGTGCGGCGGTGGATCCCGGGACGGTACGGCGTGGGGGAGTGGTCACCCGGGGCACGGTAGGCCAACCTCTCGCTGGGCGAACGTCAGACCCGCCGGGCACGGCGTAGGATGGCACTCGCGCCTGGCGAGTGCTAACCCGGCGGCGGCTGGCGAGCGGCTCGTCAGTGCGGTCGGTAGCGTGTGCGAGCGCTACCGGACGCTGCTGGGCGCTAGACGAGAAAGGAGGGGTCCCATGGCCGACGACCGACGGCTCAAGGTCCTGTCCGCCATCGTCACCGACTATGTCCGCACCCGGGAGCCTGTGGGCTCGCGGGCGATCGTGGAGCGCTACCAGCTCGGGGTCTCACCGGCCACCATCCGTAACGACATGGCGGCCCTGGAGGACGAGGGCTACATCCACCAGCCCCATACCAGTGCCGGTCGCGTGCCGACTCAGAAGGGATACCGCCTCTTCGTCGACGAGGTTGCCCGCATCAAGCCCCTGTCCGCCCCCGAGCGCGCCGCGATCACCGCCCTGCTCACGGGCGAGGTGGACCTGGACCAGGTCGTGGCGCGCTCGGTGCGCGTGCTCGCCCAGCTCACCGGCCAGCTTGCCGTCGTGGAGTACCCCAGCCTGCGCCGCACGACACTGCGCCACCTGGAGCTGGTGGTCCTCGATCCCACCCGTGTGCTGCTGGTCATCATCACGGACACCGGACGCGTGGAGCAGCGCACCGTGTCCACATCGGCCACTGAGATACTGGACCCGGCTGCCGTTGAGCAGCTGCGGGTGCGGCTCAACGCCGCGCTGGCGGGGCTGCGGGCTGAGTCTGTCATCCCAGTCCTCACAGCCCTCAAGGAGCAGGCCAGTGAGGACGAGCGTGTGCTGCTCTCGGCGGTCACCGGGGCGCTTATCGAGGCGCTGCGCCCGGACGCCGAGGAGCGCCTGGTGATCGCCGGCACCGCGAATCTGGCGCGCTCCACCCCAGACTTCTCTTCCCTCGGGCCTCTCCTGGACGCCATCGAGGAGCAAGTCGTGCTGCTGCGGCTGTTCACCGACTCCAGCAACGCCGGGCCCGCCGGCGGAGCGGAGGGCATGCGCGTGAGCATCGGAGCCGAGAACCATGATGACGCCCTGGCAGAGGCTAGCGTCGTCACGGCCTCCTACGGTGCCGGCCCGGGCGACGCCGTCGCCCACCTGGGCGTCGTGGGCCCTACCCGCATGGACTACCCCGCCACCATGACCACTGTGCGCGCGGTCGCTCGCTACCTCTCCCGGTTCCTGGCGGGACCGGGGCAGGCGGCCTGAGCGACCGGCGTCGGAGACAACACGTAAAGGACACGTTCTCAGGTGAGTGACTACTACGAGCTGCTCGGCGTGAGCCGTCAGGCCAGTGCCGAGGAGATCAAGAAGGCCTACCGCAAGAAGGCACGCCAGCTCCACCCCGACGTCGCCGGCCCCGGCCACGAGGAGGAGTTCAAGGAGGTCCAGGCCGCCTACGCCGTGCTCTCCGACGACGAGAAGCGGCAGATGTACGACGTGGGCGGCGAGGACGCGCTGCACGGGGGCGGCGGCTTCCCCTCCGGCTTCAGCGGTGACTTCTCGGACCTGGGCGGGATCTTCCAGACCTTCTTCGGTGGGGGCGGCTCGCGCGGGCCGGCCTCGCGTGCGCGCCGCGGCCAGGACGGGCTCGTGGCGGTGCAGGTGAGCCTGGCCGACGTCGCCTTCGGCGCCACCAAGACGATGCCGATCGACACCTACGTCACCTGCACCACCTGCGGCGGCAGCTGCTGCGCGCCGGGGACCGAGCCGGTCACCTGCTCCCAGTGCAACGGCCAGGGCTCGGTCCAGCGTGTCCAGCGCTCCTTCCTGGGCAACGTCATGACCTCCTCGCCCTGCCCTACCTGCCAGGGCTTCGGCACGGTCATCGTCACGCCCTGCAAGGACTGCGACGGTGAGGGCCGTAAGCACGTGCGCACGGACATCGAGGTCAACGTCCCGGCCGGTGTGTCCTCCGGTACCCGTATCCGCATGTCCGGGCGTGGTGAGGCGGGCGTGGCCGGAGGACCTGCGGGCGACCTCTACGTGGTGGTCGAGGAGCAGGCACACCCGACCCTGGAGCGGCAGGGCGATGACCTGCGCACCGAGCTGCGCGTGCCGATGACCGCGGCCGCGCTGGGGGCCTCCTTCCCGGTGGAGACCCTCGACGGCGAGCGCAGCGTCTCGGTGCGCCCCGGCACGCAGTCTGGTGACGATATCCGGCTGGACGGTCTGGGCGTGGGGCGGCTGCGCCGCTCCGGGCGCGGCAACCTGTACGTCACGGTGGTGGTGGAGACCCCGACCAACCTCTCGGAGCGTCAGGAGGAGCTGCTCAGGGAGCTCGCGGCCCTGCGCGGCGAGGACGGCTTCGCCCCGGCGGAGGAGGAAGGCTTCTTCGACCGGCTCAAGGGCGGAAAGACCAAGGGCAAGAACCGCCGTAAGCGCTGAGCTCGCGGCCCGCCCTCGTGTGATCGCGTCTGCGGGGTGGCACCGAGCATGACAAGCCCGGTGCCACCCCGCAGACGCGAAGACGTATCGGGACGGCGCGATGTGAAGGGCGCCGGCTCAGGCTCCGGGCCAGTAGAGGGAGTCCGGCGTGGGACGGGCGCCGAAGATCGCGGTGCCCACGCGCACGCAGGTCGCGCCCTCGGCGACCGCCAGCTCGAAGTCGCCACTCATCCCCATGGACAGCAGCCCGTCGCCCACGGTGCCGGCCTCGCGACCCTCGTCACGCAGGTGCCGCATGAGACGGAAGCACTCGCGTACCCTCTCCTGGTCCGTGGTGTGGGCTGCCAGTGTCATGAGACCACGCACGCGCAGCGAGGAGTAGACCGGCAGCTTAGCCAGGAAGCCTGCCACGGCCTCTGGTTCCAGCCCGTACTTGGAAGCCTCCCCAGAGGAGTTGACCTGGACATAGACATCAAGGCTGCGACCGGCGGCCTGGAGCCGACGGTCGAGTGCTTCGGCGAGGTGCAGGGAGTCCAGCGCCTGGAATTCACTGGCGAAGGCGGCCACGTCCTTGGCCTTGTTGGTCTGCAGGTGGCCGATGACCGCCCAGTGGATGCCGAGGTCAGCCATCCCGGTGCTCTTGCGCTTGGCCTCCTGGACCTTGTTCTCACCCATCTCGGTGACGCCTGCGGCGAAGGCGGCGCGCAGTCGGTCCTCGGGGACCGTCTTGGTGACAGGCAGGAGGCGGATGTCCGACGGCGCCCGGCCGGCTGCCGTGGCAGCGGCGTCGATGCGGGTGCGGACCGCGGCAAGGTTCGCAGAGATCTGGGCGACCTCCTGCGGGTCCGGGACAACGGGGGAGTCAGTCGTCATGCCTCCTGACGGTACACCGGTGGTGCGGTGGGAGGGCAAGAGGATCGGCCGTGCCACCCAGCCTGGGCAAGGGCCGCGCGCTCACGCGGAGAGGAAGGCTCCCGTGGACTGTGGGCTCGGCTCTGGTCCTCCCGCGACGCCGCCCCGGCTGGTCTCATAGGCTGGCTCCCGTGACTGCCCCTGTCTTCATCTTCACCGACGACACTGTTGAACCAGCCGGTGCCGCCCGCACCGCCCATCCTGGCACCAGCCTGGTCCTCACCGGTTCCGAGGCCCGCCACGCCGTCACTGTGCGCCGGATGCGGGTAGGGGAGCGGGTGGACCTGGCCGACGGCGCAGGCGTGCGCCTGGTCTGCGAGGTCACCGCCGCCGAGGGCAAGGACCACTTGGCCGTGCGGGTGCTTGAACGTATCCAGGAACCTGAGTCCTCCCACGATCTGGTGCTCGTCCAGGCCCTGGCCAAGGGCGGGCGGGACGAGCAGGCGGTGGAGACGGCCACGCAGGTGGGCGCCGACGTCGTGATTCCCTGGCAGGCCGGTCGTTCCATCGCCCAGTGGAAGGGGCCGAAGGCCGCCAAGGGGCGTGAGCGCTGGCAGGCGACGGCGACCGAGGCAGCCAAGCAGGCACGGCGTGCTCGGGTTCCGCAGGTGTCCGAGCCGATGACGACGTCGCAGCTGGCCGCCTGGACGCGTGAGACCGTCCAGGACGGCGGCAGGGTGCTGGTGCTGCACGAGGAGGCGACGGCACCCATAGGCGCAGTGGCGTTGCCCGACAGCGGGAGCCTCGCCGTCGTCGTCGGGCCGGAAGGTGGCATCAGCGCTGAGGAGACGGCTGCGTTGGAGGCTGCTGGGGCGACGACGGTGCGTCTGGGCCCGCATGTCATGCGGACGGCCAGTGCTGGTCCGGTGGCGCTGGCTGTGCTGGCGCAGCGTGCGGGGTTGTGGGGTTAGTACCGTGGCGACAGACCCGTCATTCATGGAGTACGTGTACGAGCAGATCGCGGACGCCGGGGGAGTGTCTTACCGGCGGATGTTTGGTGAGTACTGTGTCTACCGGCAGGGCAAGGTCGTGGGTTTTGTCTGCGACGACCAGCTCTTCGTGAAGAGGACTGAGGCCGGCATGGCGTTGCTGCCTGGTTGCCCGCTCGCGCCTCCGTATAAGGGGGCGACGCTGTACCTCCTGATTGAGGATCTTGATGACCGTGAGCTGATGGCTGATCTGATCCAGGCGACGTGGCAGGAGCTGCCGGAGCGTACTCCTAGACGGAAGAAGTGTCGATCACGTCCAGAAAAGCGCGTCCGACGTGAAGACAGATGAGTGCCAAGGCGGTGTCGATCCTGACGGCGAGATTGAGGTCTCATGGCCACTCAGACTGAGCGTGCCGAGCTGCACCGGGCTATCTGGCAGGTTGCCAACGTCATGCCAAAGCAGATGTTCGTCTGAATGCTCAAGACTTCCAGGGAGATGACCCACTTTGGGATCAGATAAACAATTGGCTGAAGCGTTGAGCTCAACTCGACAATGATGACTGGCGTCCCCCAGCCCTATGGGCGATCATCGATTGGGGCTTCTTAGCCACCTCATTGATGTGAGCGGGAAGCCCGGCAGCTTTACCGTTGTTCAACGGTGTGATGACCAGGTAGAGGGGCGGTGCCAGGGTGTTCGAGGACTCCGCTGGGTGCGGCGCCGTTGGCGAAGAATGAGGCGCCGTAATCTTCGTTGGACGTGGCCATCCCGGTCGCGTTCTTTGCTATCGCAATCGGCGAGTAGCCGACTCAACCGTCGAAGCGAGGCCCAGGGATTTGCAGCACATCGGAGGGGCCAGCCTGATGTGCCGCCATTCGCTGTGAGACTCATCCGAGGTGGTGTGGTACTCGTCATACAAGCGTTCGGCATCGTCCCTGCCAACGCTCATCCTGTCCGGCATCAACGGGTACAGTCCAATGACTTCACTGAGGCCGTTGCGCAGGACTTGGAGGTAGGCGTTGCCCCACAGCAGCAGGTGCGTCAGGAGGGCCTCGCGGAACACGAAGCTGGTCATCTCTGGGGTCGGCGCATCATGCAGCGATTGGTACAGGCCGTGGTCGGTGGCCTTAGCGGAAGGTACGGGAGCTTGCCAGCGTATGATTATCGGAGGTCCGTGTGCGGAACCAGTTGGTGAGTCTCATTGCTGTACCTGCCCGTGAACATGGGCGGTCGCGTACAGGAAGGAGACGAGATGACGGCAGCCAACGATGTCCCGTAGACATGCGGCGAGGGGCCTGGGCAAAGCAATGGCCTCGGGGGTGTACCGATATTTCGCGGCATTGACCTTCCCGAGGCCTATCGGCAACAACTTTACCACGATCCCACGGTGAGTCGTGAGACGTTGCAGGAGTGGTTCTCATCCGCCAGGATCAGCCGCTATCGGATCGAGCCGGTCGATGCGTGGTACGTGTGGAACACCCGTATCTCGAAAGCGTTCTTGGAAGACATTAGTCATGTCGAGGTACTCCTTCGAAACTTCATTGATGTGCGTCTGAGCGCTGATACTGGCATACGGTGTTGGTGGGACTCCCCGAGCTATCGGCTCGGTGGCTTCCCACGTAACGTCACCAAGGCCGAGGCGCGGCTGCGGCGTGCGGGGCTGGATGCCACCCCTGATCAGATCGTGGCGAGTCTGTCACTGGATAACTGGCGCTTCCTGCTCATCCCGCGTCTGGAAGCAACCGTGTGGAAAGCCCTCACTGACTTACGTAATGGAGGCATGCCTCACTATCCGGGCCGTAGTCGAAGTAGCTTCGAAGAAAACGTGGAGCTCATCCGCCACGTCCGCAACCGTGCCTCTCACCAAGAACCCCTCATCAGCGCGAACCCTGACCAACAGGCTCAGGTTCGCAGGCTTGCCAGCTACGTAACAGCGATCGATACTGTCGCCGCAACATCAACCCCGGCGCGGCCGACTGGATCGCTGCCCACTCGCGCGTCCTCGATGTCATCGCCCAGCGCCCCGTATCACCAGACCACTAACCCGCGTTCGTCGTAGACCAACGCCCCGGTGTCGGTGCTGCCTCCACGAATGGTGCATGGCGACGACGCCGTCGATCTTCTCCCTGGACTTTTGCTTGCTGAGCTTGATGTTCCCGGCCGGGCCGGTGTGGACGTGGGTGTGGAGTGCCCTAGGTTTTTAGGTCCAGGTGACTTGAGTGTTGTCCATTGATGTCCAGCCTTATGGGCGATCATCGATTGGGGCTTCTTAGCCACCTCATTGATGTGAGCGGGAAGCCCGAGCTGGTGAGCCCACTTGATCTCGGCACGCATCCCAGCGGAGACACGGGCGGTGTAGACCTAGATTCCCTCGCACTTGGACAGCAGGATCCGGTTGAAGAACATCGTCAACTCCCGCTTATCTGGGTCGTTGTCGTCCATGAACTGCGGATAGTGAAGATGCGGAGCCAACGGAATCTGGCTCGCCGCAACAGCAAACGCGCAGAAACGACGGGCGAGCACGAGGTTGGCTTCCATATCACCCGTATAGGTGAGCAGATGTAGACCAGTGGCCGAAAGGTCTGGAGATTAGTGGTAACCATGACCGGTTCCTGTTCTGAGAGCCAGGTAGACAATCGCGGGCGCGGGATGCGCCAGGCTCCCACCTGTCGGGCACGGCAGGCACCGAAACCGGACACGGCTTGAAAGGCTCTCGCCCACACGCCCCTGAGGGGCAGCGAATCCGGACGGGTCACCGGAGAATTGCTGCGGCAGCCTCGGCATCGACACGACCCGAGCCGCTGCCGTCCCGGCATGAACCCGGCTAGGTTGTGGGTAACCGTTCAACCCGTCTTGATCTCAGTCGGCAGTGGGCTGGATCTCTGGTGCGGAGTCGCCGGCTTCGGTACGTGGCGTTGACGAGGCAGCCACGCTGGCATACCGTAAGGAGTGATAGATCCCCGGTCAGGCCTCTAGTCCCGCAAGGGACAATGCACAAATGACCGGGGCCTTTCATTTCCTAGGAAGTTCATGGTTAAGCGCCGGCTCAGTTATGACGAACAGGTTGAGCTGCTTCAAGAACGCGGTTTGACCGTCACTGACACCGCATCAGCAGCCGAGTTTCTCTCTCGCGTGAACTACTACCGGCTCTCGGGATACTTCCGTTACTGGCAAGTGGGCCCAGTGGCGGGCGATAACCGCTTCCTCGACGGTTCATCCTTTGCAGTGATCCAACGTCTCTACGAAGCCGAGCAAGACCTGATTGCAGTGTGCGACGAGGTCCTCCATCCGATCGAGGTCCTCCTGAGAACCCGGTTCGCCTACCACTACGCACAGCGTGTCGGAGCGATCGGAGCGTTCGCTCGGGGTGAGGGGTTCACACAATCGCCTGATCCTCATGATGAACGTGTCGAAGAACATGCGCTGTCGAATCTGGATCGGAGCAAGGAGGCCTTCGTGTCTCACTACCGTGATGAGATCAAGACGGGCAATGCTTATAGCATCGAAGCGTACGCACGCATGCCCATCTGGGTAGCGGTGGAGGCCTTCTCGTTCGGAAACCTGTCCAGACTCATCGAGGCGTCCAGCAGGTCCGGAGTGCTGCATGACATGGCAGCATCGATGAACGTCTCTCCAACGACGCTGCCAAGCCAAGTCCGGTCATTCGTCTACCTACGCAACCGCAATGCTCACTGCGCGAAGTTGTGGAACCACGCTGTTCTCGACCGCCCAGGTATCCTTCCCAATATCGCCCGACGAGCCAAACGAGACCACCGCCAGTTCAGCGATCACTCGATCTACAAGATCTTCGTCGCGCTTGACCAAGTCGCTACCAAGACCGGGCTTCAGAAGGATTGGCTCGCCAGCCGCGTCGAACCGATCCTCGCCACGAATGCTCTTCTCGCCGCTGGCATCGCAACACCAGCCCGCTACGGCGAAATGCCACTACAGATACTCACCGCCGACACCTAGCTCTACGTTGGTTTCAACGACGATCTCGTCGTGGACGTGCATCACGATCTGGTGCCCAGCGACGTCGACAGTGTGCATGGCGTGGGTGAGCAGGTCACGCGCGACAGCCTGGTCGATGTTCTCGACGAGTTTCCCGCCGTAGGTCTCGACCTGGCCCCAGCGGCCTGTGTTCGTGCTGTCGAAGGTGATCGATGTTCCACCGAACCTGTTCCCGCCCAGGCGGGGCTTCACATACGCCAGCCGACGCCCGGAGAGCAGCTGGATGAACAGATCTCTGTCTCCACGCTGAGTCGCAGTTGCCCGAGGCTGGTTGGTTGGCGGTTGGTGATAGCGCCTAGCGTCTTGGTGAGCGTGGGGTTACTGCGTCGAGCGGGTGTGCTAGTGGTTCCTGCGACGACGTCCTGCCTGAGGGCGTTGGCGGTTCCTACGAGGATGGGCTGACTCTCAGGTGGTCGTGGGCTGGTGTGGTTGATGTTGAGGCCGTGATGTGTGGGTGGGTCTGGTGATGGGACGAGTCGGGACCTCGTCAAAGCCTGGACCTACCGTACGCCGGCTGAGGCTGAGGAAGAGTCTTGGACCTGCAACCCAGACCACGAGACAACGGAAATCAAGACAAACGCCTAGAAACAAAACCCAAGGCACTTCATCATGCGTACGTTCACCCTCACCCTCAGGAACCGGCCACCCCAGACAACACCCGGAGCACTAACCAAGGTGATGGGCTCGACCGGCCCTGAGGGCGAGGATGCTTCGAAGCACCTCGCTCGGTGCGGCGCAGAGTTTGTGTCGGTAGCCGGTGAGAGACTGCGCAAGCACCAGGGTGGTGCCGATCCCGACGACGAGAATGAGGTCTCATGACCACTCAGACTGAACGTGCCGAGCTGCACCGGGCCATCTGGCAGGTTGCCAACGACTTGCGAGGCAGCGTTGATGGTTGGGACTTCAAGGCCTATGTGCTGGGCTTCCTCTTCTACCGCTTCATCTCGGAGAACCTCACGGACTACCTCAACGAAGGGGAGCGCGAGGCTGGTTATGAGGACTTTGACTACCGCTACATGTCTCGGGCTGACGCCGAGATGGCGCGTGATGGCATCATCAATGAGAAGGGCTTCTACATCGCGCCCGAGGACCTGTTTGCCAATGTGCGCGAGCGGGCGCCACACGATGAGAACCTCAATGAGACTTTGTCACGGGTGTTTAAGAACATCGAGGCTTCGGCGATCGGAACGGGGTCCGAGTCGGACCTGCGCGGCTTGTTTGATGACATCGATGTCAACTCCACCAAGCTGGGGCGAACGGTCGCGCAGCGCAACGAGAAGCTGGTGAAGATCCTCACTGCCATTGGGGACCTCAACCTCTCCTACGGGGACTCCAGCATCGACGCCTTCGGCGACGCCTACGAGTTCCTCATGACCATGTACGCCTCCTCTGCGGGAAAGTCGGGAGGAGAG
This sequence comes from Actinomyces faecalis, assembly GCF_013184985.2. Taxonomy (NCBI): domain Bacteria; kingdom Bacillati; phylum Actinomycetota; class Actinomycetes; order Actinomycetales; family Actinomycetaceae; genus Actinomyces; species Actinomyces faecalis. The sequence continues at coordinate 1,172,729 of NZ_CP063418.1, forward strand.
TTCTTCACGCCCCAGGAGGTTAGTGAGGTCCTCGCGCGGATCACGGTCATGGGAAAGACTCGGGTGAACGGCGTGTACGACCCGTGCTGCGGCTCGGGTTCGCTGCTGCTCAAGTTTGCCAAGGTCCTGGGAAAGGAAAATGTTGAGCGGGGCTTCTTCGGTCAGGAGATCAACCTGACCACCTACAACCTGTGCCGGATCAACATGTTCCTGCATGACGTGAACTTCTCGCACTTCTCGATCGCCAACGGCGACACGCTGACCGAGCCTGCCCACTGGGACGTTGAGCCCTTTGAGGCGATCGTCTCTAATCCGCCTTACTCCACCAAGTGGGCGGGGAAGGACGATCCGGCGCTCATCAATGATCCGCGGTTCTCGCCGGCTGGTGTGCTGGCCCCCAAGTCGAAGGCGGATCTCGCCTTCACGATGCATATGCTGTCCTGGCTCGCAGTGGATGGGACTGCAGCGATTGTTGAGTTCCCTGGAGTGCTCTACCGAGGTGGGGCCGAGGCGAAGATTCGTCAGTACCTGGTGGAGAACAACTACGTGGATGCGGTGATCCAGCTGCCGCCAGACCTGTTCTTTGGGACGACGATCGCGACCTGCGTCATCGTGCTCAAGAAGTCCAAAACGGATAACAAGGTGCTCTTTGTCGATGCCTCGAAGGAGTTCTCCCGCGAGGGCAACAAGAACCGGCTCATGCCTGCGAATCAGAAGATGATCCTGAAAACTCTTGAGACTCGGCAGGACGTTGAGCACGTGGCGACGCTCGTTGACGCGTCCCAGCTGGAGGAGAACGGCTACAACCTGTCGGTGTCCTCCTACGTCGAGGCTGAGGACACTCGCGAGGAGATCGACATCGTTGAGCTGAACGCGGAGATCCAGCGGATCGTGGCGCGCCAGGCAGAACTGCGCGCCAGCATTGATGAGATCGTTGCGGACCTCGAAGGGGATAACGCGTGAGCCGTATTGACGACATGATTCGGGAGATGTGCCCCGATGGTGTGGCTTACCAGGAGCTTGGTCATGTAGCAGTTCTCCAACGCGGGACGGCTATTACCAAAAAGGATGTGGAAGAAGGGGATATCCCTGTAATTGCTGGAGGTACTAAACCTGCGTATTTTGTGGCGAATTCCAATCGATCGGGTGTGACGATCGTCGTTGCAGGATCGGGTGCGTATGCCGGGCATGTTACCTACTGGGAGACTCCGATTTTTGTTTCGGACGCTTTTTCTATTCAGTGTAACGAGGAGGTGCTGATTCCCCGCTTTTGCTATCATTTTCTTAAGTATAAGCAGGAGGCTATTCACGCGTTGAAGCGTGGGGGTGGAGTCCCTCATGTTTATGCGAAAGATGTTTCAAGAATCCTAGTTCCTGTGGTTCCTGTTGAAATTCAACAAGAAGTTGTGAGAATATTGGACCGGTTCACACAGCTGGAGGCGGAGCTGGAGGCGGAGCTGGAGGCGGAGCTGGAGGCCCGTCGGAAGCAGTATGGGCACTATCGTGATACCTTGATCTCTTTTCCTGAGGATGAAAATTTCTTCCGCACTAGAGGTGTGCGATGGTGTGAGCTCGGGGATATTGGATCTTTCTATCGAGGAAAGAGATTCACGAAGAAGGATTACGCTGCTCATGGAGTTCCATGCATCCATTACGGTGAGATTTATACTCGCTATGGAGTGTGGGCGGATCGTACAGATTCTTATCTCGATATATCCTTGGCTGATCGACTCAGATATGCGTTGCCCGGGGATGTTGTCATCGCCGATGTTGGAGAGACGGTGGAAGATGTTGGTTCTGCTGTCGCATGGACGGGGAATACTCCAGTTGCCATTCATGACCATTGCTTTGCCTACAGGAGTGAATTTGATGCGCGTTTCCTATCGTATTTGATGAGTACATCATGGTTTCGTCGACGGCGCGCGAAATACGTTGCGAGAACCAAAGTGAAGACCTTGCTTGTCGACTCGTTCTCGCGGATCAAAGTGCCGGTGATTCAGATCGAAGAGCAGCGTCGCATCGCCGATGTCCTCGACCACTTTGACGCCTTGGTGAACAACCTGTCCTCTGGCCTTCCCGCCGAGATCGCCGCTCGCCGTAAGCAGTACGAGTACTACCGTGACCGCTTGCTGACCTTCCCTGAAAAGAGGCCCTGACATTGTCTGGTAAGCACATCGAGCTTTTTCATGTTGACGGTGAGTCAGGCGGCATCACATCTGCTGATGTCTCCGGATGGACTGGACGCATCCTCACCGGACCACGTGCCGACCTCAAGCGGCTTCTGAGCCGTGAAGACGCCAATACGAATGGTGTCTACCTCCTGCTCGGAGATGATCCGAGCGCGATAGAAAACACGCGCTGCTACATCGGACGCACCGAGAACTTTGCTCACCGCTTTGTCGATCACGACCGCAAGAAGAACTGGTGGGACCGTGCGGTCCTCATCTCCTCACGTGAAGACTCCTTCAACGAGGGCCACTGGGGATACCTCGAATCCCGCCTCATTGAAATCGCTCAAGCCGCAGAACGATCCACGCTAGACGACAACAAACAGACCCCGCAGCCGCGCAAGCTTTCTGAGGCTCAGCGTTCAGACGCTGAGGTACTCCTCACCCAGGTTCGCTCTGTGATCCCAGTCCTCGGTGTCTCAGCTCTCCGTTCCCGTCGGAACAAGCCGGACATTGAACGTCCTGACACGGCTCCGGTAGAATCGCCTGTTTTCTCACTGACGTACAGCAAGAAGCACGTCGAAGCATCTGCACAGGTCATCGGTGGTGAATTCGTTATTCTCGAAGGCTCAACGGTAGTTGCCACATGGAACATCCGGGGTAACAGCGAGTCGACGCGCCGAGCATATGAGTCCTATCGAGCCCGTCACACCAAGCTCGTCGAAGATGGTTCTATCGCTGTCCGTGATGGCGTTGGGGTCCTCACGCGCGATATCCCCTTTACCTCTCCCTCGACCGCCGGTGCGATTGCCCTGGGTAGATCATGCAATGGGCGACTCGCGTGGCGCTGGGGTGACAAGACCTATGCCGACTGGGAAGAGCGTGACCTATCCATAGCATCAACGTCACCGGATCCGGCTGCATCAGGGCAGCGGTCTGGCTGACTCAGATACCGCCGTCGTCCCACTTACTCCTCAAACCTCAGGACCTGCACATGACCATCAGCTCTGCCCCCGCCGTCGGTATCGAGCCGATTATTCTCACCGACGAGTCGACCGTCGTCGGTAGCTACGAGGCATCCGAGAAAACGGAACGTGGCTACGAGTCAGAGGCACAGCTTGAAGCAGCCTTCATCACACAGCTGCAGGCTCAGGCCTACGAGTACGTGCGGTTCAATTCCGAGGCCGAGCTTCTCGCTAACCTCCGCACCCAGCTCGAGGCCCTCAACGAGTATCAATTCAGCGACGCCGAGTGGAAGCGCTTCCTTGCCGAGTCGATCGCCACACGCTCCGGAGGCGTCGACGAGATCGTGGAGAAGACTCGCCGTATTCAAGAGGATCATGTCCAGGTCCTCATCCGAGACAACGGTGAGTCCAAGAACATCCGCCTGATCGACAAGCAGCGCATCCATAACAACCGGCTGCAGGTCACCAACCAGTACGTTGTTGACGACGGTGCCCATTCCAACCGCTACGACGTCACCATCCTCGTCAATGGCCTACCGCTGGTTCACATCGAGCTCAAGCGCCGCGGCGTTGCCATCCGTGAGGCCTTCAACCAGATCAACCGCTATCAGCGAGACTCCTTCTGGGCCGGAGCAGGACTGTTCGGCTACGTTCAGATCTTCATCATCTCCAACGGCACCCACACCAAGTACTACGCCAACACCACCCGCTTCGACCACATCACCGAGTCCACACGCGGTCGACGCGAGTCCAAGGCCGCCAGCTCCGACTCCTTCGAGTTCACCTCTTGGTGGACTGACTCCGACAACCAGCCCATTCCCGACCTCATCGACTTCGCACGCACCTTCCTCGCCAAGCACACACTGCTCGCCGTCCTCACTCGCTACTGCGTCTTCACCACGCAGCACAAGCTGATGGTCATGCGCCCGTACCAGATCGCCGCCACCGAAGCGATCCTGCGCAAGATCAAGACCTCCAGCCTCAACAAGCAGGTCGGCACCATCGCTGCCGGCGGCTACATCTGGCACACCACCGGCTCCGGAAAGACCCTCACCTCCTTCAAGACCGCCAAGCTCGCCGCCGGCATGGCGGGTATCGACAAGGTCATCTTCGTCGTCGACCGCAAGGACCTCGACCACCAGACGATCAAGGAGTACAACCGCTTCGCTGAAGGCACCGTCTCCGCTAACCAGTCCACCACCAAGCTAACTGCGCAGATCAACGACCCGACCGTCCCGATCATCGTCACCACGATCCAGAAGCTGTCCAACTTCGTCGGCCGTCACCGTCGGCACGCCGTCTACGACGGGCACGTCGTCCTCATCTTCGACGAGTGCCACCGCAGCCAGTTCGGTGACATGCACACGGCGATCACCAAGGCCTTCCGCAACTACCACCTCTTCGGATTCACCGGCACCCCGATCTTCGCGGCCAATGCCGGTACAGGCGGCAACGCCATGCTGCGCACCACGCCTCAGGCCTTTGGTGGCCAGCTCCACAGCTACACGATCGTCAACGCCATCGCTGACAAGAACGTCCTGCCCTTCCGCATCGACTACATCGACACCGTCCACATGCGCACTGACGTCGCCGACGCTGAGGTCAGCGCCGTCGACAGCGAACGAGCCCTTCTCGCGCCCCAACGGCTCAGCCAGATCGTTACCTACATCCGCGAACACTTCGACGCCAAGACCAAGCGATCCAGCTCCTACACACTCGGCCAGAAGCGTGTCCGCGGCTTCAATTCGCTGTTCGCCACCGCGTCGATCCCCGCGGCACGGGCCTACTACGAGGAGTTCCGTCGTCAGCAGGAAGGGCTCCCTCGTGACCGGCGGCTGAGCGTCGGCATCGTCTACTCTTACGCGGCCAACGCCGACGCACCAGGGGAGACCCTCGCAGAAGAGACAGTCGACCCGACTGCCCTGTCTACTGACGATCGGAACTTCCTCGATCGCGCGATCAAGGACTACAACCAGCAGTTCGGTACCGCCTATGACACCTCGGCCGAGGGCTTCGAGGGCTACTACGAAGACCTCTCACGCCGCCTCACCGATCGCAGTATCGACCTCGTCATCGTGGTCAACATGTTCCTCACGGGCTTTGACTCCAAAACCCTCAACACCCTGTGGGTAGACAAGTCCCTGCGTGCCCACGGCCTCATTCAGGCCTACTCACGCACCAACCGCATCCTCAACTCCGTTAAGACCTACGGCAACATCGTCTGCTTCCGTGACCTGCAGGAAGCCACTGATGAGGCCATCGCGCTGTTCGGAAACAAGGACGCCGGCGGAATCGTCCTGCTCAAGCCCTACCAGGAGTACCTCCAGGAGTACCTGAGCAAGATCGCTGAACTACGAAGCGCCTTCGAACCAGGGCAGAGAATCGACTCCGAGTCCGCCCAGAAGGAATTCATTCAGGCTTTTGGGACGATTCTGCGGCTGCGGAACATCCTCACGAGCTTCGACGACTTCGCTGCCGACGACGTGCTGAGCGAGGCTGACTTCGCCGACTACCGCTCCGCCTACGTCGACCTCTACGACGACCTGCGCCACCGCTCGGCATCAGAGAGGGAGGACATCAATGACGACCTCGTCTTCGAGATCGAGCTCGTCAAGCAGGTCGAGGTCGGGGTCGACTACATCCTCATGCTCGTCGAGCAGCACCGAGCGGACAAGGGCGACGGGGAGGACCTCGAGGTCCCAGTCGAGATTACCCGCGCTATCGCCTCCAGTCCCACCTTGCACTCCAAGCGTGACCTCATCGAGGACTTCGTCCGTTCGGTCTCAGCCAAGGGTGATGTGAGTGAGCAGTGGCGGGCGTTCATTGCTGAGCGGCGTGAGGCCGAGCTGACAAACATGATCGGCGTGGAGAACCTCCAGGAGGCGGGTACGAGGAACCTCGTCGCCGCTGCGTTGCGTGACGGCGTCGTGCCTGCTGATGGCACAGCCATGAACAATGTGCTACCCCGTATGTCTCGCTTCCACCGGCCGGTGGCCGGGGAGGACTCCCGCGAGGTGAAGAAGGCCCGGGTCCTCCAGGCTCTGGCTGCCTATGTGGAGCGCTTCCAGGGCCTGGGGGAGGAGTGAGGCTGCGGTGCTGCAAGCGCCGGGTGCGAGGGGTTGTCTAGTTAGGTGTGTGGTCTCACGCTGATCCTAGAGCCCGAACAGGTCACGCCAGCTGAAGGTGGGGCGGTGGTAGACGGCGTTGCGCACCGCGCTTGGGGTCCTTGACGTACCCCATGCTCTTGCGGCCGTAACCGGGGATGACAGCCTTCTTGACCGCGCGCTTAGCGTGCCCGGTGGTGCGCGCCTTGAGCGAGCGTGTCAGCGAGGGACTACGCATACCAAGTTTTATGACCAGTCCTTTGCGCGAGGAGTACGGGTGGGAAGGGCCCTGACGAGCGACTCACCGCTTCACATCAGGCTAGTCCTCTCGCCTCAGCCGTAGCGGCACAATGACAGCTGCGCATCCGCCTGCGAACATCCGGCTTCCCGAGGGGCCGCTCATGCTTCACCAGCCACTAGCTGACAAGATCTGCCCGCGCAGTCTCGATGAGGTCGTTGGCCAGGAGTACCTGCTCGACCCCGACGGGATCCTGCGCTCTGTCGTTAGGTGCCGTCTCGCGCTTCTTGGGCGACTGCCGCATGGCCCTGAGCATCACCGAGACCCTCCACGGTCTGCGCGGCGCCTCCCTGCGCGTCGACGACGTCGAGCAGTTCGCAAGGAACCAGCGCATCAGCTTCGACAAGGACGAGAGCTACCACTACGACGTCATCTCGGCCATGCACTGCTCCATGGAGGGCTCAGACGCTGACGCCGCGCTCTACGCCCAGGCCGTCATCCAGCTGTGCCTGAGTCCCAAGTCGGACGCCGGTCGCTGGTCTTATGAAGCGGCGCGCCAGGACGCTCAGAACCACCAGCGCCAGCCTATTCCCTACATCGTGCGTGACACCCACTACTGCGGTGCCCACACCATCGGTCACGGCGGCATGCTCGATCCCTTCGCCTACCCCTACGGGGTCGCGCCCCAGGAGTACCTGCCGGACAGCCTCGTGGGCCGTCGCTACTACCGGCCGCGCGACAATGACCATGAGCAGCGGCTTGCCCGAACCTATGAGCAGATCCGGCGTCTGCGGCGCAGGAACGAGACGCAGCAGTAGTGCCTGCCTGCCTCACCCGCTCCAAGGTGGGGCTTCTGTTAAGACGGTGAGGTTGATATCATTACGCATAGTTGATAGCAGGGGGTGTGTGATGGCCAGTGTCATCGTGAGAAACTTGACCGACGATACGCATCGCGCGCTCAAGGCTCGCGCGCATGAGCATGGTCGCTCCATGGAGGCAGAGATTCGTGCCATTCTTGATGAGGCCATTGAAGACCAACCTCGCCGTGGCCTGGGAACACTTCTGAGCTCGATTCGTCAGGAGAGCGGCGGAGCTGACCTAGAGATCACGCGTGACCGCTCCGTCTACGAGCCGCTGGACCTGTCGTGATTGTCCTCGACACGAATGTGCTTTCTGAGCCTCTGCGGCGCGATCCTGATCCTCGCGTCGCACGTTGGTTGGATGATCAGCATCCGAGGACCCTTTATGTCACGGCGCTGACCCTGGCGGAGCTGCGTGCCGGTGTGGAGATCCTGCCTTCAGGACGTCGACGCGATCTTCTCCGGGAACGGCTTGAGGAAGAGGTCATTCCGTTCTTCGAGGATCGAGTCCTGCCATTCGACGGCCGAGCCTCACGTGCTTGGGCGCGGCTCCAGGCTCATGCTCGTACTCACGGTCGACCGTTGCCTGTGATGGACTCGCTTATCGCTGCTGTCGTGAGCGCGCGAGGTTATGCCTTGGCTACCCGCAATACTGCGGACTTCGCCGCGACAGGCGTAGAGCTGATCAACCCGTGGGAAGCGGTCGTCTAGCTTGCCCTCTCAATCCTGACCTCAAAGTCTCCGCTCTGGCCGGTGACCACGCTCAGGTCCCCGGTGACCCGCCCGATCCGGGCGATGCCGTTCCAGTAGCCGACCTTGCTGGTGTAGATCACCAGCACGCCGTTGGGGGAGTAGTACCCGAGATCCCCTACCTGTGGGCTGTCCCCGCGCGGCATACCCTCCATCGTCAGCTCCCGGGGCAGATCCGCCAGCTTCTCCTGACCCGCGTAGTCGGAGAACTGCAGCGTCAACGGTAGCTGCTCCAGCAGGTCGCGGCCAGTGGGGTTGTCCCACACCACGGCCTCGACCGCCCTTCCGTCAATGACCAGTGTGACGGAAGCGCCTGCAGCCTCGGCAGAGTCCTGAGAATCGGTCACGGTGTTCTCCTGAGGGGTTACTGAAGTGCTGTCAGGGGACGACGGCGCTTGCGTCGCGGGCTGGCCCGGCTCGGTTCCCGAGGAGGCCTCGGTGCCCGAGCACCCCGCGAGCGCAGCGAAGCCGCCGGCAAGGGCGAGGCCGCTCCAGGCGAGTACCCTTCGGCGGGGCGCACGGGGTGGGAGCGCGGCTGAAGGCGTCACGACAGTCTCCTGACGGATCGGGGGAGAAGGTGCGCCGGGTTGTCCTCGACGCCGACTCACACGCTAGGAAGCTCCTTCACCCCAAGGGAGTCCCCGGCGGTAGCTCTCCCACACGGGGCTCCCCACAGCGCCACATCGCTGGTGAGGTAGAGCCGTGAATGCTTTGGAGTCCTCAACCTCGGCCCCGCCCGCATCCGCGAGCAGCGCACGTCTGCCTCTGGTCACCTACGTCCTGGCCGCCGGTGTGTTCCTCATGGGGACCACGGAGTTCGTCGTCGCTGGGATCCTGCCGCAGATCGCCACGGACCTGGGCGTGAGCGTCTCGCGCGCTGGCCTGATGATTACCGTCTTCGCGTTCGGGATGATCGTGGGTACCCCGGCGATGGCCATCGCCACCCTCAAGCTCGACCGGCGCCTCACCCTGACCTCCGTCCTGCTGCTCTTCGCACTGGCGCACATCGCGGTGGCGCTGACCTCCAGCTTCACCCTCATCCTCATCGCCCGCTTTCTCACCGCCCTGGCGACTGGTGCCTTCTGGGCTGTGGCCGCCGTCGTCGCTGCCAAGGAGGCAGGCCCAGCCGCCTCGCGGGCTCTGGGCATCGTGCTGGGCGGAGGCATGCTGGCCAACGCCGTCGGCGTGCCGCTAGGTGCCCTGGCCGGGCAGGTGATGGGCTGGCGCGGGCCGTTCTGGATCCTCGCGGCTCTGGCGATGGCCGCAGCCGTCCTCATCTACGCCCAGGTTCACTCTGGCGATGATGCCGGTGCTCCAGCGCCGTCGGTGTGTGCGGAGGTCGCGGCCCTGAAGGACGTCCGCGTGTGGCTGGTGCTGGCCTGCTGCGCCATCGTCTGCGGCTCCTCACTGGCCGCCTACAGCTTCATCAGTCCCCTGCTCACTGGCCGGACCGGGCTGGGGGAGGGTGCCGTGCCCTTCGTCCTGCTGGTCTACGGGCTGGGCGCGCTCCTGGGCTCCCTCTACGGTGGGAAGCTGGGAGTGGAGCGGCCTTATGGCGTCATGTACGTCTCGGCGACCATGACGTTCCTGTCCCTGGCCGGGCTCATCGCCTTCTCCCACGTCCCGGTGCTCACCATCGTCCTGGTCTTCACCCTGGGGCTGTTCGGCATGTCCACCAACCCGATCCTCATCGGGAAGTCCGTGGCCTACGCGTCCCACGCGCCTACGCTGGCCTCAGCCATGAGCACCTCGTCCTTCAACGTCGGCACCATGCTCGGCTCCTGGGTGGCCGGGCTGGCGCTGGAGACCTCCCTGGGACTGCGAGGACCGGTGGTCGTGGGGACGGTCGTGGCTGCGCTGTACCTGCTGCCGCTGAGCATCCTGCTGATGAGGGACCGCAAGGCAGCAGCCGAGGCGGTCGAGCGGATTGTGTGAGCGGGAGCCGTCTTGAGGGAGGCCCGGTCCTGGGTGCAGGGCTGGGCCTCGTCCTGTCCAGGCTGCCGGACGGGTGGAGCCTGAGCCGCCGCTACCCTGAAGCGTGCGGCTGGTGGGGGGCAGAACAGGCCGTCAACAGGCGGTCAGGCACGCACCGCCGTCGTTACCGGCTCATTACCTGCTGGCTAGTCTCAGCCTGCTCCTGGCGCTGGCTGGCCTCCCAGGTCGCCAGCAGCGCCATGTTGCTGGCCGACGGCGAGCCAGGCTCGGGCGTGTAGGCGGTGAAGGTCAGCCCGTGCTCGGCCTCCAGGTCCATCCCCTGGTAGGCCAGGGTCATCTCGCCGGCTACCGGATGGCAGAAGGTCTTGGCGCCCGCACCGTGGTGGCGCACGTCGTGGCGGGCCCAGCGGGTGCGGAACTCGTCGCTGTGCGTGCTCAGCTCGCCGATCAGCTCGTGCAGCTCGGTGTCACGCGGGGCGCGAGCTGCCTCGGTGCGCAGGATCGCCACTGTGATGTCCGCGATCGAGTCCCAGTCGGGGTAGAAGGCGAAGGCGCGCGGGTCTAGGAAGGTGTGCCGGGCGATGTTTCCCCGGCCCGGCGCCTCAAGGACCTCAGTGTAGAAGGCGCGCGCCAGGGCGTTGGTGGCCAGCAGGTCCATGCGCCCGTTGCGCACGAAGGCAGGGCCTGCCGTAAACCCGTCAAGCATCCAGGTCAGCTCAGGCCCTGGCGTCCAGGAGACCACGGAGCGACGGCGTGGTGGGCGGGCGGCCGGGGCGCCTGCGGCGGCGAGGGCGAAGAGGTGAGAGCGCTCGGCCTCGTCAAGCTCGAGCGCCTTCGCCAGGGAGTCGAGGACCTCCGGCGAGGCCCCGGCGATGTGCCCGCGCTCGAGCTTGGTGTAGTACTCCACGCTCACCCCCGCCAGGGTGGCCACCTCGCTACGACGCAGACCGGGGACGCGACGGGAGGTCCCGGCAGGCAGGCCGACCTGCTCGGGCGTCACCTTTGCCCGACGGGAGACAAGGAATTCACGTACCTCGGCGCGATGGTCCATGGGGTCACAGTAGGGCAGGGTGGGAGATCCCGGGAGGTACCCGCGGTACCAGCCAGCAGGTGCTTGCTACTGTCCACGGTATGAGTGAGCCGATCGCTGACCTGTCCGAGATCCTGGGGGCCCTGGCCCTCCTGCGCGGGCTGAGGTCCGCATGAGCCCGCGGGGCAGGCGCGCGGCTGGGAGCCCGGACGCGCGAGAGGCGATCCTCAGGGCCGCACGCACCGCCTTCGCGCGCGAGGGCTACAACACCTCACTGCGGGGAATCGCGCGTGAGGCCGGCGTGGACGCCGCCCTGGTCCACCACTATTTCCCCGACCGTGCGCGCCTGTTCATCGCGGCGGTGACAGGGGAGGGCGAGGACACTGGGATCTCGGCAGACGCCGTGGCGTCGCGGCTGCGTCAGCTTCCGGCTGAGCAGATGGGGGAGGGCCTTGTCAGGCTCTTTCTGGAGTCCTGGACGAGGGCGGGACCGGAGCGTTTCCAGGCGGCCTTCCACGCCATCGGGACTGATGCGACGGCGATGGCAGGGCTGCGAGACCTCATGAGCGGGCAGGTCCTGGAACCGGCGGTCGCCCAGGTGGCTCCGGACCGGCCCCGCCTACGCACCCAGCTCGTGGTCAGCCAGGTCATCGGACTGGGGGCCGCCCTGTGGGTGATGGAGCTCGATGCCCTCGCGGGGGCGGGAGCTGACGCCCTCGTTGCGCTGTACGGTCCGATGATCCAGCACTACCTCACCGGTGAGCTGCCGAGCTCTGCTCCTGGTCGGTAAAAGGGGGCGCCGCCCGGTCTGAGTGGGCCTCGTATCTCCTTCGTCACCTCGCGCTGAGGCTCTTGTCGCGGAAGGCTGCACCCCATATGTTCATCATATGATGAAAAACGGAGTGAGAGTCCATCTCTCTGATGTGCTGTCCCAGGACGTGCGCCCGCCCGTCGTCGTCCACGCCCAGGGCCTGCGCGTGAGCCGCGGCGGACACACGATCCTGCACGGCCTGGACCTGGAGCTGCGCAAGGGCTCCATCACCGGGCTGCTCGGTCCCTCGGGCTGCGGTAAGACCACCCTCATGCGCACCCTTGTTGGCGTCCAGCGTTATGACGGTGAAGTCCTTGTTCTTGGCCGCCGTCCGGGTGAGCCCGCCACACGCGGTCGGGTCGGTTACATGGCCCAGGGTGGTGCCGTCTACACCGATCTCACCGCCCGCCAGAACGTCGCCCACTTTGCTGCCCTAGCAGGGCCGCGGTCCCGTGACGTGGAGGAGATCCTGGGAACCGTGGGCCTGGCCCAGATCGCCGACCGCCCGGTGTCCACCTACTCCGGTGGCCAGGCCGGACGCGTCAGCCTGGCCTGTGCCCTCGTGGGATCCCCGGACTTCCTGGTGCTTGACGAGCCTACCGTCGGCCTGGACCCGGTGACCCGCGAGGAGCTGTGGACCGCCTTCCACACCATTGCGGAGGCAGGCACCACCATCCTCGTCTCCAGCCATGTCATGGACGAGGCCTTCCGCTGTGACCGCGTCATGCTCATGCGTGACGGGCGCTTCCTCACTGTAGCCACCGCCGCTGAGCTCCTGGATCGCACTGGCTCCCAGACCCTGGACGAGGCCTTCCTCACCGTCATCCGTGACGCGGATGGGGTGGCAGACGACGGCGCCGAGGCGATCGCTATTGAGACGACCAAGGAGAACCACCGATGACACTGCGTACCTACCTCGCCACCACACGCCGGGTGCTCGCCCAGCTCGCCGCAGACCGCCGGACGGTCGGCCTCATCGTCGCCGTGCCCTCGGTGCTCGTCGCCCTGCTCTACTTCGTCTACATCGACTACCCCCACGGTGAGCAGCTGTTCAACCGGGTGGCCGTCACCATGGTTGCGATCCTGCCCATGCTCGTGATGTTCCTGGTCACCAGCGTCGCTATGCTGCGTGAGCGTCGATCCGGCACCCTGGAGAGGCTGTGGACCACGCCCCTGCATCGCGCCGATCTTCTGCTTGGCTACGGCACGGCCTTCACCCTGGCCGCCACGGTGCAGTCCCTGGTCCTGGTGGCGGTGTGCGGCTGGCTGCTCGATGTTGAGCTGGTCGGGTCCTGGGCCTGGCTTGTGCTTGTCGGACTGCTTGACGCCTTCGTCGGGGTGGCGCTGGGCCTGTTCACCTCAGCCTTCGCCTCCTCAGAGTTCCAGGCGGTCCAGCTCATGCCGGTCATCGTCGCTCCGCAGGTCTTCCTGTGCGGTCTGCTCGTCCCGCGCAGCCAGCTGCCCGGCGTGCTGGAGGCGGTTGGCAACTGGCTCCCCATGAGCTGGGCGGCGGACCTGGCCTCGCACCTGGCCACAGTCGCTGGCATGCCCTGGGAGGTCAGTCGCAACCTGCTGTGGCTGGCCCTGGCCGGATTCGCGCTGCTCGTCATCGCGGCACGGACGGTGCCGCGAGCCACGCGCTAAGACCGGCCACCCGGGAGAGCGCGAGCGCGCCAGCCTGCTGAGCTGGCCGACGGCGGTGGCGAGATCCGCGGAAAAGCTGCGGCGCCGTCGTCGGCTTGCTCGATCATCGTCTCAATCGCGGCGCGCTCGTGCGCGGTGAGATCGCGTCCCATGTAGGGATGCTCCCACACGACGGCGCGGTAGCCCTGCTCACAGCCGTACCAAGCCCACTCCCGCTAGGATCGGGTGCGATGACGAAACCGCCCATCGCAGTAGCCGACCCCTCGGCGATCACCTCAGAGTCCGCCGCCGCGCCAGACCTCCACGCCGACGACACCCGCAGCCTCGTCCTGCCCGTGGACCTGCCGCCCGTCCAGCTGCTGGGCGCACGCGACGAGGTCCTGCGCGCGATCGAGAAGGGCTTCCCGGACGCCAGCGTCCACGTACGTGGTAACACCGTGACCGTGACCGGTGAGGCCTCACGCGTGGACATGGTGGTCCTGCTGCTGTCTGAGCTCATCGACGTCGCCCGCGCCGGCACGCCATTGACGGCCGACGCCGTTGAGCGCGCCATCGGCCTGCTCGACGCCGCGGCCCGGCCTACCGAGGTCCTGACCGAGGACGTGCTCACTACCCACGGCAAGTCGATCCGCCCCAAGTCGCTCGGCCAGAAGGCCTACACCGACGCCATCGCCGAGTCCACCATCACCTTCGGTATCGGTCCGGCCGGGACCGGCAAGACCTACCTCGCCATGGCCCGGGCAGTGGACGCGCTGGCCAAGCGGCAGGTCTCGCGGATCATCCTCACCCGGCCCGCGGTCGAGGCGGGGGAGAACCTCGGTTTCCTGCCGGGGTCCCTCACCGACAAGATCGACCCCTACCTGCGTCCCCTCTACGACGCGCTGCACGACATGCTCGAGCCCGACACCCTGCCGCGGCTTATGGCCGCCGGCACCATCGAGGTCGCGCCGCTGGCCTACATGCGCGGGCGCACCCTCAACGACGCCTTCGTCATCCTCGACGAGGCCCAGAACACCAGCCCCGAGCAGATGAAGATGTTCCTCACCCGCCTGGGTTTCGGCTCCAAGATGGTGGTGACCGGGGACGTCTCCCAGATCGACCTGCCTGGCGGGCGCCCCTCCGGCCTGCTCGTGGTGCGCACGATCCTGGCAGGAGTGGACGGCATCAGCTTCTGCGAGCTAGGAAGCGCCGACGTCGTGCGCCACCGCCTCGTGGGCCGGATCATTGACGCCTACGCCCGCTACGACGCCGAGCGCGCCGCCACCGAGGCGGCCTCGGACGCCTCGTCCGCCGCTGAGGGGCGTCGTCGTCCCTCCGGGCGTACCCACCACCGACCCACCACCGGCAGGAGCCACGCATGAGCACCGAGGTCAACAACGAGACGGACGTCGAGATCGACGGTGCGGAGTTCTCCGCGCTGGCTGACCACGTCCTGCGGGCCATGCACGTCAACCCCCAGGCTGAGCTCAACATCCTGTTCATCGATCCCGAGCCCATGGCCGAGCTCCACGTGCGCTGGCTGGACCTGCCCGGCCCCACCGACGTCATGAGCTTCCCCATGGACGAGCTGCGTCCGGGGACCGAGGACGCCGAGACGCCGGCCGGGACGCTCGGCGACATCGTGCTGTGCCCGCAGGTGGCCGCCAAGCAGGCTCTGGAGGCCGGTCACAGCGCGGCCGAGGAGATGCTGCTGCTGACCACCCACGGGATCCTCCACCTGCTCGGCTACGACCACGCCGAGGAGGAGGAGAAGAAGGAGATGTTCGCCCTCCAGCGTCAGCTGCTCCTGACCTTCCTCGCGGAGCGCGGTAAGTGAGCGGGACCCCGGTCGCCCTCCTCGTCGTGGCCGCCGTGGTGGTGCTCTCCTGCGGCGCGCTGCTCAGCGCTGCCGAGGCGGCGCTGTCACGCATGACCCGTGCCGCTGCCGAGGACCTGGTGGAGGACGGGCGCCGCGGCGCCGCCCGTGTTCTGGCCCTGGCGGAGCGCCGTGCCCAGGTGCTGGGCTCGGTGGCGGCCGTGCGCGTGGCGGTGGACATGCTCGCTGCCGTCCTGCTCACACTGGCCGTGGCGGGGCTCGTGGACCGCTGGTGGCTGGTCCTGCTCATCGCCGTCGGCCTCAACGCCGTGCTCCTGGGGCTCGTGGTCGGGCTCTCTCCGCGCTCCGCCGGTCGGCGCAACCCGGCAGGCGTCCTGCTGGCGCTGGCCGGTCCGCTGGAGAAGGTCGACGCGCTGGGACGCCCCTGGCGCTGGCTGGAGGACCACTACGGGCGCTCAGCCACCCTCACCGACGCCGAGGCCCGCGCGGAGGTGACCGAGGACCTGCGCGAGATGATCGACGAGATCGGTGAGGCCGAGACCATCGAGGACGAGGACCGGCAGATGCTGCGCAGCGTCGTCGAGCTCGGCCAGACCCTCGTGCGCGAGGTGATGGTCCCGCGCACGGACATGGTGACCATCGACGCCAGCAAGCCCGTCTCGGCCGCCATGCGCCTGTTCATCAAGTCCGGCTTCTCGCGTGTCCCCGTCATCGGCCAGGACGCCGACGACGTGCGCGGCGTGGTCTACCTCAAGGACGTCCTGCGGCGCCTGGACGCCCAGCCCGACTACGCCGGTCGCGAGGTCGTGACCTGCATGCGTGAGGCGGTCTACGTTCCCGAGACCAAGCTCGCCGACGACCTCCTGCGTGAGATGCAGACCGACTCGGTCCACATGGCCCTCGCTGTCGACGAGTACGGCGGGACGGCCGGCCTGGTGACGATGGAGGACCTCTTGGAGGAGGTCGTGGGGGACATGACCGACGAGCATGACCACGCCGAGCCTGAGGTCGAGGACCTAGGCGACGGCGTCTACCGGGTCCCGGCCAGGCTCAGCCTGGACGAGCTCGGCGAGCTGTTCGACTCTCAGATTGACGACGACGACGTCGACACCGCAGGTGGCCTGCTCACCAAGGCCATCGGCCGGGTCCCGCTGCCGGGCGCCAGCGGTGAGGTCCAGGGCGTGCGCCTCGTGGCCGACCAGGCCACCGGCAGACGCCGCCAGGTCACCAGCCTTCTCGTCTCATCCAGCAGGCCAGATACGGCCCCGACCACCTCAAAGGACACCCATGACTGACGTACCTGTCCGTTTCCCCAGTGATGATGAGCTGATGGCTGGTCCCAACGCGCTGGAGGACGCCAGCAGCGATCCACAGGACCTGCCTGAGGCCTCGGCGCGGGCACAGATCGTGGTCCCTGACGTCCCCGAGGGCTTCCGTGCGGGCTTCGCGTGCCTGGTGGGACGGCCCAACGCCGGCAAGTCCACGCTTACCAACGCCCTGGTCGGCACCAAGGTTGCCATCACCTCCGGCCGGCCCCAGACCACCCGCCACAACGTGCGTGGCGTGGTCCACCGTGCCGACGCCCAGCTGGTGCTTGTGGACACCCCGGGCCTGCACCGTCCCAAGACCCTGCTGGGCAAGCGGCTCAACGACCTGGTGCGTGAGACCCTCATGGACGTTGACGTCGTCGCCCTGTGCATCCCCGCCAACGAGAAGATCGGCCCCGGTGACCGCTTCATCGCCCGTGACCTGGAGCAGGTACGCGCACCGGTCGTCGCGGTGGTCACCAAGGCGGACACCGTCAGCCGCCAGGACCTGGCGGCGCAGCTGCTGGCCGTCAACGAGCTGGGGCAGTGGGAGGATATCGTCCCGGTCTCCTCCGTCTTAGGCGAACAGGTCGACGTCCTCACGGACGTCCTCATCAGTCACCTGCCCTCCTCCCCGCCGCTCTACCCCACCGGAGAGGTCACTGACGAGCCCCAGGCCGTCATGATCGGCGAGCTCGTGCGAGAGGCTGCCCTGGAGTCCGTGCGTGACGAGCTGCCCCACTCCCTGGCCGTCGTCGTCGACGAGGTGCTTGATCCGCGTACCGACCGGACCGGCTCGCGGATCAAGGGCGCTGGCGGGCGCCTGCAGGTGAGAGTGAGCCTCGTTGTCGAGCGCGACTCACAGAAAGCCATCGTGATCGGTAGGGGTGGCTCACGCCTGAAGGAGATCGGTGTACGGGCCCGCGCTGGCATCGAGGAGCTGGTGGGCCGCGCGATCTATCTTGACCTGCACGTGCGCACCCTCAAGGACTGGCAGTCTGACCCCAAGGCCCTAGCCAGGCTCGGTTTCTAGAGGCTGGCCGTGGCCAATGACCTGCTGACGGCCCAGGAGCTGCGCTCAGGATGGGCCTGGCTCAAGGCCTTCCCCCGACGAGCCTGGCGCCTGCTGGCCGACCTGTGGCGCCAGGAGCGGCGTCGGTTGCTCGTCATGGGGGCCGGCGTGGTCCTGGCCGTCATCGTGCTGGCGGCCCTGGGCACAGGAAGGACGGAGATCTGGGCTATTACCACCACCCTCGCCCTGGGGGCGGTGGTGCTGGCCGTCTCACGCGACCACCGCACCATGGGGGCGATCATCGTCACCTGCCTGGTCCTGTCCCTGGTAGGGACCCTGGCTGGACCACGCTGGTCGCCGGTGCCGCTTGAGGACTCCCTCGTGCCATCCTCTAGCGACACACGCATCGGCGGGGTGGTGACCACGCCCGACGTGGGCACGTATGAGGTCACCACGAGCGAGGTCACGATCACTCACCCCGATGGCGAGCTCACCCCCGCGCTGCTGCGCCGCCCCACGGGGGTGAGCGGGCCGACCCCGGGCGTGGTCTTCCTCCACGGGGCCGGGACCCACACCCAGGCCGGCTTCGGTGAGCAGGCTGAGGCCCTGGCCTCGGCCGGGGCCACCACGCTCGTGCCGAACAAGCCGACGCACAGTTACAGCCTCACTGAGCGCGACTACATCTCGATGGCGGCGGACTACCAGCAGTCGCTCACCTTCCTGCGGGGCCTGGACGGTGTGGACGCACAGCGCGTCGGCGTCTACGCCGAGTCTGAGGGTGGCTACCCCGGTGTCATCCTGGCCGGGACTGACCCCCAGGTCGCCTTCCTCGTCCTGGCTAGCGCCCCGGTCGTCATGATCCGCCAGCAAGCGACCTACGCCGCTGGCTCCTACCTCACGCGCGTGGGCGTGCCCGACGCGCTGCTCGACGCCGTCGCCCGCCTGCTGGGCAGCCGTGAGCTGCCGGGTGGCGCCTTCGGCTACGCCGACTTCGACGCCAGGCCCTACGAGGAGCAGATCACCGTGCCCGTGCTCATGCTCTACGGCACGGGCGACTCCTCGATGCCGCTGGTCCAGGGACCGGCCACGATCTGGGAGTCGATCCGCAAGGCCGGCAACACCCAGCTCACCGTGCGCTACTACGACAGCGCCAACCACGGTCTCAAGCTCGGCACGACGACGGACGGCCCGCTCGCGCCGGGCGTCACCCGGGACCTGTCACGGTGGGTCACGGGCCTGCCGGCCACGGCGTCGGCTGAGCCAGCCGTGGCCGGGGCGACGCCGGTCCAGGACTTCTGGGCGCAGGCACCGGGGCCGGCACGCTGGTACGCCTCCGGCGACCTCATGCTCGGCACGCTCGTCGCAGGGGTGGCCCTGCTGGTGGGTGCAGGCGCCGGCTGGGTCGTCGGGCAGCTGCCGCGGCTGCGGGGACGACGAGGCCTGCACCTGCCGGACCCGATCGGGCGCTGGGCGGGTGCCCTGACCCTGTCCGTCCTGGCGGCGTGGGTGCTGTACCTGGCCTATATCGGGATGGTGGCGCGGCTGGCGCTGTCCTACTCCTCCAACCCCCTGGTCTCCTACGGGGGGTGGATCGTGCCTCAGCTCGTGGCGGGCGTCAGCGTCGTCCTGCTGGTCAAGCTGACCGGCCGTATCTGGCTCATGCGTGGGCACGTGCGTCGAGGGCGACAGAACGGGGGACGGTGGCTGACGCTGCCCGCAGCCGGCGTGCTGGCGGCGGTGCTGACCGGTTCCCTTGTGCTGCTGACCGACCTGGCGTACTGGGGGCTGTTCCCGCTGTTGTCCTGACTTCGGTGATCTTGAGTGCCAATCACCTGCGCCCAAGGTCCTAGTGCGGCACACTGAGGAGGTCTGCATCACCTTGACCGGCAAGGAGGCCGCGCGTATGTCGACCACGTCCCCTGACTTCCCCTCGACCACCCCTCACGACCCAAGTGGGCGCGTGTGCCCAGACGAGCTGTGGGAGCTGGGCCAGCGGGCGGTGGCCCGGGCCCGTCGCTGGGCCGAGGAGTCCGCGCACGAGCCCACACCTCGCACCGCAGAGATCCTCTCGCGGGTGCTGGCGGATCCTGACGGCCTGGAGCTCACCACCCGGTTCGTCGACGACGTCGTGCGTCCGGTCGACCTGGACGTGGCCGCAGCAGCCTTCACCCGCCTGGCCGCAGGCCGGACCTCCTTCCTGCCTGGGCCGCTGGCCGCGGCCATGGGGCTGGGAGGAACCGTCTCGCGCCTGGCCCCGCGCGCCGTCACCGCGGTCGCCCGTCGCACCTTCCGACAGATCGTGGGGGACCTCGTCGTCGACGCCACCGAGCGCAGCCTGGGACCCGCGCTCGCCCGTCTGCGCCGGGGCGGCAACCGCCTCAACGTCAACCTGCTGGGTGAGGCTGTGCTGGGGGAGAAGGAGGCTGAGCGCCGTCTGGCGGAGGTCTCGCGACTGGTCACCCGCGAGGACGTTGACTACGTCTCGATCAAGGTCTCCGCCGTCACCGGACCGCACAACCCCTGGGGCCACGAGGAGGTCGTCGCCCACGGCGTGGAGGCGCTGAGCCCGCTGTACCGCCTGGCGCGCGACCACGGCACCTTCCTCAACCTCGACATGGAGGACTACAAGGACCTGGACCTGACGATCGAGGTCTTCACCTCGATCCTGGATCAGGAGGACATGCACGGCTACGAGGCCGGGATCGTCCTGCAGGCCTACCTGCCAGACTCCCTGGGCGCCATGCAGCGCCTGCAGGAGTGGGCCGCTCAGCGCGTGGCCAGCGGAGGGGCTCGCGTCAAGGTGCGCGTCGTCAAGGGCGCCAACCTGTCCATGGAGAAGGTGGACGCCGAGATCCACGGCTGGGAGCTGACGACCTGGCCGTCCAAGCAGGCGACGGACACCAGCTACAAGCGCATACTCGACTGGGCGATGACGCCGGAGCGCACCCGCCACATCCGCCTGGGCGTCGCGGGACAGAACCTGTTCGACATCGCCTTCGCCTTCGAGATGCGCGCGGCACGCGGGCTGGAGGACGGTGACGCCGTCGAGTTCGAGATGCTCTCCGGCATGGCCACCGACCTGCAGACCGTCGTGCGACGGGACACCGGTCACCTCCTGCTCTACGTGCCGGTGGTCCACCCCGACGAGTTCGACGTCGCCATCTCCTACCTCGTCCGACGCCTGGAGGAGAACGCCGCGCCGGACAACTTCATGTCCGGGGTGTTCGACATCGCCACCAAGGAGGAGGTCTTCAACCGCGAGCGCGACCGCTTCCTCGCGGCCCTGGCCGACGTCGACCCGTCGGCTCCGGTGCCGACACCCAACCGCCGCCAGGACCGGCTCGCGCAGGAGGCTGCCGGCGTCGGCCAGATGCAGGGGAGCGTGGCCGAGCAGGCGCGTAGGCCCTTCACCAGCGAGCCGGACTCCGACCCGGCCCTGGCTGCCAACCGCCAGTGGGCCCGCCAGATCGCCGCAGCCGTGCCCGGCTCACGCCGTGGCGAGGACGCCGTGGCTGCCAGCGAGCAGCGCCTGACGACGCCGGAGGCTGCCGAGGAGCTGCTGGCAGGGCTGGCGGCCGCCGCCACCTCCTGGCGTGAGCGCGGCTGGCAGGAGCGTGCCGCGGTCCTGCACCGGGTGGGCGACGTGCTGGCCTCTCGGCGTGGCGAGCTCATCGAGGTCGCTGCCAGCGAGGCGGGCAAGACGATCGACCAGGCTGACCCGGAGGTCAGTGAGGCCGTCGACTTCTGCCACCACTACGCCACCATGAGCCTGCACCTGGCCGACGAGGAGATGGCCGGATCACGCTTTGAGCCCGTCGCGGTCACCGTCGTCGCCTCACCGTGGAACTTCCCGCTGGCCATCCCCACCGGAGGGGTCGCCGCCGCCCTGGCCACCGGCAGCGCCGTCGTCCTCAAGCCGGCTCCTCCGGCCAGGCGCTGTGCGGCCGAGCTCGTGCGGGCCTTCCACGACGCGGGCGTGCCCGAGGAGGTCCTGGCCCTGGCCGCCGTCGAGGACGGCGAGGTCTCCCGCCAGCTGATCGTCTCCCAGACGGTCGGACGCGTCATCCTCACCGGTTCCTACGACACCGCCCGGCTCTTCCGCTCCTGGAAGCCGGACCTGCACCTGCTGGGGGAGACCAGCGGCAAGAACGCCGTCATCGTCACCCCCTCGGCCGACCCTGACCTGGCCGTACGTGACGTGGTGGCCTCCGCCTTCGCCCACGCCGGGCAGAAGTGCTCGGCCTCCTCCCTCCTCATCCTCGTCGGCTCGGCAGGGCGCTCCGAGCGCATCGCCCGCCAGCTCGTGGACGCGACCGCCTCGCTGCGGGTGCGCTCGCCCGAGCACCTGGACTCTCAGGTGGGACCCGTGGTCGTGCCCGACGACCCCAAGGCCCTGCGAGGGCTGACCACGCTGGGTGCGGGGGAGCACTGGGTGCTGCGTCCCCAGCACCTGGGAGGAGGCCTGTGGCGTCCGGGTATCCGCGCCGGGGTCACCCCGGGCAGCGAGTACCACCGCACGGAGTACTTCGCCCCGGTGCTCGGTGTCATGCGGGTCGGTACCCTGCAGGAGGCCATCGACGCCGTCAACGCCGTGGACTACGGGCTCACCTCAGGCCTGCAGACCATGGACGCCGGGGAGCTGGAGACCTGGCTGGACCAGGTCGAGGCCGGCAACCTCTACGTCAACCGCGGGATCACCGGCGCGATCGTGCGTCGTCAGCCCTTCGGGGGGTGGAAGCGCTCGGCGATCGGCTCAACCACCAAGGCCGGGGGACCGAGCTACCTGCTCGGCCTGGGCGAGGTGGTCCGGGACCGTACGCCGCAGGCGCCGTCAGGCTCCCAGCTGCGTGAGGACCTGCACAACGGCGTCCGGGCCCTCTACGACGCCGTGCGCACGCACCTGGGACGGGAGGAGGCTGCCTTCCTGCACGCAGGGCTGGCCGCCGACGCCGAGGCCTGGCAGAAGACCTACGGGTGCAGCCTGGACGTGACGGGACTGGCCTGCGAGCGCAACGTCCTGCGCTACCGGCCGGCTGCCGTGACCGTCAGGGCCGAGGCAGGGACCGCCGAGGCTGACCTCGTGCGTGTCCTGGCCGCAGGCGTGCTGGCAGGTGCTGACATCGAGCTGAGCCTCGCGCAGGAGCCGGGGACCGACCTGGCTGCCGCCCTGCGTCCGTGGGCACGGGTCCGGGCGGAGCAGGCCTCGGCCTGGGAGCTGCGCCTGGCCGACAAGGCGGCCTCAGGAGACCTGGGTGTGCGGGTGCGCGTGCTCGGCCCGCGAGAGCAGAGCGGCGAGGAGCGCTGGCGCGAGGCGAGCCGCGTGACCAAGGGCAGCCCCGACGTCGCCCTGTACACCGGTGAGGTGACGGCCAACCCGCACACCGAGCTGCTGCCCTTCCTGCGTGAGCAGGCCGTGTCAGTGACGGCCCACCGCTTCGGCACGCCGCTCGACCTGGCGGCAGGGCTGCTGTAAAGGTCCGTCGGTCGTTTAAATCGTGGTTTCTGGTTCTGGACCGGCCTGTGCGCCTTGCGTAAGGGCCGATCCAGAACCAGAAACCACGATGGCAAGATGGCAAGGGAAGAGTGATGGTGGGCTGGTGTGGTGTGCGAGCTGTCCACTGTGCGGCACACGGCGACGGCGACGGCGACGGGGGAGTACCGTCACCGCCATGCGCGCGACCAGCAGCCTCCTGCTTAGCCGCCGCGGCGGGGCCTGACCAGGCCGGCACCCCGACCGCGGCTTACCTGTGCTGCCGGCCTTCCCAGCCACACCCACACAGGAGACCTCCCATGCGTACCGCCCGTCCGGCACCCCAGCAGCCCTCCGGCATGCCCTTCGCCAAGTACCGTCCCTTCCACGACACGGTGGCCACGGACCTGCCTGACCGCACCTGGCCGACCAGGCACCTCACCTCCGCGCCGCGCTGGCTGTCCACGGACCTGCGTGACGGCAACCAGTCCCTCATCGAGCCCATGGGGCCGGCCGCCAAGCGCGCGATGTTCGACATGCTCGTGCGTATGGGGTTCAAGGAGATCGAGATCGGTTTCCCTGCCGCCTCGCAGACCGACTACGACTTCGTGCGCTCCCTGGTGGACGACGACGCTATCCCCGAGGACGTGACGATCTCCGTCCTCACTCAGTCCCGAGCCGACCTCATCGACCGCACGCTGGACGCCTGCGTGGGTATCCCTCGGGCCACCGTCCACCTCTACAACGCGCTGTCGCCCCTGTTCCGCGAGGTCGTCTTCCGTATGGGCAAGGACGAGATCCGCGACCTCGCCGTCGAGGGCACGCGCCAGGTCATGGCACGTGCGGAGAAGGTCCTGACAGAGGACACGGTCTTCGGCTACGAGTACTCCCCGGAGATCTTCGTGGACACCGAGCGCGAGTACACCCTGGAGGTCTGCGAGGCCGTCATGGAGGTCTGGCAGCCCGAGGCTGACCGCGAGATCATCCTCAACCTGCCCGCTACGGTCGAGCGGGCCACCCCCAACGTCTACGCCGACCAGATCGAGTGGGTCTCGCGCAACCTCTCCCACCGCGACGCCGTGTGCCTGTCCCTGCACAACCACAACGACCGTGGCTCGGGCGTGGCCGCCGCTGAGCTCGGGCTGCTGGCAGGCGCTGAGCGCGTGGAGGGCTGCCTGTTCGGCCACGGTGAGCGCACCGGCAACGTGGACCTGGTGACCCTGGCACTCAACCTCTTCAGCCAGGGCGTGGACCCCATGCTCGACCTGTCCGACATCGACCAGATCCGCCGCACCGTTGAGCGCGCTACCGGCATGGACGTGCCCCCGCGCACCCCCTACGCCGGCGAGCTCGTCTATACCTCCTTCTCCGGCTCCCACCAGGACGCCATCAAGAAGGGCTTCGCCGCCCGGGCCACGCAGGTGGCGGCCAGGCACAAGGAGGGACTGGACGCCGAGGCAGCCGAGACCGCGGTGCCCTGGTCCATGCCCTACCTGCCGATCGACCCCCACGACGTGGGCCGCTCCTACGAGGCCGTGGTCCGTGTCAACTCCCAGTCCGGCAAGGGCGGGGTGTCGTACCTGCTACGCCAGAACCACAACCTCGATCTGCCTCGCCGGCTGCAGATCGAGTTCTCACGGATCGTCCAGCGCCACACCGACACCTACGGTGGCGAGGTCGACGCCGCGCGCCTGTGGACCCTGTTCACCGATGAGTACCTGCCGGCCAAGGCCGCGCCCGAGGCCGACCTGCCGGCCTGGGGCCGCTTCGAGCTCAAGGGCGCCACACTGACCTCGGCGGGGGAGGAGGAGTCGATCCTCACGGTCACGCTGCGTGACGGCAGCCAGCGCCGTCTGCTGACCGCCTCCGGCAACGGACCGCTGGCCGCCTTCGTCAGCGCCCTGGAGCAGACGGGCGTGAGCGTGCGCATCCTCGACTACGCTGAGCACGCCCTGAGCGAGGGGCGTAACGCGCGTGCCGCCTCCTACGTCGAGGCCGAGGTCAACGGGCAGGTCCTGTGGGGGGTGGGCATCGACCCCTCGATCGCGACCTCCTCCTTCAAGGCGGTCATCTCCGCGGTCAACCGCGCTCTGCGCTGAACCGCGTCAGCGACTGCCACACCGATCCACGCAGGACCCGCTCGATCCTCGGTACGAGGACGTGCGGGTCCTGCTCCATCCCGGTGACCAGCCAGTGCAGCAGGTGCCCCAGGACGGACAAGGTGTAGTGATCGATGATGAAAGCCCGGTCCTGCTCGCTCAGGCGCACCGGGTAGGCCTGCTCCAGCTCGGAGACGATGACCACCATCATGGCGCGCAGCTGGCCGTGCAGGAAGCGTTCAAGGTCCTCATGGCTGAGGGCCTGGAGGGTCTGGTAGGCCTGCGCCTTGTGCTCGGCCATCCACACCATGAGAAGCTCCAGCCCCTCAGCCCAGCGTGCGTAGCTGGCTGCCGCCATGACACGGTGGGTGACCTCCTGCATGAAGGTCCACACCGCCAGGTCGTAGACGTCAGCAAAGTGGTAGTAGAAAGCCTGCCGGGTGATACCGGTGACCTCGGACAGGCGGCGGACTGTGACGCGGTTGAGCGGCGTTGTCTCCAGCTCGTCCTTGAGCGCCTGCCCCAGGGCGAGGCGTGTGCGCTCGGCTGTCGTGGTCACGGGCCCAGCCTATCGGGGGCCGGTCCCCGCTCCTGTGGGACCTGGCGCCTGCCCCGGGCCATGGGCCCCGGTGCTCCTTGACACTCTCGACCAGGTGACAAGTGCGGGCCGCACCGGGGCTGCCTAGCCTCGCCACTACGAGGAACGTTCTGCCTCCCGAAGACGTGAAAGGTGATCCCCATGTTCCTGTACGAATCCATCCCTTGGTACTCCTGGGTCGCCTGGCTCGGGGTCCTGGCCGCCCTGATCCTGCTCAACGAGATCAGCCGCCGCTGGCGCGGGGCCGGCTGGCTGCTCTTCATCGCCCTGCCGCTGGCCCTGACGGTCTTTGTCTGGCCCTCCACCGCCGGTGCGGGCTCGTCCACCGGGACCTGGTTCCACTGGGTCAAGGTCTACTCCGCCCTGGCAGGCTGCCTGGGCTTCATGGCGCTGCGCTACCACCCACGCCTGGCTACCAACAAGTGGGCACTGGCCTTCCCTCCTGCCATCCTGGCCATCAACATCGCCGAGGCGTGCATCCGCGACTTCCAGGTTGGTGCGATGGGTGCCAACGGCGTCGTCGACGGCGTCTTCATGGTCTCCGGTGCCTGGAACTGGATGAACGGCGTGGCGGGCCTGCTCAACCTGGTCACCATCTGCGGGTGGACCGGTATCTTCATCTCCAAGGACGCCTCCAAGGACATGGTCTGGCCGGACATGCTCTGGTTCTGGATCATCGCCTACGACCTGTGGAACTTCGCCTACGTCTACAACTGCGTGGGTGACCACTCCTTCTACGCGGGCGCGGCACTGCTCATCTCCTGCACCATCCCGGCCTTCCTCATCAAGAAGGGCGTGTGGCTCCAGCACCGGGCGCACACGCTGGCCTTCTGGATGATGTTCACCATGGCTGTACCGGCCTTTGTCACGGACTCCCGGTTCGCTGTCCAGGCTTCTCACGACCCGGCCGCCCTCATGACGGTCTCGGCCCTGGCCCTGGGCGTCAACGTGGCCGTGGCCGTCTACCAGCTGCGCACGATGCTCCGTCTGCGTCGCAGCCCGCTGGGCGACGAGCTCTACACCGATCACCGGGCCTACCGCGAGGTCGTGGAGGCCAACCGCTGACGGCTTGGGAACGGCTGGGAACCGCTGGGAGCAGCCGAGTCCGCTCAGGGCCGACGGCGCCGCACGCCTCAGTACATGAGGCTGCGGCGCCGTCGTGGCACAGTGTCCCCGTGCCCAGCAAGCTCTACCGCGACGAGGCCATCGTCCTGCGGACCTACCGCCTCGGTGAGGCCGACCGCATCATCGTCATGCTCACCCGTGCTCACGGTCAGGTACGCGCGGTGGCCAAGGGAGTACGCAAGACCAGCTCGCGCTTCGGCGCGCGCCTGGAGCCCTTCTCCATGGTCGACGTCCAGCTCCACGCCGGGCGCAGTCTGGACATGGTGACGCAGGCCGAGACCATCGAGCCCTTCGCGGGGCCCGTCAGCGGCGACTACGCCGTCTTCACCTGCGCCTCAACGATGGTCGAGACCGCTGAGAGGCTGACCGAGGACGACGGCGACCTGGGCACCACCGACTCGCCCCAGCAGTTCCTTCTGCTCTACGGGGCGCTGTCCGCGATGGCCCGGCACCGCCATGCGCCCGGGCTGGTCCTGGACTCCTACCTGCTGCGCGCGCTGGCGCTTGCCGGCTGGGCGCCGTCGTGCTTCGACTGCGCCAGGTGCGGTGGGCCGGGCCCGCACACGGCCTTCCACGTCCAGGCCGGGGGCGCGGTGTGCGCCAGCTGCCGGCCGGCGGGAAGCGTGGAGGTGGAGTCGCAGACGATGGCGTTGCTGGGCTCCCTGCTGTCTGGGGACTGGACGGTGGCTGACGCCTCGCAGCCGCGTGCGCGCTCGGCGGCCTCCGGGCTCGTGTCCGCGTACGTGACCTGGCACCTTGAACGTCGTCTACGCTCACTGGCACTGGTGGAAAGGACCTGAGATGACCAGCTCTGCGCGTGTCCCCGAGGACGGGGCCGATGCGAGTGTGCCGCTGCACCGCCCCGGCCTGACGCCACCCCCGCTTCCTGACGCCGCCCTCCCACGGCACGTGGCCTGCGTCATGGACGGCAATGGCCGATGGGCCAACGCCCGCGGACTGCCGCGTACCGAAGGCCACCGGGTGGGGGAGTCCACCATGATGGACGTCATCGCCGGCGCGGTGGAGATCGGGATCAAGGAGCTGAGCGTCTACGCCTTCTCCACCGAGAACTGGCGGCGCTCCCCGGACGAGGTCCGCTTCCTCATGGGATTCACACGCCAGGTCCTGCGCGCCCAGAGCCAGGACCTGCACGACTGGGGCGTGCGGGTCAACTGGGTGGGGCGCGAGCCCAGGCTGTGGAGGTCCGTGCTCAACGAGGTCCGTCGCTCCGAGCGCCTGACCGCTAGCAACGAGACGATGCTGCTCAACATGTGCCTGAACTACGGCGGCCGGGCAGAGATCGCCGACGCCGCCCGGGCCATCGCCCAGGAGGTCGCTGCCGGGCGGCTCAAGGCCTCAGCGATCAGTGAGAAGACCATCACCCGTCACCTCTACTCCCCAGGCATGCGGGACGTGGACCTGATGATCCGCACCGGTGGGGAGCAACGGACCTCGAACTTCCTCATGTGGGAGTCGGCCTACGCCGAGCTGTACTTCTCGCCCCTGCCCTGGCCCGAGTTCGACCGCACCCAGCTGTGGCGGGCCTGCCAGGCCTACGCCGAGCGCGACCGGCGTTTTGGTGCGGCGGTGGACCAGGTCCAGGCCTCACAAGGCCGGGGACCAGCTCGGTCGTAGGCCCGGACCTGGGGCCAGGCCCGGGATCATAGGCTGTCAGTGCTCTGGCTGCAGGCGGCGCACACTCCGAAGAGCTCCGCGACATGCTCCATCTGGGTAAAGCCGGCCGCGGCAGAGACCCGGGAGATCCAGGCCTCCAGCTCACCGCCGGCCACCTCAACCGTCCGGCCGCAGCGCCGGCACACGATGTGGTGGTGGTGCTCGCTGCGCTCACAGCGCCGGTAGAGCAGCTCGTCGCCCGATCGTACGTGATCGACCTCCCCGGCCTCGGCCAAGGCCGTGAGGTTGCGGTAGACGGTGGCCAGTCCCACCTTCGTCCCCTCCGCCTCCAGGGCGGCGTGGATCTGCTGGGCGGAGCGGAACTCCTCGGTACGCTCCAGGATGTCGCGCACAGCGGTGCGCTGCCAGGTCGATCTCACGAGGCCTCCTTTCGCCCCCGTCCCCTGCGCAGGAAGCGGACCAGGCCACTGGCCACCGCGACGAGGGCGTAGAGCAGGACGAGTTCGACGACGATCATAGCCCCGGGCGAGGCTGCTACCACGTAGGTGATGAACAACCCGCTGACGCAGGCACCCACGCCGATGGCCATGGCCAGGCCCATGGTGCGTGAGAAGGAGTGCGAGACCAGCTGGGCCACCGCGACCGGAACGATCATGACGGCGCTGACCAGCAGGGCGCCGACCACGCGCATGGACACCGACACCGTCAGTGCCGCGACCACCGCGACCAGCACATTGAGCACGCCCGTGGGCAGCCCGATGGCCCGGGCGAACTCCTCGTCATAGCACAGGGTGAACAGCGGCCCCCGCAGCCCCAGGCCCACGACGAGCACCACAGCGGCCAGGATGATCGTGAACCAGGCATCGGTCACGCTCACCGTGGCGATGGAGCCGAAGAGGTAGGAGGTGAGGTTCGTCGTCGTGCCACCGGCGACCTTGATGAGGATGACGCCGCCGGCGATGCCCCCGTAGAAGAGGATCGCCAGGGCCACGTCCCCGCGAGTGCGTCCACGGGCGCGGATGACCTCGATGAGCACGGCGCCAAGGACTGAGGCGATGATGGCGCCGGGGATCGCCCAGGCATCGTGTGGAGAGACATTCGCAGCGGCTCCAGCCAGCCAGCCCAGTGCCACCCCGGTCAGCGCGATGTGCCCGATCCCGTCACCCAAGAGCGCCAGGCCACGCTGGACCAGGTAGGTGCCGACCACGGGCGCGGACACGCCCACCAGGACGGCCACGATGAGCGCACGCTGCATGAGCGGGCTGGCCAGCATACCCGAGTAGACCGAGACGAGCTCATTCACTGGGCACCTGCCTGGGAACGGGGACCGAGCAGGCCGGTCAGGTCCGGGGTGTGGTGCCGGGTGGGGACGGCGTCGCCGTGGGGGTGCTCGTGCTCGCAGTCGTCAAGGTAGTCATGGCCAATGACGTCATGCTCGCCGTGATCGTGGCGGGCCGGGGTGAGGGCCGCTGCGGGCCCGTCGCAGACCACTCGTCCCTCTGACAGGACGACGGCGCGATCCAGGATGGCGGCCAGCTCGCCCATCTCGTGCAGGACGGTGAGCAGGGTCAGGCCCTGCCCACGCAGCGTAGTGAGGGTGTCAGCCAGTGACTGGCGCGAGGCGCGGTCGATACCGGCCAGGGGCTCGTCCAGGATGAGCAGATCGGGGTCGCGTACCAGGGCCCGGGCGATCAGGACACGCTGGCACTGGCCACCGGAGAAGACCTGGACGTGGTCGCCGGCACGGTCAGCCAGGCCGACGGCGTCCAGCGCCGCCAGGGCCCGGTCGCGGGCCCGCCTGCCGCGGTCGGCGAAGGGTCGGCGCGGGTCGAGCAGACCTGAGCGTACGACCTCCAGGGCGGTAGCAGGCACCCCGGAGGAGGCGGCCACGCGCTGAGGCACGTAGCCCACGCGCCTCCAGGGCACGCTCGAGCGGTGGTCGACATCATGACCGAAGAGCCTCACGCTCCCGCTACGCAGCGGGTGCAGGCCCATGATCGTCTTGACCAGGGTGGACTTGCCTGAGCCGTTGGCGCCCAGGAGGGCCACGCACTGGCCGGCGGTGACCGTCAGGTCAATGCCGGCCAGGACGAGGGCGTGGCCCAGGACCACGGAGGCGTCCTCGACGACGATAGGGTGCTGGTCGTGCCCAGCGGCACTCACTGGCACCCCAGGGCGGTGCGCAGCTCGGTGAGGTTGGCGGTCATAGCCTCAGCGTAGTCGCCGGACTGCGGAGCCGACTCCAGGGGGCTGAGCACCGCCGTCGTCGTCCCTGTCTCGGCGGCCAGGGCCTGGGCTGTCTTGGGGGAGACGAGCTCCTCGGTGAAGATCGTGGTGGTCCCGGTGTCTGCCACGATCTTCTTCACCGCCGCGATCTCAGCAGGGCTGGGCTCGGCGTCGGGGTCGATACCGGAGACCGAGGCCTGGGTGAGGTGGTAGCGGTCGGCCAGGTAGCCGAAGGCGGAGTGGGAGGTGACGAAGGTGGTGCGCTCGCACTGGGCCAGGCCCGTGGTGTAGGAGTCGTCCAGCTTTGTGAGGGAGTCCGTGAGCGTGACGAGGTTCGCCTCATAGTCGGTGGTGTGGTCCGGGTCAACGGCGGACAGGGCGCGGGCGACAGCGGTGGCGGCGGCCTTCATACGCACCGGATCGAGCCAGAAGTGCGGATCGAGGTCGTCGGCGTCATGGTCATGGTCAGACTCGCCGTGGTCGTGGCCGTCCTCGCCGTGGTCGTCGGCGTCATGGTCATGGTCCACGCCCTCGTGGTGGACCAGGTCGACGACGCTGGCCAGGTCTGTGACGGTGGGGCCAGAGACCTCAGCGAGGGCGTCGTCGAGGGAAGGCTGGAAGCCGGAGACGTAGAGGATCGCCGCCTTGTCGGCGAGACTGGTCACGTCGCGGGGGGAGAGCTCGTAGTCATGGGGCTCGGCGCCCGCGGGGGTGAGGGAGACGGCCTCCACGTGCTGGCCACCGATGGACTGGGCCAGGTACTGGATCGGGTAGAAGGAGGTGGCAACCTGGACCTTGCCGTCGATGACGCTGGTCCTGGCGTCCGCGCTGGCGGCGCTGGAGGACTCAGAGGAGGGGGACAGGGCGCCGCAGGCAGCGAGGGCGGCGCCCAGGGCGACGGCGCTCGCGGCGGCGAGGGTGCGGCGGGGGAGGGACCAGGAGATATTCATGGGAATCAGTCTCATGAATGAATGATGAGGTGTCAACCTCATGCTGCCACGAGCCGGAAATCCCCTGCCTCTAGACTGGCCCCACTCGTTCCCACCAACCAGGTGCGGACAACGACATCCAGGAGAACACGGTGGCCAAGACCCCCTCCACCCTTGACAACGTCATCAACCTCGCCAAGCGTCGCGGCTTCGTCTTCCCGTGCGGTGAGATCTACGGCGGTACCCGCTCGGCCTGGGACTACGGCCCGCTGGGCGTCGAGCTCAAGGAGAACATCAAGCGCCAGTGGTGGCAGTACATGGTCCGCTCTCGTGACGACGTCGTGGGCCTGGACTCCTCCGTCATCCTGCCGCGTGAGACCTGGGTCGCCTCCGGTCATGTCAAGGCCTTCACCGACCCGCTCATCGAGTGCACCTCCTGCCACAAGCGCCTGCGCGAGGACGAGCTGCAGGAGGCCTACGCCGCCAAGCACGGCGTCGAGGACCCTGACTCGGTCACTCTTGACCAGCTGGTCTGCTCCAGCTGCGGCACCCGCGGCCAGTTTACCGAGCCTCGTGCCTTCTCCGGCCTGCTCAAGACCTTTCTCGGTCCGGTCGACGACGAGGCGGGCCTGCACTACCTGCGTCCCGAGACCGCCCAGGGCATCTTCGTCAACTTCGCTAACGTCATGAGCGCGGCGCGCAAGAAGCCGCCCTTCGGCATCGGTCAGGTGGGCAAGTCCTTCCGCAACGAGATCACGCCTGGCAACTTCATCTTCCGTACCCGGGAGTTCGAGCAGATGGAGCTGGAGTTCTTCTGCGAGCCGGGCACGGACGAGGAGTGGCACCAGTACTGGATCGACTACCGCAAGGCCTGGTACACAGGCCTGGGGATCAAGGAGGAGAACCTCCGCCTCTACGAGCACCCCCAGGAGAAGCTCTCCCACTACTCCAAGCGCACCGTCGACCTGGAGTACCGCTTCGGGTTCCAGGGCAGCGAGTGGGGCGAGCTGGAGGGTGTCGCCAACCGCACGGACTTCGACCTCACCACCCACGCCGAGCACTCGGGCAAGGACCTGTCCTACTTCGACCAGGGCCGCAACGAGCGCTGGACGCCCTACGTCATCGAGCCCTCAGCCGGACTGACCCGCTCGCTCATGGCCTTCCTGGTCGAGGCCTACACGGAGGACGAGGCTCCCAACACCAAGGGCGGCGTGGACACCCGTGTCCTGCTCAGGCTCGACCCGCGCCTGGCCCCGGTCAAGGCTGCTGTCCTGCCGCTGTCGCGCAAGGAGGAGCTGACCGGCCCGGCCAAGGAGCTGGCCGCCCGTCTGCGCCGGACCTGGAACGTCGACTATGACGACGCCGGCGCCGTAGGCCGCCGCTACCGTCGTCAGGACGAGATCGGCACCCCCTTCTGCATCACCTACGACTTCGACTCCCCGCAGGACGGGGCCGTCACGGTGCGTGAGCGCGACACCATGGCTCAGGAGCGCATCCCGCTGGAGGGCGTGGAGCGCTACCTGGCCGAGCGCCTCATCGGCTGCTGACCGGCTCCTGGCATCTGAACCGTGGTTTTGTGTACGGGACCGGGGTATACACAGTGTTGTAACCCCCGGTCCCGTACATGAACCCTCGATCTTCACGGGTATGACGTCGTGCATGATGGAACGGTGAGCAAGCCCCCTCGCCCTGAGAACCGCCGTGCCGGCCAGACGCACCCCG
This sequence comes from Actinomyces faecalis, assembly GCF_013184985.2. Classification (NCBI taxonomy): domain Bacteria; kingdom Bacillati; phylum Actinomycetota; class Actinomycetes; order Actinomycetales; family Actinomycetaceae; genus Actinomyces; species Actinomyces faecalis. The sequence continues at coordinate 1,206,173 of NZ_CP063418.1, forward strand.
GTGGCCATGAGCCTTCCCACGGGCACACGCACTCCCACTCCGCGCTGCCGGCCCTCCCGCCGCGTGAGTCCCGGCGCGTGCGGACGGTACTCGCGGCCGTCGTCGTCCCTGTGATCCTCGCCACGCTCATCGGCATGGCCGTCCTGTGGCCTGGACGCGTCGAGGCCATTGGCTCCCAGCCCTTCGCCGCCTCCGGAACCAGCCTGGAGGCCGCCCGCATCACCTCGCTGGAGGTGGACGCCTGCACGGAGGCGGTCCAGAGCCTCGGCGGGACCAGTGAAAGCTCGCTCCTGGCCGACGCCGTGTGCGCCGAGATCACCTCGGGCGAGGGCGCCGGTCTCGTCGTCCCCGTCCACGTGCCTGCCGAGTCCCTGCCTGCGGCGCAGGTAGGCGACCGGATGCGGGTCATGTACACCGTGCAGGCGCTGGCTGGGGGGACGCCCTACGTCTTCGTCGACTACGACCGTCAGCTGCCGGTGGGCCTCCTGGCTGTCGCCTATCTCGTCGTCGTTCTGGCGGTGGCGGGCCTCAAGGGCCTGCGCGCCGTCGTCGGCCTCGTGCTGGCAACCGTGGTGCTGCTGCGGTTCATGGTTCCGGCCCTGCTCGCTGGCCACTCACCGCTCCTGGTCACCCTCGTGGGCTCGATGGCCATGATGCTGCTGGCGGTCTACCTTGCTCACGGCATCAGTGTCCGTACGACGACGGCGCTGCTGGGAACGCTGGCCGGTGTCGTCATCACCGTGGTGCTGGCCCTGTGGGGCGTGGACGCCGCCAACCTCACCGGTGCGGTGGGCGAGGACGCCCTGACGCTCACTGCCGTCGTCCCCGGACTGAGCCTGACGTCGCTGCTGACCTGCGGAATGGTGATCGCCGGGCTCGGTGTCCTCAACGACGTCACGATCACCCAGGCCTCGGCCGTGTGGGAGCTGCACGCCGCCAACCCCGCGCTCAGTCGGACGCGGCTGCTGACCGGCGGGATGCGGATCGGTCGCGACCACATCGCCTCGACCGTCTACACCCTGGCCTTCGCTTACGCGGGCACCGCCCTGCCGCTCATCCTGGCAGCCGCCCTCATCGACCGCTCCGTGGCGGACACGCTTCTCAGCGGTGAGATCGCCGAGGAGATCGTGCGCACGCTGGTCTCCTCGATCGGCCTGGTGCTTGCCATCCCGGCGACGACGGCGATCGCCACCGTCCTGTGCGCTCCGGCCCGGCGTCACGCCGCGCCCGCGGGCGGTGAGGCGGGCTCAGCCCCCGGAGACGTCTGACTCGGCCTGGAGGAGCAGCGTGCGCTGCTCCTGGCTGAGGTAGGGCGAGTCGAGCCATCCGTCGGGCAGGTGCGGGCGTCTGGGCGTGCCCGCCCGCCCACGCGGTCCCTCCACGGTCTGGCCGGGGTAGGGCACCTGCTCCGGGAGCCGGTCGCGCATCGCGGCCAGGCCGGCGTCGAGCTCAGCGAGCGAGGAGACCTTCATCAGGTCTCCGCGTGCCTGGCCGCCTACCGGGTACCCCTTGAGGTACCAGCCGACGTGCTTGCGCAGGTCACGCACGCCCCGGTCCTCGCCGAGCTCGCCCGCCAGCAGGCGCGCGTGGGCACGGATCATGGCGATGACGGCGTCCAGGCCCGGGTGGGTGCGCTCGGCGGACCCGGTCAGCGCGTGGACGATGTCCGCGAACAGCCAGGGCCGCCCCTGGCACCCCCGGCCCACGACGACGCCGTCGCAGCCCGTCTGCCTCATCATCTCCAGCGCGTCGCTGCCGGTCCAGACGTCACCGTTGCCCAGCACCGGGATCCGGCAGGCGTCCTTGAGCCTCGCGACGGCGGACCAGTCGGCCTTGCCCGCGTAGTGCTGGCGGGCGGTGCGCCCGTGCAGCGCCAGGGCTGCGACGCCGGCGTCCTGGGCGGCCTGGGCCGCGTCGAGGTAGGTCTCGTGCTCCTCGTCGACGCCGACGCGCATCTTGACGGTTACCGGAACCTCGCGCTCGCGCCGGCCCAGACGCGCCCCGTCCTCGGCCCCGCGCACCACCTCGCGCAGGATCGCGTGCAGGAGGTCCTTCTTCCAGGGCAGCGCCGCCCCTCCGCCCTTGCGGGTCACCTTGGGCACCGGGCAGCCGAAGTTGAGGTCGATGTGGTCGGCCAGGTCCTCCTCGACGAGGATGCGCGCGGCCTTCCCTGCGACAGCCGGGTCCACCCCGTAGAGCTGGATCGAGCGCACCCGTTCTGTGGGGTCGGTGCGCACCATGGCGAGGGTCTTCTCGTTGCGCTCGACCAGCGCCCTCGTGGTGACCATCTCCGTGACGTACAAGCCTGCCGGGGCGAGCAGGCCGCCGTCGTCGGTAGGCAGCGGGCCGGCGGCTGCCGGGCGGGCGGTGGCAGGCAGGGCGCTCTCACCCTGCTCCCGGCACAGGCGGCGGAAGGAGGCGTTGGTGACGCCGGCCATCGGGGCGAGCTCGACAGGCACGCCGACCGTGATCGGGCCGATGCGTAGCGGGCTCACGTGAGCAGGAGCGGTCTTCGCAGGTCGAGGGGCGGGGGCGTCTGTCACGCGCACACTCTGGCACACGTAGGCTGGTGCTCGTGAGTGGTGTGAGGAACGACGGCGACGTCGCGCTCCCGACGGCGCTGGTCACCGGGGCCTCCCGCGGCATCGGGGCCGCGGTGGCCGGGTCGCTGAGGCAGGCCGGGTGCCAGGTGGTGGGCTGGTCGCGCAGCGGGACGGCGCCCGACGGCGTCGAGGGCCGCAGCGTCGACGTCACTGACGCGCGTGCCGTGCGCTGCGGGGCTGCGGACCTGGAACGAGCCGGGGGCGTAGAGGTCCTCGTGTGCGCCGCCGGGACGGCCGTGGACGCCCTCGCGATGCGTACGAGCGACGAGGCCTGGCAGGCCACCTTGGAGACCAACCTCACCGGGTCCTTCACGGTGGTGCGTGCGCTCCTGCCCGGCATGCTGCGTCGGCGCCGCGGCCGGATCATCCTGGTCTCCTCCGTCATCGCCGCGCGCGGGGGCACAGGCCTGGCCGCCTACGGCGCCTCCAAGGGCGGGATCGAGGGACTCACGCGCAGCCTTGCCCGTGAGGTCGCCTCCCGCGGCGTCACGGTCAACGCCGTGGCTCCCGGATTCGTGAGCACCGAGATGACAGCAGGGATGAGCCGCCCGGCGCGTGAGTCCTACCTCGGCCAGATCCCGATGGGCAGGCTGGGACAGGTTGACGAGGTGGCCGCCGTCGTCCGCTTCCTGGCCAGTCGGCAGGCCTCCTACGTCACGGGTGCGGTCGTGCCGGTCGACGGCGGGATGGGGATGGGACGATGACGGGCCTGCTGGCTGGGCGGACGGTGATGGTCACCGGCGTGCTGCGTCCTTCCTCGATCGCCACCGCCGTGGCGCGCGAGGCCGCTGCGCAGGGCGCGTGCCTGGTGCTGAGCGCGCTGCCGCGAGCGGCACGGGTCACCCAGCAGGTGGCAGCCGGTGCAGGCCTGGGGGAGGTGACAGTGCTGCCGCTGGACCTGACTGACGCCGAGGCCCTGAGCGGCCTGGAGGCGGAGCTGCGCCGCCTGGACCTGGACAGGCTGGACGGCGTGGTCCACTCAGTGGCCCAGGCGGCTCCCGGGCTGCTGGGGGACCGTCTGAGCCCAGGGGGCTTGGCGGCAGGTGACCGGGGCGCACAGTGCGGACCGGACGCCGTCGACCTCGCCTCCTGGCAGACCGACCTGGAGCGGGCGCTCACGGTCTCGGTCGCGTCCCTGCCGGCTCTTGTGGGCGCGGTGAGCCCTCTGCTGGGACCTGGGTCAGCGGTGCTGGCCCTCACCTTCGAGTCAGGCAGGGTGGTTCCCGGCTACGGCTGGATGGGCCCGCTCAAGGCGGCTCTGGAGGCCAGCGTGAGAGGGCTGGCGGTGGAGTACGGGAACCGCGGGGTGCGCGTCAACGCCCTGTCCGCCGGCCCGTTGCGTACCACGGCGGGGGGTGCGGTCCCTGGCTTTGACCAGCTGGCTGAGGACTGGGAGAACCGGGCGCCGCTGGGCTGGGACGCTGGTGATCCACACGGTGTGGCGCGCACGGCCGTGGCGCTGCTCTCCGACTGGCTGCCCGCCACGACCGGTCAGGTGCTGCGCGCCGACGGCGGGGCCAGCCTGCTCTGACCATCCTCCCGAAAGGGTACTTTCGCGTTCGAACGTGGACGTCCTCGGCCTTCACTCGAAGGCAAAGCTACCCGTTCGACGAGGCTCGGGATCCACACCTGCCTCCGTGAGCACCGTTGTCCACAGGGATCGCGAACATCGGTGGCGCCTGCCCTCCCGTACGTTCATGCTCACGGCATGTACCCTCAGAGATATCCATCAGTGCCGCAGCCGCCGTTCATGGCCTTCACGTCGTCGAGTGCCAGGCGAGACCTGAGCCGTGACCCGACGCTCATACGGGTGGCGCGTGGGTGCTACACCCCGACTTTGCCGGAGGACACGGCGGTGTGGCAGGCCAAGGAGACCATGACCCTGGCACGTTGCCAGGCAGCATGGCACCTGGTGCCCAGTGCCATCGCACTGACTCATGAGGCAGCCGCGGCGGTGCTGGGACTAGCGACCACTCGACACGAGCCGGATATTCGCGTGGCGGTCGCGGGGAACCAGACGCGGGGCACGCTCATACTTCCCTCGTTCCAGTTCACCCAGGGCAACCGTCAGCTCCCGGGACGTGAGGTAGCTCTGCGTCGCTCCAGCCTCTGTCCGGATCCCGAGGAGGTGATAGTGGTGCACGGTATGAGCGTGACCTCTCCGTTGCGCACTGCACTGGACTGCGCTTTCGATCTTCCTGTGCGTCAGTCGCTACCGATCATCGACTCCGCCCTGAGGGCAGTATGCCGACCAGATCGCCGCTCGCGTCGGAGCACCGCAGTGATCAGCATCGATGAGGCCAGGAGGATGTTGAAGGCGATGTCTGAGCAGCACCGCGGGCGGCGTGGCGCTCGCCGAGCGCGGACAGCGATCGCCCTGGCAGATCCTCTGGCGGAGTCACCTGGCGAGAGCGTGCTACGGTGGGCGGTCGCTGCCGCTGGGCTTCCTCCTCCTGTGCTGCAGCGTCCAGTGGTGGTAGAGGGACACGAGTACTTTCTTGATCTGGGACTGGAAGAGGTCCAGCGCGGCTGGGAGTTTGACGGACTGGCCAAGAGCCAGAGGCCTGAGGACCTGCGCCGCGAGAAGCTACGTGAGATGAGGATCGCACGCACCGGATGGCATATCGACCGGTTCGTCTGGGAGGAGATCTTTCAGCCCCGGTCGCTGGTGCGTCGTGTCACGCGGCTCTACCCACAGGCTGTGAGACGAGACGATATCCTGCCTGAGCTGTGGCGCTGAAGCTCGAACGGGTACCTTTGCCTTCGAGTGAAGGCCGAGGACGTCCACGTTCGAACGCGAAAGTACCCGCTCGCGTATCCTGGCCGGGTGAGTGTGAACGCTACGAGTGCCCACGACACCGTGACGAGCCAGCCGGGCGCCGAGCGCGTCCTCGTGCTTGTGCGCCACTCCAAGGCTGCCCGGGGCATGGCCGACGTCGAGCGTCCGCTGACCGAGCACGGAGAGCAGATGGCAGCCGACCTGGCCCGGCAGCTGGCCAGCCGCGTCGTCAGCCTCGACCTCCTGCTCGTCTCCCCGGCGGCCCGTACGCGTCAGACAGCCCGGCCGCTGCGCGACCGGATGCGTCCGCAGGACACTCGTGTCGAGGAGACGCTCTACAGCAGCGGCCCTGCCGGCGTCCTGGAGCAGCTGACGCTGCTGGACGACGAGGTGCGCAGCGTCGTCGTGGTGGGCCACGAGCCGACCACCTCGGTCCTGGCCCACGAGCTCGACGACGGCACCAGCAGCCTCGCCCAGCAGATCGAGTTCGGTGTCCCACCGGCCACGGCGCTCGTTCTCACGGTCCCGGTCTCCTGGTCCGAGCTGGGGACCGGTCGAGCCCAGCTGGCCGAGATCCTCACGCCCCGCTGACGGCTGGCTGCGCTGCTGCAGCCGCTACAGCAGCTCCAGGACGGCCCGCAGGTCGCGGACGTGAACAGCCGCCGGCGCCTGCTCGACGACGACCGGCTTGGCGCAGAAGGCGACCCCCAGGCCGGCGGCGGCGATCATGCCCAGGTCGTTGGCGCCGTCGCCCACGGCCACCGTGCGGGCGAGGTCGACGCCGTCCTCCTCGGCCCACGAGTGCAGGCAGCGCACCTTCTCCTGCCGGTCCACGATCCTGCCCAGGACGCGACCGGTGAGGTGGCCGTCGCGGACCTCGAGACGGTTGGCGGCCACGTGGTCGATCCCCAGCCGCGCGGCCAGGGGAGCCACCACCTCCTCGAAGCCTCCGGAGACCACGCCGACCTTGCACCCACGCGCGTGCAGCTCGCTGACGAGGTCAGCCGCGCCGCAGGTGGGACGGACCTCGTCCAGCACCTCGTCGAAGACCGTCTCCGCAACGCCGCGCAGGGTCGCCACGCGCTCACGCAGCGACGCGGCGAAGTCCAGCTCTCCGCGCATCGCCCTGGCAGTGACCTCGGCGACCTGCTCACGGGTGCCGGCACGCTCGGCGATGAGCTCGATGACCTCCTGCTCGATGAGCGTGGAGTCCACGTCCATGACGAGCAGGCCGGGCCCGGTCCGGGCGAGCAGGCCGGTGGCGCGGAGCCCGGAGACTCGCGGGCAGGGGGAAGCCGGTGCGCTGGTCACGTCGCTCATGGGCCGATGCTAACGGCCCCGTCGCGCTGTGAGACGACGGGGCCGTGAGCGTGAGACACCTCGGCGGCTCAGCGCGTGACGGTCTGCCCCTTGGCGACCACCGTGATCCCGGACTCTGTGACGGTGAAGCCCCGCTCCCGGTCGTGCTCGGGGTCGATGCCGACCATCGCGCCCTCCTCCACGTGGACGTACTTGTCCAGGATGGCGCGGTTGACCACGGTGTTGCGCCCCACGTTCACCCCGTCCATGAGCACGGACTCGCGCACCGAGGACCAGGAGTTGACGCGCACGCCGGGGGAGAGCACCGAGGAGATGACCTCACCGCCGGAGACGATGACACCGGGGGAGACGATGGAGTCCACCGCGTGGCCCAGGCGCTCGTGGTGGCCGTAGACGAACTTGGCCGGTGGCATCGAGTTGGTGTACCCGGCGAACAGCGGCCAGCGGTCGTTGTAGAGGTTGAACACCGGGTTGACGGAGATCAGGTCCTGGTGGGCGTCGTAGAAGGCGTCCACGGTACCCACGTCGCGCCAGTAGTCGCGGTCGCGCTCGGAGGCTCCGGGGACCTCGTTGTCCTTGAAGTCGTAGACCCCGGCAGCCCCGCGCGAGACGAACCAGGGCACGATGTTGCCACCCATGTCGTGCTTGGAGGACTCGTCGGCGGCGTCGACGGTGACGGCCTCCAGGAGGGCGTCGGCGTTCATGATGTAGTTGCCCATCGAGGCCAGGACCTCGTCAGGGGAGTCCGGCAGCCCCGGGGTCGACTCGGGCTTCTCCACGAAGGCCTTGATCCTGCCCTTGTCAGCCGGGTCGGTCTCGATGACGCCGAACTGGTCCGCCAGCGCCTTGGGCTGACGGATACCGGCTACGGTGCACGGCAGGCCCGAGGCGATGTGGTGCTCCAGCATCTGGGAGAAGTCCATGCGGTAGATGTTGTCCGCGCCGGTGATGACGACGTAGTCCGGGCGCTCGTCGTCGAGCAGGTTGAGGGACTGGTAGATGGCGTCCGCGCTGCCCAGGAACCAGTGCTTGCCCACGCGCTGCTGGGCGGGTACGGGAGCGATGTAGTTGCCCAGCATGTCGCTCATGCGCCAGGTCTTGGCGATGTGGCGGTCCAGCGAGTGGGACTTGTACTGGGTGAGCACAACCACCTTGAGGAAGCCGGAGTTGATCATGTTCGACAGGGAGAAGTCGATGAGCCGGTAGATGCCCCCGAAGGGCACGGCCGGCTTGGCACGGTCAACTGTCAGCGGCATGAGGCGCTTGCCTTCGCCGCCGGCGAGGATGATTGCGAGGACTCGTGGGTAGGCCATGGGGCCAGCGTAGAGGGCCGGGCGCTGCTGAGGTGGGCAAATGGCGTGACGGGATGGTGAATGCTTTCGTCCGGACGAAAGCGGCACGGAGACGGGCCTGAGCCGATACCGTCTGAGGGGAAGGCCGACGGCGTCGCTCGCCGCCCGCGCGGCCGCTCACCACCCGATACCCAACCCGGCACCTATCCCGCGTGCCCCACGAGGAAGAGATAAGGACCATGAGGGTCGACCTGCTGACCAAGGAGTACCCCCCCTTCATCTACGGCGGTGCCGGTGTGCACGTCAACGAGCTGACCAGGGTCCTGCGCCCCCTGGCGGACGTGAGGGTCCATGCCTTCGGCGGCCCCCGTCAGGCTGGCACCGAGGGTGCTGACCCCGGGGTCACCGGCTACGCTGAGCTGCCTGAGCTCGCCGGCGCCAACGCCGCGCTGCGCACCTTCGGGGTCGACCTGACGATGGTGGCGGACGTCGAGGGGGCGGACGTCGTCCACTCCCACACCTGGTACGCCAACCTCGCCGGTCACCTGGCAGGCCTGCTCCACGGGATCCCGCACGTGGTCTCGGCCCACTCCCTGGAGCCCATGCGGCCGTGGAAGGCCGAGCAGCTCGGTGGCGGCTACGCCCTGTCCTCGTGGGCGGAGGCCCAGGCCTACGAGGGGGCCAGCGCCGTCATCGCTGTGTCTCACGGCATGCGCGAGGACATCCTGCGCTCCTACCCGGGCGTGGACCCTGAGCGGGTCAAGGTGGTGCACAACGGCATCGACCTGGCTGACTGGGCGCGCCCCGACGACGCCGCCTTCGAGGACCTGGCGGCCCAGGTGCGTGCGCGGTTCGGCATCGAGGCAGGGCGTCCGACGATCGTCTTCGTCGGCCGTGTCACGCGGCAGAAGGGTCTGCCCCACCTGTTGCGCGCCGTGGGTCAGCTTCCCGAGCAGGTCCAGGTGGTCCTGTGCGCCGGGGCCCCGGACACCCCCGAGATCAAGGCGGAGGTGGACGAGGCCGTCGCGGTGCTCCAGACCAGGCGCACCGGAGTCATCCTCATCGAGGAGATGCTGCCCCACCGTGAGCTGCAGGCTGTGCTGGCCTCGGCGCACGTGTTCGTGTGCCCTTCGGTCTACGAGCCGCTGGGCATCGTCAACCTTGAGGCCATGGCCATGGGGCTGCCGGTGGTGGGCTCAGCCACGGGCGGTATCCCGGACGTCGTCGTCGACGGTGAGACCGGCTACCTCGTGCCCATCGACCAGCTCACCGACGGCACGGGGACCCCGACGGACCCCGAGCGCTTCGCCGCTGATCTGGCCGAGCGCCTGACCACGCTCGTCACGGACGAGGGGCTGGCCTCCCGGATGGGTGCGGCTGCCCGGCGACGAGTCGAGGAGCACTTCTCCTGGTCGGCCATCGCCACCCAGACCATGGCTGTCTACGAGTGGGCGCTGGCGCACCCGAAGGGCTGAGAACGCGCCGCGATCCTTCAGATCGCGGCTGCGACGCGTCATCGAGCGCCCGCGACTCGAATTCACGCCATGGGCTCGATCTCAGTACCTGTCGGCACGTTCTCAGGTCTGGGTCAGGCGGCTGGTCCCCAGCTCTCGCTCGCTGCGCACACGCCGTGGCGAGCCACGGTCAGCAGGGGCCGCAGAACCTGACGGCGGCGCTCAGCCTGAGCGAGGGTCGCCGCCGCGCCGTCGTCGTCCAGAGCGAGCTCGCAGATCGCCTCCAGGCGCAGGGACCGCTCCAGGAGCTCACGGTGGCGCGGATCCAACGACGGCGGGAGGACCCGGGGGTCAAGGACCGCGGTGACGAGGTCGGTGAGCTCCTCGGCCAGCTCGGGACGCTCGCGAGCCAGGTCCAGCTCGGTCAGCGCCGCGATCGCCTCCTCCGTGGCCCGGTGCGTGGCGCGGCGTGCGTGAGAGGCGTCGAAGGGCGGGACGACGGCGAGGACCTCCTCGACCTGCCAGCGCACCGAGGTCCCTGAGGGCTCAGGGATGAGCAGCAGGCGCCGGGAGGAGGTCTCGACGAGCACGCCCTCGCCAGCGTCCAGGGCTGCCGACAGCCCCGGCAGCGGATCAGCCGGGCTGGGCAGGAGGGCGGCACAGCGCCGCAGCGCACCGGCCCTGGTGAGCCAGGTCTCCAGGCTCAGGAGCCCGAGGCCTCCCGGTCCCTTGTCGGCGACCTCGTGCACGGCGTCAGGCCCTTGGACCACGGCCGTCCCGAAGGAGGACGGCACGGGAGCCCACAGGGCGAGCAGGACGCTGACGGGCAGGTCGAGAGCTGACATGAACGGGAGAGTAACGAGCGGTGCCAGGATGCACGAGCTGTCCCACGCCTGTGCGTGCCTAGGACTCAGGTCACGTCCTCACGATAGGGTGGGGCCATGACCAGCGTGCTGCACCTTGACGACGTCTCTGTCCACCGTGGGAGGAACCAGATCCTGTCCCACGTGACCTGGAGCGTCACCGAGGGCCAGCACTGGGTGCTGCTGGGGCCCAACGGCGCCGGCAAGACGACCGTCTCACGCATCGCGGCGGCCCGGCTCTTCCCGTCCTCCGGGACCGTCGACGTCCTGGGGGAGCGCATGGGGCGCGTGGACGTCACCGAGCTGCGCCCGCGCATCGGCCTGACCTCCTCGGCGCTGGCGCAGTCCGTGCTCGGCAGTGAGCCGGTGGAGTCCGTGGTGCTCTCGGCCTCCTACGGAAGCATCGGTGTGTGGCGCGAGCAGTATGACGACTTCGACGTCGAGCGGGCCCACGCCCTCCTGGGGGCGCTGGGCGTGGAGGCACTGGCGGACCGGACGTGGGGGAGTCTGTCCTCGGGCGAGCGCAAGCGTGTCGAGATCGCCCGCGCCCTCATGCCTGACCCCGAGCTGCTCATCCTGGACGAGCCGGCCTCCGGGCTGGACGTGACCGGCCGTGAGCTGCTCCTGGCCGCCTTGAGCGAGATCATCTCCGCCCCCGGTTCTCCCACGATGGTGCTGGTGACTCACCACCTGGAGGAGATCCCGGTGGGCTTCACCCACGCCATGGCCATGAGACAGGGTACGGTCGCCGGGTCCGGCACGCTGGAGGAGGTCCTGACCGACGAGGTCATGTCCGCCGCCTTCGGGCTTCCCCTGGAGGTCAGCCTGGACCGTGGACGCTACGCCGCGCGCGGCAAGAACCTGCTGGGCACGCGCTCAGGCAGGCACTGACAGACCCGGACACGACACCGAGTGAGCAAGGAGGCCGAGATGGAGTGGTTGTGGTGGGTAGGCGGAGCCCTGGTCCTGGGGGTGATCGAGACCCTCACCGTGGACCTGACCTTCCTCATGTTCGCTGGAGGCGCGCTTGGTGGGGCCCTGACGGCGGCGCTCGGAGGCCCCTTCTGGCTCCAGGTCGTCGTCTTCGCAGTCGTCTCAAGCCTCCTGCTGGTCCTGGTCCGTCCCTGGGCCAAGCGGCACCTGCAGTCCACGACGCCGGAGATGCGGACCAACGCCGAGGCCCTGGTGGGCCGTGAGGCGGTCGCCCTCACCGTCGTCGACGCCCACGGCGGACGAGTACGCCTGGGAGGTGAGGAGTGGAGCGCACGGCTGGCTGACCCCGACCCCGCCAGCCCCGGCGCTCAGGAGGCTCGCGTGGCCAGCGGGACCCAGGTGCGCGTGACTGCCATTGACGGGGCTATCGCCGTCGTCCAGCCCCTGTAAGCCCTTCTCTCCCTGTCCTACAGCTCTGACCCACCCACTGCCGGAAAGGCTTCTGATGACCATATTCGCGGGACTGCAGATTGTCCCACTCGTTGTCCTGGCCCTCGTGGCCCTGTTCGTTGTCATCGCTATCGCCAAGGCCGTGCGGATCGTGCCGCAGTCCTACGCGATCATCGTCGAGCGCCTGGGCAAGTTCCAGGCCGAGTACGGCGCCGGCATGCACTTCCTCGTCCCCTTCATCGACCGCGTGCGCTCCACGGTGGACCTGCGCGAGCAGGTGGTCTCCTTCCCGCCGCAGCCCGTGATCACGTCCGACAACCTCGTGGTGTCCATCGACTCGGTCATCTACTACCAGGTCACCGACCCCAAGCGGGCCACTTACGAGATCGCCAGCTACCTCCAGGCGATCGAGCAGCTGACCGTGACCACGCTGCGTAACGTCATCGGCGCCATGGACCTGGAGCAGACGCTGACCAGCCGTGACCAGATCAACGGCCAGCTGCGCGGGGTCCTGGACCAGGCCACGGGCCGCTGGGGGATCCGCGTGTCCAACGTGGAGCTGAAGTCCATCGACCCGCCGGCCTCCATCCAGGGCGCGATGGAGCAGCAGATGCGTGCCGAGCGCGACCGCCGTGCGGCGATCCTGACTGCCGAGGGTGTCAAGCAGTCCCAGATCCTCACTGCTGAGGGTGACAAGCAGTCCGCCATCCTGCGCGCTGAGGGACAGGCCCAGTCCGCGATCCTCAAGGCCCAGGGTGAGTCCCGCGCCATCCTCCAGGTCTTTGACGCCATCCACCGGGGTAACGCTGATCCCAAGCTGCTGGCTTACCAGTACCTGCAGACCCTGCCCAAGATCGCCAACGGCAGCTCGTCCAAGATGTGGATCGTGCCGACCGAGTTCACCGCGGCCCTGGACGGGATCGCCGGTGCGCTGGGCGGCAGGTCCGGCGGCTCGCCGTCGGACCCCGAGAGCGAGGTGGGAGTCGACCTGTCCGGCATGGACGACGCCCTGTCAATCGCCTCTGACCTCGCGGCGACCAACCTCCAGACCCCGGAGGAGGCTCTGGCGCAGGCACGTGGCGAGGTGGCCTCGGCCGCACAGGAGGCCTCCGAGGACCGCCCGGGCGGTGGCAACCACATGGCAAGGTAGCGTCAGCTGACTGACTGCCAGACCACGGCGGGCAGGCCGGAGTACTCAGGAAACCGTCAGGCGAGTGCTCTACCCTGCCCGCCGTGCTCTGTCGAACTCTGCGTCACTATCTGAGGCCCTACTGGCCCTCGCTGCTCGCAGTCCTCGTCCTCAAGGTCGTCGAGACGATCGCCGCGCTGTCACTGCCCACCCTCAATGCCGACATCATCAACGACGGCGTCGTGGCCGGGGACACGGACCGGATCTGGGTGCTGGGCGGGCAGATGCTCGCGATCACCGCGCTTCAGGGAGCCTCGGCGGTCATCGGCACCTACCTGGCGGCCCGGGCCTCCATGGGGCTGGGCCGGGCGATGCGCGCTGACATCTTCCACCACGTCCAGCGCTTCAACACCGAGGAGCTCTCTCGCTTCGGGGCCCCCTCGCTGGTCACCCGCTCAACTAACGATGTCCAGCAGATCCAGATGGTCGTCTTCATGATCGCCTCGATGATGCTCATGGCGCCGATCATGCTCGTGGGCGGCACGATCATGGCCCTGCGCGTGGACGCCCCGCTGTCCGCCCTGCTGCTCGTGCTCATCCCGCTGCTCCTGGTGGCGGTCGGCGTCCTCATGAGCAGGTTGCTGCCGCACTTCAAGTCCATGCAGTCGCGCATCGACCGCGTCAACCTCGTCATGCGTGAGCAGATCCAGGGTGTCCGCGTCATCCGTGCCTTCGTGCGCCAGCGCCAGCGCCGGGAGGTCTTCGACCAGGCCAACGAGGACCTGACGACGACGTCCCTGGCGATCGGCCGGCTCTTTGCCCTGCTCATGCCGAGCGTCATGCTCATCATGAACCTGGCCACGATCGCCGTCATGTGGTTCGGGGGGCAGCGCATCTCCTCCGGCGGCATGGAGGTGGGTGACCTGACCGCCTTCCTCAACTACATCATGCAGATCCTCTTCTCCGTCCTCATCGCCGTCATGCTGGTCACCCTCCTGCCGCGTGCCCAGGTGGCTGCCGACCGCATCGGTGAGGTCATGGCCGTCCAGCCGGCGATCTCCTCGCCGGCTGGTCCTCAGTCGCTGCCTGCGGCTGAGGGACCAGGACGAGGACGCCGCGTGCGCCTGGAGAACGTCACCTTCCGCTACCCCGGGGCCGCCTCGCGGGTACTGGCCGAGATCGACCTGGAGATGGCCCCGGGCACGATGACCGCTGTCATCGGCTCCACCGGCTCGGGCAAGACCACTTTGGTGGGCCTGCTGCCCAGGCTGCTGGACGCGACCGAGGGGCGGGTGAGCATCGACGGCGTCGACGTACGGGACCTGGACCTGACAGAGCTGCGCGAGGCGGTTGCCACGGTTCCGCAGAAGGCCTTCCTGTTCTCCGGCACCATCCGCTCCACCCTGCGCCACGGCAAGAGTGACGCCACGGACGGCGAGCTGTGGGCGGCGCTGGAGGCCGCCCAGGCAGCCGACTTCGTCCGACAGCTGGGCGACGGCCTGGACCACGAGGTCGACCAGGGAGGTGTCAGCTTCTCCGGCGGTCAGCGCCAGCGTCTGGCCATCGCGCGGGCACTGGTGCGCCCGGCCGGCGTCTACGTCTTCGACGACTCCTTCTCAGCCCTGGACTACGCCACCGACGCCCGTCTTCGGGCGGGCCTGCCGGAGGCGACAGACGGCGCGACACTGCTGGTCGTGGCCCAGCGAGTGGCCTCGATCCGTGACGCGGACCAGATCGTGGTGCTCGACGAGGGGCACGTGGTCGGTGTCGGGCGGCACGAGGAGCTGATGGGTACCTGCCCGACCTACGCCGAGATCGTCCTGTCCCAGATCAGCGCGGAGGAGGCGGCATGAGCGCCGGACCCGGACCCGGACCCCGTGGCGTCGCGCCAGGCATGAAGGCGCGCAATTTCTCCGGCACGTGGAAGCGGCTCGTCTGCGAGCTACGTCCTGAGCGCTGGCGGATCGTGGGCATCGTCGCACTGACCACGGTGTCGGTGGTCCTCAACGTGGTGGCGCCCAAGGTCCTGGCACGCGCCACGAACCTCATCTTCGAGGGCGTCATCGGTACCCTGCTGGGACGTATGGGGCTGCCGGCCGGGATGAGCGGGGACCAGCTCGTGGCCGCCCTGCGTGTGGCCGGGCAGGACACCTACGTCTCCATGCTCTCGGCCTACGACGTCGTCGTGGGCCAGGGCCTGGACACGAGCGCGCTGCTCGTCGTGCTCGCCCAGGTGCTGGCCCTCTACCTCACCTCGGCAGTCTTCCTGTGGGTCCAGGGACGCATCCTGGCAGGCGTCGTCCAGCGCACGGTGAGCCGGATGCGTGCCGAGGTCGAGGCCAAGCTGGCTCGGGTCCCGCTGTCCTACATCGACCGTGGCAGCCGCGGCGACATGCTCTCGCGAGTGACCAACGACGTCGACAACGTCTCCCAGACCCTCCAGCAGACGCTGTCCCAGGCCTTGAGCTCCATCATCACGGTCGTCGGCGTCCTCGCCATGATGCTCACCGTCTCCTGGCAGCTCACCCTCGTGGCCGTGGTGACGATCCCGCTGGCGATGGTCATCTCGGTCCTCATCGCACGGCGCGCGAAGCCTCACTTCACCCAGCAGTGGAAGGCTACCGGTGAGGTCTCGGGCGTGGTCGAGGAGGCCTTCACCGGGCACGAGACGGTGGCGCTGTTCAGCTCTGAGGACACCTTCGCTGAGCTCTTCGACCAGGCCAACACCCGCCTGTACGAGGGCTCCTACAAGGCCCAGTGGATCTCGGGCACCATCCAGCCGGCGATGCGCGTGGTCTCCAACCTCAACTTCGTCATCATCGCGGTGGCCGGCGGCATCCGTATCACGCAGGGCGCGTTGACGCTGGGAGACGTCCAGGCCTTCATCCAGTACTCCCAGCAGTTCACGCAGCCCATCACGCAGCTGGCCTCGATGGCCAACCTCCTGCAGTCCGGCGCAGCCAGCGCCGAGCGCGTCTTCGAGGTGCTGGACGCCCCCGAGGAGAGCCAGGAGGCCCCGGACCGGCTGCTGCCTGAGCGGGCCCGTGGCCGGGTGGTCTTTGACCACGTGTGCTTCTCCTACACCCCGGACACCGAGCTCATCACCGACCTCAACCTCACGGTGGAGCCAGGTCAGACGGTGGCGATCGTCGGCCCGACGGGCGCGGGAAAGACGACCCTGGTCAACCTGCTGCTGCGCTTCTACGACCCGCAGGCCGGCACCATCAGCCTCGACGGCATCGACACCCGTCGGCTCTCACGTGCTGAGCTGCGTGAGCAGGTCGGCATGGTGCTCCAGGACACCTGGCTCTTCGAGGGAACGATCCGTGAGAACATCGCCTTCGGAGCGGCCAGCGCGACCGAGGAGCAGGTGCTTGCCGCGGCCAGGGCCGCCAGCGTCGACCACATCATCCGGGCCCTTCCCGAGGGGTACGACACCGTCATCGACGACTCCGGCTCCGGGGTCTCGGCCGGTGAGAAGCAGCTGATCACGATCGCTCGGGCCTTCCTGGCCGACCGGCAGATCCTCGTCCTGGACGAGGCGACGAGCTCGGTGGACACCCGCACCGAGCTGCTGGTGCAGCAGGCGATGGTGGGGCTGCGTCAGGGGCGTACGAGCTTCGTCATCGCCCACCGCCTGTCCACGATCCGTGACGCGGACACGATCCTGGTCATGGAGCACGGGGACATCGTGGAGCAGGGCAGCCATGACGAGCTCATCGCCCGCCGGGGTGCCTACTACGAGCTCTACCAGAGCCAGTTCTCCGGCCCGGTGGCCCAGGAGAAGGCGCAGGCGGGGGAGCCGGCATGATCATCGAGCCTGACGACGCCGACGACCCTCGCCTGGCGGACTACACGAGCCTGACCGACGTCGCTCTGCGGCGCCGGCTGGAGACCGAGCGTGGCCTTTACATGGCGGAGTCGTCCAAGGTGATCGTGCGTGCCGTGGAGGCCGGCCACGCTCCTCGCTCCTTCCTCATGGCCCCGCGCTGGTACGACGAGCTACGTCCCGTCATCGCATCCGCTGCTGGCTGCCAGGGACGCGACGACGGCGGAGACGTCCCGGTCTTCATCGCGCCTGAGCCCCTGCTGGAGTCGATCACGGGCTTCCACCTCCACCGCGGTGCCCTGGCAGCGATGAACCGGCCGCGGCTGGCGAGCGTCGGCGAGCTGCTCGCAGTGGCGCGCGGGGGAGCCGGTGCCAGGCGTGTGGCGGTGCTGGAGGACCTGGTCGACCACACCAACGTCGGCGCCGCCTTCCGCAGCGCCGCCGCCCTGGGGATCGACGCCGTGCTGGTGACTCCGCACTGCGCCGACCCCCTGTACCGGCGCAGCGTGCGGGTCTCGATGGGGACCGTGTTCCAGGTCCCGTGGACGCGGATCGACCACTGGCCGGCGCTGGAGGAGCTCCACGAGGCCGGCTTCACCGTGGCTGCCCTGGCCCTGAGTGAGGACTCGGTGAGCCTGGGGGAGTTCTCCGCCTCACCGGCCTGCAGCGCGGCGGACTCACGCGTCGCCGTGGTGCTCGGGACCGAGGGGGACGGACTCGCACCGCGCACGATCTTGGCGGCTGACGCCGTCGTGCGCATCCCGATGGCTGGGGGAGTGGACTCCCTCAACGTGGCGGCTGCTGCCGCCGTCGCCTTCTGGGAGCTGCGGGTCAGGAGCTGAGGAGCCCGGTTGCGGTGCCCTGGAAGCGGCACGCGGCCCGCCGGACACGCTCCGGCGGGCCGCGGGCCTAGGGCTGTCGTGCAGCGCTACTCGCTCTTGGCGGTGACACGCAGCAGCGGAGAGCCGCTGGCGACGTCACCGGAGGCGATGAGCTCGACGTCGGCGAAGGCAGCGGTGTTGGTGACCAGCACCGGGGTGGTCAGCGGGTAGCCGGCTTCCTCGATGACCGCCCGGTCCACGCGCACCAGCACCTGGCCGGCCTCAACGCGGTCGCCCTGGGAGACCTGGACGTCAAAGCCCTTGCCCTCCAGGTTCACGGTGTCGATGCCCACGTGGACCAGGATCTCCACGCCGTTGTCCAGCGCGATGCCGTAGGCGTGACCCGAGGACGGGGCGACGACGACCGTGCCCGCGGCCGGCGCGGTGACGACGACGTCGCCGGACGGCTCGATACCGGCGCCCTTGCCCAGCGCCCCGGAGGCGAAGACCGGGTCGTCCACGTCCTCCACGGCCGTCACCGCGCCGGACAGCGGCGCCACGATCTCGGTGATGGTGCCGGGCACCAGTGCGGTCTCCAGCGCGGCGTCAGCCTCGTTCTGGGCGGCGACGGCGTCAGCCTCGGCGCGGTCCTCGGGCGTGCGGTAGTCGGAGATGACGACCAGCACCATGGCGGTGAAGAAGGCCGCCAGGACGCTGACGGCGTAGACGGGGATGTTGGAGAAGGCCGGGATGGTCAGCAGCGAGGTGAAGACGAAGGCGTTGGTCGTGACTCCTCCGAAGACGCCCTGGATGACGCCTCCGACCACGCAGCCGACGAGCAGGCGCGGGTAGATGCGCTTGTAGCGCAGGTGGATGCCGTACAGGCTCGGCTCGGAGATGCCACCGACCAGGCCGGCGAACAGGGCGCCGGTGGCGGTGACCCGCATGTCCTTCTCCCTGTGCCGCACCGCCAGGACCAGCACGCCGGCGGTGGCACCGAAGCAGGCGAAGTTCCACGCGCCCATGGGACCCTGGATGAAGTCGAAGCCGTTCTGCTGGATGTTGAGCAGCATGACGGCGTTGATTGGCCAGTGCAGGCCCAGCGGCACCATGAAGGGGTAGGCCAGCGGGATGAGCAGGCAGAAGATGAAGGGGCTGACGTTGTTGATGGCCAGCAGGAGCTTGGACAGGCCCGCGCCCGCGTACACGCCGATCGGTCCCAGGACGAGGCTCGTGAGCGGGATCATGACGAGCATGGCGATGAAGGGCACGAAGATGAGCTGGACGTCAGCGGGGACGACCTTCTTGAGCCACGTGGTCAGTGGTCCCAGCACGGCGGCCATGAGCAGGGGCGGGAAGACCTGGGAGCTGTAGTCGAAGACCGTCAGCGGCAGGTGACCGAAGACGGTGACCTGCGTGATCTCGGACCCCAGGAAGGTGATCTGGCGCGCGGCCTCGGTCTGGCCGAGCGCAGCGAAGCCCGGCAGCATGGTGAAGCCCATGACCGCGAAGCCCACCCACGGGTCGGCTCCTAGCTTCTTGGAGGCGTTGTAGGCCACCATGAGCGGCAGGAAGTAGAACACGGCCCGCCAGGTCAGGTTGAGGTAGGCCCAGGTGGGCTCCAGGGTGACGCGTGAGTCCGCCCAGTTGCCGATGACTCCCAGGGTGCCCATGAGCGCCATGAAGGTGATGAAGATCGAGGCGCCCAGGAGCGCGCCGATCAGCGGGCGGAAGGAGTCGGAGAGGAACTCGAAGAAGGAGTCCACCCAGGCCAGGCGGCCCCGGATGCCCTGGGAGCGCGCCGCCGCCTTGATCTCGTCGTTGCTCCTCGTGGTGGACGTGGTCTTGGAACCAGTGTCCTTCATCTGGGGCAGACCCATGATCGACTCGTACACCGACTGCACGGTGCCGCCGATGATGATCTGGTAGCGGTCGCCGGACTGAGGTACGGCCCCCATGACTCCCGGGATCTTCTCCACGGTGGGGGTGTCGACCACGGAGGCGTCGTTGAGCTCAAAGCGTAGACGGGTGGCGCAGTGGGTGAGGTGGACGATGTTGCCCGGGCCTCCGACGGCGTCGAGGATCGCCTCGGGGGTCGAGGTTGTGGTGGCCATGTGTCGGTCTTTCCAGCGGTTGCGGCAGTATCGAAAAAAGCGCTGGACGGGCGCCAGCGCACCCATGAGGGTAGCGGAAGCCGACGCCGGCAGCCCGGGCTCCACAGGTGCTCTGCGTGACAGGGCAGTCAGCGACCGTCCACAGGCGCCCAGCGGTGGGCAGGTCCGGCACGGCACGGTTGGGGCAGAGGCGGCACCTGGTCGCCTCACCAGCCCAAGGAGGAGCCATGTCAGCAACCACCACGTCCCTACTCAGGACCCCGTCAGGCCGCGAGGACGGTCCGGGCCAGGAGAACCAGCCTGACCAGGACGAGCCTGACGGGCTGTACGGACCGCGGGGATGGAGCGTCCGGGCCGGCGTCTGGGACGTCCTGGCACGCGCTCGTGACGAGATGCGGTCCACCACGGTCCCAGGCCGCTTCGGGCTCGCCCCGCAGGGAGGTATCCGCGGGGGCAGGCCGGTGGACGACTACACCCCCTTCCACGACATGGGGCCGTCGGAAGCCAGACGCCTGCTGGAGATCCTCCCTGCCGACCAGCTGGAGGACCGCCAGAACCTGGGGCCCACCCTCGGTTCCCTGCTGCACGCCTGCGCCGGCGCCTCAGGACGGGTGCGGCTGTCGGGCTACGGCATCGGGCCCCAGCGCACCGACGAGCGGGTCACGGTGGAGGCCCTGTGGGTGGCGGACCCGGACCTGATGGACCTGGAGGTCTATGAGGACCACGACGACGGGTGCTGCTGCACGCAGGTATGGCGCCAGGTGGAGGAGCGCTACGGGCTGGACGCGCAGGCGGCGCCCGACGAGATCAAGGTGGTCCGGCGCCTGTGGACCTCGGGAGAGCCCGGGACCTGGATGTGGTGGGACTGACCGGGTGCGGCCTGCCGGGCTCGACCCCGTAGCATGGCGGGCGTGATCAACGTCCAGGACCTCACCATGCGTATCGGCGCCCGTCAGCTCGTCGCGGGAGCCAGCTACCGCGTGGACAAGGGGATGCGGATCGGGCTGGTCGGGCGCAACGGCGCCGGCAAGACCACGATGACCAAGCTGCTGGCCGCACAGTCTGTGGTCCAGGGGACGGCCCGCGGTGTGGCCGACGCCGACGAGCGTCACGGCCTGGAGGCGGTGGAGTACGAGGGCACGATCAGCTGTCACGGCTCGGTGGGGTACCTGCCCCAGGACACCAAGGTCGGCGACCTGACAGAGATCGCCCGCGACCGCATCCTGTCCGCGCGAGGCATCGACGCCCTGCTCGCCCGCATCCGTCAGGCGGAGGAGAGGATCTCCACCACCTCCGGTGACGCCCAGGCCAAGGCCCTGGACCGCTACACCCGTCTTGACCACGAGTTCACCATGGCCGGTGGCTACGCGGCGGCCTCCGAGGCCGCGAGGATCTCGGCCGCGCTGGGCCTGCCGGACCGGGTCCTGGACCAGGAGATCGGGACCCTGTCCGGTGGCCAGCGCCGCCGTGTGGAGCTGGCGCGTGTGCTCTTCCAGCAGCCGGACACCCTGCTGCTGGACGAGCCGACCAACCACCTCGACCACGACTCGGTCCTGTGGCTGCGTGACCACCTGCGTGCCTACGCCGGAGGCTTCATCGTCATCTCCCACGACGTCGAGCTGCTGCGCGACACCGTCAACCAGGTGATGTACCTGGACGCCAACCGTGGTGTCCTGGACGTCTACCACCTGGGCTGGGACGCCTACCTGCGCCAGCGCGCCGAGGACGAGGCACGCCGTCGCAAGGAGCGCGCCAACGCCGAGAAGAAGGCGGCGGCTCTTCGTGCTCAGGGCGAGAAGATGCGTGCCAAGGCGACCAAGGCGGTGGCGGCGCAGCAGATGCTGCGGCGCGCCGAGCGCCTCATGGAGGGGCTGGAGGACGAGCGGGCCGCGGAGAAGGTGGCCCACCTTCGCTTCCCGGACCCGGCTCCGTGCGGGAGGACGCCGCTGCGTGCCAAGGGCCTGTCCAAGGCCTACGGCTCGCTGGAGGTCTTTGCCGGGGTGGACCTGGCCATCGACCGCGGCAGCCGCGTCGTCGTCCTCGGGCTCAACGGTGCCGGCAAGACGACCCTGCTGCGTCTGCTCGGCGGGGTGGAGGAACCCGACTCGGGAGAGGTGGTTGCCGGGCACGGGCTCAAGATCGGCTACTACGCCCAGGAGCACGAGACCATCGACACCTCGCGCACCGTGGTGGAGAACCTGCGCTCGGCGGCACCGGACATGGACGACACCCAGGTACGCAGCGTCCTGGGCTCCTTCCTCTTCTCCGGGGCGGACGCGGACAAGCCCGCTGCCGTGCTCTCAGGTGGTGAGAAGACCCGACTGGCGCTGGCGATCCTCGTGGTCTCCTCCGCCAACGTCCTCCTGCTGGACGAGCCGACCAACAACCTCGACCCGGCCAGCCGCGAGGAGATCCTGCGGGCACTGGGCACCTTCACAGGCGCCGTCGTCCTGGTCACGCACGACGAGGGCGCGGTCGAGGCGCTCAGTCCTGACCGGGTGCTCCTGCTGCCGGACGGTGACGAGGACCTGTGGAGCGAGGACTACCTCGAGCTCGTCACCCTGGCCTGAGCCCTCGCCGTCCCGCTCCCGTCGCGTATGACGCGGTGAGTGCCGTCACGTGGGGTCAGGCCGTGGCAGGACGTAGGGTGGACGGGAACAAGCCGCCTCACCACGGTGTTGGTACTGGCGGCTCGCAGCACACGCTGCGGCGCTACCCCTGAACGAGGAGAAGACCATGGCCCAGACAACCCTCACCGACGCCCCGGCGACCGAGGTTCCCGAGCACGAGGTCGTCCTGACGCAGGTTGCCGCCGCCAAGGTGGCCAGCCTGCTCGCCCAGGAGGGGCGCGACGACCTTCGTCTGCGGGTGGCCGTCCAGCCCGGCGGCTGCTCCGGCCTGGTCTACCAGCTCTACTTTGACGAGCGTCTGCTCGACGGCGACGCGGTGCGCGCCTTCCCCACGGGC
This sequence comes from Actinomyces faecalis, assembly GCF_013184985.2. Classification (NCBI taxonomy): domain Bacteria; kingdom Bacillati; phylum Actinomycetota; class Actinomycetes; order Actinomycetales; family Actinomycetaceae; genus Actinomyces; species Actinomyces faecalis. The sequence goes on from NZ_CP063418.1 coordinate 1,228,727, forward strand.
TCGGAGGAGATGAGCGAGGTCGAGGTCGTCGTCGACCGTATGAGCGTGCCCTACCTGTCCGGCGCGACCATCGACTTCGCGGACTCCATCGAGAAGCAGGGCTTCACGATCGACAACCCCAACGCCGTCGGCACCTGCGCCTGTGGCGAGTCCTTCCACTGAGCCGGCATCTCGCATCCGTCCCTGCTCTCACCACCGACGTCTAGGAGACTACGTGCGCCGCGCGCCCCTGGCCCTGTCCGCCCTCGTCCTGTCCGCCGCCCTCGCGCTGACCGGCTGCTCCGGCTCTGGCTCCGCCAAGGACCAGGCCACCGCCTCGGCCTCGGCAGCGGCTACCGCCCCCCAGGCCGTGGACTGCGCCGCCCTGACCATCGATGGGGACTCTGACGCCCTGCCGACCGTCAACGGCGAGGCAGGGAGCCAGCCGACCCTGGCGTGGAGCGGGCAGGACGCACCCGCGAACCTGACGGTCAGGACCCTGGACCAGGGCAGCGGTGCCGAGGTCAAGGCGGCCGACTTCGTCACTGTCAGCTACGCGGGCTGGCAGTGGGGCAGCGACGAGGTCTTCGACTCCTCCTACCAGCGCGGGGCCCAGACCACCTTCGGTCTGAACCAGGTCATCACCGGCTGGCGCTGCGGGCTGGTGGGACAGCACGTGGGTGACCGCGTGGTCATGTCGATCCCCGCGGACCAGGCCTACGGCGACGACGCCTCCAACCGGGTCTCCGGTCCTCTCGTCTTCGTCGTCGAGATCTCGGCCACGGGATCCTCTGACGAGCTGGCTGCGGGCACGGCCGGCGCCACCATGGAGGGGGAGCAGGCTCTGGCTGACCGGGGCCTGGCCGTCAGCGGTGACCTAGGGGCTGCGGCCACGGTCAGCGTCAACGACGGTGCTGCGGAGCCGACGGAGGTCGAGACGATCCTCGTGGCCCGTGGCAGCGGGCCGGAGATCACGGCCGAGTCCTCGCTCCTGGTCCACATGGCCTTCACCTCCTGGGACGGTTCCTCCAGCCAGTCGACCTGGGACGCCGCTGAGCCGCAGACGGTCTCGATGGCGAACGCTCCGGGGCTGACAGGCCTTGTCGGCATGCCTGTGGGCTCGCGCGTGGTCGTCCTCGTGCCGGCCTCGGCCGGTACGAATGGTGCCGGCCCTGTGCCAGCCCAGGCCTACGTCGTCGACGTCGAGCAGGCGGTCTGACGTACGCCGTCCTTGCGTAACAGCGCACGGGTGGGGCCCGTCACCATGACCATGGTGACGGGCCCCACCCGTCAGGCGTCGGGAGGCTGACGAGACGTCCTGTGCCTCCCGGGCCAGTGCCTGGGCTCAGCGCACGATGAGGCCGGAGGTCTGGGAGGTCGCGGCAGCCAGGCGCTCAGAGACGTCCTGCCAGTTGGCGATGTTCCAGATGGCCTTGACGTAGTCGGCCTTGACGTTGAGGTAGTCGAGGTAGAAGGCGTGCTCCCACATGTCCACCTGGAACAGCGGGATGGTGCCCACCGGCACGTTGCCCTGCTGGTCGAAGAGCTGGAAGGTGACGAGCCTGCCCGAGACGGAGTCGTAGGCGAGCACGGACCAGCCGGAGCCCTGGATGCCCAGCGCGTTGGCGGTGAACTGCGCCTTGAGCCTGTCGAAGGAGCCGAAGGAGTCCTTGATGGCCTCGGCCAGCTCGCCCTCAGGCTCGCCGCCGCCGTTGGGGGACAGGTTCTTCCAGAAGATGGAGTGGTTGATGTGCCCGCCCAGGTTGAAGGCCAGGTTCTTCTCCAGCAGGTTGATCGCGGCGTGGTCGTCAGCCTCGCGTGCGGCCTCAAGCTTCTCCAGGGCGGCGTTGGCGCCGGCGACGTAGGTGGCGTGGTGCTTGTCGTGGTGGAGCTCCATGATCTTGCCGGAGACGTGAGGCTCCAGGGCGGCGTAGTCGTAGGGGAGCTCGGGGAGCGTGTACACGGCCATGACTGACCTGCCTTTCGTTGAGCGGCACCCTCGAGATCGATAGAACGACCTGAGGTGTTGAACGCTATTGATTATAGTCTGTGATCGCTTGCGGTGTCAGATCCCAGTTAGTGATTACACTGACCGCGCAACCGCCGGCTGTCGTCCGGCGCCGGCCCGCACCGTGGAGGAACCATGACCGACCAGGACGCCACCGCTCGCCTTGAGCTCCTTGTCTTCTCTGACGACGCCAGCGTGCGCGAGGAGGTCATCAGCGGCGTCGGCCGTCGTCCCGCCAAGGGTCTGCCTCTGGTGAGCTGGACCGAGGCGGCTACGGCTGAGGGCGTGCGCCTGGCGGTCAAGGACCGTGCTGCCCAGGGCCTGGCGCCCTTCGACCTGCTCGTCCTGGACGCCGAGACGAAGAAGCTCGGCGGAATGGGACTGGCCCACGAGCTGCTCACCGAGCTTGACGTGCGTCCGCCGGTCCTCCTGCTGACGGCCCGGCCCCAGGACTCCTGGCTGTCGGCCTGGGCTCGCGCCCAGGCGGTCGTCGCCCGCCCGCTGGACCCCATGAGCCTTCAGGAGGGCGTGGCCAAGGCGCTTCAGGCGCGCTCGGGCGCGGTCGTCGCGGCCGGCTGACGTCGCACCTGGCTGGTCCTCACCGGTCCTCGCGCGAGGCAAGCACCTTGCGGTAGCGCGCCGCGCTGCCGACGGGCCAGGTCAGCCCCTCGTACCCTCCCTCGACCTCCACGAGGCGAGCGCCGTCGTCGAGCACCCAGTCCGCTAGCAGGAGGGTCTCCTCCACGCTCGTGTCCTGGCCTACCCGACCAGGCCTGCTGACGACCTGGGCGGTGGCCCGCAGCGAGGAGACCACCGGCCTGGGGTCCGCACCTGGCGGCGTCACCGCGGAGCCGGCCAGGCGGCCCCAGCGCACGCACACCAGCTCCCAGCCGCCGCCGGCACGCCTGCGGGCGGCGATGAGGTGGGGACAGCTCAGCAGGGGCCGCGCCTGCTCCGCCCGACGCGCGGCTGCCAGAAGGCTACGCAGCCGCGCCGTCCACGTCCCGGCCTCCTCGTAGCGCTGCCTGGCCGAGAGGCGGTCGACCTGCTCCAGCGCCGGCTGCGCGACAAGGTCGACCTGTCCCGACAGCGCCTGAAGGATGTCCTGGCTGCGCTCTGCCTGGTCCTCCCACGCCCGCAGCCCGAGGGCCGTCTCCACCACGCGCTGGGCCTGTGCGAGCGCCTGACGGGACGGGAACGGGCCGACGGCGCAGCCCAGCTCCTCGGTCGGCAGCACCGTCGTCCCGGCCAGGTGCGGGTGGGAGCCGGCGACCAGGTGGAGCCAGGGCTGGCGCCGTGGCGAGCGTGAGCGCCGGTTGACGGGAGGGTCGAGCTCGGCGATGAGCCGCAGCTCGCGCACGCGTGCCTCCAGCTCGGTCGGGGTCGGTACCACGTGTACCTGGACGGTGGTGTCCAGCATCTGGGCAACCCGTGAGCGTCTCTCGGCCGCGGTGAAGTAGGAACGGACCCGGCGCCGCAGGTCCACCGCGCTGCCGACGTAGAGCACCTGGCCGGCGGCGGAGAGGAACTGGTAGACGCCGGGGCTGGTGGGAAGGTCCTGGGCCAGCCGGCTCTTGGCGCGGCGCCGTGCAGGTACGGGGTCTGTGGCTGTGGCCAGGTCCTCCAGGTGGGTGACTCCCAGGGGCGCGAGGACCTCCAGCGCGGCGTGCAGGACGTCGACTGTCGCGCGGGCGTCGTCCAGCGCCCGGTGCGTGGGTCGGGTGGGGGAGCCGACGAAGGCAGCCAGGGTGGAGAGCCTGTGGTTGGGGACGTCGCTGCGCGTCCAGGCCCGCCGAGCCAGGGCGAGGGTGTCCAGGACCTGGGGCTCGTGCCACTCCAGGTCCAGCGAGCGGGCCGCCCCGCGCAGGTGCCCGACGTCGAAGCGGGCGTTGTGCGCCACGAGCACGGTCCCCTCCTCCCTCAGCCGTGCCCATCCGAGGAAGGCGCCCAGGGCCTGGGGCACGCTGGGAGCGCCAGCCACCATGGCGTTGGTGATACCGGTGAGGACGGTGATCTGCGCCGGGATCGCCCGACCGGGGTCGACCAGGGTGGACAGCTCGTCCTCGACCTGGCCGCCGCGAACACGGACCGCGCCGATCTCCGTGATCGCTCCGGAGCCCGGCCCCGCCCCGGTGGTCTCCAGGTCGACGACGACGAAGGTCACCTCGTGCAGGGGCGTCCCCATGGTCTCGAAGCTCGCCTGGGTGCCACCTGCCGACGCAGAGGGGAGAAGCTCTGAGACGGACACGGTCTGAGGCTAGACTCGACCAAGCGGCCGGTCCAGGACCGCGCTGTCACCCAGCACAGGAGGTTCCGTGGGATACCGAGGTATCAAGGCGGCGTTCGGCCCAGCCATGGAGATGCTGTACCAGCCGTGGATCCGTGGGGAGGAGAACATCCCGGCCCAGGGCGCGGCCATCCTGGCCTCCAACCACCTGGCGGTCATCGACTCCTTCTTCCTCCCCCTGCTCATCGACCGCGAGGTCGCCTTCATCGGCAAGTCCGACTACTTCACCGGCAAGGGCGTCAAGGGGTGGGCCGTGAAGAGCTTCATGACCGCCGTCGGCACGATCCCGGTGGACCGTTCCGGAGGGCAGGCCTCGATGGCTGCCCTCCAGGCCGGTATCGACCGGCTGCGTGCGGGGGAGCTGTTCGGCATCTACCCCGAGGGCACCCGTAGCCCCGACGGACGCCTCTACCGTGGCAAGACCGGGGTGGCTCGTGTGGCGCTGGCCACGGGAGCACCGGTCGTGCCGGTGGCCATGATCGGGTCCAACCTCGCCCAGCCCATCGGTCAGGCGGTTCCCTCCACCCGGCACCGGGTGGGGATCGTCGTCGGTGAGCCGATGGACTTCACGCGCTACGCCGGTCTGGAGAACGACCGGTTCGTGCTGCGCTCGATCACCGACGAGATCATGTACTCCCTCATGGCCCTGTCCGGTCAGGAGTACGTGGACCTGTACGCCGCGGACGTGAAGAAGGCGATGGACGCCGAGCACGCCAGCGCCGAGGAGGTCGTCTCGAGGATGCGTGCCGAGCAGGCCGCACGGCGTCCGGCTGCCGCCCCGGTCTCGGCACCGGGTGGACGGCCCGCTCCCGAGACCGTGGTGCCGGAGCCGCCTGAGGACCCGGCTGCGTCGTCGGGCCCTTCGTCCGAGGAGTAAGCGTCACGGGGGCCGCGTAGGATGGGGCCGTGCGGTCTGACCGCACCTTGCCGTCCCGAGGCGCGTGCCCGGGACGGGTCACCGTCACCTCATCCGAAAGGTTCTCGATGTCGATCCGTCGCGTCGCCCTGCTCACCGCGGGCGGTTTCGCCCCCTGCCTGTCCGCCGCCGTCGGCGACCTTATCGAGCGCTACACCGAGGTCGCTCCTGAGGTCGAGATCATTGCCTACCAGTACGGCTACCACGGCCTGCTGACCGGCAGCTACGTCGTCATCGACGAGGAGGGCCGCAAGAACGCCGGCATCCTGCGTGAGTTCGGTGGCTCGCCGATCGGCAACTCGCGCGTCAAGCTGACCAACGCCAGGAACCTGGTCGAGCGCGGCCTGGTGGCCGAGGGCGTCAACCCCCTGGAGTTCGCTGCCGAGCAGCTGCGCAAGGACGGCGTCGACGTCCTGCACACCATCGGTGGTGACGACACCAACACCACGGCGGCGGACCTGGCCGCCTACCTGCACGAGCACGACTACGAGCTCACCGTCGTGGGCCTGCCCAAGACCATCGACAACGACATCATCCCGATCCGTCAGTCGCTGGGGGCCTGGTCCGCTGCCGAGGAGGGCGCGGGCTTCGCCTTCAACGTCATCGGTGAGCACCGTTCCAACCCCCGTATGCTCATCATCCACGAGTGCATGGGTCGTAACTGCGGCTACCTGACGGCTGAGACGGCCAAGCGCTACCACGAGTTGCTGGACACCAAGAAGTGGGCTCCCTCGCTGGGCCTGACCCGCGAGCGCTGGGACGTCCACGCCGTCTTCCTGCCGGAGATGAAGCTCGACTTCGCCGCCGAGGCCGAGCGCCTCAAGGCCATCATGGACGAGCAGGGCAACGTCAACATCTTCCTGTCCGAGGGTGCTGGCGTGCCCGAGATCATCGCGGAGATGGAGGCTCGCGGCGAGGAGGTCCAGCGCGACCCCTTCGGCCACGTCAAGCTCGACACCATCAACCCCGGCCAGTGGTTCGCCAAGCGCTTCGCCAGCCTCATCGGTGCTGAGAAGGTCATGGTCCAGAAGTCCGGCTACTACTCGCGCGCTACCAACGCCAACGCCGAGGACCTCGACCTCATCAAGTCCATGTGCGACCTGGCCGTGGAGTGCGCGCTGCGCGGCGAGTCCGGCGTCATCGGCCAGGACGAGGAGAACGGTGACAGGCTCACCGCCATCGCCTTCCCGCGTATCGCCGGTGCCAAGCCCTTCGACATCACCCAGGCCTGGTTCACCGACCTCATGGCCGAGCTCGGTCAGAAGGTCGAGCCCGCGCAGACCTCTCCCGAGCACTGAGCCCTGTCTCAGGCGCTGAGCCGCTTTTCGGGCTGAGCCTCGTCAGGACCCTGCGTCCCGCCAGACGGCGGGACGCAGGGTCCTGGACGTCCGGGCACGTATGATGCCGCTCGTGATGAATGAGCTCGACGCACCCCGGACCGCTGCCAGCTGGCGTGAGCACCCCGCCGTCCAGCAGCCTCCCTATCCGGACGCTGAGGCGCTGGCGCGTGCGGCTGCCGACCTGCGCAGCAGGCCCCCGCTCGTCTTTGCCGGTGAGGTGGACTCACTGCGCCAGAAGATGGCTGACGCCAGCAAGGGCGACGCCTTCGTCCTCATGGGCGGTGACTGTGCCGAGTCCTTCCACGACAACACGGCGAACAACATCCGCCTCAAGCTGCAGACCATCCTCCAGATGGCCGCGGTGCTCACCTACGGCGCCTCGACGCCGGTCATCAAGATCGGGCGCATGGCCGGCCAGTACGCCAAGCCGCGCAGCGCCGACACCGAGACGCGCGACGGGGTGACCCTGCCCTCCTACCGCGGTGACTGCGTCAACGACCACGCCTTCACCCCCGAGGCCCGCGTGCCCGACCCTCAGCGCATGGTCGAGGCCTACCTGCGCGCCGGCACCACCCTGAACCTCGTCCGCGCCTTCACGATGGGTGGCTATGCGGACCTGCGTGAGGTCCACTCCTGGAACCGGGGCTTTACCGACAACCCGGCCTACAAGCGCTTTGAGTCCTTCGCTGAGGAGATCGACCGGGCGATGCGGTTCATGGAGGCTGCCGGCGTGGACTTCGACGCCCTGCGCCAGGTCGACTTCTACGCCGCGCACGAGGCCCTGCTGCTGGAGTACGAGGACGCCATGATCCGCGAGGACTCGCGATCGGGACGGCTGTACGACACCTCGGCCCACCTGCTGTGGGTCGGCGAGCGCACGCGCGGACCTCGTGACGCCCACGTGGCCCTGCTGCAGGGGGTGTACAACCCGGTGGGTGTCAAGGTCGGCCCGGCCACGAGCCCTCAGGACCTGGTCGAGCTCATCGAGCGTCTCAACCCGCAGGGTGATCCCGGCCGACTGACCTTCATCACGCGCATGGGTGCCGGCCGCATCCGCGAGGTCCTGCCCGAGCTGGTCGAGGCGGTACGCCGTGACGGCCGTCCGGTGACCTGGGTGACCGACCCCATGCACGGCAACACGATCACCTCGGACAACGGCTACAAGACCCGGCGCTTTGACACGATCATGGACGAGCTGCGTGGCTTCTTCGAGGTTCACCGTGGGCTGGGCACGGTACCGGGCGGGATCCACGTCGAGCTGACCGGTGACGACGTCACCGAGGTGCTCGGCGGTGGGGCGCACATTGACGAGCGCCGCCTGGCCGAGCGCTACGAGACGCTTGTCGACCCGCGCCTGAACCACCAGCAGTCCCTGGAGATGGCCTTCGAGGTCGCCGAGATGCTGCGCGCCTGAGCTCCTGGCGGCCGGGCACGCGGTCAGGGGCTCAGGCAGCCGCCGGGCGGGGCGGGAAGCGCCCGGTCCTGGCGGTCACACCACGTAGAGGGTGACGGTCGAGCCCTTGGGCACGCTCGTGCCCGCAGCCGGGTCGGTCGACCTGGCAGTGCCGAAGAACCCACCCAGGATCCGGCTGACGCTGACGACGAGACCCGCCGCCTCCAGCGTCGCCCTGGCCTCGGTCTCGTTCTTGGAGACGACCTCCGGGACGGTCACCATCTCCGGTCCCTTGGAGACGACGACGCTGACGCCGTCGCCGTAGAAGTAGCCCTCGGCACCTGCAGCCGGGTCGGAGGAGATGACGAGCCCGGCGGCGACGTCGTCGGAGAAGGCCTCCGTCGACCCGGACAGGGCCAGCCCGGCCTCCTGGAGGGCGGCCGTGGCCTCCTCCAGGTTCTTTCCCGTCACGTCCGGGACGGTGGCCGGGCGTCGTCCCTTGGAGACCACCATGGCGACGGCGGAGGAGTGGTTGACCATCTCGCCCCCAGCCGGGCTGGAGGAGATGACGCTGCCGGCGGCGACGTCGTCGGAGAAGTCCTCAGTGACGGCGCCGACGCTCAGCCCGGCGTCCTGGACGGCCTTCTCGGCCTCGTCCTGGGGCCTGCCGACGACGTCAGGAACCTCCTTCTGCTCCACACCGCGGGAGACGACGGCGGTCACGGCGGTGCCCACGCGGACCGACCGGCCCGGGGCTGGGGACAGGGAGATGACGCTGCCGGCCGGGACCGTGTCGGAGTAGTCGCGGGTGGGTGAGCCCCAGCCCAGCTCGGCCTCGACGAGCGCGGCCTGGGCCTCCTCCTCGCTGGCACCGACCAGGTCAGGGACCGTGACCCGTCGTCCAGGTCCCATCCCGAGGTACCAGGCACCTGCACCGCCTCCGGCGAGCAGCACGAGCGCGCTGCCGGCCAGGACGGCACGGCGCCGCAGACGACGGTCGCCCGCGACAGGCGCGGTGTCCTGTGACTGGGTGGACACGGCGTCACGCTGGAGCGTACGCGTGGCCCCAGAGCCGCCGATCGAGCCGATCGGCAGGGAGACGGTCCGGGTGCCGGCCTCCGTGCTCTCCTCGTCGTCGCTGGTGCCGTGTCCGCGACGCAGCTCCAGCTCCTCAGGGGACAGGGCGTCAAGGACCTCACGCACCGCGGCCAGGGCCTCGTCGGCGTCGGCCAGGCGCTGGCTGGCCTCGCGGTGCGTCATGGCCGCAGCCAGCGCGTCGACCTTGGGCGACAGGCCGTCGACGAGGTCAGAGGGAGCGGGCAGGTCCTCGTGGACGGCGCGGTAGGCGACCTGGATCGGGGAGTCGGCGGTGAAGGGCTGGACGCCGGTCAGCAGCTCGTAGAGGATGACACCGACGGCGAAGACGTCAGCACGCGGGGAGGCTGCGCCCTCGGTGATGAGCTCAGGTGCCAGGTAGGCGACGGTGCCCAGGATGTTTCCCGTCGTCGTCTGGGTCGCCTCGGTCACGGCACGTGCCAGCCCGAAGTCGGCGACCTTGGCCACCGACCCGTCAGCGGGCAGCAGGACGTTCTCAGGCTTGACGTCACGGTGGATGAGCCCGGCGCGGTGGGCGGCTCCCAGAGGTCGGAGGACCTGGGCGGTCAGCTCCAGGGCCTGGCGGACGCTGAGGGGCCCGGCGCCCATCCTCACCCGCAGGTTGGAGCCCTCGACGAGCTCCATGACCAGGTAGGCCAGCCCGTCGAGGGTGCCCTGGTCGTAGACGGCGACGACACCGGGGTTGGACAGCCGGGCGGCAGCGCGAGCCTCCCGGCGGAAGCGGGCGACGAAGTCAGGGGAGTCGGCCAGGTGGGCGTGCATCACCTTCAGCGCGACCCGGCGGTCCAGCCTGCGGTCACGGGCGACGTAGACGGTGGCCATCCCGCCACGCGCGACGCGGTCGACGATCTCGTAGCGAGAGTCGACCAGGCGACCGATGAGGGGATCTGTGACCACGTCGCGAGTCTACGATGCCTGGGCGTCATCAGCCCCCAGCGACGCGGGAGGGAGGACAGGCCTCAGGCCTGGCGGGCTCCCAGGGCGTGGGCGATCTCGGTCAGCGCCTGCCTGCTCGCAGCGGGCAGGTCGTCGGCGGGCACCTGGGCGAGGGCGCGTGAGGCCGCCTGGAGGTGGGAGGCGATCTCCTCCTCGTGCGCCTGCGCGGCCCCGCACCGGTGCACGAGCTCACAGGCCTGGGCCACGCAGGCCTGGGAGGCCTCGGGGTTGGCCAGGACGGTGCGCAGCAGGTCCCGTCCCTCCTCGTTAGCACGCTGCCACGTCAGGGACAGCAGCACCGTGCGCTTGCCCTCGCGCAGGTCGTCGCCCACGGGCTTGCCGGTCACCTCAGGGTCCCCGAGCACGCCCAGCTGGTCGTCGCGCAGCTGAAAGGCGATGCCGACCTCCTCACCGAACTCTCGCAGCCGGGCCGCCAGGGGAGAGACCGGGTCCACGCCGGCCAGGAGGGCGCCGATGAGCAGGGGGTACATGACCGAGTAGCGGGCGGACTTGCGGCGCACGACCGCCAGCGCGCCTCGGTGCATGGCACTGCCTGTCTCGACAGGGTCCTCGTCGGCCAGCGGCAGCGGCACCACCTCGCTGCGCAGGTCCAGGTACTGGCCGACGGCGACCTCGCTGGTCATCTGGTCGAAGGCCTGCCTCGCCGCCTGGGTGCCGAGCAGGCTCAGGCCCGGGCGGGTCAGGGCCTGTCCCATCTCCTCCCCGGCGGCCGACAGCAGCAGGTCACCGAGCAGGATCGCGGCGGAGACGCCGAAGGTCTGGGAGCCGGCGAGCCAGCCCTGGGAGCGGTGGACCTCAGCCAGACGGCGGTGCGCGGCGGGCTCGCCGCGGCGGGTCATGGCGGAGTCGATGACGTCGTCGTGCACGAGGGCGCTGGCCTGGTAGAGCTCCAGGGCGGCTCCGACGCAGGCCACCAGCCCGGAGGAGAGGATGTCGGCGCGCTCGTCGTCAGCGGCCTGTAGCGCCAGCCCGAGCCCGGCCAGGACCGCACGCACGCGCTTGCCCCCGGACAGGAGGACCTGCGCGGCGTCGAGCAGCTCTGAGCCGGCCTCGCCCAGGTCCTCGAAGCGCTGACGGCGCTGTGCCAGGACCTCGTGCAGCCGGGTGTCGACGCCGGCGCGGACCAGGCGGGTCGTGTCAGACAGATCGCTCATGGGAATAAACGCTACACTTGAGCGGTTGCCTGCAGCGTCGGTGGGGAGCAGGTGCCCGATCATCTTCCGCTCCCACCTGAGACGTCCGCCCACGTGAAAGGAAATCCGTGGCTACTTCCACAGCTACGCGTCACCGCGACCTTGGCGATGACGACCTCGACACCACCGAGGACCACGAGGACTTTGACCTCGATGAGGACGAGGACTTCGACGACGAGGCTGAGGACCCGGACGAGGAGTCCGAGGACTGCGACGACGAGGAGGACCTCGACGAGGACAAGGACCCCGAGACCGAGGTCGACGCCGAGGACCCGGAGGACGGCCCGGCCCCGGAGCTGCGTGACTACTACCTGGACGTGACGCTGGAGGAGGACGGTGACGGCTCCAAGCGTCGCCCCTTCAACAACCCGGCCTCCCTCAAGGGCGTGCGCCTGGCTCCCGGTGCCACGTTGTACGTGCGCTCGCGCACGACGGTCGAGGGCCTGGAGGTCAACGGAGACGGCACTCTGGACAACCCGATCACCCTGGCCCCTTACGGGCACGGCCCGGTGCCTCGCTTCGTCGTGCCCGACGAGGAGGAGCCCGTCGTCGCCCGTGAATTCCTGACCCACAACGGCTACATCTTCCGCGGATGGGTCATCAAGGGTATCAAGATGAGCCCCTCGATCGCCGCGCTGACCGGTGAGCTGGAGCGGATGCGTCGTGAGGAGGCGGAGAAGGTCGCGGCCAAGCAGTCGGGCAAGCGCAGGTCCTCCTCCAAGGAGAAGGACGGCTCCTACACCGTCTCCGACTCCGACGAGGCTGACGAGCCTGCGCAGAAGGTCGTCACCGCCGGTGCGACCGCGGACCCGGTCAAGGACTACCTCAAGCAGATCGGAAAGGTCGCGCTGCTCAACGCCGCAGAGGAGGTGGAGCTGGCCAAGCGCATCGAGGCTGGTATGTACGCCGAGTACCTGCTGGGCACCGAGGGCAACGACCTGGACGCGAAGTACCGCCGTGAGCTCCACTGGATCTCCAACGACGGCCAGCGCGCCAAGAACCACCTGCTGGAGGCCAACCTGCGCCTCGTGGTCTCCCTGGCCAAGCGCTACACCGGTCGCGGCATGCTCTTTCTTGACCTCATCCAGGAAGGAAACCTGGGCCTGATCCGTGCGGTGGAGAAGTTCGACTATACCAAGGGCTTCAAGTTCTCCACCTACGCCACCTGGTGGATCCGCCAGGCGATCACCCGCGCCATGGCGGACCAGGCCCGCACGATCCGTATCCCGGTCCACATGGTCGAGGTCATCAACAAGCTGGCACGTGTCCAGCGCCAGATGCTCCAGGACCTGGGCCGTGAGCCCACTCCGGAGGAGCTGGCCGTCGAGCTGGACATGACCCCGGAGAAGGTGATCGAGGTCCAGAAGTACGGTCGCGAGCCCATCTCCCTGCACACCCCGCTCGGTGAGGACGGCGACAGCGAGTTCGGTGACCTCATCGAGGACTCCGAGGCGGTCGTGCCTGCTGACGCGGTGAGCTTCACCCTCCTGCAGGAGCAGCTGCACGCGGTCCTGGACACCCTGTCCGAGCGTGAGGCCGGCGTGGTCTCAATGCGTTTCGGCCTGACTGACGGCCAGCCCAAGACCCTGGACGAGATCGGCAAGGTCTACGGGGTCACGCGTGAGCGGATCCGTCAGATCGAGTCCAAGACCATGTCCAAGCTGCGTCACCCCTCGCGCAGCCAGGTCCTGCGCGACTACCTGGACTGAGACGGCCGAGCGGACGACGGCGGGGCCGCCACCCGGTGTGGGTGGCGGCCCCGCCGTCGTCCGCTCAGTGAGCCCGGCTCAGCGAGGGCTCACGACCTGCCGCGTCTCAGGCGCCGGTGACGAGCTGGCTCGTCTCGTCCTGGATGAACAGGGCCTGCTTCTCCAGGGCGCTCATGTGGGCGTGGCCGTGGTGACCGCAGAAGAGCAGCTCTCCGCTGACCAGGACGACGCGGATAAAGGCCTGGGCCCCGCACACGTCGCACCGGTCCGCGGTGGTCAGCGGCCGCTCGTTGGTCTGGCTGGGCGTCGGGGCGGCCTCAGCCTCGGAGGCCATGAGCGTCGGGGTGAGGCTCGGGGTACGTGTCTGACTCATGTCCGTACAACACCACACCGGTGCCTGCCTCTTCCCTCCGTCCGAGGTGTTTCCGCCCCTGGCGCACGCGGTGCGCCTGAGGCGAACACCGCAGGTCAGGATCTGAGACCTTCGAGGACCGATCGGCTAGGTTGCGGACGTGGCCGACTCCTCCAGCTCCTACTCCGCCCGTCACCTCTCCGTCCTGGAGGGGCTTGAGGCGGTCCGTAAGCGTCCCGGCATGTACATCGGCTCAACCGACCAGCGCGGGCTCATGCACTGCGTGTGGGAGATCATCGACAACTCCGTCGACGAGGCGCTGGAGGGCTACGGGGACTCGATCTGCGTCACGGTCCACGGGGACGGCTCGATCGAGGTCCGTGACAACGGACGTGGCGTACCTGTCGACGTCGAGCCCGGGTCCGGACTGACCGGCGTGGAGCTGGTCTACACCAAGCTCCACGCGGGCGGGAAGTTCGGGGGCGGTTCCTACGGCGCCGCCGGCGGGCTGCACGGTGTGGGCGCGAGCGTGGTCAACGCGCTGAGCCAGCGCATGGACGTCGAGGTCGACCGTGGTGGCAGGACCTACGCGATGAGCTTCCATCGTGGCGTGCCGGGGGTCTTTGACGACGCTGATCCCTCTAGCCCGCAGCCTGACGCCCCCTTCACCGAGTACACCGAGGCCTCTGAGCTGCGCGTGGTCGGCAAGGTCAGACGGGGCGTGAGCGGCACCCGCGTGCGCTACTGGGCCGATCCTCAGATCTTCCCCCGGCCTTCCGAGTACGACGCCGCGGCGCTGCGCGCCCGCCTGCGCCAGACCAGCTTCCTGGTGCCAGGCCTGAGCCTGACGCTGACTGACGAGCGTAGCGAGGAGGAGGCAGCCAGGGCGGACAGGAGCCCGTCGTCAGGATCCTCGGCCCCTACCGATGATCCGGCGCTGCGCGCCAGCGCCAGGAACGCTACCGAGGCAGCCAGCGACCTGTTCGGCTCGCAGGCGCAGGCTGCTGAGGGCAGTGAGGTCTTCCTGGCCGAGGGCGGGACGAGGGACTTCGTCGACTTCCTGGCGACCGACGCCTCGGTGACGGACACCTTCCGCCTGACGGGCGAGGGCACCTACACCGAGACCGTCCAGCAGCTGGACGCCAAAAGCGGGCACCTGCGCCCGGTCGAGGTCGAGCGCACCTGCAGCGTCGACGTCGCCCTGCGCTGGGGCATCGGCTACGACACCGTGGAGCGCTCCTTCGTCAACATCATCGCCACCCCCATGGGTGGTACGCACCTGACCGGCTTCGAGCAGGCCGTGACCAAGGTGCTGCGCAAGCAGATCGACTCCAACGCGCGCGCTCTCAAGGTGACCTCACGTGACGGCAGGATCGAGAAGGACGACATCCTGGCCGGCATGACCGCTGTCGTCACCGTGCGCGTGCCTGAGCCCCAGTTCGAGGGTCAGACCAAGGAGGTGCTCGGCACCGCCCCGGTGCGTCAGATCGTGGCCAGGGTGGTGGACAAGGAGCTCACCGCGCTGCTGACCTCCTCCAAGCGTGACCTCAAGACCCAGTCACGAGCGCTGCAGGAGAAGGTCGTCGGCGAGATGCGTGCACGTATCAGTGCGCGCATGCACAAGGAGATCACCCGTCGCAAGACGGCCCTGGAGACCTCGACGCTTCCTGCCAAGCTGGCCGACTGCCGCAGCGACGACGTCGCTGCCTCCGAGCTGTTCATCGTCGAGGGGGACTCGGCGCTCGGTACCGCCAAGAACGCCCGGAACTCGGAGTTCCAGGCGCTGCTGCCCATCCGCGGCAAGATCCTCAACGTCCAGAAGGCGTCGCAGGCCGACATGCTGCGCAACGCCGAGTGCTCGGCCATCATCCAGGTGGTGGGCGCCGGATCCGGACGCACCTTCGACCTGGACTCCGCGCGCTACGGCAAGGTCATCCTCATGACTGACGCCGACGTCGACGGCGCCCACATCCGGACCCTCCTGCTCACGCTCTTCTTCCGCTACATGCGCCCGATGATCGAGGCCGGTCGCGTCTACGCCGCGGTACCGCCGTTGCACCGTATCGAGGTCTCGGCCCAGGGGCGGCGTAAGAAGGAGATCATCTACACCTACTCCGACGACGAGCTGGTCCGCACGCTGCGCAAGCTGGAGAAGCAGGGGCGGAGCTTCAAGGAGCCGCAGCGCTACAAGGGTCTGGGGGAGATGGACGCCCACCAGCTGGCCGAGACGACGATGGAGCCTGAGCACCGGACCCTGCGCCGGATCACCCTGGGGGACGAGGCCGAGCTCCTGGAGGCGGAGAACGTCTTTGAGCTGCTCATGGGCTCCTCGGTGGAGCCGCGTCGTGACTTTATCGTCGAGGGCGCGCAGGACATCGACCGCGAGCGGATCGATGCCTGAGTCCTACCTGTCGCAGGCCTGACACACGGTGTCCGGTACCCTGCAGGCACGCTGCGCGGGGTCCTGCTCGCGCCTGTGAGCTGTGAGGAGGCGAGATGGTTCCTGTCTACGGCGCGTCGCGACGTACAGGACTCGGTCCCTGGTCGATGCTGCGGCCAGGGCCGCGCTCCTGCCTGCCCCCGCTCCTGACGTGGTTGCCGCTCGGTCCTGGTGACAACGCCGAGCTGGCTGGTCTTGTCGCGCGTGCCGAGGAGGAGGACAACCCTCCTTATCGGACGACGGCGCAGGAGACGAGTGAGTACTTCCTCGACCCGACCTACTCCGGCGTCGCTGGCCGCGACGAGCAGGGGGTGATGAGGGCCTTCGGACTCGTACGCATCCGGCCGGCGCACGAGATCTACGCGTCGATGACCGGTGTCGTGGATCCGCAGTGGCGGAGCCAGGGGATCGGGGGCGCGTTGCTGCACTGGCAGGCGGAGCGGGCACGCCACCTCATCGGCGCGGAGCGGGCAGGCGCCGATCCTGGCAGCCTGACAGCGGTACCGGCTCACGTCGTGACCACGGTGCTGGAGGATGACGAGCGGATGAAGGACCACCTGCGCACTCTCGGCTTCACGGCGCGTCGGTGGTACCGCGAGATGCGGCGTTCCCTGGACATCGAGATCCCTGAGGTGGATCTTGACGGGTTCCTCACGATTGAGCCCTGGAGCGAGGAGCTGGACGAGGCGGCGCACCGCGCTCACAACCAGGCTTACGCTGAGGGCTTTGGGGCCTCGGCAGTGAGCCTGGAGGAGTGGCGTGCAGGCAGGGCGTACTTCGCGCCGGACTGGAGCTTCATCGCCGTCGACCGCTCAGGAGACCGCGCCAGAGTGGCCGGCTACCTGCGTTCAGGACGGTATGAGCAGGACTGGCAGGCGCTGGGCTGGCGCGAGGGGTACACGGACATGCTGGGCGTCCTGGCGGACTACCGCAGCAGAGGTGTGGCTCCTGCGCTGCTGACGGCTGCCATGCGGGCCTATCAGCGTGACGGCATGCAGTACGCGGCGACGGGCGTGGACTCCGACGACCCGACCGGAGCGGTCGATCTGTACCGCGAGCTAGGTTACGGCCCGACACGGGGCACGATCCTCTACGGGCTGGATGTCTAGCAAGGGCTAAAGACCCTGCGGTGAGGTGCCTAGAAGGGGATCACCTTATCCAGGAGCGGAGCCAGGCCGAGCGCGTGGAGCTCGGGCGGGACGGGTGTGGTCTGCCAGGCGCCGGCCTTCTCACCTGGGCGAGGACCTCGACTCTCCAGACGTGGTTGGCGAGGCGGCGTAGGACGTGTGGTTCGTGCGGTCGGTACGGGCCTGGTGCTGGTGGTCAGGCTGTCGCTGGGGCGGACACTGCTGCTGTGCATGTCGGCCTTGCTGCGGCTGGTGCGGCGCTGTGCTTGACGCAGCCCACGCGCCAGCTGCTCGACGACAGCGTCTGTGACCGCCTGACACAGGTCGTGTGGCAGCGGCGAAGCCGGGACCCAGAGCTGCCTAGGCCCGACGCGGCGAGGGAGCATCGTGATCGTGCCGTCGGGGGTACGCCGGTAGCGGGTTCGACTGGGTGTGTGCCACTCCAGCGCGCCGTCGTCCGCCCGGGTGAGGGACCAGCCGGGTGTGTGCTTGAGGCGGTGGTGGGCCTCGCACAGAAGCGTGAGGTTGTCGAGACTGGTGGTCCCACCCTCGCTCCACGGCTGGATATGGTCGATGTCGCATCGGTGAGCCGGAACCTGGCAGCCGGGGTGGGTACAGGTGAGGTCCCGGCTGCGTACGGCCTGTGCCAGTGCCGCGGGAGGACGGTAGCGGGTACGACCGACGTCCACGACGGTGCCGGTGGCCGGGTCGGTGAGGAGACGCCTCCAGGTGCCCCCGGCTGCCAGGGTGGCTGCGAGGACTGCCGGCACAGGTGTGCTACGTCCACCGGCGGCTATCGAGGAGCTCAGCAGGGCGGTGGCCTCGGCGCCGGCGTGGGCGTCGTCGACCGTACCAGGGCTGGCGGTGCTGACCGTGTCAGGGCTGACGTCATGGACTGAGGTGAAAGCCGCCACGAGGAGGTGGTCGATAGGTACCGTCACGTCAACGTGGACCTGGAGCCCGGGAGGGAGACTGACCGGAGGGCTTCCTGAGGGCGTCCACCACGGGCTGGTTGAACCGACCAGCTGGCTCAGGCAAGCCAGGAGAGGCTCGAGCGGCACGCCGTCAGGCAGAAGGCGCCCAGGCTCCGGAGCACGGCCTGTCGGGTCAGTGCTGCCAGCGATGTCGGCGCCGTCCACGGTGCTCGTGCTGCAAGTGGTGTCTGCGGCGGCGCAGGCCTGGTGCAGGGCGGTTGACAGGGTACGCAGGCTCATCGCGACAAGCGTGTCCGCACGTAGCTGGGACAGTGTGCGTCCGTCACCCGTGGCTCGTGCGGCGCCTGCGACGGCGTCGAGCGTGGCGTCAATAAGGAAGGCGTCAGGGCTCGGTAGCAGCATGCGCATCTCGTGGACGCCTTCGCCCTTCGGCCGAGGCCGAGTGACGTGTCGCGCGGCGGTACTGCGTCGCCTGCGTAGGTTGATGCCCTCCGGGTCCAGCGCTGTGAGAGCGGCGTCGATGTCGTGTACGAGCTGGGAGTGGGTGCGGTGGGGTGCCCGTGGCAGCACGTGCTGCTGGACCTGGGCGGCGGTCTCCTCGTCGACGTCGGCGAGCCGGCGGACCAGGATGCTGGTCTTGGCATGGTCGAGGAGACCGGTGCGTGCCAGCGCGGCGGTGGGAGCCATGTGCGCAGCAGCGAGGTCCTGGCCGGTGGTGAGCAGGGTGGTGGCCCGGGCGCGGGAGATACCGAGTCGGCAGGCGATCTCGCTGGCAGTGTTGCGCTGGACCTCGTCCTGGGGCGGCAGGGGTCCCTGCCTGCCGTCAGGAGCGACAGGTGGCCGGGCAAGATCTGGGTGACGAGCGAGCGCTGCGCAGGTCAGCGCCTGGGTGAAGGAGGCCCAGGCTGTGAGCCTGGCGCAGGCGGCCACCAGCTCGATCAGGGCCTCCAGACCCAGGGAGGCCAGGTCCTCAGTCATGGCCGATACCTCCCCGGGTGCCAGGACAGCGAGGGGCAGCAGACCTGACAGGCTGTGCGTGCCGGCCTCGTCCTGTGCCTGGATCTCGCCGCGTGGCACGGGAGGCCTGTGGAGATGGGTGCCGGGTGCCACCAGTCGTTCGATGAGCCTGGCTAGGTCGGCGCCCGGAGGGAGAAGCGTGAGCGCGTCGAGAAGATCGTCCCGGTCAGGGCACCGGCCGCTGCGCTCACCGGTGAGCGCGCTCAGGGTGTCCACCTGCATGGAGCGAGGTGGACACCCTGAGGTACGTACCGGTTCGAACATGTGTACACCATATCGCAGTGGTGACGTCTTTGCTAGTGCGCAGTGTGATCGCAATATGTTTGCGTGTGTATACACATGTATACGCATGTGATGCGTTGGAGTGCTCCTATAGCGATCGGACGTCACAGGAGCAGCGGGCAAGGGGAAGAGCATCCCGGTGCCGTACCGATCGAGCTCTCCCGCCGTGTGTCGCGCCAGGTACGACGCTGGGGCTGCGCCCTCGCGAGAAGAGCACAGCCCCAGGAGACGCGTCAGGGTGAGCCGCTCGTCAGCCCACGGCTGTCACCGGAGCCGGCAGCGGGGTCCCGGAGGCGTCGCGGCGCTCGTCGACCTCCGGCAGCGCCACGCCCTGGCCCCCACCGCCTACGGCGCGCGCCGGGCCGAGGCCTACCCAGGCAAGGACCAGCTGGTCCTCGCCGCGCAGGAAGCGCTGGGCGCGTACGCCACCGGTGGCGCGTCCCTTGGCCGGGTAGCGGTCGAGCGGAGTGACCTTGACCGATCCGGAGTCCATCCCTGGCAGGGCGCCCTCGGCGTCGGCGATCGTGACGACGACGGCCTCGGCAAGAAGGTCGGCGGGCACCGAGGCGCCCGCGATGACCTGGGCCCCCTCGTGCAGGCTGATTCCTGCCATGCCACCGGCTCCACGACCCTGAGGACGGACCTTCGAGGCCTCGAAACGCAGCAGCTGGGCGTCGTCGGTGACGAGCGTCAGCACGTCCGTGTCGGCCGCAGTGCCTGCGAAGACCACGTGGTCGCCGTCGGACAGGGAGATAACCTCCCAGCTCTCACCACGTGCGGGCTCGTCGCCAGGCTTGACACGCTTGATGACGCCGTCGGCCGTGGCCAGGACGACGGGCTCGTGCTGGGTCTCGCCCACGGGTACCAGGCCCACGACCTTCTCACCGGGCTCGAGGTCGACCAGCAGGCCGACGGGCTGACCGCCGGCCAGCGACGGTGCTCCCTCCAGCCGGGGTACCTCCGGGGCAGAGAGCACGTCCATGAGGACCAGCCGCCCGGTGTCGGTGACGGCACCGACGCGGCCGCGCGCCGTCGTCGGCACCTGGCTGGTCAGGGCGTCGTGACGTTGCCTCTCGCCGGTGCGAGCCACCGGCTCGGCGCCGTCGACCCGGGCCACGAGTCCCGTGGCGCTCAGCAGCACGCGGCAGGGGTCGTCCGGCACCGTGAGCGGTACCTGTGAGGCGGTAGCAGCCAGGCTCGCGGCCACCGCCTCCTTCATGGCCTGCCCGGCTCCTGCACCAGCCCCTCCCGGAGCCCCGGCACCACCGGCGAGCGCACCCGCTCCGGATCCTGGGGCCTCCAGCAGCACCGTACGTCGTGGGGTGCCGAACTCCTCGGCGACGGCCGCCAGCTCGCGCGAGACGACGCTGCGCAGCAGCCTCTCGTCGGCCAGGATCGCCTCCAGCTGCTCGATCTCGCGAGCCAGCTCGTCGCGCTCCTTCTCCAGCTCGATGACGGAG
Source organism: Actinomyces faecalis (assembly GCF_013184985.2). Lineage (NCBI taxonomy): Bacteria > Bacillati > Actinomycetota > Actinomycetes > Actinomycetales > Actinomycetaceae > Actinomyces > Actinomyces faecalis. The sequence continues at coordinate 1,249,238 of NZ_CP063418.1, forward strand.
AACCTGGTCAGGCGCCGGAGCTGCAGCTCCAGGATGTAGGAGGCCTGGGCCTCGGAGAGGTCAAAGACCTGCATGAGGCGGGTGCGGGCGGTTGCGGCGTCGTCGGAGGAACGGACGACCTGGATGACCTCGTCGATGTCGAGGATGGCGATGAGGAGCCCCTCGACCAGGTGCTGACGCTCGCGCCTCTTGCTCAGACGGAAGCGGGTGCGTCGTTCGACCACCGTCATGCGGTGGCGTACGAAGACCTCAAGGAGCTCGCGCAGACCCAGGGTCCGGGGCTGGCCGTCGACCAGGCACACGTTGTTGATGCCGAAGGAGTCCTCCAGCGGGGTGTGCTTGTAGAGCTGGGCGAGCACCGCCTCGGGGTTGTAGCCGTTCTTGACCCCGATGACCAGGCGCGTGCCGTTCTTGCGGTCGGTCAGGTCCGCCACGTCCGTGATGCCCTGGAGCTTCTTGGCGCTCACGGCGTCCTTGATCCGGGAGATCACCTTCTCCGGTCCCACGAGGTAGGGCAGCTCGGTGACGACGATGCCCTTCTTCCGCGGCGTGACGTTCTCGATCCGGGCAGTGGCGCGAGTGAGGAACTTGCCTCGTCCGGTGCGGTAGGCCTCGCGGATCCCGTCCAGCCCCACGATCATGCCGCCGGTGGGCAGGTCCGGCCCGGGGACGAAGGCCATGAGGTCCTCCAGGCTCGCCTCCGGGTGGGCGATGAGGTGGCGGGCGGCGCTGACGACCTCGACGAGGTTGTGGGGAGGCATGTTGGTCGCCATGCCCACCGCGATGCCAGAGGTGCCGTTGACCAGGAGGTTAGGGAAGGCGGCAGGCAGGACGTCGGGCTCGGTGAGCGTGTAGTCGTAGTTGGGGGAGAAGTCGACGGTGTCCTCGTCGATGTCAGCCGTCAGCACCAGCGCGGGGGCGGCGAGCCTGGCCTCGGTGTAGCGCGGCGCGGCCGGGCCGTCGTCCAGCGAGCCGAAGTTGCCGTGGCCGTCGATCAGCGGCAGCCGCATCGTGAAGGGCTGGGCCAGGCGGACCAGCGCCTCGTAGATCGCGACGTCGCCGTGGGGGTGGAGGCGTCCCATGACGTCGCCGACCACGCGTGAGGACTTCACGTGCGCTCGGTCCGGGCGCAGCCCCATCCGGTCCATCTGGAACAGGATGCGGCGCTGGACGGGCTTGAGGCCGTCGCGGGCGTCAGGCAGCGCTCGCGCGTAGATGACCGAGTAGGCGTACTCCAGGAAGCTGGTACGCATCTCGGTGGACAGGTCCTGCTCGACGATCTCGCCGTCGATAGGTGGGGGAGTCGTGGTGGCGGACTTCGGCATAGGCACATTGTCCGGGCTCGCTGGCCGCTGGCACGCAGCGACACCCGTGGGTGAGGGGGACGACGGCGCGGCGACCGGCTGGTCTGTGGACAGGCAGCGGCGGGTCAGGGGCTGTGGAGGCGTGCGGCACGCGACAAGCACGGAGATGGCATGATCGTCCCCATGACGACGCAGGACACGCACGGCGGGCACGGTGACGGCGACGCCGGGGCAGGGGACGCGCAGGGGCTGGCCCAGGAGGTCGCGAGGGCCGGCTTCTACCCCGAGGTCGTGCTCGGGGTGCTGACGACGGCGCTGGCAGGGGAGGAGACGCTGTCCTTCCTCGTCCAGCCTGAGACGACCTTCGCTGAGGCCGTGCACCGCCACCTCACGCTGCTGGCTCTGACGAGCACGCGCCTGATCGTCGTCCACGTCGATGACGCCGTCGGTGAGGACGGTGCGCCGCTGGCGATCGCGACCAGCGAGGCCGTCCCGGTGGCGAGCATCGGCTCGGTGGCGCTGACGCACGGGGTGACTCGTCCGGCCGCCGGAGGAGGCAGTCTCGCTGAGGTCACGATCGCGGTCTCCTGGGGCGCGGTGCGCCGCCTGGAGCTGGAACCCGTGGTGTGCCCGGACCCTGCCTGCGAGGCCGACCACGGGCTGTCCGGGGTCTCGGTGCCCGACGACATCGTCGTGCGCGTGGCCGCGGGCGTGGAGGGGGACGACGCCGTCCACCGTGCTCGGGCCTTCGCCCAGGCGCTGTCGGCAGCGACGGTACGAGTGGCTGGGGCGGCATGAACGCCGTCGGCACCTCGCAGGACGCGACCACCCGCGGAGGCGACGCTGACGCCGTACCCGAGCTGCGCCAGGTGCTGGGGGCCGGAGCCCTGAGCGCAGGGCTCGCGCTCAGGAGCGTCGAGCGTGAGGGCGTGCTGACCCACGCTGAGGCGCTGGAGGCGGCCAGGGCCTGGGACCTGCTTGACGACGGCGCCTCCTCGCCCGCAGCGGGAGGCGGCACCGTCGTCGTCCTGGTGGACGGGCTGGGCCTGCAGCTGCTGCGCGAGCGTAAGGGGCACGCACCGACCCTGCGCTCGTGGCTGGCTCAGGCCGAGGACAGCAGGCACGGACCGGTGGCCCTGACGTGCTGGCCCTCGACCACGGCGGCGGCCCTGACGACGCTGGGAACCGGGGCCGGCCCCGGGGTGACCGGCATGGTGGGCTACAGCGTGCTGAGCCCCTTCATCGACCGTGCTGCCCGCTACGCAGGTGTGCCCTGCGACCAGGACAACCTCTGCCTCATCACCTGGGAGGGACGGGCTCCGGACCCGAGGACCTGGCAGGACGTGCCCACGATCTTCCAGCGCCTAGAACGTGCCGAGGGCACCGTGCGATCGACCAGGGGACAGAGCGTTCCCCTGGCGGTGACCATCGGGCCGGCCCGCTTCGCTGGCTCGGGACTCACCGAGGCCGGGCTGCGAGGGACCCCGCACCTGGGGGCTGACCGCATGGAGGACCGGCCTGCCCTGGCGGCCAGCGCCCTGCGTCGTGGAACCAGGCTCGTCTACCTCTACGTCGGCGAGCTTGACCACGCCGGTCACGGGCACGGCTGGCGCTCGCAGGAGTGGCTCACCCAGCTGGAGCGGCTCGACACCACGATGTCGCAGCTCGTGCGGCAGGTGCCGAGGGGAACACGGATCGTCCTCACCGCCGACCACGGCATGGTGGACACCTGTGAGGAGCTGAGGGTGGACGTCACGGACGATCCCCTGCTGAGCAGGGACGTCGTGGGGCTGGCCGGCGAGCCGCGCTTCAGCCAGCTCTACGTGCCCGGCGCCGACCCGGACACCGCCCAGGAGGTGGCCCAGCGCTGGCGCGAGGTCCTGGGGGAGCGCGCGCTGTGGGTCGGTACGCGGGACGAGGCTGAGCAGGTGCTGGGCCCGGTGGGGCCACGTGCCCACTCCGTGCTGGGTGACGTCCTGGTCGCTATGGACGGTGCCTGGGTCGTGGTCGATCCTCGTGTGCACAGTGAGCAGGCGATGGCGATGCCGGGAGTCCACGGCTCCTTCACGCCTGCGGAGACAGAGGTCCCGCTGCTGGTGACGTGGGCCTAGCCGGGACAGGGACGCAGCCTGTCCCGGTGCGAGGAGCAGTGAGGAGGGACGGCGGGCCGGCCAGGGCCTTGAGGCGTGTGGCGCCCTGCCCGCCCTCCTCGCCTACTCGGGCTTGGCCCCGAAGACGATCTCGTCCCAGGAGGGCACGGACCGGCGTGAGCGTCGACGCGGCCTGGGCGCGCCCGCACCCGGCATGTCCGGCAGGGCCTCCTGGGTGGCGCCGGCCTGGGAGGAGTCGGAGGGACGGACGTCCTCAGCCTCGGGCAAGGGCTCGGCGGCCTCGTCAGGCTCCTGTGCGGCCACGGCCCCTGTCACAGCCTCAGCCCGTGGTGCCTGGCCGAGCCGAGAGCCTGCCGGGTGGTTCCCGGTGTGGGCGCGGCGCCGCTCGGACATGGAGACGACCTGGGCCTCCCCCCGAGGGGAGGTGGGCGGGGCGACCGCGTCCGGCTCGTCGTCGGCCTCAGGCGGCGCCAGGTCGGCACGACGTCCGCGGCTGGAGGCAAGATCAGCCAGCAGCGCGTCGGTGGAGGCGTCCTCCGTGCTCGGTCCTGGCGGGGACAGCATCGGCTCGGCAGGCGCCACAGGGCGGGCGGAGGCTCCCGGTGCGCTGGAGTCCTGGTCGAAGACCTGGGCCTGAGCCAGGGCGGCGGCCTCGGTGAGCCAGCGAGCCTCGTCGTCGAGCGCGGTGACCGAGCGCGCGGTCAGGTCCAGCTCCCAGCGTGCCTGCTTCTCCTGCGCCCCCTGGACAAAGGTCAGCACCACCTGCCAGGGCTCGCGCCCCTGACGCAGCGCGTCCCAGGTCAGGCTCGCCGGCTCGACGCCGCGGGTAGCGAGCCGGTCGACGACGAGCTCACCCAGGACGGGGGAGTCCTTCTCCCAGCCGATGCGGCAGGAACGGGCCTGCTCCACCGCCCACGCGCGCTCGGCCAGGACCGGGCCCTCGAAGCGGCGGACGTGGTCGACGTCCAGGCCGGTGGACTGAGCCACCTCAGCGGCAGAGGCCCCGGCGCGCATCAGCGCCTGCAGGTCACGAGGACGCACCGCGGAGCCGGGAGCCGGTGGCTGGGGAGCGGGGGCCAGCGCTGCCGGGCGGGCACGACGCACTGCCGCACGCAGGGCGTCATCGACCACGATGGTGTAGCGCTCGCCGTGCTGGTCAGTCATGACGACCTGGTCGCCGTTGGCTCCCAGCAGCTCAAGCTCGATCATGGTCAGGTGCCTCCTTACAGCGCGTAGCCCGGCTACGTCTCACGACGTGTACGGCCCGGGGTACCCGCACAGGGTGCCACTGACCACGCCTGCGGGCGGGGAGGCGGGACGGGCGTGCCGTGCCTGGACCGTCGCCGCCAGTGGCCGCACGGCGCCGTGTGACGATGAGCGCGTTGCGATGAGGTGGTCAGTGTGTTCACGAGGACGCCAGCTGGTGCTATGGTGCGCGTGCCCTGCCCGGAGGACTGCAGGGAGCAGGTCGGCGCGCCGCGGGCCCGCTGCCAGGTCCGGGTCCTTGCGGCACAGGGTCGCATCGATTGCCGTCGACGAGATAGAGAGTGACGAGCCATGGCGACCGACTACGACGCCCCGCGCAAGAACGACGACGAGCCCGAGGCCGATTCCATCGAGGAGCTCACCGCTCGGCAGAAGGACCACTCCTCCGAGGCTATTGAGGAGGACGAGAACGAGGTAGCCGAGGGCTTTGAGCTCCCGGGTGCGGACCTGTCGCGCGAGGAGCTGAGCGTGCACGTGGTCCCGCAGCTGGAGGACGAGTTCACCTGCTCGGAGTGCTTCCTCGTGCACCACCGTAGCCAGCTCGCCTACGTCGACGACGCCACGGGGCTGCCCGTGTGCACCGACTGCGCGGGCTGACCTTCAGCCACGCACTGCGATCCCAGGGGCCGCCGGGGGCGGCCCCACCCTGATCTGAAGGAGCACGGATGGGCCTGTTCAGCAGGCGGAGCAAGAGCGTGGACGCTCAGGACAGCGAGAGCCAGGCGCAGGAGCCGTTGTCGAGCGCTGACGAGCACGAGCAGGACCAGGCGCCGCGTCCGACAGGACCCTGGGACGCCGAGGACGCCCCGGAGGTCCCCGCAGGGCGCGTCGACCTGGGTTCCTTGCAGGTGCCTGCCGTGGACGGCATGCAGCTGAGGCTCGACTCCCCGGGTGAGGGACAGGCGCCCAGCGCCGTCGTCGTGGTCCTGGCGGGCTCGGCCCTGGAGCTGCGGGCCTTCGCGGCCCCGCGCAGCGCAGGGGTGTGGGACGAGCTGCGTGAGGACATCACCGCCGAGCTCAGCCGGACCCAGGCCTCCTACCGCATCGAGGAGGGACCCCACGGTCCTGAGGTCCTGGCCCAGGTCACGACTCAGGGGTCGCAGGGTCCGGTGAGCACCCCTGTCCGCTTCATCGGCGTGGACGGACCGCGCTGGTTCCTGCGTGGCGTCCTCCAGGGGCCCGCGGCTACTGATAACGAGGCTGCCACCCGTCTGCGCGAGGTCCTTGACGACGTCGTCGTGGTGCGTGACGGACAGGCCCGCCCTCCTCGCGAGCTCCTGCCGCTCCAGGCACCGCAGGCTGCTGCCGTGGCCGCCGGTGAGACCCGGACGGAGCTGGAGCCTCTTGAGCCCGGTCCCACTGTCGCTGAGGTCCGATGAGCCTGCTGCGGTACCTGGGCGCTCGTGCGGGGGTCCTGCGTGCCAGCCGGGAGGAGCTGGAGGCGCAGGACGAGGCGCGCCGTGCCGCTGAGCGGGGTACCGTCCTCATCAGCGAGCTCGTTGCGCGGGAGCGTGCCTGCGTCTCGGGCGTCCTGCGGGCGGTGACCTACCGGCCGGCGCAGGACAAGCCGGTCTTCGTCGGGCAGCTGTTCGACGGCACCGGTTCGGTCGACCTGGTGTGGGTCGGGCGCCGGTCCATCGCGGGGGTGCGCCCCGGCGTCCACCTGCGCGCCGAGGGCATGGTGGTGGCCGGACGTACCCGTCTCACCATCTACAACCCCGGCTACGAGCTGCTGGGAGCGCAGCAGTGAGCGGGCTCAGGGCCGTCAGCGGCGAGAGCTTTGACGTCGCGGCGGCGGTGGGCGGCTGGCGTGGCGTGGTCGAGTCGGTGGCACCCACGCTCGTGTTCGTCGTCGTCATCGCCCTGCGTCCCACGGCGCTCGTCCCCGCCCTGATCGCCTCCCTGGTACTGAGCGCGCTCGGGCTGGTGGCCCGGCTCGCTCAGCGTGAGCCGCTGACCCAGGTGCTGGCGGGCGCCGTGCTCGCACTGATCAGCGCTGCCTGGGCCTGGCGCAGCGGACAGGCCCAGGACTTCTACGCCACGGGGCTGGTCATCAACGCCGTGTGGCTGAGCGCCTGCGCCCTGTCCCTGGCCGTGCGCTGGCCCGTGGTGGGCGTGCTCATGGGGCTGTGGACCAGCGCGGCGCAGCAGACCGAGGACGGCGACAAGGCACGTCCTGGTACCCGGCAGGCGGAGGACCCTCACGCTGAGGCGGCCGCAGGCTGGACCGCGTGGCGCACGGACCCGTCCCTGGCGGGCCCGCGTCGTCGTTACACGCTGGCTACCCTCGTCCTGGCCGCCATGTTCGCCCTGCGTCTGGTGGTCGAGGTCCCACTGTACCTGGCAGGTCAGGAGGCGCTGGGCGCCCTGGGTGTGGCCCGTCTGGTGCTGGGTGTGCCGCTGTTCGCCCTGGCCCTGTGGTTCATCTGGCTGCTGGTGCGTCCGGCTCGGGACCCGCAGCCTCCTCGGCCGGTGCAGGGCTGAAGATCGCCGGGATCTCGGCCAGGGCAGCCTCGCCCTCCTTGGCCGTGAGGAAGAGCAGCTCGTCACCGCGCTCGAAGCGCTCGTCGGCATCAGGGGTGAGCGGGCGGTACTCGCGCAGGATCGCCGCGAGGACGGTGTGCGGCGGAAGATCGACCTCGTTGACCAGCGTGCCGATCACGGGCGAGTCAGCCGGCAGGGTCAGCTCGTGCATGAAGGCCCCGGACTGGTGGAAGGTGAAGACCGAGACCAGCGAGCCGACGCTGACCGCCTCCTCAACCAGCGCCGTCATGATGCGTGGGGTGGACACGGACACGTCCACCCCCCAGGTCTCGTCGAAGAGCCACTCGTTCTTGGGGTTGTTCACCCTGGCGACGGTGCGTGGCACGCCGTACTCGGTCTTGGACAGCAGGGAGATCACGAGGTTGGCCTTGTCGTCCCCCGTCGCGGCGACGACGACGTCGACGTTCCCGGCCCCGGCCTCCGCCAGGGCGTCGACGTCGCAGGCGTCGGCCAGCTGCCACTCGGCGTCGGGGACCGAGGCGATACGCATGGCGTCGGGCGAGCGGTCCATGACAGTCACGTGGTGACCGTGGCTCATGAGCTCGCGGGCGATGGAGCGGCCGACGCTGCCGGCACCGGCGATGAGGATCTTCATCTCTCAGGCCTCCTGGGGCCAGGGGCGGGACAGGGCGCGCTGGATCGAGGACAGGCGCTCGGTCAGGGCCGCGACGTGGATACGGTCGTGCTCCTGCAGGAGCGTGGTGGCGGTGGGGACGAGGGCGGCGGAACCGCGCGAGACCCAGGCCACGCGCAGGCCCAGCCGCTCCTCGATGGTACCGACGGCGGTGCCTACCCAGGCCTGGCACACGTCCGGCTGGGCGAGGGTGACCGTGCCTGAGGGGTCCTCGACCTCGCGCGCGGTGCCGCCGGGAAGCAGACGGCGCATCATCTGGTCCGCGGTCTGGCGGACGGTGGCCACGGTGGGGATACCGAGCCGCTCGTAGACGTCGGCCCGCCGCGCGTCGTAGATCCTGGCCACGACGTGCTCGACGCCGAAGGTCTCTCGTGCCACGCGCGCAGCCACGATGTTGGAGTTGTCCCCGTTGGACACGGCGGCAAAGGCGTAGGCCTCGTCGATGCCGGCCTGCTCCAGCGCGTCGCGGTCAAAGCCGAGGCCCTTGACCTTGCGCCCCTGGAACTCGGCAGGAAGGCGCCGAAAAGCCTCGGAGGACTGGTCGATGACAGCCACGGAGTGGCCCTTGCGGTCCAGCTGGGTCGCCATGGTGGCTCCCACACGGCCGCACCCCATGATGACGAAGTGCACGCAGCGAACGGTACTCCCACCCTTGGCCCGCCACGACCTCGGACGTAGGCTGCTGCCTCGTGCGTGACTTCGCCGACCGCCTCAAGCGGATCCTCGTCGGTCGTCCGGTTCCCAGCCAGGCGCTGGGCGAGACCCTCCTGCCCAAGCGGATCGCCCTGCCGGTCTTTGCCTCTGACGCGCTGTCCTCGGTCGGGTACGCCCCGGACGAGGTCCTCGTCACCCTGGCGGTGGCTGGCGTGGCGGCGACTGCTGTGTCCCCGTGGATCGCGCTGGCCGTCGTGGGCGTGCTCGTGGTGGTCGTGGCCTCCTACCGCCAGACCGTCCACGCCTACCCCTCCGGTGGAGGGGACTACGAGGTGGTCTCCACCAACCTGGGGCCCAGAGCCGGTCTGGCTGTGGCCTCGGCACTGCTGAGCGACTACGTCCTGACCGTGGCTGTCTCGGTGTCCGCAGGAGCCGGCTACCTGGCTGCGGCCGTACCCGCCCTGGCGCCCTACAAGGTTGAGATCGCCGTCGCGGTGGTCACGGTCCTGGCCCTGCTCAACCTGCGCGGCGCTCGCGAGTCAGGTGGCGCCTTCGCGGTGCCGACCTACCTGTACATGGCCGCGATCGGGACCATGGCGGTGACCGGACTGGTCCAGGAGGTCACCGGCTCCCTGGGGCAGGCACCTAGCGCCGGTTACGAGGTCGTCGCCCAGGAGGGCTGGGACCAGGGGCTGACGGGGCTGGCCGGGGCCTTCCTCGTCCTGCGTGCCTTCTCCTCAGGATGCGCGGCCCTGACCGGGGTCGAGGCGATCTCCAACGGCGTGCCCAGCTTCCGCCCTCCCAAGTCCAGGAACGCCGCGACCACCTTGCTCATGCTCGGAGCCATCGCGGCCCTGATGCTCATGAGCATCATCCACCTGGCAGGTGCCACGGGCGTGCACATGGTCGAGGACCCGGCCACCGACCTGCTCCAGGACGGCCGGCCACTGGGACCGGGGTACCACCAGGACCCGGTGATCGGTCAGGTCGCAGCCGCCGTCTTCTCCGGCTTCAAGCCGATGTTCTACCTCGTGACGGCCGTGACGGGCCTTATTCTCGTCCTGGCGGCCAACACCGCCTTCAACGGCTTCCCGGTGCTGGCCAGCGTGCTGGGACGCGACGAGTTCCTTCCCCGTCAGCTCTCCCAGCGCGGGGACCGCCTGGCCTACTCCAACGGCATCATCGTGCTGTGGCTGGGGGCCGTGGCCTTCATCGTGGGATTCGGGGCCAGTACCAACCGGCTCATCCAGCTCTATATCGTCGGGGTGTTCATCTCCTTCACCCTGTCCCAGATCGGGATGGTCCGCCACTGGACCCGTGAGCTGGCCACGGCCACAGAGCCCCGGGTGCGTGCCCGCATGCGTCGCTCACGCGTGGTCAACGCCGTCGGCGTCGCCGGCACCGGCCTGGTCCTGCTCATCGTGCTGGCCACCAAGCTCACCCGCGGTGCCTGGATCACGCTCACCATCATGGCGCTGCTCTACCTGCTCATGACGGCGATCCGTGGGCACTACGCCCGCGTCTCCTCCGAGCTGGCGGTGGCCGACCTGCACGACTCCCGCGTCCTGCCGGCTCGTGTCCACGCCGTCGTGCCGGTCTCGCGCCTGCACAAGGCCACCCTGCGGGCGGTGACCTACGCCCAGTCCACCCACCCCACCTCGATCGAGGCCGTCACGGTGGACACCGGCGACGGCGGGGCCGACCGTCTGCTGGCCGACTGGGAGGAGGCCGAGCTCACGGTGCCGCTGACCGTGCTGGACTCGCCCTTCCGGGACGTCGTCAGGCCGCTGACCGTCTACGTCCGCGACGTACGGCGTGAGTCGCCGCGTGACCTCGTCGTCGTCTTCCTGCCCGAGTACCTCGTGCGCCACTGGTGGGAGCAGGTCCTGCACAACCAGACCGCTCTGCGGATCAAGACGGCGCTGCTGTTCACACCGGGCGTCGTCGTCGCCTCGGTACCCTGGCAGCTGGGCCTGCCGGGGGAGTCCTCGATCCACCACGGTCGCCGGGCGACCGTCCCACACGGGATCCCGGACGCCGACGTCGCAGCCCGCCGTGCCTCGGCCAGGCGCCTGGCACCGGCCGCAGGCACTGGCCCCAGTCCTGAGCGCAAGGAGAAGTGAGATGACCGCTGCTCGTGAGGAGATCATCCTCGCCGTCGGGGCCCCGGCTCACGGCGGCCACTGCGTGGCACGGCCGGTCGGTGAGCCCGACGGGCACGTCGTCTTCGTCCGGCACGCCCTGCCCGGTGAGACCGTACGAGCGGTCATGACGCAGAAGACCTCCAGGACATGGCGGGCCGAGGCGGTGGAGGTTCTCTCGGCCTCCCCCGACCGCGTGCGCCCGGCCTGGGCAGAAGCCGGTGCCCAGGGCGTGGGCGGCGGGGAGCTGTCCCACGTGGCCCTTCCGGCTCAGCGCACCTGGAAGCGGTGGGTGCTGGCTGACTGCCTGCGGCGAGTGGGCGGGCAGGAGGTGGCCGACGCCGTCGCCGCCGTGGCAGGACAGGTCAGCGGCCGGGCGGGCGTGGCCGTGGAGGCGATGCCGAGTGAGCAGGAGGCTGAGGCCAGCGCGGACGCTCGCGTGCGCGACCGGGCCGGCACGGCCACCCGTACCCGTGTGTCCCTGGAGACGACGACGGACGGGCAGCTGGGCATGCACGGCTTCCGCTCCGCTGAGGTCAGGGCCGTCCGTACGCTGCCTCTGGCCGTGCGGGAGATCCAGGAGCTGGGACTGCCCCAGCGCCGCTGCTGGCGGGACCTGGCACGCAGCGGCGGCCGCCTGAGCGCGGTGGGCCCCAGCGGGGGAGAGCCGGTGGTGGTCGTGGACGGCCAGGTCTACTCAGCCCGGGGCAAGCCGATCGGCCGCAAGCGGGTGGAGGAGGTCGTCGACGCCACTGGCCTGGGGCTGGGAGAGCTGCGCTACTGCGTGCACGCCGACGGCTTCTGGCAGGTCCACCGTGACGCACCGAGCGTCCTGGTGGAGCGGGTCGTGCGCGGCGCGCTGACCGGGAGGCTGGAGGGCTCGCCCGCCCGGCCCGGTGCTGTGCGGGCCGAGGGGCTCAAGGTCCTGGAGCTCTACTCCGGTGCAGGGCTGCTGACGCTGCCGCTGGCGTGCCTGGGCGCCCAGGTGCGTTCCCTGGAGGGCAGCGAGCAGGCGGTGCGCGACGCCCGTCGCAACCTGCACGCCTTCCCGGGCGCCCACCTGTTCGCAGGGCGGGTCACGCCCGCCGCCGTGGCTGAGCTCGGCGCGGGCTTCGGCCAGGCAGGTGACCAGGCCGCTGACGTCGTCGTCCTGGACCCGCCGCGCAAGGGTGCCGGCCGCGTGGTGGTCGAGGCCGTGGCGGACCTGGGCCCACGACGTGTGGTCCTGGTGGCCTGCGACCCCGCGGCCGCGGCGCGGGACCTGGGGGCCTTCCTGGCGCGGGGGTACTCGCTGACCAGCATGAGCTCGCTGGACATGTTCCCCCACACCCACCACTTCGAGACCCTGGCGGTCCTGTCTCGGGACTGAGGTCCTGGAGGCTGAGGTCACTCATATTCCCACCATGTGACGCGTCGTCGTCTAACGTGAGCCGTGGCCCGAGAGCCGGCGGCGGCGCACGACGCCGTCGTCGGCCTCCTCACCAGCGTGACAGGAGCGACGATGACGAGTCTCGACACCTTCCACTCCCGCTCGACCCTCCAGGTGGACGGGACGAGCTACGAGATCTACCGGCTGGACGCCGTACCGGGCCTGGAGCGGCTTCCCTACGCGCTCAAGGTCCTGGCCGAGAACGTGCTGCGCACGGAGGACGGCGCCAACGTGACGGCTGACCACGTGCGCGCGCTGGCTCAGTGGGACCCGGCGGCCGAGCCGAGCACCGAGATCCAGTTCACGCCTGCGCGCGTGGTCATGCAGGACTTCACGGGCGTGCCCTGCATCGTGGACCTGGCCACCATGCGTGAGGCCGTGGCCGAGCTGGGCGGGGACCCGAGCGTGATCAACCCGCTGGCCCCGGCCGAGATGGTCATCGACCACTCGGTCCAGATCGACTCCTTCGGACTGGCCAGCTCGCTGGAACGCAACAAGGAGCGCGAGTACGAGCGCAATTCCGAGCGCTACCAGTTCCTGCGCTGGGGGCAGGGGGCGCTGTCGAGCTTCCGCGTGGTCCCGCCGGGCACGGGGATCGTCCACCAGGTCAACATCGAGTACCTGGCACGCACCGTCTTCACCCGCAGCGTCAAGGACGACCAGGGCCACGAGGTCCTCCAGGCCTACCCGGACACCTGCGTGGGTACGGACTCCCATACCACGATGGTCAACGGCCTGGGCGTGCTGGGCTGGGGCGTGGGCGGTATCGAGGCTGAGGCCGCCATGCTGGGCCAGCCGGTGTCCATGCTCATTCCGCGCGTGGTCGGCTTCCGCCTGACCGGCGAGATCCCGGCCGGTGCCACGGCGACCGACGTCGTGCTCACCATCACCCAGATGCTGCGCCAGCACGGTGTGGTGGGCAAGTTCGTGGAGTTCTACGGTCAGGGCGTGGCGGCGGTGCCGCTGGCCAACCGCGCCACGATCGGCAACATGAGCCCGGAGTTCGGCTCGACCGCCGCGATCTTCCCCATCGACGACGTCACGCTGGACTACCTGCGGCTGACCGGTCGCGACGAGGCCCAGGTGCGGCTCGTCGAGGAGTACACCAAGGCCCAGGGCCTGTGGCACGACCCTGCGCGCGAGCCGGTCTACTCCGAGTACCTCGAGCTGGACCTGTCGACGGTGGTGCCCTCGATCGCCGGCCCCAAGCGTCCCCAGGACCGCATCGAGCTGTCCCGGGCCAAGGAGGCCTTCGCTCAGGTCCTGCCGACCTACGCCGACGCCCCCCACAAGCCCACCGCCGTCGTCCTGGCCGACGGCACCCGCACCGAGCTCGACCACGGGCACGTGGCGATCGCCTCGATCACCTCGTGCACGAACACCTCCAACCCCTCGGTCATGGTGGCGGCCGGCCTGCTGGCCCGCAACGCCGTGGCCAAGGGCCTGCGGAGCAAGCCGTGGGTCAAGACCTCCACGGCGCCGGGCTCCCAGGTGGTCACCGACTACTACGCCAAGGCCGGGCTGTGGCCGGCGCTCAACGAGCTGGGCTTCAACGTGGTGGGCTACGGCTGCGCCACCTGCATCGGCAACTCCGGGCCCCTGCCGGAGGAGGTGTCCCAGGCCGTGCAGGACGCTGACCTCGCCGTGGTCTCAGTGCTCTCGGGCAACCGCAACTTCGAGGGACGTATCAACCCCGACGTCAAGATGAACTACCTGGCCTCCCCGCCGCTGGTCATCGCCTACGCGCTGGCCGGGACCATGGACTTCGACTTCGCCACCCAGCCGCTCGGCCAGGACAGCGAGGGCACGGACGTCTTCCTCGCCGACATCTGGCCCGACCCGGCCGAGGTCCAGGCGACCATCGACGCCACGATCGACCGGGAGATGTTCACCTCCGGCTACGCTGACGTCTTCGCCGGCGACGAGCGCTGGCGCAGCCTGGAGACGCCGCGGGGGGAGACCTTTGCCTGGGACGAGGAGTCGACCTACGTGCGCAAGGCCCCCTTCTTCGAGGGACTGACCATGGAGCTGACCCCGGTGGAGGACATCGAGGGGGCCCGGGTGCTGGCCAAGCTAGGCGACTCGGTGACCACGGACCACATCTCACCTGCCGGTGCGATCAAGGCCGACTCGCCGGCGGGCCGTTACCTGGCTGAGCACGGGGTCGAGCGCAAGGACTTCAACTCCTACGGCTCGCGCCGAGGCAACCACGAGGTCATGATCCGGGGAACCTTCGCCAACATCCGCCTACGCAACCAGCTGCTCGACGGCGTCGAGGGCGGGTACACCCGCAACTTCCTCACCGGTGAGCAGGAGTCGATCTTTGACGCCTCTCAGGCCTACCAGGCGGCCGGGATCCCGCTGGTGGTGCTCGGTGGCAAGGAGTACGGCTCGGGATCATCGCGTGACTGGGCGGCCAAGGGGACCTCGCTGCTGGGGGTCAAGGCGGTCATCGCCGAGTCCTTCGAGCGCATCCACCGCTCGAACCTCATCGGCATGGGCGTGGTCCCGCTGCAGTACCCGGCTGGCGAGAGCGCCGAGAGCCTGGGGCTGGACGGTACCGAGACCTTCAGCGTCACAGGGCTCACGGCCCTCAACGACGGCGTGACACCCAGGACCGTCACGGTCCGTGCTGACAAGGGGGACGGACGCACCGTGGAGATCGAGGCCGTCGTGCGTATCGACACTCCTGGAGAGGCTGACTACTTCCGTCACGGCGGCATCCTGCAGTACGTCCTGCGCGGCCTGGCCGGCGAGCGGTAGCAGCCGGGGGTAGTCGGCGGCCCTCACCAGCATGTCTGGTGAGGGCCGCCGACTACCCCCGAAGCAGGGTCCCGGTCCTCAGCCTGGGGTGACGCCCAGGCCCGGCGTGACCTCCGCCGTCGGCAGGCTGGCCAGGAGCGTGCCGGGGACCAGCAGCTTGGAGGCCCTGACACCTGAGCCGATGAGGACCGTCTCGCGCGCCGCCACCTGGGCGTCCACCAGCAGGCGCCAGGAGGCAGGGAGCCCTAACGGTGTGATGCCGCCGTACTCCATCCCTGACATCTCCACGGCCTGCTCCTGGGGAAGGAAGGAGGCCTTGCGGACGTCCAGCAGCCTCTTGACCACGTGGTTGACGTCAGCGAGGTCGCTGGCCCTGACGACGCAGGCGGCTGTACGACGCTCGCCTGCCCGCTTGCCAGCCACGAGGACACAGTTACCCGTGGCCTCCGGGTCGAGGCGGAAGCGCTCGTTGAAGACGTCGGTGTCGCTGAGAGCGGGGTCGATCTCGCACACGCGGGCCTGACCGGCGAGCTCAGGCTGGGTCCGCTCCAGCGCTGTGAGGCACTCGGCCACGGCAGGGGCGAGCAGCTCAGGGTGATCCAGGGCGCGGAGCCATCCGACCTCCTCGCCCAGGACCACTGCGGGATCACGTCGTTCGTCACTCATCGGAGCTCCTTGTCGCGGGCAGGCCCGGCCAGGTACCGGGGCTGGCGACCGGCAGTCTAGGAGCCGGGGCCTTGCGCCTGGGCACAGGGCCAGGAAATGAAACGCGTGGTCGGCGGCATGGTCGCCGCCCACCGGGACACTCTGTTGCCCTCCCGTCCTGACCGGTGCTCGTGTCACGCGTGTCCAGGGCGGACGTGAGGGAGCGCGTGACGCCGTCATCACCCGCCCCACGATGAGCGAGGGGGCTCAGTATCGTCCTGGACTGCCTGGGCTGGTACGGGGTGGCCGGTCTGGTGCGAGCTGAGAGGCTCGCACCCCGGCGAGTGGTCGCGTGCCGCACGTGGCAGGATGTGCCACGTGCTGCACGTGATCTTTTTCGAGCCTCGTATCCCTGGCAACTCCGGCGCCGCCATCCGCCTGTCCGCCAACACCGGCTCAATGCTGCACCTGGTGGACCCGCTGTTCGACATGGATGACGCCAAGCTGCGTCGTGCCGGTCTGGACTATCACGACCTGGCGAGCACGCGGGTGCACGCCACCTGGCAGGAGTGCCTGGAGGAGGTGCCGGGGCGGGTCCTTGCCTTCACGGCCCACACCCCGCACCTGTACACCGAGGTCGAGTGGCGTGACGACGACGCGCTGCTGTTCGGTCCTGAGCCCACCGGCCTGCCTGAGGAGATCATGGCTGATCCCCGGGTCACCCAGCGGGTACGGATCCCGATGGTGGAGGGCAACCGCTCACTCAACCTGGCTAACTCGGCTGCTGTGGGGCTCTACGAGGCCTGGCGCTCACTGGGTTTCCCAGGAGGGCACTGAGATCGTCGGAGAGGACGGCCTCAGCACGTTTCAAGCCCCTAGAGCATCCCGGCGGGGCGGATGGACAGGTCCTCGACGCCGGCGTCCAGCGGGGTGTCGACGGCAAGGCGTACCGCGGCGGCGACAGAGGTGGCGGCCATGTGGTCCTTGGCGCGGTACCTGGCCCCCTTGCCCTTCTGGATCCGCTTCTGCATCGGGGTGTCCACCCGGCCCGGGTAGATCGTGGTGACGCGTACGCAGCCGCGTTCCTCCTCGCGCAAGGCCTCGGCCAGTGCCTTGAGCCCCTGCTTGGAGGCGCAGTACAGCGCCTGCTCGGGCCAGGTGTGCAGCCCGGCGCCGGAGTTCATCATGACGACCAGGCCCCGTGCGGAGCGCAGTGCCGGCAGGAGCAGGCTGGTCAGGTAGGCCACACTCACCAGATTCAGGTCAAGAACCTGGCGCCAGCGGGAGGGGTCGGTGTGCTCCACCGGGCCCGAGTGCTCAACGCCGGCGCAGTGGACCAGGACGTCCAGGCCCGTGACCTTGAGCGTGGCGACGGCCTCTGCGAGGGCTGCGTCGTCAGTCAGGTCGACGGCCAGGGTGCGCACCCCGGTCCCGTTCTCCTCGGACAGGACCATCGCCAGCTCGGTCAGGTCAGCCTCGCTGCGTGCGAGCAGGACGAGGTCGTGGTCCCGGGACAGGTCACGGGCCACGGCCAGGCCGATGCCGGAGGTCGCGCCGGTCACGAGGGCGAGGTGACGGCGCTGGTGGCGCCCGTGCGAGCCTCGGGTGGCCTGGGCGCCCGAGCGTGTGCCGGAACGTGTCCCGGTGCGGGAGGCGGGTAGGGAAGAGGCCTCGCTACGACGACGGGCTGTGCTCACAGTGCCTCCTTCAGGAAGGTGGTGGTGTCCTGCTCGCCGGGAACGGTGTAGGTCGCGGTCAGGACCGCGCGGGCGAGGCTGTGGTGAGACACCTGGCAGGCGACGGCGGAGGCTGAGGCCTCGTCGTCCAGACCCAGGGTGTCCACGTCCAGGGCGTGGACGGCAAAGACGTAGCGGTGCGCGCCGTCCCCGGCCGGAGGGCAGGGACCGGACCAGGCGTGGGGGCCGGCGTCGTTACGGACGTGGAAGGCGGCGCCGTCGAGCTGGAGGTCCGACTCTCCGGTGCCCTGGGGCAGGTGGGTGACGCTGGCGTCCAGGTCCACGACGGTCCAGTGCCAGAAGCCGGCAGGGCTGGGGGCGTCAGGGCCGAAGCAGGAGACGACGTAGGAGCGGGTTCCCTCCGGGGCTCCGGACCAGTGCAGCTCCGGAGAGACGTTCTCGCCGATCGCGGTCAGGCGCAGGTCCATCTCCTCGCCCTCGTGGAGGTCCTCGGAGGCCAGGGTGAATCCTTCCACCTGCGGTAGGTGGTCGTAAGGGAACGGGGGACGGCGGCGGCTGAGGTCTGCTGTCACGGGAACCTCCTGTGTGCTGTGTGGCTGGTGCAGGCACTGGTGGCCAGGGACTGGACGGGAGCGCAGGGCTGGTCCAGGCCGGGCACGGGCCACTGTAGACGGCAGGTGTGACAGAAACCTGGGTGGTGTCTGGGGACGTTTTTTCTGTCGCGGTGTCGCGCTACTCTTCCCCCACGACAGTGGACACGTGTTCGAAAGGAGTGTGTGATGCCTGTACCGGCTCAGAGGGCAGGGGCGGGGCAGCGTCTGGAGCGCGCCCGTCAGGCCCTGCAGGAGGCGGAGCGGCGTGCTGGCGTGAGCAGCGTGGGTGAGCGTGCGCTACGTCGTGCGGCCTCGGGGGCCGGTCGGGCTGCGTCGGCCTCCTCGGTGCAGGTGCCCGAGAGCCTGCCCCTGCTCGGAGCCTGGCAGGCCCTGGAGCGTGACCTGGATGCAGGATGGGGCGGGGTGCTCTGTCTGCGAGGGTCCCTCTGGCTCCTGCTGGCGCTGGCTGCGAGGAGGCAGGCGGCGCACGGGTGGTGCGCCGTCGTCGGGGGCCAGGACGTGGGGTGGTGCGCCGCTGCCGAGGCGGGGCTGGCCCTGGAACGGACTCTGGTGGTTCCTCTGAGTGAGACGGGTGCGGGTGCCCGTGGTGCTCTCCTGCCCGCTGTCCTCGGTGCCCTGGTTGACGGCGTTGAGGTAGTGGTCCTGACCTCCGGCTCGTGTGAGGGACTGAGGAGGGAGGCCCGGCGTGCCCTCCAGGCTCGGGCACGGGAGCGCGGTGTCCTGGTCCTGGCTCAGGGGGAGTGGGAGGGCGGGCGCCAGGTACAGGCTCACCTGACAGGTTGTGGTACCGGTGAGGTCGTTCGTGTCCTCCGGGAGCAGCCCTGTGCTGCTCAGGAGGTGCCGGCGGGGTACCTCACCGGTCTGGGCTGGCGGGTGCGTGACCCTCGTAGCGGCGCGGTGACAGGTCTGAGGCTCGGTCCGCAGGGGCTGTACGTGGAGGGAGCGGAAGCGCCAGGTCCTGAGGGTGGGACGCGGAGCAGGCCTGCCCTGGCCCTCATCGAGGGAGGGGCGTCGTGACCCGGACTCCTGCACCTCCACGCCTGGTGGCCGTCTGGGTCCCGGACTGGCCGGTTGCCGCGCTCAGCCTGGAGCTGCAGCGACGTCCTGGCACGCTCCCGGACCCTGCCGTGGCCCCTGTGGCCGTCGTCGGAGGCCATGGTGTGGTCTCGGCCTCTCCCCGTGCGCGATCTGCCGGGATCACGGTGGGGACGCGCCTGCGGCGGGCCAGGTCCTTGTGCCCCGAGCTTGTCGTCCTGCCCGCCCAGCCAGAGCGTGAGGCGCGAGGCTTTGAGCGGGTCATGCAGGCTGTGTCCACGGTCCTGGCCGACCCGGTCGTCGCTCGCCCCGGACTCGCTCTGTGCGGGGCGCGAGGACCGGCACGGTGGATGGGGAGCGAGGAGGAGGTCGCGGAGTCGCTGGTGGAGGCTGTGGTCCAGGAGACGGGGGTGGAGTGCCTGGTCGGTATCGCTGACTCTCTCCTGGGAGCCGTCCTGGCGGCCCGCAGCGGCGTCATCGTCCCTGCGGGCCAGGTGGCAGACTTTCTCGCGCCCTGGCCGATGTCTGCCGTCCTGTCAGCCCTGCCTACCAGGGATGAGCGGGAGGAGGCCCGCGAGCTGCTGGAGGCCCTCTCGCGACTCGGGATCCGGCGTCTGGGTGAGCTGGCTGAGCTCTCCGAGGCTGCTGTCTCGGCCCGCTTCGGCGTGGTGGGGCAGCGGGTCCACCGGCTGGCGAGCGGCGGCTCGTGGGCCGTTCCCCGCGGTACGCGGCCACAGGCGGACATCGAGGTCGTCGCCAACCTGGACCCGCCCGTGCACCGGGCTGACATGGCAGCCTTCGCGGCGCGTCATCTTGCTGAGAACCTGGTCAGTCAGCTCCTGGGACGAGGGCTGGCGGCAGGGCGGCTGCGTGTGGAGGCCGTTTGCGAGGACGGTGGGTGCCTCTCGCGGGAGTGGCTGCTGGAGGCGGCTCCGAGCGCTGCTGAGCTGACTGACCGGGTCCGCTGGCAGCTGGACGGGTGGATGAACGGGGGCGTGGACCAGCGGCCGGCCTCGGCCCTCGTCCGGCTCGTGCTGACGGCGATTGAGCTCAGTGCTGCCGGTAGCATGCAGGCTGGTCTGTGGCCTGGGCCGGACGAGGAGCCGAGACGCCGCGCTCACCGCGCGGCGCAGCGGGTGGAGTCGCTGCTCGGTGCGGGCGGGGTCCGGGTTCCGGTGGTGGTGCCTGGGCGTGACCCGCGCTCACGAGGACGTCTCCTCGCCTGGGGCGAGGCGGACCGCGACGTGCTGCGAGAAGCCGGGCGTGGGCGGGAGGCGGCGTGGGAAGGGAGGCTGCCGTCTCCCTCGCCGGCGCTCGTTCCGGCGTCTGCGGTCCCGGCCCGGTTACGTGATCGTCAGGGACAGGAGGTTCAGGTAGATGCTCAGGGGCAGCTGGGGGCGGATCCCCAGAGGCTGCAGGTGCTGGGAGACCTGGGAGCTGTCGGGGCCTCGGTGCAGGACGAGGTTGCCGTGCGTGCCTGGGCGGGGCCGTGGCCGGTGGACGAGGGGTGGTGGCAGGAGCAAGGTCCCTTCAGACGTGCCTACCTGCAGGTAGTTCCTGAGACAGGACCACCGCTTCTCCTCGTACGTTCTGGAGGGTGGTGGGTTGACGGGGTGTACTACTAGGTCGGGCCCGGGCGGGCAGGGCTAGCGTGAGCCCTCGACCAGCTGCGCGCACAGGCGGGTCATCGTGTCGCTGTCGTGGCGCAGGCTGTCGACGGCGGCCGCGGCTACCGTGACCGGGTCACCTGAGGCCTGGGCCTGTCGAACCCTCATCGTGGTGGAGACCAGGGGCAGGGTGTTGCGCTCCAGCGTCTCCAGCAGCTCCCGGGCCAGGAGCCCGTCAGGGCTTCCTACCTCGCCACCGATCACCATGAGTCCAGGGTCGAGGAGGTTAGCGAGATTGGCCAGCGCCAGGCCTGCCAGATGGCCTGCCTCGCGGAGGACCTGGGCGGTCGACGGGGCAAGGTCCTGCTCGTGCAGGGACAGGACCGTCGCGAGGTCCTCTGTCTCACCGGCCTCACGCAGCGCAGCCTCCAGGGCCGGGACGGAGACGTACTGCATCAGGCAGCCGTGGTTGCCGCAGGCGCACAGGCGACCTCCTGGTACGACGATGGTGTGGCCGAGCTCACCGCTGCCTCCGTTCGCCCCGCCCATGATGCGGCCGTTGGCTACGTACCCCATCGCGGCACCCTGGCTCAGGGTGACTGAGCAGGTCGAGTGCGGGGCGTGACCGTGGTGCTGGGTGTAGTCCAGGTGCTCGGTGTACCCGTAGAGCCGGGCGGTGTTCTGGATGACGACGGGGCAGCCCAGAGCCTGACTGGTGATCTTGAGGGGATTGACGCCGATCCAGGCCTGTGAGGCGGGAGAGGGGAAGACCCTGCCCGTGCGCGCGTCGCACTGGGTGGGGACGGCGACGTGGCACAGCAGCGGGGAGGCGACCTCGCCGGCCTGGAGGGACGGGGAGGTCGGCATCAGCTCCTTCAGCAGGGCTACGGCCTGAAGCAGCCTGCCACGAGCCTCTGCATCGGGTTCCGGGGCAGCCACCGCGCTGCGGGTGTCTCGGCCGTCCAGGCCTGCTACGCACACGCTCGTCTCGTGGTGGCCGATCACGATGGAGGCGAGCAGCCCGGCGCTGGCGGTCACGCGTACGGGAGGACGTCCGGAGTCGGGGTCACTGGGATCGGTCTCGACGAGACCCGCAGCCATGAGGGTCCTGGTGAGGTTGGAGGCGGTAGCGCGCGAGACCTGCAGGCGCCGTGCGAGCTCGGCGCGCTGGGTCGGGCCGTCGGTGACGAGGTACCTGAGCAGTCGTACCTCGTTGGACGTCAGTGGCAGCACGGACACCTCCTGTTTGTCTGGCGCCTGACCTGCTGGCACGCAGTCTAGCAAGAGCGTGACCTTGCGAGAGCAATTTAGTTCAAGGAAGTTACTTGCTTAAAGAAAGGTTGTTAAGAAACTTGACAACTTGGGGGGTGGGGGCCACACTTGTCACATGGTTGTCCGTGTTGGGCCGCCACAGCTCCTCACCTCGTACATGGAGAAGTACCGCAATGAAGCGCTCATCTTTCCTCAAGCTCTCCCTCGCCGCTGTTGCTGCCCCGGCCGTGCTGGCTGCCTGCTCAGGCGGAAACGAAGGCTCAGGCACGTCCTCCGGCTCAGCCTCCGACGCTGAGGGTCCCGTCCGCGTGTGGTTCATGCAGGACTCCATCTCGGACGAGGCCATCGCCTACCTGGAGTCGGAGTACGTCAAGGCCAACCCCGGCAAGGAGATCTCCATCGAGATCCAGCAGTGGGACGGCATCATCTCCAAGCTGCAGACCTCGCTGGCCTCAGACACGGAGGCTCCTGACATCGTCGAGACCGGCAACACCCAGTCCTCCGTCTTCACCTCGGTCGGTGCCTTCGCCCCGATCTCGGACGCGCTGTACGGCGACCTGGGTGGTGACAAGCTCATCCAGTCCTTTATCGAGGCCGGCACCTACGAGGGCAAGAGGTACGCCCTTCCGCTGTACGCCGGCGCACGCGGCATCTACTACCGCAAGGACCTCTTCGAGGCGGCCGGCATCGCTGAGCCCACCACGATCGACGAGCTGCACCAGGCCGTGATCGACCTGACCAAGGCCAACCCGGAGGGGACCGAGGGCTTTACCGGGATGTACCTGGCCGCCGTCGACATCCACGGCGTGGAGTCCTACCTCTTCGCCGCCGGCGGCGACTACGCCGTCAACGAGGGCGGGACCTGGAAGGGACAGCTGTCCAGCAAGGACAGCCAGGCCGCGCTGAAGCAGATCCAGGACATCTTCCTCAACGGCACCGCCTACGCCAACGACTCCACGGACGGTCAGAAGAACCTCCAGCAGCCCTTCAACGAGGGCAAGGTCGGGATCGTCATCGGAACCGGCAACATCGGGACCAAGATCAGCCAGGAGCTGTGGGACGCGGACAAGGTCGCCGTGATGCCCTTCCCGTCCACCACGCCGGGCAAGGTCGGTGCGACCTTCGCGGGCGGCTCCAGCGTCTCGGTGGCCGCCAAGGCGCTCCACCCCCAGGCTGCTCAGAGCGTCCTGGAGATCATCTACTCCCAGGGCTTCCAGGAGCTCATCGCAGCCAACGGGTGGACACCTGGCAACACCACCTACGCGGACAAGGTCACCGGTGCCTTCGGCGAGATCTCTGGCGAGGTCATCGAGGCCTCCAAGCTCACCCCGAACACCGCGGCCTGGGGCTCGATCATCGGCGACAACTCCCTGCAGGACTTCTTCAGCAAGATCGCCCGGGGCGACGACGTCGCGGCCCTGGCCAAGGAGCTGGACGCCAAGCTCGACACCGTTCTCAACAAGGCCTGACCACCACGGCACCGACGCGGTGGGCTGGTAGGTACCGGCCCACCGCGACGGCCGCCCGAAGAACGAGGACGACAGTGCACAACCTCTCTCGCACGCGCTCTGGAGCCGGCACAGGCCGGCTACGCCCGGCGCGGTTACGTCGGGGCTCGATCCCCTACCTGCTCATGGCACCTGGTATCCTCGCCGTCCTGGTGTCTGTCGGCTACCCGATGGTGCGTCAGCTGGTGATGTCCTTCCAGGAGTTCGGGCTGGCCCAGCAGTTCGGAGCGGCTCCCGAGTGGGTCGGTCTGGCGAACTACAAGGCGATTCTCACCGACGCCTACTTCTGGCAGGTCTTCGCCAAGTCCCTGGCCTTCTGCGCCTTCACCGCGGGATCGACGATGGTGCTGGCCGTCCTCCTGGCCGTCCTCCTCCTGCGCTCGGGAGCCACCGGTCGGGGAGTGCTCAACACCTCCCTCATCATCGTGTGGGGCATGCCGGCCCTGGCCTCGTTGACGGTCTGGCTGTGGCTGATCGATCCCCACTACGGTCCTGTCAACTACCTGCTCACGCGTCTGGGTCTGGACGTGGCCGGCCACAACTGGCTGTCAGGCTCTTACTGGACCTTCTTCCTCATCGCCTCGATGATCATTACCTGGGCGTCGGTGCCCCTGGCGACGATCTCGATCTATGCCGCGATGGCGCAGGTCCCTGGCGAGGTGCTGGAGGCCGCCAACATGGACGGTGCGCGTCAGCACCAGATCACCCGCTACGTCCTCATCCCGGCTGCAGGCCCGGTCATCGGCCTCATGGCAGTGCTGCAGGTGATCTGGGACCTGCGTGTCTTTACCCAGATCTACGTGCTGCAGCAGTCCGGCGGCGTGAGCACCGAGACCAACCTCCTGGGCACCTACGTCTACCAGCTGGGAATCTCGCAGGGGAACTACGGCGTCGCCTCTGCCCTGGCCATGGTCATCCTCATCCTGACGCTCCTGCTGTCCACCGGCTACCTGCGCATGCTGCTTCGAGGAGGAGACGTCCGATGAGCGCTGTTACCGTCTCTCCGGCTCGGTCCCGGTCCCGAGGCCGTTCAGCAACCAGGGGCGCCGAGCGGCGAGCGAGCCTGGGCGCGGTCGTCATCGCGCTGATCTGGCTCGTCCCGGTCTACTGGATGGTCAAGTCCGCCTTCGAGGCTGACGAGTCCCTCCTTGCCAGCCCTCCCCACCTGGTCATCCACGAGGGGACCCTGGCCCACTTCCGCCAGGTCCTGTCTGACCCCAGCTTCTGGGCGGCGATGCGGATGTCCCTGACGGTGGCGCTGGTGACGGTCGTGTTCGCCACGACCCTGGCGCTGCTGTTCTCCTTCTCGTTGTCGCGCTACCGCTTCCGGGGACGCATGGCGATGATCATCGCCGTCCTCGTGGTGCAGATGGTGCCGGCCGAGGCGCTGTTTATCTCCCAGTACCAGATGCTCAACTCCCTCAACCTCCTCAACTCGCCCATCGGTCTGGCCATGCTCTACATCGGCACGCACGTCCCCTTCATCACCTGGATGATGCGTGGCTACGTCGACGCCGTCCCCGTGGACCTGGAGGAGGCTGCCCAGATCGACGGATGCTCCAGGCTCACTGCCTTCTTCCGGATCACGCTGCCGCTGCTGCTGCCGGGTATCGTGGCCACCTCCGTCTTCGCCTTCCTCTTCGCCTGGAACGAGTACACCCTCGCTCTCATCGTCCTGTCCCGGAACACCTCCGTGACGCTGCCGATCTGGCTGCAGAGCTTCCAGGCCTCCGACCTCGGCTACACCGACTGGGGAGGCGTCATGGCCGGTGCCACGCTCATGGCGGTTCCCGTCATCATCATGTTCGTCATCATCCAGAAGCGTCTGGGGCAGTCCACCGTCGGCGGCGCCGTCAAGGGGTGAGGCAGAGATGAGAACGACGACACCGACCGGCCGCGTGACCTACGACTACCTTCCTGCGGGGCTTCCTGCGAGCCTGGTCAACGGGGCCGAGAGCGCCCGGCGCCTGGGCAGGAGCAGGGACGAGTCAGCGATGGGCTGGCGAGGGCTGCTGCTGGACTCCTCACGCACCTTCTGGACCGTCGACACGGTCCTGGAGGTCCTGGAACTGATGCACCGTTACGGGTTCAACCGTCTGCACTGGCACCTGACGGACAACTCAGGATGGCGCCTGGACGTCCCGGGCTACCCCCGTCTGACCGAGGTGGCGGCGCAGCAGCCGCGCCACGGCTTCGCGGAGTACACCAACGTCCCGCCCCGGGACCTGGTGCGGTACCAGGCCCGCGCACCCTTCCTCAACAACTGCGGCTTCTACACCGCCCAGGACGTGAGCCGCGTGGTCGAGCGGGCGCATGAGCTCGGGATCGAGGTCGTTCCGGAGATCGACCTCCCAGGCCACGCCGAGGCGACGATCAGTGCCTATCCCGAGCTGGGCAACCCCTCGACAGTGGGTGCTGACCTCAGCGGCTGGCCCGGTGCCAGGCGTGCTCGGGTGCGCAACGACCTCCTGTGGCCCAGCCAGCAGGCCTTTGACTTCATCACAGCCGCCCTGGAGACCGTCTGCGACCTCTTCCCGAGCCCGGTCATCCACGTGGGCGGGGACGAGTGCGACGTCGAGTACTGGGAGTCCAACCCCCAGGCGCAGGCGTGGATGGCGGCCCACGAGGTTCCTGACGGGCACGCTCTCCAGCAGGTCTTTATGCGCCGAGCTCATGAGGTCCTGGCCTCTCGCGGCCGGCGCGCCGGGGTGTGGGACGAGGCCGTCGAGGCCGGTCTGGACGGCGACGAGCTCGTCTTCGGCTGGCGTGAGGGCAAGGGGGTCAGCACCGCTGCCTCCAGCGGGCACCCCTGGGTGTTCTGCGACGCGGACCTGCTCTATCTCAACCGGGTCGCAGACCCTGACCCTCGTCATGACACCGCTCGCCCGGTGACGATGAACGGAGCGATCTCGGTCGAGGACATCCTGGGCCTGCCCCTGCCCGATGACGACCGGCTCCAGGGCATCCAGGCGGCCGCGTGGTGCGAGTTCATCACCGACCGTGCAGAGCTGCACCGTCAGCTCTTCCCACGCCTGCTGGCCGTGGCGGCCAAGGCCTTCTGGGGGCAGGAGGCTGAGCCGGAGGAGCTGGGTGAGCTGGTCCGGGACGAGTCCGTCGTCCTGGCGGCGGCCGGCTACGGCACGGCCCTGGCTGAGCCGCTGACCACATCCTGAACGCCGATCTTCTGCATCTGAGGACTGATCTTGATGGCACTGTCGTCAGCGCGCACCACACGTACTGGCAGCGAGAACGAGGACTCCAGGGCGCGTAATGTTTTGGTGTTGATGACTGATCAGCATCGTGTGGATACGATTGGGTGTCTGGGTAATCCTTTTGCTTGTACTCCGGTGCTTGATGGGTTGGGTCGGGAGGGGTTTGCTTTTACGCATGCGTTTACTCCGACGGCGATCTGTACTCCGGCTCGTGCGTCGTTGATGACGGGGACTCTGCCGATCCGTCATCAGGTGCTGGCGAATCCGGAGTGGAATATTGCTTACCGGACGGCGATCCCGTTGGGGGCGTGGACCTATACGCGTGAGCTGGCGGATCATGGTTACAACGTGGGGATCGTGGGTAAGTACCACTGTGGTGAGAATCTTCCGGGGGCGTTTGGGGCTGATGACGACACGTTCTGGGGGGCGGAGAACCCGGTTGCTAACGAGGAGTACGTGGCCTGGTTGGAGGACAAGGGTCTGCCGCCGGTGCGGGCGCACGACTTGTGGCGTGGCAGGTTGCCGGGGGGTAGGCCTGGTCATGTGATCGCTGCGCGGCTGGATCAGCCTGAGGAGGCGACGTTTGAGCGGTTCCTGGCGGACCGGGCGATTGAGAGGCTGCGTCAGTACGCGGGGCAGTGGAGGGAGGAGGGTCGTCCGTTCTGTCTTGACGTGCACTTCTTTGGGCCTCATCTGCCTTACTTCCTGCCTGATGAGTGGTTTGACCTGATTGATCCGGGTGTGGTGGTGCTGCCGGAGAGCTTTGGTGACTCGCTTGTTGGTAAGCCTCCGATTCAGTCGAATTACGCGACCTACTGGTCTACCTCGTCGTTCAGTAACGAGCAGTGGAGGAAGCTGGTCGCTGTGTACTGGGGGTACGTGGCGATGATTGACTTTGAGATCGGGCGGATCCTGGACGTGGCTCGTGAGCTGGGTGTGCTGGAGGACACGGCGGTGTTCTTTACTGCTGACCATGGTGAGTTCACTGGTGCGCACCGGATGAATGACAAGGGTCCGGCGATGTATGACGATATCTATAACGTGCCTTTTATCGCTCGGGTTCCTGGGGTGTCGAGGGTGGGGCGGTCGGACGCGTTCGTGTCGTTGATTGACCTGCCTGCCACGATCATGGAGATCGCGGGGCTGGATCCTGCTCTGGTGCGTGACGGGCGGTCGATCCTGGAGCTGACGCGGGGGCAGGAGGCTAGTGGGTGGCGTCAGGACATTGTGTGTGAGTTCCATGGTCACCACTTTCCTCTTCAGCAGAGGATGCTGCGGACTCGTGAGTACAAGCTGGTGGTGTCTCCGGAGTCGGTCAACGAGCTGTACGACCTGCGTCGTGATCCTAGTGAGATGACGAATGTGTATACCTCGCCGGTCTATGACCAGGTGCGTCGTGAGCTGGCCACTGAGCTGTATCGTCAGCTGCGTGAGCGTGGGGACCACTCCTTTGCTAAGTGGATGGCCGCGATGACCGACTTCGACGTTCCCCTGTCAGGCACCGCCCGCTCAGACCTCGACGACGTCGTCACCACCTAACAACCCTGCTCTCCTCTCTTATCCTGGTAGGGACGGCTGTACTCACCTTGGCTGCGCTCGTGCTGGCCTGAGCCGTCCGGTCCAGAGCACGAGGAGCGCTGCCAGGCAGAGCCAGGCCACTGCGAGCGACCAGCCCGCCAGGACGTCGGTGAGCCAGTGGTAGGCGAGGTAGACGCGGGACAGGCCAACCGTTCCTGCCATGAGGACCGCCAGGGCCCCAGCCAGGATCCTGCGCTGTAGCGAGACCTGGGAGAAGACGACGAAGCCCGCGAGCGTTCCGGCCATGACGGCTGAGTTGAAGGAGTGCCCGGAGGGGAAGGAGAAGGTGGAGGCCGGGTCTCCCAGGAGAAGCTCGATGGAGGGGCGCTGGCGGGCGAAGAGCAGCTTGAGCACCACCGTGACGAGGGAGGAGGAGGCCATCGCAGCCACGAGCACCACGGCGTGGCGCCGGCGGCCCGTCCACACGAAGGCGACCGCGGCCACGACGGTGATGACCGTCAGGCTCAGTGCCCCACCCAGGTGCGTGGCGATCCACGCCAGGTCGGTCAGCCACCCCCTGCGCGAGGCGACCATCCAGCCGGTCACGGACGGGTCGTAGGTCGACAGGTCGTCACCCTTGACCGCTCCGTCGGCGAGCACGGCAAAGGCTGCCAGCGCGATGGCGGCCCCGGCCGCGAGCACCGGGGCGAGGGAGCGCGGGGGCCTGCGGGCAGCGACCGCCGGGTCCTGGCGCGCGGGCGTGGAGCGTGCGGCGTGCTGGCGGGGTGGCTGGCCGGTCATGGCTCGCGATCCTCACGGACCGTCCTGGACGCTTCCTGAAAGCGTGGCCGGCACGGTGACCGGCCAGAGGAGGTACCTGGCCGGGTAGCATCCCTCCCGGTGCCTGCCCGGCATGCTCCACGGCGCTCATCAGGACGGAGACGCAGATCCATGGCCAAGCTCTACTTCCGCTACGGCGCGATGAACTCCGGCAAGACCACGGGCCTGCTCCAGACCGCCTACAACTACGAGGA
The DNA here is from genome assembly GCF_013184985.2 of Actinomyces faecalis. Taxonomy (NCBI): domain Bacteria; kingdom Bacillati; phylum Actinomycetota; class Actinomycetes; order Actinomycetales; family Actinomycetaceae; genus Actinomyces; species Actinomyces faecalis. Next base: position 1,278,226 of record NZ_CP063418.1, read on the forward strand.
GCGCGACCAGAAGGTCGTTCTCATCAAGGCCGGGATCGACACCAAGGGTGATGACACCGTGGTCTCACGCCTCGGGGTGGCCCGGAAGGTGGACCTGCTCGTCTCGCCCGAGGACGACGTCCGCCTCCTGGTACGCCGCCTGGCGCTGGGGGAGCGGGCGGCCGACCCGGCGGCTGCGGCCCGCCAGGGTGTGGACTGCGTGCTCGTGGACGAGGCACAGTTCCTCACCCCGGAGCAGGTGGACCAGCTCATGGAGCTGGTGCTCGTGGACGACCTTCCGGTCCTGGCCTACGGCATCCGCACCGACTTCCGCACCGTGAGCTTTCCTGGCTCCCGTCGCCTGATGGAGGTGGCGCACTCCCTGGAGGAGCTCAAGACCATCTGCCGCTGCGGGCGCAAGGCGATCTTCAACGCTCGCAAGGTCGGCGACCACTTCGTCTTCGACGGTGCCCAGATCGCGATCGACGGTGCGGACGTGACGTACGAGTCCCTGTGCGGCAAGTGCTACCTGGAGGCCGGTGGCAGCCTGTCAGCCACGGCCTAGCTGCGCCGTCGCCGGGTCGACGGTGGGGGCCTTGGTGACGAGCTTGTGTCCCCACCACAGGGCGAAGAAGACCGGGATCCCGACGTAGGGCAGCAGGATCTCGCTGAATGAGGCACCTGAGACCACCGGCTCATAGGCCTGGCCGGCGATGATCGCCAGGCAGGCCACGAGCGCGACCACGGCTCCGGCGGGGAAGAAGCGTGCCCGGTAGGGCAGCTCGTCCAGGCTGTGCCCCTGCGCCTTGAAGGCGGCACGGAACCTCCAGTGGCACCAGGAGATCCCGGCCCAGGTGATGAAGCCGGCCAGCGCTGAGACCGTGAGAAGGAACTCGTAGGCGCGGCCGTCTCCCACCAGTGAGGTGATGAAGCCGGCCAGCCCCACCAGGGTCGTGGCCACCAACGCGTTCATCGGAACCTGGTGGCGCGAGAGCCTGCGCAGGAACTGGGGCGCCTGACCGTTCTCGGCCAGGGCGAAGAGCATCCGGGTCGAGGCGTACAGGCCCGAGGTGCCGGCCGAGAGCACCGAAGTGAGGATGATGGCGTTCATGATGCTTGCGGCCCCCAGGATCCCGGCTTTGGAGAAGACCAGGGTAAAAGGGCTGACGGCGATGTTGGTCTCTGAGGAGGACAGAAGGTTGGGGTCGGTATAGGGGATGAGGAAGCCGATGACGGCGATGGCGCCGATGTAGAACAGCAGGATGCGCCAGAAGATGGTGCGGATCGCGCGCGGGATCGTGGTCTCGGGGTGCTCGGCCTCGCCTGCCGCGGTGCCGATGAGCTCGGTGCCCTGGAAGGAGTAGCCGGCCACGAGCAGGACGATGAGGATGCCCTTGGGGCCGTCGACGAAGGGGGCGGCGCCGTCGGTCCACGCGGCGGTACCGGGGGAGTCACCGAGGATCCCGGCGATCATGAGCACGCCCAGCACGAGGAAGACGATGACGGCGGTGACCTTGATCGCCGCGAACCAGAACTCGCCCTCACCGTAGGCGCGTGCGGACAGGGCGTTGAGGACGAAGAGCACGAGCAGGAACAGGGCTGACCACACGATCGAGGGGGTGTGGGGAAACCAGTACTTCATCACCAGCGCGGCGGCCACGAGCTCGGCTGCCATGGTGATGGCCCAGTTGAACCAGTAGTTCCAGCCGATGGCGAAGCCGAAGGACGGGGAGACGAACCGGGTGCCGTACTCGCCGAAGGAGCCGGCCACGGGCAGGTAGGCGGCCATCTCGCCCAGGGACTGCATGATGAGCCAGACCATGATTCCTACCGCTGCGTAGGCCACGAGCGCCCCGCCCGGACCCGCCTGGGAGATCGTCGCGCCCGAGGCCACGAACAGCCCCGTACCGATCGCCCCGCCGATGGCGATCATCGTCAGGTGCCGCGAGCGCAGGGAGCGGCGCAGCCCCTCGCTGCTGGTGCTGGCGTCGGTGGAGGGAGGTGTGGTCGGTGCCGTGGTGGCGGGTGAGGGCTGGTCGGGCATGAGGACCTCATGATGGGGGACGGTGGGCCGACGGCGGTGCGTGCGCAGGCCTGTCAGGTGCTGGGCCTACCGTAGCGGTCTGCCGGTGAGGGCTCGTACACGGTTCGAGTGGTGAGGCTGTGGTGTCTGACGCTCTCTCCGGACGGCATCGGTACGTGTCGCACCCTCCCGCTACTGTGTACACGTGTTCGATACTCGTTACGCTGAGCTGCACGCCCACTCGGCCTACTCCTTCCTTGACGGCGCCAACGAGCCGGAGGACCTGGTGGCTGCCGCGGTCACGCTCGGTCTGGAGGCGCTGGCCCTGACTGACCATGACGGCATGCCCGGCGTCGTCAAGCACGCTGAGGCCGGACGCCGCCACGGTCTGCCCACGGTGCACGGCACCGAGCTGACCATGGCTGACGGCACCCACCTGCCGGTGCTCGCCCGCGGGCCTGAGGGCTACCGGCACCTGGTTGCCGCCGTCTCCCGGCACAACCTGGCGGCCGGACGGCGCCAGGAGCCGGCGCACCGTCTGGAGGACCTGGCCCAGGCGCTGCGGGGAGGGACAGGGACGCCGTGTTCCTCCTCCTGCCTCGTCCTGACCGGCACCGCCCGAGGCCCGCTGCGACGGGCCCTGGGGGACCCCGCTCGACCCTATACCTGGGACGCTCGTGCCGCCGAGGCCTGTCTGGGCCGGATGGTGGAGCTCCTGGGGCCGGACGGCGTCGCCGTCGAGATCACGCTCAGCGGTGGGCCGACGGACGCTGCCCTTACTGAGGCCCTGAGGGACCTGGCCACTCGTCACCACCTGCCCCTGCTGGCCACGGGTGCCGTGCGCTGCGCCCGGCCGGCAGACTCTCGCCTGGCGGACGTCCTGACAGCGACCCGTCTGGGAACGGACCTCGAGGGAGCGCGCGGCCACCTCCCGGCGATCGGGCGGTGGCTGCGCAGCGGGCCGGACATGGCGCGGCTGCACCGCCGTGCCCCGCAGGCTGTGGAGACGACGGCGGAGGTCGCCCGCGACCTGGCCTTCGACCTGGCACTCGTGGCTCCTGACCTGCCGGCTCCTGAGGTCCCGCCGGGGCACACCCCGTCCAGCTGGCTGCGGGAGCTGACCCGTCGAGGGGCGCTGAGGCGCTATGGCACGCGTGAGCAGGACCCGCACGCCTGGGAGGTGCTGGACCACGAGCTGGAGGTCATCGAGTCCCTCGGGTTTCCTGGCTACTTCCTCATCGTCCGTTCCATCGTGGAGTTCTGCGAGGAGTCCGGCATCCTGTGCCAGGGGCGTGGGTCGGCCGCGAACTCCGCCGTCTGCTACGCGCTGGGGATCACGGCGGTGGACGCGGTGCGGCACGAGATGCTCTTTGAGCGCTTCCTGTCGCCCGGGCGTGCTGGCTACCCGGACATCGACCTTGACATCGAGGCCTGTCGGCGCGAGGAGGTCATCCAGTACGTCTACCGCAGGTACGGGCGTCACCGTGCCGCCCAGGTCGCCAACGTCATCTCCTACCGACCTCGCTCAGCGGTGCGCGACGCCGCTCGTGCCCTGGGACATCCCGCGGGGCTTCAGGACGCCTGGGCCCGGTCGATCGAGCACGGGTGGTCACGTGGGGACGGCGGGCAGAGGTACGAGGAGGTCCCTGGTCAGGTGCTCGAGGTGGCGGACCGCCTCCTGCGCCTGCCTCGTCATCTCGGGGTCCACTCCGGTGGCATGGTGCTGGCGGCTCAGCCTGTGACCGAGGTGTGCCCGGTGCGCTGGGCCGCGACGGAGGGACGCAGCGTCCTGCAGTGGGACAAGGACGACTGCGCGGCCGCTGGCCTGGTCAAGCTCGACCTGCTGGGGCTGGGGATGCTCACCGCTCTGCGTCTGGCCTTCACCACGCTTGACGAGCGAGGGGAGAAGGTGCCTGACCTGGGCGGTAACGAGAGGGGCGGGATCCTGCGCCCGGCCCAGGTGGGCAGGAGCTGGGGGCTGCACACCCTGCCGGAGGAGGACCCTGCGGTCTACCGGCTGCTGCAGGCGGCGGACACGATCGGGGTCTTCCAGGTTGAGTCACGCGCCCAGATGGCGACCCTTCCGCGTCTGCGGCCTCAGAAGTTCTACGACATCGTCGTCGAGGTCGCCCTCATCCGTCCCGGCCCGATCCAGGCAGACGCCGTCAACCCCTACATCCGTCGCAGGCTGGGACGGGAGGAGCCGGACTACCTCCACGACCTGCTGCGCCCGGCACTGGAGAAGACCCTGGGGGTCCCGCTCTTTCAGGAGCAGCTGATGCAGATCGCCGTCGACGCAGCCGGCTTCACCCCTGCCGAGGCGGACGAGCTTCGTCAGGCCATGGGTGCCAAGCGCTCGGTGGAGCGTATGGAGGCCCTGCGCACCCGGCTGGTGGAGGGGATGAGGGGACGAGGGATCGACGAGGGTACCACCGAGGTCGTCTTTGACAAGCTGCGGGCCTTCGCCGACTTCGGCTTCCCGGAGTCCCACGCCTTCTCCTTCGCCTACCTGGTCTACGCCTCGGCCTGGCTCAAGGTGCGCCGTCCCGAGGACTTCTACGCCGGGGTCCTGGCGGCCCAGCCTATGGGGTTCTGGTCCCCCCAGACCCTGGTGGCGGACGCACGTCGCCACGGCGTCCAGGTCCTGGCTGCGGACGTCAGCCGCTCCCAGGCCCAGGCCACCGTGGAGAGAGTGGTCCCGGGCACGCTGACTCAGGAGACTGAGGCAGGTGCAGGTGAGGAAGGGGCTTCGGGACGTCAGGCTGAGGTACCGAGCCTGACGGCCGCGACGCCTCTGACGAGCCTGGACACCCGTCCTGACCTCGCGGTACGCCTGGGGCTGGCACCGCTCAAGGGACTGGGGGACGAGCTCGCTGAGGCGATCGTGGCCGAGCGCGAGAGGTACGGGGCCTACGCCGACGTCACCGACCTGGCGCGACGGGTCAGGCTCAGTCGCAGGAACCTGGAGACGCTGGCGGCGGCAGGAGCCCTGGCCTCCCTCGGAGTCACCCGACGTCAGGCTCTGTGGTCAGCCGGCGCCCTGGCTGGTGAGCACGGGCGGCTGCGTACGGGTCCGGGGTGCGACACGGCGTGGTACCAGCCGCCGCTTCCGGGGACGGCCGTGGGTGCCACGGCCCCCGTCCTACGCGAGATGACGCCGCAGGAGCGCCACGCCGCTGACCTGCGGCTGACGGGGGTGTCGACCGAGACCCACCCCCTGGCCTTCCTGCGCGGCGCGCTGGCGGAGGACGGCGTCGTGGAGGTGGCGAGCCTGCCGAGCCTGGGCAACGCAGTGCGAGCCTGCGTGGCAGGGGTCGTGACCCACCGTCAGCGTCCGCACACGGCTGCCGGGACCGTCTTCCTCAACATCGAGGACGAGACCGGCCTGCTCAACGTCATCTGCTCGGCAGGGATGTGGAAGCGCTACCGGCACGTAGGCAGACGAGCCACGGCGGTCCTCGTGCGCGGGACGGTGGAGAGCGCTGACGGCGTGACAGCCCTGCGGGCCCAGTCTCTCCAGGCTCTTCCCGGGGTCGTGAGCACCGGGAGCCGGGACTGGGCATGAGCCAGGACCAGGCCTGGGGGGGCTAGCTGTCGCGTTCCGGGCTGTAGGAGGGCAGCGTGCCCTGGACGGGGGCGTCCTTGACGTGGAGCTCGGAGTAGACCGACCACACCACGCTGACCAGCGGCACCGCGACCACCGCACCGAGCAGCCCGGCCGAGAAGGTGCCGATTGCCACGGCGATACCGACGACAACCGGGTGGAGGGAGACCTGACGCCCCATGATGAGCGGCTGGAGGATGTGACCCTCGATCTGGCCGATCCCGGCCACGCCGAGCCCGACCACCACCATGGCCACCAGTCCCTTGGAAGCCAGTGCCACCACCATCGCCACGATCATGGCCAGGGGCGCGCCGATCATCGGGATGAAGGCGCCGATGAACACCAGCACCGCCAGCGGGGCGGCCAGGGGGATACCTGCTACCTGCAGGAAGACCCCTGCCATGACCGCGTCGGTCAGAGCCAGGATCACAGTGCCCCGGGCATAGCCCGCGAAGGTGTACCAGCCGGCCCCCGCGGCACGGTGGACGGAGGTGCGCAGACGCGCGGGCAGCTCGTTGAGGAACCAGCGCCACATCCGGCCACCCGAGGCGAGCAGGAAGATCGAGGTGAAGACAGCCAGGGCCAGGACCACGAAGACGTTGGCCACCGTGCCCGCGTTGGACAGCACCTCCCCGGCCAGGCTCGTGGCGTTGGACTCCACGTACTGCTGTCCCTGGTTGACCATGCTCTGCAGGGTCCCCAGGACCTCCTGCTGGCTGAAGTGGAACGGAAGCGGCCCGTTCTCCACGAAGTCCAGGATCGTGTTGACCCCGGTGGAGAACTGCGCGGCCAACGAGCTCCACTGGTTGGTCACGGAGGACACGACGTAGTAGACCAGGGCAGCCAGGAAGGCGGCGGTGGTGGCCAGCGCCAGGAAGGTCGCTGGGTAGCGCGGCATGACCTTGGCGAAGAAGGCCACCAGCGGGTGGAGGATGGCCGTGACCACCAGGGCGATGAAGACGCCGATGAAGACCGGGACCACTCGGCCGATACCGAGGAAGACCAGCGCTACCACCAGGAACATCCCCAGCCCCAGCCAGGCTCCCAGCCCGCCGCGCACCAGCCACCCGGGCAGGCTCGCAAGGGCCGCGCCCGACGCCGTCCGGCTGCCTGCGTCCGCAGGCACGGCGCGGTCCGGCGCTGCGAGGACGTCCGGCGCAGGACCGAAGGAGGTCGCCGGGACGCTGTCCAGCTCCATGACCTGGGCACGGTCCGCCGCGCGCCTGGCCTCAGCGCGGGCGATACGTCGTTGGAGGAGCCACCGTGCCCGGGACACGGCGCCGACGAGGCCCGGTAGGCGGCGGCGGGGCCCGTCCTTGCTCGTCATGGGCTCGGTCTCATCCATGTCAGTCCTCTCCCTGCCCGCCGCTGATCCGGCCCGTCAGCCGACCCACCAGCCGGGTGAGCTCGACCGGGTCGCGGACCAGCCAGTCGGCCTGCGCCAGCTCGGCGGCGTCACCGTAGCCCCACAGCACGCCGACGCACTCCAGCCCGGCTGCGTGGGCGCCGTCGACGTCGTGCCGCCTGTCACCGACGTGGACGACCCGGCGGGTGTCGGCACCGGCCTGCTCCAGACGGCTCAGCGCCAGACGGACGACCTCCTCCTTGGAGCCGTAGCGGTCGGCGGGGTCCGCACCGGCGAGGACCGTGAAGGGGGCGTCCAGGTCCGCGTGCCGGAGGATCTCGACGGCGTAGTCCTCACGCTTGGAGGTGGCCAGGGACAGCGGGACGTCCCACGCAGCCAGCTGCTGGAGCAGCTGCTCGATCCCGTCGTAGACCGGGGCGGCGTGCATGTGCTCACGGTAGTGCTGGCGGTAGAGGGCGACAGCACTGGCGTTGTCCTCGCCTGTCAGGCCGGCGTGGAGCCGGAAGCCCTCGGTCAGCGGCGGGCCGATGAAGCTCATGAGCTCCTCGCGGCCGGCTACCGGCAGCCCGAGGTCGGTCAGGGCGGCCTCGACCGCGTCCAGGATGACGGGAGCGGAGTCGGTGATCGTGCCGTCCAGGTCGAGCAGGACGGCAGTGACCTCCTGGCCTGCGCCGGGCCGGGGAAGGTCAGGTACCGGGGGCACGGGGACGGTTGCGTGGAGGTTCACGGCTCAGGTCACTGCCTACTGTCGCTGTCGGGGCAGGGTCCACCCTACTAGCGTTGCCCTATGAGCACTGTGGACGACATCCAGGCCGTCAAGGGCCTGCACCTTCCTCGTACAGCAGCCGTGACCCCCGGGCGTGGGGGTCTTCAGCGGCTGCTCGTGGACGCGCCTGCGGGCGGGGGCGAGATCTACCTCCACGGCGCGACGCTGACCTCGTGGCGTCCGCGGGGTGGCAAGGAGGTGATCTTTACCTCGCGTCAGGCGGTCTTTGACGGCGTGCGTGCCATCCGTGGAGGCGTGCCGATCTGCTCACCGTGGTTCGGATCAGGTCGGCGAGGTGACCAGGTGACCAAGCACGGGTGGGTGCGCACCCGGCCCTGGCGCCTGCGCAGCGTCGAGGCCACGGCGCAGGCCGGTGTCCGGGCGCTGCTGAGCCTGGAGCACGACGACCTGGCCTTCCTCTACGAGGTGGAGATCGGCGAGGAGCTCAGCCTGAGCCTGTCGGTGCGCAACACGGGAGGGGACCCGCAGACGGTCGAGGCTGCCCTGCACCACTACCTCGCCGTCGGTGACGTCACCGCCGTCGAGGTCGCCGGCCTGGAGGGGCAGACCTACTGGGACGCGCTCCACGGGGGTGTCCACGAGCAGGAGGGGACGTTGCGCCTGACCGGTCCCACGGACCGTGTCTACAGCGCGAGCCGGCCCGTGGTGGTCAGTGACCCGGCTGCGGGGCGTCGCCTCGTGGTCAGCGGCGTCAACGCTCCCGACGCAGTCGTGTGGAACCCCTGGAGCCAGGGGTCGCGTGGTGCCGCCGACCTGGCGGAGGACGAGTGGCCGACCTTCGTCTGCGCCGAGTCCGCCCTCGTCCGGGACCACGCCGTGGTCCTGGAACCGGGGCAGAGCGTGTCCATGGGCTCACGGATCCGCGTCGAGCCGCTGTGAGCTGCTGTGGGCTGCGATGAGCCCGCTGTCGGCCCATGACGCGCCAGCCGCTGACATGGTGGGCCCGCCATGTCCGTTGTGGGCTGCCGTGGGCACCGTCCTCGAGCCGCGGGTCCAGGGCCGTGCCTGTGCACCGCCTGGCTGTGATGCACCGCACCGGTTGCTGATTTGCTCCCGCCGCGTACGCCCATGCTAGATTTCTCTGCGTCGCGGCCAGCAGTTGCGATGACAATGTCCGAGTGGCGGAATAGGTAGACGCGCTAGCTTGAGGTGCTAGTGCCTTATTAAACGGGCGTGGGGGTTCAAGTCCCCCCTCGGACACCACTGAAAACAAGCCGAAAGGCGGCAGCCGTCAAGAGTTGTGACACAGGCCCGTGTCGCGGGCCGATGGCACACGAGGGCGGGCGAGGCACCTACCAAAGAGGCCCCAGCCAGGATGGTTGGGGCCTTCATCATGCCCAGTCCGAGGAGACCGATCCCGCTGTTCCGCCGCCCCTTCTGTCCCTCGGTCTCCTGCCTCCTGGTTTTCCTGCCCCCGCTGGTCTTCCGCCTCCTGGTCTCCTGCCTCTCGATGCCGAGTCCCGTCGCTTTCGCTCCTGAACAGTCGATTCCCATGCAGGCCGCAATGGAATCGACTGTTCAGAAGCGAAAGCGACGGGGGGGGGGGGAGAGAGAGACAGGTGAGGGGGAGGCGGCAAGGAACAGCACGAGGCAGATAGCGGGACTGACCTTCCGGTCGGTGACGAGGTACCTTCTCCCTGTCTCGTTCCGTGTCCGTGTCCTGCTTCTGTTTCTTGTGCCCTGGGCCTGTGTCCTGGGTCTGAGCCCAGGGCCTGTGTCCCGTGTCCTCGTTCTGTCTCTTCGTCCCCTGAGGTTCTTCCCCATGACGTCACCCTCCCCGGCCGCCGCCACGTCGCGCCCCGGCCGCCGTCAGCACGCCCCGTCCCTGGTCAAGGCCAGGATCGCGGTCTACCTGACCTTCTTCGCCAACGGCGTCGGCTTCTCCAACCTCGTCCCGCGCTACCCCGAGGTCCTGGAGCACCTGGGGATCACCAAGGCGGCCTTCGGCCAGGCCCTGATGTTCAGCTCCATCGGTGCGCTGGTGGCCGGGCTCGCTGCGTCCTGGTTCATCAGCCGCTTCACCTCGGCGCGCGTGGCGAGCCTGGGCATGATCGTCCTCGGCCTGGGACTGCTGGGGGCTGCCGCCTCCGACTCCTGGCTGATCCTCGCCCTGTGCATGGCCTGGGCCGGCGGCGCCGACGCGATCATCGACGTCGCCCAGAACGCCCACGGCCTACGGGTCGAGCGGCGTTGGGGCTCGTCGATCATCACCAGCTTCCACGCCGCCTGGAGCCTGGGCGCTGTGGTAGGCGCCACCCTGGGGCAGGCGATGGCCGGTTGGGGCGTGGAGATCCGCCTGCACATGCTCGGGGTCCTCGTGCTGCTCACGGTCGTGTCCACGGCGGCCTCGCGGTGGATGATCAAGGGCCCGGACTCGGACGACCGGGACCCTGTCACCGTGCCCTCGGCGGGCTCAGCGAGCGCCCCGGCCGTGGTTGACCTCGACGACGCCGCGGTCGTCCCGGCTCGTGCCTCGCGACTGGTCACGGTCGCGGTCATCATCGTGCTGGGACTCATGTGCGCGGCCGCGATGTTCCCGGAGGACGTGACGGCCAACTGGTCCTCCCTGCTGCTGACGGAGCAGGAGGCGCCGGTGTCCATGCGAGGGCTGGGGCTCGTGGCGCTGCAGACCACCATGATCATCGGGCGTCTTCTCGGTGACGCGGTCATCGACCGCCTCGGTGCGCGCGCGGTCATCGGCGGCGGGGGAGTGCTCGTGGCCGCGGGCATGGGCCTGGCCCTGCTCCTGGACTCGGTGACGGGCACCGTCGTCGGCATGGTCGTCGCGGGTGCCGGCTGCGCGGTGGCGGTTCCGGTCGCCTACGCCGCGGCCGACGACGTCCCTGGCCTGCGCCCTGGGATGGGCCTGACGATCGTGTCCTGGCTGGCACGCTGCATCATGCTCGTCTCCCCGCCGATCGTGGGCTGGTTCGCCGACGCCTTCGGTACCTGGGTCGCTCTCGTCTACGGCCTGCTCGGAGGCGCGATCATGGCGCTGAGCTGGCCGGTGCTGCGCAAGGGCCGCCGTTCGGACGCCATCAGCGCCCAGGGGGCTGCGGAGGCCTGAGCCGCGGGCGCTAGGGTGGCGCCATGCAGCCCATCGAGATCTCTGTCCCCGCAGCCACCTACCGCGGTCGGTCCCTGCCGGCTCTTGTCCTGTCGGTCCCCGCGGCTGCTGACGTCCCGAGGATCACCGAGATCTGCCAGGAGCCGGCTGTCCAGCGGTGGACGACCGTCCCCTCGCCCTACACCGAGGCGGACGCGCGAGGCTTTGTCCAGGACGTCGTGGAGCCGGGATGGGACAGCGGCGACTGCCCCACGTGGGCCGTCCGGGAGGTCGGGGACGACGGCGCGACCGCCCTGGTCGGGATGCTCGGCATCACCTCGCGCGGCGAGGGCTGCGGCGACATCGGCTTCTGGCTCGCGCCCGAGGCCCGTGGGCGCGGGACCCTGCACCGCGCCCTGGAGGCCGTGATCGACCTCGCCCTCGACCCTGACGGCCCGCTGGCCCTGCGCCGCCTGGGCTGGTCCTGCTGGATCGACGACGGGGTACCCAACTGGGCCTCCTGGCGAGCGGTGTGGCGGCTGGGCTTCGTGCGCGAAGGGCTGCGCCGCGCCGTGGCGGTCAAGGACGGCCGCGTCATGGACGAGTGGGTCGGTTCCCTGCTCGTCGGGGACCCCCGCGAGCCTCGCGCGCCCTGGGACGGGCCGGAGCCTGCGTCCTGCGAGCCCGTCGGACGGGGCAACGGCAGCGCGCACACCACGGGAGCCTCGACGCCGCTGGTGGCTCTCGATGGCGTCGGACGGCGGGAGGGTGACGACCCTGAGGCGCTGGTACGACGCTTCCACCACGTCTACGGCCTGCCCGTCCAGGTCGACGGGCCGAGCCTGGACCGCGCCAGCCTCCACATGCGGATGAGCCTGGTCACCGAGGAGCTCAGCGAGCTCGTCGGCGCCGTCTACGGGCCCGCAGCGCGCCGTGAGGTCGAGGCCGGGATCGCCCGAGCCGTCGCTGCGGACGACGGTACCCGGGACACCGTCGAGACGGCTGACGCCCTGGCTGACCTCGTCTACGTCATCTACGGCATGGCGCTGGAGACCGGGATCAATCTGGCGGCTGTGCTCAGCGAGGTCCAGCGCTCCAATATGTCTAAGCTCGGGGCCGATGGCAGGCCGATCTACCGCGAGGACGGCAAGGTCCTCAAGGGGCCGGGCTTTTTCCCGCCGGATGTGGCAGGGGTCCTGGGCCTGGACCGGGAGTGACGGGGCACGAGGAGGTCTGCCAGAACCAAGGCTTCCCTGTCCTTGTGTCCTGCCTGCCACGGTCCGGAGCGCAGATGGTGATGGTGGTCAGGGCCGTGGTCCGCGCGCGCTAAAGATCCTGGTTCCAGGCTGCCTCCGGGTGAGGGGTAGGCGTGGGCCTAGGTCTCGGGCGCAAACGGACGTGTTGCACCACACATCCTAGGTGGCTCCACTTTATGTGAGATTGGTGGCGCTCTCCAGCGATCTCACAGACTCCTTCCACACGATAAGAACGATCAATGGTGTCATAAGTGTGGAAGGTCTTTCCGGATGTCGTTTCTGAGACGAGCGTGGCTTCACACCTGTCGTAAACGGGTGAAATCTTTGACCATTTTTTTGGTCCTCCTCACCGCATCAACTCTTCTCCTGTCCACCCTCGCCGTGCGTGAGTCCGTAGCCCGCACAGGCGATCAGCTGAGCTCTCAGCTGCTCTCAGGCTTCCTGCTTGAGAACAACCGGATGACAAACATGGGCACAGTACGTGGTGGAGGAACGATCACACGCGCTCAGATCGAGGAGGTTGCCAAGCTGGAGGGGGTGGTGTCGTATGTGGCGAACATGAACTCTGCGGTAGCTGATCTCGTTAACGCCGAGGTCCTCCGGCTTCCGGGCCAGGCTAATGACTACTCCACGAAGAATGAGGAGGAATTTGGCAACGCGGTGCCAATTAACGCCGTTAACCGTTCCGACTTTGCTACCGCTTTCCGTGCAGGCACATTCATGCTCACCCAGGGGCGTCATCTCACCGAGGACGATCATCACAAGGTCCTCGTGCACAAGGAGTTCGCCGAGCAGAACGGCTTAAAGATCGGTGACCGGCTCACGTTCAAGGCGAACCAGTATGACGCAGAGAATCGCTTCAAATCCAAGGCCGTTGTTGATTCAGAAATCGTGGGACTTTTTACTGGTGAAGGCAGTGGCAGGGAATCTTTTCGAACGGAGCTCTATCAGAATTCTATTTTCACTGATCTCGATACCTCTCGCTCTCTCTTTGGTACGAATCCGGAGAACGAGTACTACCACGATGCCGTCTTCTTTGTGAAAGACGTCAATAGTCTTGACTCGGTCATGAAGGAGGCTCGTGGGCTACCCCTCGATTGGAAGAACTATCTGATCCGCAAAAATTCCGATATGTTCGGTGGTATCGGTGCCGCGCTGACAGGCATCAACTCATTGTTGAGGACTACCTTCATCGGCACCTCCATTTTTGCCACTGGCGCACTGGCCCTTGTTCTTTTCCTATGGCTCAATGAGCGCCGCAAGGAGGTGGGGATCCTGCTTTCGGTTGGTGTGGGAAAGGCGAAGATCTTCGTCCAGTACGTCACCGAGAACTTGATGGTGTTTGCCCTGGCGCTGGTCGCCTCATACGGGGCGGCCAATCTGGTCGCCCAAGCGTTGGCGAACAACATCGTGTCGCGGGCATCATCCAAAGCGGCCGAGCAGATCCGCGGCGGTTATCACCTAGGAAGTGACTTCACCACGTCCACCTTCCAAAAGACGGTCGACCACGTGACGGTGGACGTCGAGCCAGGACACCTCGCCGTGATCGGTATCGCTGGCGCCGTGCTCATCATCGTGGCCACAGCCATCGCGTCCTACCCGATGCTGACGAAAAAACCTCAGCAGCTCCTGACACAGATGGGATAGCCATGACGTGGTGGAACCAAGCGCACCTTGCCGTGACGCGTCGACGCACGAGGAGCCTCATCCTTGCCCTCATCATCACGCTGATCTCGGCAGTGTTTGTGCTGCAAGGAGTGATGGCGAGCATGTTGACCGCGGTTACACGTGCTGCCGAGAACCAGGCCAGGCCCGGATTCACGGTGACCTCACCGGCGGGTGACTTCCGCCAGGAGGCGGCCACGATGCTGCTCGCCACTCCGCACGTGACTGGCCACACCTTCACGCTCGATACCTCGGCCTACACCGAGGACGGTGGTTTCCAGCCGGTGATGGGGGTCAGTGACCTCGCGGGACTCCAGGAATTCTCCCGCAAGGAGGCCGAGCTGACCGAAGGCGCCCACGACGCCGTCGCCCAGCTTCGCCACGGCACGGGAGCAGTCCTCGCTGACTCAGCCGCGGCTGCGCTGAACCTGGCGGTTGGTGACGAGCTGACGCTGACCAAGGATGAGCAGAGCGTCACGCTCCGCGTGGTGGGGCTCTATCAGCGCACCGAGCTCGCGCGCTCTGGTCATGAGCTGCCGATCTACACGGACCTGGCAAGCGCCCAGCATCTTGCCGGGAAAGAGGCCGTGAGCACAGCCACGTTCTACACGGACTCTCGCAACCACCTGGAGGCGGCGATCACGCAGGCTAAGGCGAGTCTTGCACAGGGCCTGGAGCTGGGGGACAGTACCTCTCGCGCGGCTGGTGTCCTTGACTCGATGGCCGGGATGACCACGCTCCTGTCTCGACTGCTGTGGGTGGTGCTGGCGGCGGGCGCGGCCATCCTCGTGCTGGTCCTGGTCTTCTGGACGCGTTCACGGCTCCACGAGGTTGGGGTGCTGCTGGCGATTGGCCACTCCAAGCGTCGTGTGTTCGTCCAGTTCCTCACCGAGCTGACGATGCTCACCATCCCCAGCTTCCTTATCGCGCTGCTCATCAGCCTGGGGGCCGGCCACGTCATCTCCCGCTACGTGCTGGGCACGGTCAGCGCCACCGTTGGCGACGTGCGCGTGCCGGTGGGGGCGCTCGCAGCAGTGGGCGTGCTTTCACTCGTGGCGGTCCTGGCGATCGCTGCGGTGTCGCTGCTGATTGCGATGACTCCACTCCTACGGCTGCAGCCAAAACAGATTCTGGCCACGATGAGCTAAGTGCTCACGCCTTCATATATGAGATGTCAGGAAAGATTGTCATGACCACGTTGAAACTCGACAAGCTCAGCTTCACCTACCAGGACCAGAAAAAGAGCGTGCTCAGTGACGTTAACGCCGTCTTTGAGTCCGGCACGTTCTACGCCATCATCGGCAGCTCTGGTGCCGGCAAGTCCACGCTCCTGGGTCTGCTGGCCGGTCTTGATGAGCCCACCCGGGGAACGATCCGCCTTGACGGCCAGGACGTGGCTGCGCGCGGGTACGCCTACCACCGCAGGCACCATGTGTCACTGGTCTTCCAGAACTACAACCTCATCGACTACCTCACGCCGCTGGAGAATGTGAGGCTGGTGGATCCCAAGGCAACGATCGACTCACTCCTCCACGTTGGCCTGTCTGAGCAGGAGGCAGGACGTCATGTCACGAAGCTCTCCGGTGGACAGCAGCAGCGTGTGGCGATCGCCCGTGCACTCGCCTCGAAGGCTCCCGTCATCCTGGCGGATGAGCCGACCGGCAACCTGGACAGTGACACGGCCGGTGAGATGATCGGGATCCTGCAGCGTCTGGCCCATGAGCAGGGCAAGTGCGTCATCGTGGTGACGCACTCCAAGCAGCTGGCGCGCCAAGCAGACGTGGTCCTGCGCCTGAGGAACCGCACCCTGGTGCGTCAGTAAAGGGCGCCGGAAGATCTTGCCTGTGGGACTGGCCCACAGGACTGGCTTATAGGACGGGGTGGCCAGGGCGTCGTCCCGCACTGCAGGTGCGCAGCGCTCAGTCGTTGGTGCGGCGTGCTCACACGCAGGTGTGGCGCGCACAAGACGTGCTGTGTGAAGAGCGTCAGATGACTGCCGTGGCACGATGGGTCCATGAGTCAGACCACCACTGTCCCACAGCTGCCCGATTCCAGCCCGTTTGCCACCCCCTGGGGGCTGGACCTGGGCTTGCCTGATTTCGCTGCGGTGCGCACGCAGGACATCGAGCCCGCCGTGCGTGTGGGTATGGCGCGCCAGCGCGCGCAGTGGGAGGCCGTGGCCACGGACCCCGCCGAGCCGACGGTGGCCAATACCGTGGCTGCTCTGGAGCTGTCTGGCGAGCTGCTTGAGCGGGCGCTGACGGTCCTGTATGCGCTGTCCTCAGCCACCGACTCGCCCGAGCTTGACGAGCTGGAGGAGCGGCTGGCTCCTGAGCTGGCGGCCCACCAGGACGCCTACGACCTCGATCCGAGGCTCTACCAGCGTTTCACGGTGCTCAACGAGCTCGTCGCCGCGGCCCGCGAGGCTGGACACACGCCGGTGGATGCCGATGGGGAGGAGATCGACGAGGAGACCGCCCGTTACATCCGGCTGGCGGTCGAGTCCTTCGAGCGTGAGGGCGTGGCGCTGACCGGCGCGGCGGCTGAGCGCCTGCGTGAGATCAATGCCGAGCTGACCACGCTGGGCTCCCGGGTCGGCACCCTGATCGCCAAGGCGATGCACGAGGCCGGGGTCGCCAACTACACCGCTACGCCGGAGCTGGCGGGCCTGGAGGGCCACGCCGAGCGCGTGGCGCTGCTGGACAAGGCGATGAGCCGTGGGCTGTCGGGGGAGACGGACACCCGTGCGCTCATCCTGCGCGAGGTGGCGCTGCGCGCCGAGAGGGCCCGCCTCCTCGGCTACGAGCACCACGCCGCCATCATCGCGGCGGAGTCTGCCGCCGGGACCACGCAGGCGGTGAGCGACATGCTTTCACGCCTGGTGCCACCGGCGATGGCCAACGCCCGCCGGGACGCCGAGGTCTATGCCGCACGCATGGCCGCCGACCCGGCCACGAGGCCGGGGGAGGTCTTCGGGCCGGCTGACTGGCCCCGCTACGAGGAGTCGGAGCGTAAGGAGCGCTTCGGTGTCGACGACGCTGTGCTCGCCCCCTACCTGGAGCTGGGCAACGTGGTGGACAAGGGCGTCTTCTACGCCGCCAACCGCCTGTACGGCATCACCTTCCACGAGCGGGCGGACCTGGCGGAGCACATGTACGACCCGGACATGCGCGTGTGGGAGGTGCGCGACCCCGCGGCCCTGAGCGAGGCCGAGCGAGAGGCAGGTGCCCAGGCCCCGGTGCTCGGCCTGTTTGTCGCCGACTACTATGCCCGCTCCGGCAAGCAGGGAGGGGCCTGGATGGACAGCCTGGTGGAGCAGAGCCACCTGACGGGCGCCAAGCCCGTGGTCATCAACTGCCTCAACCTGTCCAAGCCGGCCTGTGGCCCCACGCTGCTGACCTGGGACAACGTCATCACCGCCTTCCACGAGTTCGGCCACGCCCTGCACGGGCTGTTCGCCGATACCCGCTGGCCGGGGGCCTCGGGAGCCAACGTGCCGCGCGACGTCGTGGAGTTCCCCAGCCAGGTCAATGAGTCCTGGGCGCTGCACCCCCAGGTCCTGGCCTCCTACGCTATCCACGTCGACACCGGTGAGCCCATGCCCGAGGAGCTGGTGGCCCAGCTGCGCAGCCAGGGCTCCTTCGGCCAGGGCTACGCCACCACCGAGTACCTGGGTGCCGCGCTGCTGGACCAGGCCTGGCACACGCTCGCGCCCGAGCAGGTGCCGACCGACCCCGAGGCGGTGGAGGCCTTCGAGCACGAGGCGCTGGCCGCCGTCGGTATCGATGACGCCCTCGTGCCGCCGCGCTACCGCACCACCTACTTCAACCACGTCTTCGCCGGCGGGTACTCCGCGGCGTACTACGCCTACATCTGGAGCGAGGTCATGGACGCCGACACCACCCAGTGGTTCCGCACCGACGGCGAGGGCGCGCGCGACGGTGACCTGGGACTGAACCGCGAGGCCGGTGAGAGGTTCCGCCGTGAGTTCCTCTCCCGCGGTGACTCGCGCGACCCGCTGGTGTCCTTCGAGGCCTACCGCGGTCGGGCGCCGCGACTGGAGCCCCTGCTGGAGCGCCGCGGACTGGCCTGAGACGCTGGCCGTGGTGCGCAGGACGTGCGCGTCACGGCCGGCGCACCACGGCTCAGGACGGGGCGAACCCGGTCTGGTCGGTGACGTAGTACCAGGCGCAGGCGACGTGCACGCTCGTACCGGTCCGGGCGGCCTCGTCCCACTGCGGTGCCTCGAGCGTGATGGTGCGGGCCACCCCGACGGTGCTCGTCGCGTCGTCACGTGGGCTTACCGTGCCCTGCCTGCGCTCGCACTCCTGGTCCAGGCGCTCCTGGGTCTGCTCGTCGTAGGGGCCGGTGGGGACCTCGTCCCAGGCCGCAACCACTTCCAGACGGTGAGGTTCGTCGCAGCCGACCCGCCAGGAGCCTGCGGCGACGTCTTCACGGAGCGTCCAGCAGCTGCCCGGCTCGGCCGCCAGGTACTCGTGGTAGGCCTCCTCCTGCACCTCGCGCAGCTGGGCGAGGGAGGGCGGCGTCGGAGACGTGGCGGAGGACTCAGCGGATGACTCAGTTGGGGACACGGAGGCCGTTGCGGCTGTGGGGGCCGGGGCGCCGCCTGAGCACGCGGCCAGGCCCCAGGTCATGGCGAGAAGGAGGACGCTGAGCCCCCTCAGCCTCGTTCGGTGGTCACTCATCACGAAGGTCCTCAGGCACAGAGTTAATGCAGGCCCACCTCATCCCGACCCTCTGACAGGGCTCACAGTGCAACACGGTGCTCCCTCGGTGAGTAGACGGACGCCTGCTGGTGTGACGCTCACCATAGCATAGGGGGCGGGGTGTAGGTACCAAGACCTAGACGGGATGTGTTGGAAGGCAGGGAGGCGATACGCTTCCCCCACCACCCGAACGGAAGAAGAGGACTCCATGGTTCGCGTCACCATCGTCGGCGGCGGATACGGCGGTATCACCCTCGCCAAGGCACTCGACGACGTCGCTGAGGTCACGCTCGTTGAGCAGAAGGACACCTTCGTCAACCACGCTGCCGCCCTGCGCGCGGCGGTGGACCGCGAGTGGGCGGAGAAGATCTTCATGCCCTATGACCACCTCTTGGCACGCGGGCGCGTGGTCCACGGCACGGCTCTGGCTGTGCGCGGCACGACGGTCCAGGTCTCAGGCGGCCAGGAGATCGAGGCTGACCACCTGGTACTCGCCACCGGCACCGCCTACCCCTTCCCGGCCAAGCACATGGAGTCCTCCTCCGTCATCGCCAAGGCCCGGATCGAGCGCGGTCACGCAGGCCTGGAGCAGGCCAAGACCGTCCTGGTCGCAGGTGCCGGGGACGTGGGCATCGAGCTGGTGGGGGAGATCACCTCAGCCTTCCCGGATATCGAGGTCATCCTTGTGGAGGAGGGCGAGCAGATCCTGCCGAACAAGGACTACAAGCCTGAGCTGCGCGCTGCGATCTCCTTCCAGCTTGAGCAGCGTGGCGTTGAGGTCATCACGGGTGAGCGTCTGGCCTCCCTGCCGCCGGTGGACCCAGGCGTGCTCTCGCCCTTCCGGGTCTCGACCACCAGCGGGCGTCGCCTGGAGGCGGACCTGTGGTTCCGTGCCTATGGCTCCAGCGCCGCGACCGGCTTCCTGGGAGACGACTACGAGGAGATCCGCCACTACGACGGCACGATCCGTGTCGATGACCACCTGCGCGTGCTCGACCACCCCTGCGTGTGGGCGATCGGTGACATCACGGACGTGCGCGAGACCAAGCGTGCTGACGCCGCCCGTGCCCACGCCGCCGTTGTGGCGGACAACATCCGATCGGTCATCGCAGGCGAGGCTCCGACGGCGGTCTACCAGCCCCAGCCCGAGATCGTCGTCCTGCCGCTGGGGCCCGACGGTGGTGCCTCTCAGATCCTGCGTGACGGCGTGCGCGTGGTCGTCGGGGCGCAGGAGACCGCCCGGCTCAAGGGCGAGGACCTCTTCCTCGGCTTCGTGCGAGAGCAGCTGGGCCTGGCTGACTGAGCCTCCTCGCGCCCGGGGCACTGAGCCCGCTCGCAGGGGCTGAACCTCCGGCACAGCCTCACGCGCCCGCCTCAGCACGACCTGTCTGGACGCGGGCGCGGTGGGTACCGGTATCCTGGGCCACATGACGAACGACCCGCGGTCCGCGCTCAACCGACTCATCGCCGCCTTCGAGGCGCACCTGGATGCGGCCGCCACCGGGGACGAGTACTCGCCCGCCGTGGTCGCCGCCGAGAACACCCTCCAGGACGCCTTCTTCACCTACGACGACGCCCTGTTCACCGCCACCGGCATCGAGCTGCCCTTCGACATCGTTGACTCTGAGGACGACGACGATGACGCTGACGACAGTGACGATGGCGATGATGACGAGGACTACGACGACTATGACGACCTCGACGATGATGACGACGACTACGACGACGAGGACTGAGCGGAGCCTGGGACGGTGACGGGCCGCACGCCCCGTCCCACTCTGCGCGACATCGCCCAGGCCACTGGCCTGTCCCCGAGCACAGTCTCCCGGGCGCTGCGAGGCTCGAGCAGGATCTCACCTGCCACGCGGCAGCTGGTCACCCGTGAGGCTTCTCGCCTGGGGTACCAGGTAGATCTGGCCGCCTCCCTGCTGCGCTCGGGCCGGGCGCGCAATGTGGGGCTCCTGTGCCGTCTGGACCAGGAGCTGCACTTTGCCTACTACCGCTGCCTGCTGGGGGCGGCCGAGCGAGCGGGGATCCGGCTCGTCGTCGAGTCGGTCAGCCAGGCCCGCCCGGCCTCCCAGGCCCTGGGTGTCTTGGAGCAGCTGAGGTGCCGTGCCCTGGTGGTCGTTGACCCGGCGGGGTTGGACGGGCTCGACGTCAGCTCCCTGGCCATGCCCACGGTGATCATCGGGCAGGGGCCGTGTGAGCAGGCGGACCTGGTGACCAGTGACAACACCACCGGCATGGCTCAGCTGGCGGAGCACCTGTGGCAGACGGGGCACCGTCAGGTGGCCTACCTCGATGGCCCGTCGGGCCGCTCGGCCACAGCACGCAGGCACGCCTTCCTGACGGCAGCCACCCGTAGCGGCCTGGAGGTCGAGCTCAGGCCCGCAGGCTCATGCACCGACGACGGATACACCCAGACGCGGGCGATGATGGAGGCAGGGCAGCTGACACCCGCAGACTCTGCGGTAGCGGGCCGGGTGAGCGCACTGGTGTGCTACAACGACCAGTGCGCCCAGGGGGCGGTCGTCGCCCTGCTGCGAGGCGGGCTGCGACCGGGCTGGGACGTGGCCGTCTCTGGCTGCGACAACTCCCGCATCGCCAGCTGCCAGGCCTTTGACCTGACCTCGATCGACCGGCGCCCTGAGCAGGTGGCTGCCCTGGCGGTTGAGCTGGCAGCGGCGCGCCTGGAGCCAGGTGGCGGCGACGGCGTCGATCATCGTCAGGTGCCCGGCACCGTCAGCCGCAAGGTGGCGACCCAGCTAGTCGTGCGCGGCTCGACCAGCCGAGTGCGCCTACCTCCCGCGAGCCAGCGGGTCCTTGGTGACTAGCTGGGGTCGATCATCAGCCGCTGGAGCAGCTCACTGTGGGTGCGCTCGGCTCCCACGAGGATCGAGCCTTTATGACGCACGTCGAGGGCGGTGCCATCGATCCGGGTGACCACCCCACCGACCTCCCGGCAGATGAGCCAGGCGGCAGCGATGTCCCACGGCGAGACCCACATGTGAACGAAGGCCCCCGCCCGGCCGGCAGCCACCTCCACGCACTCCAGCGCGGCTGAGCCGTAGCGGCGGTGCCCACGGGACTCAGTCAGGCACTGGGCCAGGCGGGGCAGGGCCTGTATCTCCTTCAGGTCGGTGATGATGACGCAGTCGCGCCGGGACGGCCCCTGTCCCAGGTGGAGCAGGGGCTGGCTGTCGCAGGTGGCGCCCTGGCCGGTGACGGCGCAGTAGAGGTGGTCGGCCATGACGTCGGCCACCACGCCGATGACGGGCACGCCGTCGGCGCACAGGGCCAGAGAGACGGCGAAGTCCCGGTGGGTAGCGACGTAGTTCATGGTGCCGTCAATGGGGTCAAGGACCCAGACCAGGCCGGCGAAGGAGTCGATGGTATGGCCCTCCTCACCCAGGACCGGCAGCGAGGTGGCGGCGGTGAGCTCGGCGACGACGAGCTCCTCCACGGCCTTGTCGGCTGCGGTCACCAGGTCGTTGCGCCCTGACTTGGCCGCCACGTCCAGGTCCTGCGGGGCCAGGGCCATCTCACGCGCCAGCTGGGCGGCCTGCCGTACCACGCGCACGGCCACGTCGCGCAGCTCGCTGAGCCGAATCGGGTCCATGGGGGGAATAGGTGAGGTGGACATCAGTTACTCTCCTTCGCGGTGCGTGCGGTCTGGCTCGGGGACGTCTGGGCTGAGAAGTCCCGGTCGGCGCGCAGCATCCTCTCCTCCAGCACAGCGACAACGATGAGGCAGGCCAGGCCCACGCAGGCGGAGAAGATGAGGACGGTGAAGGTGGAGCCCCACCCGTGCAGGGTGTGGCCGAAGACCACCAGACCATCCTTCGTGGGGTCGGCGATGCGGCCCAGCAGCACCTTTGCCATGGAGTCACCGAAGACATAGCCAAAGGCGCGTGGCACCGCGTTGACGACGACGGTGGCGGTCTTGGGTGCGAAGCCGATGACGCAGATCCCGATGAGGGTGACAGGGCCGAAGATGAGGAAACCGATGGCCAGCAGGGCGCCGTAGACGACGGCCTCGGAGGTGGCGTTGGCGTAGATGAGGATGGGGATGATGACCAGCCCGATGCCGATGGCGGCTGTCAGGGCGCGACGGGAGCCGAGCTTGTCGGAGAAGAAGCCCCAGCACAGCGAGCCAGCCAGGCCACCCATCTCCAGGGCGATGGTGGTGTTGACCGCGGTGTAGTCGCTGAAGCCCAGGACGTCGTGGGTGTACAGAACGTTCCAGTTGTCGATGCCGATGCGCACGCAGTAGGCGGCGACGTTGGCGACGCACAGAAACCACACGGCCGGGTTCTTCACGACGTACTGCATGAGGATCTGGCCCTTCGAGCGGTCCTCGGAGACGACGTCGGCCTTGGAGACAGGCTCGCCGAAGATCGTCTCAGGACGATCCCAGCCAAGCTCACTGGGATCGTCCTTGCCGAAGAAGAATCCCCACACGCCGATCGGGATGGCCACGATCGCGGGGACGATGAACATACCGATGACGTTGCCGCCAAACAGCGTATTGGCACCCCACAAGGCCAGCGCGCCGGCGGCCATCGCGCCGAGGTTGTGCGAGGAATTCCACCAGCCGATGAAGCGCCCACGTAGGGCACGCGGAGTCCAGCGGTTCATGGTGGAGTTGCAGCACGGGCCACCGGGGGCCTGGAAGAGGCCGTTGAGCGACCACAGCAGGATGAGGATGCCGTAGGGGTTGTCCATAGCCGCCAGGACCGCGCCGATACCCAGCGAGGCCACCCCGGAGGCGATCAGGAGCGCGGAGACGACCCGTTTGGTGTTCTTCCCGTCGATAAAGAATCCCAGGATGAGTCCGCCGAACCCATAGGTCAGAGAGAAGGCGAAGCCGATCGTGCCCAGCTCGGTGGTGGTCAGGCCGACCTGGTCAACCAAGAAGGGCTGGGCGGACTTGAAGTTGGTACGCAGCAGGTAGAAGCCGCCGTAACCGATGATGAGGACGGAGTAGACCTTGAGGAACTCCACCAGCCATCGCCTGCGCTGGTGCTCAAGGGGAATCGACGCATCGGATCGTGCTCGAATAGCGAACAGAGAAGAACGTGAGGACATGGGCCACCTCGTTGTGGGCTGTGGACGGTCAGTGTCTGTGTAGGGCGCCGGGCAAGTACCTGGGGTGCGGGGGCACCGGGTACACGTGCCGGGTGGAGGCGCCGACGACACTATACAAACGTTTGCACAGTGGTGTGCAAACGTTTGTATGCATGTGTGTGAAGGAACACATACTGCTCACAGACGCTCGGGGTATCCCAGGGGCGGCGCCGTCACCTCGTCAAGCACGTGCCTGATCTGTGGGGGGAGGGTCAGGTCCTCGGCCGCGAGCGCACCAGCGAGCTGAACAGGCGTGCGGGCGCCAAGCACCGTCGAGGCCACCCCGGCGGCGTCGCGGGCCCAGGCCAGCGCCACCTCGACAGGCCTGCGGTCCAGGCCTGCGGCGGCAGTGGCCACCGCCTCGACGACGCCTTCGAGACCCGGGTCGAGGTACGCAGCGACGTAGGAGCGCAGGTGCGGTGAGGCGGCCCGGGAGTCAGCCGGCGTCGTCGCCCGGTACTTGCCTGTGAGCACCCCCCGCCCCAGAGGCGCGTAGCCGATGACCCCCAGGCCCAGGGCCTGGGCGGCGGGCATGAGCTCACGCTCGGTGCCGCGGCACAGCAGCGAGTGCTCCACCTCGACACCGGCCATGCCCGGGCCCCCGTGCTCGCGCAGGAGGTCGGCAGCGTGGACCGTGGCCCAGGCAGGATGGTTGGAGACCCCCACGTAGCGTGCGCGTCCCGAGGACACGGCGGTGCGCAGGGCGTCCACCGTCTCGTCCACAGGCGTTGTGGGGTCCGGGACCTGAACCAGCCACAGGTCCAGGTGGTCGGTGCCCAGCCGCCTCAGGCTGGCGTCAAGGGTGTCGAGCAGGGTGCCGCGTGAGGCGTCCGCGACGGAGGACCGCTCTCCGGTACGCCAGGTACGGACCCCGGCCTTGGAGACCAGCACCAGGTCGGAGCGGTCGACGTGGTCAGCCAGCAGCGAGCCGATGACCTCCTCGCTCAGGCCCTGGCAGTAGGAGGCGGCGGTGTCCACCAGCGTCCCGCCCGCGTCGAGGAAGATATCGAGCTGCTCGCGGGCCTCGAGCTCGTCGGTGTCACGCCCCCAGGTCATGGTGCCCAGACCCACCGAGGACACCCGTAGGCCCGTACGGCCTAGTCTGCGGTGCTCCATGGCCTCACCCTAGGTGCGAGGCTCAGGCCTGGACCCTGCGGCGCGCCGTCAGCAGCTGAGCCAGGCCCTGGCTCGGCAGGGGCGGGGTCGTCCCTCCGAACAAGGGACAGGCTGACTGGAAGGCGCACCAGTCGCACAGGCGTGAGCGTCGTGGACTGAACTCTCCCTGCTCCGCGCAGTCCTCGACCTCGTCCCACAGGTGGTCCAGGCGCGTCTCCATAGCGTCCAGCTCGCCCAGGACCGGGTCGTGGGTCAGGACCCGACCGTCCTTGAGATAGACCAGCTGCAGGCGGCGGGGAGCCTGACCTCGCAGACGCCAGAGCACCAGCCCGTAGAAGCGCATCTGGAACAGCGCGTCGTGCTGGAACCGCGGAGAGGGCGACTTCCCGGTCTTGTAGTCGACCACACGCATCGCGCCGTCAGCGGCGACGTCGAGGCGGTCGACGAACCCACGCAGCAGCAGGCCGGAACGGGTCTCGGTCTGGACGAAGAGCTCACGCTCAGCCGGCTCCAGCCGCGTGGGGTTCTCCATCGTGAAGTAGGTGCGCACCAGCGCGCGGGCCTCCTCCAGCCACGGTGCCACGGCATCGGGCGACTCGAACAGCTCCATGACCTCGGGGCTCTTGTCCTGGTGGGCCTGCCACTGCCCGGGCAGCATCTCCACGGCTGCCTCAACGGTTCGCTGGGATGCTGGCAGGTCGTAGAGCCTCTCCAGGACGGCGTGGACCAGCGTGCCCTTGTGGGTGGCCAGGGTCCCGGGCTCAGGCAGATGGTCCACCGTGCGCAGGCGGAACATGAGAGGGCACTGCATGAAGTCCTTGGCCCTCGACGGTGACAGCGCCGCGCGGCGGACGCGTGTCCGCGGCGCGCTGGCCCCAGGTCCGGTCGGACGGACAGGGGCGTCGGCGTCGTGCACCTGGTCAGGCTGGTCGGTGGGTGGCTGGCTCACAGGCGTGAACCTACCGCGCGCCCGGCCGGGACGGCCTCGCGACGACACGGTGGTCCACAGGCCTGAGCCGTCAGCGCGCTCGTGACGAGGCTGTGGGGACAGGGCCGGTTACGGGCGATGCAGGCCACGCCGATAGGCTCCGGGCATGTCTGCTGCTTCTCGTCGCACCGGTCAGGGCCTAGTCCTTGGACGGGTCGGTGGTGCGCCCGTCGTGGTCGCCCCGACCTCCGTCCTCCTCGGCCTGCTGATCGCCGGTACCTGGCTGCCCGCGGTCTCGCGCTCGATGAGCGGCTACCACCTGCTCGCGGTCCTGGGCGTGGTGGCCGCTACCGTGCTCGGCGTGGCGCTGTCAGTGCTTCTTCACGAGCTGGCCCACGGCCTGAGCGGTACCGTGCTGGGACGCCGGCCCGTGCGCTACGAGCTCTACCTGTGGGGCGGGCGCACGACCTTCGGACCAGCGTCGACGGCACAGGGATGGCGCCCGTGGAAGGACGTGGTGACCTCCGTCGCAGGTCCCGCGGTCAACCTCGTGCTGTGGGGTGCAGGCCGCTGGCTGCTGACCACGGTGTGGCTGCCCTACCCCCTCTCCATCCTCGTGTGGGCGCTGACGTGGGTGAACCTCGCCCTCGCGGTCTTCAACATCCTGCCCGCGCTCCCGCTGGACGGCGGGCACGCGGTGGCCGCGCTCATCGCGCAGGTCACGGGCAGGCCGCGTACCGGCCAGGTCGTCGCGGCCTGGGGCGGTCTCGTTGTCGTGGCCGGTATCGCCTGGCAGTGGCTGGTGCGCCCGCTGGTGCTGGATGGTCAGCGCCCTGACGGCTTCTCCCTGGTCCTGGCTGTCATGGTGGCCTGGCCCCTGGCCCAGACGAGCTGGACCCTGCTCGGCCTGGGACGAGGCTCGCGTGCTGCGGCTCGGCTGGACCTGCGCCCGCTGGTACGCCCGGTCCAGGCCCTGCCCGCCTCCACGCCACTGGCCCGGGTGCGTGACGCGCTGGACGACGGCGTCGGCCTGGTCGTCGTGGTCGACGGCCCGAGGCTCCTGGGAACCATCGACGCGGCGGGCCTGGCCACGCTGCGCGGAGTGGACGAGTCGAGCGCGAGCGCTGGGGCCGTGTGCACCGTGCTTCCGCCGGCCGCTGTCACCGGTGCCACGGCCGGCCCGGCGGCGGCCCAGGCCCTGGCCCGTGCACGAGAGGTCTCGCGCTGGCTCGTCCTGGTCGAGGCGGGCACGCTGCTCGGGGCGGTGCCCACCGGCGCCCGGTAGCCGGCGAGGGCGGGACGAGCGACGCCGTCGTGCTCGTGGGCGTGAATGACCTACCTCGTCACCGGACGCCACAGGCCCGAGCGCTCCTGGCTGGCTAGACTCGCCGACGATGACTCACACTGACAGCGCAGCCAGCTCTCTGCCGGACTACGACCCCGCGCGCGACACCCAGGTGCCTGTACCTGCTCCTGGGAGCGCCCTGGCCCACGAGGCCGGACAGGAGCCCCGCCAGGCCGCCCCCACCCTCCCGCCGCGGACGGAGACTCAGGAGGTCCTGGGCCAGGCCGGCCGGCGTGGCCCCTTCCACTACGGCGAGCGGGTCCAGGTCACGGACGTCAAGGGCGCCAAGCACACCTTCCAGCTTCACCCCCAGGGCTGCTTCCAGTCCGGGCGAGGCTCGTTCCACCACCGCGACGTCGTCGGCCTGGACGAGGGCACCGTGCTCGTGACGGACTCGGGCCACGAGCTGCTCCTGCTGCGCCCGCTCCTGGCCGACTACGTCCTGTCCATGCCGCGTGGGGCCCAGGTGGTCTACGCCAAGGACTCCGGCCAGGTGGTCGCGCTGGGGGACATCTTTCCCGGGGCCCGGGTGCTCGAGGCGGGGGTGGGCTCAGGAGCCCTGACGATGAACCTGCTCTCGGCGATCGGGGAGACCGGCCACCTGCTGTCGGTCGAGCGGCGACACGACTTCGCCCAGATCGCCGCCTCCAACGTCGACTCCTGGTTCGGCCGCCATCACCCGGCCTGGGAGCTGCGCTGCGGGGACCTGGCGGCGGTCACCGCGGCGCACGTGGCCGACGACTCGATCGACCGCGTCGTGCTGGACATGCTCGCCCCCTGGGAGAACGTGGCCGAGGCCGCCCGCGTCCTCGTGCCTGGAGGCGTCTTCCTGGCCTACGTGGCCACCACGACACAGCTCTCGCGCACGGTGGAGGCGCTGCGGCACTCGGGGCTCTTCACCGAGCCGGAGTCGTGGGAGTCGATGGTGCGCACCTGGAACGTCGACGGGCTGTCGGTGCGTCCCGACCACACGATGGTGGCCCACACGGGCTTCCTCCTGTCCGCCCGCCGCCTGGCGAAGGGCTCCAGGCCGCTGACACGCAAGCGCCCGCCGGCACGCGGTGCCTACGACGACGGCGGCTACTGGCTGCCCGAGGACGTCAAGGAGCGTACCTCCACCGACCGTAAGGTCCGCCGGGTGCTGCGCGACTGCCTGGCCAAGCAGCCTGCGGACGCCACCGAGGTGCTCGTCGACGCCGAGCCTGACGCTGAGACCGGTACTGAGCCTGACGCCGAGACCGCCACGAGCCAGGGAGAGGCCCGTGACTGAGGTCCGTGGCAGCGCCGACAGGCAGGACCTGGGCCTGCCCTCACCCTCCTTCGCCTCCCACCAGCTGCGTGAGGCACGTGCCCAGGCGGTGAGCCTGGCGGAGAAGAACGAGCGCCTGGCCTCCGCCCTGACCCGTGCCCGTGAGCAGATTGCCGAGCTCGGTGAGCAGCTGGACGCCGTCACCCGGCCCCCGGTCACGCTGGCGGTGCTGACCGGGGTTCCTGGGCAGGAGGAGGCGTCAGAGCCGACCGGCGCGCGTCCCGCGCAGGTCGAGGTCGTGCTGGCCGGACGCCCGATGCGCCTGGGCCTGCACCCGAGCCTGGACCCGGCGGGTCTGAGCGTGGGCCAGCAGGTGGCCGTCAACGACCAGATGCTCGTCGTGGACGCGCTGCCGGCTGCGGACACCGGGGAGGCCGTGACCCTGGACGAGGTGCTCGACGCCGGTCGTGCCCTGGTGACCACCGGGTCGGGCAGCACCCGGGTGCTGCGCCTCGCAGGACCGCTGAGCCAGGCCTCGCTCCAGGCAGGGGACACCCTGGCCGCCGACCTGCGGGCCGACGTCGCCACGGCGGTGGTCGAGCGCACGAGCGTGGAGCAGCTGGTGGTGACCGAGACCCCGGACGTGTCCTGGCAGGACATCGGGGGGCTGGGAGCGCAGATCGAGGAGATCCGTGACGCCCTCGAGCTGCCCTTCGCCCATCCAGGGCTCTACCGGAGCTACGGGCTCCGCGCTCCCAAGGGCCTGCTGCTCTACGGTCCCCCCGGCTGCGGCAAGACGCTGATCGCCAAGGCCGTCGCCACGTCCCTGGCGAGGTCCGCCAGCCAGGGCGGACACGCTGCTGGCGGCAGCAGAAGCGCAGCCTTCCTCAACATCAAGGGACCGGAGCTGCTGAGCAAGTTCGTCGGGGAGACCGAGCGCCAGATCCGGGCCATCTTCGAGCAGGCGCGCAAGGTCGCCGCAGAGGACCGCCCCGTCGTCATCTTCTTCGACGAGATGGAGGCGCTCTTCCGCACCCGTGGGACCGGTGTGTCCTCGGACGTGGAGACGATGATCGTCCCCCAGGTCCTGGCTGAGATCGACGGGGTCGAGTCGCTGCGCAACGTCGTGATCATCGGAGCCTCCAACCGCGAGGACATGATCGACCCGGCGATCCTGCGGCCGGGGCGCCTGGACGTCAAGATCCGTGTCGACCGGCCGGACGCCGGCGGCGCGCTGGAGGTCATGTCCAAGCACCTGCGCGCCGACCTGCCGCTGGACCCCGGCGAGCTCGCCTCCCACGACGGCGACCGGGAGGCCACCGCCCGCTCGATGCGCGAGGCGGTGGTCGCGGCGATGTACGCACGCACCCCGGGCAACGCGGTCCTGCGCGTGACCTACGCCTCGTCGATGACCGAGACCCTGTACCTGGGTGACCTCGTCAGCGGTGCGATGCTGGCCGCCGTCGTCGCACGGGCCAAGACCGCTGCGATCAAGGACGAGCTGGCCGGGGGTGACGGCGGGCTGTCCACCCCACGGCTGCTGGCGGCGGCTCGGGCCGAGGCGCGTCAGAACGAGGAGATCACCGGGGCCACCAACCCCGAGGGGTGGGCCCGTGTGGTGGGCCATCGTGGCGAGGCGATCCGCAGCGTCACGCGTCTGACGGCACCGGACGCCCAGGCAGGCACCGAGCCCGAGGAGGAGCAGTGAGCCGGCGGGAGCCGGTCGTCCGCCCGGTGGGCCTGGAGACCGAGTACGGGATCCTCCAGCCTGGCAACCCCTATGCCAACCCGGTCGCGATGGCCTCCAGCCTCGTCGCCGCCTACGGTGCACGCTCCCGTCCCGGGCTGCGAGGCGTGGACGGGGCAGAGGCTGCGCCGGTGCGCTGGGACTACGAGGGGGAGGACCCGCTGGCGGACCTGCGTGGCGGTCACCTGGACCGTGCTGCGGCCCACCCCTCGATGCTCACCGACGACCCCGATCACCTGGCCCCCTCAGGGCAGCAGGGCGAGACCGGACCTGACCCGGCGGCGGACCTGCCCCCGGCGCCGTGGGGGACCCGGCCGCGTCCCAGCGCCGCCGAGGAGGCCCTGCCCCGGGCCACGACGACGGTGCTGACCAACGGCGCACGCCTGTACGTCGACCACGCCCACCCCGAGTACTCCTCGCCCGAGGTCCTCACCCCCCATGACGCCGTGGTGTGGGACCGGGCCGGCGAGGTGGTGGCCCGCCGGGCCATGCAGGCCCTGGCGCAGGGGGCCGGCGGGGTCGTGGCGGACGAGGTGGTGCTCTACAAGAACAACGTCGACGGTAAGGGAGCGGCCTACGGGTCCCACGAGAGCTATCTCGTGCAGCGCTCGCTGCCCTTCGAGGACCTGGCCGCCGCGCTCATCCCCTTCCTCGTCACCCGTCCGGTCCTGGCCGGGGCCGGCCGCGTGGGGATCGGGCAGCGCTCCGAGCGCCCCGGCTTCCAGATGAGCCAGAGGGCGGACTACGTCGAGAACGACGTCGGCCTGCAGACCACCTTCAACCGGCCTGTCGTCAACACCCGCGACGAGCCGCACGCCGAGGCCTCACGCTGGCGCCGCCTGCACGTGATCAACGGCGACGCCAACCGCTTCGAGACACCGATCTACCTCAAGGTCGCGACCACCAGCCTGCTGCTGTGGTACCTGGAGCGCTCGCACGCCCGGGGCGAGGGCCTGGGCCGGCTGGAGGGGCTGCGGCTCACCGGTGACCCGGTCGAGGAGCAGTGGGCGACGTCCCACGACGTGACGCTGCGCCACGAGCTGGCCACCGTCGACGGGCCGCGCACGGCCCTGGGTATCCAGCGCCGCTACCTGGAGGTGGTGGGCCAGGCGGTGGCCGACGACGGCCTGGACGACCAGGACGCTGCGCTGACGACGCAGGCGCTCAGCCTGTGGGACGAGGTGCTCACGGCGCTGGAGGACTACGCTGCCGCGCTCGGTACCCCTCGGCAGGCGCAGGCGACGACGCGAGCTGCCCGGGACGTGGAGTGGGTCGCCAAGCTGCAGCTGTGCGAAGGACTTCGAGCCCGCGCCTCCAGCGGCTGGGACGACCCGCGCCTGGCGGCCCTGGACATCCAGTGGGCCGACCTGCGCGGCGGCCAGGGCCTGGCCGAGCGGCTCGTCGCCGCCGGCCGTACCCGGCGCCTGGCCACGGACGAGGAGATCGAGGACGCGGCCCTGACGGCTCCGGCCGGTACCCGGGCGGCGCTGCGCGGCAGGGCGGTGGCTGAGCTCGCCCAGGTCGTCGGCGCCTCGTGGACGAGTCTCGTGCTCGACCTTCCCGGCCGTGCTGAGCTCGCTCGCCTCAGCCTTCCTGGCGACGTCGTCATGGACGACGGCGAGGTCGAGCGGGTCCTGCGGGTGCTGCACGACGCCGTCGCCGCGACGATTGGGACGAGCGGACCGTCAGAGAGAGAATCACGCCCATGAGCGAGCACGAGCAGATCCGACCCACCGGCGGCAGCGACGACGACCTCCCGGAGGTCCCGGGAGGTACCGGCCAGACCCAGGTCACCGGGGTCGACGACATCCTTGACGAGATCGACTCCGTGCTGGAGACCAACGCCGCGGCCTTCGTCCAGGGATTCGTGCAGAAGGGCGGTCAGTGAGGTGAGCGTGCCGGCCCGGCGCGTCATCGGCATCGAGACCGAGTACGGCGTCACGTGTGCGTCGACCGCCGGCGGCCCGCCGCCTCTGGACGCTGACCACGCCGCGCGGCTGCTCTTCGAGCCGGTGGTGGCCAGGGGGCGCTCCTCCAACGTCTTCACCCGAGGCGGGGCGAGGCTGTACCTCGACGTCGGCTCCCACCCGGAGTTCGCCACCGCCGAGTGCGACCGCCTGGAGGACCTGCTGGCCCAGGACCGCGCCGGGGAGCTGACCATGGCTGACCTGGCGGAGAAGGCCAACGTCCGCCTTGCTGAGCAGGGCGTGCCCGGCCGTGTCCACCTGCTGAAGAACAACCTCGACGCCGAGGGCACGGGCTTCGGCTGCCACGAGAACTACCTCGTGCGCCGTCGTGGCAGCTTCTGGAACGACGCGCGCACGCTGGTGCCCTACCTGGTCACCCGCCAGGTGCTCGTAGGAGCCGGCCACGTGATGAAAGGCGCTGACGGCCGGGCCTGCTACGTCTTCTCCCAGCGCGCCGACCAGATGGAGGACGCTGTCTCCTCGGCCACGACGCGTTCACGCCCCCTGATCAACACCCGCGACGAGCCCCACGCCGACGCCGAGCTCTATCGGCGCATGCACGTGATCGTGGGGGACTCCAACATCGCCCAGGGCTCCACCCTGCTCAAGGCCGGTGCGATGGACCTGCTCCTGGACTACCTGGAGGAGGGCGGGGACCTGACGGACCTGCAGCTGGCCCGACCGATGCGGGACATCAGGACCGTGTGCCACGACCTGACCGGCTCCGCCCCGTTGGAGCTGGCTGACGGACGCACGATCACCGCGGTGGACCTGCAGGGGGAGCACCTGGAGAGGGTGCGGTCGCGCGCCGCGCACAGCGACCTCAGCCCGTTGCACCGCGAGGTTCTCGACCTGTGGGAGCGCGGCGTGGAGGCCGTGCGTGCCGGCCGGCCCCAGGACGTGTCCACGGAGCTGGACTGGGCGGCCAAGTACCAGCTGCTCACCCGGTACACCGAGCGTGCCGGGACGGGGCTGGACGATCCGCGGGTCGCGCGCCTGGCCCTGGCCTACCACGACGTGACGCCGGCGGGCCTGCGTGGCCGGCTGGAGTCCAGCGGGCTGCTGCGCCGCTGGGTGGGGGAGGAGGCCTGCCGCGAGGCGGTGACCGTCCCTCCTGCGACCACTCGTGCGCACCTGCGGGGCACCGCGATCGGCCGGGCGCAGGACCTGCGTCGGGACCTGACGGCTGACTGGGTGAGCCTCAGGCTCGACGACGGGCGCACGCCGGCGATCGCCCTGCGAGACCCCTTCGCCTCCGTCGACGAGCGCGTCGACGCGCTCGTGGCGGCGATGGAGGAAGGAGCCCAGGGGTGGGGGACAGGCCTGCCTCAGGGGGTGTGAGCCCGGCTGTGCGCGACCTGTGACGGAGCGCGCGTCTGACATACTGGACCGCATATGACAGCCGAGGACGACACACAGCCCACGACCCGCCGACGCCGGCGGGAGCGTGAGCGCGCCCAGGAGGCCGCTCACGCCGCCGGGACCGTCCCTGAGCCGTCTGCCGAGCCTGTCCGTCAGCCACCTTCCCCTGCCGCGCCTGTGAGCGAGCCTGCCGCGGTGACTGGGGCCCAGCGGGCGATCGGTGCCACGCTGGGCAGGCCACGGCCCCGTGGCCGGGCGGCGGTGGCACTGGCCGTAGCGGCCGCGCTGGCCGTCGTCACCGTGCCGCTGGGACTGTTCCTCACCGGCGCGGGTCCCTCCGCCACCAGCCCCGCGGCCACCGCCGTCCCGGCCGTCACGCTGGCCGGGGAGGCGCCGCTGGACGAGGTCATGGAGGTGGCTGGACGCGCGGGCGCGGTGCCGGTGGTCTGGCTCAAGGGGTACCTGAGCCCGCCCAGCCAGGTCCTCACGGACGTCGTTGTCGAGGGGGAGGGACGCCAGGTCGCCGCGGGCGACGGGATCGTGCTGCTGGTGTCCACCTTCTCCGGCACGGACGGGACCAACACCACCGGGACCGAGTCCGGCACGCGTCTGTACCGTGGCCTGGCGGACCCTCACGCGCTGGGTGAGGTCCTGGCCCAGGCGGTCACGGGTGCTCGCGAGGGCTCCCGGCTCGTGCTACGGGCGCCTGTGGACTCCGACCAGGGCACGGGCACCGAGATCACGGTGGTCGACGTCCTGCCGACGACCGCCAGCGGCGTGCCGGTGGAGACGCTGCCGCAGGACGTGCCGCAGGCCACGCTGCAGGAGGACGGCTCGATGGCCGTGGACGTGGGCGGTCGTCCCGTCCCCACGCACGGCTCCACGACGGTCCTCGTCCAGGGCCAGGGCGAGCAGGTACGGTCCACCGACCGGCTGGTCGCCCGCTACACGGTGGTCTCCTGGACCGACGGCGCGGTGGTCTCCTCCAGCTACGGGTGGACCACGCCCCCGGGCGTCATCGACATGACCGACACCCTCTCAGGCCTGGCCAACAGGCTCGTCGACGTGCAGGTCGGCTCACGCGTGGTCGTGAGCCTGCCCGCGGACCAGGCGCGTGGGGACACGGCGATCGTCGTCGTCGTCGACGTCCTGGCGATCTCGGACGGTGCCTCGCTCACTGAGGCCGGGGCGACGGCCTCGCCGGCACCCAGCGACGGCGTGGTCTACGTGACGCCCTCGGCGGCACCGTCCTCCTGAGGCCGGACGACGACGTCAGGGCCCCAGCCCGGCTCGGCCCGCCAGGTCCGGGCGACCTGGAGCTCCTGAGCCTCCCACGCGGTGACGTCCCAGGCGTAGGGGTCACGGTCCGCGACGCGTCGGTGCCGTAGAGGCGCCGGGGCCTTGACGAGCACGCGTACGACCTCCGTGCCAGGCAGGTCCTGGGCCGCCGCAGCCAGGGCGCCACAGCCCTCGACCACCAGGACGCCTCCGCCTGGCAGCGTCAGCGGGCGGCCTGCTGCAGGCTCCATCCGTTCCCAGTCCCAGGTGACGGGGCAGGCGGTGCCAGCGCGCGCGAGGTCACGCAGGGCCTGGGCCGCGCGAGCCACACCCTCGGCCAGACCGTCCCATCCAGGGACGAGGTCCTCGACGGCCAGGACCGTGACCCTCCGGCCCTGGCCCAGCAGCACGCGCACCAGGCTCGCGGCCAGCGTGGACTTGCCCGAGCCCGTCATCCCGTCGATCGCGAGCACGACCCGGGCCGCAGACCGAGTGCCTCGGTAGGCCACGTCCTCGTAGCGGGCGACGAGCCCGGCCAGGACGGCCGGGGCCTGAGCGGCGGTGACGCGCAGAGGAGGTCGGGCGCAGACGGACATGCACGCAGGCTACCGGTCGCCTCGCGTAGTCTGGCCGCGTTGTCCCTCCCACCTGACAGGAGTGCCCATGAGCGTCGCCGTCCGCGTCATCCCGTGCCTGGACGTGAGGAACGGACGGGTCGTCAAGGGCGTGAACTTCCAGGGCCTGCGGGACGCGGGCGACCCGGTCGAGCTCGCCCGGCGCTACGACGCCCAGGGCGCCGACGAGATCACCTTCCTTGACGTCTCCGCCTCCTGTGAGGGCCGGGCGACGATGCTCGACGTCGTGGCCGCTACGGCCGAGCAGGTCTTCGTGCCCCTGACCGTGGGCGGGGGCGTGCGCAGCGTGGAGGACGTGGACACGCTCCTGCGGGCAGGGGCGGACAAGGTCGGCATCAACACCGCGGCCATCGCTCGTCCCGAGCTGCTCGCCGAGGTCGCCGAGCGCTTCGGTAACCAGGTGGTGGTGCTCTCCGTGGACGCCCGGCGCTGCCCGCCGGGCGTCACGACGCCCTCCGGGTACGAGGTCACCACCCACGGTGGTACGCGTTCGACCGGTATCGACGCGGTGGAGTGGGCCCGGCGCGCCGCTGAGCTGGGAGCGGGGGAGATCCTGCTGAACTCCATGGACGCCGACGGTGTCACCGGTGGCTTCGACCTGGCCATGCTCGATGACGTCCGTGCCCAGGTCACCGTCCCCCTCATCGCCTCCGGCGGGGCGGGCAGGGCCGAGGACTTCGCCGCTGCCGCCGACCACGGGGCAGACGCCGTCCTGGCGGCCAGCGTGTTCCACTACGGCAC
Organism: Actinomyces faecalis; assembly: GCF_013184985.2. Lineage (NCBI taxonomy): Bacteria > Bacillati > Actinomycetota > Actinomycetes > Actinomycetales > Actinomycetaceae > Actinomyces > Actinomyces faecalis. Next base: position 1,314,174 of record NZ_CP063418.1, read on the forward strand.
GCTGACCATCCGTCAGGCCAAGGAGGCGCTGCGCGCGGCCGGCCACCCCGTACGGCTGGGGCCGGCGCTGGACACGGCTGTGGCCTCGCGGCTGAAGAGGGACGCTGCCGGGCTCGTGGCTGCCGTGATCCAGGAGGCCGGCACCGGTGAGGTCCTCATGCTGGGCTGGATGGATAACGAGGCCCTGCGGCGCACCCTGACGGAGGGCCGGGTCACCTTCTGGTCGCGCAGCCGGCACGAGTACTGGCGCAAGGGGGACACCTCCGGCCACGTCCAGTACGTGCGGTCGGTGTCACTGGACTGCGACGGCGACGCCCTGCTCATCCAGGTCGACCAGGTGGGGGCGGCCTGCCACACGGGCGCTCACAGCTGCTTCGAGGCCGGGGGCGACCTGGGCGCCGTCGTCGGGCGTCGCCCGGACGAGGACGAGTCCTAAGACCGTGCGACCACGGATTTGCCTCAGAACGTCGCCCGCGAGGACGATGGCGTCGCAGCCGGCCGTCCTCAGGCGGCCTGCGGACGACGCCGCAGCGGCAGGAGGTGAGCAGTGATCGCGTTCGAGGAGCGTGTCAGCGCCACGCGCCACACCGTCGCCGTGCGCGAGCAGCGCCTGCCGCTGGAGTCCCTGCGCGAGGTGGTGCGGACCACCGCGGCGTCCCTGGACGCCGTCGCCGTGCTGCGGGCCGAGGGGCGGGCCGTCTCGGTCATCGCCGAGGTCAAGCGGGCCACAGCCACCTTCGCGGACCTGAGCGGGGTGGGTGACGTCGCCGTGCTCGCCCGGTTCTACGAGGCCGGAGGTGCCGCCTGCGTCTCGGTGGTCACCGGGCCTGTCTACTCCAACGGTGACGTCCGTGACCTGGACGCGGTCCGGGGGGCCGTCGACGTGCCGGTGCTCGTCAACGACCTCGTCGTCACTCCCTACCAGGTGCACGAGGCGCGTGCCCACGGTGCCGACCTGCTCAAGCTTGACGCCCGCCTGGACCCGCTCGTCCTGGAGTCGCTGATCGAGCGCACCGCCTCACTGGGGATGCTCGCCGTGGTCGAGGCGCACTCCCGGCGTGAGGCGATCACGGCCGTGGAGACCGGGGCCCGGTGCGTGGCCGTCGACGCCCGTGACCCCGGCACTCTGGAGGTCGACCCCACACGCTTTGAGCAGGTCGCTGAGGTCCTGCCGACCTCGGTCATCCGGGTGGCGGAGGGCGGCGTGAGCGGGGCACGTGACGTCATGGACTACGCCCGGGCCGGGGCCGACGTCGTGCTGGTCGGGGAGGCTCTCATCCGCTCAGCCGACCCGCAGCAGTTCGTCGCCCAGCTCGTGGCAGCCGGCTCCCACCCTTCCTTGCTGACCGCCGTCCACCGAGAGGGTCTCTGAGTGCTACCCGTGTCCATCCCCAGCCCCGCACAGGGAGTCTGGTACGTCGGCCCCTTCCCGTTACGCGCCTACGCGCTGTGCATCCTCGCCGGTGTCTTCATCGCCGTGTGGTGGACCGGACGCCGTTACCGGCGTCTGGGCGGGCACCCTGACACCACCTTGGACGTAGCGGTGCTCAGCGTACCGGTGGGCATCGTGGGCGCGCGGGTCTACCACGTCCTGACCTCGCCCGACGCCTACTTCGGGCCCGACGGCAACCTCGCCCTCATCCCGCAGGTGTGGCACGGAGGCCTGGGGATCTGGGGCGGAATCGCGGCCGGGGTGGCCTCGGGAGCGTGGCTGCTGCACCACCGTGGGCTGCGGCTGGGTCCCTTTGCTGACGCCGTGGCACCGACGCTGCTCGTGGCCCAGGCGGTGGGGCGGCTGGGTAACTGGTTCAACCAGGAGCTCTTTGGCGGGCCGACCACGGCGCCGTGGGGCCTGGAGATCGACGACGCCCACCTGCCGGCCGGCTACGCCTCCGGCACCTTGTTCCACCCGACCTTCCTCTACGAGGCGCTGTGGAACCTGGCTGGAGCAGCCTTCCTGGTCTGGCTGGGCCACCGGCTGCGTGAGCGCGACGGCGCGACAGGAGGCCGCCTCATCTGGGCCTACCTCATGGTCTACACCGCCGGGCGTGCCTGGATCGAGTGCCTGCGCGTGGACGAGGCGCAGATGGTCGCAGGCCTGCGGCTGAACGTGTGGACCTCGCTGCTGGTCTTCGTCGTCGGGCTCGTGGGCTACGTGGTGGTCTCGCGCCGTCACCTCGACGACGAGGCCTCGGCGGCCCCCTCCCAGGCTGCGTGACGATAGTCCTAAGCCTGCCGCTCGGCGCTGGTCGGGCTATCGCGGACAAACTCACGTAGGATGGGCGCCATGCGTAGAGCCAAGATCGTATGCACCCTCGGACCAGCGACAGACTCTCCAGAGCAGGTGCAGGCGCTCGTCGACGCAGGCATGAACGTGGCCCGTATCAACCGTTCGCACGGTCGGGCCGAGGACCAGGAGGAGGTCATCGCGCGGGTCCGTGCCGCTGCGGAGGCCTCTGGCCGCCCCGTTGCCGTCCTCGTCGACCTGCAGGGACCGAAGATCCGGCTGGGGACCTTCGTCAATGACCAGAAGGTCATGCTCAACAAGGGTGACGAGTTCACCATCACCACTGAGGACGTCGTGGGCACCGTCAAGCGGGTGTCCACCACCTTCAAGGGCCTGCCGGGTGACTGCCGTCCCGGTGACCGTCTGCTCATCGACGACGGTAACGTCGCGGTGCGCGTCGTCGCGGTCACGGACACCGACGTCGTCACCAAGGTCGAGGTGCCCGGGTACGTCTCCAACCACAAGGGCCTCAACCTGCCTGGCGTGGCCGTGTCCGTGCCGGCGCTGAGCGAGAAGGACCGTGAGGACCTGCGCTGGGGCCTGCGGATCGGTGCTGACCTGATCGCCCTGTCCTTCGTGCGCAGCGCCGAGGACATCAAGGACGTCCACCAGATCATGGACGAGGAGGGCGTGCACATCCCCGTCATCGCCAAGATCGAGAAGCCTCAGGCGGTGGAGAACCTCCTCGACATCGTCTCCGCCTTTGACGGCATCATGGTCGCCCGCGGTGACCTGGGCGTGGAGATGCCTCTGGAGGCGGTGCCGCTGGTGCAGAAGCGTGCCATCGAGCTGGCTCGTCGCCAGGCCAAGCCGGTCATTGTGGCCACCCAGGTGCTGGAGTCGATGATCCAGAACCCTCGGCCCACGCGCGCCGAGGCCTCGGACTGCGCCAACGCCATTCTCGACGGTGCGGACGCCGTCATGCTCTCCGGCGAGACCTCGGTGGGCGCCTACCCGATCGAGGCCGTGCGCACGATGGCGCGCATCATCGAGAACGTCGAGGAGAACGGTGGCGAGCGCATCGCTCCGCTGGGCTCCTACCCCCAGACCCGAGGTGGCGCGATGACCCGCGCGGCTGCGGACATGGGTGAGCAGCTTGACGCCACCTACCTGGTGACCTTCACCCAGTCCGGTGACACGGCGCGCCGTCTGTCGCGGCTGCGCTCGCCCATCCCGCTGCTGGCCTTCACCCCGCTGAGCACGACCCGCAACCAGCTGGCGGTGTCCTGGGGCGTGACCACCTACGAGGTCCCCTCGGTGCGACACACCGACGAGATGGTGGCGCAGGTGGACGAGCTCCTGCAGGCCAAGCACCTGGCGAGCCCTGGTGACGAGGTGATTATCGTCGCCGGTATGCCGCCGGGCACGCCTGGCTCGACCAACTCCATCCGTGTCCACACGGTGGGTGAGACGGTCGACTACATGGCCTGACTGAGCCGAGCGTGTGCGGGTGCGACCGAGTGAAGAGGAAATATCTCTTCACTCGGTCGCACCCGCACACGCTCGAGCAGGGAAGGGTCGCTTGATGGTCGTCCGGCCTTGTCGTACAAGCGTCGTCATCATCGAGGTCTCTGCCTGACGACGATCCTGGACATCTGCAGGCACGTGAAGGTTGGTACGCATTTCGCTCTGTACGCAGGGCTAGTGGATCACTGACCGATACTCTTGGCCGGTGCATTCGAAACAGTGGCGAAGGCGCCACGGGCAGATGCTGCTGATTGGTGAGCAGGCGATCGGTGAGATGGGGAAGCAGTGCAGTTTCATTGTCTTTCCATACCTGCTTGTCCATGTCTATGGCATCGGGGCAGGTGAGCTCGCTGCAGTCACTGCTGGTGGATCGGCTTGCGCCGTCCTCGGTTCGTTAGCGTTGTCTGTCGGTGCGCGGGTACTAGGCGCCCGGCTCGTGGCAGTCATCGGTGCGTTCGCGACAGCGGTCTGTCTCAGTCTGGTTGCACTGTCGCCGACGCGTGCCGCCTGGGCCGTCAGCATCGTCGTCGCTGCTTACGTGACCGTGTGCGCTCTTGGCTCGTCGTACTCGATCGGCGTCGCTCATGCGGTGAGGGTTGTCGCTGGACATGAGCATGACCTTTGTGTTCTCAACGGTCGTCGGAGCCTGGTTCGTGCCGGCGCCTCTGTCCTGGGACCTTCGTTAGTTGGTCTCGCACTGATCGTGATCTCCTCCCAGGCTTTGCTGGCCGCGGACGCACTGACATGGCTGGTTTCAGCAGCTGTGTTCTCGTTGCTCATCACGCAGGACGCCGAGGCCCGTCGGCATCACTGTCAACCTCCTCAGGACACCGGTCGTGACAGACGAGGCAGCCGCATCGGTCTTGCTCGAAGGGCTCTGGCTGTCAGCTTGCCCTCTCAGGACAGCACTGCTGTAGTGATCGGCATGCTGGCCCCAGGAGCTCTGGCCTTTGCTCGGCGCCTGGTGATGACACTGCTACCTTTTCTCCTCCTGACTGTCATCTCCGCCGATTCTGTTAGCTATGGCGTGGTCTACAGCTGTGGGGGAATCGGCTACGTTGCTGGTGGGCTTCTGTGTTCGGTGCGACTCAAGACGCTGGCTCGGCCAGGCAGAACAGAGAGCGTCATTGCCTTGTTGGCGGGCTTGTCCGCGGCATGTCTCGTCGTCATGCTTGCGACAACCTCCGGCTACGTGATCGGCGCCGGACTCTTTGCAGGGGTGTCTGGAGCACTCGGACTGGTTGTCGATGTCGTTGTCACGACTAAGCGTCAGGTGGTCCTGGCCGCAGCAGACCTGTCATCGGTGACAAGCCTGGCTGACTCCTTCGAGACGATTGGCTCACTAGGAGGTGCCGCGGTTGCTGGGGTACTCGCGTCACTGTGGTCGAGCCGATACGCGCTCTTGGGCTCATCAGCGCTGTACTTGCTCCTGGCCATCGGCTGCTGCGTGGTCGCGCACCGGGGCACGTCACGATCACGCGAAGGCTGGTCATCCCCGCGTCTACCACGGCTACGGAGAAGAGGCCTGAGAAGAAGTACCTCCGGTGGGACTCGAACCCACAACGCTCCGATTTTGAGTCGGATGCCTCTACCAATTGGGCTACGGAGGCGCCGCTGCTGCCAGGCGCGACACCATCGCGCGACAACGACGGCGACCATACTACAATTGCCGCGTGACTACCGAGCCCAGCACCAAACGCCGTGTCCTTGTCGCCGAGGACGAGACCCTCATCCGCCTCGACATCGTCGAGACCCTGACGGAGGCCGGCTACGAGGTCGTCGGAGAGGCCGCCGACGGCGAGCAGGCCGTGGCCCTCGCTGACGAGCTCGAGCCCGACCTGTGCGTCATGGACGTCAAGATGCCCGTCATGGACGGCATCACGGCAGCCGAGAAGATCCTGGACAACCACTCCGTCGCCGTCGTCATGCTGACGGCCTTCTCCCAGACCGAGATCGTCGAGCGTGCCAGCGCCGCCGGCGCCATGGCGTACGTTGTCAAGCCCTTCACGCCCGCTGACCTCGTTCCCGCCCTGGAGATCGCGGCCTCGCGCCACGAGGAGATCCAGTCCCTGGAGAACGAGATCAGCGACCTACAGGAGCGCTTCGAGACGCGCAAGCGCGTGGACCGCGCCAAGGGCCTGCTGATGGAGAAGATGGGCCTGAGCGAGCCCGAGGCCTTCCGCTGGCTGCAGAAGACCTCGATGAACCGTCGCCTGACCATGCGTGAGGTCGCTGACGCCGTCATCGAGCAGGTCGGTGCCGCCGAGGAGTAGCGAAGGCGGTCGCGGTCAGGTACCGCGCGCAGTTGAGAGACGTCGGTGCGGCGTGATCTCGTGCCCCGGTGGTACGGGCTCACGCCGCACCGACGTTCGTGCGTCTACCCAGCAGGGGTGAACAGGCTGCGCAAGGTGCCGCGTGCGGCCAGGTGACCGGCCTCGTCGCAGACGGCCACCTCGTAGACGGCGGTACGTCGTCCGACGTGGACAGGCGTGGCCACGGCGGTAACGAGCCCATGGCGTACCGGCCGCAGGTGGCTGACCTGGAGCTCGGCACCCACCGGGACCGTGCCCTGTGGCGCTGCCTCACGCGCGGCCACGGAGGCAGCGGTCTCGACCAGCGCGGCGGTGGCGCCGCCGTGGAGGATCCCGACCACCTGGCGCGCGCCCTCGACCGGCATCCGCACCTGCGTGCGCTCGGCGCCGCGCTCAGTGACCTCCATCCCCAGGGTGGTCATGAGGGTCCCGCGCTCGGCCTCCTGGAGGGTCGGTGACTGCTCAGGAGAGGAGGCAGCGGGGGGACAGGCAGACTCGGTCGGGCTCATACCCGTAGGCTGGCACGGTGAGCACCACCTCGACCACCCCTGACCAACCCGGTAACGACGTCGCACGCCCCGCTTCAGGACGGCTGCTGCTCATCGACGGCCACTCCATGGCCTTCCGCGCCTTCTTCGCGCTACCGGTGGACTCCTTCACCACCTCCACCGGCCAGGCGACCAACGCCGTCCACGGCTTCACCTCCATGTTCCTCTCGCTCCTGGAGCAGGAGCAGCCCACCCACGTGGCGGTGGCCTTCGACCTGCCGGGCGGCACCTTCCGCACCCAGGAGTACGCCGACTACAAGGGCACGCGTGACGAGACCCCGCAGCCCTTCATCGGCCAGATCGAGCTGATCGAGGAGATGCTCACCGCCTTCGGCGTGCGCTCAGTGACGGCACCGGGGTTCGAGGCCGACGACATCCTGGCGACCCTGGCCACCCAGGCGCAGGGGGAGGACATGGAGGTCCTCATCTGCTCGGGTGACCGCGACTCCTTCCAGACCGTCACGGACCGCTGTACGGTGCTCTACCCCGTCAAGGGCGTGTCCACCCTGCGCCGGATGACGCCGCAGGAGGTCCAGGAGCGCTACGGCGTGCCGCCCGAGCGCTACCCGCACCTGGCGGCCCTGGTAGGGGAGACGAGCGACAACCTGCCGGGAGTGCCCGGGGTCGGCCCGAAGACGGCGGCGAAGTGGATCAACCTCTACGACGGGCTGGAGGGTGTCATCGCCCACGCCGAGCAGATCAAGGGCAAGGCCGGGCAGAACCTGCGGGACCACCTTGACGACGTCATCCGCAACCGCCGGCTCAACCGGCTGCGCACGGACCTTGACCTGGGCATCGACCCGCTCAGGGACCTGCGCACGCCGCTTGCGGACCGCAGCGCCGTGGCCCGGGTGATGGAGAGCCTGGAGCTTCGCACGCTCCACCAACGGGCTCTGCGGGTACTGAGCTTCTCCGACACCGCTGACCACGCCCAGGAGGTCAGGGGGGAGGGGGCTCCACGTGCTGCCCTGGAGGACCTCGAGGTCGTTGCGCTGGGACGTGAGGTGGCGCCGGGACAGGTCGAGCGCTGGCTCCACCGTCACCTGGGCGACGCCGGCGTGCCCATCGGCCTCGACGTCGTCGGCACGCTCGCACCCGGACGCGGTGACGCCCAGGTGGTGTCGGTGTCCGACGGCGTACGCGCCCTGGTGATGGACATGACTCTCATGCTTGCCGCGGACGAGCAGGCGCTGGACGAGCTCTTGTCGGACCCGGACCACCCCAAGGTGGTTGCCGACGCCAAGGGGACCTGGCACGCCCTGCACGGACGCGGTGTCCGACTGGACGGCGTCGTGGCGGATCCGGCCCTGGCTGCCTACCTGTGCCGCCCGGAGCAGCGCACCTACGACGTCGCCACGCTGGCGGAGCGCTGGCTCGGCCTGGACCTGGAGTCCCTGGCCCAGGCCGAGGAGGAGGCGCAGAGCGTCTTCGACCTGGAGTCACTGGCTGAGGGCACGGCGCCGCGGACCCTGGTCGCCTCCGCTCGACGCGCCGCCTCGCTGCTGGCGCTGCAGGAGGTGCTGGACAGGCAGATGGCCGAGCGTGGGGCCCAGACCCTGTACACCGAGCTGGAGATGCCGGTGGCGGCGTGCCTGGCGGAGATGGAGGACGCGGGGATCGCCGTCGACGACTCCGTGCTGTCCGCCCGTGAGACCGAGCTTGACGCCCGGGTGACGCACGCGGCTGAGGCGGCCTTCGCCGCCGCTGGTCACGAGCTCAACCTCTCCAGCCCCAAGCAGCTTCAGGCCGTCCTCTTCGACGAGCTGGAGATGCCCAGGACACGGCGCACCAAGCGCGGTTACACCACGGACGCCGAGGCCCTGGCGGCCCTGTACGCCAAGACCGGTCACCCCTTCCTGGAGAGCCTGCTGGAGCACCGCGACGCCATCAAGCTGCGTCAGACGATCGAGGGCCTGCGCAAGGCGGTGCTGCCCGACGGGCGTGTCCACACCACCTTCCAGCAGACCGTGGCAGCCACCGGACGGCTGTCCTCGACCGACCCGAACCTGCAGAACATCCCCGCCCGCACGGAGGAGGGGATGCGGGTCCGAGAGGCCTTCACGGTGGGGCAGGGCTACGAGTGCCTGCTGACAGCCGACTACTCCCAGATCGAGATGCGTATCATGGCTCACCTCTCTGGCGACCAGGCGCTTATCGACGCCTTCCGCTCAGGGGAGGACCTCCACCGCTACGTCGCCGCTATGGTGCACGGGATCGACGTCGCTGACGTCACCGCCGAGCAGCGCAGCCACGTCAAGGCCATGAGCTACGGGCTGGCCTACGGACTGTCCACCTACGGCCTGGCCCGGCAGCTGGGGATCGACAACGCCGAGGCCTCTGGGCTGCGCGACGCCTACTTCGCCCGGTTCGGTGCCGTGCACGACTACCTGGAGTCCGTGGTCGCCCAGGCCCGCCGTGACGGGTGGACCCAGACGATGTTCGGGCGTCGCCGCTACCTGCCGGACCTGACCAGTGACAACCGCCAGCGTCGCGAGATGGCGGAGAGGGCTGCGCTCAACGCCCCGATCCAGGGCAGTGCGGCGGATATCGTCAAGAAGGCGATGATCGACGTCGCTGACGCGTTGGCAGAGGCCGGGCTGGCCTCACGCATCCTGCTGCAGATCCACGACGAGCTCCTCCTGGAGGTGGCGCCGGGTGAGGCTGACGCCGTCGAGGAGCTGGTGCGTGCTCGTATGGCTGACGCGGCTGACCTGTCCGTGCCGCTGGACGTCTCGGTGGGGCGCGGGGCCACGTGGAGGGCTGCTGCCCACTGAGGCGGGCCGGTGGCGGGCCCGTGGCGGCCTGGACGGCTGCGCCGACGACGGCCTTCAGGAAACGTGAGCGATTCCACGCCAACGGCTCGCTGTTGGGGGAGGGTCTGAGGGGGCGAGGCCTGGGAGGACCCTGGTAGAGTCACGCGGGTGCGTCCCAGGTCCTCGACCAGAGGACCAACCGCACCGTGGGCCAGTCCGGGCTGGTTCGCGCGAGGGGGACGCATGGTTTCTGCTGACCCGACCCACCAGTCCGTATTCGGAGCACCTACTCAATGACCACAACCACGCCCAGCCCCGCCCCGGTCGCCGTCAACGACATCGGCTCGACCGAGGAGATCCTCGCCGCCGTCGACGAGACCATGAAGTACTTCGATGACGGCGACATCGTCGAGGGCACTGTCGTCAAGGTCGACCGTGACGAGGTCCTCCTCGACATCGGCTACAAGACCGAGGGCGTCATCCTCGCTCGCGAGCTGTCCATCAAGCACGACGTCGACCCCGACGAGATCGTCTCCCTCGGTGACGAGATCGAGGCCCTTGTCCTTCAGAAGGAGGACAAGGAGGGACGCCTGCTCCTGAGCAAGAAGCGCGCCCAGTACGAGCGTGCCTGGGGCACGATCGAGCGCGTCAAGGAGGAGGACGGCGTCGTCACCGGTACCGTCATCGAGGTCGTCAAGGGCGGTCTCATCCTCGACATCGGCCTGCGCGGTTTCCTGCCCGCCTCGCTGGTGGAGATGCGTCGCGTCCGCGACCTCCAGCCCTACGTCGGCCGCGAGCTCGAGGCCAAGATCATCGAGCTGGACAAGAACCGCAACAACGTGGTCCTGTCCCGCCGCGCCTGGCTCGAGCAGACCCAGTCCGAGGTCCGCACCAACTTCCTCCAGACCCTGCAGAAGGGTCAGGTCCGCACCGGTGTGGTCTCCTCCATCGTCAACTTCGGTGCCTTCGTGGACCTGGGTGGCGTCGACGGTCTCGTCCACGTCTCCGAGCTGTCCTGGAAGCACATCGACCACCCGTCCGAGGTCGTCGAGGTCGGTCAGGAGGTCACCGTCGAGGTTCTCGACGTCGACTTCGACCGCGAGCGTGTCTCCCTGTCGCTCAAGGCGACCCAGGAGGACCCGTGGCAGGCCTTCGCCCGCACCCACGCCATCGGCCAGGTCGTGCCCGGCAAGGTCACCAAGCTCGTTCCCTTCGGTGCGTTCGTGCGTGTCGAGGACGGCATCGAGGGCCTGGTCCACATCTCCGAGCTGGCCCAGCGCCACGTCGAGGTGCCCGAGCAGGTCGTCAAGGTCGGCGAGGAGGTCTTCGTCAAGGTCATCGACATCGACCTGGAGCGTCGCCGCATCTCCCTGTCGCTCAAGCAGGCCAACGAGGGCGTCGACCCCGCCTCCGAGGACTTCGACCCCTCGCTGTACGGCATGGCTGCCGAGTACGACGAGAACGGCAACTACAAGTACCCCGAGGGCTTCGACCCGGAGACCAACGAGTGGCTCGAGGGCTACGACGCCCAGCGCGAGGCCTGGGAGGCCGAGTACGCGGCTGCCCACGCCCGCTGGGAGGCCCACAAGGCTCAGGTCGCCAAGGCGCTGGAGGAGGAGACCGAGGCTGGCGAGACCGCCGCTGCTGGCTCTGCCTCCTACTCCTCGGCCCCGGCCGAGTCCACCGGCACCCTGGCCTCCGACGAGGCCCTGGCTGCCCTGCGCGAGAAGCTGACCGGCAACTGAGTCGGGTAGCGTGCTGAACTGACGAGGCAGCTCAGCAACCAGCATCAATCTGGCCCCGTCCACCATCAGGTGGGCGGGGCCAGATCGTGTGCTAGGTTCATCTGGCGCCGGGACGACCCGGTGACGACGACGCACGCGGGGACGGCCCCCACCAGCACGGAAAGGGACTGGTCATGTCCTGGATCGTCCTCATCATCTCTGGAATGTTTGAGGCCGTGTGGGCCACGGCGATGAGCCGCTCCGAAGGATTCACCCGTCTCATTCCCAGCCTCGTCTTCGCCGTCAGCTGCCTGATCTCCATGGGCGGATTGGCATACGCACTGCGAGAGATTCCCGTGGGTACTGGCTACGCCGTTTGGACGGCTATCGGCGCCGCCACGACCATCACGTGGGCCATGGTCACTGGCGCGGAGTCGACATCTGTCGTCAAGGTTCTCCTTCTGATCGGTCTGATGTCCTGCGTGGTCGGTCTCAAACTCATGTCGGACGCTGAGCATTAAGGCTTCGGCGCCGGTTGCTCCGGCCTGTCACGATGGCGCGTCCTACGCGCCGTAGTGCCCACCTCGTCGGCTAGCTGCGTCGTCTCACCCGAACGTGACCACTAGGCTCGTCACATGCACGATCTCACCGCCCTCGTCACTGGCTTTCAACCTTTCGCCGGCGGAGCAGACAATGCTTCCTGGCAGGCAGTGCGGATCCTGCCCGACGACATTGCTCTCGCGGGAGGAGGGTTGAGGCTGGTCCGTGAAGAACTGCCCGTGACCTTCGCCGGTGCTGCTGAGCGAGTCCGGGAGCTCATCGCACAGGTCAATCCTGACGTCATCGTGCATGTGGGACTGGATGCGACTGCGCAAGCCATTAAGCTCGAAACCACGGCATACAATGAAGCCACCGCCACGATTCCCGACAATGCCGGTGCGCAACCGGATCATGAAGCAATCGTTCCGGGCGGCTCGCACGTGCTGCACTCTTCGTGGGCCGCACACGCCCTGGCCGGCAGGCTGGTCGCCGCGGGGCTGCCAGTCACGACGTCGGACGACGCCGGGCGCTATGTCTGCAACACAACGTTGTACACGGCGCTGGACGCCACCGGAACGGACCAGGCTCGTCCCACAGGTTTTGTCCATGTCCCCCTTGCGAGCTGCGTCGACACCCCGACGGTGGCACACACTCTCACCGCGTTGCTGACGGAGCTAGCTGACCAGGTGCGACGTCATCGTGCTTGGGACGCTGGTCAGAGCCGACTGATCATCCCCCGATCCGCCAGGCCCTTGCGGGTGGGCCTCACTGGGGGAATCGGCTCAGGCAAGTCGACCGTGGCCGGGGAGCTCGCTGCTCGCGGGGCGCACGTCGTGGACGCTGACGCCGTGGCACGGGCCGTCGTCGAGCCAGGCCAGGCCGGCCTGGACGAGATCCGCCAGGCGTTCGGTGAGACCGTGCTCCGCCCTGACGGCAGCCTGGACCGTGCCGCGCTCGCCGCACGGGTCTTCGACGACGACGAGGCCCGCGCCCGGCTGGAGGCGATCATCCTGCCCAGGGTCGCCTTCACGGCCGCCAGGCAGATGGAGGCCGCGGACCCGGGCCAGGTGGCGGTCTACGACGTCCCGCTGCTGGCTGAGGGAGGCATGGCTGACCTCTTTGACGCCGTCGTGGTGGTGACCGCGCTGCGCGAGCCACGGCTGGACCGCCTGGAGGCGAGAGGCCTGAGCCGTGCGGACGCCGAGGCCCGCATGAGCCGTCAGGCTAGTGACGAGGAGCGCGAGGCCCTGGCGGACCTTGTCCTGCGCAACGACGCCGGCCTCGGAGAGCTTCGGCGCCAGGTCGACCAGCTGTGGGGCACGCTCTCGGGGCGGGACTGACCTCATGGCTGATCGCATGACTGACAGTACCGACGATCGCGAGGTCGGCGAGGAGCCGGAGCTGACCGCCTCCACACTGGACCAGCGAGGACGACGCGTGGTCGCGCTCGTTGCCGGGCTCAACCTCGCCGGCCTGCTCATCGAGGTCGTTGTCGCCAGCATGATCGGCTCGGCCTCGCTGCTGGCCGACGCCGCGGACTTCCTGGAGGACTTCCTCATCAACGCCCTCGTGCTAGCGGCCCTGGGCTGGTCGGTAGCCGGCCGACGGCGGGCGAGCAGGTGGCTGGCAGGCCTGATCCTCCTGCCCGCGCTGGCGGCCCTGGCCACGGCGGTGTGGAAGGTCGTCACCGGTGCCCCGCCCGACGGCGGTGTGCTGAGCGGGACCGCCGTGCTTGCCATGGTCCTTAACGCCGCGAGCGCCCTGGCCCTGATGAGCCTGCGTGGTCGCGGGGGAGCGCTGGTGCGTGGCGCCTGGCTCGCGGCCCGCAACGACGTCCTCGCCAACCTGCTCATGGTGGCTGCGGGCCTGGTGACTCTCGCCCGCCCGAGCGTGTGGCCTGACGTCGTCGTCGGTGCCTTCATGGCCGTGGTGAACCTGCGTGCCGCCCGAGAGGTGCTCGAGCAGGCGCGCTGCGAGGACCCCGCCCTGGAGCTGGACGAGGACTAAGGCTCTAGGCTGTGCCTCATGCGTCCTGTCACCGACCTGCGCCGTGCCGAGAAGCCCTTTGAGGTCATCAGCCCCTACACCCCCTCCGGTGACCAGCCCACCGCTATCGCCGAGCTCACCGAGCGGCTCAACGCGGGGGAGAAGGACATCGTGCTGCTGGGCGCCACCGGAACCGGTAAGTCCGCGACCACGGCGTGGCTCGTCGAGCAGGTCCAGCGCCCCACGCTCATCCTGGAGCCCAACAAGACCCTGGCCGCCCAGATGGCGGCGGAGTTCCGTGAGCTGCTGCCCGACAACGCGGTGGAGTACTTCGTCTCCTACTACGACTACTACCAGCCCGAGGCCTACGTCCCCCAGACCGACACCTTCATCGAGAAGGACTCCTCGATCAACGACGAGGTCGAGCGTCTGCGTCACAGCGCCACCAACTCCCTGCTCACCCGGCGCGACGTCGTCGTGGTCTCCTCCGTCTCCTGCATCTACGGCCTGGGCACGCCGCAGGAGTACGTCGACCGGATGACTCCGCTGGCGGTCGGGGAGCAGATCGACCGTGACGAGCTGCTGCGACGCTTCGTCGGTATGCAGTACACGCGCAACGACATCGACTTCACCCGCGGGACCTTCCGGGTGCGTGGGGACACGGTGGAGATCATCCCCATGTACGAGGAGCTGGCGATTCGCATCGAGTTCTTCGGGGACGAGATCGAGTCCCTGGCCACCCTCCACCCCGTCACCGGAGACGTCATCTCCACCGTCGACCAGGTCTTCGTCTTCCCGGCCTCCCACTACGTGGCCGGCCCCGAGCGCCTGACCCGGGCCATCAAGGGCATCGAGGACGAGCTGGCCGAGCGCCTGGCGGTCCTGGAGCGTGACGGCAGGCTGTTGGAGGCCCAGCGCCTGCGCATGCGCACCACCTATGACCTGGAGATGCTGAACCAGATCGGCACCTGCTCGGGCGTGGAGAACTACTCGATGCACATCGACGGGCGTGAGCCAGGCACCCCGCCCAACACCCTGCTGGACTACTTCCCGGAGGACTTCCTCCTCGTCATTGACGAGTCCCACGTCACCGTCCCGCAGATCGGTGCCATGCACGAGGGCGACGCTTCCCGCAAGCGCACGCTCGTGGACCACGGCTTCCGCCTGCCCAGCGCCCTGGACAACCGGCCTCTGACCTTCGCGGAGTTCGAGGACAGGATCGGTCAGACCGTCTACCTGTCCGCCACGCCTGGCGACTACGAGATGAGACGGTCCGACGGCGTCGTCGAGCAGATCATCCGGCCCACCGGCCTCGTGGACCCCAAGATCGTCGTCAAGCCGACGCAGGGACAGATCGACGACCTCCTGGAGGAGGTGCGCGCGCGCACCGACAAGGACGAGCGGGTACTGGTGACCACCCTCACCAAGCGGATGGCCGAGGACCTGACCACCTACCTCGCCGACCGCGGGGTCAGGGTCGAGTACCTGCACTCCGACGTCGACACCCTGCGGCGCGTGGAGCTGCTGCGTGAGCTGCGCCTGGGACAGTTCGACGTCCTGGTGGGTATCAACCTGCTGCGCGAGGGGCTGGACCTGCCTGAGGTCTCGCTCGTGGCGATCCTGGACGCCGACAAGGAGGGGTTCCTGCGCTCGTCGACCTCGCTGATCCAGACCATCGGCCGTGCGGCCCGAAACGTCTCCGGCGAGGTCCACATGTACGCGGACACGACCACCCCGGCCATGCGTGAGGCGATTGACGAGACCGAGCGGCGCCGGGCCAAGCAGATGGCCTACAACGACGCCCACGGTATCGATCCCCAGCCCTTGCGCAAGAAGATCGCGGACGTCACCGACATGCTGGCGCGTGAGGACGTGGACACCGAGGAGCTGCTGGCCGGCGGCTACCGCGGGCACGAGGACCGCCAGGTGGCCACCCGGCGCAAGAAGGCGGCTGAGGCAACCGTGCGTGAGAAGCTTGCCGGTGCCGCGGAGTCGGACCTGGTCGAGCTGATCAACGAGCTGACAGGCCAGATGCACGCCGCCGCCGAGGACCTGCACTTCGAGCTGGCCGCGCGTCTGCGTGACGAGATCCAGGACCTGAAGAAGGAGCTGCGTGCCATGCGTGCGACCAGCTAACCCCTCCCTCTGCGAGACCGTACGTTTCACGCTTCCAGACCGTATGACAGGGCGCTGATACGGTCTGGAAGCGTGAAACGTACGGTCTCGGCGTGCTGAACGGCACAGCGTGGGGGGCCGACGGCGCTCGGCGGCTCCGCCGTCGTCCGTTAGACTCAGCGGCGTTCATACGGAGGGGAGTACTCCCACCAACAACGGCGTCGTCATCACGGCGGACCGAGGCAGGTCGAGCGCCTGACCCGGCCCCCGGCGCCGCGGGCCCTGAAGCGCCGCACCCAGCCGCGTCTTCCTGGCGGGAGGAGACCTCCGGTACCAGTCTCGTACCGGAGGAGCACCGTGGAGGTCCACGCCCTCGGATGGATCGCGCTGGCCGCGATCATCCTCGCCATGATCACCATCGACATCGTCGGGCACGTGCGCACGCCCCACGAGCCGACCCTCAAGGAAGCCGCCTGGTGGTCAGTGGGATACATCGCCCTGGCCGTCATCTTCGGCGCCATCGTGTGGGGCGTGTGGGGAGGCCAGTATGGCCAGGAGTACTTCGCCGGGTACATCACGGAGAAGGCCCTGAGCATCGACAACCTCTTCGTCTTCGTCATCATGATCTCCAGCTTCCGGGTACCTCGGAAGTACCAGCAGGAGGTCCTGCTCGCGGGCATCGTCATCGCCCTGGTGCTGCGGCTGGTCTTCATCCTGCTGGGGGCGGCCCTCATCGAGAACTTCTCCTGGGTCTTCTACCTCTTCGGTGCCTGGCTGCTGTGGACCGCCTTCTCCCAGGCCCGTGAGGGGGTCCAGGAGCCTGACGACCACTCCGAGGAGTACGAGCCCAGCGGCTTCGTCCGGCTCGTCTCGCGAGTGGTCCCCATGACCGACGGCTTCGTGGGCGGCAAGGTCGTGCACCGCCACGCCGGACGCACCATGATCACCCCGATGCTGCTGTGCATCATCGCCATCGGCACCGCTGACGTCATGTTCGCCGTCGACTCCATCCCGGCCATCTACTCCCTGACCGCCGAGCCCTACCTCGTCTTCGCGGCCAACGCCTTCTCCCTGCTGGGCCTGCGCCAGCTCTACTTCCTCATCGACGGCCTCCTCGACCGCCTGGTGTACCTGCACTACGGCCTGGCGGCGATCCTGGGCTTCATCGGTTTCAAGCTCGTCAACCACGCCCTGCACACCAACGAGCTGCCCTTCATCAACGGCGGGCACCACTGGGAGGTCGTCCCCGAGCCGTCGATCGGGGTGTCGCTGGGCTTCATCGTCGTCGTCATCGTCATCACCGTGCTCGCCTCCCTCGTGGCCTCCCGACGCGCGGCTCGTTCCCAGGAGACCGCCCCCGCCCAGGAGCTTCCGCGCCCCTGAGGAAGGACCTCCTTCCATGACCGTCAGCCCACTTGCCTGGACGGTACTGACCTGCCTCGTCGTCGGCCTGCTCGCCGTCGACTTCGTCGGCCACGCCCGCCATCCCCACCCTCCCTCGATGAGCGAGTCCGTGCGCTGGACGCTGGGCTACACCGCGCTGGCTGCGCTCTACGGGCTGGGGGTGGGGCTGACCGCAGGCTGGACCTGGGCAGGACAGTTCTACGCCGGCTGGCTCACCGAGTGGTCTCTCAGCGTCGACAACCTCTTCGTCTTCATCCTCATCCTCGGTGCCTTCCGCGTGCCGCGGCCCTTCCAGCAGAAGGCCCTGCTGGCCGGGATCGTCATCGCGCTCGTGCTGCGTCTGGTCTTCATCCTGGCTGGTGCCGCCCTCGTGGCACGCTTCAGCTGGGTGTTCTACCTCTTCGGGGCCTTCCTGCTCTACACGGCGATCAAACAGATCGCGCAGGCCCGTGCTGAGCACGACAGCGACGACGCCACCGAGTACGTCGACAACGCGCTCACTCGCCTGGTGCGTCGGGTCATACCCACCACGGAAGGTTTCGTCGGGAACAAGCTGGTTCACCGGCACGGTGGACACACGATGATCACGCCACTGAGCGTGTGCGTCCTGGCCCTGGGAACTGCGGACCTCATGTTCGCCTTCGACTCGATCCCGGCCATCTTCGGCCTGACCCAGGAGCCTTTCCTCGTCTTCAGCGCCACGGCCTTCTCCCTGCTCGGCCTACGTCAGCTGTTCTTCCTCATTGACGGGCTCCTCGAACGACTGGTGTACCTGCCCTACGGGTTAGCAGTCATCCTGGGCTTCATCGGATTCAAGCTCATCAATCACGCCCTGCACACCAATTCCGTCCCGCTCCTCAACGGCGGGGAGCCCATCGCCCTCGTCCCCGAGCCCTCAACCGGAGCGTCCTTGATCGTCATTGTGGGCACCTTGGCTATCGTGGCGGTCACCAGCCTTATCCGCACCCGGAGGAACGCATGACTGACGGCGAGTCGCACGAGGATGCCCACCCTGACGACAACCGGGGCCTGAGCCAGGCCGAGGTCGACGAGCGCCGGAGGTCTGGCCGGACCAACGAGTTCAAGGAGACCACCTCACGCTCGGCGGCCCAGATCCTGCGCGCCAACGTCTTCACGATCTTCAACGGCATCCTCGCCGTCGCCCTCGTGCTGGTCCTCGCCTTCGGCTCTCCGGCGGACGCGCTGTTCGGCTTCGTCCTCATCCTCAACACCGCCACGGGCACGATCGCCGAGGTCCGCGCCAAGCGGGCGCTGGACCGTCTCACCGTCCTGGACGCACCGACGGCCCACGTCGTGCGGGACGGGCGGGACCAGGACGTGGCCGTGGGCGAGGTGGTCCTGGACGACCTGCTGCGCCTGCGCCCGGGCGAGCAGGTCCCGGCGGACGCCGTCGTCCTGGAGCCCGACGGGCTGGAGGTGGACGAGTCCATCCTCACCGGGGAGTCTGACGCCGTGCGTCCGGGGCCTGACGACGCCGTCATGTCCGGCACGACCGTGACAGCCGGCACCGCCCTGGTGCGCACGACCGCGGTCGGCGCGGACGCCTACGCCCACCGCCTGGCGACGCAGGCGCGCAGGTACTCGCTGGTCGTCTCTGAGCTCCAGGCCGGGACCAACCGCATCCTGCACTGGATCTCCTGGGTCATCGTGCCGGTGGGGCTGCTGGTCGTCTGGTCCCAGATGCGGCTCAGCGGCGGGGTAGGGGCCTCTGTCGCCTCGGGGGAGTGGAAGGTCGCGCTGGTGGCCGGCGTGGCTGGTGTGGTCGGTATGGTGCCTCAGGGCCTGGTGCTCCTCACCAGCGTCAACTTCGCCACCGCCTCGCTCAAGCTCGCCCGACAGCACGTCCTCGTCCAGGAGCTGCCGAGCGTCGAGGTGCTCGCACGCGTGGACACCCTGTGCCTGGACAAGACCGGGACGCTGACCACCGGCCGGATCACCATGCGCGAGGTGCTCGGCGCCTCGGGCACGGACGACGCCGGCGAGCAGCTGCGCGAGCCGCTGCTGGCCCTGACCGGAACGGCTGACCCCAACGCCACCGCCGAGGCCGTCCTGGAGGCCCTCACGGGCCAGGAGATCGGCAAGGACACCGACGGGCGGAGCCTGGAGGCCGTGGCCGCCCTGCGCGACCGGGTCGGCCGGGCCGTGCCGTTCTCGTCATCGCGCAAGTGGTCCGGCGTCGAGCTTGACGACGGCTGCTGGGTCATGGGCGCGCCCGAGATCGTCCTGAGCGAGGCCGACGGCGGCACGCAGCTCCTGGAGCGTGCACGAGACCTTGCTGGTGGGGGAGTGCGAGTGGTCGCGCTGGCTCGCTCGTCGAGCACCTCCGGCATCCTGGGGGCCGATGAGGCGGGCCAGGCTCGTCTCCCGCGAGAGCTGGAGGCAGCGGGTCTGGTGGTGCTGAGCGAGGAGGTACGACCCGACGCCGCCCAGACCCTGGAGTACTTCCGTGCCCAGGGCGTGGAGGTCAAGATCATCTCCGGAGACAACCCGGACACCGTGGCAGCGGTGGCTGCCCGTGCCGGCGTACGCGGACCCGACGGCACGGAGGGATCGCAGCCTGTGGCCCTGGACGCGCGTAAGCTTCCCACCCGCGCCGACGACCCGGCCGACCGTGAGGCCCTGGCCGCTGCGCTGGACGGCGCCCAGGTGCTCGGACGAGTGACGCCTGAGCAGAAGAAGGCCGTGGTCCAGGCCCTCCACCTGCGCGGGCGGACCGTGGCGATGACCGGTGACGGCGTCAACGACGCCCTGGCCCTGAAGGAGGCGGACCTGGGTATCGCGATGGGTAACGGTGCGCCGGCCACGAAGGCGGTGGCTCGCATGGTCCTGCTCAGCGGCGAGTTCTCAGCCCTGCCCGGTGTCGTGGCCGAGGGACGGCGCGTCATGGCCAACACCGAGCGCATCGCCTCGCTGTTCCTGTCCAAGACGGTCTACGCCAGCCTCATCGCCGTCGTCGTGGCCGCCACGGCGATCAGCTATCCCTTCCTGCCCAGACAGCTGACGATCGTGTCCTCGCTGACCATCGGTGTCCCGGCCTTCATCCTGGCCCTTGCCCCTAACACCCAGCGCTACCGCGCCGGATTCCTCCCACGCGTGCTGGCCCTGGCGGTACCGGCGGGACTCGTGGCCGGGACCGCGACGCTGGCAGCTCAGCAGTGGCTGGAGCGTACCGGCGCGAGCGAGGCCCAGGTGACCACCGGCGCGACGCTCGTCCTCGTCATGGCCGGGCTCAGCCTGCTGACGCTCACTGCCAGGCCGCTGCTGGGCTGGAGGCTCGGGCTCATCATCGCCATGGGGGCCCTGGCTGTGCTGGGCGTCCTGGTGGCACCGGTGCGTGAGTTCTTCCTGCTCGCCTGGCCGACGACGCCGACCTGGCTCGCCGTCCTGGTCGGGGGCGGTGCCGCGGTCGCCGGTATCCAGGCCGTCGGTGTGGCCCGGTGGGTCGGACGCCTGACGAGCCGGGCCGAGAGGTAGCGGCTCAGCGGATCGAGCCGATGACCGGGTTCCACTCGTGGGGGACGCGCTCAGCGATGAAGCCGGCCTGGTGGAAGGGGTCCTCCTCCAGGAGGTCCAACGCGCCCTGAGCGTCCTGCGCACGCACGATGATGAGGGCGTCGTGGGTACCGACGTAAGGACCTGCGGCGATGAGCCTGTCCTGCTCAGCCAACCGGCTGTTGAAGGCGCGGTGGGAGGGACGCACCTGCGCCATCTCCTCGTCCCTGTCCGTGACGTAGTGGTACTCGACGGCGAAGATCGTGCTCATGGGCACCAGCCTAGACCGGGCCGCGCCCCGGTGGGCTGACGACGGCGCCCGCAGCCCGCTCCTGACGTGTCCAAGCCCTCCTTCGCTGGAGTCGAACACGTGTTCCATACCGTGTGCCTCGCCCCTAGAATCTGGCCCGTGAACGACTCCCTCATCATTCGTGGCGCCCGCGAGCACAACCTCAAGGGCGTCAGCCTCGACCTGCCCCGAGACAAGATGATCGTCTTCACCGGTCTGTCCGGCTCCGGCAAGTCCTCCCTCGCCTTCGACACGATCTTCGCCGAGGGTCAGCGCCGCTACGTGGAGTCCCTGTCCTCCTACGCCCGTCAGTTCCTGGGCCAGATGGACAAGCCTGACGTCGACTTCATCGAGGGCCTGTCCCCGGCGGTCTCCATCGACCAGAAGTCGACCTCGCGCAACCCTCGCTCGACGGTGGGCACGGTGACCGAGGTCTACGACTACCTGCGCCTGCTCTACGCCCGGGCCGGTGTCCAGCACTGTCCCGTGTGCGACGCCGTCATCTCCTCCCAGACGCCTCAGGCCATCGTGGACCAGGTGCTCGCAGGCCAGGAGGGCACCCGCTTCCAGGTCCTGGCGCCGGTCGTGCGCGGCCGCAAGGGGGAGTACACCGAGCTCTTTGACGAGCTTGTCACCCGAGGCTTCTCCCGCGTGCGGGTCGACGGCGCGGTCCACCGCCTGGGAGAGGTCCCCGCGCTCAACAAGAAGATCAAGCACGACATCGAGGTCGTCGTCGACCGCCTCGTCATCCGCGAGGGCATGCGTCAGCGCCTGACCGACTCCGTGGAGACGGCGCTGGGCCTGGCTGACGGGCTCGTCGTCATCGACCGGGTGGACCTGGACGAGGAGGACCCGGCCCGCTTTCAGCGATTCTCCGAGAAGCGAGCCTGCCCCAACGAGCACCCGCTCCAGCTCGACGAGATGGAGCCGCGCACCTTCTCCTTCAACGCCCCCTACGGCGCCTGCCCGGACTGCACCGGCATCGGCTCCCGCCTGGAGGTGGACCCTGAGCTCGTCGTGCCTGACGAGGAGCTGACGCTCGCCGAGGGAGCGATCGCGCCGTGGACCGGGCACCAGGAGCACTTCACCCGCCAGCTGGCGGCGCTGGGCGAGGACCTCGGCTTTGACGTCAGCACCCCGTGGCGCGCGCTGCCGGCCCGTGCGAAGGAGGCGATCCTGCGCGGCAAGGACTACGAGGTCAAGGTCCGCTACCGCAACCGCTGGGGACGTGAGCGCATCTACTCCACCGGCTTCGAGGGCGTGCTCGACTACGTCATGCGTAAGCACGACGAGACTGAGTCCGAGCTCTCGCGCGAGCGCTACGAGGGGTACATGCGTGAGGTGCCCTGTCCCACCTGCCACGGGGCGCGGCTCAAGCCTGAGGTCCTGGCAGTACGCGTGGGGGACAGGTCCATCGCCGAGCTCGCCGAGCTGCCCGTGGGGGAGGCCCGGGTCTTCCTGGCGCAGCTGCGCCTGGAGGGGCAGGCGGCCGCCATCGCCGGGTCGGTGCTCACCGAGATCAACGCCCGTCTGGGCTTCCTGGTGGACGTGGGACTGGACTACCTGAGCCTGGCTCGCGGCGCCGCGACGCTGTCGGGTGGCGAGGCCCAGCGTATCCGGCTGGCCACCCAGATCGGGTCGGGCCTGGTGGGCGTGCTCTACGTCCTGGACGAGCCCAGCATCGGTCTGCACCAGCGTGACAACGACCGGCTCATCGAGACCCTGGAGAAGCTGCGCGACCTGGGCAACACGCTCATCGTCGTCGAGCACGACGAGGACACCATCCGCTCCGCGGACTGGATCGTGGACATCGGTCCTGGCGCCGGCGAGCGCGGCGGCGAGGTCGTCTACGCCGGGCAGCTGCCAGGACTGCTGGAGGCGCAGCGCTCGGTGACGGGCGACTACCTGGCCGGACGCCGTCGGATCGAGGTCCCGGCCACCCGACGCAAGAGGGAGAAGGGGCGTGAGCTGACGGTCGTCGGCGCGCGCGAGAACAACCTCAAGGACGTCACCGTCACCTTCCCTCTCGGGGTGCTGACGGCTGTGACCGGGGTCTCCGGGTCCGGCAAGTCCTCGCTGGTCAACTCCATCCTCTACCAGGTGCTCGCCAACCGGCTCAACCACGCCCGCGGCGTGCCCGGACGGCACAAGACAGTGCGCGGCCTGGACAACCTTGACAAGGTCGTTCACGTCGACCAGTCGCCGATCGGCCGTACCCCACGGTCCAACCCCGCCACCTACACCGGCGTGTGGGACCACATCCGCAAGATCTTCGCCTCCGTGCCGGAGTCGAAGGTCCGGGGCTACGGTCCCGGGCGCTTCTCCTTCAACGTCAAGGGCGGACGCTGCGAGGCCTGCAAGGGAGACGGCACCCTCAAGATCGAGATGAACTTCCTACCGGACGTCTACGTGCCCTGTGAGGTCTGCCACGGTGCCCGTTACAACCGGGAGACCCTGGAGATCCGCTACAAGGACAAGACGGTGGCGGACGTGCTGGACATGACGATCCACCAGGCCGCGGACTTCTTCGCCGCCACGCCGATCATCGCCCGTCACCTGTCCACGCTCGTGGACGTGGGGCTGGGCTACGTGCGTCTGGGCCAGGCCGCCACCACGCTGTCCGGTGGCGAGGCCCAGCGTGTCAAGCTCGCCACCGAGCTTCAGCGGCGCTCGACGGGGCGGACCATCTACGTCCTGGACGAGCCGACCACCGGTCTTCACTTCGAGGACATCCGCAAGCTGCTCGCTGTCCTCCAGGGCCTGGTGGACAAGGGCAACTCCGTCGTGGTCATCGAGCACAACCTCGACGTCATCGCCAACGCTGACTGGGTCATCGACATGGGCCCCGAGGGCGGCAAGGGCGGCGGGACGGTGGTCGCCACCGGGACGCCGGAGCAGGTCGCCAGGAAACCAGAGTCCCACACGGGGCGGTACCTGGCGCCCCTGCTCGCGCGGGCCACGGGCTGAGCCTCACCGACGCGGCAGCGAGAGCCGCCTGACGCCGTCGTCCCCTGCGTACGAGGGGACGACGGCGTGGCACGCCCTCTGCCCTTCATCCTGTGGCGTGCGGCATGGGAACGCTAACCTGTGACCATGAGCGAGAACGGACTCAACGCCGCCCGGAAGAAGATGCGTGACGCGGGCGTCGCGCAGCAGGCTATCGACGTCTTCAGCCACTACTACCGTGAGCTGGAGAACGGCGCGACAGGACTCATCCCCGAGGACACCATCGAGCCGCTGACCCGCCTCGACTCACTCGACGACGTCGAGGTCAGCCCTGAGCAGGCGCGCGAGGCCCTGTCCAGGACCGTCCTCATCAAGCTCAACGGCGGACTGGGCACCTCGATGGGCATGGACAAGGCCAAGTCGCTTCTGCCGGTGCGTGACGGCAAGACCTTCCTTGACCTGCTCGTGGACCAGGTCAAGGCCGCCCGCGCCAGGTACGACGTCACCCTGCCGCTGATCTTCATGAACTCCTTCCGTACCCGCAGCGACACCCTGGAGGCCCTCGCCGCGCACCCGGGCATCGAGGTGGACGGCCTGCCGCTGGACTTCCTGCAGAACCGGGAGCCCAAGCTGCGTGCGGACGACCTGACCCCGGTCACGTGGGAGGCCGACCCGGAGCTGGAGTGGTGCCCGCCGGGCCACGGTGACATCTACACGGCCCTCGTGGCCTCGGGCGTGCTCGACGCCCTGCTGGAGCGCGGCTACCGCTACGCCATGACGTCCAACTCCGACAACCTGGGCGCGGCTCCGTCGGCCAGGATCGCCGGATGGTTCGCGGCCTCGGGGGCGCCCTACGCCCCGGAGATGTGCCGGCGTACGCCTGCTGACGTCAAGGGCGGTCACCTGGCGGTGCGCAAGTCGGACGGACGCATCATCCTGCGTGATACCGCGCAGACCCCGGCCGAGGAGATGCACTACTTCACTGACCAGTTCCGTCATCCCTTCTTCCACACCAACAACCTCTGGTTCGACCTCCAGGTCCTGCGTGACACGCTTGCGGAGCGCGACGGCATCCTCGGCCTGCCGCTGATCAGGAACGCCAAGACCGTGGACCCCTCGGACTCCTCCTCGACGCCGGTGATCCAGATGGAGACGGCCATGGGAGCCGCCGTGGAGGCCTTCGAGGGCGCCACCGCCATCGAGGTGCCGCGCAGCAGGTTCCTTCCGGTCAAGACCACCAACGACCTGCTGCTGGTACGTTCGGACGTCTACGAGCTGGACGAGGACGGGCTGCTGCAGATGGTGCCGGACGAGGCCTGCACGGTGAGCCTGGACACGCGCTACTACAAGAAGATCAAGGACTTCGAGGCGCGTTTCCCCGCCGGTGTGCCCTCGATCCGTGACGCTCGCACGCTGACGGTCGAGGGGGACTGGACCTTCGGCCGTGACGTGGTGGCGACGGGTGAGGCGTGCGTCAGCGAGGACGGTGCCCCGGGCACGGTCGCAGACGGGACGCGGCTCTGAGAACGAGTCGGGTACGACGAAGACCCGGACCATCAGGTCCGGGCCTTTGCGTGTCCGGTGGGCGATACTGGAATCGAACCAGTGACCTCCTCGGTGTGAACGAGGCGCTCTAACCCCTGAGCCAATCGCCCGGTGCGGGTGAAAGGCTAGCGGGCGGTACGTGCTGTCGGCAAATGCGCACCCGGTGAGGTGGATCACCGCCGTGTAGCTTGCGATCGGCACCGCAGGGGGTGTTATGGTTCTGCAGCACCGGGCGGTTTGAAAGAACTGCTGGAGCGCATGCGGATGTGGCTCAGTTGGTAGAGCATCACCTTGCCAAGGTGAGGGTCGCGGGTTCGAGTCCCGTCATCCGCTCCGAGGAGCCGGGAGCCCCCAGCCCCCAGCTTCCCTGGTGGGTTGGCCGAGAGGCTAGGCACCGGCCTGCAAAGCCGTTTACACCGGTTCGAATCCGGTACCCACCTCGGGCGATTGGCGCAGCGGGAGCGCGCTTCCCTGACACGGAAGAGGTCACTGGTTCGATCCCAGTATCGCCCACCACAAGGCCCGCAGCCTCAGGCTGCGGGCCTGACGCGCTTGAGGGGAGGGTGGTGACGAATGTCATGTGCGACGAGAGCGGACAGGTGACAGGGACCCAGCCACGCGAAGGACCGACCGACGAGTACACGTATGACGAGGCTGGCAGGCTCACGGCGGTGCACGCCTGAGAGACTGTCGCCGGAGCCTGGCTCTGTCCAGGGCCTGCTCGTACGCTAGGAGGTCGCTCGTCAGGTTCGCCCGGTCTCGTCACTCGCTATCCTGCCCCTCGTGGCTGACCCCTCGACCTACCGTCCTGCACCTGGCGAGATCCCGACCTCACCAGGGGTCTACCGCTTCCTGGACGGCGAGGGACGTGTCATCTACGTCGGCAAGGCCAAGAACCTGCGGGCGCGTCTGTCGAATTACTTCCAGGACCTGGCTGCGCTGCACCCTCGCACCCAGAAGATGGTGACCACGGCGTGCGCCGTGGAGTGGACGGTCGTGGCCACCGAGGTCGAGTCCCTGGCGCTGGAGTACTCCTGGATCAAGGAGTTCAACCCTCGCTTCAACGTCATGTACAAGGACGACAAGTCCTATCCCTACCTCGCCGTGACCATGAAGGACACCTACCCGCGCGCCCAGGTGGTGCGCGGAGCCCGCAAGCCCGGCAACCGGTACTTCGGCCCCTTCGTCCAGGCATGGTCGATCCGCGAGACCCTGGACCAGCTCCTGAGGGTCTTTCCCGTCCGCTCGTGCTCGGCCGGGGTGTTCAGGCGCGCCCACGCCTCAGGGCGTCCCTGTCTGCTGGGGTATATCGACAAGTGCTCGGCCCCCTGTGTGGGCCGGGTCTCCGCCGCGGACCACCGCGCGCTGGCGGAGGACCTGTGCTCCTTCATGGCGGGGCGCACCGGCCCCTACCTGCGTGAGGTCGAGACCGAGATGAGGGCGGCGGCCGCCGCGCTGGACTTTGAGAAGGCGGCCCGCCTGCGCGATGACGCGGCCGCGCTGAGGAAGGTCATCGAGCGCAACGCCGTCGTCCTGCCCGACGCCACGGACGCCGACGTCTTCGCCCTCGTGCGTGACGAGTTGACCGCAGCCGTCCAGGTCTTCCACGTGCGCGGAGGACGCGTGCGCGGTCAGCGCGGCTGGGTCATCGACCTGGTTGAGGACGCCAGCGACGCTGAGCTCGTCGAGCGTCTGCTCCAGCAGGTCTACGCCGACCTCGTCGAGCCGGCCGACGACGAGCCTGGCACCTCGCCGGGCGCGCCTGCGCGCTCAGGACCGACCACGTCGCTCGGCGTCGGCCACCGCGCCCCCGCCGCGCCGGCGCCGCGAGCGGGCTCGGTCACCGCCGAGCAGGACGGACGTCTGCGTGAGGACCGTAGCGAGGCGGCCACAAGCGTTGACGACGTCGCCCACACCGCAACCACCGCCGTGCCCCGTGAGATCCTCGTCCCGGTGCTGCCCCCGGACACCACGGCGGTCAGCACGTGGCTGACCGGCTTGCGCGGGGCCAAGGTCGAGCTGCGGGTACCCCGTCGTGGGGACAAGGCCGCGCTGATGGGCACCGTCCGGAAGAACGCCGAGGAGGCCCTGCGCCTGCACAAGACCCGCCGTGCCGGGGACCTCACCCAGCGCTCCCAGGCGCTGGAGGAGCTGGCGCAGGCCCTTGACCTGCCCGAGGCGCCGCTGCGCGTGGAGTGCTACGACATCTCCCACACCCAGGGCACCTACCAGGTCGGCTCCATGGTCGTCTTCGAGGACGGTGCACCACGCAAGTCCGACTACCGCCGCTTCACCATCCGCGGCCAGGACGGTCAGGGCGCCACCGACGACACGGCCGCCATGCACGAGGTCCTCACGCGCCGCTTCAAGCGGCTGCTGGCCGAGCAGGGCCAGGAGCTCTCCCAGGAGGACGCCGAGCTCGTGGGGGAGGAAGGCGACGGCGTCGCGGTCTCCTCCGGTCCGATCGACCCCGAGACCGGGCGGGCTCGGCGCTTCTCCTACGCGCCCAGCCTCGTCGTCGTCGACGGCGGCCTGCCGCAGGTCAACGCTGCTCGAGCCGTCCTGGACGAGCTGGGTATCGACGTCCCTCTCGTGGGACTGGCCAAGCGGCTGGAGGAGGTGTGGGTACCCGGTGAGGAGTTCCCTGTCATCCTGCCGCGCACCTCCCCGGCGCTCTACCTCCTGCAGTACCTGCGCGACGAGTCCCACCGGTTCGCCATCACGCACCACCGCTCCAAGCGGAGCAAGGGCATGACCCGCTCGGTGCTTGACGGTGTACCGGGCCTCGGGCCCTCCCGCCAGGCAGCCCTGCTCAAGGAGTTCGGCTCGGTCAAGCGCCTGCGTCAGGCCAGCGCGGAGGAGATCGCCCAGGTCAAGGGCATCGGTGCGGGGCTGGCCAGGGCGGTCGTCGAGCACCTGGCCAGCCCCGAGGGGTAGCGTGCAGCCCGGCCCAGGAGGGCTCAGGCCGGGTCAGTGCCTGGCTGCTCGCTGGCCACGACGATGCTGTCAGCGGCGCGCTGGGCGCGCTCGCGCGCGGTCGGGACGTCCGGCCCGCTCGCCACGGCCACGCCCATGCGACGTCCCGGGTGGGCGACAGGCTTGCCGAACAGGCGCAGGTCGGACTCGGGCTCGGCCAGGGCCTGCTCGATCCCGCTGAAGCAGACACCTGAGCCGGCCTCGATCGGGGACCTGACGACGGCCGAGGCGGCCGGGGAGCGCAGCGTCGTGTCCACCGGCAGGCCGAGCAGGGCCCGGGCGTGGAGCTCGAACTCGCTCAGGCGCTGGCTGGCCAGGGTAACCATGCCTGTGTCGTGCGGTCTGGGGGAGACCTCGGAGAAGAGCACCTCCTCGCCCACGACGAACAGCTCGACGCCGAACAGGCCCCAGCCTCCCAGGGCCTCGGTCACCTGCGCCGCGACCTCCTGAGCACGCGCCAGCGCCGTGGCAGGCAGCTCCTGAGGCTGCCAGGACTCCACGTAGTCGCCGTCCACCTGGCGGTGGCCGATGGGGCGGCAGAAGCTGGTCACGGTCCGGCCGGTCAGAGGGTCGCGTGAGCGCACCGTGAGCAGCGTGATCTCGGTGTCAAAGTCCACGAACCCCTCGACGATGACCCGCCCGCGGTCGACCCGGCCGTCCTGCGCGGCACGCAGCCAGGCGTCCTCGACCTGGCTGGTGTCCCGCACCACCGACTGGCCGTGGCCCGAGGAGGACATCACAGGCTTGACCACGCAGGGTAGGCCCACCTGCCTCACTCCCTCCTCCAGCTCCGCAAGGCTCGAGGCGAAGACGTAGGGGCTTGTCGGAAGACCGAGCTCCTCAGCCGCCAGACGCCGGATTCCCTCGCGGTCCATCGTCAGACGCACCGCCCGAGCGGTGGGGACGACGCGCACCTCTCCCGCCTCCTCCAGCGCCACCAGCGCCTCGGTGGCCAGCGCCTCGATCTCGGGGACAACGACCTGCGCGCCCGTGGAGCGGATGGCCGCGGTCAGTGCCTGGGGATCTGACATGTCGACGGTCAGGGAGCTGTGGGCCACCTGCTGGGCCGGGGCACCGTCATAGCGGTCGACAGCCGTGACCTCGACCCCCAGGCGCGTCAGCGCGATAGCGACCTCCTTGCCGATCTCACCGGAACCGAGCAGGGCTACACGGGTAGCGCCCTGCGTCCACGGTGTGCCGATCCTCGTGCTCAAGGCCTTCTCCTTCGCTGGTGGGTCCTCGACCTCGTCCTCGTGCGGCGCACAGCGCGTCCGCGCGGGGCACCACGCTACCGGTGTCCGTGCCATGATCAGGTTATGGACGCCCACGACACCGCCCCTGCGGCCGCGGCCGACGAGCCTGCCAGCGACACCGTCCCGTACGGTATCCCTGCTATCGACCGTGCCACCCCGCCGGTCTCACCGGCACAGCGCCCTGAGATGCTCGTGGTCACCGGGATGTCCGGGGCAGGGCGCTCCCGCGCGGCAAACGCCCTGGAGGACCTGGACTGGTACGTCGTCGACAACCTCCCGCCCCAGCTCCTGCCGGCGCTGGCCGGCATGATGACGACGGTCGGCGCAGGTGTGCACCGCCTGGCGGCGGTGGTGGACGTACGCAGCCGGGAGTTCTTCGCCAGCTTCATGCAGTACCTCGGCCAGCTGCGTGAGGCGGGGACGACGGTGCGGCTGGTCTTCCTGGACGCCTCCGACTCCATCCTTATCCGCCGCTTCGAGTCCTCACGCCGGCCTCACCCGCTCCAGGGCACCGGGACGATCCTGGACGGCATCGCTCGCGAGCGCACGCTGCTCGCCGGCCTCAAGGGGCAGGCTGACGACGTCATCGACACCACGAACCTGTCCGTGCACGACCTGGCCAGGCGCGTGCGCGAGCTGGTGGCCAGCGAGTCCGACCTCGCGCTGCGGGTGACGGTGACCTCCTTCGGCTTCAAGTACGGCATCCCGATGGACGCCGACCACGTCCTGGACGTGCGCTTCATCCCCAACCCCTACTGGGTCACGGAGCTGCGGCACCTGACCGGACGCGACGCTCCTGTGGCCGAGTACGTCTTCCGTCAGGAGGGCGCCGCCTCCTTCGTCGACGGCTACGCCGAC
The DNA here is from genome assembly GCF_013184985.2 of Actinomyces faecalis. Lineage (NCBI taxonomy): Bacteria > Bacillati > Actinomycetota > Actinomycetes > Actinomycetales > Actinomycetaceae > Actinomyces > Actinomyces faecalis. The sequence goes on from NZ_CP063418.1 coordinate 1,344,690, forward strand.
CTGCTGGTCCCAGCGCTGCCGCACTACGTGGACGAGCTCAAGCCCAACGTCATGATCGCCGTGGGATGTACCGGGGGAAAGCACCGGTCGGTCGCCTCGGCCGAGCGGATCGCCGCCAGGCTGCGTCCGCAGGGCCTCAACGTCGTCGTCCAGCACCGCGACCTGGGGAGGGAGTAGCCGTGAGCGAGCCCCGGCACCGTGCCACCACCCTCGACTCCGCCGGCTGGCGGCGTCGAGGTGAGGAGGGTCCCGCCGTCGTCGCCCTGGGAGGGGGGCACGGGCTCTCCGCCACCCTGCGAGCGCTGCGGCACGTCACCCACCGCCTGACGGCAGTGGTCACGGTGGCGGACGACGGCGGCTCCTCGGGCCGTCTGCGCCAGGAGTTCGGCTGCCTGCCGCCGGGGGACCTGCGCATGGCGCTGGCCTCGCTCACCGACGACTCGGAGTGGGGACTGACGTGGCGTGACGTCCTCCAGCACCGCTTCGCCGGCCAGGGAGAGCTGGACAACCACGCCCTGGGCAACCTCCTCATCCTCGCTCTGTGGCAGCTGCTCGGGGACGAGGTCGAGGGCCTGGACTGGGTGGGACGGCTGCTGGCCATCCACGGGCGCGTCGTGCCCATGAGCAGCTCGCCACTGGTGATTGAGGCCGACGTCGTCGACGGTGTGCGACGACGTCGGGTCAGCGGCCAGGTGGCGGTGGCCACGGCCCGCGGGCGGCTGGAGAACGTCTGCCTGGAGCCCTCAGACGCCGTCGCCCACCCGGAGGCCGTCCGAGCCGTTGACGAGGCTGACTGGGTGGTGCTGGGGCCCGGTTCCTGGTACACCTCGGTCCTGCCTCACCTCATCCTGCCCTCGATGCGTCAGGCCCTGATGACTACCAGCGCACACAAGGTTGCCGTGCTCAACCTGTCCACCCAGCGTGGGGAGACTGACGGCATGAGCCCGGCCGACCACCTGCGCGTGCTGTCCGACTATGCTCCAGGCCTCGGCCTGGACGTCGTCCTGGCCGACCCCTCCACCGTCGACGACCTGGACCTGCTGGCTCAGGTCTGCGAGCAGATGGGGGCGACCCTGGTCCTGCGTCAGGTACGGTCCGGTGACGGAAGCTGCCTGCACGACCCGTTGCGGCTGGCCGCCGCCTTCCGCGACGCCTTCGACGACGTCCTGGGCGACGTCGACGCCGGGGCGTAGCAGGACCGTCTCAGTCATCGTGCGGAGCCAAGGAGAAGGAGCAACCCCATGTCGCTGACGGTCACCGTCAAGGACGAGCTGGCGCGCGTCGTGCCCGGCCCGATGCCCGAGCGGCGAGCCGAGGTCGCCTCGATGCTGCGCTTCGCCGGTGGGCTCCACCTCGTCTCGGGCCAGATCGTCGTCGAGGCCGAGCTCGACCACGGCGGGGCGGCACGGCGCCTTCACCGTGAGCTCAAGGAGCTCTACTCCCTGGAGCCGGAGGTCATGGTGGTGCGGGGAGGGTCCCTGCACCGTGGTTCACGCTACGTGCTGCGAGTCAGTGACCGGGGCCGAGACCTGGCCAGGCTCGCCGGGCTCGTCGACACCCACGGCCGGCCCGTGCGAGGCATGCCGGTGGCCGTGGTCCAGGGGGGGCGTGCAGCAGCGGCAGCAGCCTGGCGAGGGGCCTTCCTGGCGCGCGGCTCGCTGACCGAGCCCGGCCGCTCGTCGTCCCTGGAGATCACCTGCCCGGGCTCTGAGGCGGCCCTGGCCCTCGTCGGTGCCGCCAGACGCTTCGACATCGCCGCCAAGGCACGCGAGGTGCGCGGTGCCGACCGTGTCGTGGTCCGTGACGGCGAGGCCATTGGCGTGCTGCTGGACAAGATGGGCGCCACCGAGGCCTTCGGGGTGTGGGGAGAGCGCCGTTCGCGCCGCGAGACGCGGGGGACCGCTAACCGCCTGGCGAACTTCGACGACGCCAACCTGCGCCGTTCCGCCCGGGCGGCTGTCGCCTCCGGAGCCCGGGTGGAACGCGCCTTCGAGATCCTCGGGGACGACGTGCCCGACCACCTCGTCCAGGCGGGCCGGCTGAGGATGGAGCACAAGCAGGCGAGCCTGGAGGAGCTGGGGCAGCTCTCTGAGCCCCAGCTGACCAAGGACGCGGTGGCAGGGCGGATCCGGCGTCTGCTGGCGATGGCGGACAAGCGGGCCCACGAGCTGGGCGTGCCGGACACGGAGTCGGTGCTGACCCAGGACATGCTCGACATGTGAGGGCCGGCGCCCAGCGGTTCCCGGGCGCTGGCCTGGGACCACGGTCCCGAGCGGCAACGCGACCTGTGTCACGCCAGACCTGGTGACGCCAGGTCACAGGGTGTGCTGTTCGCCCTTGGCGTGGTGCTCGGTCGCGCCGGCCGCCCGGCTGCCGCTAGACTCGCCGGTGCCGGACACGAAGGGCTCGGCTCTCGTGCCACGGTGCACACGCTGTGTGCATACAGTTACGAAGACGTGCGCCCCAACCGGCGCACTAGGAGGACACAAAGTGACCACCCGCGTTGGTATCAACGGCTTCGGCCGTATCGGCCGCAACTTCTTCCGCGCCGCTCTGGAGCAGGGAGTCGACTTCGAGATCGTCGCTGTCAACGACCTCACCGACATCAAGACCCTCGCCCACCTCCTCAAGTTTGACTCCGTCATGGGTCGCCTGAACGCCGAGGTCTCCTACGACGAGGAGAACATCATCGTCGACGGCAAGGCCATCCGCGTGCTGGCCCACCGTGACCCCGCCGAGCTGCCCTGGGGCGAGCTGGGCGTGGACGTCGTCATCGAGTCCACCGGCTTCTTCACCGACGCCACCAAGGCCAAGGCCCACGTGGACGGCGGCGCCAAGAAGGTCATCATCTCCGCCCCAGCGAAGAACGAGGACGCCACCTTCGTCATGGGTGTCAACGACAAGGACTACGACCCGGCGAAGCACCACATCATCTCGAACGCCTCGTGCACCACCAACTGCCTGGCCCCCTTCGCCAAGGTCCTCGACGAGAGCTTCGGCATCGAGTCCGGCCTCATGGTGACGGTCCACGCCTACACCGGTGACCAGCGCCTGCACGACGCCCCGCACAAGGACCTGCGTCGCGCTCGCGCCGCCGCCCTCAACATCGTCCCGACCTCGACCGGTGCCGCTCGCGCCGTCTCCCTGGTCCTCCCGCAGCTCAAGGGCAAGCTCGACGGCTACGCCATGCGCGTCCCGGTTCCCACCGGCTCCGTCGTCGACCTGACCTTCAAGCCCTCCAAGCCGGTGACGGCCGAGGAGATCAACGCCGCCATGAAGGCTGCCGCCGAGGGCGAGCTCGAGGGCGTCCTGAAGTACTCGGAGGAAGACCTCGTCTCCACCGACATCGTCCACGACTCCCACACCTCGATCTTCGACTCCAAGCTGACGAAGATCATCGGCGACCAGGTCAAGGTCGTCTCCTGGTACGACAACGAGTGGGGCTACTCCAACGCCCTGGTGCGCCTGACCTCCCTGGTCTCCTCCAAGCTGGCCTGACGTACGGCTCTCGATGAGCACCTGACGGCGACGCCCGCGCACGCTGCCTGCGTGCGCGGGCGTCGCCTCGCCAGGGCTCCTGCGTGGCTGGCGGTGCCACCCTCGGCACTGCGGCCCGCCCCACACCGTCTAGAGAAGAAAGAGGCTTCATGAAGACCATCGAGTCCCTCGGCGACCTGCGCGGCAAGCGCGTCCTGGTCCGCTCCGACTTCAACGTCCCGCTCGACGCCGACAAGAACATCACCGACGACGGCCGCATCCAGGCCGCTCTGCCCACCCTCAAGACCCTGCTGGAGGCCGGTGCGAAGGTCATCATCGTCGCGCACCTGGGCCGTCCCAAGGGGCAGGTCAACCCCGACTACTCCCTGGCCCCGGTCGCCACGCGCCTGGCTGAGGTCACTGGCGTCAAGGTGACGCTGGCCGAGGACACCGTCGGCGAGTCCGCCAAGGCCGCTGTGGCCGCGCTGGCCGACGGCGAGATCGTCCTGCTGGAGAACGTCCGCTTCAACGCGGCCGAGACCTCCAAGGACGACGCCGAGCGCCAGGCCTTCGCCAAGGAGCTCGCCTCGCTGGCTGACGTCTTCGTCTCCGACGGATTCGGCGTGGTCCACCGCAAGCAGGCCTCGGTCTACGACGTCGCCCAGATCCTCCCGGCTGCGGCCGGCCTGCTGGTCGGCAAGGAGATCGAGTCCCTGTCCAAGGCTGTCAACGACCCTGAGCGCCCCTACACCGTGGTCCTGGGCGGTTCGAAGGTCTCCGACAAGCTCGGCGTCATCGCCAACCTCCTGGGCAAGGCCGACCGCCTGCTCATCGGTGGAGGCATGGCCTTCACCTTCCTGGCGGCCCAGGGCTACGAGGTCGGTACCTCGCTGCTGGAGAAGGACCAGATCGACACCGTCAAGGGTTACCTGGCCACCGCCAAGGACAAGGGCGTCGAGCTCCTGGTCCCGGTGGACGTCGTCGTCGCCCCCGAGTTCAAGGCGGACGCTC